>NZ_JBFBNQ010000016.1:0-1031 GCF_040687575.1 Kribbella sp. NPDC056861 | reverse complement strand
GGTGATGTGGTGGTGATTGGTGAGTTGGTGGGGGTGTTGGGGGGTTTGGGTGAGCGGGCGCGGTTGATTCATGGGGCGGTGGAGTTGGTGATGGAGGGGTCGGGGGGTGGGTTTGTGGGGGTGGCTGCGGATGGGTTGCGGGGGAAGGTGGATGGTCGGTTGCGGGGGCATGTGGAGGATGTGGCGTCGTCTTTTGAGGTGGCGGCGGGGGTGTTGCGGGAGTGGTGTGGGGTGGTGGTGGAGCAGCAGCGGGTGGCTGATGGGGCGTTGGTGGCGGCGCGGGGTTTGGTGGTGGGGGATCCGGAGTGGGTGCGGTTGCGGGAGGTTGCTTTTTGGGCGGGGGTGGAGTTGTCGGAGCGTGGTCGTGAGGTGGGGCGGCGGGTGGCGGCGGTGTCGGATGTGCGGTTGCCGGTGTCTGAGTGTCGGGCGTTCATGGAGTCGTATCCGTGGTTGGCGGCGTTGGTGTTGGTGCCGATGATGTTGGCGGGTGGGCCGTTGGGGTTGTTGGCGTGGGGGGCGAGTTTGGGGTTGTTTGTTTATTCGGTGGCGGAGTTCGCGGGTGGGCATGGCAGTGTGGCGGGGTTGTTTTTGGCGTTGTTGGGGTTGGTGGCGCCGACGACGCGGGCGTTGCCGGTGCGGGAGTTGGGGCGGTTGGTGGGTGGGGTGGCGGGGTCGTCGGGGGTGTCGTTGGCGCGGACGTTTCAGTCGTTGTTCAGCCGGGATTTGTTGGTGTACGGGTTGTTGCCGCGGGTGTCGCGGTTGCCGGTGTTGTCGCGGGTGGGGTCTGGGGTGGGGTTTTTCGGGGTGTTGGGGTGGGTGCGGTTGTTGCCGTGGCTGGGTGGGGTGTCGGGGTCGCGGTGGGGGGTGGGGTTGGCGGGGTTGCAGCGGTTGGGTGGTGGGGTGGTGGGGTTTGTGCGGGGGGTGCCGGGGTTTGTGGCGCGGTCGTACGGGGGTGTGTTGTGGACGCGGTTGGTGTTGCCGGTGAGTTCGGATGAGTTGCGGGTGTTGGGGTTTGTGGGGGCGTTGCGGGT
>NZ_JBFBNQ010000015.1:3181-4795 GCF_040687575.1 Kribbella sp. NPDC056861 | reverse complement strand
GCTGGGGGTTGACCGTATTTCGGGAACCGTATAGTGGACGCAGATCATCTTCGCAGCAAGTGTCTTTGTTGCCAACCAGTGGTTGGTGTTGAGACAAGCCCTCGGCCTATTAGTACCAGTCAGCTCCACACCTTACGGTGCTTCCACTTCTGGCCTATCAACCCAGTGGTCTACTGGGGGCCTTACCCGATTAACTCGGTGGGAGACCTCATCTTGAAGCGTGCTTCCCGCTTAGATGCTTTCAGCGGTTATCACTTCCGAACGTAGCCAACCAGCCGTGCTCCTGGCGGAACAACTGGCACACCAGAGGTTCGTCCACCCCGGTCCTCTCGTACTAGGGGCAGCTCTTCTCAAGTCTCCTGCGCGCGCAGCGGATAGGGACCGAACTGTCTCACGACGTTCTAAACCCAGCTCGCGTGCCGCTTTAATGGGCGAACAGCCCAACCCTTGGGACCTACTCCAGCCCCAGGATGCGACGAGCCGACATCGAGGTGCCAAACCATCCCGTCGATATGGACTCTTGGGGAAGATCAGCCTGTTATCCCCGGGGTACCTTTTATCCGTTGAGCGACGGTGCTCCCACATGCCACCGCCGGATCACTAGTTCCGACTTTCGTCCCTGCTCGACATGTCTGTCTCACAGTCAAGCTCCCTTGTGCACTTACACTCGACACCTGATTGCCAACCAGGCTGAGGGAACCTTTGAGCGCCTCCGTTACCTTTTAGGAGGCGACCGCCCCAGTCAAACTACCCACCAGGCACTGTCCCTGATCCAGATAATGGACCGAAGTTAGACAGCCAGAACAACCAGAGTGGTATTTCAACGATGACTCCACCCGAACTGGCGTCCGAGTTTCACAGTCTCCCACCTATCCTACACAAGTTGTACCGACCACCAATACCAAGTTGTAGTAAAGGTCCCGGGGTCTTTCCGTCCTGCTGCGCGTAACGAGCATCTTTACTCGTAATGCAATTTCGCCGAGTCCATGGTTGAGACAGCGCCCAAGTCGTTACGCCATTCGTGCAGGTCGGAACTTACCCGACAAGGAATTTCGCTACCTTAGGATGGTTATAGTTACCACCGCCGTTTACTGGCGCTTAAGTTCAAAGCTTCGCCGGCCTAAACCAGCTAACCTGTCCCCTTAACGTTCCAGCACCGGGCAGGCGTCAGTCCGTATACATCGAATTACTTCTTCGCACGGACCTGTGTTTTTAGTAAACAGTCGCTTGGGCCTGGTCTCTGCGGCCATCAACGCTTCCGAGAGCAAGTCTCGTAACGTGTCCGGCCCCCCTTCTCCCGAAGTTACGGGGGCATTTTGCCGAGTTCCTTAACCATGGTTCACTCGATCGCCTTGGTATTCTCTACCTGATCACCTGTGTCGGTTTGGGGTACGGGCGGCTCTAACACTCACTACGAAGTTTTTCTCGGCAGCATGGGATCATCCACTTCCCCTAAACGGGTCCGCCTCGGTTCTCAGGCTGTAAGAGACACGGATTTGCCTATGCCTCGCCCTACCACCTTGCCCGCGGATCAGCTTGCGCCTACCATCGCCGCGGTTGGACTGCCCTCCTGCGTCACTCCTTAGTGCACCTAATACCAGTTCGGGTCAGACG
>NZ_JBFBNQ010000015.1:1436-3086 GCF_040687575.1 Kribbella sp. NPDC056861 | reverse complement strand
CCTTAGCATCACTAGGTTCGGTCGGGTCGTGTTAATGCCGGTACGGGAATATCAACCCGTTGTCCATCGACTACGCCTGTCGGCCTCGCCTTAGGTCCCGACTTACCCAGGGCAGATTAGCTTGACCCTGGAACCCTTGATCATTCGGCGGACGGGTTTCTCACCCGTCATTCGCTACTCATGCCTGCATTCTCACTCGTGCAGCATCCACAACTAGATCACTCTGCTGCTTCGCTCGCTGCACGACGCTCCCCTACCCATCCACACACCTGGATACCGATCAAGTCGATACCGGGTACATATGTGAATGCCACAGCTTCGGTGGATTGCTTGAGCCCCGCTACATTGTCGGCGCGGAATCACTTGACCAGTGAGCTATTACGCACTCTTTCAAGGGTGGCTGCTTCTAAGCCAACCTCCTGGTTGTCTGGGCAACTCCACATCCTTTTCCACTTAGCAATCGCTTAGGGACCTTAGCTGGTGATCTGGGCTGTTTCCCTCTCGACGACGGAGCTTATCCCCCGCCGTCTCACTGCCGCGCTCTCACTTACCGGCATTCGGAGTTTGGCTGATTTCGGTAAGCCGGTAAGCCCCCTAGACCATCCAGTGCTCTACCTCCGGTAAGAAACACGCGACGCTGCACCTATATGCATTTCGGGGAGAACCAGCTATCACGGAGTTTGATTGGCCTTTCACCCCTATCCACAGGTCATCCCCCAGGTTTTCAACCCTGGTGGGTTCGGTCCTCCACGCGGTCTTACCCGCGCTTCAACCTGCCCATGGATAGATCACTCCGCTTCGGGTCTAGAGCATGCGACTAAAGCGCCCTATTCAGACTCGCTTTCGCTACGGATACCCCTCACGGGTTAACCTCGCCACATACCACTAACTCGCAGGCTCATTCTTCAAAAGGCACGCCGTCACACCCACACAAGGTGAATGCTCCGACGGATTGTAGGCAATCGGTTTCAGGTACTATTTCACTCCCCTCCCGGGGTACTTTTCATCTTTCCCTCACGGTACTAGTCCGCTATCGGTCACCAAGAAGTATTTAGGCTTAGCGGGTGGTCCCGCCAGATTCACACGGGATTTCAAGAGTCCCGTGCTACTTGGGAAAACACTCGGAAGTCACTGTCTTACGCCTACGGGGCTATTACCCACTACGGCTCAACTTTCCAGAAAATTCGACTTCAACAGTGATTTATAACTCCCTGACCCCACGGCATTGAAGGTCTGAATGCTCCCACAACCCCATATACGCAACGCACGCCGGCTATCACACGCACATGGTTTAGCCTCATCCGCTTTCGCTCGCCACTACTCACGGAATCACTATTGTTTTCTCTTCCTGCGGGTACTGAGATGTTTCACTTCCCCGCGTTCCCTCCAGAACCCTATGTGTTCAGGCACTGGTAACTGGCTTTAGAGTGCCAGCTGGGTTTCCCCATTCGGACACCCCCGGATCACAGCTTGGTTGCCAACTCCCCGGGGCTTATCGCAGGCTCCTACGTCCTTCATCGGCTCTTGGTGCCTAGACATCCACCGATTGCCCTTAGTAGCTTGTCAAAAAACAACAAAAAAACAACTACTGAAGATGCTCGCGTCCACTATACAGTTCTCAAAATACGGGCAGGAACACCAGCCCTACAT
>NZ_JBFBNQ010000014.1:0-54153 GCF_040687575.1 Kribbella sp. NPDC056861 | reverse complement strand
GATCCGTCGTCATTGATGAGAGCCAGGTCAACTTGTTGAGCAACCTCCGAGAACAGCGCGAAGTTCGTACCGGAGCCGTCGTACGTGGCTCCGAGAGGATAGGCGTGACCGGGTGACTTCTGCATCTGCCACCGGTAGCCACCGACTCTCCAGTCAAACAACCCTTACCTGCGTCGCAACACCTCGACAAGGCGAACCGCCGCGGTGAGGCTTCCCCGCAACCATCGCCAAGAGAACAAGCGCAACCACGACCACCACAGTCACCACAACGACCACCAGACCTAGACGCGCCACGTCATCCTCCCGCCAACCGCACGCAACGATTTCAGCCCCCGGACAAAGGAGCACCACCTCTGATGGACGAGCGGTACCCCGCCCATGACGCCGTACTCCCTCCATCGGAGAGGTCTCTCGGACTGCTTTGCAGGCGGCTACTATCCGGCGAACAGGCTGGGGCAACTCGGTCAGCCTGGCAGTGGCGCAATCACCGCCGGCGTCACCGAAGTGTCATCGCCCTGGATCGAATGTCCAGAAAACACCGACCTGGATCTTCAGCGCCATTGCTCTGGCGGCGGTGACCGGCGCGCTGCTGACCAGAAGAATGTCGTCACGGCTCGCCCTCGGCCTCGTCGTGGCCCGCAGGGCCTTACTCCACGACGTCATGATGACCTGCACACTGTCTGCGCACGTTTGAGGTCGGCGCGTAGTGGTCACAGAGCGGTCAAGATCCTCCTTGGGTCCCGGCCGGGACAGGTTGATCCAGGTCTCTGGCGTTCGGCCCGTGTGCGCCAGAGACCGACCCCAATGCGTAGCATCCAGTTCGCTCGGCCCTTACCTCAATTCGACGGAGCCGGTTGACGAGGATTTGCCTGGGTACCGAACTGACGAACGGAACTCAGGATCGCCCCAGCCCCCGGCGACTGCAACATCGCGAACGGTGCAGATCACATGCTGCGCGGGCCGGGGCCCAGACACTGCCACGGACCAGTAGCCCGGGCCGCCACCATCGGCCGGCGTAGTAGGAGCCCCACGCAGTCGCCACGGCTGCAGCACGAGGTTCTAGATCCGAATCGGTCCGAGACGGAACTCCGATGTATCGAACTGCTTGGAACAGCGCTGCCATCTTGTTCAGCATTCTCGGCTGGGCAGCAGCGTTGCTCAGCTTGTCCGCAAGCCCTCTGGTGGCATTCGTGGTGATGGCGGCTGTGGTCGGCATCGCCGCGGCCGGCACTGTTCCCGACTACAACAGGCCCAACAGTCAGGTTCCACTGAGCCGTTACGCGACGTGGGGGCTCAGAGCGGCAGTCGGATCGGTGGCGGCGATCGGAATGATCGAAGTCGCTGGCTCCGATGGCCTGATCTTGACGACATTGGTCGCCGCCTCATCGCCCCCGATCATGCGTCGCATTCAGGACCGGTCGCCCGCCCGTCCCGTCCTGCAACTGCCTCACAGTCCGGAGCCGATGTCTCCTTTGCCTGCGCCGGTCATTGTGTGGCCTTCACCAGACTCCTTGACCGATGCGGAACTGTGCCGAAGCTGGCGCCTCAGCTACGCAGTACTGGAGCACACCCATTCTGTTGCCGATCGCATCCATCTCATCGAGATCCGGGCTGCCTACCTTGATGCCCTACAACATCGGGACCCGGAGAGCTTCGCCCGCTGGTTGTCCAGCGGTGCCCGCGCCGCCGGAGACCCGGCCCGCTATCTCAACAACCCGGCATCCCGAAAGGACATCGCCTCCGATGACTGAAGCTCGTAAATCCGACCACCACGTAGCCCTCGAGGAAGGTCCTTCATGAGCCACCGTGCCGACCAGTTCGCCATCGCCTTGCACCAGCTCGACCAGACAGGAGACGAACAGCCGATTGCCGGACTGTTCGCCGACGGTGCCGAGCTGAGCAGACCCGAACTCCCGGCCGACGCCGCAGAAGCGCCGGCACCTTTCTGGTCGACCTACGCCGATCAAATCATCCGATTCGTGACGTACTACGACACCGCTGCCTTCACCTCACCTTCAGGAGCCACCAACAACTAACTCGCAAATGCAAGCGTAGGTCCTTCTACGCGGCAACCGTCGTGATGCCCAGCTGGGTGCGGAGCCGGCCGAGGATCGCTTTCAAATTCCTGGAGACCTGCATCTGGCTACACCCGATGTCCTCGCCGATCTGGCTCTGGGATCTGGCCTCGACGAACCGGAGATGGAGGATCCGCCGGGACCGGTCGTCCAGGTCATTCAGCAGCGAAAGCAGTTGATCGAGGCCCTCGATCTCCACCATCGTTCCGTCGTCCTGGGCCGGTATTGCGTCAGCCAGCGTGACACCGTCGTCGGCACTGCCGTTGGTCCAGTCCAGCGACAACACAGTGAAGCAACCCGTCGCAGCTCGAGCCTGTTCGATCTCGACGACCGTGACGCCGAGATACTCGGCGACTTCGGTCGAAGTGGGCGGTCTGCCCAACTGCTGCTCCAGCGAAGGAACCTTGGCGGTCATCACTCCTTGAAGATCCTGCAGCCGGCGAGGGATCCGCACGGTCCACGCCAGGTCGCGGAAATACCGCTTGACCTCGCCGCGGATCGTTGGAACGGCGTACCCGATGAACGGGGTACCGGATTCCAGCCGGTAGCCGTTGGCCGCCTTGACGAGTGCCATGCAAGCAACCTGTTCCAGGTCATCGGCTTCAGGTCCGCGGTTGTGGTAACGCCGTGCGATCCCACGAGCAATTTCGATGTTCAGCTCGACAACGTCCGCAAGGAGCCGCTGCCGCTCGGCAACGTCGCCAGTGAGCGCTCGACGCTTCAGCAAGACCTGGGTGGCAGCCTCGCGCTGCGCCCGCTGCTGCGGCGTGAAGCAGCGGGTCGGTACTGTTTCGATACTAATACTTGTGTCCATGGTTGACCTCGCGACATGTGTCACGGCGCGGCCAGGGGCTGGACCACGGTCAGGTACTACGGCTGCCCGGTGCCCCGCGTTGCCCTTTTTGATGCATGTTCCTGCTGAACTTGTGCATCGCAGGATCTCTCCTGTGCCTGACTCGTTTCCCGCCGATCAGCGCGGGTATCGGGCGCTGATGCGGCCGGCGGCATCCCACCGCCTGCGCAAGCGTCGTACCAATCAATGGAGCCTGTCGTGTCATCTCGTCGCCCAAAACTCTGGATTCCCAGGCACATACTCGTGACACGATCGGCCGCAGAGCACCCACACACCCGCGAAGTACTCGCTCGTGCCGAACGCGCCGGCGTCACCGACATCACGATTCTGCGCTCGGACCGCATCAGCGGGCTCAGCGGAGGCGACGAGCGCACCGCGTACAACCGCGCCAAAGCGACACTCGCCGTAGTGGTCAGCCCGCCATCGGCCCGTAAGCTCCAGCCGATCGCGCCCAGCGCCGACTGGCGGATCGATCTGGCGCGTGGCTGCCCCGCTCATTGCCAGTACTGCTACCTGGCCGGTTCACTGAGCGGCCCTCCCATCACCCGCGTGTACGCCGATCTCGACGAGATCCTCGCCGGCATGGACGCCTACGTCGGGCGCGGCACCGTCACTTCCGCCGATGCTGCCCGCAGCGGCGAAGGGACGACATTCGAGGCGTCCTGCTACACCGACCCGCTCGGTATCGAGCTGGTGACCGGCAGTCTCGCCGCGGCGATCACCTATGCCGGCACGCATGACTTCGCTGGGCCGATCCAGCTCCGGGCAACGACCAAGTTCGGCCTCGTCGACGGCCTGGTCGATCTTCCTCACAACGGCCGCACCCGCATCCGCGCATCTGTGAACGCCGACGGCGTCGCGGGCCGTTTCGAAGGCGGCGCCGACTCAGTGCCGCACCGTCTGGCCGGACTCGGCACACTGGCCCGCGCCGGCTATCCGGTTGGCCTGACGATTGCCCCGATCATGCCGATCGATGGCTGGCGCGAGCAGTACACCGCGCTGCTCGCTGCCGCCGCTGCGGCATTGCCCGCCGACACCGACCTCACCGTCGAGTGCATCACGCACCGCTTCACGCCGGGCAGCAAGGACGTACTGGAGTCCTGGTATCCAAACACCAAGCTGGAGATGGACCCTGAGCGTCGTAGCCGCAAGTTCGGCAAGTTCGGCGCGGTGAAGTACGTCTATCCCGCCACCGAGATGAAGGAACTGCGCAGCTGGTTCAACGAGGCAGTGGCTGACCATTTGCCGTCAGCACGCTTCCTCTACTGGACCTGACGATTCAGAACTTGTGCAGCTCTTGGTTTCCCTGTGATCAGGCGCGGGTACCGAGGCGTTGGAAGTCGTCACCGTTCAACGTGCGCTTCCGGTTGCCCCAGCCCCTGGCAGCAAGTCCATCAGACGACTGCGCCGGAGGTGCCTTGGATGTCGGCGATCGAACCCACCCTTAGCTGACTCGCGAAAGTTTGGCGACGCCTGCATCCGTCGACGCCTTCTGAGCAGAACAAGAGGTGGGCTCGTCAGTGCTCGATGGCAGAACAAACGTGGAGGGCATGTCGTGACGATCGTGAACGGAAGGTCCCGCGTCGAGATCAATTCGCCCCCCGATCTCACTGGGATCAGATCCATCCCGAACGGGTGGCTGGAGACTCAAGTCACCGGCGTGAAAGGAATGGTCTCCACTTTCACAGCCCAGCGTTGCATCGAGCACTTCACCGCACCCGATACCGCAGTACTCGGTCGGGTACTCCGCGAGTTCGTAGCCGACGGCAAATATGTCCGCTCCACCTTCGCCTACCTGGGATGGCTCTGCGGTCAACCCGAGTCCGGCACTGCGGCGCAGGCGGTCGCCAGCTTGGAGTTGCTCCACGCGTTCGCTCTGATCCAGGACGACGTGATGGACGACTCGGCGACCCGAAGGGGTCGTCCGACCGTCCACAGACAGCTGGCCGATTGGCACACCCGAAACCACACCGGCCAAGGCGCTCAACGATTCGGGCGCTCGGCAGCAATCCTGCTCAGCGACTTGTGCCTGCTCTGGGCCGATCGAATGTTGCGCGAGGCAGACCTGACGACCGCTGAGCTGGATCGCGCTTGGCCGGTGTACGACCTGATGCGCAGCGAACTGGCGGTCGGCCAGTTCAGTGATCTCCTCAACGACACCGCAACGGCACCAAGCTTGGAAGCCGTCCTCGACATCGCGCGCCGAAAGTCCGGGAACTACACAGTCCGGCGCCCACTGGAACTCGGTGCGGCGATGGCCGGCTGCACCAGGGAACACACAGTCGCGCTACAGCGTTACGGTGCGCTGATCGGCGAAGCGTTCCAGTTGCGCGACGACCAGCTGGGCGTGCTCGGTGACCCGTGCACAACCGGCAAACCCTTGGGTGACGATCTGCGGCAGGGCAAAGCGACCAGTGTGACCGTAATAGCCCGCGAGATGGCCACTCCCCATCAGCGCAACCAGATGAAGACGCTGACCGCGGCTCTGCCACGGTCGGCGGACGACGACCCGGAATGGGTCTGCTCCTGGCAGAAGTTGATCGTCGCCACTGGCGCACACAGCCGGGTCGAGCAGCTGATAGACCAACGTGTCGTCGCTGCATCCCATCTGTTGAAGGTGGCGCGGCTTCCGGCTCTGCCTCTTCAAGGCCTGATGCTGCTGGCCGAGAAGTGCTCACGCAGGGACCACTGATCAGATGACCAAGCTCAAGGGATCGCACTGATGCGGACAGTCGCCGGCCGCACGGACCGGGTCGTTGTCGTCGGTGCCGGGTTCGCCGGCCTGAGCGCGGCGTTGCATCTGGCCGGCCGCGGCCGTCAGGTGACCGTCTTGGAGCGCGAACAGGTTCCTGGCGGTCGCGCCGGCCGATTCGACCTCGATGGCTATCACCTCGATACCGGACCGAGCGTGCTGACAATGCCCGACATCATTGACGACACACTCGCCGCCGTCGGTGCCACCTTGGCTGATCACGTACAGCTGACCGAGTTGGACCCGGCCTACCTGGCCAGGTTCGCCGACGGGGCCAGTCTGGCCGTACACCGCGACCCCGAGCAGATGACACAAGCCGTCCGCGACTTCGCCGGTGCTGACGCCGCAGCCGGGTACCAGCGGCTGCGAACCTGGTTGGAAACGATGCACCGCGTCGAGTTCGATCGCTTCGTCGCGTCGAACTTCGACTCGCCGTTGTCGATGCTTTCACCTCAGCTGGCTCGCCTGATCACGTTGCGTGGCTTCGGCCGCCTCGACCCGGTGATCGGCAGATTCATCAGCGATGAGCGACTGCGAAGAGTCTTCACCTTCCAATCCCTGTACGTCGGACAGGCACCCCAGCAGGCGCTGGCGCTGTATGCGGTGATCACCTACATGGACACCGTGGCCGGCGTCTACTTTCCTCAAGGTGGCATTCGCGCCATCCCTGACGCGCTGGCTGCTGCGGCGACCAAAGCGGGCGTCGAGTTCCGTTACGGGACAACGGTGGACGAGCTCGAACGTACTGGGCAGCGTGTCCACGCCGTGCGTACCAGCGACGGGGATCGCTACGCCTGTGACGCAGTTGTACTGACTACCGAACTGCCGGTCAGCTACCGGCTTCTCGGCGGCGCGCCACGGCGACTGGTGCCCCTACGGGCAGCCCCATCAGCAGTCGTGCTGCACGCTGGTTCCGACCACACCTGGCCGCAGCTCGCGCATCACACCATCTCTTTCGGCGCCGCTTGGCGCTCCACCTTCACCGAACTGATCGACCACGGATCCCTGATGCAGGATCCGTCACTGCTGATCACTCGGCCCAGCAGCACCGACCCACAACTCGCCCCACCAGGCCACGACGTGATCTCCATCCTCGCCCCGGTCCCCAACCTGGCCACAGGACCCCGCGACTGGGATCGCGACGGACCTCAGTACGCCGAGCAGCTCATCGACCTCGTCGAGCAGCGAATCGCCCCCGGTCTGAGTGCCAGCCTGACAGCTACCAAGCTGTTCACGCCCGCGGACTGGGCCCGCCAGGACATGACAGCCGGTAGTCCGTTCGCCTGGTCGCATTCGTTCGCCCAAACGGGGCCGTTCCGGCCGGGAAACTTCCCACGGCGCTCCGACAACGTCGTCCTGGCCGGCGGTGGCACAGTGCCCGGCGTCGGCGTCCCGACCGCGCTGATCTCCGGACGACTGGCAGCGGACCGCATCACCGGCCTTCCCACCACCCGTCCTGTTCGATCCCGGCCCACTGTTGGAGATCCGCCATGACCGATTCAGAGCTCGATGCAGCCGGCATCACCGAACCGCATCTGCGAGACGCCTATGTCCGATGCCGCCAACTGAACGCCGAACACGGTCGCACCTACTTTCTGGCGACCCGGATGCTGACCCCAGCGCAGCGCCCCGCGGTCCACGCCCTGTACGGCTTCGCCCGATTCGCCGACGACATCGTCGACCTACCTCCTACCGGCGCCACCACGAGCGACATCGAGACCGCTCTCGGCGAGGTCACCGATGCCCTGTTCAGTGGACTTCGTACCGGACAGAGCCGAGATCCGATTCTCGCCGCCGTGATCGACACCGCTCACCGCTACACGATCACGAACGACCTGTTCAACGACTTCCTCGCCTCGATGCGCATGGACCTGTTCACTACCAGCTACCCCGACCGGGCAGCGCTGGAGATCTACACCCGTGGCTCGGCCGAGGTGATCGGGTTGCAGGTCCTGCCGGTCCTCGGGACAGTCTCCAGCCGCGCCGAGGCAGCGCCCGCGGCCGCGGCGCTGGGATTGGCCTTCCAGCTCACCAACTTCCTGCGCGACGTCGCTGAGGACTTCGAGCGTGGCCGCGTCTACCTACCGGCCGACGAGCTGGACTCCTACGACGTCGACAGCGAGTTGCTGGGCTGGTGTGTCTCGCACCGACGCACCGAACCCCGCGTCACCCGGGCCCTGACAGACCAGATCGCCACCACCCGGCAGATCTACCGTCGAGCCGAACGCGGGATCGCGATGCTGTCGCCCATCTCACGCCCCTGCGTCCGGGCCGCTTTCGTGTTGTACTCGGAAATCCTCAACCGGATCGAGGCCGCCGACTACGACGTGTTCTCCCGCCGGGCAACTGTCGGCCGGCGCCGCAAAGCGACCGTCGCAGCCGCTGCCTACGCTCAGGCTTTGTGGTCTCGTCGCCCCGCATCGAGGTGGGCCATGGCGCCGGTGAACCATGAGGTCTGATCGGAGCAGGACCATCGCGGCAGTGATCACGCTCATGTTCGCGCTGATGGTCACGACATCTTCGCTCGCTTTCGCAGCAGATCCGAGTCCGACTCTGGGATCGACCAACAGTCCCGCCGCGAACCCGCCTGGATCCGCCGACGGCGACAGGGACGACTGGTCAGGCATGAAGTGGCTACCTTTCGGCCTTCTGATCCCGATTGTCGTTGCCGGGGGCGTCATCATGGCAAAGCGCGGCGACCGGCGCCGCAACGATTGACGGCCTGTGACGACGTCCGACTTACCTGACGAGCTCGAGGATGCCCACGCCCAGTGGTCACGGCGCCACGGTGGCCTGAACCCCCACGGATCGATATGGGTCTCGGGCTGGGTATCCCTGATCGACGCCTGCGCGAAACCCCTTGCATTGCGCAGAATCAGCCCCAATGCGGTCACGATTTTCGGGACAGCTGTCACGGCAGCTGTGCCACTGCTGGCATGGGCAGGGTCCGCATGGCTGTTGATCGCAGTACCCGTTGTAGTGGCTGCAGCAGTGCTCGATGGCGTCGACGGCGCTGTCGCATCACGGACCGGTACGACGTCACGCTGGGGTCAGGTGTTCGACTCGCTGGCCGACCGGATCTCCGATCTGCTGCTCGTACTCACCTTGGTTGTGCTCGGCGCCCCGCTGTGGCTAGGCGCAGCGCTTGGTGGCGTGATGCTCCTGCACGAATCGCTGCGAGCAACCGCGCAGGCCGCGGGCTTGGAAGGACCGGGCGCCGTGACCATTGCAGAACGCCCTACCCGGGTGATCGTGGCGGCATTCGCGCTCTTCCTCTGTGGTGTCGAGTGGACGGCACGCAAAGCAGGTGCTGACCTACTCCCCCAGCTCGACGGCGGTGTCATCGCCATCGGTGCGACCAGTGTCGGTCTGACGATCGCTCTGATCGGGCTTGGTCACCTGTTGCTGGCTGTACGACGTCGCCTGGCATGAGGGTGCGTTACGCCGGTCCGATGATGCCGGCCACGATCCGGGCCGAGAGCGTCACCAGCGGCAGCCCACCTCCAGGGTGAGCTGAGCCGCCGACCAGATAGAGACCAGAGATCGGTGAACGGTTGGCCGGACGCCGGAAAGCCGCGCTGGCTCCGTTCGACGACGTCCCGTAGATGGAGCCACCAGGAGTGAGCGTGCGCCGAGCCAGGTCTGCCGGTGTGAGCACTGTGCGATGCCGCACCCGACTTCGGACATCGAGGCCGCGCGACGCCATCACCGAAAGCACCCGGTCGGCGTAGTCGTCAGCGACCCCAGGAGAATCCCAGTCGACGCCCCGGACGGGGTCGTGGCGCGGAGCATTGACCAGCACGAACCAAGCGCTCGCACCGGAGGACGGAACAGTTGCCGGATCGTCAGGAGCCGAGATGTACACGGTGGGGCGTTCGACCGGTCGAGCCCGGCTGGCGTGACCGAACACAGAGTCGAACTCGGCGTCATAGTCTTCCGCGAACAGCACCTGATGATGCGGCTGGTCGGCAGGGGCATGGTCGAGTGCCAGCAACAGCACGAAGCCCGACAGTGACGGCGTCGTACGGCGGATACGTGCGGCCGCTCGCCTTGCGCGCTGCCCAGAAACAAGACGGCCGTAGACCTGGGCGGCATCGACATTGGCGACCACGACATCGGCCTCGACAACGCTTCCGTCCGCCAGTCGTACGCCGTCGGCACGGCCGCCCCGCACGCAGATCTCGATCACCTCAGTGCCAGTCCGCACTTGCGCGCCATGCAACCGGGCGCGCTCTGCCAACGCCTCGGCGATGCGGTACAGCCCGCCTGGGACGTACCAGGATCCGAAGGCCTGCTCGGCGTACGGCACGGCAGCCAAAGCGGCTGGTGCACGGCGAGGATCGGAACCGGTATAGGTCGCATAGCGGTCAAGCAACATCCGTAGACGTGGATCCTCGAGGTACGCCGAGCCAAGCCCGCGCAAGCTGCGCCACGGCGCGACCGTGCCGACGTGGTCGAGACGACGGGACAGCCGAATCATGTCCTTCAGCGTGACCGGGGACTCCAGGAACGGCTCGCGAGTGATGTCCCAGATCCGTTGCGCTCGTTGCATGAAGCCGGTCCACTGTGCCCCGCGACCAGCCCCCAGAGCAGCGTCCAGAGCCGCCGGGATGGCGGTGGCCTCGCCAGGGAGATCGAGGACCGTGCCGTCAGGGAAGCGGTAGCGACAGGCGACATCGAGGCGCTGCAGCGTGAGTACCTCGGCCAGAGGCGGTCCGGTGTCGGCGAACAGCTCGGTGATCAGGTGCGGCATGGTCAGCAGCGATGGCCCGGTGTCGAAGACGAACCCGTCCCGTCGCAGGATGCCTAGCTTGCCGCCGATTTCATCGGACTGCTCGAGGACCACCACCTGATGCCCTGACGCGCTCAGGCGCGCTGCGGTGGCAAGCCCGCCGACACCGGCCCCCACGATGACGGCCCGACTCACCGACGCACCTCGACCGATCGGCCTTTCCACCGCAAGGTTCCACGTCGCCGGGCGATGACCGAGTCGGCGGTGAGCGCGGAGAACACCGCCACCGAAATCGGATGTGCCCACGCATCGGGGTACGCCCGGGCACCGGTACGGCGTGCGACCAGTACCCGCGTAGCCACGCCGGCGAGGTAACCAGCCAGGCCCATCCGGGATCCCCGGAGCGCTGCCAGCGCAGGAACGACGTGCGAGAGCAGCATCAGCAACGTCACTGCCGCGGCACCGAGCGGGGATCCGAAGGCAGCCCAAAGCGATTTGGTGTAGCCGGCCCTCAAATCGGTCCACCCGTCGTACATCCGGCAGGAGGCGATACGGCTGCCCTCGGCGACCACTCCACGCCCACCCGCACGCTTCAGCGCCCGCAGCAGGCCGATGTCCTCGAGTACCTCGGCCCGCACTGCCGCGTGGCCACCAGCACGCCGGTAAGCGGCGGCATCAACGGCGAGCAACTGACCGTTCGCGGCAGTCAACGACGGCCGTGCTGACCGCTCGGCTATACCCAACGGCAGCGTGCTCATCCAGGACCACTGAAGCAGCGGCTGCACCAGGCGCTCTGCGGCGCCGTTCGCCTCCTGGCGCGGGTAGGGACAGACGAGGTCGAGGCCCGACGAACGCAACAAGTCCACCGTCGCGGTCAACGCGCTGACCGCGAGGTTCACATCGGCGTCGACGAAGATCAGCACCGATGCATCCCCCGCAGCGTCAGCCAGCTGCTGGCAGGCCCACGGCTTCCCCAGCCAGCCCGACGGCGTCCGGACCCCCGAGACGACCTCGACCAGATGTCCGAGATCGCGCAGCACCTCAGCTGTACCGTCGCTGGACTCATCGTCAAGCACAATCACCCGTGCATTCCCAGGCCAGTGTGCGGCGGCCGCGGTCAGCTCGCGCACACATCCTTCGACCCGGTCGACCTCGTCCCGTACGGGCAGCAGCACGGCGATGTCTTCCGGCATTGGCGACGCAGCGGGAGTTGCAACCCGCAGCCGGCGCAGGTTGTCGATAGTCAGTCCCAGCGAGCAGACAGCGAGCGCGGTACCGGCACGGACCGTCCAGCGACCTACGGACGTACTCACCACTTGCCGATCCAATGACTGGACCGCACATCGCGAACAACCAACGCAGCCAACGGAAACGCCACGAGCCCCATCACCACACCGCCCGCCAAAGCGACCGGAGGGCGCCCGAAGAACAGCGCATGCGCAAGCACCGACGAACCATAGGTCCACAGATAGACCGCGACCGGCACAGCATCACGCCTCAGCTCCACCGGAGCTGCCACCAACCGGTCAAGCGCTCCGCAGATGACGAACGATACGAGCAGCCACCCTGCGAAATTCGTCAACGGGATGCCCTCAACCCCAGGGAGCGCGGGACGCGGTTCGTCCCACACCCAATGGCCCGCATCGACCATCTGCGGGTCGAGAAACACATCCCACGCGGTGAGCGCCCACGCCGCGACCAAGGACCTCACCAAAGTCCCGCGGCCCGGAACCAGCAACCGGGACACGATCAGCGCGGGCCACGCGATCATCACCCATGCCATCGGCACCAGAATCGGCACGTCAAGCAGCTCGAAGCCGAGTGTGCCGGTGTAGTGGTAGCCACCAAATGGCACGCCGGTGTTGACACCTACGGTCTCCACGAGAAGCCCGCCGCCACCAGCCACGAGCAGGAGAACCAGTGCGGCACGCACCCCCCGTGTGGCCACGGCATGAACGAGCGCGGCAGTCGAAAGCAGCAGCACGCTGGCGACAGTCAACACATAGGTGCCACCGTCGGTGAAGGGGAAGATCATCTGCACCAGCACCGCAACCGCTGCCAGCGTCCCTGCCACCCAAGACGTCGCCCTGCTACGCGGAGTGCGGGTCTCCACCGAGCTGTTCACGGCATCCGCCCACGATAAGTGCCCTCGACCTCGTGCACTGCGAAGCGGGCGAACAGTTCCTCGGCGTACCACCGGGCCGGTTCGGTCTGCTGAACAGCAGCTCGATGAGCAGCATCGCGGTAGGCGAAATCGATCAGGTGTTGTCCCGACTCCCAGAGCGAGAAGGTGCCCTGCAGACCTACCGGCGCCTCGCCGATCCCCACTGCGAGCCGCAGACCGGGCGCCGTGCTGAGAGCGGTCACAACCGGCGGCACTGCCCGCCAGAACGACAGCGCTCGAGCCGGCCGCAGCCGAGCCCTCGTGATCGCAGCTACCGGACCACAATGACCGACTTGATCGGAGGCCTGGAACGGCTGCGCGCCCGCCCACTGGCCCCGGGCCGACAGCGGCGTCATCCGTACCCGTAGATGCTCCTCCGACGCCGCCTCCCAACTGCGCACCAAGCGGCCACCGCCGAATTCATCAGCAGATTCGTCACCGTCCCACACGGACAGCAAGGCCCAGTGGTGCAGGTCTGCATCGCGTGGCGTGAAGGTGCGGCCCGAACCGGTGCCCAGTAGTTTCGCAAAACGCAGGCCAGGCGTCGCGCGCAGCCCGAAACGCCCGCTGGCCATACGTAGTAGGGCCGGGCCGACCTTCGCGACCCGCCACATCCGCAGCTCAACAAAGTTGCCGTCCAGGCCGCTCACGCCGTCCCACCAGCGGGCTCCGACGACCAGCCTTGCACCTGGTTCTCAAGCGCCTGAGTGACTGCCCATCCCAGCAATACGAACACGTGTAGGGCATAGAGCCAGAATCCGAGAGCAGCCACAGCGCCAACCGCACCCAGACCACCGAACGGAACTCCGACGTCGATCGGAATCGCGAGGAAGAGCTGGAAGCCATGCAGGAGGCCGGCCAAACACGAACCGGTGGCCAGCGCGCCGGCTACCGCGACGGTCCAGCGGGGTTTGCCGGGAGCGACCGCCCGAAAAGTCCATGTGAGCAAGATGCTCAACGCCAGCCAGACAACTGCGAAACCAGCGATGATCCGGACCAACTGGTCGCCGAGTCCGCCCCCACCGCCCTCGGGCGAGAGCGGTTCCAGCAAATCACCGACCGCCAGGATCGCCCAGACGAGCGGCGGCCATACCGCCAGCAGCGCCATCACCAATAGTCGGCCGCGCCATCCAGTGAACCGATCGGGGGTCGGCCGCAGAGCCAGACAGGCCCGCCGGATGCCCTCGCCGTAGAACGATGCGGGGAGCAACAAGATCAGGGCGCCGACGAGCCCGAGATGGGTTCCCGCATGTACCAGCACGTCGTACAACGGTCGGCCCCCCATGTCAGGAGGTACCAGTACCCGCAGGTCAAGCAGGCGACGCTCGGCAGCGTCGGTACTGCGAAACCAGGTAGTGCTCCAGAGAGCCAATAGCAGCCAAGGAACAACAGCCACAGCCGAGAAGTAGGTGAGTGTCGCCGCGGCGGCCGCCAGGTCGCGGCCCTTCAGAACCGCGCCGGTCCCCCTCGCCAGACTCCGGACCTCAGCACCTGACCGGTGAGCGATTGTCATCGCGATGTTGGAGGCATCGGCGAGGATGGCCCTATGCGCGAACTGACGTACGTAGCCATGCTGGCGTTCGTACTCGTGGCCACGCTGCCGCTGGAGTTGCTGTTACGCACCCGGGTGTACTCACGGCCACGCCGGTTCGGGCTCGTCCTGCTCTGCGCGGGGTTGCCCTTCGCGCTGTGGGACCTCATCGCAGTACGGGCCGGGCACTGGTGGTTCGACGAGTCACTCACTCTCGGGGTATCGCTCGCCGGCCTGCCGCTCGAGGAAATACTCTTCTTCGTCGTGGTCCCGCTGGCATCCGTCATGACATTGGAGGCCGTTCGCAGTGTGCGGGGCTGGGCGGTAGGCGACGAACCACGCCCCGCTGCTGATGAGAAGAACCAGAAATGACGCATACCGAGGCTTCGCTGCTCAGCATCGTCGTCACAGTCGTGCTGGACCTGTGGGTGCTACGGACCAGATTGCTCACCCGGCGCGTGTTCTGGGTCTCGTATCTCATCATTCTGTTCTTCCAGCTCCTCACGAACGAGTGGCTCACCTCCCGCGGCGTCTTCAACTACAACGACAATGCCATCCTCGGTTGGCGCATCGGTCACGCGCCAGTCGAAGACTTCTGGTTCGGCTTCAGTCTCGTCACCCAATCGATGATCTGGTGGGTGTGGTGGGGACGCCGCGGAGTACAGGCCGAGACTCCGCCGGGCCCGCGCCCGACACTCATGCGGCTCCTCAAGCGCCCACGCTGAAGTGCAGTGGCCCACTCCGACTCGCTCACTGCCTGACGACTGGTGCTGGCCAATACCCGCCCCAAACCAATCACGAACCCGACCTACAACCTGCCGTACGGCAAGCGATTCCGGGGAAGCAGCGTGATATTCGCCTGGGTTGCTTTCGCCTTCACAGCAACCTCAGGACGGCCGAGCCGCAAGCTGATCACGCACACCGAAAGGTTGTTCTCGGCGAGTCTTCTCAGCTGGGCGATCTCGGCGCCGGTCCACGGCTCGCCGGCATTGCAGATGGACTGTTGCACTGCCATCGATCTCACTTCTTTCCGTTCGGCACTCCATGCTCCAGTGCCCCATCGCCCGCATCCGAAAAGTCGGCTCGCGGACCGGCCCACCACGGTTTGGCATTCGGGTACCAGTAACTGAGAGTCACGCCGACCAAGGCGGGGACGCGGATGAAGGGGAAGTGGCATGACTGCCGATGTCGTCGATCTGATCATGCAGGACCACCGTGAGGTCGAGCGGCTGTTCGACGAACTGAAGGACAACCCCGAGAAGCGCAAGGGCCTGGTACCGGTGCTGACCACCCTGTTGTCGGCCCACAGCCGCGCCGAGGAGTCCGCCGTCTACCCCGCGGCCGCCGCTGAGGCCGACGAAGCCGACGAGGTCGCCCACAGCCAGGAGGAGCACGTCGAGGCGGACCAACTGCTGGCCAAGCTCGCCGCCACCGATCCGGACTCCAAGGACTTCAACAAGGTGCTTCAGAACCTCGTCGAGGCGGTCAGCCACCACGTCGAGGAAGAGGAGACCAACGTCCTGCCCGGCATCCGTGCCAACCTGAGTGAGAAGCGCCGCGTCGAGCTCGGCGAGGCCTTCGCAGCCAGCCGCAAGGAACACCTCGGCGATCAGCCGGACGACATCACCCGCGAAGAGCTCTTGCAGCAGGCCCGCAACGCCGATGTCTCCGGTGTCTCCTCACTCGGCAAGGACGACCTGCAGAAGAAACTCCGCGAAGAAGCCAGCGAGTAGCAGCACCCTCGCCGGGCCCACGTGTGAAATCTCCATGTTACGAGCGATCCCCGCGTTCAGCTCGCCCTGAACGCGGGGACTGACAGCTGAGGAAATGGAGGCATCGTGTTCTGCCGAAGACTTGCCACTCGCATCGGGGCCATCGCTGCCCTCCTGTTGATACTCGCGATCACCCCGCAGGCGTTCGCCACAGCTTCGTCCGCCACCCGGCCGGCCCTCCCTCACACATCGGCCTCTGTCGTGAGCGATACCCCCTCCCCCAGTCTTGGCTCAACACCACAACCGGATCGCCCGATCCCCGGTGATGGCGACGGTGACCCAAATGACTGGTCCGGGATTCCCTTGGTGATCGCTGCCGCGGGCACAGCCGTCATCGTTGTCGGAGGCGTAACGTTCCTGCTCTTCCGCGGCGGCCGGCTGACCTGGCGCCGCTCGGACGAGTCCGACCGGAGCTGACTGGCAGAAGCGGGTGCCGGACATCAGAACCTCGAACTGCTGGAAGCAGCAGATCGCACTCGGATGCCGGCACCCTCTGAGCTTTCTTGCCCGAAACTCACTCGGCTAGTCGACGTACATCGGCGGCAGTTCGCACCGCCGACTGCTCGTTAGCTGGAGGAGCCTGCCTGGCGGACATTGTCCGCTGAACTGTGCGCGCCGTCCGCAACCTGGTGAGCCGCCGAGCGGCCGTCGTCAGCCACGTCTGAAGCCGCTTGGGACGCAGAGTCCTTCACGCTGGCGACGGCTTCCTGAGCCGGCTCCAGAAGGTCGTCCTTCAGCTCTTGAGCCATGGCCGCAGCCTGCTCCTTCACCGGACCTGCGACCTTGTCCTTGGCCTCCTCCGCCAGCTCGCGCTCCTGAGTCGAAGCAGGCAACGCAGCAGCCACCATCCATCCAGCAGCGAAAGCGACCAGGCCGGCCGCCAGCGGCGTACCGCGAGTCCGTGACCGCGCCATACCCGGCGCGGAACCGACAGCCTCGCCGACCTTGCTACCAGCGTCATGCACTGACGACGCGGCCGAACCAGCCGTGTCGCTTACCGATCCACCCACCGAATCCGCCGTTCCCATCACACTCTCCTTCAACCGATGAACTCCGCCGCGAGCCCGCTCGACCCGGCGCCCGACAACACGACTCGGGCTGACCTTCTCCGTCAGGGCGTCGACGTCGCGACCGACCTTGAGCCGGCTCTGCTCGATGTTGCGCTTCAGCTCTTCCGGGTCTTCAGCCATTTCGCGTCCTCCTTGAGTGATTCGACCGTCTGGTCGGGTTTCGGGCTGACCTCTGCAAGCTCCTTGCGGCCCGACATCGCCAGTACTGAGGCAGCTATCGCCCAGAGGACGGTGACGATCAGCGCAGCCCAGATAAGGTCCATCGCCTCATCAAGGGCGTACATCACCGTCAGGGACAGGAAGAGAGCAACCATCCAGCCGGCCAAAGCCGCTCCCCCGAGCATGCCCGCACCCTTGCCTGCCTTCTTCGCCTCCGCCTGGAGCTCCGCCTTGGCCAGCGCCAACTCCTGGCGAGTCAGGTCTCCGAGATCGGTGGTCAGCTGAGAAACCAGCTCACCCACCGAGTCGTCCACCGACACGCGGTTCGCACCGCCGCCGGGTACCGCTGATCCGTCGAAGGTCATTTCACTGCGCCTGACCCGGTCCGAACCGGGGCGTCACGGGCGCTCCCGGATCCGGAGTGGGAGCCACCGGTGTGGGCATCGGCGGCGGCGGAGTGGTTTCGCCGATCGGCGGCGCGCTCATCGGCGGCGCGTTGCCCGGCGGAGGAACAAGGTAGTCGTCAGCAGCAGCATCGCTGACCCCGTGTCCCGTCGCACCAAGACCGTTCGACGACGGCATACCAGCGGACGAACCGGACTTTGTCGAGCTCGCGTCGCCTGAAGTCAGGGCACGAGTCAGCCGACCGGCGACCACGCCCGCAACTGCGGCAGCCAGTAGGAACGTTCCTGGCTTGCGCCGCGCATATCCCCGGACCTCGTCCAGCAGTTCACCCGGCTCATGCTTCTGCAAGAAGTCCGCTGCCTGGTTCGAGAAGTCGGCGCCATGGCTGGCCAGCTGAGCACCAAGTCCGGACTGCCCGTGCTCGGCCATTCCACGCAGCTCGTCGCCAACCGCCCGGAGGCTCTCGGTGGCGCGCTCTTTCTGCTGACTGGCCTGTCCGACCAGCTCGTCACGCGTCTGCCCAGCAAGCCGCCGGGTCTGCTCACGAGCATCCGATGTCACCTCAGAGGCCTTCTCTTTAACGGATTCCGCGACCTGTCGCGCCGCATCGACCGAGGTGTCCTTCAGCTGCCCGGCTTCGTCCCGGGCTGCTTCGGCGACGCCTTCCGGCGTGCTACCGACGTTCGTTTGGTGGTTCGTCATGCAACGACTCCCTTCAGGAGTGGCGATTGACGTCACGAGGCACGTCTGACCCGCCGCACCCATCAGGGCAGCCAATTAGTCGCAAGTTGATTCGCCTGGGGCAGAGGGACGATGTTTCTCTGCCTCGCAACAAGAATGAGGATGAAGTGGCACTTCTCCGTACCACCAACGATTCAGTCAACCTGTTCCCCGGCCGAAACCGTCAGCGCCCGGTTCAGTTGTTCTCACTTCCTCATCGTCGTCCGACGGCAGTTTCCAAGGGGCTTGAGTTGATCCTCAGTACCCGCTTGGCACCAGATCGATAGAGGACTTACGTAGAGAAGTCACGAGACGGCTTTCGCCTCGGCCGGCCGGCCGGCAGGCGCCCTGACGTGACGACATCATGAGCGATGTCGCGCAGCTTGATGTTGTACGACAGCTCAGCCGCGGACCGGACCGCGCCAATCGTCAGCGCCGCCTGAATCGCGACCAGTCGAGCAGCTTCCTGCCCGGTGGCGGTGAACCCCTTTGCGTGTGCCGCATAGAAGCCGATCACGCCGAAGGACTCCCTGCCTGCGGCCAGTTCGACGCCGTGGACGCTGTACTCGCGGGACTTCGTTGTCTCCCGTTCGCCGACGGACTCCGGCACACCGCCCTGGTCTCGCAGGTCGGAGGTGATGGTGACCGCGGCGTACCACTTGGTGGCCCGGAGTCTGATCGTGGCCCAGTCGCAATACCCACCGACGACAGCCAGTTCAAGCACCGTCCGGAGAACCTGATCGAGGTCAGGAGCCAGATCGTGCACTGAGGCCCATCCGAAGGGGTTCGTGGTCGCCGGCAGCCCACCAGTCCGCCGTCTCCTGGTCTCGCAGGCCGGAGCACAACAGCATCGCCACAGCTGGAACCGACAAATCGAGCAGGCCGGCGACGTCACCGACAGTGTGATCGCCGCATTGCACCAGCGCCACCGCCGATCGCTGCTGGCGTGCGAGGTCGGTCAAGCCGGCCATCATGGCCGACCCGCCACCTGGGTGTGAAGAGGAGGAGGTGTCCAGACAGCGGGTGGAATACAGGTAGGTCAGCCGAGCCAGCTCTCGCCGCAGACTCCGCGCACGTACCGTGGCAGTAGCGCCAGGGTCGATACAGGCGCGGGCGATGACCTCGACCACAACGGTCTCGGCGCGGGCGGGATCGCCCAGGATCGCGCGAGCCAGACCGAACAGCGCGGCGCCGTGACGGTCACACAGTTGACCCACAGCCCATGCGTCACCGCCGCCGGCGGCTTCCAACAGTTCACGCCGATCAGTGACCCATTCGACCCCGGGAGCCGCTGAGCGGGCACGGGGCTTGGGTAGAACTGTCCGATTCATGTAAGACCCCCAGCTAGGCACTCCATGGTGAGCCGCCGGGGTCTTGGGCAGCAACTGTTGCGGTAGGTAGGAACGTACCCGTCTGCCTCGCAACGAAAACAGCCCCGAACCTCTGCAAAGCCGAGACGAAACCGAATCGGTCGGTCGCCGATCCGACGAACTCGTTGCTCCGAACACCCTCTTGCCGGCACCTGCCTGAAGGGGGTGTCTGTCAGAAGAGAACGCATTTGCCGTCACTCACAGGTCCACTGTTCGATGTGGGCCGCGCGACGCTGCCCTGGACCTCGGCGGCACACCTCATTCGTGTGTTCATCCCAAAGGGGAGCTGGCTGCCGTGTCTGTGACTCCGATGTCGATACCTGCTGCGATCGGGCCACCGAAGCAGCTGGCCGTTGTGATGGAACAGGTCGCCGATGGCGACCACGACGCGTTTGCCGTCGTCTACGCTGCGACCGTGTCCCGGGCGTTCGGGATCGCGCTTCGTGTTCTGCGCAATCAGGCTCTGGCTGAAGAGATCGCCCAGGACGTCATGGTCGAACTGTGGCGGACCGCTCCCCGCTATGATGCCGACCGCGGCTCAGTGGAGACCTGGGTGACGACGATCGCTCACCGGCGGGCCGTCGACCGGGTCAGGCGAGAACGCGCCGCTAAGGACCGTGATGGCGACCACGCCGTCAGTGCGGCGGCGGGGGCCAGCTTCGACCTCACTGCCGAGACCGTGCTCAGGGGCTCCGAGATCGAGCAGGTCCGCGGCTGCCTGCTCGACTTGACAGACCTGCAGCGCCAGGCGCTCGTGCTGGCCTTCTACGAGGGTCACACCTACCAGGAGGTGGCTGATCTGCTCAGCGTCAAGCTTCCCACCGTCAAAGCCCGGATCCGCGATGGCTTGCTCCGGCTCCGTAATGGCCTCACCACGGCCGGCATCGCATGACCGCCAGGCCTGTCAAGCCGACGGCGATCACAAGATCCCACCTGTGTGCCCGGCCCGAGCCAACGGCGTCCCAGCAGCTCACGGTCCAGGTCAGCGACGGGATCATCACGATCACCGCGACCGGTCACGTCGACCGGTTGACCGCGGCGGCGTTTCGCGAGGATCTGTTCGAGGTGTGGCCGGTGTGCGCCGGGATTCTGACGGTTGATCTGTCGGCCTGCACCTATCTGAGCAACGATGCTGTCCGTGCGTTACAGGAGATTTGGCGCCGGCCGACCCGAGCTCACGGCGAGCTGCGGGTCATTGCCTCCCACCCCGCCATCGCCGACGCCCTCGATGCCGCGAATATCCCGAGAATCCGAACACCCCAGGTTCGGCCATGAAACAGGTCTGGCGAGGAGCGCCTGGCTGCTCGTCGCGGAACTTAGGCAGGATCTATGCTCAAGACACTCGTTAACGCCAAGCAGACCGCGCCGGGGGTCTCTTTGGCGCGCCCGGTGCGTAGGAGATCGATGACTGACCAAGCCGGCGAGTTCGGTGACATGGCGATGAACCTGCACGACCAGGTCGGAGTACTGGCCACTGTTGAGGCGGTGCTGGAGTTCGCGGTCGAAGCGCTCCACTACGACTCCGCGTCGGTGATGCTGATGAACCGCCGCCGCGCCGAGACCATCGCCGCGACCGATCCACTCGTCACCACCGCGGACCAGCTCCAGATCGACCTTGGCGAAGGCCCCAGCCTGCTGGCCATCGCCGACCACGACGACGTGCTCGTCAAAGACACCGTTATTGACGACCGGTGGCCCAAATGGGCACCGACCGCGGCCGCGAGCGGGATCCGCAGCGCGCTCGCGATCCGGCTGTTTACCGCGCATTCCACCAGCGGAGTTCTCAACCTCATCTCGACCAAGCCCTACGTGTTCGGCGAGGGAGACCTCGAGGCCGCCCAACTCCTCGCGCTGCACGCCTCGATCGCGGTCGCTTCGGCTCGCTCCGAGGCCTCCCTGAATCTGGCCATCGACTCCCGCAAAAACGTCGGCCAGGCCGTCGGGCGGCTGATGGAGCGCTACAAACTGGATGCCGTCCAGGCGTTCGCGACGCTGCAGCGCTACTCCCAAGACCGCAACCAGCGCCTGCACGACATCGCCCAGCACGTCATCGCCCACGGCCAGCTCCCCGACTAGCCGGGCTCTTGCCGACGTGATGATTCGCGATGGGCACAGGACCTGCACGGCTACCTGGACCTGACGAGGTCAGGGAGCTTAAGGTCCTGAATGTTCAGCCCAGCAGCATCAGGACCGCTCTCAACGTGTAAATCATCTGCGGCAGATGAACAGTTTCCGACGCGGCGAATTTGTTGAGCACGGACGCGACCTCTGATTCGATGATAAGCACAGAGTTGCGAAGCTGCGTCCAGTGGTTGTACGCGGTCGTGACATCGTTGCCCGTCCAGGTCAATAGATGCGACTGCTCTTCACGACTTACGGCTGATCATCAGCCGCGCGAGGTCGACACCAGTGCTTCACACGGTGAAGCCCGAGCGTCGCAGAGGGCAGCCGATTTCGTCATGGCGCAGCAGCGGTGCTCGCTCGCGGGATCAAGGTGGCAGTTGGGGTCTGGTGTACTCCGGTGCGTCCGTCCGCCACCAGATCCAGCATCGCCTGGGCTGTTCGTGCGCCGTAGTCGACGATGTCGCGAGCGAGCGCGGTGATGGACGGATGTTGTACCAGGCAGAGTTGGGAATCGTCGCCGGCCACGATCGAGAGTTGGTCGGGGACGGAGATCGACAACTCGTGCGCGACGCTGAGGGCGGCGACTGCCATCAGGTCGTTGTCATACGTGATCGCTGTCGGCCGGTCCGCGGAGGTCAGCAATCTGCGGGTCGCCTGCGCTCCCTCCTCCCACGTGTAGTCGGTGCTGACCACCGGCGCTGAATCCAGCTTGTGCCGCTCGGCAGCAGCCTGGAAGGCAGCCGTTCGGATCTGCGTGTGCTCGAGGCTCGGCAAGCCGGCCACCCGGGCGATCCGCCGGTGCCCGATGGTCACCAGGTAGTCGACGACCGAATCGATCGCGGCCGCGTCGTCGCTCCACACGGCAGGGAGGTCGAGCCCTTTACGCGGGCGCCCGACAATCACCGCTGGTACGCCGAGCTCGGCGAGCAGCGCAGGCCGCTGATCGTCCGCCCAGAGATCCATCACCAGTACACCGTCGATCCGGCGCTCCGCCCACCAGAACCGGACCGCCTCGTCGGCGGCATCGTGATCGGGCACGAGTTGTAGGAGCAGAGCGGTCCGGTTCGCGGACAGCACGGACTCGACGCCGGAGATGAACTGCATGAAGAACGGCTCCATGCCGAGCACCCGGGCCGGGCGGGCGAGGATCAATCCGACCGCGTTCACCCGGGAACCCGCCATCGAACGGGCGGCGACGCTGGGGTGCCAGCCGATCTCCTTCGCGATCGCGAGAATCCTGTCCCGGGTCGCGGCCGAGACGCCAGGCCGCCCGTTCAGGGCGTAGGACACCGCCCCGGTGGAGACACCAGCCTGGCTCGCGATGTCGGCGATGGTCGGTCGCTTGCTCATGCTCCTCCTTCGTCGCCCCTAGTAAACCCGACCTGTCCCCCGCCGGCGGAACGCGACTGGCCACTGAAGCTCCGCACTTAATTAACTTAAGAGCTTAAGTACGAAGTAGCCAACGAAACCTTGACGTAAGAGAAATATGCACTCTACGGTCATCCGCAACTTACTTAACCGCTTCATGTCATCGGCGCGGAACACTCCGAAAGGACCACGACATGCACTTCAAGGTGGGGAACCATGCGGGCGTGGGGCGCCGGCTGGGCGTCACGGCAGCGGTCACCGCGGCCGCACTCCTGATCGCCGCATGCTCGGGCAGCAGCGCCGGCGACAAGCCCAAGTCGGCGGCCGATGCCTCGATCACCGTCTTCAACGGGGCGACCGGCACGATCACGAAGAACTTCAACCCGTTCAGCACGACCGCGCTGCAACCCACCCTGGGCGTGATCTACGAGCCCTTGTACTGGTACAACTTCGCCAAGAAATCGGACCCGACCCCGGTACTCGCGAGCAGCTACTCCTGGAACACGGCCGGCACCGAGCTCACCATCAAGACCCGCCCGGGCGTCAAGTGGAACGACGGTCAGCCGTTCACCGCCAAGGACATCGCGTTCACGTTCAATCTGATCGCCAAGACGCCGGCGCTGAACCCGTCCGGTCTCGCCGCCACGGCGAAAGCCACCGCGGACGACACCGCCGTACTGACGTTCACGTCGAAGTCCCTGATGCAGGAGCCAGCCGTGCTCGCCAACCAGGCCATCGTGCCTGAGCACATCTGGAAGGACATCAAGGACCCGGCCACGAACATCAACGACAACCCGGTCGGCACCGGCCCGTTCAAGCTCAAGACCTTCACAGCCCAGAGCTACGCCCTCGAGAAGAACGATTCCTACTGGGAGTCCGGCAAGCCGACGATCAAGGAGGTGCGCTACATCTCGCTGGACTCGGCGGACGCCGCCAGCGCCGCGCTCGTCGCGGGCAAGGTCGACTGGATGAGTTCCTACCTGCCGAGCATCGACAGCATCATCAAGTCCAAGAAGGAACTCTCGTATCTCAACACTCCCGTCATGACGACGGTGGTGGTCACCTGCTCGAGCCCGGCCCTGGGCTGTCAGGGCCCGCAGACGGACCCCGCGGTGCGCAAGGCGATCTACCTCGGGATGAACCGCGAGCAACTGAACAAGCTCGCCGGCGGCGGGGTCGCATCCGTGGCATCCCCGGCTCTCCTGCTGCCCGGTCGCGATGACAGTTGGATCACCGATCAGAATCTGCAGAAGATTCCCCAGAGTGCCGACGAGGCTGCGGCGAACAAGATCCTCGACGAGGCGGGCTGGACCAAGGGCTCCGACGGGATCCGGGCCAAAGCCGGACAGCGACTGTCACTGACGATCCAGACCGTGACCGGCTGGAGCGACTACATCTCGATCAACGACACCCTCAAGCAGCAACTCGCCCAGATCGGCGTCGAACTGAAGCCCAGCCAGGTGTCCTGGAACGAGTGGAACGCTGCCCAGACCAACGGCAAGTTCCAGTTGTCGCTCGACTCGGTCGGCCTCGGCGCCTCGACCAACCCCTACTTCACGTACAACGGAAAGCTCGCGACCGACAACACGGCACCGGTCGGCAAGACCGCGTCCGCGGGCAACTTCGCGCGGTTCTCCAACCCTGAGGTCGACGCGGCGCTCAAGACCGCGGCCGGAACGTCGGACGAGGCGACCCAGAAGGCGCAGTACGCCAAGATCCAGACCGTCCTCGCGAACCAACTGCCGTACATCCCGGTCTACGTGAACTCGATGTTGACCGAGTTCAACACCTCCCGCGCGACCGGGTGGCCGACCAAGGAGAACACCTACGCGCTGCCGGCCTCCTGGAAGGGCTGGGACAACGGCATCGTCCTCAAGACCATCACGCCCTCGAACTGACAGCGAGGCGATCGGGGAAGGACGGCTCACCAGTGCACTACCTCCTGCGGAAACTCCTGTTCTACGTCGCGGCGTGCTGGGCGGCACTCACGCTGAATTTCTTCATCCCGCGGCTGATGCCGGGCGACCCCGTCGACCTCATGCTGTCCAAGCTCGCCGTCAAGGGCCCCGTCAGCCCGACGACGCGAACCGCGATCGAAGCGCTGCTCGGGACCAACTCGGACTCGTCGCTGCGGCACCAGTACGTGACCTATCTCCAGCAACTGGTGTCCGGTGACCTGGGGACGTCGGTTGCGTACTTCCCCACCCCGGTCTCCTCGGTCATCGGCCAGACCCTGCCCTGGACCGTGGGACTGATCGGCCTGGCCGCGGTGATCTCGTTCGCCGTCGGTGTCCTGCTCGGCCGCGCCGCCGGCTGGCGGCGCGGCTCGTGGATCGACAACCTCATTCCGTTCACGACCATGCTGCAGTCGGTGCCGTACTTCTGGCTCGCGCTACTGCTGCTCTTCCTGCTCAGCAGCACCTGGTCGATCTTCCCGCTCAACGGCGGCTACGACGTCTACACGGTGACCCCCAGCTGGACGTTCTCGTTCGCCAAGTCGGTGCTGTACCACGGAACCCTCCCGGCGCTCACCATCGTGTTGTCCTCGATCGGCGGCTGGATGCTGGGGATGCGCAACATGATGGTGTCCACCCTCTCCGAGGACTACATCGTGACCGCCGAGGCCAAAGGCCTGACACCGCGGCGGATCCGCTCCCGATACGCCGCGCGCAACGCGGTGCTGCCGTCGATCTCGGGCTTCGCCATCTCGCTCGGCTTCGTGGTGGCCGGCTCCATCGTCACCGAGGCGGTGTTCTCCTACCCCGGCATCGGCTCCGCCCTGCTACTTGCCGTCGGCAACAACGACTACGCACTCATGCAGGGCGTGTTTCTGATCATCACGCTCGCGGTGCTCGGCGCCAACCTGCTCGTCGATCTCCTGTACGGCTTCATCGACCCGCGCACCCGAGCGCACTCCTAGAAGGGTTGGGCCTGATGTCGATCACGACTTCCGAGCCACCACCGACGAGCGGGACGGAGCGGCCCGACGTACGCCGGCGCCGCACGTTGCCGCCAATGACCTTCAAGCTGGGCATCGGTCTCACCCTCGCCGGAGTCATCGTCCTGTTCGGGCTGATCGGTCCGTTCGTGCTCGGCTCACCATCGACCGTGCGAGACATCGGCCTGACGCCCCCAGGTGACGGCTTCGTGCTCGGTACCACGCAGACCGGTCAGGACGTCTTCGCCCAACTCGCCCACGCGACCCGCGGGTCGCTGACCATCGGAGTAGTGGTCGGAGCGATCACGCTCATCCTGTCGTCCTTCTTCGGCGTGGTCGGCGCGTTCATCGGCGGCTGGGTCGACGAGTCGTTCTCGCTGTTCACCAACATCGTGCTCGTCATCCCGGGCCTCCCGCTGGTGATCGTCATCTCGAGCTACGTCCCCGACAAGTCCATCTGGCTGGTGGCTGCGGTGCTGGCCATCACCAGCTGGGCCGGCTCGGCGCGGGTACTCCGCGGGTTCACCCTCAGCGTGCGGAGCCGTGACTACGTGCTGGCCTCCCGGGTCGGCGGGGAGAAGAGATGGCGGATCCTGCTTGTCGAGATCCTGCCCAACCTCGTTCCGCTGCTGGCCTCCCAGGTCGTCTTCGCGGTGATCTTCGCGATCCTCGGCGAGGCGGGCCTGTCCTTCCTCGGCCTCGGCGCCTCCGGGTCCTTCACCTGGGGCACGATGCTCTTCTACGCCCAGAACGGCCTGGCCCTGCGGCTGGGCGCCTGGTGGTGGTTCGTCCCGCCCGGCCTGGCGATCGCTCTGTTCGGCGCCGCGCTGTCGCTCATCAACTTCTCCATCGACGAGATCATCAACCCGAAGCTGCGCTCTCAGACACGCGCCGACCGCAAACGCTGGAGCATGAGCGGTGGACAACTGAAGCAGGCCAAGGAGACCACCGTATGACCGCGCCCGGTACCGGTCGGCATCCAGTCCTCACGATCGAGCATCTCAGCGTGGACTATCTCGCCGAGACCACGGTGCAAGCGGTCAAGGACGTATCGCTCACCCTCTACCGCGGTGAGATCCTCGGCCTAGCCGGCGAGAGCGGCTGCGGCAAGTCAACCCTCGCCTACGGCATCACCCGCCTACTGAAGCCACCGGCTCTGATCACCGCCGGGCACGTGCAGTTCTCGTCGCGGGAGGGCTTCGACATCGACCTCTCAGACCTCAACGGGGACGACCTGCGCGCCTTTCGCTGGGACAAGATCGCCATGGTGTTCCAGGGCGCGATGAACTCCCTCAACCCGGTACTGCGAATCTCCGAGCAACTCGAGGACGTCTTCACCACCCACCGCCCAGGCATGGCCAAAGCAGAGCGTCGCCAACGCTGCGGCGAGCTGCTCGAACGCGTCGGCGTCGACCGCAACCGCCTCCGCGCCTACCCGCACGAGCTGTCGGGCGGGATGCGGCAGCGCGTGATGATCGCGATGGCCCTCGCACTCGAGCCGCAGGTACTGGTGATGGACGAGCCGACCACCGCGCTCGACGTGGTGGTGCAACGCGAGATCCTGCAGGAGATCACCCGGCTGCGTGCCGAGCTCGGCTTCGCCGTCATCTTCATCACCCACGACCTGCCACTGCTGCTCGAGATCAGCGACCGCATCGCGGTCATGCGCGCAGGGCAGATCGTCGAACTGGAGGACGCCCTCACCCTCTACACGCGACCGAAGCATCCGTACACCCGGCGCCTGTTGTCGTCGTTCCCCAGCCTCACCGGAGACCGGGGTGACTTCGTCCGCACCGGATCACTCGGAGCGGACACCTCGCTGGAAGAGACCGTGCAGACACCTGAAGCCACCGAGAGCGAAGCCGAGGAGGTACCGAGCCGATGACCGTGCTCGAGATGCAGAACGTGGTCAAGGACTACCGGCTGCGCAACGGCCTTCGCAGTACGACGCTGCGCGCGGTCGACCAGGTCAGCTTCACCTTGCAACCAGGACGAACCATCGCGCTGGTCGGACAGTCAGGCTCGGGCAAGTCGACGATCGCCAAGCTGCTGATGCAGCTCGAGCGGCCGACCTCCGGTGCGATCCTGGTGGACGACGAACCCATGGTCTACCGCGGCACGCGTGCCTCGAAGTACCGCAAGGCCGTGCAGATGGTGTTCCAGGACCCGTTCGCTTCCCTCAACCCGTACCACACGGTCGGCCACCACCTGGCCCGGCCGATCCGGCTTCACCACACCGGCCTGTCCAGCGAGCAGGTAGAGAAGCGGGTACTGGACCTGCTGCGTCGTGTACGGCTCGATCCGGCCGAGGACTACGCCCAACGCAAGCCCCACGAACTGTCCGGCGGTCAACGGCAGCGCGTCGCCATCGCCCGGGCGCTCGCACCGGAGCCAGGGATCCTGGTGGCTGACGAACCGGTCTCGATGCTCGACGTCTCGATCCGCCTCGGCGTACTCAATCTGCTGGCCACCCTGCAGCGAGAAGAGAACCTCGGCGTTCTCTACATCACTCATGACCTCGCGACCGCACGGCATTTCAGCGACGAGGTGATGGTGCTGTACCGCGGCGAGGTGGTCGAGCACGGGCCGGCCGACGACGTGATTCTGCATCCCCAGCACGACTACACCCGGCTGCTCGCCAACGCCGCGCCAGATCCCGAACGTCGTCTCGCGGAACTTCAGCGCTGACCACGCCCGGCCTCCCCCATTCTCAGGAGCTTCGCTTGCGCACTGATTCGATCCACGACGCCTGGACCGTCACCGCGTTGCCGGCGACTGTGCCACCCGATGCGCCCGCACCTGCCCGAGACACGATCATTCGGCCGGTACCGGCCCAGGTGCCTGGCAGCGTCCACACCGATCTACTTGCCGCGGGCATCATTCCCGATCCGTACCTCGACGCGAACGAGTCCGCGCTGCGCTGGATGTTCGGGGTGGACTGGCGCTACCAGCGCCCGCTGACGCTGACACCCGCCGACTCGGGCGAACGGGTCGACCTGGTGTTTGACGGGCTCGACACGGTCGCGACGATCGCGCTCGGTGGAACGGAGCTCGGGCGAACGGTGAACATGCACCGCTCGTACCGCTTCGACGCGACGTTTCTTGCTGATGGCACCGAACGCGACCTGGTCGTCGACTTCACGTCGGTGACGAAGTACGCCTCCGCGCAGAGGGACCGGTCGGGCGACCGCCCCAACCCGTACGGCACCCCGTTCCAGTTCGTGCGCAAGATGGCCTGCAGTTTCGGCTGGGACTGGGGACCGGACCTGCGGACAGCGGGAATCTGGAAGGGAGTGCGGGTCGAACGCTGGCGCACCGCCCGAATCGCCCAGGTACGTCCCTCGGTGACCGTCGATCTCGGGCCTGAAGGAACCCTGCCGCCGGGCTCGGACACCGCGCCTGGCAAGGTCGTCGCCCAGATCGAACTCGAGCGCACCGACATCGCTCGATCGGCACCGCTGACTGTCGTCGTCGAGGTCACCGCCTCCGGCAGAACCCACCGAGCCACGGCGATCGTTGCACCGGGTGAGCTCTGCGCCGAAGTCGTTCTCGACGTCCCGGACGCGCCGGTGTGGTGGCCCACGACCTACGGCGCCCAACCGCTCGCCGACCTCACCGTCAGACTGTACGACGGCCGCCTGCAGGCCCTCCAGCCGCTCGATCGCTGGACGCGCGCCATCGGCTTCCGAAGCATCGCCGTCGACATGTCCGAAGACGAGTTCGGCGAGGCGTTCACCATCCTCGTCAACGGCCGCTCGATCTTCGTCAAGGGCGTCAACTGGATCCCGGACGATCACTTCGTCACCCGCATCACCCGCGACCAGCTCGACCGCCGGCTGGACCAAGCGGTCGCCGCCAACGTCAACTTGGTACGCATCTGGGGCGGCGGGATCTACGAGTCGGAAGACTTCTACTCGCTGTGCAACGAGAAGGGCATGCTCGTCTGGCAGGACTTCCTGCTGGCCTGTGCGGCGTACCCTGAAGACGAGCCGCTGCGAGGCGAGATCGAGGCAGAGGCGCGCGAGAACATCGTGCGGCTGATGCCGCATCCGTCGCTCGTGCTGTGGAACGGCGGCAACGAGAACCTCTGGGGCCACGAAGACTGGGGCTGGAAGGATCGCCTCCAGCAGCCCGACAGCACGTCCCTCACGTGGGGCGAGTACTACGCCCGCGACCTCTTCCCCCGCCTGGTCCGCGAGCTCGACCCGACCCGCCCGTACTGCGACAACAGCCCGTACACGCCGGGCAGCACCAACTACCACCCGAACGATCCGGACCGCGGCACGCATCACCAGTGGGAGGTCTGGAACCGGGTCGACTACACCATCTACCGCAGCGAGATCCCACGCTTCTGCTCGGAGTTCGGCTTCCAGGGACCGCCGGCCTGGCGCACCCTGACGGACTGGGTTCACCCGGCTGATCGCGGTCCGCTGACGAAGGACGACCCGGTGTTTCTCGTGCACCAGAAGGCGGACGACGGCAACGGCAAACTCGACCGCGGCCTGACTCCGCACCTCGGCGTACCGGAGGACTTCACCGACTGGCACTGGGCGACCCAACTCAACCAGGCCCGAGCCGTTGCCTACGGCATCGAACACTACCGATCCTGGTGGCCACGGACCGCCGGGTCGATCGTCTGGCAACTGAACGACTGCTGGCCGGTCACGTCCTGGGCTGCGATCGACTCCGAGGAACGCCCCAAGCCGCTCTGGTTCGCCCTCCGCGACGCGTATGCGCCGCGCCTGCTGACCGTCGTCGAACGGCACGGCGCCCTGTCTGTCGCGGTGGTCAACGACACCGACGAGCGACTCGTTGGAACCCTCCTGGTCAACCGTCAGACGTTCGATGGCGCAGTACTGGCCGAGACGGCCCTGGCCGTCGCGGTCGAAGCACGGAGCGTGCAACTGTTGGCACTCCCCGGTGCAGTGACGTCAGCCGTCGACGAACGACGTGAGGCACTCGTCGCGACGGTCGACGATCTCTCCGTCGTGCACCTCTTCGTCGAGCCCATTCAGGCCGAGCTCGATCCCACACCGCTGGATGTCGAAGCCTTCCGCATCGCCGGCGGCTACCGGGTCGACGTCACCGCACGCAGCCTCGCTGTCGCCGTTCACCTCAATGCCGATCGAATCGCCTCCGACGCCACCGTCGACCAAGGTCTGCTGAACCTGCCCGCGGGCGCCACCGCGTCCTTCGTGGTCTCGACAGCGTCCACCGACGAGCTGGTCGACCTCACCACTCCCCCGGTACTACGCATCGCCAACCAACTCGTCGCTACCCTCACCGCCCAACGAACACCCGCCCTGTAGAGGAGCCCGCCGATGCCCAACATCTCAACCCGAGCCCTGCGTCGCGCCCTGACCGTTCTCGGGATCGCAGCGCTCTCGACCTCCGGCCTACAGGTGCCGGGGCACGCCTCGGAGTCACGACGGAACCCAGCGCCCGCAGTACAGATCGCTGACGACCACGCGACACCAGAAACGCGAGCCCTCTTCTCCTACCTGCAACGAACCCAAGGCCAGGGCATCCTGTTCGGCCACCAGCACGACCTCTCGCACGGCTTTACCTTCAGCACCCCGAACGGCACGGCGTCCGACACCTTGGCCGGAGTGGGCGACTACCCCGCAGTGTTCGGCTGGGACACCTTGATCCTGCAGGGTCAGGAGCGCCCCGGCATCCCCGGCGGATCCGAGGCCACCAACATCGCCGCGCTCAGTACGGCGATCGAACAAGGAGATGCGCGCGGTGGACTGAACACGCTGAGCGCTCACCTGCCCAACTTCGTCACCGGCGGCGGCTTCTACGACACCTCCGGCCGGGTGGTGAGCCAGATCCTGCCCGGAGCACCGAAGAACGCCGCCTACAACGCCTTTCTCGACCGCATCGCGGCTGCGGTCAAAGGCGCCCAACGGCCGGACGGCACCGCCATCCCGGTGATCTTCCGCCCCTTCCACGAGAACAACGGAGGCTGGTTCTGGTGGGGTGCGGGCCACGCCACCTCGGCGGAGTACATCGAGATCTATCGCTACACCGTGGAGTACCTGCGCGACACCAAGAAGGTGCACAACCTGCTCTACTCGTACTCACCGAACAGCAGCTTCAACGGTGATCCGACCGGGTATCTCAAGACCTACCCCGGCGACGAGTTCGTGGACATCCTCGGCTACGACGCGTACGACGGCACCTCGGGTTCGGCCGCCTGGCTGGACGGGCTGGTCAAGGATCTTGCGATGGTCGTCCGCCTGGCCGACGAACGCGGCAAGGTGGCGGCCTACACAGAGTTCGGCGAATCAGGTCCCGAGGGCAGCGATCCTCAGTGGTTCACCAAGCTCCTGAACGCCATCAAGGCCGATCCGCAGGCGCGCCGGGTAGCCTTCATGCTCACCTGGGCCAATTTCGGCGGCACCAACCGCGCCTACGTTCCCTATCCCGCGCACGACGGCGTACCGGCGCACGTTCTGTTGCCGGACTTCGCCGCCTTCGCCAACGACCCGTACACCGTCTTCGCCTCCGGTGTCCGCGGAGCGTTCTCTCCCCGGACCCGACCGGTGCGCAACGAGCCGTTTCTGCATCTGGTCACCCCCACCGACCGTCAACGGGTCACGACGACACACACCACCATCCGCGCCCGGATCGCCGCTGGATCGGCGAGCCGGGTCACGTACTCGATCAACGGCGGGCCGGCCAGACCACTGCGCCGCGACGCCGCGGGCTTCTACTCGGCCGGCTGGACAATCGACCCCAACTGGCTGGACAACCGCAAAGTCACCATCGCCATCAGCGCGACCGTCGGCAGGAAGACCCTCACCGACTCGGCCCTGGTGCTGCTCGGCGAGGTGCCACCACTCGCCGCCGGCTGGGTCGACGACTTCGAACAGTACGCCGGAGACGACCTGACCCTCAGCGAGGCCTACAGCCACATCAACGCCAACACCACCACACTCTCCCCCACCCACAAGGCGGCAGGAGCCTACGGGCTGGCCTACGCCTACGACTTCACCGGCGCCGGCTACACCGGCATCGGCAAGCCTGTCGACGCGAACTGGTCCTCGTTCACTTCGCTCCGTCTCTGGCTGCAAGGCGACGGCTCCACCAACGGCGCAACCCTGCAGATCGTTGCCGACGGCGTCTACTTCGAGTACGGAGTCCCGCTCTCGAACACCACCGGCCAGGAGATCACCGCACCCTTCGACCAGTTCAAGCCCGCCCCCTGGGACACCGGACACGCAGGCGCCGTTCTTGACCTAGCGCACCTCAGCAACGTGACGGCCTTCAATCTCTACCTCGGCCACGGTGCCGGCGCGCCCACCACCGGCGTCGTCCACGTGGACCAGATCAGAGCCGAGTAGCCCGCGGGGAGAGGCCCGCGACCGGCTTTCATTGGGCTGCCTCGCCGAGCGTTGCAGCGACTTCGTACGCCGTCCGCGCCGCCGCCCTGGCGCTCGAGGACCGTGCCGACCTGTATCGCGAAACTACCGAGTGATTCGACCAGGTCGGGAGCAGACGCACGCACCTGGTCGAACGTGACTTCGGCCGCGGTGACTCGGCCGTGCAGGATATGACGGCCGCATTCCATCGCTGTCAGGCCAGGCCCGCTGACCCGCTACAACGCTGCCGCGGCGGGCTGCGGTCGTCGCGGACTCGCGAGCCCGGCTTGCACTGACCACCACCGAGGTCGATCGTCTGCTCACCGAGCACGCGGGCCGGCATCTAATCACCGGCCCGGCGCAACTGTCAGCCGGCGAGCGAGCTGAGACCTAGTCTGCGAAGCTCTTGGTCGAGATCGCCATGGTGGTGTGACTCCACCAGGTTCTCGGCAAGCGCGCGGAGTCTGGTGTTGGTGTCCTGTGAGCGGCGCTTCAGGACATCGAAAGCGACTGTCGAAGCGATACCGAAACGCTGCATCAGAAGTCCTTGCGCCTGGGAGATCACTGTCCTGGTGTCCAGGGCGGTCCGCAATTGCTCGATCAGCTTGCTGCTGTCGTCGTACAGGCGAACGTTGTCGAAGGCCACTCCGGCGTGCAGCGCGAACAACAGGACCAGATCGTACGAGACATCGGAGAAAGCGCCTGGCGTGGCCGAGAACAGACCGAAGACAGCGGTCTGCGCTCCAGTCGATGCCAACGGGAAGAACAGGCAGCTCCGGTGTCCGGCGTTCAGCACAGCCGCGCCGAATCGAGGCCAGCGCCGCTCTGCTGCGAAGTCACCGATCCGCCGCGGTTCAGCGAACCGGAGCGCCTCGTACATCGGCCCCTCCTCGTCGACCAACCGCATGTGCAACTCCGAGCGCGCTGCCTCATCGAACTGCCCAGCCAACCGATGCTCTTGGGCAACGATCTCGGACGCACCGACCGCCTGAACAGCGATCATCGCCTCGTCACACTCCGGGACGGTCGATACGACCCGTTTGACGAAACGAGCCAGCGCGGATGTCACATCGTCACCCGAGACCAGACGCCCGACCTCGACGAGCTCGTCCGCGAGCTTCAGCAGATTGTCACTCACACTGCAAAGTACCAGTAGTTGCCGGCCGGCCCTTCGCACCGGAGTGCTGTCATCGTTGTCGCTGCCAATGACTCGATCCCACCGTCACTCGCGCCATCCAGGATTCGCCGAGAAGCCGGACGTGTTTCAGGCCCACCACCGGGACCGGATCCTGATCCCGGCACAGATGAAGTGGCGTCGTCAGTACAGGTCACACCAGGCCTTGTTCGTACGCGATGATCACGGCCTGAACCCGGTCACGAGCATCGATCTTGGCCAGAACGCGGCCGACATGAGTTTTGACGGTGGACTCGGACAGCCGCAGGCTGGTCGCGATCTCGGCGTTGTTCATGCCCTTCGCGATCGCGGCGAACACCTCCGTTTCGCGGTCGGTCAGATCTGCGAGGGAGGAATCCTCCCCTGCGCCCCGTGGGAACTGGCTACTGAAATGGTCCAGCATGCTGCGCGTGACGCGGGGCGAGACCAGTGCCTCGCCTGCCGCCACGACCTTGATCGCATGGACGAGCTCGGCCGGTGGCGCGTTCTTGACGAGAAATCCGCTGGCTCCTGCCCGCAGGCCGCCGAACGCGAACTCGTCGAGATCGAACGTGGTCAGGACGAGCACCTTGCTCTGCGGTGTGTCGAGCACGATCCTTCGCGTCGCTTCGATGCCGTTCATACCGGGCATCCGCACGTCCATCAGGACGACGTCCGGTGTCAGTTCCGCCGCGTAGTACACGGCTTCCTGTCCAGTGGAGGCCTCCCCGACCACCTCCAGGCCGTCTTCGGCATCGAGAAGCATCCGGGTGCCTCGTCGCATCAACTCCTGGTCATCGACGATGAGAATATGGATCCGCTGGGTGGTCATCGGTCTCCTTCGGCTTGCGGCATCTCGACAAGGACCCGCCATCCGGCTCCGTCCGGCAACGGACCGGCCGACACGGTGCCGCCGTACAGGCTCGCACGCTCGCGGATCCCGATCAGGCCACGGCCCAGACCCACCGACTCGGTCGCCAGGCCCGCCACTCCGTCGTCGGTGATCGCCACCGACGTACCATCCACTCCACTGCTGACCTCCACCGTCACGTGACGAGGAGCGCGGGAGTAGCGCAGAACGTTGGTCAGCGACTCCTGGACGATGCGGTAAATCGTGTTCTGGGCCGTCGGCGACGACGGAGGCCGACCGGACAATCGCAAACTGACCGGCAGTTGCGCGGCGCGGAAGGTCGTGATCAGCCCGTCCAGTTCACCGATGCCTGGGCTCGGTTGCGTCGAGTCGTCCACTGGCCGCTCGGTCGGGTTCTCCGTGCCCAGTACTCCGAGCAGTCGTCGCATCTCCGACAGAGACTGCCGCCCGACCGCACCGATCTCCTCCACCGCCTCCCGCGATCGCTCCGGATCCCTCGACGCCAGCGCAGCGGCACCGTCGGCCAACGAGACCATCACCGACAGACTGTGCGACAACACGTCGTGCATCTCACGCAGGATCCGGGCGCGTTCGGCAAGGGTGGCGATCCGGGCTTGCTGATCACGCTCGGCCGCCAACTGGGCGGCGCGATCGACGAGACTCTGAATGTAGCGGCGCCGACCGGCAACGGAGACACCGACCAGAGCGGCCGTCAGCACCACGATGATGTAGAGCAGCGAGGACACCGTGACCGAGACGGCTGACAGTGGTGTCTCCCGCAGGACGACCGAGACGGCCGGCCGGATCACCACGCCGATCACGACCACCACACCGAAGGCACGCCAGCCACTGCGATTCGACCTGTAAACGAACAATGCGTAGACGGCCAAGGCCATCCCCTGCGGGTCGATCACGTTGTCGACAGTCAGCCCGAGCAGAGCGGCAGAGGTCGCCACGGCAAAAGTCATCCGCGGACGAGAGCGTCGTACCAGCAGCGCCCCGGCGGTCAGAACCACGGCTGCCATCGCAACGATCACTGTTTGGATCGGTTCCCAGCGTCCTGATGACAACGGCGTGATCAAGGCCCACACCGACGCAGTCCCGAAGTACGCGACAGAGACGAGTACGTCGGTGAGACGTGGATGAGCGCTCCAGAACCGCCGTAAGGCACCCGGCGGCTGCGGCAGCTCCACTCCGCCGACTGTCACTTGCGATCGCACGGTGCCACTGTACCCAGCATCGACATGCTGATCAGCGCTTTCCGGCGCCGACCAGATCGTTGCGCTCAGCATCCTTTGGGACCGGCTCGGCCCCTTCGACCGCCGTTACCAGGCCCGTCAGCGCGAGCCAGGACATGGCAACGGTCATCGCCACGAACTCGAGCATGCTCCCGATATCGGTCCGGAAACTGAACAGACTCGACAGGCCACCAGCCGCAGCCACCACCGCTACCAGCACCCCACAGACCCGCGACAGCCAACTCAGAACCGGGTGTGAGCCGGCGAACGAGACCTGGATCATGGCAAGTGCAGCGAAAGCGAATCCCGCGATAGCACTGGCGACATGCGTCAGATCCTGCCAAGTGAACGAGTCCCCCACCGGAACAGGGCAGCCCGCGGTACAGGGAACCTGCGATGCCACGAGAAACAGAGACGACGAGACAATCAGCGACAGGCTCGGCGTCCACCGCCCGACTGGGCCGGCACCGTCGACAACATCGTGCAATGCCCAGGCAACCGAGTAGCCCCCGGCAACCAACAGCAGCAACGCGAACTCGAACACACCTGCGGTCGGTTCACCATCCGCTCCCAGTCCACTGACGTACAGCGAGCGATCCGCACCAGCCTTTGCTGCCCAGATGATGGCCAGTGAAGCACCCACGAGAACGCACCCGCCAAGTGCGGCGGCTCTACGAACGGCGCGGGCCGACTTCCTTTTCTGTGCCATGGCCCGACGTTATGAACGACCCGGGAGTGGTCGCGTCGGTCTGGAGTACTGAGCCGGCCCGCAGGTAGTACCTGGGTACTACCCGGCAGGCTTATCAGCCATTGTCGGCGTTCCGGTCGTGGTCAACCTGCACTCCGCGGCAGGAGTCGGCAACGGGATGGGCAACCTGGCAACGGCGTACCGGAACAACACTCCGCTGATCGTCATCGCCGGTCAGGCGCGCCGTGACATGGCGGTGAGTGAGCCGGGCTTCTCGTCTCCGCGAGCGGTGACCCTGGTCGAGCCCTGGATCAAGTGGAGCTACGAACCGAGCTGCGCGCAGGAGGTCCCGGCCGCCGTACAACGAGCGATTCGGCACCGGCCTGGCCATGGTCGGCGCCTACGTCCTGGCCGGCGAACTAGCCCTTGCCCAAGGCAACCACGCGACCGCCTTCGCCTGCTACGAACAAAAGATCCGGGACTACGCCGCAGTCTCGCAGAAAATCAACGCCGGCCGGCTCCTGGCTCCAGCCACCCGAAAAGGTATCTTCCTCCGCAACCTGCTGTTCTCAGCACTGTCCCTCATCGGCCCCCTGATGAAAGTCATCGACAAGCCGGCCAGCAACATCGACCTGCTGGACTATCCCAGCATGATCACCGCCATGAACGGCAAAGATCGTCGCGCAGCCTTCGACCACACGACCTGAGAGCCCCGGCACTGTGTGCCATGTTCCATCGCCGGCCGCGCGGACTTTCAGATCATCCGCGAAACCCGCCACACCCGCGGTTCCGGTGCGACGGACGAGTCCAACCCTGAGCCTTCAATGGGTCACGTCCTGGGCTTCACGGAGTTGTCATCGACACCTGCTGGGTGCGGGTGATCAGCCGAGGGTGCGAGCGACGACCTTCGCGGCCTCGGCGACCAGTCGGTCATCAGAATCGGCCTCGGATTCCAGCCGGTTCGAGTAGACCACCATGACGATCGGTTCACGGTTCGGCGGCCAGACGACGGCGATGTCGTTGCGTCCGCCGTACGTCGCAGGCGCACCCGTTTTGTCACCGACCATCCGATTGGCGGGTACGCCCGCTCGGATCAGCTTGGCGCCGGTGGTGTTGGTCTTGAGCCATGTAGTGAGACGGCCACGCTCGGGCTTGTCGAGAGCGGTGCCGAGAACGAAGGACCGCAGGTCCCGGGCAAAGGCCCGCGGCGTCGTGGTGTCACGAGCCTTTGTCGGATCCCACTGGTTCAGTCCGGGCTCGTTGCGTTCCATCCGCGTCACGTCGTCACCGAGCTGCTGCAGGACGGCCTGGAGCGCCTTGGGCCCGCCGAGGTCCTCCAGGAGGAGATTCGCGGCCGCATTGTCACTGTAGCGAACGGCGGCATCGCACAGGTCGGCCAGTGTGAGTTCGGTGTGCTTCTCGGTGATCGGCGAGTTCGGCAGCAGGTCGGCCTTGGAGTACTTGACCAGCTTGTCCAGACCCCCCAGTTTGTGCTTGCGGAGCACGGCCCCCGCAGCCATCGCCTTGAACGTCGAGGCATGAGGAAAGCGAGCATCTGCGTTGTGTGCCACTTCGCGGCCGTCGCCGGTATCCACCGCGTAGACGCCCAGGCGCGCGGCAAAGTCGCTTTCGAGGCGCTCGAACTCCGCGATGTAAGGCGCAGTCGGCGGCGGGGAGGCAGGCGGGGCTGTCTGGCTGCTGACCGGGTTCGCCGAGCTGACCGGGTCGGTACCGCAGGCGGTACCCGAGGCGACCGTGAGCACGGCCAGCGTCGCGAGCAGTGAACGAGTGTGCCTGCGAATGGTTCTACCTCCAGTGTTTGCAGTGGGCAACCACTGGCTAGGCTCCAGTAGAGCGCGATCCGCTGGGCACAGTCCAATACCGATTGCCACTGAAGACGATTGCCGATGCCTATCGAGGCCCTGGCGCTCAGACCTCCCTGATCGCACCGACGCGCCGTCGAAACTGATCAGAAGAACTCGTCCAACAAGACGTAGTACGACATTTTCGCCGGGTCCGACGTCACGCCGTACCGTCGGAGGAACTGCGCTGCGTGCGACCGGTCGAAGGGGCCATCGCTCAGCTCACGGTAGAGAATCGCGAGGTCGAGCCAGCGGTCGGCAAGACCGAGGCCGCCGACGTCGATCAAGCCGGTGAGCTGCCCGCTGTCAGGGTCGACCAAGACGTTGTCCGGAGTCAGGTCACCGTGACACACGACCAGGTTCTCGTCCGTCGGCCGGATTCGTCGAAGTTCATCGAGTAACTGCCCACCCGTCCAGCCGTCGTACTGGTCCTCCAGATTATCCAGGTCAACCAAGCCGGCCTCGACCCGAGCCGAGGCAAGCAAGTCCGTAGTCGCCAGATCGCGACGGAACGGGCACCCGTCGATCGGCAGTGAATGCAGCATCCTGGCTGCATCGGCGAGCGATCGAGTGACTGTTGCGAGGTCGCCGCTCGGCCAACTGGCCGCGGTGATACCCGTCACCGCCTCGGTGACCAGCCAGGCGGACTCCTCGTTCTGGCCGTGGTCGACAACCTTCGCTGTGGCTACGCCTCGCCCTGCCAGCCAGGCCAACCGGTCTGCCTCGGCGGCGATCTCAGCCTAATCACGGTCCACCTTTACGAACAGGTGCTGGCCTCCCCAGAGTCGATACACTTCGGCACCGGAAGCACCGGTCCTGATGGGTTCCCAGAAGCCATGTGCGTAACGATTTATCAAGCGCTTCGCGGTTTCCATCACAGTCCTCTGCTCCCAACCATGTGCCGGCGTCGTGCCGCGGGCTCCGGCCGACGACAACAGTTCGCCGGCCCGCCAGTTCGGTCAATAATGCATGAAGCTCCAATCGGCCGCGTCAGGCCAAGTTGTCGTTCGCCTCGCCGAAGTTACGGTCGGACCGGAAGCTATAAACCGTGCCTGGTCCTCAAGGCGGCGGCTTCGGGAACCCTGAGCTCGTCGTACAGAGACAAGGCCCGTACGGCGTGCGCCCTCGCGGCCACGTGCTGACCAGCACCGGCGAGCAGCGCCGAGCGGCCGTCGTGGGCGCGAGCCAGTTCGTAGTGGTCGCCGATGTCTGTGGCGATGGTCTCGGCGAGATCATGTTCGCGCCATGCCTCGTCGGTGGCTCCCGTGGTGGTCAGCACCTGGCCCAGCTCGTTGCGACCCAGGACCTCGAGGTGGCGGTCGCCAAGTTCATTGCCTATAGCAATCGCCTGACGCAGCGTCCTGATCGCGGCCGGATACCGGCCTTGGGCTGCCTCGATACAGCCGATGTTGATCAGTACCTGGCCTTCCCCGCTCCGGCTCTTCAGGCGCCGAGCCAGCTCGAGTGCCTAGGTTGCCAGTTCGGTGGCACGATTCAGCTGGCCCAGGGAGATAGCCAGGCCGCTGGAGTTGGACAACGCGACCCTGAGCATCGGCAGGTCACCCGTCTCGTTCGACAGCCGGATGGACTGCTCGTAGCACTGCATCGCCTCGTCGTGGCGTCCGGTCCGGAAGTAGGCAACGGCGAGATTGTTCAGCGCCGCGGTGCTGCGCCGGCCAAGTTGGTCTTGGATCCGGATCGCCTGGGTCAGGTGCTCGATCGCTCGATCCGGCTCACCGCTGTAGATGTCGAGCCCGCCGAGACCGTTGAGGACCGCCGCTTCGTTGCGCCTGTCCTGATGGGTGCGGAACGAAGCCAGCGCAGAGTGGTAGTGCCGCCGAGCCAGCGCGTCGTCGCCGTGGCGGCTGGCCGCATACCCGCAGTTTCGCTCGATCAACGCCGCCGCCTGGGTATTTCCACAGCGTTCGGCCGCCAGGCTGACGGCGTCGTACATGGAGAGCTGGTCGACATGCTGCCCGTGGTGGTAAAGGCGCCAGGCGACCAGCACCCACAGCTGAACCGCGCGCTCGGGCTGGTCGCACTCGATCGCTGCCCGGACGGCGGCGAGGATGTTCAGGAGTTCGCCGTCGAGCCAGTGATCAGCCTGCTCGCCAAGGTCCTCGGGTGCCGTGGGGAGGTTGTGCCAGTCCGCTTCGTGCTGAGGGTGGAGTGCTGTCATCGCGGTGACGCAGCGCCGGATGTAGTGGTCGAGCAGGCGGTTGAGCGCGCCGTGCCGGCTGGTCGCGGAGTCCTCCTCGAGAGCTTGAAGGGTCGCGTGCGCGCGGACCAGGTCGTGGAGGAGATGACGATCGGGCCCGACCCGCAGGACGAGGTTCTCCCGTTGGAGCACAGTCAGCTCGAAGCGGGCGGTGGCTGTGTCGGTGCCGGCGAGGACGGCGATCTCCGCGGTTCCGATCTGGTCGCCGGGATGTAGCGCCGCTGCTCGCAAGATCGCCTGTGTGCGGCGGGCGAGACCGGCGTACGAGACGTCAAGGGTCGCCGTCAGCCCGTCGTCGAGGCGGAGTTGACGCCTGCGCAACTGGAGTCGATCACGGTGATCGGCCAGGCTCCAACTCTGTTGGCGGGCGATTTGGGCGCCTGCGAGACTCACCGCGAGCGGGAGACCGCCGGTCAGCCGGACAATGTCGCCCGCGGCCGCGTCGTCGACGAACCGGGCGGGCCCGGCGATGGCGCCGAGCAGTTCGAGCGTGTCCCGGCCGCCCAACGGCGGCACCTGAATCCGGCCGGCGCCCTTGAGACGTCCGAGATCCCGCCGGCTGGTGATCCAGATCCGGCCCGGAGCCAGCAGCGGTAGTACCTGGTCAGCGGTGGCCGCGTCGTCGAGCACGACCAGGACGCGCCGCCCGGCGACCAACTGCCGGAACCGTTCAGTCCGCGACGCACCACTAGCGGTCGGCGCTTTCAGGATCTGCAGGAACTGGTCGATCACAGCCGCAGGGGCCGCCGCCGACCGCTGCGGATCGTGGCCGCGCAGGTTTGCGAACAACACCAGGTCAATCAACCCGCGATCGCTCAACTGCTGCCCAGCCCGCAGCGCCAACTGGGTCTTCCCCGATCCCGCCATCCCGTCGATGACGACCGGACCCGTCGCGGCCAGCAAGGCCGCCATCTCGTCGGCTCGCCCCACAAACGTCGGCACCGGCGGCGGCAACGTAGATCGCGTCGCGACGACGCCCGCGGTCCGCCCTTGGAGCTGGCGGCACACCCGGCTCCAACGGGCGGCCTCGTCCTCAGCGAGCCCGAGCGCCAGCACGAGATCGGTGACCAGAGCGACGTCAACCCGGCGCCGTCCCGGCTGGAAACACTCGTACACGGTCACCCGGCCTGGCGCCCGTTCCCCGATCGGCAAGCCCCGGGCCGCCCGGATCCGCGCTATTCGACGCACGAGTTCGCCGTACGACGGCAGTCCGGCATATTCGCGGAGCTGCACCAACGCGCTCGCGAAATCGTCCAGGTTGTGCGCGCCGTCGGGCTCGGGAACGCCTTCACCCGTCATACCAGACCTCCTCTCTGAGCCTTCCTGTCATTCAGGGCAGCTCCGTCTTCCGTTCGGATCTGTTCGGATCCGGCGACAGCAGACGCCGGCCGAGAGATTCTCGGACCCTCAACGACAACGGAGGTCGATGTCCAAGTGAACAGGAAACAATCGTTCGTACGAATGCGGTTCCGAGTTCTCGTGGTGCTTTTGGCGATGGTAGCCGCGAGTCTGATGCCGTTGTTGTCCGCGACGGCCGGATCCGGACCCGGAGCATCGCTGCGGGCCGGTAACCGGTCGGCGACCACGGCCGCGGTGACACAATGTGACTTCAAAGACGTAGGAACATGCGAAAGCTCCAACCCGACGGTGCGGATCTTCTACTACACCGTCGGCGACACGTCTCGGTGTACCTTCACCACCAAGATCGATTGGGGTGACGGCACCACACCGCAAAACGTCGTGGTCCCCGGATCGAGTACCGACGGATTCACTCTGGCGGCGACCCACAAGAACCCCTTCAAGGGCAAACAGCAGAAATTCGTCATCTCCGTGACAGGTTCCGCCAGCGGCGGCTGTTTCTGGTCCGACGGATCCGTGGAGTTCACCTATCTGGCCTGCGACACCAACCATCTCAGCGGTGCGTCCTGGGAGCCGAAATTCCCGAAATCGGGATCGATGGACGAACTCGCCGAACCGTTCCGGACGAATGCCTACGCATTCAAGAACGCGATGCGGATGGCCGGCATAGACGTCGACGTCATCTCGACCTTCCGCTCGTTCCAGCGCGCCTACCTGATGCAATGGAGCTACAAGATCTCCAGAGACAACCTGGACCCGGCCACCGTCCCCGCGTTCGTGCCTTCTGCCGGTCAGCCCAGCGTGGACATCTGCTGGGTTCACTCAGACGCCAACGGCAATCCGGACCGGACAGCTTCGGCCAACGCGGCAACCGCACTGGCGAAGGCATTGGTGATCTACGGCAACAAGACCTCGCCGTCGGCCAACAGCCGCCACTGCTACCGGATGGCGGTCGACTGGACCACTGTCTGGACAGCCGCCACGATCACTGTCGCCAACACGACCGGCCCCCCGACAACCATCACCTCGACGCCCAGATCAGGCTTGAACCCCGACCTCATCAAGGTCGGCGCGACCTACGGCCTGAAGCACTACGGCCCCATCGCCACCGACGACGCGAATCACTGGTCCGACACCGGCAGTTGATCCCTGCGCCGACCCGCCCGATCCGGTGAGATGTGATCGGTGCGAAGTACCACCAGGTCATCTTCTTCGCCAAGGCCGGGCAGATAAGTAGCGACCTGTCCGAAGGCGCCACCGTGCAGGTGGCGACTCCGGGAACCATCCGGGCCGCGGCAGCGATCTGCTCGGCCAAGTCGATCTCACGCGCTGGCGGTGGGATCAATTGTGGGGACAGTCACTGCACATGGCGCTCAGCCAGGCCGCTTTCAGCCTCGTCGGTCGTCTCGTCGTCGCCTTCGAGGTGGACATCGGAGACCGAGATGTTGACCTCGGTCACCTCGAGGCCGGTCATCCGCTCGACCGCGGAGATCACGTTGCCGCGGATCGCGGTGGCCAAGTCCGCGATGCTGACGCCGTACTCGGCGATGATCTGCAGGTCGACTGCAGCCTGGGTCTCGCCCACCTCAACCGACACACCCTGCGACAGGTTCGTCTTGGTGCCGATCCGGTCGCGGATCATGCCGACCGTGCGAGCCGCCGTACCACCGAGGTCGTAGACGCCGGAGATCTCGCGGGTCGCGATGCCTGCGATCTTGGAGACGACGACGTCGGCGATGCTGGTCCGGCCGCCGTCCACCACTCCGGTGCTGTCGGCAACGACTCCGGTCCCGGTGACGGGCGCGACCGCGGTGGTCTTCTTCGAGGTAGTGGTGGTCATCGATCTTCCTCCGGATTCGCGTTTCTGGTAACGACTTTAAGGTGTTACTGGTCAGACAGCGGCTGGTGCCGGTTCGTCACGGCCTGGTGGCAGGTTGGTTATTGTGACTGTGGTCACGTGCCAGCGGTCCGCGCGACCAGCCACAGCTGGAAACGGCGGGACAAGAGGCCCACATGGTGTGGGCTCCTTGATCGGTCGCTTGCTGTTGAGGCGATCGCGTCGAGACATCTGCCACGGAGGCGTCGCCCACATCAGCGAGGCCATCAGAACTCGCGGGAGGTGGTGAAACCACGGAGATAGGTGCTGTCAACAACAAATCCCCTACGACATCTCCGGGAAGACGACATCGGCCTCCAGGCTCGGCCCTGCGACTGGATGCGGCGTGTACGGTCGGTCTTCCAACTGCCGGACTCTTGCCGAGGACAACTGGAGGGCGAGTGCTCGATATCAGCGCGGTGACCTGGATGACGACCATCGGCGTCATCATCGTGCTCCTTGCCGTAGATCTGGCGGTCGCAGCAGTGCGTCCGCATCGGGTCGGCTTCCGAGAGGCCGCCGCGTGGTCTGTTTTCTACGTACTGGTCGCTGTCGGGTTCGGGCTGTGGTTCCTTAGCGCCCACGGCTCGGTGTTCGGAGCGGAGTACTTCGCCGGCTACATCGTCGAGAAGAGTCTCTCGGTCGACAACCTCTTCGTTTTCGTCATCATCATGGCTACCTTTGCTGTCCCGGAGGAACACCAGCACAAAGTGCTGACCTTCGGCATCCTGCTCGCCCTGGTGATGCGAGGAATATTCATCGCAGTGGGCGCAACGCTGCTGTCACTGTTCTCTTTCATGTTCCTCGTTTTCGGCGCGCTGCTGCTCTACACGGCCTTGCAGCTGTTTCGCCACCGCAACGAGGATCCCGACGTCGAGAACAACGTCATCGTCAAGACAGCGCGCCGAGTTCTCCCGGTGAGTGACGAATACAACGGCGGCAAACTGTTCACGCGGCTGGACGGCCGGAGACTGGTCACCCCGCTGTTCGTAGTCCTCGTCGCGATCGGTGGCGTCGACCTGCTGTTCGCCCTCGACTCGATCCCGGCAGTGTTCGGCGTCACCGAGCAGCCGTACATCGTCTTCACCGCCAACGCGTTCGCTCTGCTCGGCCTGCGGGCACTGTTCTTCCTGGTCAAGGGACTGCTCGACCGCCTCGTCTATCTGTCCGCCGGACTAGCGATCATTCTGGCTTTCATCGGCGTCAAGCTGATCTTGCACTGGGCTCACGTAGACATCGACAAGCGAATCCCGGAGGTACCGACACCGATCAGCCTCGGCGTCATCATCACCATTCTCGTCGTTGTGGTGATCGCCAGTCTGCTCAAGACCCGCGGGGATACTTCCGTCACCGCACACGCGGGATCACTTCGTGCAAGTCGCTCCACCGACCGGGAAACCGATTGACGGGGAAGTCGTTCGGACAATTGAATCCGCACCGGAGCCCAGCGCCGACCGAGCGTTGTGGTCAGGTCGGCGTCTTGCTCGTTTTGCGGGCGGAGACAAGGGCGAAGGACAGGTACTCGCCCTGGTCGGCTCGGAGCATCTCCAAGCTGCCGTCCGGGATGCCGTTGTGTTCCGAACTCGCTTCGGCCCAGGCGAGCCAGTCGCGCCAACCGGATTCCTGGAGGCGGGCGGAGACAACCTCAACCAGGTCGGTGGTCGCCCAGTGAAAGCGCCACCAGTCTGCTGTGTGCCAGGCGGTTGCCTCCCAACCGACCAGCTCTTTGATGTGCTTGGGTATATGGCCGAGGTCGCGGATTTCGCGGACCATCGCGGGGGTGGCGATGCCGAGTTGGCCGCCGGGTTTGAGGAACGTGGTCAGGTAGGCAAGATAGTGATCATCGGTACCGAAGTACTCGAAGGCATCGATACAGACGATCGCGTCGAAGAACTCGTGGGCGAACGGAAGCGCGTGAGCCTCGGCCTTGATTGCGACGGCGTCGACGCCTTGGGCATCGAAGTTGGCTGCGACGGTCGAGGGATCAACCCAGAGATCGGCCGCCCAGACCTGTACGCCGTACTCTCTCGCCAGAAAGACCGAGGTCGCGCCCTTACCGGAGCCCAGATCGAGTACCTTCATGCCGGACTTCAGGTCGAGATCGCGCGCGAGATCTTCGAGCAGCCACAGCGGATTGGGCCCCATGTCGCAGCTGAGCAACCAAGCGGCGTCGTACTTGGACGACAGTGGGTACTCCGTCCGCTTCAGGTCAACCATGCGTGCCAGCAAATCAGTGACGGTAAGTTCAGCGCAACAGGTTTCCGAGCCGATCAGCTCTTCGCACCTGACTGGGACGTCGCCCACGAACTCAGCACGTCGGAATTCAGTCCGGGCGAGGCAGCCGCGGCGTGATTGTTGTTCTCATGCCGCGGCGCGGTCGCTGATGGAGTGGCGGCGCAGGGTCGTGTTGGACAGTGAGGGTGGGACGTAGCTGACTTCGCTGACGCCGATATCGGTGCCGGGGGGAGCGATCTCGTCGATGCGGTCGAGGATGTCGTCGCTGAGGCTGAGGTCTGCTCCGGCGAGGAGATCATCGAGCTGGTCGAAGGTGCGCGGCCCGATGATGGCTGAGGTGACGGCGGGATGTGCCATGGTGAACGCCATCGCCAGGTGTGTCATCGAGATACCCGCCTGTTCGGCGACGGGGACCAGTTGCTCGACGGCGGCGGCTTTGTTCTGGTCGCTCATGTGCTGTGGTCCCCACTTCGCCCGGCCTGGTGAGACCTTTGCGTTCTGTCCGGGGCGGTGTTTGCCGGTGAGGAGTCCCCAGGCCAGTGGGCTCCAGGTCAGGACACCCATGCCGTAGCGGTGGCAGACGGGCAGGATGTCGCGTTCGATGCCGCGGGCAAGGATGGAGTAGCTGGGCTGTTCGGTCCGCAGACGGGCCAGGCCGTTTCGTTGGCTGATCCACTGTGCTTCGACGATGTCGGAGGCGAGAAAGCTGGACGAGCCGACCGCGCGGATCTTGCCGGCGGTCAGGAGATCTGTCAGCGCGGACAGGGTTTCTTCGAGGTCGGTGGCCGGGTCGAAGTGGTGAATCTGGTAGAGGTCGATGTGGTCGACGTTCAACCGCCGCAGGGAGTCTTCGACTGCGGTGACGATCCAGCGGCGGGAGGCGCCGCGACGGTTTGGGTCATCGCCCATCGGGCCGCTGAACTTGGTGGCGAGGACGACGTCGTCGCGGCGCCCTGTCAGCGCTTTACCGAGGATGACCTCGGTTTCGCCGCCGCCGTAGACGTCAGCGGTGTCGACGAAGTTGATGCCGCCGTCGAGTGCCCGGTGGAGAATGCGTGCGCAGTCGTCGGGGTCGGGGTTGCCGAGGGGACCGAACATCATGGTGCCGAGGCAGTAGGGACTGACCTGGAGTCCAGTGCGTCCGAGGGGGCGCATCTTCATCGTGGTGCTCCTTCGGGTGGGTGCGGCGTTACTGCCAGAGGGTGAGGATCGCGCTTGCTGCCAGCGTGCAGACGATGAAGTAGGGGGCGTTGATCGCGGTGTAGAGCAACGGGCGGGGAAAGTTCGGGTTGATGGCGATGTTCGCTGTCTGTGCGACCAGATAACCGATGGAGACGACGAACCCGAAGACGATGCCGTCGCCGAGGGTGTCGATCGCCAGGGCGCGCAGCAAGGTCGCGGTCGTGATGACGACGAGCAGGCTGGAGATCAGTGGCCCGACGATGAAGATCGGGCCGGGCTTGGGAAGTTCCCGGTTCTCGTTCCCCAAGGCCACCTTGTAGGGCTTGCCGACGGCCGTGAAGTAGGCGCCTCCCAGCACGGCGAACACGATGGTGGAGGTGATGACGGCGAGCCAGTTGATGTCAGACACGGCAGTGAGCACAGCTGTTCCTTCGCGAGCAGAGTTGTCTGGGCAGATGAAAGCAGCAGCGTGAGCCGGATCGACCCGGCCCACGCGCCGCTGTGCAGGGTCAGGGATTTAGTTGGCGGTGACGCTGAAGCTCCACGTGACACCGAACCGGTCGGTGAGCATGCCGAAACCGGCGCTCCACTGCGACGCGGCCAGCGGCTCGACGATGTCGGCGTCCACCGCCAAGGCGTCCCAGTGCTTTTGGAGCTCGTCGAGGGCGTCGGAGCCGATCGAGACGAAAAGGGCCTGGTCGGTCACCGTGGTGTTGTTCTCCCGCCGCGTCGAGCCGCCACCCGTAATCGAGCCTTCGGTCTGGCCGGGAACGTCGTAGCCCATCACCCGGAAGCCGTTCTCGGCGGCAACCAGACCGAAAACGACCTTGTCGGCGCCGGGCAGGTCGGCCGGCATGCCGAACTCCGCGTAGGTGTTGACGACGAGGTGCCCACCGAACACGGACTGGTAGAACTCCAGCGCCTCGCGGGCGTCGCCACGGAAGTTGAGGTGGGTGGTCGGCTGGATCGTCATCTTTGCTTGCTCCTTCGTGAGATCGGCCCGTTTGGCGCGATGCATCCACTCTGACAGCCCAGTAGGTCGGTTTCTGTCCTAAATTCGATCTAATCTGGTCGACATGACGACGACATCGCGGCTGCTCAACCTGTTGTCTCTGCTGCAGACCCGCCGAGACTGGCCGGGATCGCTGCTCGCGTCCCGCCTCGATGTCAGCGATCGCACCGTCCGCCGCGACGTCGATCGCCTCCGGGAGCTGGGATACAGCATCGAAGCCACCATGGGCCGCGATGGCGGATACCGACTCGCCGCGGGCAGTGAGCTCCCACCACTGCTCTTCGACGACGACCAGACCATCGCGATCGCCATCGCATTACAGGCGGCCCCCGCGATCCGAGCCGGGATCGAGGAATCCGCGATCCGTGCCCTGGCCACCATCCGTCAAGTGATGCCTCCACGTCTGCGGCGCCGCTTCGACGCCATCAAGGTGACCTCGATCGGCCGACCTGGCGCCGCAGCGCTCAGGTCCATCTCACTCGAGGTGCTCGTCACCCTCGCCGACGCCATCCGCGACCGGGAAACCCTTCGGTTCGACTACAGCCCTCGCGACACCACTCACACCAGTGCCACAGCCGACGCCGACCGGCCGGCCGCCCTGTCACCCCCGCGCCGCGCCGAACCGCACCACCTGGTCACCTCTCACGGCCGGTGGTATCTCCTCGCCTGGGACCTCGACCGCGACGACTGGCGCATCTACAGCGTCGACCGCGTCCACCCACGCACACCCAACGGTCCCCGCTTCACCCCACGCCCGGTCCCGGGCGGAGACGCCGACGAATTCGTCTCCGCCCGCTTCAAAGGATCCGACGTCAACCAATGGCCCTGCGAAGGCACTGTCATCCTTCACCTCCCCACCAGCGAGGTCCTCCCCTTCGCCGGCGACGGAACCGTCACCACCATCGACGAGCACACCTGCACCCTCCGAGCAGGCTCATGGTCCTGGGGTGCCCTGGCCGCCTCATTCGGAAGATTCGAAGTACCCATGGAAGTCATCGACCCACCAGAACTGGCCACCGCCTTCGCCGTCCTCGCCGAACGATTCGCAACAACGAGCACAAGCACCCCCAGCATCACCTGGTGAAACCAGGTGATGCTGGGCCGGCCGGACCTTGGCCTGTGACTGAGGTGATCGCCGGGTGTGAATCCACGATGGCCGAACCTGCTGATCGGCGCATTGGCTGACGCGACAGGTTCGGTCCCCGTCGATCAGCCGGTTCCGCCACTACGGGCTCACACCGGACCATCACCTCAGCGATGGGCCACCCCCACGAAGGTGTTCAGTTGCTGACGTCTCCGCGCCAGGCGCCGGTCTCGTCGCCGCCGCGTGACTCGATGAACTTCTTGAAGTTGGTCATGTCGGATTTGACCTGCCGGGAGATGATGCGGTCTTGTCGGCGACCGTCCCAGCGAACCCTTCAGGGTCAATGTCTATCTGCGCGGTCACCCGGGTCTGCTGGTCGCCCAGGCGGTGGAAGGTGATGACGCCGGCATGACTGGTGCCGTCGTCGGACTTCCATGCGACCCGCTCGTCGGGGTGCTGGGGTCACGGTGGCGTCGAACTCGCGAGACACAGGTCTTCCAGGGCAGATGGGTGTCGTCGAGCTGCGTGATCTCGTCGACGCCGTCCATGAACTGCGGGAACGACTCGAACTGGGTCCGCTGGTTGTACGCGGTCGAGACATCGACATCGACGTCGACCGACTCGGTTGTGTTGCCCGTCGCTGACTCCTTCGGCTGGATCAGAACAGATCTCGTGCTGAACCCCCGGTACCCGGCCAAACAGCTGCGAACTGCTGCACAACCCCTCCACGAGACCTGCCTTGGCCTAACGGATCACCCCACCGGCTCCGCCGCGCGGCTGAGCCTCAAGCAGCCGACCTGGATACGGTCACCTCGAAGCTTCGATCCGGACCGGGATCGCATCGGCGATCCAGTCGGCCAGCGGGATTATCGGTGCTCAGTGCGCATCGCCTCCCAACAGCTTCCAGGGCTTGCCTGTGACCTCGTTCAGGACGTGCGTGTCGCCAGAGTGCATCGCGGCACGGCCGCTCATTCCACTCAGCGAGTCCGCAATCTGGCTCAGATCGGCATAGCTGTACTCGTCGGTGTGCCAGCCCAGATCGCTCATCCGCTCCGATAGCTGTCGCAGCTGGCCAGCAACCTGGAACGCGTGCCGAGCCAAGACGGCGACCGCGGCCAGCTCCTCAGGGGCGGGTGGGGGCAGTTCGGGTGGCCGTACTCGATCGGTCATTAGGTGTTGTCCTCTCGCGTGGTGTGATGACGAGAGGCCAGGACCGTCACCGGCGGTCCTGGCCGCCTATCGCGTCGCATGAGGTGCTGCGGTTAGTGGTCGTGCTTATCGGCCGTCGCTGCGATCGAGCGCGTTCTTCGCCTGGTCGGCCGCCAGCACTGTGTTCCGTCAGCCGTCCGGACCACCGATGCTGCAGCCGCGTCGGTTGTGTTGGTCACTGCTGTGCAGCACTGCGCGGGGTTGGACCCGGCCGGCGCGTCGTCGACGAACGCCCGGCGACGACACACCGGCCGGAGCTAGAGAGCGGAAGTCCGGCGATCTACCCGCGACGCGTTGGTTCTAACTGCGGAGCGTTGCCTAGGCCGCTCTAATTCACGTCTTTCGGTACCGGCCCGCGGATGATCGAATCCGAGTCTGCGACTGATCCGGCTCTGTCCAGATGTAGATGCGAGGTTCACTTCCGGTCGGGTAGTTCGCGGGTTGCGATGATCTCGTCGGCCACAGCCCGCAGTTTGCGGTTGCTGTCTTGGGAGTAGCGTTTCAGTACTTCGAACGCCCGGTCACTGTCGAGCTGGAATCGCTCCATCAAGATGCCGATTGCCTGCCCCACCAGACGGCGGGCATCCACAGCTTGGGTCATGGAGTGGTTGTGGCGAGCTGTAGAGATCGCGACCGATGCGTGCTCAGCCAGAATGTGCGCTACCGCCAAGTCGTCGGCATCGAAGCCGTGCGGCTTGTCGCTGTAGAGGCTCAGGACTGCCCGGGCCCGGCCAGCCACCATGAGTGGTAGGTGGATGGCACTGGCGAGTCCGGCCTGCGCGAGTTGAGCAGACCAGCTATCGGACCACCTGTCCTCCGTTGCCACGTCAGGGACATAGACGGTGGCCTCTTCGGCGATCGTGGTGAGCAACGGCCCCTGGCCCGCTTCGATCTGGAGGCGGTACAACTCCGCGAGCTTGGTGTCAGTAGCGGCAACTACTTCCGGACGTCGGCTCTTGGTGATCAAGACGACCGAGGCGTACTTACACCACACAGCCTGCAGTGCGTACTGCACCACTCCATCCACCGTCAGCTCGACGGTATCGAGCGCGTGCAACTCAGCGGCCAGACGAGCGAATGTCTGCGCCGACGAGTGGTCTTGGGGCATGGATGAATCTCCCATCGCATAGCGACAGTCGCCCACGCTTCCGGAGCATCCGTATCTTGCCTCATCGTCCGAACAAGTTCACGAATACCCTGAGGATTTCATCTGTGGGCGGCGTCTCGGCGAGGCCCGAACATCACCGACCTGCCCGGGTCAAGGCGTCGGTTCCGCAGATGCCGCTCAGCCGACGTGATGCACACCTATCCCAGAGGTAGTCCGGTCTGAAGTACGCACAACCCTGTAAGCGGGTGGCGGCCGGGTGTTGAGCAAACAGCACCTGGTCATCTGCTGTCCACGAACCACGTCAACCCCGGATGAGCCACCTGGGCAAATTTGACGGTACGTGGCCGGGACCGAAGTAAGCCTCAACACGGACCCGGCCACGCCGAACCGCCAGGGCTGCTGGTCAGAACCCTCGCACTCTCGATGACGCAACGCCTGCAGGCCTCACTGGTCAACGTAGGCGTCCTGTACCCACTGTGTCTCAGTTCACCCCATCTCCGACGAGGTCGCTTGGAAATCTACGGGTCGGGGCCGTGCGCCCGGTCTTCGGCTCGCGTCCAGCGCTTGACAGATTTTGCTGGGACTCAGGACCACCCCTGCTGATCACGGTAGAAAGTCGAGCACTCAGGCTGCGCGGAGTCGGAGTGAGATCCAGAAGTGATCCAGACGCAACTCACGCTATACACAACACTCCGTAGTCACAACCACACTGTGAGTGATGTCGATGGGTTGTCGCTGACCGAGGAGTGCAAGTTCATGAAGCGTGCGCAGACGAAATTCTTGACGGTTGTACTATCGATGAGCCTACTCAGCTTGCCGTCGCTGGGCTATGCCCAGGCTTCGGGCAGCCACGGGGAAAAGGGTAAGCGGTACGACGCGGAGTGGAAAACGCTCAAGGCTTTGGATCCGAAGTACGAGGTCCAGCAACTTACGACGTCGAACGATCTCGACAACAAGATGTACCTCGGTGTCGATCCGTACGTTCCTTCGATGAACTCGGTCGTGTTCATGTCCGACCGCGACGGCGCTCAGAACCTGTACCTGATGTCACTGAAGAACGGATCGTTTCGGCAGGTGACCAACTCCGACGAACTGGACGGAAACCACAGCAACGTCTCACCCGCGACCGAAGAGGCCTTCTTCCGGGAAGGAAGGACCATCAAGCGGGTCAGCCTGAACGCCCCCTACAAGGAACAGACCGTCTACACCGCGGACAAAAAGTACGACATCAAAGGGATCGTCGCCCTGACCGCGGACGGAAAGACGATCGCCTTGTCGCTGAACTACGACGACGACAAGAGATCCGACCTCATCACGATCGACGTCAAGACAGGCAAGCAGACGACAGTCAAGACCATCGACGGCAAGGTCGACCATGTGCTGATCAACCCGACCGGAACACATCTGGTCTACCACATCTACAAAGACGACGAGGTCGGCGTCATCGACATCGAGTCGAAGGACAAGAAACTCCTGACCAAATCCGGCGACCACGGCGTACACCCGTTCTGGGGTGACGCGACGAACGCCGGGTTCGTCCTGAAACTCGACGACAAGAAGCCACTCGAGCAGATCGTCATCTACAACACCAAGAAAGACAAGATCAAACGCTATGACATCGACGTGAAGGGCAACCATTTCGCGATCAACTCGACGGG
>NZ_JBFBNQ010000013.1:0-80942 GCF_040687575.1 Kribbella sp. NPDC056861 | reverse complement strand
CCCGTCGAGTTGATCGCGAAATGGTTGCCCTTCACGTCGATGTCATAGCGTTTGATCTTGTCTTTCTTGGTGTTGTAGATGACGATCTGCTCGAGCGGCTTCTTGTCGTCGAGTTTCAGGACGAACCCGGCGTTCGTCGCGTCACCCCAGAACGGGTGTACGCCGTGGTCGCCGGACTTGGTCAGAAGTTTCTTGTCCTTCGACTCGATGTCGATGACGCCGACCTCGTCGTCCTTGTAGATGTGGTAGACCAGATGCGTTCCGGTCGGATTGACCAGCACATGGTCGACCTTGCCATCGATGGTCTTGACCGTTGTCTGCTTGCCTGTCTTGACGTCGATCGTGACGAGGTCGGACCTCTTGTCGTCGTCGTAGTTCAGCGACAACGCGATCGTCTTTCCGTTGCCGGTCAGCGCAACGATCCCCTTGATGTCGTACTTTTTGTCCGCGGTGTAAACGGCCTGTTCCTTGTAAGGGGCGTTCAGGCTGACCCGCTTGATGGTCCTTCCTTCCCGGAAGAACGCCTCTTCGGTCGCGGGTGAGACGTTGCTGTGGTTTCCGTCCAGTTCGTCGGAGGCGGTCACCTGCCGGAACGAGCCGTCCTTCAGTGACATCAGGTACAGGTTCTGAGCGCCGTTACGGTCGGACATGAACACGACCGAGTTCATCGATGGAACGTACGGATCAACACCGAGGTACATCTTGTTGTCGAGATTGTCCGACGTCGTAAGTTGCTGGACCTCGTACTTCGGGTCCAGCGCCTTGAGTGTTTTCCACTCCGTGTTGTATCGCTTGCCTTTTTCTCCGTGACTGCCCGAGCTCTGGGCGTAGCTCAACGACGGCAGCGCGAGCAAACTCACTGACATCAGAACAGTTAAGAATTTCGCCTGTACACGCTTCATGATCGGTCACTCCTCAGTCAGCGACAGCCCAACCACCATTACTCTCAGTCTGAGAGTAGTTACGGAGAGTGGCGTAAAGGATGTGTTGCAGCTGAGTTGCAGTCTGTCTGTCAATCGGGTTCGCGGTCGGCGGAGCGACTTGCATGAAGTGATCCCGCGTGTGCGGTGACGGAAGTGTCCCCGCGGGTCTTGAGCAGACTGGCGATCACCACAACAACGAGAATGGTGATGATGACGCCGAGGCTGATCGGTGTCGGTACTTCCGGGATTCGCTTGTCGATGTCTACGTGGGCCCAGTGCAAGATCAGCTTGACGCCGATGAAAGCCAGAATGATCGCTAGTCCGGCGGACAGATAGACGAGGCGGTCGAGCAGTCCCTTGACGAGGAAGAACAGTGCCCGCAGGCCGAGCAGAGCGAACGCGTTGGCGGTGAAGACGATGTACGGCTGCTCGGTGACGCCGAACACTGCCGGGATCGAGTCGAGGGCGAACAGCAGGTCGACGCCACCGATCGCGACGAGGACTACGAACAGCGGGGTGACCAGTCTCCGGCCGTCCAGCCGCGTGAACAGCTTGCCGCCGTCGTATTCGTCACTCACCGGGAGAACTCGGCGCGCTGTCTTGACGATGACGTTGTTCTCGACGTCGGGATCCTCGTTGCGGTGACGAAACAGCTGCAAGGCCGTGTAGAGCAGCAGCGCGCCGAAAACGAGGAACATGAAAGAGAACAGCGACAGCAGCGTTGCGCCCACTGCGATGAATATTCCTCGCATCACCAGGGCGAGCAGGATGCCGAAGGTCAGCACTTTGTGCTGGTGTTCCTCCGGGACAGCGAAGGTAGCCATGATGATGACGAAAACGAAGAGGTTGTCGACCGAGAGACTCTTCTCGACGATGTAGCCGGCGAAGTACTCCGCTCCGAACACCGAGCCGTGGGCGCTGAGGAACCACAGCCCGAACCCGATAGCGACCAGTACGTAGAAAACAGACCACGCGGCGGCCTCTCGGAAGCCGACCCGATGCGGACGCACTGCTGCGACCGCCAGATCTACGGCAAGGAGCACGATGATGACGCCGATGGTCGTCATCCAGGTCACCGCGCTGATATCGAGCACTCGCCCTCCAGTTGTCCTCGGCAAGAGACCGGCAGTTGGAAGACCGACCGTACACGCCGCATCCAGTCGCAGGGCCGAGCCTCGAGGCCGATGATTGCTGCCGGTCTCCACCAGCTCGAGGCCGGTATCCGGCCGCGATCAGGACGCTGCGTCAAGCGATTGCTATTGGCAATGAACTCGGCAACCTCTCATATCGAGGTCCTGGGTCGCTGCCCGCGGGGCTGGGTCAGATCGGTTGAACAGGCCGACGACGATGTTGAGATCGCTATTCGAGGGGTGAGCTGGGCAACAGTGGGTACAGGGAGCTTACGTTGACCAGTGAGGCCTGCAGGCGTTGCGTCATCGAGAGTGCGAGGGTTCTGACCAGCAGCCCTGGCGGTTCGGCGTGGCCAGGTCCGTATTTGAGGCTTACTTCGGGCCTGGCCACGTGCCGTTTGTCTCGCCCAAGTACCTCGCTCATGGTGACGCGCAGGGTTCATGGCTGCAGATGACCAGGCGCTGTCTGCTCAACACCCGGCCCCCACCCGCTTACTTACTGGGTTGCGTCTAATTCGGACCGGACCATGTTTCGGACAGGTCCACATCAACTTGTTCGGACGATCAGGCAAGATGGGGATGCTCCGGAAGCGTGGGCGACTGTCGCTGTGCGATAGGAGATTCGTCCATGCCCCAAGAGCACTCGTCGGAGCAGACATTCGCTCGCCTGGCCGCTGAGCTGCACGCTCTCGATACCGTCGAGCTGACGGTGGATGGCGTGGTGCAGTACGCATTGCAGGCTGTGTGGTGCAAGTACGCCTCGGTCGTCTTGATCACCAAAAGCCGACTCCCGGAAGTGCTCGCGGCTACTGACACCAAGCTCGCGGAGTTGTACCGCCTTCAGATCGAAGCGGGTCAGGGGCCGTTGCTCACCACGATCGCCGAAGAGGCCACCGTCTACATTCCCGACATCGCAACAGAGGACAGGTGGTCCGACAGTTGGCGTGCTCAGCTTGCGCAGGCCGGATTCGCCAGTGCCGTCCACCTGCCACTCATGGTGGCTGGCCGGGCTCGGGCAGTCCTGAGCCTCTACAGCGACAAGCCGCACGGCTTCGATGCCGACGACTTGGCGGTAGCGCACATTCTGGCCGAGCACGCATCGGTCGCGATCTCCACAGCTCGCCACAACCACTCCATGACCCAAGCTGTGGATGCCCGCCGGCTGGTGGGTCAGGCGATCGGCATCTTGATGGAGCGATTCCAGCTCGACAGCGACCGGACGTTCGAAGTACTGAAACGCTACTCGCAAGACAGCAACCGGAAACTGCGGGCCGTAGCCGACGAGATCATCGCAACCCGCGAACTACCCGACCGGAAGTGAATCCCCGCATCTACAGCGGACTGCGGGCTGTGAACCAGAGCTACGGCACTATCTGCGAGCACCGAGGCGGAATCCGTGGTGCCTGATGAGATGCCGATCATCGAGGGACCGGGGAAATCCGGAGATCTCGCAACGCCGAAGTTTCGTGACGGCGTGCTGTACGCGGCTGAGTTCGAGCTGGGGAGGCACGCGCAACCTGTGCGCGTCCTGGACCACCGCAGGTGGCTGTCGTTCTGTTCCCCGACGCTGAACAGCTTCAAGTGGCGGCTGGCGACGCCGGTCGACGACCGGAGGTTTTATCGGGCTACGGTTGGCGTGGCGTGCCTGTACTGGTCGAACACACCGGCTGAACCGGCATCGGATCCGTGGGCCCTGCTCGACTTTCCGTGGGAACCGCTGCCGGAAGACTCGCAGGCTGCCGCGAGGGAGCTCAGCCGGCGCGCCAACGGTGACATCACTGCAACCAGGAGCAAGCAGGCCCGGGGGGCTTGGCTTTGCCTTCGCCCTGTCGCTCGACATCAGATCGTGTGCCCGTGGGACGAGTGCGACGTCGAGAAGGTGCAGGCGGATCGGAGGCTTCGCTGAGACGGCGGGCTGTGGAGGGTCCGAAAGGTCCTTAATAGATGCTTGGAGTTGGTCGCTTTATGTGATCGAGTGATCACGATGTGAAGCCTCGGTTCGGTCAGTTGGCCGGAACCGATAACGAGAGGAACAAAATGGCGTTGCTCGATCTTCAAGGTTTGACTGCACAGGCGGGCAGGAACGGTTCGATTCACGCGGTGGCCAGCGGTCTCAGTTTGCTGCTGTGCAGCGATTTCTCGATCGACGGCTGACCTCTTCCAACTGGCCAGTGCCCGCGTTCCGTGCGGGCACTGGCCAGCGCAGTCAGTTGTGAACGAGCCCAGTCGGAGAGACCTGGCAGTTCAACCGGCTTCGTGGTTCGGGCGGTCGTTGTGCTGTTTGGCTCAGGGCTTGCGGGCGAGGCCGGCGTACATACCGACTTCTGCGTCGCGGACGGAGCCGTCGACGAGGGTCGGCCAGTGATGTGCCAGTACTACGCCAGGAGCGACCAGGTCGAGGCCGTCGAAGAACTGCTCGGCTGACTTGTGGTCGCGAACGTACATCGGCATGCCGTGATCTGTGTAGTCCTGAGCGATCCGGGCCACGGTGGGATTGCTGTCGGCGGTGACCGTGGTCAGGGCCAGGTAACTGCCCGGTGGGACCTTCTCCATCGTTGAGCGGACAAGATCATAAGCTTCGTCGTCACCGATGAACTGCACCATTGCGATGACCAGCACGGCGACGGGTCTGGACAGATCGAGGGTCCCAAGAAGGTCAGGAGCTGCGAAGATACCGGCCGGATCACGGAAGTCGGCCTGCAGGTAGACCGAGTGGGAGCTCAGGTCGTCGTCTTCCAGGGCATGAGCACGGGCGATCGGATCGTTGTCGACATAGACGACCCGGGAGTCAGGTGCGATCCGCTGGGCGATTTCATGGGCGTTCGGCGAGGTCGGTATGCCGGCGCCGATATCAAGGAACTGGCGGATGCCGACGTCGCCCGCCAGGTGGGCGACGACCCGATGCATGAATCGCCGGTTCTGCTGCATCGACATGCGGAGGTCCGGCCAGCCTTTCAGCATGTCCTCCGCGGCAGCCCGGTCGGACGCGAAATGCTGCCCCCCGCCGAGGATGTAGTCGTAGACCCTGGCCGGATGCGGCCGGTCGACTTCCAGATCGAGCATCACGTACCTCGCATTCACGCTGAGATCTGCACCATATTCCTGGTGGTTGCCGAGGGCAATGCTCGGGCATCTGGTACTACCTGCCGTCGCACGCCGGGCACGCACGGTTGCTCTCAGAACAAGCTGTTGCCGATGGTGCCGGGATCGGTGCTCGTGTAGTACTCGCGGATCGCGGCGGCGAGTTGCTCAACGGCCAGGGATCCTCGGCGATCTTCGTCCAGCAGGTCGAACAGGATCCCGGCCCGAGCCTCGCTGGTTCCCAGAGCGGCCCGGATCTTCGTCCACTCCTCCGCGGTCAGCCGATCGGGTTGCTGGCCGAGGGCCAGCAGCGAGTCGACCGCGGCCCGGAACGATCCGGCGTAGACATTCGGTGAGGTGACCTTGATCAGCCCGGCGCGGAACTCCGTCGACGACACGATGCCATCGCCCTCGGCATCCGAGTTCTCGAGCAGGGCTGACCACAGTGATCGGCAGGTGCGGGTGACGGTTTCGGCGGAATCCGGGGCGAGGGCGAAGCTGGTGACGACACGTCCGACCAGGGCCGTGACGTCGGTCTCGTCGACAAAACCGTTGCCATCAGCATCGAGTTGCGCAAAGACCCGGTCCAGCTTGTGGTTCAGCAGGTCGCTCAAGTGCTGTCTTCTTCCTCTCGACATGGGGCGGTCATGGAGACGTCGGTCCGAAGATGCCTGTCAGAACTGCCGCCGGCCAAACCGGCGGACCAAACCCTTCGGCCGTGCCACAGCCCGCTGCGGACGGGCAGCCGATCAGGGGCACGGCCGAAGTCATGTCGGCGCGTCGATCCGATGTTGCCGTCAGGCCACTGGTTGCTCCGGTTCGGCCTGGGTGGGGTTGAGCACCCGGCGCAGGAAGGTGCGGGTGCGCTCCTGCTGCGGGTTGCCGATCACCTCGGCCGGCGGGCCCTGCTCGACGATCACGCCGCCGTCCATGAAGACGACCCGGTCGGCCACCTCCCGGGCGAAGGCCATCTCGTGGGTGACCACGAGCATCGTCATCCCATCCAGGGCGAGCTTGCGCATCACCGTCAGGACGTCGCCGACCAGCTCCGGGTCGAGGGCCGACGTGGGCTCGTCGAAGAGCATCAGCGCCGGGTCCATCGACAGCGCCCGGGCGATCGCCACCCGCTGCTGCTGCCCACCGGACAGCTGCGACGGGAACGCGTCGATCTTGTCGTGCAGACCGACGCGTTCCAGATTGGCGCGCGCGATCTTGGTGGCTTCTGCCGCACCACGCTTGAGTACGGTGGTCTGGGCGATGATGCAGTTGGTCAGTACCGACAGGTGCGGGAACAGGTTGAACTGCTGGAACACCATCCCGATCCGGGCGCGGGCGGCGTCCAGGTGGCAGTCCGGGTCGGTGATGTCCTCGCCGCTGACCAGCACCTGACCCTGCTCCGGTACTTCGAGCAGGTTCACGCACCGCAGCAGCGTCGACTTGCCCGAGCCGGACGGCCCGATCACGCAGACCACCTCGCCCTGCTCGACGGTGAAGTCGATGCCGCGCAGGACGTGGTTGTCGCCGAACGACTTGTGCAGGTTCTTGATCTCCACCGACCGGGGCGGCGGGGTGGGCAAAGCATCTTGTGCAGTCATCAGCGGGCCCTCGCAGCTTTTGCCTCGAGCCGGCGGACCAGCAGGCCCAGCGGCAGGGTGATGATCAGATAGCAGAAGCCGGCCGTGATCAACGGGGTCAGATTCGACTCGGTGTTGGCCAGTTCGCGACCGAAGCCGGTCAGTTCGTTCGCTGACGCGGAGATCCCGATGATGAACACCAGCGACGAGTCCTTCACCAGCAGGATCAGGTCGTTGGCCAACGCAGGCAGCACGATCCGGAACGCCTGCGGCAGCACGATCTTCCGGGTCGCCAGGCCGACCGGCATCCCGAGTGAACGTGCAGCCTCGACCTGGCCCTTCGGGACCGCCTGGATGCCGGCCCGGATCACTTCGGCCATGTACGCCGCCGCGACGATGCCCAGCGCCAGCCAGACCACGCCGTACGGGTCGAGCGGGATGGTCATCCCCTCGAAGGCCAGCGGCAGCAGGCTGAACGCGACGAACACCACGATGGCCGGCAGGCCACGGAAGAACTCGATGTACGCGGTCGCCAGCCAGCGGTACGGCGCCACCTGGCTGAGCCGCATCAGGGCCAGCACGGTGCCGCCGATCAGGCCGATCACAAAGGCGCCGGCGGTGTACTCCAGCGTCTTCAGCAGTGCGGCCGGGAGACCTTGGGTGACTGCCGTACTGACCAGGGCGGGACGCAGGAAGACGTCGCCGATCTGGGCCCAGTCGGCGGCGAAGACCGCGGCCACGACAAGCAGTATCAGGACCGCGTACTGGGTGCGGCGGGAGTACCGGGATCGTTGTCTGGGGCTCAGACCGCGACGGACGGTGGTAGCTGCGACGCCAGTCATTTCGGGTCGACTCCGAACCACTTCCGGTAGGTCTCGGCATAGCTGCCGTCGGACTTGGCCCGCTTCAGCAGTGCATTGAACCGTTCCACCAGTTTCGTGCCGGACGGATCGTTCTTCCGCGCCGCGAAACCGTACTTCTCCCCGGTGTCGAACTCCGCGACGACGGCCAGCTCCGGGTTCTCCGCCGCGAACGGGTAGAGCACGCCGTTGTCGTTGACGAGAGCGTCGACCCGACCGGACTTGATGTTGTTCTCGCCCAGGGCCAGGTCGGCGAACCGGATCACGGTGTAGCCGAACTTCTCAGCGTTGGCTTTGGCGTACTTCTCACCGGTGGAGTCGGCATTGACGCCGATCTTCTTGCCCCGTAGATCGGCCAGTGACCTGATCTCGGAGGCCTTCGTGGTCAACAGGACCTGCGTCGCGTCCATGTACGGGTCGGTGATGCCGATGGCCGCCTGACGTTCCTTGGTGATGGTCATCGCGCCCATACCCATGTCGCACTTCCCGGCCGCGAAGCCGGCACCGCTGGTGACCTGGATCCATTCGACGTTGACCACTTCCTGCTCGAGGTCGAGGTCCTCGGCGACAAGGTTCAGCAGGTCCACGTCGAAGCCGATCGACTTGGTCCCGTCCCTGAAGAGAAACGGCTTGTACGGTCCATGAGTGCAGACGGTCAGCTTTCCGGGCTTGACCAAGGTGATGCCGGCGGCCGCGGCCTTGCTGCCCGCGACGGCATCTTCGGAGCCCTTACCGGCACAGGCCGGTAGGGAAAGCAGCAGTGCAGCGGCCGCCAGGTAGCGGGTCCTGCGGAAAGGGGCGGTGACATTCAACGCGAGATTCTCCTCGTACCAGGAAAGGAATCCGGTCCGGGATTGTCCCGGACCGGATTTCCGAAATCCTGGCATGCCGCGCGCGCAACACCACTGGTGCCGGCCGAGAGATTACGGTCGGCCCGCAACTGTTCCTACTCGGTGACCAGCGCGGCGGCCGGTGCGACTCCGGCGGCGCGCCGAGACGGAAGAACCGACGCGAGCAGGCCTGCCACGATGGCGACCGTCGTGATCACGACGAGCAACTTCACCGGTACGGCGTACTGGATCGACCCTTCGATCTGGCCCCCCATCATGGCCGCGGTTCCGGTCCAGCCGTAGACCAACCCGAGCGTGATGCCCAGCGCCGCCGCGACGAGTGCCATCAGCAACGACTCGACCGCGAGCATGCCGCCCAGTTGGCGCCTGGTCAGGCCCATCGCCCGGAGCAGGGCGTTCTCACGGGTTCGTTCGAGAACGGACAGGCTGAGCGTGTTGCCGACACCGACCAGTGCGATCACCACCGAGACCCCGAGCAGCCCGATGGCGACGGAAAGGAGGATGTCGAAGACCTTCGTGTACTCCGCGGTGGTGGCGAGGCCGCCGTCGACCGTCAGTTCCTTGACGGTCGGCAGTGACTGCCGCACCGAGTCGATCACCTCGGCTCCGTCGGCCTTCGGCTCAGCGGCGAGCCAGAACCCGGTGATCTGGGCGTTCGGGGCCAAGGTGTTCAGATCGCCGGTGGTGACGGTAATCGCGCCGAGTTGGCTGCTGCCCTGGAAGGCCGTCAGGGTCAGCCTGTTCCTGCCGGACACCAGAGTGACCGCCTGGCCGTCCTTCAGCTCGAGGCTGCTCATGGTGTTCACATCGAGCAGCGCCGAACCGGCTTTCAGCCGGCTGACCAGGGCCGGGTCGTGCACCACCGCTGATGCCGAGCTCTCGTCGACACCTGTGACAGCCAGCGGGAGCCTGCCACCCGTCAGTGCGACGGTGCGGATCGGGGCGACGTGGCTGATGCCGTTGACAGATTCGAGCTGCCGGGCGGCGTTGGCCGGGACTGGCTCCGACGTGGTCACGGTCAGATCGATCGGGTGGTTGGTGTGCAGCGTGGCGTCGAAGGTCTTACGTACCGACGCGATCCCGACGCAGGTGAGACTGATCAGCGTCACCCCGATCAGCAAAGCCGAGGTCGTCGCGGCCGTGCGCCTCGGGTTTCGGACCGCGTTGGCCACCGCGATCCTGGCGGGTACGCCGGTGCGGGCAGGAAGGATCCCCAGGAGCCTCACCAGGGCCGGGACGAGCAGGGTGCCGATCGCGAGGACGCCGACAAAGGAGATCACGCCGCCCACGACGCCGATCGCCACCTGGTGCATCTTGGCCCCGGCGGCCAGCAGAACCCCTCCGCCGGCGAGCAGCGCGACGACGACCACCAGACGGAGTACGCCAGGTTTCGTCCCGACGGCCGGTGTGAGTTCCGGCCGGAGGGCGGCCAGTGGCGCCACCCGGGTCGCTCGGCGGGCCGGCACGACGGCAGCCAGGAGCGTCGAGGCCACGCCGAGGACGAGCGGCACCAGCATCGAGAGCACACTCACGTGCGGACCCGAGGACGGCAGATCCAGCCCGAAGCCCTTCGCCACCGCCAGCGCGATCGCCGCCAGCGCGAGGCCGAGCACGACACCGGCGGTCGAGGCGAGGACACCGACGACGCTCGCCTCGGCGATGACGGAGACGAAGACCTGCCTGCGGGAGGCGCCGACACAGCGCAGCAACGCCATCTCCCGAGTCCGCTGGGCGATGATGATGGTGAAGGTGTTCGCTATCACCAGACAGGCAACGAACAGGGCGATCACGGCGAACATGCCGAACATCCCGCCGATCACATCGACCCCTTTGGTCACCGCGAGGATCTCGTGTTCGATCCAGGCCTCGCCGGTGAAGACCTCCAGATCGGTGCCGACAGCGGCGGTGACGGCGGCTGCCAGAGCGGCCTGGCTGACCCCTGGAGCGGCCGCGACCTTGATGTGATCGATCCGCGCGTCAGGCGTGAGAAAACGGACGAGGGACTCGGTCGCCAGCCCCCTCGATTCGCCGAGCGAGGCGCTGTCGTCCAGGATGCCGACCACGGTGGGAGTCCAGACCTTTCCCCCGGACTCGGTGAATCTGAGTTGCTGACCGAGGCGAAGCTTGTACTTCGCCATCAGCTTGGCCGGGAGAGCGATCTCCTTGGCCGTCGTCGGCAACCTCCCGGCGCTGGCGCCCGGACCGGCGATCTTCGACGTGTCGTACTTCGCGTCGACGGCGAACCAGCTCGGCCGGACCGAGTTCGGCCAGGTCACGTCCACGAACGCCGAGGTCTCGGTGATCGCGGAGACTACCTGGGGCAGCTTCTTGATGGTCGTGTAGTCAGCCGCGGTGATCATGTTGACGTGGTATTCCACGACCGCGTCGACCCCGGCGTTCTGCTTGCCGATGGTCTCGTCGATCAGGTGGGTGGCCGTGGAGTGCGCGGTCATCGCCAGGGTGCCGAAACCGACCCCCAGCACGATCGCCAGGCAGGCGGCGACCAGGCGGCCCAGGTGGGCGCGCAGCGAGGACAGAATTGAGCGTCGCACGGTCAGGCTCCCAGCTGGCGCAGGGCGTTCAGGACGGACTCCGGCGTCGGGTCGGTGAGCTCACCGGCGAGCTTGCCGTCGGCAAGCATCACGACGCGGTCGGCGTACGACGCCGCCAGCGGGTCGTGCGTCACCATCACCACGGTCTGACCGAACTCGCGGACCGAGCGGCGCAGGAAGCCGAGCACCTCGGCGCCGGAGCGCGAGTCCAGGTTGCCGGTCGGCTCGTCGGCGAAGACCACCTCGGGCCGGCCGACCAGGGCGCGGGCCACCGCGACGCGCTGCTGCTGACCGCCGGACAGCTCCGACGGGCGGTGGGTCAGCCGGTCCTGCAGCCCGAGGACGTCGATCAGGGTGGTCATCCACTGCTGGTCGGGCTTGCGGCCGCCGAGCTCCAGCGGGAGCAGGATGTTGTCCTTGGCGGACAGCATCGGCAGCAGGTTGAAGGACTGGAAGACGAAGCCGATCCGGTCCCGCCGGATCTTCGTCAGCGCGGCGTCCGGCAGCTGGGTCAGCTCGGTCTCGCCGAGCAGCACCTGGCCCGAGGTCGGGGTGTCCAGCCCGGCCAGGCAGTGCATCAGGGTCGACTTGCCGGAGCCCGACGGGCCCATGATCGCGGTGAACCGGCCGACGCCGAAGTCGACGGAGACCCCGTCGAGCGCGGCCACCGCGGTGTCGCCCTGACCGTAGACCTTGCGAAGGTCTTGCGCGCTGATGGCCGTTCGGGTGGCCGTCTGGATGGTCATTGATCTCCTTGCAGTGCCGAGGCGAGACTTTCGCGCCCACAGTGGGAAGTTTACCGAGATCGGGTCCCGGAGAATCGGACCACAGAATGGTCCTGGTTTACGACCGGAGTATTACGTGAGCCGCCATCGGAATACTGCGGAGCTTCCGTAGTAACCCCACGAATCCTCGCCAGGCGGAGGATCAGCGCGGCGAAGACGAGAACCATGGCCAGGTCGAGCAGCGCGATCGGCCAGGGCAGCTCAGCGGCGGTCTCGTCGGACGAGAGGCCACCGGCGAAGACCGAGGCGAGAACCATCGCGATCAGGTTGGTCGTCACGTGGAGAGCTATCGCGGCCTCCAGGCCGCCGGTACGGATGGTGAGCCAGCCGGCCAGTACCCCGAAGACAGCAAGGTCGGCGAAGCCCCACGGGGTACCCCAGCCGTGGGCAGCGGCGAACAGAAGAGCCTGTGGGACCACGACCGTCACCGGCGAACGAAACAACGATCCGGTTGCCTGAAGCAACCAGCCTCGAAAGACGTACTCTTCGGCCGCGGCCTGTAAGGGAACGAGGCAGATCAACATCGGCAACCCGATGACGAAGGTTCGCCATCCGACCCAGGGACCCTCGGTGGCGCCCGGGTCGGTCAAGTACGACAAACCGATCGTGCCTCCCATGGTCACCACGGTGGTCGCCGCGGCGACCACCAGGCAGCGGCCCAGCCAGGCGAGCCGAAGACGTCCGGTGACCGAGGTGATCGAGCCCCAGCCGCGCTTCTGGACCAAGCGCAGGGTCAGGGCGAGGGCCGGCAGCATGATCGCGATGGCGAGCAGGTCGATCGCGGCGGCGGTGACGTCGTCGAAGATCGGCCAGTCGTCCTTGTCCAGCGGCAGCCCCAGGAGATCACCGACGGTCGAGGAGAGTTCGTAGACCAGCACCATTCCGGCCAGCGCCAGGACGGCCAGCAGGCCGGTACCGACGATCGGCCGCCACCAGTCGTGTCGGCCGGCGATCCGGGCGAGCCTGTCGTAGCGGACAGGCGTTGTCGTGTGCATGATTGTCATGACGCAAGAATGCTGGTGGGAATACCGTCCGCGCCTCGGCCAGAAGCATGATCACCTTCTCTATCTCTGGGTAGAGGGATCTATGATTCAGGCCTGATGGAGCACATCCGCAACTGGCTGCTACCGCTGATCCTGGGCATTGTCTGGGTGGCGTTTTCACCACGTCTGATGGCCTGGGACGGCCCACCGCCGACCAGAGAGCAGCTTGTGGCCGTCAGCGCCGCGTCCGTGGCGGCTGCGGTCGCATTGGGCTTCCGGCGACGCGCGCCTCTTGCCACCCTCGGCGTGGTGACGACCGTGACTCTGATCGGGCAGCTCGCCACCCCGCAGGACGGCGTGGGCGTGCTGCCGGCCGACTTGATCGCTCTGTACTCCGTCGCGGTGCGCCGTCCGCCCGTGATCGGCTGGATGGCAACGCTGGCCCTGGTGGCCGTCAAGACGTCGGCTTCCATCGTCACCTACGGCGTCGGGCCCGATGCTGCTCTGGCCTTCGGTGGAAACCTCGTCTGCTACGTCGTCGTTCTCGGTGCTGGACAGACCCGCAGCCGCCTGCAGACCACTCGTGAGCAAACCGCCCAAGAGTTGCGTTTGGCCGAGGCCGGTGAGCGGGACGCGGCGGTGACCGAACGCAGGCGGCTTGCCCGGGAGTTGCACGACGTCAGTGCCCATCACCTCACGGCGATCGTGGTCACCGGTACTGCGGCGGCGCGGTTGGCCGATCGTCGTCCGGAACTCGCCGACGAGGCGCTCACCTACGTGGCTCGGACAGGTCAGGAGACGCTGGATTCGTTGCACCGCCTGGTCACCGTACTGCGGACCAGCGAGAGCGACCGGGACGGTCCTCTCGAGGAACAGATCGCGCAGTTGACCGAGGCATTCATCCGGTTGGGGCAGGAGGTGCTGATCGAGGTCTCCGCAGATGTGCCCGGACCGGCGGGTGACGCAGTCTTCGGCATCGTCCGTGAGTCGCTCACCAACACACTGCGGTATGCGCCCGGTGCCACCGTCCGGGTGGTCGTCCGGCGCGAAGACGACTGCGTCGAGCTGATGGTCGAGAACGATCGGCCGGACGGTGATGCTGTCAGCGGCCACGGAAGTGGGCGGGGAATCCTCGGTATGACGGATCGCGCCGAGGCAATCGGTGGCTCCCTCGTCGCAGGTCCCGGTCCGAATGACGGCTGGCAGGTGCAGGTCCGGATTCCTCTGCGCGTTGGTCCGTCGCTCCCGCTGCTGTCCTTGACCCCGCCACGGCTGCGTGGGAGCTGGCGAGATCACTGGTTGTCGGAAGTCGGACTGGCGTTCACCGTCTCCGCCGTCGCGGTCGGCGGGACAGCCGGAATTCTCGCTGAGGAGTCTCCGAGCCCTGGTGCGGCAACGACCAGCTTCGCGTTGTTGCTGGCGGTCGTACCTGGCTTGGCACTGCTGGGACGCCGATACCGCCCGTGGAGCGCACTCGCGGGGATCATCAGCTCAGGCTTGTTCTGGCCGGCCGCTGTCGCCCTCGGCTGGCTCCCTGATGGGCTGGGGGTGTCGTTGGCGATGTGCTTCGCGGCCTTCGTGGCGGCCGTGTACGCCGTGGCGGTCTACGGCCGCCACATGAGGCGGACCTGGTTGGCTGTGCCCCTGGCCGCAGGCGGGGTGGGGCTGGCCGCGGGAGCGTTCGGGCTGATCACATCAGTGGAAGGAGATCCGCCCAGCGCGGAGCTTGCTCTCTTGCTGGGGAGCACGGTAGGCGTTGTGGCGGCGATCCCAATGGCCGGCTGCTGGGTCACCGGATTGCTCGTACGCCGGCGCAGGAACCGTCGGCTGGACAGTACAGGCCTCAGGATCGCCGAACTGGTGCGGTCGGCCGAGGCCGAAGTACAGGCCGAGCGGCAGCGCATCGCCGGCGGGCTGCATCACAGTGTGCTGGCTCACGCGAGTCAGATGATCGCGCTGGCCGAGGCCGGCCAGTTGGACGGCGCGACCACTGAGGCACGAGCGGCGCTGGCCGCGATGCGTGAGCTACTCGAGACTCTGGACAACGACGGTGCCCCCGCGCCTCGTGGGCATCAGGCCTGATCGCTGCCGCCCACGAACGCTTGGAGACTGCGCACGGCGTCGTGCTGCTCGCAACTGGTCAGGACTCGACTCAGCGATTGCAGCCCGCTCAGGCCTTCCTGATCTGTCGTGGTGAGCCACTCCAGGAAGGCTGTTGCGTGATCGGATTCAGCGGTGGGACTGCTGAGGAGTTGGTCGATGACCCTGCCGCCCTGCTGAGCGGCGAACTCCGGGAAGGTGAGCAGCGCCCACAACCTCCCGGTGGCTGCGTCGGACAGGATCTGCTCGCGGACGAAGCGGAGTTGTTGCTGAAGGCCCTCAAGGTGCGTCCTTCGCTGGCGTTCGAGGTCGAGGCGGGCTTGCTGGAGTCCTGCACTGGATGGATCGACCTTCAGCCTGACCGAGACCGAGATGTCGAACGTGGTGGTGACAGCCATCCAGATCGCGTCCTCGGCGGCGTCCGGCCGGTCCACGGCGAACAGTTCGGCTTGAAGACCAGCCTTCCTCCGCACCGCGGCGAGCAGCGCTCGGTCCGCAGGGCGGCGGACCCGGATGACTGCAGAGAACATTGCGCCGGGAAGGTCCGACGGCAGCGCCGTACGGAGCCGGTGAGCTGGTTGCCACCAGCGCAGAGCCTCAGACACGATCGGGGCGCCTCATGTACGCCATCACCAGTCTGCATCTGGTCGGCGATCGGTCTTCGTTGTAGACGAGCTTCTTCAGTGCTTTGCCGCGGAGTTTTTCGACCAGTGGGAGCAGTATCTCGACGGTCAGCTCACGGTCCAGGGCCCGGGAGTCAGCGACGGTGATCCAGTGGTTCATGACCTGCTGGGCCGCCGCCCGGGTGGAGTCACCGCCGATCAGAGCTGCCCAGCCTCGCTCCAGTTCGCTGCGAAGCGAGAGATCCTGCAGAAGGCTCTCGACCTCGGCGCCTCGCGATCCGTCGGCGCCTGGATCGGCGAGGGCCAGGAGTACGAGGCCGGCCGCCGTATCGTCGCGGGTCGAGTTCCACTTGCTCATGGTCTCGCGGATCGCGGACAGACCGCCCGGCGTACCGGCGAGCTGTCGAACGGCTTTGCCCGCGGCAGCGCGGACCTCTGGCTCGTCACGCTGCAGTAGAATGAGCAGACGAGCCAGCGCCATCTGAAGCTTCTGTTCGCCGAGCGTTCCGCCGCAGACCTCGGCTATCGCGGTCAGGACCGTAGGCCCGGTCTTCTTCTGGCGAGCCCAGTAGTAGAGAGCGCGTCGTACCGGGGCGCCGGCCTCCGGGGCGACGGCCAGTCGCTCGAGGACGGTGATGGCCAGGCTACGCCGCCGGCCGTGACCACTGGCCCAGCTCTGCAAGAGGTCGAGGATCTGCCGATCAGCGGTGTGAGTCGCCAGCCGGGTCAGAACCAGTGCGATCCGATCCAGCCGGCCGGCTGCGACACCACCCTCTCCGGTGATCGCTGCCAGCCACCTGCAGATTCCCTGACGCATCTGCGGCCGCTCGTGCCAGACCCTGGTCATCACGGCCTCGTCGATGCCGGGAGACCTTCGGCTGAGACTGATCGAGTCGCCGGTCCAGTCCGCGCCGATCTGCTCGACCAGATCGGTGAGCTCCGGCCCGAGGAGCACGTCCGCATCGGTCGGCTCCACTTTGAGCTTTTTCTGCAGGACGTTCATCGCGTCCAGGACGACGCCGTCCGGTGCACCATCCAGTACAGCGGCGGTGATCAGCAGGCAACGGGCGCGGGCATCAGTTGCCTGGGTGAGTGCATCGGTCCCGGACCGAGCCTTCAGGAGGCCGTCGAGTTCTCCTTGCCAGTGATGGAACTGCTGGACGACCGACGCCGCGTCCGCGTCTGTCAAGGTGGATCGAGAGCGGATGAGCTGGGCCAGGTCGACAGCCCGTGCCGAGGTCGAGCATTCGGTCACCAGGTTGCCCAGCTGATCGGTGGACCTCAGCCAGTCGAGGTGGGGCGGTGTCTCGCGCAGATGGGCTTCCACGACCTCGCTCGGTTCGGGCGGCTTCAGGTCGACTGTGCACTCTCGCGTGTATTCGGCGCAGTCCTTCCACAGCTCGGGGGTCGTCAGGATGATCAGCCGACCGCCGCGATCGGACAATTTTGCCGCGTAGTCGGACAGCGAGCCTCCGAAGCCGCTGGGGACCGACTCCCTCTCGGTGCTGAGATCGAGCAGGTAGCGGCCGTTCGTTTCCAGCGGAAGCAGCTTGGTCTGTGGCTTGGACCAGTCGAGGTCGCACTCGGTCACGCCGATCTGCAAGCCGGCGAGCAGATTGACAGCCGCCGTGTGGCGGCCGCTTCCGGCGGGACCGCTCAGAACAATGACGGACCGGCCTTCGTCGATCAGAATCTTCGCGGCTTGGTAGCCGGGCGGCTGTGCGAACGTTGCGATAGCAGTCATCGAGGCCGCCCGTTGCCGTCGCCGACGATCTGGGTGATCCGGCTGCCGCGATCGGCGAAGGCGCGTTGACTGATCGCGCCCGGCCCCGCAGGGGCGGTGTTCTCCGCGACCAGGATGGCGAAATCGTCGGTGAGCTGTGGATACGTCCGCAGTAGTTGCTTGAGATGGCCGCGGAGTTCCGCCTCCACCACGGCGTTCTGGTCCGGGTTCTGAATCACTTGCTGTCTGGCCCGGTCGAGATCCGCTGTCAGCTCCAGCTCCTGGTTCTCGCTTTCGCGCCCGAACAACCGCGCGATGCGGGCCCGGAGTACCTCCCAGGCGCCGGTACTCATCGCGGTCACGACCGTTGTCGCCCCGGCTCGAGCCAGTTCGCCGATGTCCATGAAATCCCCCTCGTGTTGACAGACCGTGATCACGGTAGTGAGATCGAGTGATCTTGGCGCTGTGGTCGGCCACCAGGTTTCGTCTGTCGCGCAGGCTCGGCCGCCGGATGATCGGGGCGTGAGAATGCCGGTCAGTCACGTCGACGATTCCTGGCGGCCGGCATTGTTCGCCGCGGCCGAGTACGAGATCCGCCTGCTGGCCAGGCAGGACGGAGTTACATCGATTCATGACACTGTCGAGGACCAGCTCGAAGAACTGGTCCTCGCGCGTCGATCCGGCCTGACGCCGACCAAGGCCGAACTCGAAGAGGACAAAGCCGGCTTGACGGGTGGCAGGCCGTTGGCCGAGTACGGGACCTGGGTCTTCTATCCGTGGTCGGGCCGGGTCGTTCACGTGCTGCCCCGCAGCGAGTTCCGCGAGCTTCGCACCGATCGCAACCGGGACAAGATCACCCGGGCCGAACAGCACGCACTGCTCGGTCGAAGACTGGGGGTCATCGGGCTGTCGGTCGGCGGCAGCGCGGCCATGACGTGTGCGATGGAGGGTGTTGGCGCGTTGTTCCGGCTGGCCGACTTCGATCGTCTCGGCGCCTCCAATCTCAATCGGCTCAGCGCCGGGGTCCATGACCTCGGGGTGGAGAAGTCGGTCCTGCTGGCGCGGCGGATGTACGAGTTCGATCCGTACCTCGAGATCGAGCTGTACCGGGACGGGCTGACCGAGGAGACGGTCGAGGAGTTCGTCAACGGTCTTGACCTGCTGGTCGAGGAGTGCGACACCCCATGGGTCAAGATCGCCGCGCGTCAGCATGCCAGGCAGCTCGGCGTACCGGTCGTGATGGACTGCAACGACCGGGGCATGCTCGATGTCGAGCGGTTCGACCTGGACGCTCGTCGGCCGTTGCTGCATGGCCGGATCCATGATGTCGCGCCGGCTACGGTTCGCTCGGCCGGGCGGACGGAGCTGGTGGAACTCCTGGTCCATATGGTCGACCGGGACCGGATGAGTCCGGCGCTGGCCGATGCGATCGACGAACTCGGCAAGACCTTGAGCAGCTGGCCGCAACTCGCCTCCGGTGTCAGTCTGGGGGCGGCGCTGGTGACCGACGCGGCGCGACGCATCCTGCTCGGCGAGAAAGTGCCGTCAGGGCGGTACTACGTCGATCTCGCCGAACTCGTGGCCGCTGAGTCACCCGTCGGCGGACTGTGGTGACCAGGCTGGAAGGCGAGAGGGTCGCTCTGCGTCCACTCGTGCCCGAGGACTGTTCCGTCTATCGCCGGATCCACACCAGCAGAGTCCTCACCCGGTACCTGGGGATCGATCCGCTGACCGAGGAGGAGTCCGAACCAGCCTTCGTCGCGGCGTTGACGCAGCGCTGCCCGCCCCGGCTGGTCTTCGCGATCTGTCAAGCGGGTTCTGATCAAGCTCACGGTCTGATCGGACTGCTCTTCGAGGAGTACGGGAGCAACGCGATGATCACCGGCCTGACCATCGTCCCGGGCTCCCCGGTGGCCGGTTGCGGAAGCGAGGCAGCTCGCCTGCTGATAGCTCACGGCTTCGGGCGCTGGGGACTGCACCGGATCTGGGCGGGTCACCGCGTCGATCATCCGGGGATGCGCCCGGTGATGAGCGCGGCCGGTCTGCGTCGCGAGGCGACGTTGCGACAGCTGTTCCGGACCAGCGACCGCTGGCACGACGTGGCGACGTACGCCGCTCTCAGCCCGACCTGGCAACCCCTGAACGCGGCCGAGGAAGTGATCCTCGGCCGGACCGTTACGACAACTCCTGAAAGAGGTAGATTCTTGAGCGAGCTTCTCGATCGCAAGCTGGACCGTGGCTTCAGCCAGCTCGATGCCGATGGCAACGGATATGTGGAGCAGTCCGATGTCGCCGCGTTGGCGGAGCGAATCATCTCCGGTTTCGGCCTCGCCCCCTCGTCCGAGGTGGCTCTTTCGGTGACGAGCAGCTACCACGCGCTGTGGAAGGCGCTCGTCGCGTGTGCTGACAGTGACGACGACGGACGGGTGTCACCGGACGAGTTCCGTGCCGGCCTCACTGAGATCGCCACCTCCGTCGACGGCTACGACGCCTTCTTCCAGGCTGCCGTCGACTCGTTGCTGGCGCTCGGCGCCGAGCCGGGCAAGCTTGCCGTCGAGGAGTGGCTGACGATTCAGTCGGCCTACGGCACTCCCGCCGAGCAGGCGACGGCTCTGTTCGATCAGTTGGATACCGATGGAAATGGTTTCCTGGCCGCCGGAGAACTGTCGGTGGCCATTCGTGACTACTACACGAGCATCGATGCCGATGCTCCCGGCAACAACCTGTTCGGCCCGTTGGGTTGAGTGGTGCTCGGGCCGGTCTCCGCAGTACCGGATCGGCCCGAGCGGTTGCCTGCTCAGCCAATGGCTCTGACGTTGTGACCCTTCCACTGGAACTTCCCGTAGCGCCCCTCGGCCACGATCTGCGGGACCGGACCGGTCAGTGCGAAGTGCGTCAGTGCCTGGCAGCGCGCTCCTGGAGACGTGTTGTGGCAGACGGTCGCGTGGAACTGCGCCCGAGCCCTGATGCCGGTCGAGACACAGTGATTGGGAGCAATTCGATAGATGCGGCGACCGTAGGCCACCTTGACACTCACGCTGCCCTGGGCGCAGGCAACCAATGACTTGTCGACGGCAACGACGGCGGTGGCGGGACCGTCGCCAACCGCAGCCAGACCGACGCTGAGGACCGGTAGCGCGACCAGTCCGGCAATCCACTTCTTGAACGACACTGGGAACAGTCTTCCTGTAGGCGGGAAAAGCACGAGTCACCAGCACAACCCGTCAACCCTGTGAGGCTCAAGTGAGGCCGCCTTGCTCTGTGGCCGCGCCACAGTGAATCGCAGTTGCCCAGAGGCTGCGGAGGGACATCGGTAACGCTGCGGAGCCTCCGTAGTTTGTTGCGGGCCGGTCTGGTGTGTCGCGTCGGCAAGTCGCAGTCTTTGGCTACGACGCTGACCCGTCAGGCGCCTTCGGCGCCTCTCACCATCGGAGAGAACCATGCTCAGTCCAAAGAAGATGCTTGCCATCGGAGCGACCTCCGCCCTCGTCGTCAGTTGCCTGGGGTTCGCCGGCATCACGTCGGCGACGGCAGCCGAGCCGGGCGATCTGAGAATCTGCGTCAAGGCACATATGAAGATCATCGTGGACCTCGGCCAGATCGACCGCCCGCGAATCGATCAGAATGTCTGCCTTCCCGTTTACGGCCCTCGCGCCGGGTGGGTGTTCTGGACCCAGTCGTGCAACCCGTACGGTGGCGACTCCCAGGTCTGCGAGCCGTACCGGAAGTGGAAGGTCACCGGAGTGCAGGCGAAGATGACGTTGGTGACCAACAACAACGGTCCGGGCGATCTGTGGCACTACTCGTTCCAGTTGGTCAACGTCGTCCGCGCCTGACCGCGGCCGATTGGTCCTGACCATTGACAACGGGCCCGGCCGGGTTTGTGATGAGGTCAATCATTCCTTTACCACTCTGACCAGTGGAGCCCATCATGTCCCAGAAGTCTTCACGTCGTCGCCGGTTGCCCCGAGTCGCGCTCGCCTTCGCGACACTGGCTGTTTCGGCCGGATCGTTCACCGTCCCCGCGAACGCCTACGTCAAGCTCGGTCATCTCCAGAACTGGGCATCGGGCGGTTGTTTGACCAGCACCGCGGATGGGCTGGTGGTCTCTACCGCCTCCTGCCAGAACGTGGATGCGCAGCTCTGGACCGTAACCGGGCCGGTCGGGATGGAGAACGGATCCGAGGTGTTCAACATCAAGAACAAGGCGAACGGTCGGTATCTCTGGATCGGTCGCCTCCACCCGTGCAACGCGCATCAGTGTTACGAGCCCGCCGTCAAGACAGTGGTCGGCACCGGTGAAGAGGAGACTCGAGTAACAGCCAGAGGTCCTGGCTGGTACGACGTCACTCTTCTTCACCACTACTACCCCAATGGGGTGGTGCCGTTCCCGAGCCACAACATCTGCCTGGACTCCGTCGGCATCGGCTCGGCCTACGCCTGGGGCCCTCCGATGGGGAACTCCGGCCAGTACGACTGCAACTACGGCACCTACCAGACCTGGCGGTTGATCCCCTGATCGACCAATCCGCCGGTGGCGCCGGCCAAGCGGCCGGCGCCACCTTTCGTTGCCTGACGGGCGATCAGTACAACTGCCAACGCTGGTAGCTGCCGTAGTTACAGTCGATGGTGTACGCCTGCCAGACGGCGGCGCTGTCCAGGCACAGGTTGTGGCCGAGTGCCCACCGGCCACTGTTGCGCAGCGCCACGTTCTGCCAGTTGGCGCCGACGCCGTCGAGGATGCCCATGCTCATGACGGAGTCGGTGCTGACGGCGCACTTGTCGGTCCTCAGAACCATCTTGTTGCGGTCGGCATCATTCACCCACATGACGAGACACCGTCCGGTCTTGTCGTTCAGGATGGTGACCTGCTCGCTTCCGTCCGCTTGAGCATGTCCGACCGGTCCCCGGATGTGCCAGATCTGATACCGGCTACCGCCGTCACAGGGCTTGGTGTACACCTCATCGGCATCGTTGACGACCAGGCACCCACCATGCTGCCGGTTCTTCAGATGTCCCACTTTCTCGTAGGCCTGAGCCTCGGCGGGGAGCACGGCGACTGACGCGACCACGAGCCCGACCAGGACGAGAAGGCGGGTGAAGAGGCGCTTGGGACGACGATTCGACGTCGTCGTTGGTACTTTTGGCATGTTGCTGACCACCAATCCGGATTCCACTACCACGCGAACAGACTTCGGGATGACCTCTAGACGGTCGGAGGCAGTCGCGACTCAGTGGCGCGACGCTTGCGCAGGTCGTCGGTCGAAGCCGGTCGGCTGAGGGCGGCACTGCGGATGGGTCGGTACTCCCACTGGAACTGGTCAGAGCCCGGGGGAGAGGCTAACCACCACGGCGAGTGGTTAGATATTGGTCAGACTAACCTCGGATGTTTGCCTCAGGCAAGCCCATAGCGCCGGAAGGGCAGGACTTCACGCCCGGTCGATCAGGATCTCGTTGATCGTTGTCGTCCTGTCCGGGTTCACGCTCCAGCTGCACTGGGTGAACTGCCGAGCGAACTTACAGCTCCGCTGATACTTGGACTTCGCGAGAGACTGACCCCACAGTTGGTTCTCGACGCGATACACCCGGTAGATGTGAAGGTCGCCGATTCCCCACGGCCCCGGCTGGCCGGGTCTCGGGCGAAAACAGAGCGGCGCCTGCTGGTCGAGGCTGAAGATTCTGATGTAGTTGGCCGGATGTCTGACGCAGTCTGCGTCGTCGCGATAGATCTCGCGGCGTGGTGGGTCGGCCGCGGAGGCCGACATCGCTACCCCGGGCGTCAGGGCGACCAGGACCGCGGTGGTCAGTGTCGCAGCGAGTAGACGAACGGACATGATGTCTCCTTGAGGGCAGGGGCTCTGGCCCCACATGCTGTCCGCGGTTCATGTCGTGGACAACCTGTCAGTGGTAAACCTGTGGACCCATCGTGGAGGGGCCGTGGCGAGATCACCGAATCGTTGCGGAGCAACCGTAGTTCGGCGCCCAGGGGCTGGAACTGCCGAGATCCGGGGCGCAGCCTGATGCTGCGACGCTGACCCGTCCAGGCTCTGTCAGCGGCGCCGATCTGGATGGAGTAGCCATGCGCGTCACGAAAGTACTGTCCTGCGCTGTTGTCCTCGCCACCGTTACCGGCGGGCTGGTCGCTACCGGTGCAGGCACGGCCGGAGCCGCCACGCAGAACACCTTGACGGTCTGCGTCAGAGCCGATCTCAAGGTCTTGGTGGACATCGGGGTACCGGATATTCCGAAGGTCTACAACGGTCAGTGCCTGGTCGTCACCGCATTTCCGGGCACGGTCCTGTACACCCAGACCTGCAACCGGTACGACCCGCCTTACCAGTCCTGCGAGCCCTACGCGCAGTGGAGAGTCAGCGGTACGCCGGCCACGCTCGTGGCGGTACCCGACAAGGGGGGCAACGATCGCTGGCACTACAAGTTCCTCGCCACCAGGATCGGCCACTGAACTGGTTTCGACAATGGTATGAACCATTGACAAGGGCAATGGTCAGAGTTCTAGTGGTCTGGTTGGCATCGTCCGTCTGACCACGGAGGCCCCAGTGATCACTTCTCGTCTGCCCCGACGCGGCACGCCCCGCTCACGTCTGGCCCGGATCTGCCTTGCCTTTGCGCTCGGCATCGTCTCGATAGGCCTCTTCGCGCCGGCCGCCCAGGCCTACGACATGACCAGACACATCCAGAACTACGCGACGGGTGAATGCCTGGACAGCAATGTGAACGGCGACGTCTACATGCTGCCTTGCCAGGACGGTAACGACTGGCAGACGTGGTTCGTGCACGGGTCACTGGGGTCGGAGGGTGGCTACGACACAGTGACGATCCAGAACAAGAAGACCGGCCGGTACCTGAGCATTTCCTCCTATCTCTTCTGCAGTGTGGCAGGCGCTTGCTGGCCGCTGCCGAAGGTCAGCACGGTGAACGGCACCGGCGATCCGACCACCAGGATCACCGGAGCCGGGGTCGGCTGGTGGAAGGTGACCTTGCGCGTCCTGCGGCCCAACTCCCCGTACTACTGCCTCGAAGCCACGGCGGACACGGCCGTCAACAGATTCGGCACTCCCAACTGCACCTACTCCTCGAACCAGACGTGGCGCCTGATCTAGCCAGCAGTGACCACAGCGTCGCCCACCGGATCGAGAGAAGGTCTCATGACGCCTGCCCGGATTCCCAAGGCACCGCACGCGCTACCGGTTGTCGGCCACGTGGCCGCGCTGGCCGTCAGTCCGCTGGGGTTTCTCGCGTCCCTGCGTCCGATGGGCGATCTGGTGCAGATCTCGATCGGCCGGCATCCTGCCTATGTGGTGAACTCGCCGCTGCTCATCCGGCAGATGCTGGTCGAGCGGCCGGGATCCTTCGACAAGGGAATGATGTTCGACAAGCTCAGAGACTTCCTGGGCAACGGCATCGGGATGTCGGGTGGTGAGCTGCATCGCACCCAACGACGGCTGATGCAGCCTGCCTTTCATCGGCACAGGATCAGCGAGTACGTCGAAGTGATGGCGCGATCCGCCGACGAAGCCGTTGCGGCCTGGCCGGTGAACCGGCCGATCGCCGTTGAGGACGAGTTCAGCACGGTCACCCTGTCGGTGATCGCCAGGACACTGTTCCGCACAGAGCTGGCTGCCGGCGCGATCGCCGAACTGCAGCAGGCGATCCCGGTGGCCCTGGCCGGTGTGATGCGTCATGCCATCATCCCGAGCAAGGTGCTGGAGCGGATCCCGACCCCCGGCAACATCCGCTGTGCCCGGGCGATGAAGCGGACTCGGCAGGTCGTCACCGACCTGATCGCTTCGTACCGAGCCTCTGGTGCCGACCACGGCGACGTGCTGTCGCTACTGCTCACCGCACGCGAGAACGAAGACGGCCGGGGAATGAGCGACGAGCAGATCCATGCCGAGATCATGACCATTCTGCTGGCCGGGATCGAAACCAGCAGTTGCGTTCTTGCCTGGCTGTTCCTGGAGCTGAGTCGCAATCCCGATATCGAGGCCCGGGTCCTGGCCGAGATCGAACAGGTTGTCGGCGCCGACCAGATCAGTGCGGGACACCTGCCGCAGCTGGACATCCTGCGTCGTTCGGTCAGCGAGACCCTTCGATTGCACCATCCGAACTGGCTGGTGATGCGGCGTACCACCGAGCCGGTGGCATTGGGCACGGCAGAGCTGCCGGCGGGTGCGGAGATCCTCTTCAGCCCGACGACGCTGCACACCGATCCTGGCCTGTTCGAGGACCCACTGCGGTTCGATCCGGACCGTTGGCTGCCGGACCGGGCCCCTGAGCGCGCCGAGGCGAAGTACATCCCGTTCGGAGCCGGCACCCGGCAGTGCATCGGAGACACCTATGCGCTGGCAGAGGTGGCGGTGATCGCCGCGACGGTTCTGAAGCGGTGGCAGCTGACGGGCTCACCCGCCAAGCGCCGGCCGGTGGTAGCGCTCACCGTCCATCCGCGCGGACTTCGGCTTACTCCGGTTCGCCGTCCGCAGCGGCCGGTCAGAGTGGAGGAGGTGCACCGATGACGGTCGCGACAGTCGAGATTCCGTTGCTGGACTGCCCGTTTCCGAGTGCGATCAACCCGCACGCCGACCGGATGCACCGCGCGACGATCGAGTGGGCCAGCCGACACCGGATGCTGGACACAGCACGGTTGATCCGGTTGGACGAGTCGAAGATCGGCTACGTGGCGGCCTGGACGAACCCGTTGCTCGACCCGGCCATGGCCCAGCTCACCTGTGACTTCTACGTCTGGCTGTTCGCGGTCGACGACGGCTACTGCGACGAGTCGCCCGAAGGCGCCGATCCGGTGGTGATGACGCGGATGGCCGCGGGGCTGATCCGGATCCTCGCCGACCCGGACACCGCTGTGCCGGAGGCAGGGCGGTGCGGGCCGGCGTTGCAAGATCTCCGGCACCGGGTGGCCGCCGTCGCGAGACCAGGTCAGCTGGATCGGTGGATCGCGGCGACGAAGGACTATCTGTTCGGGATCGTCTGGGAGGCGTCCAATCGGGCCCGCGGCGCCGGCCCGTCCTTGGACGAGTACGTCGCACTGCGTCCGCTGGCCGGTGGGCTGCCCGCGTGCTTCGCGTTGCTGGACGTCTGCGGACGGTACGAGGTCGACGCCTGGTACGACGAGGTGGTACTGCGGATCTCCCGGATGGCGGGCAATGTCATTGCCTGGGACAACGACCTGACGTCGTACCTGAAGGAGGTCGCGGACTTCGGCGCGATGCACAACCTCGTCACCGTGCTGGCTGCGGATCGCGGCGTCGATCCGCAGCAGGCCGTGCAGCTCGCGGTCGCTCTGCGTGACGCGGAGCTACGGCACCTCCAGGACGCGGAGGGGCAGCTGACGGCGGTCAGTACCGGTACGGCGCAGTACCTCACCGCGTTGCACCACTGGATTTCCGGCTACCTGCGTTTCACCGAGATGAGCAGCCGGTACACCACACCCGGACGATCGAAAGGACCGACCATGAACACTACTGCTGACGCTCCCCGCGACCCGATGTCGGTGATGCAGGCCTGGGCGGACACGACCAACGACCGGGACGCCAAGACCTGGGCGGACTGTTACACCGAGGACAGTGTCTACGAGGACCTGGCGCTCGGTCAGACGTTCCGCGGACACGCCGAGCTGGAGGCGATCGCGACGGCCTGGTTCGACGCCTCGACCGATCTGCACATCGAGCTCGGTGACTGCTTCGCCGTCGACGGCCGGGGTGCGATGCCCTGGACGCTCAGTGGCACGCTGACCGGAAAGATCCCGGGCCTGCCCGACTCGGCCAAGATCGGGAACAAGTTCGAGTTCCGCGGGGTCGAGGTGCTCGAGTTCGGCGAGGACGGCCGGATCCGGCGGGAGAGCGGCAACTGGAGTCTCTACACGCTGCTCGACCAGCTCGGCGTGTTCGCCGGATGAGCCGGACGAGTGAGGTGCCGGCGCTCTTCTCGATGGAGTACTTCAGCAACCCGCTCCCGACCCTGGACCGGCTACGGCAGGACCACCCGGTGCTGCAGACCCAGCTTCCGTTCGTGGACGTGGAGATCTGGCTGATCAGCGGGTACGACGACATCCGGCTGCTCTCCGGTGACGACCGGCTCAGCGCCAACCCACGGTGGGCCACGCAGGAGTTCATCGACTCCGGAATGGCGATGGGGCTCGGGACCGGCTGGGAGAAGGGGTTCATGGGTGACCCGCCCGACCACGGCCGGCAGCGCCGGCTCGCGGGACAGGGGCTGACCCCTCGGATGGTGGCGCGCTGGGAGTCCCTGATCACCGAGGTGGTGAACGGATTCGCCGACGAGTTGGCGATCGCGGGGGAGGCAGACCTGGTGCAGTCGTTCGGCTACCCGTTCGCGATCACCATCGCCTGCGAAGTACTCGGCGTACCGCAGGCCGATCATCAGCAGTTGCGCGCCTGGGCCGAGCAGGCGGTCGGACCCGATCGTGCTGCCGCGACACAGAGTCTCGTCTCCACCCTGGCGTATCTGAAAGACCTGCTGCGAACCAAACGCGAGGATCCCGGCGAGGACCTGATGTCGGCGTTGCTGGCGGCAACGGAAGGCGACGACCGGTTGGGTGAGGCGGAGATCTGCGCGATCGCCGGAGGCATGCTGCTGGCCGGCTTCGAGACCGCGGCCAACTTCGTCTGCAACAGTGTGGTCGCGCTGCTCGACAATCCGGAGCAGCTGCAGCTGCTCCGGGACCAGCCGGACCTGATCGACGGGGCGGTCGAGGAGTTGCTGCGGCACTCAGGGCCGATCGTGCTGTCCCCGATCATCCGGTTCGCCACCGAGCCGATCGAGCTGCACGGAGTGGTCATCCCGGCCTCAGCCGCCGTCGGCTTTCTGGCCGCTGCCGCCAACCACGACCCGCGGGTGTACGAGGAGCCGGATCGGTTGGACATCACCAGGTCCGGTCCACCGCATCTGCAGTTCGGGCACGGCCCGCATCACTGCGTCGGCAACGCGTTGGCCAGGCTCGAGGCCCGGATCGCGCTGACCACCCTGCTGACCCGGTTCACCGACCTGCGGCTGGCGGTCGACCGCTCGGAGGTCGTGCACCGCATCTCGCCGTTCATGTTCGTCTACGACAAGGTCCCGGTCCGGCTGAACTGATCGGAGGTCCGGCGGCGGTACTCCGGGCGGCTGAGCATCGGAGGACTCGCCGCCCGGAGCCGTGGTGCCTGCCTGGAACTGGTGCGCCGTGGAGAGTTCGCCGTCAGGTACCGGAAAAGAACATCGCAGTCGCCCGAGAATCGTTCAAGTCCGCGCCGGGACTCTGTGGTCGACCCACAGCGTCGCGGCGTGGGGTCGGAGCCTGCGGTGGTTCCGCAGCATTGGTTGCCCTAGGCCACTGAATGGTGGTGAGCTGTCCGACGGGGGAGTGAGGCGAAGCGGAGGAACGGGAATGATCAGGCGCACACCGTCATGGCGATGCGTGGACAGTTGGAGCAGTGAGGTCGGCCAGGGAATCAGCGAGGTGCTCGCCGCGGCCTGTCCGCCGAGATCGCTCACCGGACGAACGGTGGCCGAGGTACTGCGCCGTGACTCGTACGGCGGCCGGGAAGGCAATCCACGACTGTTCGCGCTGGCGGTCCTGGGGTGCCTGCGGGCGGACCCGACGCCGGCCGTCGACATCAGTGTGCTGTCACATCTGTGGTGGGCCGGTGCGGAGGTCCTGGACGATCTGATCGACCGCAAGACGGCCGGCCATGGCTCGTGGTCATCGGGGGAGTTGCTGATCGGTGCGACGGCCTGCCTCGACCTCCTGCCACAGGTCGTCATCGATCGCAGTGAGGTGCCGGCGGCGATCAAGGACTTCTGGCGCAAAGAGTTGGTCGACGGGACGCTGGCGGCCGCCGAAGGGCAGTTGAGCGATCTGCTGCCGGCCGACGGTTCCGTGAGCTGGCAGCAGACGATGATGTCGTATCTCGGCAAGGCGGGTGCGGCGTACGGCCGGGATGCCGCGATGGCCGCCCGGCTGGTCACCGCCAACCCCGTGCAGTTACGCAACTGGCGCGACTTCGGCTGGCTGTTCGGCGTCCTGCGGCAGTTGCGCAACGACGTCCTCGACTCGACCGGTCAACTCGAGGACCTGACGAACTCCACACCGACGCTGCTGCTGGCCTGCGCCTTCGAGACCATGTCGGGGTCCAGGCGGCAGGGGTTGCGCTCGTTGGTTGCCGACGCGGCCGGGTGTCCTGCCGACGCGGTTGCCTTGCGTCGCTTGCTGACCGCTGACGACGTGATCACCAACTACCACTCCCGGGTGACCTCGCTCGGCCACCGCGCGAGATCGATGTTGGTACGGCTCGCTTCCAGCGGCTCCAGCTACCCGGACGCATTGCTGTGGATGATCGACGAGGCGGTGGAACTGGCTGTGCCCGGTCCTCACCGTGAACTCGAGGCCGTGCCCGCCTGACCGGACGCGATCACCCATTGGAGCGCGGTGATCAGCAAGTAGGTGGTCGCGCCGGCGGTTGGTGCCCAGATCCAGCCCAGTGGGAGTCGCAGCAGGACAAGGACCAGACCGGCGGCCGTTGCGCCCAGCCCTGCACAGATCCCGCGCCGTCGCGAGCCCGCCACTGTCGACGGACCGTACGTCCGGTCCAGCAGGGTGGCGATCGCCGCCACGCTCGAGGTTGCCGCGACCACGACGACCAGGACGCCAGGAGGGCCACCCAGCACACCGGCAATCGCACCGACCAGTTCCCAGGCACCCAGCACACACAGGACGAGCGTCGTACCCAGGCTGAACTGGCCGAAGCGCAGGTTGCGAGGGCCAGTGGCCCCACCGGCCGGCCGGCGAACGATCAGTACCAGGCCGAGTACGGTCAGGGCAACGAGCAGAGCGAAGACGATCGTGTACCCGGTTGCCCGGCCGGCAGGAATGAACTGCCTGACGTCGCCGCTGCCGAAGTCGCAGACCGCGCGTGGCGGTAACCAGCTCACCGTTCGCGCTGTCGCATGGTCGCGATGGAACGTCAGTTCGCAGTCCTCACCGGGATCGAACGAACTCGGCATCGCATCGGACACGGCGACACCCCACACCAGGAGCGCGCCCAGACCACCGGCGAACAGTGTCCCGGCCCTCCGGCTCAGCAAGTCCATCAGGCATTGACCCGCGCTCGGCGCCGGCCGGTCAAGCAGTTCGTGGAAAGCCTGGTGAGGGTCCGCAGGACAGAGCGGCCGGACCCGGACACCGGCGTAATATGACCAATGGTAAGACTCGTGAGGAGATGGTGAGGATGGCGTCCGACGGGCCGACCGTTCGGCAGGCGGTCTTCGACCTGCTCCGGATTTTCCGGCTGACCACGATCTTCGGGAATCCGGGCTCGACCGAGTTGGCGATGTTCAGGGACCTTCCGGACGACTTCCGGTACGTGCTCGGCCTGCAGGAGTCGTTGGTGGTGGCGATGGCCGACGGATTCGCCCGCGGCAACCGGAACGCCGCCGTGGTGCAGTTGCATTCGGCAATCGGTGTCGGGAACGCGATGGGCAGCATCTACACGGCCTACCAGAACCGGACTCCGCTGGTGGTCATTGCCGGGCAGCAGGCACGGTCGTTGTTGTCCGCCGAGCCCTTTCAGTACTCCGACCAAGCGGCCCAACTACCGCAGCCGTACGTGAAGTGGAGTGTCGAGCCGGCCCGCGCCGAGGATGTCCCGGCCGCAGTTGCCCGGGCCTACTACCTGGCGACGGCGCCGCCGCAGGGCCCCGTTCTCGTCTCGGTGCCGTCGGACGACTGGGACCGGCCGGCTGATCTTGTGGTGCCCCGGCCGATCAGCGCCTCGTTCCGGGCGGACGGTAGGGATGTCGCCGAGATCGCCGCCGCACTGGCCGCGGCTGACGCGCCTGGGCTGGTCGTCGGGCCGGTCGTCGATCAGGACGGTGCGTTCGCCGAGGTGGTCGAGTTGGCGGAGCGTCTCCAGGCGCGAGTCTGGTCGGCCCCCTGGCCGTCGCGCTGCTCGTTTCCCGAGAACCACGCCCTGTACGCCGGTGTGCTGCCGCCGGTCCGGGAACTGATCCGCGACAAACTGGCAGCGCACGACTGAGTGCTGGTTCTCGGCGCACCGATCTTCGCTTACCACGTCGAGGGAACCGGAGCGGTCGTCGCGGACGGCACGACGCTGTTCCAGTTGACGGACGACCCGCGTCAGGCGGCATGGACGCCGGTCGGCGCGAGTGTGCTGACCACGCTGCGGGCCGGACTGCGGGATCTGCTGGCCCTCACATCGGTGGAGCGGCTGCCCGGTCGGACAGCCCCGAGGGCGCCGCGTGTCGACGTACCGGATGCGATCAGTGATGCCTATCTCTACCAGACTCTGACCGACGTCAGTCCGGACGACGTCGTCCTGATGGAGGAGGCGCCGGGAAGTCGCCGCGCGCAGTGGGAGCACTGGCGTAACACCCGGCCCGGCAGCTTTTTCAACGCGACCAGTGGTGGTCTGGGCTACTCGTTGCCAGCGGCAATCGGAATGGCGTTGGCCCGACCGGACACCAGGGTGCTCGCGGTGATCGGCGACGGGTCGAGTATGTACTCGATCCAGGCGTTGTGGTCGGCCGTGCAGACCGGCGTGACCAACCTGACCGTGGTGATCGTCAACAACGGTTCGTACGCGACGATTCAGCAGTTCGCGGACCTGTTGCACACCAAGCCGGTGGGGTCGGACCTGTCCGGCATCGACTACGTCGGGCTGGCGTCCGCGATGGGAGTGCGGGCGATCAGGGTGAGCCGTGGGAGCGAACTTCAAGCCGTCCTGCGGGACGCGGTCACGGCCGACGCGCCCCGCCTGATCGAGGTCGTGGTGACGAACGAGAAGCTCAGGCTCTTCAGCTGACGGACCGGCGCCAGATCCGGTGCAGATTGCCGGTCAGGGCGGGGTCGAAGAGGCACTCGGCCTGGTCGCGCGTGTAGTTGGCCAGGCATCGACGCAGCAGATCGACCGGTTCGGCCGCGATTCTCATCGCCCGCCGGTTCGCGCGGGCACTGATCGCGCCGACCTCGGTCTGCTCCGCCACACAGGCCGCGATGGCATCGGTCATCTCCGCCGGCTCCACGACCGTCCCGACGAGCTGGCGCCCCAGCGGACTGTCTGCCGGATAGGTCACCTTGGTGGTGACCGCGAGCCTGCTCTGCGCATCACCGAAGACTCTGGCCAGTCGCATGCCGCCCAGGCCGGGGATGATGCCTTCCCTGCCCGCGGGGAGGCTGAAGTACGACCCGGTCTCGCCGATCACCTGGTCACAGACCAGCAGGATCTGGCAGCCCCCACCGATTGCGAATGTCTCCAGCGCGCCGATCCAGGGCTTCTCGTGCCGCCGCTCCGGGCCACCGGACGGACCATCCACGGGGTGACCGCGCAGAATCTTGTTCATCGCGCCGAGCTCGCGGTTGAGAAAGAAGTCGACCAGCGGGATCCGGCCCTGGACCAGGTGGGTCAGGTTGAGACCGGAGCTGAACACCCGCCGGCCGGCGTACTTCGGATGGGTGGCCGGCGCGCCGCGCAGTACGCCGATCTCGATCCGGTCGTCCAGCAGTACCAGGTCGACCGCGAGTTCGAGCGCTCGCACGCTGGTGACGTCCTCCGCGTTCAGGAACGCGTGGTTCTGCAGGGTGACCTCGCCTGCCACGCCGTTGCGTTCGACCCGGACGACGCCGAGGTCGACCTGGTCGAACTCCCGCAACTCGTTCAGCAACACCAGCGCCTTGGGAAGGGGGGCAGTCATCGAGTCGATCAGATGGGCTCCGCAGACGGCGTCGTCCAGCCACCAACTGGCCAGCAAGCCGTGGTCGAACTCCAGACCGAGTTTGTGCTGCTGCATGCGCTGGCGGTCGTAGCTCAGCTGCAGCCTGTCGGGGAGCAGACCCGGATAGAGATCGGTGGCCAGGGCAAGCAACTCGCCGAGCCGCCTCCTGACGGTGAACTGCTCGGTGAGCTCGGCGTAGATCGTTGCCGCGCGCACCGAGTACAGCTCGTCACCACGAGTGCGGTGAGCAACCAGCATTCGGTTCACATCCCGCGATCTTCCTCTTCCTTGCTCGGATTCTGCGTAGGCGGCAGTGATCGCCTGGTGGTTGTCACGGTGGGCGGCGAGTTCGTCGCAGATGCTCATCAGTCGAATCCCTTCGGAGCGGACGGGATCAGGGCGGCTGAGTACGGTCAGGTACAAGCCTCATTCTTTACCAGTTCCCGCGACTCACGCAAGTAAACTGACCGAATATTGCCCGATGGTAAACCTCTGCTGTCTCTGGACAAAACGGTGTTGGGTCGTTCACTCGGTGACGGGACCATCGAGAGGGTTTGCCGTGAGAGCTGTTGTGGTGAGGGAAGATCGAGGTCCGGTGGCCTGGCTGAAGTTCTGCCACCGGTCGGGCGTTCTGCACCGGCGCCGACCTGAAGGCGTTGTCCGGTCTGGACGGCTCGGTGGACCCGGTGCAGGTCAGATCTTTCACCAGAAGGGTTTCCGGCGTGTTCCAGCAAGTCGCGCAGTCGCATCTTCCGGTCATTGCCGCCGTCAACGGTCTGGCGGTGGCCGGCGGGTTCGAGCTGATGCTCGCCTGTGATCTGGTGGTAGCCGCCAGCAGTGCGAGAGCCGGCTGCGGACATGCCAGATACGGATTGCTCACAGGGGTCGGCGGCGCGACGCGTCTGGTGCGGGCGGTGGGGCCGACGGTGGCGAAGTACCTCGCGTTCACCGGAGACCTGCTGACTGCCGAGGCGCTGGCGTCGTACAGGCTGGTGAACGAGGTGGTCAGCGACGAGTGCTTCGAGCAACGAGTCGACGAGTTGTCGCAGCGGATCGCGGCGAGCAGTTCCCGGGGCATCGCCCTGATGAAACAGATGATCGGGGATGCCCAGGACCAGTCGCTGGCCGCGGCGCTACGAATGGAGTACGACCTCGTCGGGCTGCACGCTGCCAGCCCCGACGTCCAGGCAGGTATCGGGGCTTTCAGAGCCAGGACGACTCCCGATTTCGTCGGCCTGGGGCGTGACCATGAGTGAGGACGGTATCGCCGCGGGGGTCGGCAGGACCGCGTTGTTACTGGCATCGGCGCGAGCGATGGAGACCGGCCGGTCGGGGCTGGTCGACGATCGGTTCGCGAGGTTGTTCGTGCTCGCGGCCGGTGCGCCGTCGGGATTACCGGTCGAACTGCCGGCGGAAGAGACCGGGACTCGGCAGTTCTGGCACGACTTCGCACTGGGCGCGGGGCTGCGCAGCCGGTTCTTCGACGACTTCCTGCTCGCGCACGACGGTGGCCAGATCGTGCTGGTGGCGGCTGGTCTGGACAGCCGGTCCTATCGGCTGAACTGGTCGGCGGGCACCAAGGTCTTCGAGATCGATCAGCCGGCGGTGCTCGCCTTCAAGGGGCACGTACTGGCCGACGAATGGGCGGCCTGTACACGGTGCGTCGTACCGGTCGACCTTCGAGAGGACTGGGCTGGTGTCCTCCAAAGGTCCGGCTTCCAGCCGGGCGAGCCGACGGCGTGGTTGCTTGAAGGCCTGATGCCCTATCTGTCGCCGACGGACGTCGAGACCCTGCTGGATCGGATCACGAACCTGTCAGCACCGGGCAGCTCGATCGCACTCAACCATTTCTCCGGAATCCGTTCGGCCCCGCCGTTGGCCGACGCGCTCGACTTCGATGTGCTGGCCCTGCTACAGGTCGAGGACCAGCCTGATCCGGCGGAGCTCCTGCACCGCCGCGGCTGGTCGGTGACCCGCAGTCCGAGCAGGGACATCGCCGCTCTGTACGACTGTGAACAGTCCTGGCGGAAGAAGCGCCTGGACGTCATCGGTACCGGTGTCACCGGCACGAAGTGAGGCAGTCATGAAGGATCTGTACGAACTGGGCGAGACGCCACCGTTGGCGAGGTTCCGGATCGCATGTACGCCGCGGTCATCCGGCCCGAACGGTACGGGTCGCCGGCGGGGGCCTTCGCGGTGGAGACCGTCGCGGTACCGACGATCGGACGACGGCAGGTGCTGGTCTGGGTGATGGCAGCAGGGGTCAACTTCAACAACGTCTGGGCAGCGAGTGGTCGGCCGGTGGACGTGGTCGACCACCGACGGAGACGAGGCAGCACGGACGAGTTCCATATCGGTGGCTCCGACGCGGCTGGGGTCGTGTGGGCCGTCGGCGCGGAAGTGAACCGGGTCCAGGTCGGTGACGAGGTGATCCTGAACCCGGCCTACTGGGACGAACTCGCCGATGACATCAGATTGGGTGCGGACCCGACACTGTCGAAGTCCCTGCAGGCGTGGGGGTACGAGACGAACTACGGATCTTTCGCCCAGTTCACCGTGGTCAACGAAGGGCAATGCCATCTCAAACCTGCCTCTCTCGACTGGATGTCGGCGAGCTCACTGCTCTGTTGCGGCGGTACGGCGTACCGGCAGCTGTGCACGTGGACGCCCCATACGGTCGGCCCGGGTGATCCGGTACTGATCTGGGGTGGCGCGGGTGGACTGGGTTCGGCAGCCATTCAGTTCGCGCGGCAGTTCGGTGCACGGCCGGTCGGCCTTCGAGCACTGGGGAAGGACACCGGACGGGTCGGATCGCGACGCGCAGCGAGCCTGGTTCGCCGGGGTACGGGCCTTCGGAGAGGAGTTCTACCGGGTGCTCGGTGAACGGCGGGCGCCGCGGATAGTCTTCGAACACTCGGGGTCGGACACGATGCCGACGTCGGCCTACGTCTGCGACACCGGCGGCATGGTGGTGTTCTGTGGCGCAACCAGCGGCTACCTGACTGACATCGACCTGCGCTACCTGTGGATGCGGCAGAAGAGGCTGCAGGGATCGCATGGCGCCGCGCCTCGGCAGGCACAGGCGGTGATCGACCTGGCGGGCGCCGGACTGTTCGAACCGTGCGTCTCCATGATGTTGCCGTTGGCAAGCGTCGGAGAGGCCCACCAGTTGCTGAGTGACAACCGGCATCCGCCGGGCAACACGGTGATCACCGTGAACGCGGTGGCCTGAGATGGACGATCCGACCGTGCTACGGACCGCGCGGTCCGTACTGTCCGTGCCGGGGGACCGACCGGAACGATTTGCGAAGGCGTCAGCCAGCGGCGCGGATCTCCTGATGCTCGACCTGGAGGATTCGGTGCGGCCCGCTGCCAAAGCGGCGGTTCGTGAGAACGTGGTCCGTTGGCTGGCCGAGGGCGGGACCGGGATGGTGAGAATCAATGCCTACGGCACCGAGTGGTACGCCGATGACGTGGCGGCGCTGGCCGATCAGCCTCGGTGGGTGCTGTTGCCGAAAGTCGCGGGCCGGGCCGAACTCGAGGCACTGGCCTCGGTCTTGGCGGCCGGGTCCCGGCTGGTCGCGCTGATCGAGACCGCGGCCGGCGTGCTCGACGCGGCTGATACCTGCAGGGCCACTGGTCTCGAACGAGTGATGGCGAGGTCGGTCGTCGTTGCCGCGTCGGCTGCTGCCGGACTGGCACCGCCGATCGACGGCCCGACCGTCGCGCTCCACGACGACGACGTACTGCGTGCTGATCTGGAAGCTGTGGCCGCGCTCGGGTTCACCGGGAAGCTGTGCCTGCACCCGCGACAGCTCCGCCTCGCCGACGAGGTTCTGACACCCACCGCTCAGATCGTGACCTGGGCAGAGAAAGTCCTTGGCGCAGTCGGCGTCGGCGGCGTCGAACTCCTCGACGGAGCGGTGATCGCGCCGCCCGCGGTCGTGCGGGCACGGCTGATCCTCGAGCGGGCAGCCTTCGCGGCCGCCCGACAGGTGATCGGAGTACAGGGACGATGACAACTGATGACGAAGCACGGCCGAACGTGGCCCGGATGTACGACTACTGGCTGGGCGGTGTGTGCAACCTGCCGATCGACCGGGCACACGCCGCGAGGGTTGAGGAGATCCTGCCGGGGATGGAGATGCTGGTGCGATTCAACCGCGGGTTCCTGCGGCAGGCCGTGACCTTCATGTTCGACCAGGGGATCAGGCAGTTCCTCGACCTCGGGTCGGGGTTGCCGACCGCGACCAACACACACCACCTCGCACTGGGTCGGCAGCCTCCGATCAAGGTCGTCTATGTCGACCACGACCCGGCTGCCGTCGAGTGCGGCGAGCAGCTGCTACGAGCAGTCGAGGATGTGAAGATGATCTGCGCCGACGCGCGTCGTCCGGACGACGTCTTCGCCCATCCGGTGGTGCGAGAACTCCTCGACCTGCGAGAACCGCTGGCACTTCTGATGAACGGCTTGCTGGTCTTCGTCGGGGACGAAGAGGATCCGGGCGGATTGGTCACGCAGTACCGGGAGCGCTGTGCCGTCGGCAGCTATTTCGCGGTCTCTCACCTCAGTGACGAGCTGGCTGACCCGCAGACCGCCGTGGCCATGCACGCGATGGTGGATTCCTACCGGGGCACGGTCGGTCAGCTCCATCTGCGCGATCGGGCCGCCGTCGAGGCCCTCCTGAAGGGCCTCACTCCGGTCGCTCCCGGCCTGGTGACGATGCCTTCCTGGCGCCCGGACGCGGACCTCCGATTCGGACCGTCGTCTTCCGCCGACACCCTGGGATACAGCGTCGTCGCCAGGCTGGAGTGAATCCTGTGGTGCCACCGCAGGGCCATGGACCGTGTGTTCGGCGCAGGATGGCAAACACCGGCTGAGAAGATGAGGATCGCATGTTCAGGAAGTGGAAGAGGGCAGGTGCCTTGATGGGCGCGTCGGCGCTGGTGGCCGCCGTCGGGGCCACCGGGCCGGCTCACGCCAAGGTGCGGTGGACCGACTGCCGGAGTCAGTACGACCTGCAGGTGTTCACGCGGCACGGCACTTTCTGCCTGACCGGCGATCGGGGTTCACAGCGCAATGTGTACGAAGCCGGCCTGAGCCTGAAAGATGCGACCTTCATCTGGTCCGGTCGGTGGGCCGGCGCGGCCTCGGTCTGGAGACAGAACGACGGAATGCGGTTCGTGGTCCCGATCGTCCCTGGCAAGGGCGTCGCGGTCACGCCGGCACCCACCACTGCGTCCAGCACCTACGTGGAGAAGCTCGTCTTCAGTGCTTCGTGATCAGCTACCTCAGTAGATCTCGATCGCGTAGATGTTCTGGTCGAGGGCGCCGTCCCAGCCTGGGCCGAAGGTGAGGTAGCCGGAGGGGGCGCGGAAGAGCCGGCCGCGGGTGACCCCGGTGTGCAGGTAGGCGATCCGGCGCGCTTGACCGTCGGTGAAGAAGTAGGTTCCACTGCCCCAGTAGCACTCCTGCTGGTACCTCGACCCGTTCCAGACGTAGATGGCGAGGAACATGTTGCTGGTGCAGCGGACCCCGCTGATCGTGGTGGCGGCGGAGGCCGTCGAGATGCCGGTGGTCAGAAGGGCGAGGGTCGCCGCCACGGCGACGAAAGTTGCCCGGGTGAGTTTGCGCATGAGGACTCCTGGCCCAGTGGAAACGATACCTGTCCAGCCTGGCAGGGTCTGCTGGGCGTGGGAGTGATTCATCCCTGAATCTGTGGTGTTTCATCAGGGAATACTCTCTGTTGCCGCACAGGATTCCGTTAGAGAACGGTGAAGGCTGGGCCGGAGTACTGGCGATCGGGATTGTCTGCTGAGGTAATGGTCTCGACAGAACACAACGAAACCGAAGACAAGCGAGGGTTGGATGGGGTCTCCGGTCGTACTGGTCCCTGGTGGTCGCGCCGCCACGGTCGTCCGCGGGGTGAGCTGGTGAGCCGGCTGGTTGCCGCGGCGGGCGCGTTGCTGTTCGCGACTGGACTGGTCCTGGGTTTTCGCGCGATATCGGTGCCTGAGCACGGTTGTGGCTCGGTCTTCAAGCCGTCGATGGAGCTGATCCCGATGGCCTGCGACTCACGTCTGGACGACCGACGAGGGCTTGTCACCGGCCTGGGTGCCGCGGGGTTGCTGGCGACTGTCGGTGGGCTCGGGTCCGCCATGGTCCAGGACCGGCGGTCCGAACGGAACAATCCGCAGTACGGTTCACGAACCGCATCCCAGCAATAGGGTGGAGCATTTGGGTGGAGGCTCTCCGATGCGCAGCAGGTACCGTCCAGTGTCCTGTTGATGAAATCGCACCGAAGAGCCTCCGGATCGTGGGACTGTTCAGCGGGTGCCGAAGTTCTGGACCCAGTAGTGCTTGTACGTCGTGCCGCCGCCGTAGCCGTAGCCGACGCCGATCGAGCGGTACGAGCAGTTTAGGATGTTCGCGCGGTGACCGGCGGAGTTCATCCAGCCCTGCACGACCCGCTGAGCAGTCGGCTGACCGGCCGCGATGTTCTCCGCCCGCCCGGTGTCACTGGGGTATCCGGCCTGGCGAATCCGGTCGAAAGGGCTCCGGCCGTCCCGGCTGGAATGGCTGAAATAGTTGTACGAAGCCATGTCGGAGGCATGACCTTGAGCTGCCCGGTCCAGGGCCGCGTTGCGCACCAGCGGTCCGCAGCCGTGAGCCGCACGCTCGCGGTTGGTGTACGTGAGAACATCGGAGCGAACGTCGGTGGTGCCGGCCTGGGCGGTCTGTGCGGTCACCAGCAGGCCGGCCATGGTGATCACACCCGCCAGAACGGCGGCCGCTCGACCAGGGTTGTGGACACGTCTCATCTGCAGCTCCAAGGGGTGCGGGGCGGTGGTGATGTCGCTCGAGAAGCAAACCGAACCGCAGCAGTCCGCGACTACGTGGAACTGCCGCAGGCTTCGGGACCACCCCATAGGCGGAGACCGTAGGAACGGGCGGTTTCCGTGGACAACCTCCTCAACGGACGGAACCTGCGGAGGTCTCCACAGGGTTCGTCATACGGCGTTGACCATCTGTCCGGGTGCTGTCAGGGTTTCGGATATAGAGCAGGTTCGGGACCTTGCAGCGTGAGTGCCGAGGGAGAATTCCCTTCAGAAGAAGCGTGCTCGCGCCATCGCTGAGCACTATCAGGTGTCCTGCACCGCCGCGCTGCGGACGTGGACGGACAGGCCACGAACTGCTCCCGATCCGGATGCCTATCCGACCAGGGCGATCGAGGCCGGCCAAGCGGCTGCCTGGTTCGGCGCGCCGATCGGGGTCTTGCGATGCCCGCAGGTTGACGATGCGCGGTGGGCGGCCGGTGTTGGCAGGAGATCGATGGACTTCCTTGTGAGCCGGTGACAGTCGACCTCGGGTCAGCGCGGGTTCGCGCTGCCCGGGTCGACTGGTCGGAATTCACAGCGAGCCGGGTTCCGTTGGACAACGGGACCATCGTTCTCTGTTTCGCGACCGAGCTGGCGGCGCGGTTCGACGTGGAAGGCTGAGGACGGGCTGGGCGTCTACATCCGCCACTTCTGGTTGGGAGTACCCACGCAGCGCCAGAGTTGGACCCGGGCGCCGGAGGTGGAGCTGTTGTTCGCGACGTCGAGGCACTTGTCCGCGGCAGGGTTCACGATGTCCTGGGCGCCGCTGTAGGCCCACTGCTGGCCAGGGCTCCCGTTGCAGTCCCACAGCCGGACGGTGGCGCCGTTCGCCGTCGACGAGTTGGCGATGTCCAGGCACTTGCCGAGGGCACGAATCGTCCCGTCGCCGGCGCGGATCCACTTCTGCGCACCGGTGCCGTTGCAGTCCCAGATCTGGACCTTGGTGCCGTTGGTGGTACCGGAGCCGGCGACGTCGAGACACTTACCTGCGATCCCGTTGATCTGCTGGCCGCTGCCGCCTGGCTGGCCGCCTCCGGAGGAGCCGAGGCTGGAGACGCGAACGTAGTCGACGGTCATCGACTGCGGCATCTGGGTGCTGCCGTCGGGATAGCCGGGCCACGAGCCGCCGACCGCGACGTTCAGGATCATGAAGAACGGGTGGTTGAAGACCCAGTTGCGTCCACCGAGATCGGCCGGCGTACGGCGCTGGTACTGCTTGCCGTCGACGTACCAGGTGATCGAGTCCGGTGCCCAGTCGACAGTGAACGTGTGGAAGCCGTCAGAGAATTTTCCGCCGTTGGGCAGTGAGTAGGCGCCACCGATGCCACCGCCGCCGGAGTACCCCGGGCCGTGGATCGTGCCGTGCACGGTGGAGGGCTCCCGGCCGATGTTCTCCATGATGTCGAGCTCGCCGTTGTTCGGCCAGGTCTGACCGCCGTCGCCGAGCATCCAGAAGGCCGGCCAGATGCCCTGGGTACGGGGCAGCTTCAGCCGGGCCTCGAAACGTCCGTACTTCTGCGTGAAGGTCTGTGCGGTGAGCAGCCGGGCCGAGGTGTACTCGCAGGTGCCGTAGTGGCACTGCTTGCCACCGCTCTCCCTGCGCGCCGTGATCACCAGGTGCCCAGCGCCGTCGAGGGCGGAGTTGCGGGTGGAGTTGGTGTAGTACTGGCGCTCGGCGTTGCCCCACCCTCCACCGCCGAGGTCGTAGCGCCACTTGCCGGAGTTCGGTGCCTGACCGGCCGGTCCGTCGAAGTTGTCCTCCCAGACGGTGCCCGCGACGGCCTGGGGCGCGTTGACGTCCGCATCGGCGGGTCCTTGGATCACTGCCGCGGCAAGTACGGCCGCGCCGGCGGCAACCACTGCTGCCGTCCAGATCCGGGGTGATGATGTGAGCCTCATGGAGTTCTCATTTCTGGCAGGGCCGGTTCGAGGCGAGCCGGCCCGGGGGCGAGAATGCCACGACCTCGAGATGGTCGCTGCCCGAAGCATTCTCGCCGATGATTCTTTCTGTCAACACTGGAAATCGAGGTGCGACGTCAGGAATCTATCAGGCAACTGTGGCCGGAGCTTCTCAGAGCACGCGGACCGCGCGAATCCGGTATTCGACGACGGCATGGGTGTGCGGGGCGATCACCACCCCGGTATCGCCGGTGTAGCGGTACACGCGGACCCGGTGATCACCTGAGTTGACGTACTTCGTGTACCACCCCTCCAGGTGCCTCTCCCCGGATCCGAAACACTGGCGGAGGGTCTGGGGTCCCCCGGGGCCGACCTTGGTTGCGACTACCTCGGCGTTGTGCCCGTCGCAGCCGGCGGCCGATCGCTGGCCGGCAGCAGGACCGGGAGTCGCGCCGGCACCGAGGGTGGAGCCGACAGCACCTGCCAGAACCACACCGCAAATCGCCAACATACGCACTGGTGACTTCATGAAACCTCCGGAATCAAAGGGCGGATTTCTGCAGACTCTAGAGTCGCCGGCCGTGGGGGCGGGGACGGTGCCGAACATCTGTGGTGGGACCGTAGGCGGAGCCGGAGCTGCCGAAGGCCTCCAGCACCTACGGTGGGCGACGACGACCTCGGCCTCCGAAAGGAGCTCGGTGCGCCGCTGGGCCTGCCCGGCACGGGTGGCCAGGTCGACACGGGCTGACCACAAAATGTCACCAGTCCGATTGTTACTGCGGATACTCCGTAGTGTTTCGCAATTCTTGGGAAATCAGGCCAGCGGTGCTCCGCGGGTTTCGTGTGCGGATGTTCGGGCTGTGTGAAGTCCGCCGTCACCGGGTTGCCCACGCGTTTCGCGTGCACGAAAGTTGCAGTGCTTGCTCACGCTGGGGCAAGTCCGGAAGTCCAGGATTCTCTACTCGACCCCCGAAGTGTGGTTCCTGGACTTCCGGCACCTCCGCAGACCATCTGGAGGCACGCACTGATGCCCGACCCCGTGATCGACGCCGACCCCGTGCTGGCCGGGGTACTGCTGGCCCTGACGATCGCTGCCGAACCGAGAGAGGCCTTCGGGGCACCGGACGATCCGTTGATCGACGGCCTGTCCGCCGGGTCGACCGGACTCGAGGACAACGGGTCCGATGCTCCGGATCCGTGGCCGGACGTTCTGGCGATGGTGTCCAGCCTGGTCAACGGCTCTACCGCCTGGCAGACGACGTACGCGATGATCGCCGCGCCAGACGGCGACGAGTACCGAGCGGGCCTCGCAGGATTCACACTGCGGGACGGGGTGCTGTACGAGTTGGTCCGGCTGTACTGCGACCGCCAGCCCGGCAACGTTCTGGAGAAGTATCTGGACGCCCTGCGCACGGAACAACTCGGCGAGCTCGGCGCCGGCTTCCGGCGGGACTGGCAGCTGGCTGCTGCGGACCCGGCGTTCCGGGCGGCTCAGGACGAGGAGCACCACAGGTTGTTCCTGCGGCCCGCAGCCGAACTCGCCGGATCCGACGGCCTGGGCGCGCTCGGACAGTTCGTGTACTACGACGCGATGGTGATGCACGGTGCGGGCGGCGGCTGGATGGGTTTCGCGGCCCTCCGGGACCAGGCGCGGAGGACAGCCGTACCCCCCGCGGACGGCGGGGACGAATGCCGTTATCTCACTGCGTTTCTCGACTCCCGGCACAGCGTCACCCGACTGCTGCCGGCAAGGCCGGGAATGTTCCGGCTGGAGTCCGTCCAGCGCGAGTTGCTGGGCGAGGGAAACCTGGAGCTCGAGCGACCGCTGTGCTGGCAGATCGGCCGTCGTGATTTCCACTTGGCCTGAGCCATCGTGCGAAGGACCCGGGTGGCGCGTTCCGGAAGGGGGTGAGGCCGCGCCGCCCGGGTCATCCGGCGGGGTCGGCGAAGGGGGAGTGCCAACCACGGGTCGAGCTTGCCGTGGCACGATCGAAGGACGCAACAATCACGGTGGAAACCTGTGGGAGTCACCGAATCCCTGCGGTCGGCCACTGTGAAATGTTGGCTGATCGAGCACCGGCACGCGGTCCGCGCGGCTGACCAGTCCGGCAGACGGCCCGAGCATTCGCTCGTACTGCGCGTGGTAGAACTCCGGCAGGGTGGCGGAGCCCCCGTCGTGGAAGTCGCGCAACTGCCGATCGTCGCGCAGACGGTCCAGGATCGTTCGATAGCTGCCGATCGTCGCCTTCGTTTCTTTGGATCGGTCTCGTCCATGAAGTGCTTCAGCAACTCGACCGGCTCCTCCCCACGGTCGGTGTCCAGACCGAACATGAAGTTCGTCTGCAGGTAGGGCACGTGCTCGTCGAAGACCGGATCGAACCGGACGGCGAAGTTCGGATCGTGGAATCCGATCAATGCTCTGGGAACGTGGATCGACAGATATTCGAGGTCCGCGGCCAGGTGGTCCGGGGACGGCTGACGGTAGGGATTGTTCCAGTCGATACAGAGGTCACAGGTGTAGGGGCAGCCGACGCCGGCCAGCATCGGCGCCGTGGTGAGACCGGACGCTTAACGGTCGCTCGAGACGATCGAGCCGGGGGTGAACTGTTCGTCGAGGATGTCGGTCACCGGTGCCTCGTCGCACTCGCGGACCACCAGACCGAAGAATCGGGTGCGGTCGAGCGAGAAGGCTGGCGTGTACGAGGCGATGAAGACGACGTCCAGGTCGTCCGGCAGTAGTTGGTGGGCAGTGCCGAGGCCGTAGTACGTCGCGTAGAAGGTTTGGTGGCCGGCCCGGCGGCACAAGACCGAGATGGCCTGAGGAGTGACGCTGGCGAACTGTCTGGTCAGGGTGGCCCGGTAGAACTTGTCGATCGGCCGGGCGGTCGGCAACGCCAGGATGTCGAGGATTCCGATCCTCATCGCAGGCCTGCGGAAATCTCTCGGGTCCGCTGCCAGGCAGCTCGCTCGGCCTGCCATCCGGGTGCGATCAGCCGATCCGGCACGGCGACGAGACGGGAGCGGTCCCACTCGAGGGACCAGCCACCGAGGGTCAGGACAACATCGAGCGCCATCGCGGTGAATCCTCAGATGAACAGGTCGTCGACGGTGAAAGCCGGCCCCGTGTAGCCGGACGGGTGGCGGAAGGTGACCCGCGCCGAGGAATCGGCAAATAGCGACAGCGGGACGTCGTGGATCGCGGCAACCTCCGTCGAGCCGGTGAGCTCGACAGGTTCGCGCCACCAGGCGACCACCGGGGCAACGGCCTCTTTGCTGACCGGAGGATGAATGGCGGGCAACGCGGACACGATGTGGACGCCGTCCAGGGCGAGGCCGATCTCCTCCTGCGCCTCGCGCAGCGCCGCTCGCACCGGGTCGTCCTGGTCGGCAGCACGCAGATGTCCACCAGCGAAGGCGATCTGGCCGACGTGCGCCAGACCGCCGGCGCGTTCGGTCAGGACGACCTCGAGGGCATCGTGGCCTTGAGCAAGCAGGATCAGCACCGCGGACAAACGCAGCTCTGACCACCTGCCGTCAAGGGTCAACTGGTAATACCGGCGATAGAGCAAGAACCCTTGGAAAGCCTGTACCGGCAGTGACCAGTGCCTAACACTCCGCCTGCAGAACGGCCATCGGTGGTGACCTTTGCCGGACAGTGGGTTTACCTTTGGGTCATTGGAGAGCATCCTGTCCGCATGACCGAGATGTCAGGTGCGGACTCGCTCGTGGAGCTGCTGCGGCTGCGTGCGCTGGAGCAGCCTGACCAGCTCGCGCTTGTCTTCCTGCCGGACGGGTCGACCTCGAAACAGGAGAGCTGGACCTACGGCGAGTTGTTCAGCCGGGCCGGGGCGGTGGCTCTTCGACTGCGCAGGGAGGACCGTACGACGAAACCGGTCGTGCTGGCACTGCGTCCGGGACTGACTTTCGTGGCGGCGCTCTTCGGCGGATGGATGGCCGGGGCAACGGTCGTGCCGACGGCTCCGCCGCTGAACCGGCGCACCGCGGAGCGACTGCGTTCGATCGCGCAGGACTGCCGGCCCGGCACCATTCTCGTCGACGAGGACCTGCGAGGGCGAGCGCTGCACTGCGCGTCGGCGCTCGCCGCCGTACCTGCCGCGACCTGGTGCGTACTCGACACCAGTGGGACCGGCCACACCGACGAAGTGCAGGCCGCCGATCCGGCGATGATCCAGTACAGCTCGGGTTCCACCGGCGAACCGAAAGGCGTCCTGCTGACGCACGCGAACCTGATCAGCAACTGCGTGGTGCTCGGCCACCACATCGGGACGGAGGCCGATCGGGTTGGTCTGTCCTGGCTTCCGCCGTACCACGACATGGGACTGATCGGGACGATCATGCTGGCCGTGCACGGCGGCTGGCCGCTGGTGATGATGACGCCGGAGCACTTCGTCCAGGATCCCACCCGGTGGTTGCGAGCGATCACCGAGTTCGAGGTGACGATCACCGTCGCACCGAACTTCGCCTTCGCGCTGTGCGCGGAACACGTCACCGACGAGGAGGTCGTCGCGCTCGACCTGTCCAGTCTGCGTCAGGTGTTCTGCGGCTCTGAGCCGGTCTCCGCTGCCACGTTGACTGCCTTTCGCGAGAGGTTCACTCCCGCCGGCTACGACGAACGCAGCCTGATTCCCTGCTATGGCCTGGCTGAGGCAACACTGTTCGTCACCGGGAAGGCCGCCGGAAGCGAAATCACGCTGGCGCCGAACGGCGAGGTGGTCAGCTGCGGCACGGTGGCGATCGGCCATGAACTGGCGGTGACCGACGAATCAGGAGCGCCGCTGCCCGATGGCGAGATCGGCGAGATCCGGGTTCGCGGACCGAACGTGGCGACCGGCTATCACGGGCGTCCCGAGCTGACCAGGCGGACGTTCGGCGCGGACGGCTGGTTGCGGACCGGCGACCTGGGGTGTCTGCGGAACGGTGAACTGTTCGTCACCGGCCGAGCCAGCGATCTGATGATCGTTGCCGGGCGCAACCTCTATCCGCAGGACGTCGAGGAGTCGGTGCTGCGCAACCATCCGCCCGTACGCCGGGCCGTCGCCTTCGGCATCATGACCCAGGACGCCGAAGAGCTCGTGGTGATGGCAGAGGTCCGTGACGTGGAAGACGCGGCCCGGCTCGTCAGCGCCATCACCGCCACGGTCGCCACGCTGCACGGAGTACGGCCGGCCGATGTCGTGCTGCTGCCGGCCGGCGCGATTCCGGTCACGACCAGCGGTAAGGTCCGCCGGAATCCGGCGCGTGACAGCTACCTGGCGGGAGTGGCGAGCTGATGCGAAAACTGGCCTGGCTCACCGTCGGCGGCTCTACCGTGGGCTTCGTGACCGCGATCGTCTTCAGCGCGCGCACTGGTCTGTCCTGGCGAGACGTCGTGCTGTTCCTGGTGATGTACCTGGTCACGTCGTTCGGGGTGGAAGGCGGCCTTCACCGGTACTTCTCCCACCGTTCCTACTCGGCTGGGCCGGTCCTGACCTATTTCCTGGGCATCGCGGGCAGCATGGCCGCGCAGGGCCCGATCCTGTTCTGGGTGTCGATCCACCGCAGGCACCACGCCTTCGCCGACCGCGACGGTGATCCGCACTCACCACAGCCGATCGGCACCGGCCGCTACGCCGTACTGCGAGGTCTGTGGCACGGGCACGTCGGCTGGTTGTTCACAGTTCGCCGTGACAACTGGGCGAAGCTCGTCCACGATCTGCTCGACGACCGCCGAGTGGTGACGATCGACCGGTACTACGGCGCCTGGGTCCTGCTGGGCCTGGCCCTACCGGCAACCGCCGGTGGCATCTGGTCAAGCGATGTCCAGGGGGCGGTAGGAGGACTGCTCTGGGGCGGCCTGGCCCGGATGTTCGTACTCGACCACGTCACCTGGGCGGTCAACTCCTTCGGTCATCTGGTCGGCAGCCGACCGCACGAGACCCGCGACGGCAGCCACAACATCGCCCCACTGGCGCCGCTGTCGATCGGTGGGTCCTGGCACAACAACCACCACGCCCAGCCCGCGCTGGCGCACAACCGGCAGAGCTTCTGGCAACTTGACCCGGCCGGCACGGTGATCAGGCTGCTGGACCGGACCGGCCTGGTCTCCGAAGTGCGCTACCCGGACCGAACCACGAGCAACTGAAAGGAGATCGAGCATGCCTCTGGCAGCCGCCTCGCAGGGCATCGTGAAGCTCGATCCAGCGGGCCTGCGGATCAAGCGGTTCTCGGCGCTGACGACGATGACACTGCCCCTGATCGGTACAGCGGTCGCTTGCTGGCTGGTCGTTACCGGACAGGTCACCCGCACCGACCTCGCACTGCTCGTCAGCATGTACTGCGTGCACTTCGTCGGCGTCACGGTCGGCCTGCACCGCTACCTCGCCCACAAAGCGTTCAGAACGTCACGCTGGTTCTCCGACCTTTTGATGATCACCGGGTCGATGGCGGCTCAGGGGCCGTTGCTGTTCTGGGTGGCAACGCACCGCCGGCACCACCAGTTCTCCGACCGTGAGGGCGACCCGCACTCGCCGAACCTGCACGGCTGGGCGCTGAGGCAACGGCTGCACGGACTCTGGTACGCGCACATGCCGTGGATGCTCAGCGAGGAGAACTCGAAGTGGTCGGTGTTCGCGCCTGATGTTCTCGACGATCGAAGGCTGGTCCGCCACCACCAGCTGTATCCCGCCTGGGTCCTGCTGGGCCTGGCGCTGCCGGCCGCACTCGGCGGAGTCATCGGCGGATCGCCACGTTCGGCGCTGACTGGCCTCGTGTTCGGCGGCCTGGCCCGGATCTTCGTCGCCAACCAGGCGGCCTGGTGTGTCGGTTCGATCTGCCACGCGTTCGGCCGCCGGCCGTTCGACAACAAGGATCACAGTGCCAACAACTGGCTCGTCGCCCTGCTCACCTTCGGTGAAGGTCTGCAGAACAACCACCACGCGTTCCCGCGGTCGTTCCGGCACGCGGTGCGCTGGTGGGAGCCGGATCTGAGCGGCGTACTGATCGCCGGCCTCGGCCGGCTCGGAGTCGTTTGGGACCTGCGCGAACCCGATGCGGCGGCGATCGCCCGCCGTCGCCGTCCGAAGGAGTGAGATGTTCAACCGGACCCACGACATTCCGTTGCCACCGGCACCTGTCACCGAGGCAGGGCTACGGGAGTGGCTGGTCGCTTTCGTTGCTGCCCGGCTGGAGGTCTCGCCGGAGGAGATCGATCCCGGCCGGCCGTTCGAGGACTACGGACTCGACTCCCGGGCGGCGATCCAGCTGTCCGGCAAGCTGGAGAAGGTGGTCGAGCGGCGGTTGTCACCGGCTCTGCTCTACCAGCACTCGTCGATCGACGCTCTGGTGCGGCACCTGAACGTCACCTCGGAACCGAGATGACCGCTGAGCCGGCGCTCGAGGCCTTCCTGCGCAAGTCCCGTGAACTCGAAGGTCGCAAGCTCACCGAGTCGATCCCACGCGAGTACTTCGAGCCGCGAACGGCTCGCGGTCTGCTCGGCTTCGCATTGAGCTGGGCCGTGTACGCCGGCGCCGTGGCAGGTCTCGTCTGGGCGCCGACTGCCTGGCTGTACCCGCCGCTGTGGATTCTCGCCGGGCTCGGTGGCTGGGGCCTGCACTGCATCGCCCACGACTGCGGTCACGGGTCGTTCTCCAGGTCACGCCGGCTCAATGTGACCGTCGCGAGTCTCTCGCTGCTGCCGCTGCTCTACCCGTTCCACTCCTGGCGCCATGTGCACAACATGCACCACGCACACACCAACAACCTCGAGCTCGACACGGACTGGCGGCCGGTGCCGGCCGGTCTGTACGACCGGATGCCGCGCCCGCAACGAGTTCTCTACGCGGCCACGCGTACCTGGGCCTTCTGGGGAGGCACGATCCGGTACTGGCTGGTCTCCGGCTTCCGCCCGGGGTTCTTTCCCAAGGCGTCCATGCGCAGCGACGTCCGGCGCTCGATCGCCGTCACGGCTCCGCTTGGGATCGGCTGGCTCGCCGCGCTGGTGTGGCTGACCGGAGTACCCGGTCTGGTGGTGTACTTCGCCGTGCCGTGGCTGATGATCCACCTCTGGTTCAGCGCCACCACCCTGATGCACCACAGCGCGTCGGACGTGCCGTACCTGACCTCGGAGTACTGGACCCGGAACGCGGGAAGGTTGCTGATGACAACGGATTACACCTATCCCCGGGTGCTTTCCCTGCTGACCCACAACATCTCGGTGCACACCGCGCACCATGTCGCTCCGGCCGTACCGTTCTACAACCTGCCGCAGGCCCAGGCCGCGCTCAAGCGGGCCCACCCCGGGATGGTGCGGGAGGACAAGGTCAGCCTGCGCGGCCTGTGGCAGATCCTGCGCAACCTGCACCTGTACGACGAGAACTCCGGTTTCTACGCCCACTTCTCCGGTACTCCGGTGGCGCCGGGCACCGGACCGGAAGGGAAACGCCTGTGACGGCACCGGCGATCGGTCCGAGTGAGGCCCTGGCGGCGATGTTCACGCCCGAAGGCAAGCGCGATCCCTATCCGCTGTACGAGGCCCTGCGCGAACTCGGACAGGTCCAGTCGCTCGGTCCTGACCTGACTCTCGTGCTCGGTTACGAAGAGTGCGCCGCGGCACTGCGGGACCAGCGGCTGCTGGTCACCGACGCGGCGGTGCACACCCGGACCGGGATGCTCGAGCACTCGTCGTGGCAGTGCTTCACCAAGATCATGATGTTCAGCAACGAACCGGATCACGAACGGCTGCGGAGATTCTCCCGGGCGGCGTACTCCACCAAGAGCGTGGACGCGCTGAAGCCGCGGGTCGAGCGGATCGCCGCCGACCTGGTCGGCCGGCTCGACCCGTCCGGCCCGGTGGACCTGGTCGGGGAGTACACCTTCCGGTTGCCGATCACGGTGACAGCGGAGTTGCTCGGCATCCCGATCGACGACGCCCGTGCGCTCCGGCCGGCCATCACGGCCTGTACGACGGCGTTCGAGCCGATCCTGGAGCTCGACGAGCTTCGGCCGGGCGATGCCGGAATGGACGTCCTGACCGACTACCTGACCGAGCTGGTCCGGCACAAACGCGAACACCCGGGCGATGACCTGGCCAGCTCGATGGTGCGGGACCGGGACGCCACCGGCTCGATCAGCGAGGAGGAGCTGGTCGCGGGCCTGGTGATGTTCCTGATCGCCGGCGCCCAGACACCCAGCGACCTGCTGGGCAACGTGGTCAGGCTGGCTGTCCGGGAGAGGGCGGCACTCGACCAGGACACGACGCCTGCCTTCGTTCAGGAAGTACTGCGGCACGAGCCGCCGATCCACGCCCTGACCCGGATCGCGGCAACCGATCTGGACCTGGCCGGTCACTCACTCCGGGCAGGATCCCGGGTGCTGCTCGTCCTGGCGGCGGCCAACCGGGACGCTCGGCGGTTTCCCGATCCGGCCCGGTTCGACGTGGGCCGGGCGGACAACCAGCCGATCGCTTTCGGGCTCGGACTGCACTACTGCCTCGGGGCCGCGTTGGCACGGATGCAGACAGAGGTGGCCGTTGCTGCCCTGTTCCAGGCTTTCCCAGGTGTGCGGCAGGTGGGCGAACCGGAGTACCGGGCTCAGCTGGTGCAGCGTGGGCTGATGCGATTCGAGGTAACTCTCCGATAGGTCACCGGTAGTCCTTGACACAGACCTTACAGACCACGAAACTCATACCACTTGACCAATGGTCAAGTGGCCGCGAGCTCCTCGCGCGCCGGCCTCAGTGACCAGGGGAGTCATTCATGCGGCTGAGTCACCGCCGTTCACGCTGTGCCGTCGTCCTCGGACTCGTCGTGACTGTGGTGCTGTCCGGCTGCAGTCAGATCGTGCAGGGCCAGCCGGACGAGCAGCCGGTCGACCTGATCATCGCGACCTTCAACGACTTCGGCTACGAGGACCTGTACGCGGAGTACGAGCGGCTGCATCCCGGGATCAAGATCACGCCCCGCCGGTCGGAGACCGTCGACGAGCACGTGAAGAACCTCGACACCAACCTCGCCTCCGGGTCCGGGCTGGCCGACATCGAGGCGATGGAGATCGGCTGGATCTACAAGTACCTGGCCCAGGCGGACAAGTTCGTCGATCTGCGCGACCACGGCGCGAACGATCTCACGGCTCGATGGCTGGACTGGAAAGTCGCCGGCGCCACCGCGTCGGACGGCCGGATCATCGGCTACGGCACCGACATCGGCCCGGAGGCGATGTGCTATCGGCGGGATCTGTTCGCGAAGGCCGGTCTGCCGACCGACCGGCGGGAGGTGGCCAAGCTGTTCACCGACTGGAACGCGTACTTCGCGACCGGCCGTAAGTTCCGGGCGAAAGTGCCCGGCTCGGCCTGGTACGACTCGTCGGTGCTGATCTGGGACGCGATGCGCAACCAGTTGGCTGAGGCCTACTACTCCAATCAGGACCGCTACATCGGCGCCGAGAACGCTCGGCTGAAGCAGGTCTGGGGGCAGATCGCCGCGGGTTCGCAGGACGGTCTGTCCGCGCGGCTGCCGGCCTGGAGCGACAACTGGAGCAAGGCCTTCCGCACTGACGCCTTCGCGACCATGGCGTGCCCGGGATGGCTGCTGGGACAGATCCAGGAACGAGCCGGCCGGTTCGGCAACGGCAAGTGGGACGTCGCGGACGTGTTCCCTGGTGGAGGTGGGAACTGGGGCGGTTCCTTCCTGACCGTGCCCAAACAGTCCGGCCAGTCGGGCGAGGCGGCGGCTCTGGCCGCGTGGCTGACCGCACCCGAGCAGCAGATCAAGGTGTTCAAGAAGCTCGGTTCGTTCCCGTCCACGGTGGACGCCTACAACGACGAGCAGGTACGGAGCCAGGTCAACGAGTACTTCAATCATGCCCCGGTCGGGAAGATCTATATCGAGCGCGCCCGGAACGTGTTTCTGAAACAACACAAGGGGCCGCGTGACGGTGAGATCAACCAGGTGTTCGCCGCGGCACTCGAGCGGGTCGACGAGCGCAAACAGACTCCGGCAGCGGCTTGGCGGCAGGCATTGAAAGAAGCCGACAAACGAGCCCGAATCACCAGGACCCCGAGTTGACCACAGGCAATCTTCGGTAGTTCTCTAGGGTTTCACCGACCCGGCCGCGCGGATTTGACGGCAGCTGTCGTCCGAGCGCATTGTCGAACCGACGCCGCCCCGCGTCGTGACAGTGAGGTGAGGTGTCGTGATGAGCGCCGAGGTGGAGGCTTTGTCGGATCAGGGGTGGTTGCTGCTCCGGACCGGCCGCGATCGCGAGACGGCCGTCTGCCGTGCAGTCTGCGTACTCGCCAGTGGTGACGGGACAGACTCGCCGCGGCTGTTGTGGCGATCGTTGTTCACGTTGCTCAGCGCTGGCGATCTGCTGCGCGCCGACGAGCACTGTCATCGACTGGCAACGAATCCCGTCGCCCCTCGATCCTCGCTCTCCGGCCAGGTGACCTCTCTGGTCCAGGCCAGAGTGCGCTATCTGCAAGGGCGTCCGACGGAGGCTCTGGCCCGCTTCGAGGCGTTGGAGGCTCCGCGAGGTGTCGACCCGCTGGCCGGCGTACGGGCTGCTTGGACCATCGAGACGCTGCTCGACCTCGGTGAACCTTGCGCTGCCGATGCGCTGCTGCGGTCGATGCGACTCGACGGACCGGTGTCGCCCCGGGTGCCAGGACGATCGCTGCTGCTGGTGGCACGCGGGAGGGTGCGGCTGGCACTGGACAGCCCGAGCGCCGCGGTGGTCGATCTGCTGGACGGCGGCCGTGAACTGGTCAACCGGGGAGTCGTCAACCCGGCGGTTGCCCGCTGGCGGTCGCACGCGGCGCTCGCTTTCATCCACGACCGGGCCGACACCTCCAGGGTTCTGGCCACCGAGGAGTTGTCCCTGGCTCAGGGATGGGGTGCGTTGCCGGATCTGGGCTGGGCACTGCACGTCGATGCGCTCGTCAGTGCCGACGAGCAGACGCCTGGACGCCTGGCCGAAGCCATCGAGTTGCTGGAGGTCGCCGGTGCCCGTACCGAACTGACCGAGGTGCTGTACGGCGCGGCAAAGGTGTTCGTGTCCACCGGAGATCTGCCGGCTGGCCGGCAACGGCTGCACCGGGCAGCGGAGATCGCCGCCGAGGACGGCAGGGTCCAGTGGAAAAGCCGTGTCGATGTGGCACTGGACCAGCTGAGCAGGCGGCGTCCCCCGTGCCGGCTGACCAAGCAGCAGTGGCGGGTGGCAACCCTGGCACGATCCGGCTCGACCAACCAGGACATCGCCCACCAGCTGCAGTTGTCGGTCCGGGCGGTGGAGTTCCACCTGTCGGCGACCTATCGCCGACTGGGGATCTCCGGCCGCCAGGAGCTCTACCAGACGATCGGCTGAAGGCGGGCCCGGCTGCCGTCGTGGGTCAGGATCATCGCCTGACGCAGTTCGCTCCGGCCGGTGATGCCGAGCTTGCGGTAGACCGAGGACAGGTGGAACTCGATCGTCCGGACGGTCAGGTGCATCCGCTCGGCGATCTCCCGGTTGGTCCGGCCGGGTTGTACCTCGCGCGCCACTGCCGCCTCCTGCCGGGAGAGCCGTCCTGAGCTCGAACTGGAGTCCAGCTGAGCGAGGGCCGTGGTGATTCTGCCGTTCCACAACTGGTTGCCGATGGCCGCGGCGTCACCTTGTGCCAGGTTCAGCTCCTCGGCAGCCAGGACGTCATCGCCCTGTCCGGCCAGTACAACCGCCAGGTCGTAGCGGGTCCGGACGAGGTCGAGGAGCGCGCCGCTGCCGGCCAGGTTCGATTCCGCTTCGCGCAGCGTTGCCAGTCGGCTGCTCTCGTCCTCGATCACTCGAGCGGACATCTGATGGGCGAAGCCGACCGTTCGGGCCGCACCCCAGGTCCGGCTCGCTGCCAGGTCGTCCTGCGCGAGCGCGCGGGCCAGCAGGTCCCGCCCTGTCATGTGGGCGCACAGGGCGGCGAGCGATCGCCACGGCACCACGCCTGGGTTGATGACGGCCCAGTCGGTCAGTTCGCGACCGCTGGCGCAGAAGTCCTCGTAGGCTGCATCGAACCGGCCGGTGGCCAACTGGAGGACTCCGCGCGACGCGAGCAACTCGGCCCGGCCGTGAGCAAGGTCCAGCTGGCCGTCGTAGCGCCAGTCGCGCAACAGTCCGGTGGCCTGCTCCAGCTCGCCGAGGTCGACCAGCGCCGAGGCCAGCCAGGCGATGGCAAGCGGTTCCAGCCGCCGCGGTAGCTGATTCCGGATCAGCGGCAGCAGCAGGTCGACCGCCTGGCTGCTCCGGCCTGCCCGGGCGTAGACCCGGGCCAGCATGACCTCAGCGGCCGCCCTGACCATCAGGTCGGTGGACAGAGTCAGGCGTTGGCAGTACAGCTCCGCTTTTCGCAGTTCGTCGGCGCAGACCAGTGCCAGCAGCGCGCGCCAGATCGTCTTGGCGTCGGTCCGGGCGGCGTTGTCGAGTACGCCGCCGGCGACCTCGATCACCATCGCGCGGCGGCGGCCCTGGTTGGCCTTCAGCAACGCGAACAGCATCTTCGCGGCCTGGTCGTCCACTTCGCCCGCCCGGCCGGCCGGCCCGAGATCACCACCGACGTAGACCAGTTGCTCGAGATCCTCCGGCCGGATCCTGGCCGGGTCCACGCCCGCCCAGACAATCGCCTGCCGGCGCCCCAGTTGGTGTGACATCAACTCCAGCTCTCCGAGATGGCACCAAGCATCTTCACCACCATTGTTTCCCGATTCATCGACAAATGCACTGCGGTGCTGCCACAGACATTTTCATGCTCCGTAGAACTTTTGCCGTGACCTCTCCTGCGCTCATCCGACGCGATTTGTTGCGATCACGTCAAGAATCGAAACAATGACGCTCAGCTGTTCGGGACGGTGGTGGGGAGGTCCTCGGGCTCCAGCGTGCTGAGCTGGTCGGGGGACGGGGCGGTGGTTTCGGCGAGGCGGTGGGCCTGGTTCTCGGTCAGTTGCTGGAAGGTCTGGCGAGCGGTCCGGCCGTTGCCGAAGTGGGCGGTGCGCGGGGAGTTCTGGAACAGGGTCTGCAGGCGCCGGCGGGTCTGCGGGGTCATCGCGTACTGGTGCCTGCTCGCGTGGAACTCGACGATCTCGGTGAGCTCGGTGGGGCTGTAGTCGTCGAAGGTGAGGGTCCGGGTGAAGCGGGACGCCAGGCCGGGGTTGGAGCTGATGAACCGGGCCATGTCGGTGGGATAGCCGGCCACGATCACGATGGTGTCGTCGCGGTGGTCCTCCATCAGTTTGACCAGGGTCGCGATCGCCTCGGTGCCGAAGTCGTTGCTGTTGCCGGCCGGCGTGAGCGCGTACGCCTCGTCGATGAACAACACCCCGCCGGCCGCCTGGTGGAAGGCCGCCGTGGTCTTCGGAGCGGTGTGTCCGACGTACTCGCCGACCAGGTGGCTGCGGTCGACCTCGATCAGGTGGCCCTTGCTGAGCAACCCGAGTGCTTTGAGGATACGGCCGTACAGCCGGGCCACCGTGGTCTTTCCGGTACCGGGATTACCGGCGAAGACGAGGTGACGGCTCAGCGGTGGTGCGGGCAGACCTGCCTGTTGCCGCAGGTGCACGGTCTGCATGAGCTTGACCATCGAGCTGACGTCGTTCTTGACCCGGCCGAGCCCGATCTGCTCGTTGAGTTCGGCGAGGATGTCGTCCAGGGTCTCGTCGACCGGAACCTCGACCGACTCCAGGAGCCCGGCCGGCTCGTTCGGCGTGGCCGGACCACCCACCGAAAGACCTGGTACGGCGATCTCAGGTTCGTTCGCCAGCAGCGGTGCGCCGTCGGCAACGCAGTCCTCGAAGGTGGCGGCGGTGTTCTGATCGCCCCCGAGTGCGCCGGCGCAGTCACGAATCCGGACCTGCCGCAGCGCCGGCTCCGCCCCGGCTCCGAGATGCAGTGCCGGGAAGGCGGTCGAGGTGAGGTCGCAACCGGTGAAGGTTCCGCCGCCGCCGGGGGCGACGAAGACGCCGTTCTTGGCCGCGCCGCGCACCTGCAGGTCGCGCACCACCGGGGCGGTTCCGGACCAGACGACCACGCCCGACCCACCGGGCTGATCGATGGAGACCCGCTCGAGCAGGCTGCTGCCCGCTTCGACCACAAGACCGGCCTCTCCGGTCTTGGTGATCCGGGTCGACTGCACTGTCGCCGTACCGGAGCCGGTCAGTTCGATGCCGGTCTTCTCGGTGTTCTCCACCGTGCACTGCGCGACCCGGTTGGTGGTCGCCGTGCTGGCGATCGAGATGCCCTGGGTGCTGTCCTTGACCCACAGGCCGGTCGTCTGTGCGGCAGCGTCGTCGACGATCGACAGTCCGCTCATGGTCGCGCCGGCCACGGCGCAGGCCTCGAGCTCGGCGGTGGACTTCTCACTGAGCCGGAAGCCGTGCTGTGAGCCGCCTCGAACCAGGCAGTCCCGTAGCCGGGCGGTCGCCTTGCCGGCCAGATGGACAGCGCTGAAGGCTGTCCGGTCGAACCTGGTGTCCGTGATCGTCGCCGAGGCCTCGCCGCTGACGAGCAGACCGTTTCCGCCGCTGTCCGACACCGCGCAGCCCTGCGCCACCAGGCTGGCATTGTCCTGAACCACCAGGCCACTGGCTTTCGTCTTGCGGAGCCGGCTGTCACTGAGCTGGGCCCGGGCGAAGCCGGCCACCTGGACGGCGACCGCCTGACTGCCCTCGATCCGGGTCTCGGAGAGCAGACCCTCCGCGGTGTCCTCGAGCAACAGGCCGGCCATCCCGGTCGCGGTCAGGAACGAGTCGGTCAACCGCATCCGGCTGTCACCGCGGAGCCGGATGCCGTACCCCGCGACCTGCTCCACCCGTAGTCGCTCGGCCCGTAGTTCGGCCCGGCCGGACAGCACGATGCCGACGCCGTCGACGGAGCGTACGACGGTGTCGGTGATCTCCGCCGCGACCCGGCCGGCCAGATGGACCGCGGCCAGCCGGGTTCCGGTGATCCGGCAACGGCGCAGGACCAGCTTCGTCACGCCGTACCCGTTCAGGTCGGATCCGTTGCGGGTCTGGTCATCGCCACGGGCGTGGACGCGAGAACCGGAGATCGTGCAGTCCTCGAGTACCAGCCCGGCGCCTGCCGCCAACGCCACGGCGGGGGTGTCGCCTACCTGGTCCGGCTTGATCGTGAGACCGGTGACGGAGCAGTCGAGTCCCTCCACGATCAGCGGCGGCGCAGTGCTGCCACGGCTACCGGTCAGTGTCACTGTGCCAGGCCCGTGCTGAGCCGTCAGGGTCACGGACCGGTCCAGAACCACCTCTCCGACGTAGGTGCCGGGGGCGATCTGGATCTCGTCGCCAGGCGAACTCGCCCGGACGGCGTCGTCGATCCGGCGGTAGTTGCGCCGGCCTCTGGGGGCTACGGTGCGGATCGTCATCAGGGTGTGTCTCCTGGTTCTGGCATCAGATCGTTCGGGGGCGTGGCCAGTTCGGTGCCCGGGAACTCCAGCGGCGGGAGATCCAAGGCGGGCAGGTCGAGAGGTGGCAGTACAGCGGCGGCGGGTTCGGCGTCGGGGTACCACGGAGGGGCCAGTGAGCCGCGGATCGCCTTGCCCAGATAAGCGTTCAGGGACTTCTCCAGCAGGCTCAGCCCACCGTTCATCCAGAACTCGCCCCACCCACCGCGGTGGATCAGCCGGGATCCCATCATGCCGAGCGCGATCGGCTTGATCAGCCCGGTGCTCACGCTGCTGGTGAAGCCCGCCAGCGCGCCGATCCCGCCCTCGCCGACCGCTTGCCAGCCCTGCAGCGGGACCCAACTGCCGTCGGGCTGCTGGATGCCGAACACGGCGCTGTTCGTGGCGCCGACGACAAAGCCGGCGATCGTTCCGATCCCCAGGCCGAAGGTGAAGTCGAAGACGCCGGAACGCCAGCGCACCGGGCCCTCGTTACCGGCGTACTCCTTGCTCCAGCTCGTGTCCCGCGATGGCGGGGTGGCCCAGTGCCCACCACCGTCGTGATTGCCCAGGCCGCGTTTGAAGTCGCGGAACATCCCACCCGACCTGAGGTCGGTCAGCCCCACCGTGGCGACGGTCTTGAGAGTTCCGCCGATCACCGCGCCGGTGAGTGCCTTGAGGACGTCGACAGGACCGTACGGTTTGTCGTTGGCGGCGGCGATGATGCCACCGATCATCACGTTGGCGCCGAAGTCGAGCAGGAAGTCCTGCGCGAACTCCAGCAGCACCTTCTGGAACACGCTGGACCCGTACGGCGCGATCCGGGCCTCCCGCAGCACGATGTCACCCCCGGGCGCGACGAAGCGCCGTGGGTGCAGGTAGCTACCGGACTCCGGCATCCAGTTCAGCCGGGAAGGTTCGCGCACGCGCCGGCCCCAGCCGCGCAGTTCGGTCAGCGGGCCGCGGAAGTCGAACTCGTTCCCGGTCAGGGTCAACCGGCCGTCGCGCAACTCGAAGACCAGCCCGTTGTCGGTCCGCTCGCCGATCACCCTGCCGTCGCGGTCGTACAGCTTCCACTGCCCGTACTCCGGCTCGGTCTCCAGGAAGTTGTCGCCGGACCCCCGGCGTTCGCGGGCGATCTTGCCGCCGTCGATCTCCTTCCACTGCCCGTACTGCGGACGCCCCTCGAGGTCGAGGGTGTATTCGCGAATCCGTAGCGGTGAGTCCTCGAGATGAACAGGAACCTCCCGCACGACCTCGGGCCGGCCGTCCCGGAACCGCACGTCGCGGAAGTGCACGGCTTGATCAGATGCCTGGCTGCTCCACAGGTCACCGATCCGCCACTCCCGGGTCAGGTCGTCGCCGATCCGGACGCCGTTGCCGTCGAATACCGCGCTGCGCCACCGAGGGCCGCCGATCGTGGGCGGTTCACGCCAGGCTTCGACGTACCGGTGGTCGTCCAGCATCCGTCGCTCCCGGACCAGGTGACCGTCGACATCGAAGTCGCGGAACGAGTCGTCCCAGGCCAGCCGGTCGTCGGTCGAGCCCCGGAAGTGGAACCGCCGCCCTTCCCGGCCAGGGATCTCCGTACCGTTCAGGTCGACCTCACGCCAGGTCCAGAACTCCGATTCCGGTCGGCCGCTCGCGACGACGTAGCGGTCGCTGCCCGGCTCCGGCGCGCGCTGGGACTGACCGGTCAGCCACCCGTGCGCGTCCCGCTCGGTCCACACCTGACCGCCACCTGGTGTCTGGTACTCCCGCACGATCCCACCTGGCCGGCCTTCGCGGACAGGAGTCCAGTAGCCGTCCACGTCGTCCAGTACGTCGACCCACAGGCGTCCGGCCTGGTCACCGTCCAACGGCACCCGGTAGCCCCGTAGGTCGCCGGCCTGCCAGGGAACGGCGCGCGGATCGCCATGCGGGCGCAACGGTCCGGACGCGTGGTCGCCCACCTTCAGTTCAGTGCCGTCGGCAAGCTTCCGGGCCGACCGAACGAAGTTGCCGCTGGCATCTATATCGACCAGGCTCTCGTCCTGGCCGAGGTACCGTGCGCCGTGCGCGGGGTCGTCGCCGGTGCGCTCCCAGCGGAAGATCTGGAACCGGCTGTCGTCCGCCAGATGAGCCATCGCGTCACGCGGCGCGGGATGGCCGAACAACTGCTCCCGGATCCAGACCGGCGGACGCTGCTCACCCTCGCGGACCACCTTGAGGAAGGTCGTGTCGCTCAGGTGCAGACCCGACCCGGAGTCCTTGCCCTGCTTGGACAGTCGCAGCCAGTCGCCGGTGCGGTCGACCGTGCCGTCGGCGTTCCGGCTCAAGGCGAACTCCTGGTACTGCCCGGTGTTCGCGGTCGAGTGCCACTTGCCCCATTTCCGCTGGGCGATCTCGGTGGTCGGGACGCCGTCGACCTGCCGGATGATGCGGTCGGTCCAGCCGTCGCCGAGACTCTCCCGGACGCGTGGCCCGGAGGCGATCTCGGTACCTTGGCCGTCGTACCGGTGCCAGCGCCAGTTGCCATCGGCCTGTTTGACACCGAGGACGCTGCCTGCCAGGTCGTCGTTCTTGTGCAGCCCCTCGCGAAACTCGCGGACCGTGTGCAGGTCCTGTACGTCACGCCAGTCCCTGCCGGAGGTGTCGTAGTGCCTGGTGCCCCAACTGGTCTGCCGGCCGACGTCGTCGTAGGTCGCCCAGGTGGTGCGACGGTTCAGGGAGCCGAACCCCACGGTGTCGGTTCGACGGAAGCTGTCCAGGACGGTGCCGTCAGGCAGTGTCCGGCGCTCGAAGACGTCGACTGCGCCCGCGGTACCGGATGTTAGGCGGATTCGGCCGTTCGGCCCGAGGTCGGCAGCGCCGTGGTGGAAACCGCCCTTGTCCGAGGGCAGATCCTTCAGGTCCGTGCGGGACCAGGTGGGCGAGTCACCGGTTCGGTCGACGACGTATCGGAAGGCGGTCTGCTTGCCGTCGTCGAGGACGTTGAAGCCCTGCCGGAGAATCTTGCCGTCGGCACCGAACTCGTGGAACTCGCCGTGGCGGATGCTCCCTGGAGTGTTCACCTGGATCCGGACTCCGCCGTCCTGGCCGACGGTGACGAGGTGTGGCTGATCGATCCGCTGTCCCGCGCGGTCCACCCAGCGCACGCTGCCGTCGGGCATCAGCGTGACCGTACTCTGGTCCGGTCCGATGGCTCCCGGTCGCAGCGGGGTCGACCGGGAGCTGCCGGGGGAGCCGTCCGGCAGGGTCTCGGCGTACCCGGAGTCGAAGCGGTGGTGGCCGCCGCCGACCGGGAGGTGCGGCGGCCCGGACCACGACTGCGGCGAAGGCATGTACAGGAACAGTTCGTTGTCGTGCAGGGTGTTTCCGCGGAGGTCGGTGGCCAGGTAGCGGAAGTCCTGGCCACTCCAGGTCTGGTCGATCTCGGTCACGTCGTCGACGGTCACCCGGACGGTGACCGAGTCCGCTCCAGGGTCTCGGACCACCTCGACGGTGACAGGGTCGCGGTACCCCGGTCTGGTCGCCGTGAAGGTGCTGGTGTTGCCGTCGGGACCGACTTGCGTGATCACCCGGCTGTCCTCGAAGCCCTCGAACCGCCGGAAGGACTCCTCGCCGAAGGCCCGGGTGAAATCGTCGTACGCGGTCTTCGACGGCAGACCCTCCCACTCGGCGGTGATCAGGTCGTCCAGCCGCTGCACCGGGATCTGCTCGGCCCTGACCGGGATGATCGTGATGCCGTCCTCGACCCGGTTCGGGCCGGTTCGTTCGAAAGCACTGGGGGCAAGCGTGATCTCCCACTGGCTCTGGTTGACCGGTGGCGCGTCGGCGCCGGTGGAGTGGTAGCCGGGTGGATAGGACATCGCCAGCTTGCCGTGGTCACCCGGTACGTCGACTTCGAACACCGCGCGGTGGGCGTTGACGCCGTTGTCCGCCCACTCGCGCTGGAAGTCCCGGCTGCTGGAGGTGGAGATCGGCAGCCGTTCCACGAACTCGTCGGCAGCCATCTGATCCGGGGTCAGCGACATTCCGCGGTAGACCGTGATCGGCTGGTTGGAGCCGTCGAACAGCAGGTCATCGGTAGCCCTGACGAAATCCTTGGTCTTACCGATCAAGGTGCCATCAGCGAGTGCCTGCGGGGTGACGAATCCGCCGAACCCCTTCTTGGAGGTGAAGGAGCCGCCCATCACGTCCTGCATCAGCCGGGCAGTGCCCGGATCACCCGCGGCCCGGCCGAGATCGCGTTGGGACAGCAGGACGGATGCTGTCCAGCGCTTGGTGGCTTCCTCGCCGAGTCCTTCGGGTGTCCGGTGGACCGGTGTACCGGCGGTGCTGGGCTCGTCGAGCCGGTGGAAGGCTCCATTGCGGCCGTAGTGCAGCGCGCCGTCCGGGGAGGCGACCACGATCTGGTCGTCAACGAGCTTGGCGGGCCAACTGGTGCCGTCGCCACTGCCGGTCAGGGCGATGTTCTGGAACCGTCCGAGCCTGCCGTCGGACATGCCGATCGACATCCCGTGGAACCGCCCGCCGTTCAGCAGCACCGACTCACCGATCAGCGAGGGCCGCCCGAATCCGTTCCGGTAGACCCAGGTGTGCAGCGCATCGCCACCGGGACCGGACAACTGCCGGACGGTGACCACGTTGCCGACCGTGCTGACGTCGGCCAGGGACGATCCCGGGCCGGTCAGCGTGGGCCGGCCACCCGTGAGGTCCAGGCTGATCCCGGTGCTGCCGGGAAGGTCCACCTGGCGCGCTCCGCCGCGGGCCACCGGTGGGATCCGGCGATCACCGGTCTCGGGGACGAAATCATTGCGACCGGCAACTATGTTGTCGACCGAGGTGTCGATCCGGGCCCGGTGGCCGGTTCTTGCGTGGTGTTCGAGCGCGGCCCGGGCGTCGTCCACGGCCGGCTCGCCCCGCCCCCCGCCGGGCCCGCCCACCACGTCGGCCTGTGCTCGTTGTGCCTCGTCCAGAGTGCTGAGCTGGGCCTCGATCGCGTCGCCGAGAACGAACTCGCCGCCCTCCTCGAGTCCGGCCTTGACGAAGTTCCGGGCCTCGTCGGTGGCCGGGACGCGGGCGCCGTGCAGATCGGTGAGATGCCGCCCGCCGCCGGGTACCTGCACCACCACGAGGTCGTCGAGTGCGATCCCGCCGTGAACGGGCGGCAGCCGTACGCCGCGGTCGACCAGCCCGCCGGCAAGATCGAACCGGCTGGTGATCGCGGTGGACGGATCGGTGACCCGGAAGCCGCCGCCGTCGAGCACGTCGAGCCGGTTCGCCGGACCGGCGTGGTGCAACTGGTGGCTGGTGACACCACCGCGCTGCTCGACCCGGACGAAAGCGCCCGGGTGGTCCGGAACGCCGGCCAGCGCGACGTCGAACCGGACCGGCGGGACCGGGATCACGTCCACCCGTCGGGCCGCTGAGTTCAGCAGATCTTCGAGGTCGGCGCGAAAATGGTTGGCCGCCGTGGCGTGGGTCGCGGAATCTGCCAGCTGACCAGTGCCTGGACCGGCCGGGATCGCACTGTGGTCAGGCGTCGGCGCGGGCAGCAGATGCCCGAGCTCTGGTGGCCGGACGACGGGGACGCCGACCGTCGCCGGATCGCTGAGCGCGCCCGGCCTGCCGACCGTGCCCGGATGACCGACCGTGCCGGGCGCCCAGGCAGGGCGCAGGTCGAGGCCGTCGAGATCGTCGATCAGCCGGTGAGCCCGCCAGGCGCTGGCCGAGTGATCGCTGAGTGAACCGATCGGCACGTGGAGATCGCCGACGCCAGGAGACGAGATCACCCCGGTGCGCGGTACCTCGATGGCACCCGGCGACGGCCCGGAACCGACGGAGAAGCCGCCGGGTCGCATCGGCGCGGGCAGGGCGAGATCGTCGAAAGCCCAGGCCCTGGTGGGCAATCGCGGTGGCTGCATCGTCGCGGCCCACCGCACGTCGCCGGTCCACTGGGCCCCGCTCCAGTGGATCCGCGGACCGGGCGTGCCGAAATTCGCAGGTGACCCGGGCATCAGCGGTGTCTGGAAGGCGCCGGGCCCTCTCGTCGGCGTCTGCGGCCGGGACGTCAACGCCGGATCGAACGTGATGGCCCGTCCGGTCTGCCCTGCCAGACCGGGAATCGGTGCGCCGAGCTCGAATCTCCCGAGCACACCACGCTCCCAGAACCCGATCCGCAGCGCGCCCAGTAGTCCGTACTCGCCGATCTCGGCGGCGTCGACCGGCAGGAACACCCGCAACCACCTGGTCCCACCGAAGTTGTTCCTGGCGAAGTTCCCGATCCAGCCGAGCCCGGCGAGGGCCTGCTGACCCGTCCACGCGAGGCCCCGGCCGACCGACGACCCCAGCCGGCCGATCTGGGCGACGGTGAACCGGCCGGCCGCCTCGAAGGTCGGGATCGGGTGCACGACGATCCTGGGCAACTGCCGCATGCCGTTGACGAGCCACAGCCCTGAGTTCCGGAAGCCGACGTACGCGGTGGAGGACACCCGACCGATTCCCGGGATCAGTCGATGGAACAGGAACTCGCGGCTGAACAACTGCCGGAACGTCACGGCCATGGACTGTCCGATCGCCTTGACGGCCTTACCGATTCCCTCGGCGATGGCGACGATCGGGAGCGCCTTGGTGGTCGGTGCGATCATCCCCAGCCCGGCGAGCAGCAGGTCGACGACGCTGCCGTCGCCGTTGGCCAGATCGACGGCAGCCTTGACGAACAGCGCGAGATTGACCCCGATGGCCAGCAGCGCGAGCGCGACTCCGCCGAACAGTGACGGCGCGAGGAGCGCGAGGGCCATCAGTTTGAGACCCTCCCAGAACAACTGGCAGCGGGTCACCGGAAGCCTGATGTTCGCGACCGCGGCGATCCGGACGGAGTACTCACCACCGAGACGGGACTGCTCCTCACCGGCGGCACGAGCGATGCCGGCCTGCCGGCCCCGCTCGTCGTCGTCCTCGGGGAGTCCACGCCCGGCCGCCAGCGCCGCGTCGGCGCGGGCCTGCTGGGCGCGGACGATCTCGCTCCACTCACGCAGACTGTTCGACGCGCTCTCGAAGGAGTGGGCGACGTCCTCGACGTGATGCCGCAGCCGCGGGTCGACCTTCTCCCGCAGAGCGTCCGCGGCCGCCCCGCTGAACACCGAGTCGTCGGCGGTGTTCATCACCGCGTCGACGGCGGTCATGATCTCGCGGGCCTTGCCGCCCAACCGGCCGAGGGCTTCGGCCAGTCGGTCGATCGACTCGGGATGTCCGGGCGTGGGGTCCTTGGGCAGGCCGATCGAGTCCCAGTCGTACGGGCGTGCCATCGCTGACCTCCATTACCCAGGGGAGACCTTCACCCCGACCACGGCGCCACCCGGGCGAGGTTCATCCGGATTCGGTGTGAACCGCACCGGGTGCCGGGCGTGGACGCTACGAGGACCACTGGAGGTGAGATGAGCGAACGACTCAGCATCGACTACAACGTTCTGAACGATGCCAAGAAACAACTGCACGAACTGGCCGGCGACATCAAGCCGCTGCTGCACCAGAGCATCTTCCACACGCTGTCCAAACCCGGCTTGGGGCTGCTCGGTAGCCGGGACGTCGAGAACGCCGTGCACAAGCTGCACAGCAACGGTAAGTGGACGCTCGAGAAGGCGCACGACGGCCTGATGGAGCTCGGGAACTCGTTCGGCTCGGTGGGCGAAGCGTTCCTGGCCCTCGATGCCAACATCGCCCAGGGGCTGGGGATCACCGGCGCGAACCTCGGTCTGGACAACTGGCTCCAGGAGAAGACCGACTGGGAGCAGCACAAGGACCAGGAGTGCAGCGTCCACAACAGCAAGGCCGGCGGTAACGGGGACGGTGAGTGTGTCTGGAGCGATCCTGGTCCACCGCCGGTGGACCAGGTGGTCAGCACCGATCGAGGGCAGATCCACACCCACCTGACGCTCGACGACCAGTACCACGTGGTGAAGGAGGAGATCGAGGTCGAGTACGACGGCCACAAGTACACGACGGTCAACTCCTATGCCGACGAGGGCCGGACCACGATCACCGACAACGGTTATCCCGACGGGTCGACCTCCCACGACGAGACCCGGTTGGGCACCGACGGCAGCGGGACCAAGACGACGAAGAACAGCGACGGCGACTGGAACAACTACACCCGCGGGCCGACCGGACCCAATGGTCCGGCGGAGTGGGTCTGGACCGAGGGAACCGACGATCCGGCCAAGAAGACGACCACCGGCCCGGAGGCCGACACCTACGAACCGACGGGATGGGGCGGTTTCTGATCTCGCCCGCCCGCTGCGTCACAGGCCCTCACATCTCACCCGGTCACTGCACGAAGCAGTGACCATCGAACCGACAGGAGCAGCACCATGGCAATCAACGGCCTGACCATCATCTACGACGAGGTCAAGGAAGTGTCGAACCTGCTGAAGACCAAGCACGGCATGATCATCACCGATCTGAAGAGTCTGCAGCAGTCGGTCAGCAACCTGACCCAGCACGGCTTCCAGTTCAAGCAGTCCAGCGCCGAGCTGGACAACGCGTACACGAAGTTCGACGTCAGCCTGACTCAGGCGGCGGAGGGGATCAAGGGCTTCGCCGAACTGCTGGAGAACATCATCAAGCAGGCCGAGAGCCTGGACTCCGGCATCGGGACAAGCCTCAAGAAGAGCTGACCGGGTTCCCCACCAGGGCTGCTGGCTCGTTCGATCACGGACGAGACAGCAGCCCTGACAGCTTCCTGAGGTCAGTCCTTCAGGACAGTGACAGGGACCTGTACCGCGACCGGCGCGGTGCCGCTGCCTGTCATCCAGCCGCGGCCGGCCCGTGGTGATGCCCGGATCACGCTGTTCTGGAGGCGGACGCCGATCAGTTCGCCGTCCATCAAGTGCCGTGGCTCGAGCAACAGACCTCGCCGGGCGCGGCGGGGTACCTGCTGCCAGCCCCCCATCGCCGACTGGAAGCTGTCGGTCTCGGAGGCCATGATCAGCGCCTGATTGCTGTCGCGTCCCTTCCCGGCGACCTCCTTCAGGATCTCCGAGGCAGCCGCGGTCGCCAGCAGATCCGCATCGTCGATCATCACCACGGTCGGCCCGGAATGCTGGGCGAGCGCCGCGCGGACGGTTTCCTCGGACGGATCGCTCTCCTCCACGACAGTGACTCGCTCCTGCCTGGCCAGCCGGCGTAGCGGTGACTCTCGTGGGGTCAGGATCACCAGTGAGGTACCGCCGGTGAGCAACGAGACGGCGAGCGTGGCCAGAACGTTGCTGCGTCCGGACCCGGTGGGGCCGAGTACGACGAAGGTGCAGCCGGAGCGGGCCAGATCCACGGTCACGGAGGCGGCTTCGTCGCCACCGATGCCGATCAGGCCGGACAACGGCCTGCGTTCTTCCCTGGGGACCGCGTCGTAGGCGTCGGTGAACTCCAGGGTGCCGGGAAGTTCGGCGACCTTGAACGGCCGGCGGGGAGCAGGGACGGCGGAGTCGCGCTCGACGGCGAGGACACCGATCTCGCGGAGAGCTTCGGTCTGTGCCTGACCACTACCCTTGGTGAGCAGTGCCACCTGGGTCTCGGTACCGGTCAGTTGGTGCCATCCACGTCCTGGTGGAATGAACGCCGGAACCTTGCTGGGTCGGATGCCCACCGCGCCGTAGTCGGTGCGTTCGGCCTGCCGCAGCAGCAGTTTGTGATCGTTCTGGGCTGCCATCCGGCCGCCGAGCAGTGATCGTTCGGAGGTGGCGACGACATGGATCCCCACCCCGGCGCCTTCCCGGAGCAGACGCGTCGTCTCCTGCAGCAGGTTGCCGTGGTCGTACTCCTCCAGTTGGGTCGCGAGGGCGTCCCAACCGTCGATCATGATCAGCAGGTGCGCCGGCCGTTCCCCGGCGGGCAGCCGGCTGCGAAGCTCGGTCAGACCGGTCGCGTTGTGGCGGGTGGCGAGTTCCTGCCGTTGGGTCAGCTCGCGGTTGAGACGGCGAAGTAGCCGCTCGAGCCGTTCCATGTCGTGCCGGGACACGACCGTCCCGCAGTGTGGGAGGTGTGCCAGGGCCGTCAGGCCACCACCGGCGGCGTCGATCCCGTACAGGTGCACGTCGGCGCAACTGAGGCGACCGGCAGCCGAGCCCGCCAGGGTGCGCAGGAACTGGGTCCGGCCGGACTGCGGCGCACCGATGACATAGAGGTGCCCGAAGGTGGTCAGGTCGAGACCGGCCGTCCGCCGATCCTGGAGTTGGGGGAGATCCTCGAGCGCGTAGGGGATCATCAGCTCCCGATCCCCGCAGTCAGGGAGGTCGTCGAGCGTGAGGCCGTGGTGCAGCGGTTCCTTCCAGGGGCTGGGTTGCGGCTCGAAGTCCGGAAGTTGCGCCGCGGCTTCGCGGAGTACGGCGACCAGGGCACGGAGATCGGTGTCGGCCGGTGGGCCGACGAGCTGCTCGGCCTCGTCATGCTTGGGTTGCCGGGTCGACGAGCCCATGGTGTCCCATGAGAACTCGTCGGCCTCGACCGGTACCGGGGCCGCCGGAACCACCAGCTTCAGCCCCCCGGCGGGATCCTTGCGCTCTGCTCCGACCCACGCGGTCTGGAACAGGTCGGCGGTGCGGGGACCCCGGCGAATCAGAGCCCGGCCGGGAATCGCCGTGGGGATCGAGGCTGCCTCGTTGGTCTCGATCACGTCCTGGCTCTCGGTCTGATCGGTCATCCGCAACGCGATCCGCAGATTCGTGTTCGCCCGGATGTCCGCGGTCACCACACCCGCCGGGCGCTGGGTGGCCAGGACCAGATGAATCCCCAGGGACCGGCCTCGCTGGGCGATACTGATCAGGCCCGGGACGAAGTCGGGGATCTCGGCCACCATCGCGGCGAACTCGTCGATGACCAGTACCAGCCGGGGCAGAGGTGCCATCGATCGGTCCACGCTACGCATCGACTGGTAATCGGGCAGATCCTTGGCTCCCGCCGCGGCCAGTACTCGCTCCCGCCGGCGGAGCTCGGCATCGAGCGAGACCAGGGCGCGTTCGACCTGATGTGCGTCGAGGTCGGTCACCATGCCCAGTGTGTGCGGCAGGCCGGCACACTCCTGGAACGCGCTGCCACCCTTGTAGTCGATCAGTACGAAGGTCAGCTCGTCCGGCCGGTTGCAGGCGGCCAGTGAAATGACCAGGGTCTGCAGCAGTTCCGACTTTCCCGATCCAGTGGTTCCGGCAATCAGACTGTGTGGGCCGTCGGCTACCAGATCGATCCGCAGCGGACCGTCGAAGTCACGCCCGAGCGTGAAGGAGGTGGAGGCCGGCCTTCGTTGCCACTGCGCCAGCGCGACGTCCACGCTCGGCGGTTCCTGGCCGATCAGTTCGAGCAGACGAACTCGGTGGGGGAGGCCGGCGTCCTGATCCGGGCTGACGTCCCGGACCGGGGTCAGCGCGCGCGCCACTTGTTCGCACCAAGCCGGCGAGACCTGGTCGACGCGAATCCCGATCAGGTCCGGCGTGCCGGGCTGTTTGAGCGTCAGTTGGTCGCCGGAAGCGAGCATCACCCCTCGGGACTCCTCTGGCAGCAGGCGTTCCTCCGCCTCCAGGCAGACACAGTGGATGCCGACTGCCGGACCGTCGGTCAGGACCTGCACGAAACCAGGGACGTCTCGCAGCGCCAGGGAATCGTCGGCGATCAGCAGGACGTGGTGATCGACCGGCGGCGCCTCACCATGGGCGCCCATCAGCCGTTGCCGCGCCTGGATCCGGCTGACCAGTTCGCCGATACGGTCGGCGATGGACTCCTGGTCGTTGCCGATCGTCACTGCCGCGCCTCGTTCGGACCGCAGGTGCGGGAGCCATCGCACCCAGGCCCAGTCCTGCGGAGCTTGCTTCCTGGTCAGGACGACGATGCGCAACTGGGTGGGGGAGTGCAGCACGGCGGACTGGATCACCAGCCAGCGGGCGATCGCCTGGCACAGCCGCCGATCACCGGCTATCCCGGCCACGCCGAGGGCCGGCAGATCGAGGACCACCGGTGCGTCCGGAATCTGCCACCGGATGGTCTGGTGGTTGTCCTCACGGGACTGATCGTGGATCTGCTTCACCGAGGACTGGTCGGCGGTGCCGAGCCGCAGCATCAGATGATCCTCGTCGCGTAGCCGGCGCTCCCACAGGCGACTTCCCGGTCCGGTCGCCAGCCGGGCGATCCGCACCGGATCAGGTGCCATTTCGTCGCGCAGGCGTCGTTCGCGGGCTACCGCCGTCCCGATCTCGGTTTCCAGCGCGGCGATCCTGGCCTGGTGCCGGCGGACGGTCTCGCGGTGCTGCCGACGTCCGTTCTTCCGGTTGGCCTGCCAGTTGCTGATCATCATGACAGGGCTGAGCGCGGTGAAGGCCAGGAAGTAGTACGACTTGAAAATACCGACCATCACCAGGCCGAGGATGAGCGGTGAGATGATCATCGGCCAGGGAAACGGTTGCCTCGGGGTGCCGCCGGGCGACGCCGGGAGCCGGATCGATTCCTCGTCGAGGTGCGGGGCCAGTCGCGGCGGCCGGTTGTAGTCCAGACCGAACCCGTCGGCGGACTCGCGAACGGCGGCCGCCGGCTCTCGGCCGAGACCGAGCCGCAGCAGCACCGGTCCGACGGCCAGGTCCTCGCCGGGCGGCCAATCGGCGGGCCTGTCCTGCCCCGCCCGGCTACCGCCGGCGTCGGCCGTGACCGCCGCGTGCTCGATCGGATGGCCGTGCTCGTCCAGCTGTACCCGGACCGCCGAGGTCGCGGCGTCGTCCGCCGGTGGTCCGATGCGAGGCGCCTCGACGACCTCTTCGAGCTCGGCCGTGCACTGCCAGACAACGGAGCCGTCGGCGCAGACTGTGACCCACAGATGCCGAACCGGTACGCCGTCCGCGGTCAGCCGGATCGCGCAGAGCGGATCCGATCCGATCTCGTGGCTCCCCGGGGCCAACCGCCAGATCTGCCCGGCTTCGGGGCCCGACACTGCATGGATCTCAGCGACGAAAGGACCTCGGCCGGACGACAACCTGATGAACTCCCGCGCCCGGACCGGGCCGTCGACGCCGAGCAGCGCGCCGTCACGGATCCCCGAGCCGGTGAGCGTCTGAGTGGGGTCGAGTTTGCGAGGCCCGAGATAGAGCGCGTGACCAGACCCCGCGATCACCTCGGCCATCGCGCCGATCTCCGTTTGCGGGGTGATCCGGAGCCGGTGGTCCTTCGCGACGCCGTTCTTGGCAGCCACGGCGCTGATGGTCAGGTCCATGAGTTCGTCCTTCGATCGGAGCCCGCCGTACCGGCCGAGGTGGCGGAGACGCCTTCGGTCACCGGGCGCGCCCCGTGCAGGTCGTCCGGATCGTCACCGGCTCGCAGCGGGCGCTGGAAGTCGTGTTCGGGCAAGGAGCCGATGCTGAGCGCGACCGCTCTGGACAGCGGGAGATGATCGATCTCGAGCCAGTCGGCCGCGCCGTGCCAACGCAGCGAGCCGTCCCGCCGTACCTCCAGCAATGTTCCGCGACCGCGGGTAACGCCCAGCGAGATCAACCGGACGGAGCGCGGGAGTGGGTGCTCCAGATCTTCCGCTCCGATGGCGATCCAGGCGCCCGGGCGGCGGACGGCCTCGGACAGCAGCAGGCCCGGGTAGTGGTCGTGCACTCCGGAAGCCACTTCGACAGCTCCGACGGGTAGCCGGACGTCGAGTTGTGCGGCGATCGCTTGTACGACGCCCTGGGAGGCCTTCGGCGCGCCGTAGACCGACACGGCCGGAGGACCGGCCAACAGGTCGACCATGACGACGTACTTACCGGTGCTGTCGAGACCGAGACAGACCAGCAGCGGCGCTTCTTCGCGAGCCGGCGCGGTGGGGCCGGCGGTCTGGGGATCGATGAGCTCACGACGGTCGATCCACCACAGTCGCTGGTCGATCGGATCCTGCCGCCAGGGCTCCGGGACCACGCCGTCCCCGATCGGACCGGCGAGCAGGATGCCGATTTGCTTGCCAGAGGCAACAGCGCAGTACGGCACGAGGTCGGTGTCGTGCCTGGCGGCCAGGTCGAATGCCTTGCCCACCACAGTCCAGGTGGCTGGATCCCGGAGAGCCTGGGTCAGCAGACGCAGCCGTCGGCGGTACCGGATCGCGGCGGTCAGCGGTCGGGTCCACGACCGGATCACCAGGAGCACTTCGCGCTTGATCCGCCGGTACAGCCGGACCCAGCCCCCGAACCGGCGTACCAGCAGGTGGAGGAGGACGAAGGCGAGAATGGCCAGCCCGGCGACGCCCATCCAGCTCTGCAACTGGAAGCCGCCGGTCATGCCGCGCTCACCCGCCGTCGGGCCCGGCGGCACCATCCGGCCGAGATCGCCACCGGATCGTGGTCACACCCGTCATGGTCGCAGTCGGACAACTGCCGGCGGATCGCCCGAAGTCCGTTGTGGCAGCGGGACTTGACCGTGCCGAGCGGGACCGAGAGCGAGTCCGCGATATCGGACCCGGGGTCCCCGAACAGGTGCACTCGGACGACCGCCTCCCGGTGTTCCCTGGTCAGCCGGTCCAGCGCCTGGAACATGACGAAACGTTCGACGATCCGTTCGGCCGGGTCGGCGTCCAGGGTGGGGTCGCCGAAATCGTCGGCACCGACACCGACCGGAATGGAGCGCAGGTCGCGGCGATACTGGTCGACGACCAGATTGCGGGCGACCCGGAACAGCCACATCCGGACCGGACGGTCGTCGGCCGCCAGCCGGGACCGGTGGATCCAGGCCCGGAGAAAGGTCTCCTGGACGATGTCGTCGACCGACTGGCTGTCCTGGCCGAGTAGGCTCGTAACGTAGCGGTGCAGGCTTTCCCGCTCGGCGAGGCAGCGCTCGAACGGGTTCGGTTCTCTGGATTCGGCGATGATCGCCACCTCACAAAAGTCAGCAGATCCCGCCGGCGGGACGGGGCAGAGGGGCACCGGCGGGGGCTCATGGTAGGAACGCCGGTTCGCGGCCGGCCGACGATTCCGGTGGCCGGAGCTGTGGTTGCTGTGGGCAACCCGTAGGAAATCGGCGGCCGGAACGGCTCGTGATTGACCCGCGGCCGGCCGCGGCGAAAAGTTGCCGGTGCAGCCAGTCCTCGCCGGTGGTCCTGCTCATGCCCGAGCGCGATCAGTGTTCGCCGGGAGGGATGTCTGACCCCGCCTAATCCCGCCAGCATCGGAGTACCCCGGATGTCCGTCCGCCGTTTCAGCAACCCGTTCCGGCGCAGCGCAGCGCCCGGTTCCGGTCGTACCGGCTCGTTCGCCGCAGCTTTCGAGCGACGTCAGACCCGGCCCAGCAAGGGGATCCGGCCAGGTCGTCGAGCCTGGGTGTCCGCTGCTGCCGTCGCGGGGACGGTGGCAGCCGTCGCGATCGTCGTACCGATGTTGTCGTGGCCGGGAGACGACTCGGTGCAGTCCCGGGAGCCGGTGGCGCAGCGGGTCGAGAAGACCGCGGCGAAGCCGCCGACCGCGAGCCCGACGCGGACGCCGTCGGCGAACGGGCGGCCGTCACCAGGGCCGACCACTGTCACCGTGACAGCACCCGGCGGAATCATCACCCGAACCGTGGTGGTTCCCGGGCAACAGGCGACGAATGTTGCCGCCGGAGTCCCGGCGGCAGGCCGGCCGGTGACGACGACCACGGCGACCGTGACAGCTGCCGTCGCGACCACCCGGCCGGTGGTGGCTGCGCGGACCAGCCGGCCGACTCCGGTGGTCACTCAGACCGCAGCGAACCCCCCGGCCAAGTCGAGCGCGAAGAAGCCGACGGCGAAGAAGCCCGTGACGAAGAAGCCGGCTGCCAAGAAGCCCGCGACCAAGAAGCCGGCAGTCAAGAAGCCCGCGACCAAGCAACCGGCCTCCGCCGCCAAGAGACCGGCGGTCGTGGGTGACCAGATCATCGGGTTCGGGTCAGGCCGCTGCGTGGACATCGCCAACGCCGCCGACGGCAGGGCGGAAGGCAAATCCCAGCTGCAGTTGTGGGACTGCAACGGCGCGGCCAACCAGGGCTGGACGCTCGGCGCCGACGGCACCATCCGGTCGATGGGCCTGTGCATGGATCTTGCCTGGGGGTCGACCGACGACGGCACCCAGGTCCGGGTCGAGGTCTGCCACGACCATCCGGCGCAGCGCTTCAGCCTGAACAACGCCAACGACCTGGTGAACATCGCGGCCAACAAGTGTGTTGCCGTCAACGGAGCGGGCAACGGCGCCCGCCTGGTGCTCAGGACCTGCGCGGGAACCAGTGACCAGAAGTGGCGCCGCGGCTGAGCAGAAGCACCAGCAGAGTCTCCGGGCAACTCGTTGCCCGGAAGGCGACCGGCCCGGATGGAGAATCCTCACTCCGTCCGGGCCGGTTCGTACGTTCGGTCGATCAGTGCGGTGCGGTGTCCACCGTCAACGGAGAAATTAGTGAACCGGTCAGACCGGTCCCGACCAAGGGTTGGCCGAGCACCCGTACGCCGACCGACGTCACGTGCGTGACCGTGATCAACTGCTGGAACTCCTCGCGCTGGAGAATTCCACCGGTCGTGGTCTGACTGCCGGATCCTGAGCCGTCCGCGACGGTGGTCGTGGCCAGATCAGCGCCGACGAGCTTGCCCACCTGCAATCCGGCCGACTTCTGGGTCAGGAAGGACAGATGTGCGGCCTGGGTGGTCCTGGTCCGGAGTACGCCGTGCTCGCCGGTGATGAGCGCGGTCCCGCGGAATGTCGCCTGGTGCTCGTCAGCGGAGTCCGCGGACAGCTCGATCGGTCCGGCGGCCGCGGTGAGGGCCACACAACTCGCGGCGACCGGGACCAGTACGGCGGTGAGGAACAAACGCCGAACGTGCTTGGGGGACATCTTTCTCACAATCTCTCGATGATCGGATGCCGAGCAATCTCGCTGATCCGGCCGCGGCGGGGGAAGCGGAAGCCGCGTCCGATCACCGAAGACTGTGGAGCTACCGCAGGCTGGTCAGGTCTCCTCGGTGGATGTCGCCGAAGTGGCGCTGGGCTCCTCGACGTGGTAGCGCTCGGTGGCGGCGGCCAGTACGTCGTACGCGGCGGCGAAGGCCAGGTTGGCGGCCTGTCGTGCCGTGGCCTCGACAGCGACCTCGGGGATATCGGTGACATCGAGCACCGCGAGAGCTTCGAAGGGAGCCCGCAGGGCGGCGTAGAGGTCGGCTGAGACATCGGCGAAGTCCTCCGGTGGGATCACCGGGAGGAGCTGGGCCGAGGTGAGCAGTACCCGGCCGAGCTCGGCGAACTTGGCAGTTGGCGGAAGCGAGACGAGAGTACGCAGCAACTCCTCGGGGGTCTGCTCGCCGGCGGTTGCCACGCCGCCGATCAGGTGCTCGGCGGCCGGGAGCGCGACCGGATAGCCGGCCGGCACCGACACGGCTTCGATGCCTGGGGCAACCTTGTCGAGTCCTAGTTCGATCAGGTGATCGGGCAGCCGGGCGGCGGTCCACAACGCGTTGACGCCGGTCTCGAACAGACGGACGGCAGGATCGGCCCAGGACCTGCGCTCTGCTTCGTCCCATTCCTCGACGGCCAGTAGGGACTGCTGGTGGAAGAGTTCGGAGATCGCGAAGCGATACCGCCGAAGCGCTGATTCGTCCGGGTCCGCGTTGTCCTCGTACATCTCGCGGAGCGGGTCGGTGATGTGGGTGGCATCCAGCAGCAGGGTGCCGTCCGGAGCGGCCAGGCCGAGGACGAGCCCCGGGTCCTCCGGACGGGTCAGCATCAGCAGCGACTCCTTCATCCGCAGTACGGTCAACCGGTCGATCTCGTCGACTGCCGTCTGGGCGATCTCGTCCAGCTCGCCGAACGCTCGATGGACGACCGGAATCAGGTCGCCAACCGTGCCGTCGCCGAGATTCACCTGTGCCACCCGAGCCAGCACGGCGCTGGCCGCGACCCGGACCCGGGATCCGTCGGATTCCTTCCAGTCTGATGGAACCGCCGGCGGCTCCCCTTCGGTGATGGTTGCTGTGGTCGCGTCCTCGCTCGTGATCTCGTCTGTTTCCTCGGTGATCGGGGCGGTGGAGGGGGTGGCCTTGGCCATGGAATTCCTTTCGGGCTCGAACTGATTGGATGTCATTGGTTTCGGTAGCGCCACCAGGCCTGGGCGGTCTGTGCCAGCCAGGTCGGTGACGAGCTGTGACGGAGTTGCTCGACCGCTGCCGTCAACTCGTCGAAGGCGTGTTGGCCGATCGCGGCGCCCTCGTCCGGCAGCATTCCTGGCCGGTTCGCCAACGCAAGCAGCGCTGTTCTGACTCGGAGTCCGAGCAGTCCGGTCGCTGCCGGTCGTAGCGGCCGACTCACTACGGTGGTGAGGTCCGAAGCGTTGAAGACGAGCGTGGCGAGGGCCCGGAAGTGGTGCTCCGTTCCCGCCTGCGCGAGCTGCTTCAGTACGTCGAGGTGGGGAAGCCGGACCTGGTCGGCGACTCGCGCGGTCAATCGGTCGACGGCGGCGACCAACGGCGCGTACGACTCGTCGACGGGCGTGCCGAGAAGGTTTGGAGCCCACCGGGTCAGATCGAGCTGGTGGACGAACTCAGGGAACAGCCTGACCGTCAGACTCTCGATCAGACCTTCGTCCAAGCACCGCCGGACGGGTTCACGGAGAGCTCTGCGCCGGCTGGTCGGCCGAGAGCGGATCGGTCGAGCCAGATGTAGTGATTCGTGCAGCAGTGTTGCCAGGCCTGTCCGAAGGCGGTCAAGTGCGGGCCCGCTCGGAACCTGCCAGAACATGTCCCGCAACGACTGGGCGAGGTCCAGCCTGAGCTCGAGAGTACCGTCGACGGAGGATCCGCCGACGTTGCCCGACTCGGACCTGAACAGTTGGCCGTCCCACGCCGTACGTTCTGCGCTGATCAGCCGGCGTACTGCTTCCGGAGCGAAGGCGATCAGTTCCTCGAAGCTGGTCGGGTGTTCGATCGGCCCGTCCGGGTCGGGCCGGAGCAACTGCACGCCTTGGTCGATCAGCGCGAAGGGCGCAGCGCTGTCGGGCGGTGCTGACCGCGAGCCGGTTCGCGCCGAGCCGCCGGGCGCGAGCAGCTGATGCGGGATCGACTGCCGACCGAGGCGGACAGTTGCCTGTTCGATCCAGTCGAGGGCCGCGCGCGCTGCCTGCTCGCTTTCATTGCCGGCGCTGTCAGAGCGAGGGTGGTCGGCGGCAGACGTGTCGTGACGACTGCTGGTCAGGAAGGGCAGGAGCTGACCGGGACTGCGGCGCAACAGCTGCAGGCCGATGGTGGTTCGGGGGTGGCGTTGCAGGGCGGAGACCAAGCGGATCGCTGCCTCCGCGGCGCTGACGCCGTAGTTCGCGGCTCGTACTCGTTGGGTCGCGAGATCAAGTTGAGCGAGGTCTTTGAAGGGGCTCTGGAGGTGGGATCGTAGAACGCTTCGGGCGAGTTGGTGTAGCGAAGGGGGCACCGTGTGCTGGAGGTTCGCCGCGTGGAACAGGTGGTTGGTGAGCAAGGACCACTGCAACGGCCGTCTGGTGTAGAGAAGGCGCTGAAGTAGGGAAATCGTGGGGTCACCGCTGAAGTCCGCCAGTCGCGACAGCAGACTGTTGGTCGCGAGGACGAATCCTTCGTAGGCGCCGGCGAACACCTGGTTCTCGATTCCGGGCAGACGAGGAAGCAGACCGAGATCATCCACAAGAGTTCGGATGTGGGTCATCGTGAAGGCCTGGACCGCACCCTCGTCCAGGCTCCTCTTGAGTTGGCCCGTGGTGCGGCCGATCGACTCCAGTTCGGCTGGACGCTGTACCGACAGCTGGTGGGTGAACTCGTGGACAGCGATCGACAGAGCTTTCAGGTACTCCGCCGTTGCTCTGCCCGGTCCGGTCAGCTGAGGTTGGAGGCCAACGAGTCGGCGAAGAGGTGCGATGACTTTCAGGTGGTGCAGACTGATGGTGCCGTTCGCGTACGCTTCGCCGTTGACAATCGGGTCATCGATGATCTGGATGATGGCGTTCCAGCGCGACTCCGTGGTTCCGGCGCGAGCAAGTACCGCCGAGTGGATGCGCAGCAGCAACTGCTCGAGGAAGTCGATCCGGCCGGTCGGTGCGTCCAGGTGGGGGCGGAGATCGAGTGTCTCCAGCACGGTGAGCTGACCGCTGGTCCGGCCTGGCGCGGGGCTGGGAAACTGGGGGCTGAGTGGGTGCGGGTGAAGCTGTTCGAGTCGGCGCAGGACTGCCATGCCGTTCTGCAGGCCGAGGCGACCGATCTCCTCAGCGCTTCCGTCCGGGGAACGCAGTCGCTTGAAAGGCGCCTGCACGGCTTGCTGGACCATCGCGTGGGCGGCCGGACGCGACAGCGGGGGGATCCGCTGGTCCAGTCCGTCGACCTCGAGCATCACTCTGGCCAGGGTCGGCCATTTCTGCGCCGGGCCGCGCCGGTTCAGTTTCGACAACAGGTTCGCGCTGTTGCGGCCGGTCAGCTCGGCCACGCCCGCCATCAGCGCATCGACAGCGGTGACCAGCCGCGGGTAGGCCGCCGTGATCCTGGCATCCAGCAGCCCCGGAATCCTCGCGCCGAGACCGAGTCCGGTGACCCACTGGTCGAGGTGCATCATCGTCCACGCCTCGGTGACTCCTTCCTCGATCGCCCACACCTCCGGCCGTAGGTACGCCGTCTGGTCGTCGGTGATGCGGTAGCCGGGTGATCTGTGCTGATGGCTCACCTCGTGCAGAAACGCTCGTAACGTTCGCAGATACTGCATCGTCGCCGGTACACCGTCGCCGACCGGCAGACCGAGTGGATCGTCCTGCCAGATCCGATTCAGCAGGTACCGCAACCGCGGATTCAGCTCGAGTGTCCCGTTCCAGTGCGCGAACCCCGACGCGCCCAAAGACGACTGCTCGCGACTCAACGCCCGATCCCAGATCGACAACTTCGCACCACTCAACCGCATCGCCAGGTCCCCACCCCGGTCCAGGAACTCCTCCAAGTTCGCCGGCGGCGCCGGAGTGCGGACAGGCGACGCGTGGACGGGAATGACTGGGGTAAGCGTCCGACCGCTCTCTGGTCCTGTGGTCTCCGGCCGCGGCGCTGCGTCGCGCGAATGGATTGCGGCCAAGGTGCCGGTCCGTGGCTGGCCGGCGGTGGCAGGCGAAGAAGTGCCGGCAGCGGCACGTGCTGCCATCCACTCCTGCACCGACGCCTCCGGAGCGTCCATCACTCGGTTCGCTGAGTCGAAGACGCCGGTGGCGATCTGGATACCCTGCCTGACCTGTTCTGGTAGGGAGGAGTCGGTGACCTCCGCGACCTCGGCGAAGCCCGATCGGAACTGTTCCCCGATCATTGCCCTGGCGGCCGGCTGCAGGGCGGGGCGGACCAGAGCACCGAGGTCGCCGGCCCGGAAGACCATGTCGGACAGCAGGTCGAACTTCGCCCGGGTGCCGACGGCGTTGAGCTCGGTGATGATCTCGAGCTCGCTCTTACCGACCGCGTTGCCGAGTTCAGCGGCCAGCACCCGGGTCGCGGTCGTGTAGGCCTGGTAGGACCGGTACTGCGGCGCGGTGGTGAGCCCCGGCACCCGATCTGCCAGGCCGAGTTGACGGACGAAGTCGATCGCGTAGTCGAGGGATCCGGCCTCGGCGGTGCCTTCTTCGAGAATCTTCTCGCCGATGCCGTGAAACTGCGGTCCGTCGATCGAGGCCCGGTGATAGCCAGAGCCGACCAGGAAGTGCAACATCTCGTGCAGAACCACGGTCAGTGCGTTCAGGTACCTGGCCGCGGCGGACGCGAACTTGCCGGCCGGAAGCGACGCCGGATCGGCCTCGAACAGTCGGCGCAGCGGAAGCATGATCTCTTCGCTCAGCCGAAGGACGCCGTCGAAGCCCGCGATTCCGTCAGGGCAGGGGCCCTTCTTGCCGACGATGATCTCCAGCCGGCCGGTCCAGGAGGTGGTGTCAGCGCCGATCAGCTCCCGGGCGACCTCGGAGGAACGCTCGATCAGTTGGTCGACGGTCGATGGCGGACCCGGATAGGGAGTGCGAACGGCCAGGTAGTCGATGGTCTGGATCACCTCGTAGACGATCTCACCGTCGGTTCCCGAGCTGAGGGCGCTGAGGTGCGGACGGACCAGCGACTGAGGCGAAGGGAGATCGGCGGCCAGATGCTGGGCCGAGATGCTGTGAGCGGTCGGCGAGGACAGCTGTTCGGCTGCCGGGCTGACCAGATCGTTGATCGTGGGCGCGGATCCGGGTGATGCCGTCGTCGCCGCGGTGATCGGCGTCAGCGACGTACCGATCGACAACGGCTGACCAGCGGTTGCCGCGAGCAACGGTATGGGTGGGAACCGCGCGCCCGCGTTGCTTGCTGTCCGCAACCCCAGCAGGTCCTCGATTCCGCGGGTCGCATGAAAACCAGCCGCGAGCGGACCGGCCAGATCTGCTGCTACCGGGTTCAGCAGGTCTGCGCGGACCTGGACCCCACCAGCCGGCCCGAACTCCAGCACATCCTCCATCCCCCGCGCCAAACCGAACCCCACCCGAAACGACCCACCACCCCGCACCCCCACACCCGCCACCCCCACACCCGGCACCCCCACACCCGGCAACACCAAATCCTGGAAATCCTTCGACCCCGTCCACCGAAACACCCCCGCCCGGCCACCCGCACCCGAACGATCCGGCGTATACGCCGCCGCCGACCCACCCCGCCCCACAAACCCCGCCAAACCCACCACACCGAACCGGTGCAACCCCCACACCCCCCGCTCCCACACCCCAACCCGCAACGCCCCCACAAACCCCAACACCCGCAACTCATCCGAACTCACCGGCAACACCAACCGCGTCCACAACACACCCCCGTACGACCGCGC
>NZ_JBFBNQ010000012.1:0-91645 GCF_040687575.1 Kribbella sp. NPDC056861 | reverse complement strand
ACAAGAACAAGAACAAGAACAAGAACAAGAACAAGAACAAGAACAAGAACAAGAACAAGAACAAGAACAAGAACAAGAACAAGAACAAGAACAAGAACAGGGTCCCTCCGCCGCTGTGGTTGCTGCAGCGACGGGGGGACCGTTGCATGTGGCGCCAGACAAGAGCAACAGACAAGAGCAACGGACAAGAGCAACAGTCAGTCCCGCCACCGCTGTGGTTGACGCAGCGCCGGGCCGCTAGGTCTCCTGGTGTACCTGCATACGAGGTTGCCGTCCGTGAGGTGAAGTGCTCGGGGCTAGATGCAGGTGGGCCGTACGGCGTGACGGCCGCGGCGTCTAGCGCCTCAAAGCCAACCTCGCGATCGTCCGGCCCAACGCGAACCCGGCCGAGCTCAACGCGCTGACCCGCGAGGGCTCGGGTAATGACAGGGGCTCGGTGCAGCGCTGAATCGAGGGCAGTCGTGCTGTTGGGTGGTCAACAGATCCGTCTGGCTTGTTGGATGACGGCTCCGCCGAACTGTTCGGCCGCCGGAGTGCGAGCGGGCGCTAAGTACCCAACCTCGCAGTTGGGCACTTAGCCGCCGATAGCGAAGGGTTTTTGCTGGCACGCCGTTGGTCAGTAGGTCTGTTAGGAGAAGGCCGAGTTGGGGTGGGTAGATCGTTTCGGGCGACGTGATTAGGGCTGGGGCCTGCCACCAGTGGAAGCCGGGATGGTGCGGGCTTCGTCTTCGGTTAGTTGGGCCGGCGCTGGATCGAAGCGGTCGACCACGTGCAGCAGCCATTCTTCGTGGACCTCGAGTGTCCGGCCGTAGTACACGTAGGTGTGGTCGCGTCGCCAGACGGGAATACCGGGAGGCAGGTCAGTCAGGCCGGTCTCTTCGTAGGCCTCGCGGGCCGCGGCTTCCTGGAGGGGCTCGACGCCGCCGCCTACTGGATACCAGCACTCGGTTTGAGTTTGCGGGTCCATGGCGTGGACGAGCAGTAGGTGGCCGTTCGGGTCGAGGAGTAGGAGCTTTACCGCGAGTCTCGGCACGGGCCAACAGTAGAGCGGCTGGTCAGCCGGGGCCTTCGTCGGTTATTGACCAGCGTTCATTGGCGGTGTTGCGGACCAGGACGTAGCCCCATTGCTTGGGTTCGTCGTTGGAGCGGTAGGCCGCGCAGATGAAGAGGGCTTGTTGCCAGCCGCGGGCGCCTGAGGTCTCGATTTCTGCCGGGGAGAACTTGTCGGGGGCTTCCAGGCGTAGGTCGGTGATCGGTTTGGCTTTGGACCACCAGTGGGGGTCTCCGAAGATGCCGCCCACCGAGGTGCGAAGGGCGTTGGCGTGGTCGTGGTCGGGTCACCAGGGGCAGGGTGGTTTTCTCATCTCGGGCGTTTGTCGCGGCTACATAGGCCTGGACTACCTGTTCAGGGGTGGCGTCGGCGCCCAAGGGTTGGGTGCTGACGGGGGAGCGCTCGGTGAGGAGGGTGGTGGTTGTTGCGCCTAGGCCGACCAGCAGGAGGGCGATGGCGAAGGCTCCGGCCAAGGTGAGGGCTCGGTGGCGGGTTCGGGAGGTGCGGGCTCGGTGCAGCAGGGTGTCCATAAGGGGTGGGGACGTTGGCCACGGCGGACTTGAGCATGCGGCGGGCTTCCTGATCACGCATTGTGGTCCTCCAGGCCTTTCAGGGCAGTGCTGGCTTCCAGGGCGGTCAGGGCTCGGGAGGTTCGGCTCTTCACGGTGCCGACGGCGATGCCGAGTACTTCGGCGGTCTAGCGTTCTGAGAGGTCGGCGTAGAAGCGGAGTACCAGGACGGCGCGTTGGTTGGGTGGGAGCGTTGACAGGGCTCGGCTCAGGGTGATGGAGACCCCGTGGTCGTCGCGGTCGGCCGGTTGGTCGGGGAGGTCCGCGGTGGGGAACTCGCCGTGCCGGCGGCGGCTGCTGTTGTCGGCCTGGCGTACTGATCGCCAGGAGCGGTAGCAAAGAAGAGCAACAGACTCTGCTCGCCGTAGCTGTAACTGTGCGGCATCGATCTTTATGTCTTCTTGAGGCGGTGGCGAAAATCTTGAGATATCGCAGAGGAAGCGCTGATTTAGTTCACCGAGATGTACCAAAATCAGCTCGGGTAGTGTTACAGGACTCCGTAGCCAGGAATCAGGAAAAGCTGACCTGAAGAGTGGCGCCAAAGCGAGAATCGAGTTGCTCTGCCTCCGAGCCGCGATGCGTCGTGGTTAGAGTCAGAAACGTCGCTCAAGCAGCGGCATCCATTGTCTGCCAGCATGGCGACCACCCTTCCATATTACAGGAAGAGTGTTATTAGGGCAATTGTTTTCAGTTGCGACTAAGAGTCCAAGATCTCCGAAACCACGTGCAGCCTTCGGAGATAAAGATCGGCCGATAGCATCGATTGCATCTGAGGCAATTTCGATATCCTCTGAAGAGTCGAAGATACTCGCATCTTTGTCAAAGGCGCGGAGGCGGCTGCCGAGGCGGACGGCCACCACGCTTTCAGCTTGAATATCATCAGGTTCCCACAAATGATCGACTGCCGAAACCCCGGCGGCTACAATAATATGAAGGTTTTCTCGCCAAGGCCCGCTTAGGGAAGAGAATTGAGCTACAGCTTCACTTGCGACTCCGCGGAGCTGAGATCCAGTTCCGGCGAGATCGTCAGCGATGATCAGTATGCACGTCGAGGAGATGTTTTTCGTTGCTTCTAGAAATTTCTCCAGATTAACCACATTGGTCTTTTTGATGCGCAGCATCTTAGTTAGGGTTGTGGCCACTGCATGGCTGCTGGCGCCGCCGATACCATGTTGGAGGACATATGCATTCTTGCCGTATCCTCCAGAGTCTGTCTTTCGATTCGACCATGCGGAAGTTCCTGTGATAGCAAGTTTTAGGGCCGGCAATACCTCCTGTGTCATTCGAGTATTAGAGAAGAATCCTTCCGTGAGAAGCCTCTCCGCCAAAAGGAAGGCGAAGTGACGAGTCTCCGGAGGGAACTGCTCCAACCACGCCTTCAACCGGATTTCTGAGATTGGCTCACTAGCAAAGGTCACGTCACGGGTCAAATTGATAAGATCACTACTTGAGAAACTTTGAGACTGGGCGTTCGCCTCATGCTCAAGGGCAAACTGGCGATCGAGCTCCCTGCCTCCGGCCGAACGTAGCCATGCTGACGCCAATGGTATCGAGAGACGGAGAGTTTTTTCCTGTGAGAGGACGACTCCTCTATCTATGAGCGATCGAACACTTGTCGTGAGTTCTGTGCCAGAAGAACCCACGAAAGAAGCGCTAGCAATCTCGACCGCATCTTTTATGGGAGTGTATGTGAATGATGCACCGCTGGCCTGAGCAATGCCGCGAAGGACAGCTCCTGTCATTAGAGAGTGCCGAGATCGACTGTCAAGGCCCGCGATGGAATCGGTCCATAGATGCATGAAGTGTGTGGCGGGCGCTGACTCTGCTACGCGCTGCATTGCATCGTCTACCTCGCCGCTGCTTACATAAGTCCGATCAAGGTCTCGCATTCGTTGCCATACTTCTTGGCCGAGAAGTGTTAAGTAGTATGGATTTCCACCGCTGAGAAAATGCGCCCTACTGTATGCCGAACTCTGCCATTCAAGGCGAGAGTTTGTAGGGTCCTTCAATAATTCACGAGTCGCCTCAACTGATTGAAAATTTGATACGACATATGGTGTGACTTGATTCAATTTGTGAGCCTGGGCACTGATTATCGCCGGCAGTACTTCACTGCCAATGAACATTAGACTTAACCAAGGTTCGTCTATAATGCTTCGCAGGAAAAGGAAGAGAGCATCTGCCTCCGGCCCTTCGTAGAGACTTCTAGGTAGCTCATCAAAGTCATCAAGCGCAATTAATACATGAAGATTCCTTGCGGTCAGAATATTGCCTGATTGCCGTAGCCAACGTCCTGACGTCCGCGCAAAATTCGAACTGGCCGAAGCTTGAGGTGGTTCCGGAATTAATACGTCTTGCCACGCATCGAGAACAGCATCATAAATTGATTCAGTTAGTGCAACTACGAGCTCGGCAGCGGCGGGCTTGCCTGTCAAAACTTGACCAAGCGGAAGATACTCAGTTGCCCAGCCATCGCCACGCAGTCGAGCTGCTAGCGTCTTGGCGAGCGACGTCTTCCCGACTCGCTTCAGGCCTGTTACTGCAGCACTGCCGCCACCCGCCATGACACGTTCAAGGGCATCCAGATCGTCATCACGCCCTACTAGTCGATCTGGTGTGGATATAGTGCCCAACTTAAAAGGATTGATGTCGTCGGGTCGCCAAGCGGCCGACCTCTGATCCTCAGCTCTAAGATCTGCAATTGCAGAGAAGGTCTGCTCGAGTGGGTCTCGCCAAGTCAGCTCGCAGGATATCTGGATTACAGAGCTTTCTTCTGAATGACTGGTTGCAGTGTAGTGAATAAGGCGCTCTGCACCGGGTTCGATACGCTCGACTAATTGGATTGACTTCTCTAGGTGAAGATCGCTAGAGCTGAGTGCCACCTCAATTAGTTCGGCAGGAGCGTTGCCGTCGTTCCTAAGGGCAATGTCAATCGTGAACGGTGCCCGGACATGGCTACTTAGTGGCAGACGACTACTCAGCAAGGTAGCAATGATGTTGGGTCTAGATCCAGAGCTTAGTTCATCGTGTCTTTGGGAGCATGCGTCTAAGATTGCGAAAAATGCTGGTCCGAGAGCATCTTGTAATAGCAGGCTTTCGCAGGTAGAAAGTTCATTCAGTAAGTTCTTGATCTCTGAAATAAGCGCACTAGAATCACTCGCAAGGATGTCATCCTTGGCCAAATATGCCGAAATGAGCGGCATTAAACGAAGGGCTGAGTCCGTGACTTTTTGTTCGTCATCATCTAAAAATATCTCAATTCGGCGAAGCGGTCCGAGAAGGCGTCGGTGGACTAATGGATCTGGTTGAGCAGAGGTGATGAGGTCTTGCATTTTGAATCTGAACTCAGATTCAATCGCTTCAATCATCTGATGGGTCTGGCGCATGTTGTCGACAATGCTACCGAATCGCAACTGCCATGCTTCTCGAAGTTTGACCTTTGTTACGTTGTCGTAGATAGCGAGCGCGTCCGCGTCAACGGCAAATATCGTGCGCGCAGTATGAACGGCCCAATTGCTCTGCATGGCAGGTGTTGCGGCGACGTAGTCGCGTAGTACCTCGTCGGCTAGCCAGTTTGTGAGGGTTTCGTTGGCTGGGACGCTGCGTTTGGCCGCCTCGATGGCTGAAAGGAGGGCTCGTCGCCGATTTCTGAGCGAGTCCTCCTCCTCTTGTGCTAGGAGCCATAGCAGTCGAAGCCAATTCCATGCTCTGGCGCCGTCTGGAGACGAATTTGGTCCCCAAGTTGCGCCAACGGAGGCGAATATATTCCAAATTGCGCGTTGAGCCTCGGTGTAGTTGGCTTCCTCAAACAAGCGCCATGCGCCAGCAAGATCAAATGCCTCTTCTTCGCTTGAGCTGAGTGCTGGCCAATTGCGACCACCTTCTGCGAAGGTGTCCTCTCGACTAACGGACAGTTTGAGCCACGGGGGCGCAATAGAGTCTCCGGTGCTCTTGGCACCAGAAAATGCCGGACGCATGATAGGAGTATGTGGATCGTGGCGAGTCTTCTCAGTGGACCTCAGTGCCGCGGTAAATATCCCGATCCTGAGATGGAAATCTTCATGATCCATTGCGAACTGTCGTCTCCACCCGACGCGATCATCGGGTATGTTCGGGAGGCGCTCTATTATGTTGTCGACTTCGTCTTTGTGGCGTCGTAGTTTAGGTGTTATATTAAGCAGTTCTGATGAGCCAGTGGCTAGCGCTAATCGGTCGACTGGGGTGAGTCCCCGAATTCCAACACTTGCTTTTAGGTGGATAGCGAAACGAAATACAAAGTCAGCGAGCGCTGACATCGAGCCGGTTATGAATGCACGCTGGAGAATCTTCTCTGCGAGAAGTAGGCCGAGGATTGGCCTATCATTTCGATTAGCATCTCCGATCGCGCGCAGCAGTTCACTTTCACCGGCCGCGTCAAATTTCTTGCTAACCGCCGCGAGTGCTGGCTTGAGTGCTCGGACGCGGCCGTCCATTAGTTCACGTGCTGCGTCTTGAGCGGTCTGTGTCATCAGTTGAGGGTACCAATCTCACTGCTGCTTGAACACCTTCGTTTGGCTATCGATGGTTCTGTTCGGGGATCAGAATCTGTCGATTTCGTACGGCGGACTGAGCAGGTGGTCGTAGCACTTGCGGGACGCCGGCAAAGTTGATGTGGAACAGCGCCTGGCGAACGGGCTATCCGCTAAGCAGGTGTGGGCACGTGCTGCAAGATGGGGATGTGAAGTCAACTCTTGCTGATGTGGTTGGTGTCCTCGATCGGCTGTACGACCCGTCGTGGGCGGAGACTTGGGACGCGGTCGGGCTGGTGACGGGTGACCCGGAGCAGCCGGTACGCCGGGTGCTGTTCGCGGTGGATCCGATGCGGGTGGTGGTGGACGAGGCGATCGACGGTGGGTTCGACCTGCTGGTGACCCATCACCCACTGCTCCTCAAGGGCGTCAACAGCGTTGCGGCCACTACGCCTAAGGGGCGGGTCATTCACGACCTGATCCGCAGCAGCACTGCGTTGCACGTCTGTCATACCAACGCGGACAACGCCAACCCTGGCGTGAGTGACGCGCTGGCTGCAGCCTTGACGTTGCAGGACGCCTCACCGTTGAAGGCGATGCCGGCTGAGGCGATGGACAAGATCGTGGTCTACGTGCCGGTGGGGGAGACGCACGCGATGATCGATGCGCTCGCCAGAGCCGGGGCGGGGCAGATCGGGGACTACGACCGGGCTGCTTGGAGTTCCACGGGTGAGGGGACCTTCAGGCCGCTCGACGGGGCCAAGCCGACGATCGGCCAGGTCGGTGAGGTCGAGCGGGTGGTCGAGGATCGAGTTGAGATGGTGCTGCCGAGGAACAAGCGCCGGGCGGTCGTCGAGGCGCTCAGGCGGGCTCACTCGTACGAGGAGCCGGCGTACGACGTGTTCGAGATGGCGAGTCTGCCGAGCAACCGGGGTGGCGGGCGGATCGGCGTACTGCGGGAGCCGCTCAAGCTGAGCGAGTTCGCGGCCTTGGTGGCTGAGCGGTTGCCGCGGACCGAGCACGGAGTACGGGTGTCGGGGGATCCTGAGCGGCTGATCGAGTCGGTCGCCGTAGTCGGGGGAGCGGGTGACTCGGAGTTCGAGCGGGTACGCCGGGCCGGCGTCGACGCCTATGTGACAGCGGATCTCAGGCACCACCCGGCCACCGAGGCGCGTGCGTACGACGAAGGTCCGGCGCTCGTCGATGTCGCGCACTGGGCCAGCGAGTGGCCGTGGCTGAAGGACGCCGAGCGGCTGCTGCAGGAAGGTCTCGCCGCCACCGGCCGGAGCGTCGAAACCCACGTCTCCACCACCTGCACCGACGCCTGGACGCTGCACCTGTAGAACCGCCTGTAGGACCTCCCGCAGGACCGTCGGGCCGGGCGGTTTGCTGCCTTGCCCAGGAGGGGCGGTAGCGTGGAGACTCACATCTTGACGCTCTGCGCCGACACGGCTCTGACCCCGGTGCACGGCTGACAACTGAACGCGATCTAAGGAGCCGACCCTGAACGCCGAGCCCGCTGTCCAACGCCGGTTACTGGACCTGCAGGACCTCGACCTGCAGCTGGATCAGGTCGCGCACAAGCGCAAGTCGCTGCCCGAGCACGCCGCGCTGGCCGAGCTGGCGAAGGAGAAGTCGGTGGTCGACGGCGAGCTGGTCACCGCCGACACCGAGGTCAGCGACCTGAAGCGGGAGCAGAAGAAGGCCGACAGCGATGTCGACCAGGTCCGCCAGCGCAAGAACCGCAACCAGCAGCGGATGGACTCCGGTCAGGTCACCTCGCCGCGCGACCTGGAGAACCTGCAGCACGAGATCGGTTCGCTGGACCGCCGGATCTCCGACCTGGAGGACGCCGAGCTCGAGGTGATGGAGCGGCTGGAGGCGGCCGAGGTCGTGCAGGCCGAGCTGCAGGTCCGCGCGGACGCGTTCGCCGGCCGGCAGAGCGAGCTGGAGGCGACCCGGGACGCGACCCTCAAGGAGCTCGACGAGCAGCGCGCGACCGTCGGCGACCAGCGCGCCACCGTGGCCGCCGAGCTGCCGGACGACCTGGTCGCGCTCTACCTGAAGGTGCGCGAGCGCAACGGCGGCATCGGCGCCGGACCGCTGGTCGGCAAGCGCTGCATGGGCTGCCGGATGGAGCTGCCGCCGTCGGAGCTGAGCATCATCAAGACCACCCCGGCCGACGTCGTACTGCGGCACGAGGAATGCGGCCGGATCCTGGTCCGGACGCCGGAGACCACCCTGTGAGCAACGGCCCGTCGCACGTCATCGTCGAGGCCGACGGCGGCTCCCGGGGCAACCCGGGGCCGGCCTCGTACGGCGCGCTGGTGCGTGACCCGGCGACCGGTGCGGTGATCGTCCAGAAGGGCGTCACGATCGGCGTCGCGACCAACAACGTCGCGGAGTACAGCGGGCTGATCGCCGGGCTGGAGCTGGCCCGGGAGTACACGCCGGACGCCTCGATCGAGGTCCGGATGGACTCCAAGCTGGTGATCGAGCAGATGGCCGGGCGCTGGAAGATCAAGCACCCGGACATGAAGCCGCTGGCGATCAAGGCGCAGGGGCTCGCGCCGTTCGGCACCGAGTGGACCTGGGTGCCGCGCGCCCAGAACTCGGCCGCCGACGCGCTGGCCAACATGGCGCTCGACGGCAAGCCGGTCCCTCTGCGCCCTAGTGAGGCGGCCCCGGCGGTCGCCGCGCAGGCCGAGGCCACGGACCAGCAGAAGGCCATGCGGGGTTGGGGTGTGCAGGGCGAGCCGCCGACCCAGCTGATCTTCCTGCGGCACGGCCAGACCGCGCACACCGTCGACAAGCGGTTCTCCGGGTCGGGCGGCGAGGACCCGGCGCTGAGCGAGATCGGGCAGGGCCAGGCGACGGCGGCAGCGCAGTACCTGCTGAAGCGGGGTGGCATCGACGCGATCGTCAGCTCACCGATGACACGCACCCGGCAGACCGCCGGCGTGGTCGCGGAGGCGCTCGGGCTCGACGTGAAGGTCGAGAAGAACTGGGTGGAGTGCTCGTTCGGCGACTGGGACGGGCACACCTTCGCCGAGGTGCAGGAGAAGTGGCCGGACGCGCTGAACGCCTGGCTGGAGTCGACCACGGTCGCGCCGCCCGGTGGCGAGTCGTTCGACGCGTGTGCCCGGCGGGCCCGGTCGGCGCGGGACGGCATCCTGGCGGCGTACCCCGGCAAGACGGTGCTGGTGGTGACCCATGTGACGCCGATCAAACTGATGGTCCGCTCGGTGCTGCAGGCCCCGATGAACTCGCTGTTCCGGATGGAGCTGGCCCCAGCCACACTGACCGAGATCCACTGGTACGCCGACGGCCTGGCGTCCCTGAAGTCCTTTAACGTGCAACCCGCACTAGTCTGACCCCAGAGGCCACGCACGACGGGGTGCCTGGCGGATGGACGGAGTAGCGCGTGCCGTTGCAGAGGGTGCATTTCGCCGAAGAGGTTCCGGAGGTCTTCCGGGCCTCGTTGCAGGACATCAGACGAGAGCTCGAGGTGCCGGCGGAGTTTCCGGCCGAGGTGGTGCAGGCCGCCTTGGCCGCGGCGAAGAACCCGCGGCTGCCGGAGCTGGACCGGACCGACCTCGAGTTCGTCACGATCGACCCGCCGGACTCGATGGACCTCGACCAGGCCGTCTTCATCGAGCGCGCCGGCGACGGCTACACGGTGTACTACGCGATCGCCGACGTCGCCGCGTTCGTCCAGCCGGGTGACCCGATCGACGTCGAGGCGCGGAAGCGGGGCGAGACGCTCTACGCGCCCGACAAGCGCACGCCGCTGCACCCGCCGGAGCTTTCCGAGAGCGCCGCGTCGCTGCTGGCCGACGAGGTCCGGCCCGCGCTGCTCTGGCAGATCGCCGTCGACGCGACCGGTGAGGGCACCGACGTCACGGTCAAGCGCGCCCTGGTGAAATCGCGCGCCAAGCTCAGCTACGCCGGTGTGCAGAAGGACCTGGACGCTGGTACTGCGTCGGAGTCGCTGCAACTGCTGCGCGAGGTCGGCAAGCTGCGCGAGCAGCGCGAACTGGAGCGCGGCGGGGTCAACCTGCCCATCCCCGACCAGGAGGTCGTCACCACCGACGGCGAGTGGTCGCTGGAGTTCCGTGCGCCGCTGCCGGTCGAGGGTTGGAACGCGCAGATCTCACTGCTCACCGGGATGGCCGCCGCGCACCTGATGATGTACGGCGAGATCGGCATCCTGCGCACGCTGCCCGAGTCGCACGACGACCTGCGCCGCAAGCTGGAGAACACCGCCAAGGCGCTGGGCATCCCGTGGCCGGTCGGTACGTCGTACGCCGAGTTCATCCACGGGCTCGACCCCAAGGTGCCGGCCCATGCGGCGATGCTCGCGGCCTGCACCGTGCTGTTCCGCGGCGCCGGCTACACGGCCTTTTCGGGTGGCGTGCCCGCCCAGCCGGAGCACGCCGCGATGAAGTCGGAGTACGCGCACTGCACCGCGCCACTACGCCGGTTGGTGGACCGTTGGACCAGCGAGATCTGCGTCGCGCTGTGCGCCGACACCGAGGTCCCGCAGTGGGTCCGCGAGTCGATGGACGAGATCCCGAAGATCATGGAGGAGTGCGCCCGCAAGGCCCACGCCTACGAGCGATCCATCGTCAGCATGGTCGAGGCCGGCCTGGTCGCCGAGCAGGTCGGCTCGATCTTCGACGGCGTCATCACCGACGTCGACGACCGCGACTCGACCCGCGGCATCGTCGCTCTCTCCACGGTCGCGATCGAAGGCCGAGTCACCGGTACTGCGACCCTGCCGCTCGGCCAGCCGGTCCGCGTCAAGCTCACCGAGGCCGACATCGCCAAGCGCACGGTGGCTTTCGAGCTAGCCCCTTAACGCCGCCAACACCGCTGCCGTCGTACGAGCGGTGTCTCCGGTAGCCAACAGATCGAGCAACCCGCCGCGCAGGATCGCCAGTACTCCGGTACGCCGAGCCTGCGCGGCTTTGCCGTCCCTGCCGGCCTGCACGGACTTCAGCAACTCGAGCCAGTCGTCCACCGTCGACCGGGCGAAGTCTGCCCACGGACCGTCGGGCGCGACCAGCGATCGCCCGTAGGCCTCCACCCAGAGCTTCATCAGCGGGCGGCGCTCCTCGGCGGCCAGCCAGGTCCAGAGTTCTTCCGCGACGACGGTCAGACCCGGCGGTTCGGCGTACTGGCTGGTGATGGTCTGCAGCAGATCGAGCTCGTCGCTGCGCGCGCGGGCGAGCAGAGCACGGATCAGCCCGTCCTTGCTGCCGAACAGGAACAGCAGCACCCGCGGACTCGAACCGATCGCCGTCGCGAGCGGCCGGAGCGAGAGGTCGGCCAGCCCGTGGCTCAGCGAGTACGCGTAGGCAAGCTCCAGCAGTTCGGTCTCCCGCGCGGAGGGGACTGGTTTCGGGGTGGCCACCCGGCTAGTATCGCTGACTGAAACAGTCGTGTCAGTAGAGCGGGTGGTGTCGATGCGGATCAGGCGACTTGGCGAGCCGGGCGATCTCGGCTGGGTGGTGCAGGCGCACGGGGAGTTGTACGGCGCGGAGTACGGGTGGGGGATGGAGTACGAGGCGCTGGTGGCGCAGATCGTCGCGGACTTCGGCAAGGACCACGACCCGACCCGGGAGACCGCGTGGATCGCCGAGCACGAAGGCGAGCGGGTCGGCAGTGTCTTCTGCGTACGCGGCCCGGACGAGAGTACGGCGAAGCTCCGGCTGCTGTTGCTGCATCCGTCGAGTCGCGGGCAAGGACTCGGCGCGCGGCTCGTCGACACCTGCCTGGCCTTCGCGCGGGAGGCCGGCTACCGGCGGATGGTGCTGTGGACGAACGACCCGTTGGTTGCCGCCCGCCACATCTACCTGGCGCGCGGCTTCGAGCTGACCAGCGAGGAGCCGCACGACCTGTTCGGGTCCGGGTTGCTGAGCCAGAACTACGAACTCGTGCTGTAGTGAACGGGCCGGTCTGTAAGCCGGATCCTGTAATAGGCGATCATCTATCTACGGTGACCGTTGCCGGGCACCTCTAGCAGCCTACCCGCGAGCTCGGGCGGGCAGCCCTCGAGCGCTCACGCGGACGGCGGTTGCCCGTCGTCCTTCTTGGCCTTGCTCCACGTGGGGTTTACCTAGCCTCCGCAGTCACCTGCGGAGCTGGTGGTCTCTTACACCACCGTTTCACCCTCACCCGCACCTGAATGAACCACGGGGTCCATCCAGGCCGCTGGCGGTCTGTTCTCTGTGGCACTGTCCCGCGGGTTGCCCCGGGTGGGCGTTACCCACCACGTTGCCCTGTGGAGTCCGGACTTTCCTCGGCGTTCACCGTTGCCGGTGAACGACGCGATCGCCCGACCGGCCCGTTCGCTCTCAGGATAGGGCCTGCGCGCTCACTTCCGGGTATCGGCCGTCGGCGGCCCGCTCGTACGGCCGGACGTCGACCACCGCGTCCAGGTTCAGCGGACCGTAGAGGTGCGGGAAGGTGATGCCGACCGCGTCCAGATCCTCGTCGCACAACGCCGACACCAGCAGCTCGGTGTCGATCACCAGCAGGACCAGCGGCTCGGTCACGTCCAAGTAGAACGAGTTCGCGACCAGCGCGACCTGCTCCGGCCGGGAACAGTGGATGAACGCGGCGCCGTCGTCGAGCGACTTGCCCCGGGTGGACCACCGATAGCTGCCGGCCTGCCGTGCCGCTTCCCACTGGTCAGCGAAGGCCAAATGCAAGATCAAAGCCATCCTCCAAACCTAGTGCCCGGCCGCCGGGGAAACCGGGCAGCGACGCATGCAGAATATTCTTTGCAGAAACTATTCTGCATGAGCTACCGTGAGATTCATGAGCGAGCGCGAGGTCCACAGCGGCGAAGAGCTGAAGGCATTGACCCACCCGTTGCGGGTCCGGATGCTCGCCGTACTGCGAGCGGACGGTCCGGCGACCGCGACCGAGTTGGCCCGGCTGTTCGCCACCGACACGGGGGCGACGAGCTACCACCTGCGGAAGCTGGCGCAGTACGGGTTCGTCGAGGAGATCGCGGTCGACGGACATCCGCGAGCCCGGCACTGGCAGGCCGTTCACGCGACCACCACCTGGAAGAACACCGAGGTCGGCGCGACACCCGAGGGCCGTACTGCGGCGGACTGGATGCGGCGCAGGCAGGCCGGGATCCTGCAGGCCGATGTCGAGTCGTTCGAGCAGCTCCAGGACACCTTGCCGCCGGAGTGGATCGACGCGGCCGGTATCGGCGATCTGCTGGTCAAGCTCAGCGCCGAGTCGGTCAACAAGCTCTGGGAGCGGTTCTACTCGCACGTCGAAGAGTTGAAGGCCCGCGACGCAGATAACGCGGAGGCGCGCCGAGTCTCGGTTGTCGTCGCCGGGTTCCCGCGCCCGGAGGCGTCATGACCGCGCAGGCCGCTCGGCGGCGCTACGCCCTGATCAGCTTCCTCACCTGGCTGCCGACCGGTCTCTTCATCCCGGTGATGGTCCTTCTCCTGCTGGAGCGGGGGATCGGGGTGACCACCGTCGCCACCCTCGGGGTCGCCTACTCCGCGACCATCATGCTGCTCGAGTTGCCGACCGGTGGTCTCGCCGATGTGATCGGCCGACGGCCGATGATGATCGCATCGGCCACCGCCAACCTGGCCGGCCTGCTGCTCTTCGGGCTGGTCGATTCGCTCTGGCTGCTGGCGATCTCCAGCGTGCTGCGGGGCGTGGGTCGTGCCCTCGGCAGTGGCCCGATCGAGGCCTGGTACGTCGATCAGGCGCCCGACGATGCCGCCGAGCTGACTCGCGGCTTGTCCGTGGGCGTGATGGCGTCCTCGGTCGCGCTGGCTGTCGGGACGGTCGCCGGTGCGCTGATTCCGGTGGGTCTCGGAGTGAGTCTCGTGGTGCCGGTGCTGATCGCCGTCGGCGCCGAGGCGGTGCTCCTGGTCGTGACGCTGGTGGCGATGCCTGAGTCGAAGTACGAGGCCACGACCTTGCGCAGCATCGTGCGTGGTGTGCCTGCGGTGATCGCGGGCGGCGTGCGCCTCGCAGTACGGAACCTGGCGCTGACCCGGATCCTGATGGTCAGCGCGGGGATGGGCGTCACCTTGTCGGTGATCGAGTTGCTGACCCCCGGCCGACTGGCCGAGCTGGCCGGATCGGCTGATCGAGGAGTGCTCGCGTACGGGTTGGTGGCTGCCATCGGGTTCGCCGCGGACGCCTTCGGGAGTGGGCTGAGTGCGGCACTGCTGCGTCGCCTCGGATCGGTGCGCGCGGTCAGCCTCACCGGGTACGGCGTCAGCGTGCTTGCGCTGGCGGCGATGGCGGTCGCGATTGCGATGAGCGGGTTCGCGGGGATCCTTGCCGCCGCAGTCGCCTATCTGCTGATGTTCGTCGGCTTCGGGATCGCGGCCGGCCCGGTGGCGCAGTTGCTGCACAGCCAGGTGACGACGGCCGAGCGCGCGACGGTGGTGTCCGTGCAATCGCTCCTGTTGCAACTCTCGGGCGCAGTCGGCGCTGTCGTCCTCGGGCACCTCGCGGTCGTCACCGCACCGGCAGCCGCCTTCCTGGTCGCGGCAGCCCTGCTGGCTGTTCCGGCCGCGCGGCTGGTGGTTCCGGAACCAGTGAGGTCTTGACAGCGGAGGGTGAGCACAGAAAGATCCGATGTCTACCTGTGATCCTCTCCGCCCCCAGGTCATAGGTCCGCACCATCTCCAGGAGAGATCCGATGAACACCCTCCTGCGATCCCGTCTGCCCAAAAACCTGCCGAAGTACAGACCGAAAGTTCTGGCCAGAGCTCTGCCCAGACTGCTGCTGGTGACAGCGGTGCTGGCCGGATCACTGGCCACCGGCGGACCCACCGCGACGGCAGCACCGGGGACCACGGCCTGGCAGAACGGCTCCTTCGTCGTCGACAAACCCAATCTGGTCCGCCGCTCCGACATCGTGCTCGGCCGCGCCAACCCGGCGCCGGCCGATTCGCTCCCACTGGGCAACGGCGCGCTCGGTGCGGCGGTGTGGTCCGCCGACGGGTTCACCGCCCAACTCAATCGCACCGATACCTTCCCCGACCGCAAATCACTCGGCCAGGTGGTCATCCCGGGCCTGTCCCGGCTGACCAGCGCCGCCGACTTCAGCGGCCGCCTCGACCTGTACGACGGAATGCTGCGCCAAAGCGGCGGCGGCATGACCCTGACCGCGTTCATCCGCGCGGACACCCAGCAGTTGGTCGTCGACGTCACCGGCGCCGATCCCAACGCGACCCAGACCGCACAGGTCAGAATCTGGAGCGGCCGTACGCCGACCGCCCGCGCCTCGGGCGCAGTCGCCGCACTCGCCGAGACCTGGGTCGACAACAACGGCGCCGGCGCATCCGGTCGCACCTTCGGATCGCTCGCCGGCGTCACTGCCGGAGGCCGCAACGTGGTCGGCTCGACGCCCAACTCACTGACCGCGCAGGTCGCCTTCCACCCCAACACCGATGGCTCGTTCCGCGTGGTCGTCGCGGCACCGACCTGGACCGGTGGCGACTCGATCGCCACCGCCACCGCAGTACTGAACGGCGCGGCTACTCGCCCGGCGAACGAAGTACGGGACGCGCATCTGCAGTGGTGGCACAACTACTGGGCTCAAGCCGGCCTGATCAAGATCAGCTCGGCCGACGGCACCGGTGACTATGTGGAGAACCTGCGGACGATCTTCCTGTACGCGAGCGCGGCCCAGAGCCGTGGCGTGCTGCCGGGATCGCAGGCCGGGGTCGCCGATCTCTTCACCTTCTCGCAGGACCGGCGCGACTGGTATCCGTCCGGCTACTGGTTCTGGAATCTCCGCATGCAAGTCGCGGCCAATCTCTCGGCGGGTCTGCCAGGGCTGAACGATCCGATGTTTCGGTTGTACAAGGACAACCTCGGTGCGATCCAGTCGTGGACCAGCACCCAGATGCCAGGCAGGCAGGGCCTGTGCGTGCCGGAGACGATGCGGTTCAACGGCAACGGCACCTACAACGGTGGCACCGACAACGGTTCGTGTGACTCGACCATCACCCCGACGTACAACTCGCTCACGGTCACCACCGGGGCGGAGATCGGGTTGTGGGTCTGGGAGCACTACCGGATGACCGACGACCGGGCCTTCCTGCAGGCCAACTACCCGTTGATCAAGGGCGCGGCGCAGTTCCTGCTCTCGCATGCGACCACAGGTGCCGACGGCAAGCTGCACACCTTCTCGAACGCGCACGAGACCCAGTGGGGTGTCACCGACCCGACCACCGACATCGCGGCGATGCAGGCCTTCTTCCCGATCGCGGTGAAGGCTGCCCAGACCCTCAATGTCGACCCGGCTCTGGTCAGTCAGCTCAACGCGGCAATCCCGAGGCTGCAGACGCTACCGCGGACAGACACGGCCACTCAGACCCAGTTGCTGACTCCGGCCTCCGATGCCAATGGCAACACCATGATCGGGCTCTCCACCCAGCCGACGGCGGCCCGGCACAACAGCGAGAACATCGGCCTCGAAGCGGTCTGGCCGTTCAACCTGATCGGCGACAACGGGCCGCTGACCGCGGTCGGCCGCCGGACCTTCACCCATCGCAGCTATGTCAACGGCAACGACTGGAGCTACGACCCGCTGCACGCCGCCCGGCTCGGGATGCCGAGTGAGATGAAGACCGCGCTGCTCGCGGCGATCCGGTCGTACCAGGTCTATCCGTCCGGCATGGCCAGCTTCACCGCGCAGCAGGCCTTCGAGCCCTATATCGAGCAGTCAGGTGTCCTCGCGACCACCGTCGCCGAGGCGCTGGCCACCGACTACGACGGCGTACTGCGGATCGCTCCGTCCTGGCCGGCCGACTGGACCGGCGAAGGAACGGTTGCCATCGGCCACAAATCGAAGGTGCACGTGCAGATCGCCGGTGGCAGCCCCACCACGGTCGCCATCTCGTCGGGCGCCAGCCAGCAACTCGTCGTCCGGAGTCCGTGGCCGGGACAAAGCGTCACTGTGTTCGACGGGCAGACCCGGGCCACGGTCGTCGGTCCGCAGACCAACGCCACCTTCACCATCCCGGCACAGTCGGGCAAGTCCTATCTGGTGGAGAAAACCGGCACCGCAATCCAACCTTTCCAAGCCCTCACAGGTACTCCGGCCACGGCCGCCCGCCGCTGGGACAAGGCCACCATCGGCTTGCCCAAGCAGACTCCGGGCACCGGCACGATCAGCCTTCGCGCCAAGGCCAACGGCAAGTACGTGACTGCCGGAACCGGTACGCCGCTGATCGCGGACAGCACCACCAACGGCACCGCCCAGCAGTACGAGCTCACCGACCTCGGCGGCGGCAACGTGTCGCTGCGGGCCAAGGCCAACAACCTCTTGGTTGCCGCGGACAACGCGGGCGCCGGACCGTTGCTGGCCAAGAACCAGGCGGTCGGGTCCTGGGAGACCTTCCAGCTGATCCGCAACGGCGACGGCACGGTCAGCTTCCGGGCACAGGTCAACAGCAAGCTCGTCTGCGCGGAGAACGGCGGCGCTGCCGCACTGATCGCGAACAGGGACGCGATCGGCCCGTGGGAACAATTCGACTTGATCAACAACTGAGGAGCACGACCATGCAGAAGAAAGGCACCAGGCGGCTCTCGTTGTTGATCACGGCCGCATTGACCGCAGCACTCGGGTTGAGTGCATCGATGGCCGAGGCAGGGTCGACGATCCCGCCCGGCGACTACCAGCAGGTCTCGCTGGCGACCGGCGGGGGTGAGCTCGGCGAAGCGATGTCGCTGGCCGTCCTGCCGAACCGTTCCGTCGTCCACACGGCCCGCGACGGAACAGTCCGGATCACCGACGCAGCCGGTACGACGTCGGTGGCCGGCAAGCTCAACGTCTACACCCACGACGAGGAAGGCCTGCAGGGCGTTGCCGCCGACCCCGCCTTCGCGACCAACCGCTACCTCTATCTCTACTACTCACCAAGGCTGTCGACGCCGGACGGCGATGCGCCGACCGACGGCACCCAGGCCGACTGGGATCGCTGGAAGGGCGAGCTGTACCTGTCCCGGTTCACCCTGAAGGCCGACAACACCCTCGACCTGGCCAGCGAGAAAATCGTCCTGCGGGTGCCGAACGACCGCGGCCAGTGCTGCCACGTTGGCGGTGATATCGACTTCGATGCCGCCGGCAACCTGTATCTGACCACCGGCGACGACAGCAACCCGTTCCAGTCCGACAGCTACACGCCGATCGACGAGCGGACCACCCGCAACCCGCAGTTCGACGCGCAGCGCACGTCGGGCAACACCAACGACCTGCGCGGCAAGCTGCTCCGGATCAAGCCCCAGCCGGACGGCACCTACACGGTCCCGAGCGGCAACCTGTTCGCACCGGGCACCGCGCAGACCAAACCCGAGATCTACGCGATGGGCTTCCGCAACCCGTTCCGGATGAACGTGGACAAGCCGACCGGCATCGTCTATCTCGGCGACTACGGTCCCGACGCCGGAGTCACCAATCCCGACCGCGGCCCGAACGGCCAGGTCGAGTTCGACCGGATCACTGCTCCCGGCAACTACGGCTGGCCGTACTGCACGGGCACCAACACCAGCAGCGAGACCTACAACGACTTCCAGTTCCCCAGCGGTCCCTCCGGCGCGAAGTTCAACTGCGCGGGCGGCCCGACCAACAACTCGTTCCGCAACACCGGCCGGACCACCTTGCCCGCCGCGCAGCCGGCCTGGATCCGGTACGGCGGTGACGCGGGCACGCCGCCCGAGTTCGGCAACGGCGGCTCGGAGTCGCCGATGGGCGGGCCGGTCTACCGGTTCGACCCGAACCTCAACTCCGCGGTCAAGTTCCCGCAGTCGCTCAACGGCCGGTACTTCGCTGGTGAGCTCGGCCGGCAGTGGATCAAGGCCATCGAGGTGACCGGCACGGGCGGCGTCGGCGACATCGGCGCGTTCCCGTGGACCGGCACCCAGGTGATGGACATGGCCTTCGGGCCGGACGGCGCGCTCTACGTGCTCGACTACGGCACGGGCGCGAACAACCAGGCCCTGTGGCGGATCGAGTACAAGGGCGCCACCAACCGCAACCCGATCGCCAAAGCAGCCGGTACGCCGACCTCCGGCGGCCGTCCGCTCACGGTGGCGTTCTCGTCGGCCGGCAGCTCCGACCCCGAAGGCGGCGCGCTGACCTATCGCTGGACCTTCGGCGACGGCGGTACGTCGACGCAAGCCAACCCGTCGTACACCTACAACACGGCCGGCAACTTCACCGCGACGCTGACGGTGACCGATCCGGCCGGGCTAACCGGCTCGGCCAACGTCCAGATCAGCGTGGGTAACACGGCCCCGACGGTCACCTTGCAGACACCTCTGGACGGTCAGCTGTTCTCGTTCGGCGACACCGTGCCGTTCCAGATCACCGTGACCGATCCGGAGGACGGCACGATCGACTGCAACCGGGTGAAGCTGACCTACCTGCTCGGGCACGACGTGCACCAGCACCAGATCACCTCCAAGAACGGTTGCAGCGGGTCGATCGCAGTACCGGTCGATGGTGAGCACGACCCGGCGGCCAACGTGTACGGCGTCTTCGACGCGGAGTACACGGACAACGGTGGGATCACCACGCACACCCAGCGCAAGCTGCAGCCACGACACCGGCAGGGCGAGCACTTCAGCGCGCAGTCGGGGATCCAGCTGGCTGACCACGGTGCTGCCGAGGGTGGCAAGACCGTCGGGTTCGTCGACAACAACGACTGGATCTCGTACCAGCCGTACGCGGTCGGCAACGCGACGTCGGTCAGCGCGCGGGTGTCGTCCGGCGGGGTCGGCGGCACGATCGAGGTACGGGCCGGATCGGCGACCGGCAGCTTGCTGGGCACGATGACGGTCGCGCCGACGGGGAGCTGGGACACCTTCGTCAACGTGTCGGCCAACCTGACCAACAAGCCGGCCGGGTCGACGACGCTGTTCTTCGTCTTCAAGGGAGTGACGGGACAGGGCAACCTGTTCGACCTCGACGCCTTCACCTTCGTGACCTCGGCCTCGACCGGTACGACGGCTGAGGGCGAGGCGTTCACGTCGCAGTTCGGCGTACAGGTGGCTGCCCATGCGGGGGCCAACGGTGGTCAGACGTTGGGCTACATCGACAACGGTGACTGGGCGGGCTATTCGCAGGTGGCGACGGCCGGTGCCAAGTCGTTCAGCGCGAGGGTCTCCTCGGGCGGGGCGGGCGGCACGATCCAGGTGCGCTCGGGCTCGGCGACGGGGACGCTGCTCGGCTCGGTCGCAGTACCGGCCACTGGCGGTTGGGAGAACTTCCAGACCGTCTCGACCGCGCTGACCGGCAATGTCACCGGGGCGCTCTTCCTGAGCTTCACCGGTGGCGCCGGCTCGCTTTTCGACATCGACACCTTCACCGTCTCTCGCTGAACAGGACAACGACTATGACTACTTTTACGCGTCGTGAATCACTGGTGACAGGTGCTTTGCTGCTGGTTGGCGGAGCTGTTGGATTGAAGCCCGCCGCGGCTTGGGCGGCTGCTCCTTATCAAGTGCTGGTGTTCAGCAAGACGGCCGGATTCCGGCACGACTCGATCCCGGCCGGCATTCAGGCGATCCGGGAGTTGGGGGCCGCTAATGGGTTCACTGTCACTGCCACTGAGGACAGCAATGTCTTCACCGCGTCCCAACTGGCTGCCTACAAGGCTGTCGTCTTTCTGAGCACGACCGGCGACATTCTCACTGCAGCTCAGCAGACAGCCTTTGAGGGGTACATCAATGGTGGCGGTGGGTATGTCGGGGTCCACGCCGCCGCCGATACGGAGTACGGGTGGCCTTGGTACGGGCAGTTGGTCGGCGCTTGGTTCCACAGCCACCCGGCGATCCAGCAGGTGACTGCCAGGGTCGAGGACCGTACGCATCCGTCGACGGCGCATCTGGGGACGACCTGGGTTCGTACGGACGAGCTGTACAACTACTCGACCAATCCGCGGCCGAATGTGCGGGTGCTGATCAATCTCGATGAATCCACCTACAGCGGTGGCAACATGGGCGATCACCCGATTGCCTGGTACCACTCGCAGGGCTCTGGGCGCTCGTTCTACACGGGCTTCGGGCACACGATCGAGTCGTACTCCAACCAGCCGTTCCGGCAGCACCTGCTGGGTGGGATCCAGTACGCCGCTGGGGTGGTTGCTACACCGCCGGTCACGTCGGTGGAGGGAGAGGCGTTCACGTCGCAGTTCGGCGTACAGGTGGCTGGGCATGGGGGTGCGAGTGGGGGTCAGACGTTGGGCTACATCGACAACGGTGACTGGGCGGGCTACTCGCAGGTGAGTACGGCCGGCAAGACGAGCTTCAGTGCGCGGATCTCGTCGGGTGGGGCGGGTGGCACGATCCGGATTCGGTCGGGGTCGGCGACCGGCCCGGTGCTCGGGACTGTCGCAGTACCGGTGACTGGAGGGTGGGACAACTTCCAGACTGTCTCGACCACGCTCACCGGGTCGGGCAGTGGTCCGCTGTTCCTGACCTTCAGTGGTGGGTCGGGTTCACTGTTCGACGTGGACAGCTTCACCCTCAGTTAGCCGTGATCAGCGCCCGGGAGCTTGCCCCGGGCGCTGATAGGTTTTCGGCCATGGCGACCCCTGAGCAGACCCCGGAGACCGTTGAGGCCAAGCCCGCGAAGGCGACTCCGGTCGATGACCTGACCACGACCCAGCACACGCTCACGGTGGGGCGGCGGAAGCTGAAGTACACCGCCACCACCGGTCGCGTGGTGCTGCGGCAAGAGGTGGTCACGGACGGCAAGTTCGACGGGCATGTGCCGAAGGCCGAGGTCTTTCTGACGGCGTACACGCTCGACGACGCCGATCCGGGCAGCCGGCCGGTGACGTTCGCGTTCAACGGGGGACCGGGGTCGTCGAGCATCTGGCTGCATCTCGGGCTGCTCGGGCCGCGCCGGGTGGTCTCGGGCGACGCGGGTGAGCTTGCGCCGCCGCCGTACGGGCTGGTGGACAACGCGGAGACGTTGCTGAAGGACAGCGACCTGGTCTTCATCGACCCGGTGTCGACCGGCTACTCGCGCGCGGTCGAAGGGGAGAAGGCGGGGGACTACCACGGGTTCACGGCCGACCTGGAGTCTGTCGGCGAGGTGATCCGGCTGTGGACGTCGCGCAACGGACGCTGGATGTCGCCGAAGTTCCTGGCGGGGGAGTCCTACGGGACCACGCGCGCAGCTGGGCTGGCGGCGCATCTGCAGGATCGGTACGGGATGTACCTGAACGGGATCATCCTGATCTCGGCGGTGCTGGAGTTCGGCACGCTCGACTTCACGCCGGGCAATGATCTGCCGTTCACCCTGTTCCTGCCGTCGTACGCCGCGGCCGCGCACTACCACGGGCTGATCCCCGACCGGGAGCTCGACGAGGTGCTGGCCGACGCGGAGCGGTTCGCGGCCGGCCGCTACCCCAATGCGCTTGCCCAGGGCAACCGGGTGGCGGACGACTACCGGGCGGAGGTGGTCACCCGGCTGGCCGGGCTGACCGGGTTGTCGGAGGACTACATCGACCGGGTGAACCTGCGGATCGAGCACACCCGGTTCTTCGCCGAGGTACTGCGGGCGCGCCGTCAGGTGGTCGGCCGGCTGGACGCGCGGTTCACCGGGTGGGACGCGGACTCGGCGGCGGAGACGTCGGTGGACGACCCGTCGTTCCGGGCCATCATCGGGCCCTACACGGCGGCGCTGAACCACTACCTGCATGCTGAGCTCGACTATCACAACGACCTGCCGTACGAGTTCCTCAGCAGCCAGGCGGCGAAGGACTGGTCGTACAAGGAGTTCGAGAACAACCACGTCACCGTCGCCGACAAACTCGGCGAGGCGATGCGCGGGAACCCGCACCTCAAGGTGCATATCGCGTCCGGGCACTACGACTGCGCGACGCCGTACTTCGCCACCGAGTACACGGTCGCGCGGCTGCAGATCCCGGCAGAACTTCGGGGCAACATCGAACTTTGCTACTACCCGGCGGGTCACATGATGTACGTGCACGAACCGACCCGGCGGCAACAGTCCAAGGACCTGGCCGCTTTCATCCAGGGAGCCTCCAACAGATGACACCAGTCCCGCCGGAAGTCACCGCTCTCGCGGCGCAGTACTTGGAGCTTGTGGACGAGGCGCTGCCTGGTCAAGTGACCGGGCTCTACCTCACCGGCTCGGTGCCGCTCGGTGACTTCCGGCCGGGACACAGCGACATCGACGGCGTCGTTGTGACAGCTTCGCCGCTGCTGGACGCCTCGGCGGTGCGGGCTGTGCACGAGCAGTTGCCGACGGCTCCTGCTTTCGACGTCACCTACCTGACCGCCGCCGACCTCGCCGCACCGCCCGACGCTGCCAAGGCGGTCGTCTTCACCCTCGACGGCGTCTTCAAGGAAGCACCTCTCGGCGGCCCGGTCTCGCCGGTGCTGTGGTCGGAGCTGGCCCGCCAGTCCCTCGCCATCCGCACCACCCCCGACCTGGTCGTCCACGACGACCAGGAGGCGCTGGAGGCCTTCACCCGCCATAACCTTCAGACCTACTGGACCGCACAACTCGACCAGCTCGAAACCGCCACGGCGACCCAGCCCGACGACGCCCCGGTGCCCGACTGGGTGCTGCCCTGGGTCGTCCTCGGCGTCCCGCGCCTCCACGCACTCCTTGCCACCGGCAACATCATCTCGAAGACCCGGGCCGGCGAACACGCCCTGATCGCCTTCCCCGAGTGGGCGCCGCTCCTCAACCGCTGCCTCGACCACCGAGCCGGCAAACCCGAAACCTTCACCACCGCCGACGCCAGATCCGCAGTTCCGTACGGCCGCAAGGTCATCACCGCGGCTTTGGAACTGTAGGTGCTCTACGTCCGCGAGCCGGCGCCGCTAACCGTCGTTCCGCCCCCACCAGGTGTCGTGCTGCGTGCGCCGTCGCCGGCAGACACAGATGCGCTGGGACGCCTGTACTACGAGGCCTACGACCCGGCCGTAGTCGACGACGAGGCGGCCGCGATCGAGGACATCCGGATCAGCTTCGAAGGCTCCTACGGGCCACTCAGCCTGGCCAGCAGCCGCCTTGCGGTGGCAGCAGGAGGCGCACTTGTCGGCGCTCTGCTGGTTGTCGATCGGGCGCCCTGGCCGAACACGCCGGACTGCCCGTTCGTCATCGAGCTCTTCACCTCGCCTGGCTGGCGCCGCAGGGGCCTCGCCAAGGCGTTGCTCACCGAGTGCTTGGCGCAATCGCCGATCCGCCTCGCGTTGAACGTACTGCCGGAGAACGCGGCCGCCGTCAGCCTCTACCAGGCGTTGGGTTTTCAGCCCGGGTAGATGCGGAAGCCGGAGTTGGTGCGGTGGTCGAAGGACGCGTAGAAGTCCTGCGCGGTGTCGGTGACCAGGTCGACGCGTTGGGCTCCGGTTAACGGCACGGCGTACTCCAGGAGTTGGCGGCCGATGCCTTGGCGGCGGTAGGAGCGGTGGACGGCCATCAGCGACAGATGCGCCTGGATATGGCCGTCGCTTTGCAGGTAGGCGAAGCCGGTTACCAGGTCGCCGTCCAAGGCGACCACGGCGGTCACGCCCGGCGCGGTGAGGACCGCGTGGGCGCGTGCGGGGTCGGCGGGGAAGGTCGGCCACTCCTCCGCCTCGCACAGTGCGAGGACGCCCGCCAGGTGCGTCTGCTCGTACTGCGTGATGCTCACGGCAGCGTGAGTACTTCGGCGCCGGTGTCGGTGACGACCAGGGTGTGCTCGAACTGCGCGGTCCGCGACTTGTCCTTGGTGGTGGCGGTCCAGCCGTCCTCCCACAGGTCGTAGTTGTAGCTGCCGAGGGTGAGCATCGGCTCGATCGTGAACGTCATGCCGACCTCGATCACGTCGTCGAAGCGCTCGTCGTCGTAGTGCGGAATGATCAGCCCGGAGTGGAACGCGGTGGCGATGCCGTGACCGGTGAAGTCGCGGATCACGCCGTACCCGAAGCGCTTCGCGTAGGACTCGATCACCCGGCCGATGATGCTGACCTGGCGACCCGGCTTGACCGCCTTGATGCCGCGGTTCAGCGCCTCCCGGGTGCGCTCGACCAGCAGCCGGCTCTCCTCGTCGACGTCGCCGACCAGGAAGGTCGCGTTGGTGTCGCCGTGCACGCCGTCCAGGAACGCGGTGATGTCCACGTTCACGATGTCGCCGTCCTCGAGCGGGCGGTCGTCCGGGATGCCGTGGCAGATCACCTCGTTGACCGAGGTGCACAACGACTTCGGGTAGTTGCGGTAGCCCAGTGTCGACGGGTACGCATCGCGCTCGACCAGGTAGTCGTGGCCGACCCGGTCCAGCTCATCGGTGGTGACTCCGGGCTTGGCGGCCGCGCCGACCGCCTCGAGTGCCTGGGCGGCGAGTTTACTGGCGACGCGCATCTTCGCGATCAGCTCGGGGGACGTCACATAGGACCCGTCGTACGGCGTCGGCGACGGCTTGTCGACGTACTCCGGACGGGGAATGGATGCGGGTACCGGACGGCGAGGCGAGATGATGCCAGGAGTGAGAAGCGACATGGTGGAATCATTCTAGTGAGCTGTTACAAGACCTCAGGAGGTGGTCAGCCAAAATGAGCGACGATCACAGCAACGAGTGGTACTACAACACCAAGACCGGCAAGGTCGAGCCGTACCAGGGCGAGAAGTCCGGTGACCGGCTCGGACCGTACAGCTCCGCGGAGGAAGCCGCCCGGGCGCTGGACAAGGTGCAGGAACGCAACGAGGCCTGGGACAGCGATCCGAAGTGGAACGACGACTGACTCACCGGCTTGTTGCCGTGCACACGACCGAGGGGCACCACCGTCACGGTGGTGCCCCTCGGCTGTGCTGCGGTGGTTCGTTCAGGCCTTCTTCGCGGCGGCCTTGCGCGCCGGTGCCTTACGAGCCGGAGCCTTGCGCGCGGTTGTCGCCTTGGTGGCGGTGGCCGGACGGGTGGCTGACTTCTTGGCGGCGACCTTGCGGGCCGGGGCCTTCTTCGCGGCGACCTTCGCCGGGGCCTTCTTGGCCGCGACCTTGGCCGGCGCCTTCTTGGCGGCGACCTTCTTCGCGGACGCCTTCTTCGCGACGGCCTTCTTGGTGACGGCCTTCTTCGCCGGCGCCTTCTTGGCCACGGTCTTCTTGGCCGGGGCCTTCTTCGCGACCGTCTTCTTCGCCACGGTCTTCGCCGGTGCCTTCTTGGCGACCGTCTTCTTGGCGGTCACCTTCTTGGCCGGCGCCTTCTTCGCGATCGTCTTCTTGGCCGCGGCCTTGGTGGCCACGGTCTTCTTCGCGACCGTCTTCTTCGCCACGGTCTTCGCCGGTGCCTTCTTCGCGACCGTCTTCTTCGCGGTCACCTTCTTGGCCGGCGCCTTCTTCGCGGCGACCTTCGTAGCCGGTGCCTTCTTCGCCGCTGTCACCTTCTTCGCCGGGGTCTTCTTGGCCGCGGTCGCCACCTTGCGTGCGGTGGTCGTCTTCGCGGCGCTGGCCTTCTTGGCGACGGTCTTCTTGGCGGGAGAAGCCTTTTTGGCTGTCGCCTTCCCTGCGGCTGCCTTTGTGGCTGGCACTCTGCCTCCTTGGTGCGCTGAGGAAAACCACGGTGGATTCCTCGTCGTCATGATGATGACAACACTTGTGCCATACGTAAAGCACCCGAAACGTCTGCACGTTAAGGCGTCCCGGTGCCGTTTCTGCGGGATTAGTCCGAAAACCCTTGCAGAGTTGGGTTTTCGCCGCGGCGGTAGCCTGTTGCGGTACCGCAAAGAAATGTTGACGACACGCGCGCCAACTGGCCGCTGAACTGCTGATTCGCACTGCTTTCGGCAGAGTGTTGTCATCGGCAACCTCTACTCGCGGGCACCGGACGAAGGGCTGGGAACGCATGCAGGACGACCTCGGAGCGGTTGTCGATCTGCCCGCGCGAGTACGTCGCGTGGTGAGTATCGTGCCGTCGTTGACGGAGGCGATCGCGGCTACCGACGCATCGCTTTTGGTCGGCGCGACGGACTGGTGCAGTCATCCCGGCGACCTCGAGGTGACCCGCGTTCGCGGTACCAAAAACCCCGACCTCGAACTCATTCTCGAACTCGCGCCGGATGTCGTGATCGCGAATGCCGAAGAGAATCGCGCAGCCGATCTCGACGCGTTGCGGGCCGGTGGACTCGCGGTCTGGGTGACCGCGCCGACCACCGTTCCGCAATCACTGGACTCGCTGGAACGAATGCTCGGCGCCGTCACCGGCGAAGCACCGAACTGGCTCGACGAAGCCCGCGAAGTGTGGAGTACGCCGTACGCCGGTCCGCGCCGGCGGGCGCTGATTCCGATCTGGCGGCGGCCTTGGATGGCGTTGGGCCGGGACACCTTCGCGGGCGATCTGTTGCAAAGACTGGGGATCGACAATGCACTCGGACAATCACCGGAGCGCTATCCGAAGATCGAGTTGACGCAGTTACCGGAGTACGAGCTGGTGGTGCTGCCGGACGAGCCTTATCCGTTCTCCGCCGAGGATGGTCCGGAGGCATTCGACGTGCCCGCATATCCGGTCAGCGGACGGCATCTGACCTGGTACGGACCGTCACTGGTGACGGCCCGCGCGCTGCTGATCGAACAGCTGACGTGAGCTGCGACACGATCAGTGAGATCTCAGGTAGACGGTTAGGGCAGGCTCACCTACTCTTACGACGTGCCGTCCATGACTGCGAAGAAGAAGTGCTGCAAGGACAAGCCGAGGTGCAAGAAGTGCCCGGTCGTCCTCAAGCGGCTGGCTGATGCCGGCTGCGCTGAGCGCCTTGACCTGCGCCACTACGTCGTGGACAAGAAGCTGCCGAAGAAGCTCCTCAAGCAGGTTCGCTCCCGCTGAGGCCGGTATCTCGCTGAGCCCGGCTTCTGTTGATGCCGGCGCCGGCCGCCCGCTGCGGTCAGGACGCCTCGCGGTACCGGATCACCTCGACCGCCCGCCGGACCAGATCCGGAATCGTAACGTGCGCGGCCTGCCCGGTCGCCTCCAGCTCGTCGGGGTGCCACCAGCCGTGCGCGCTGATCGTCTCCAGCTCGAGCTGCTCCTGGTTGGCGAAGCTCACCTCGACCGTCTCCACGCCGACCGCGAAGAACGTCTGGTGCTGGATGATCCGGCAGCCGCCCCACTCGAACTCGATCTCGTTCATCGCCACCGGCGCGCCGAGCTGATCGGCCGGCAGTTCGATGCCGACCTCCTCGCGCAGTTCGCGACTGCCGGCCTGCTCGACCGTCTCGCCGGCTTCGACGCCGCCGCCGATCGTGAACCAGTACGGCGTCTGCGGTTTTAGCGGGTCCCACCCGTGCAGCAGCAACACCTTGCCGTCCGGGCGGACAGGCAGGACACGGGCCGTCGTACGCCGGACGACGGTGCCGGGCGGTGGCAGGCGGGAGTCAGTCACACCTCAAAACGCTAGACGACATCACCGGTACCGCGACGCGTCACGCGGCGCGTCCCGGTACGACGTCCGAATACGGGCACCGGGCAACGGCTGTTGTTCACCGGTGGGACGATCGAGGTATGACTGCACGCATCGGCCTCGGACTGGCAGCCCTCGGGCGGCCCGGCTACATCAATCTCGGCCATGACCAGGACCTTGCGCCGGGGCGTGAGATCGAGGATCTTCGCCTGCGTACACACGAGTTGCTGGAGCAGGCGTGGTCGTCCGGCGTCCGGTACTTCGATGCCGCGCGTTCCTATGGTTTGGCGGAGACGTTCCTGGGGGAGTGGCTCACCCCGGAGCGGCGCAGTCAGCTCACCGTCGGCTCGAAGTGGGGCTACACCTACGTCGCCGACTGGCGCCACGACGCGGACACGCACGAGGTGAAGGACCACTCGCTCGCGACGTTCGAGCGGCAGTGGCCCGAGACGCTGCAGGCACTCGGCAGCCCGCCTGACTTCTACCTGGTGCACAGCCTCACGGCCGACAGCCCGGCGCTCGACGACCAGCAGTTGCTCGACCGGCTGCGGGAGTTGGCCGACAGCGGAGTACGGGTCGGTCTGTCCACGAGTGGACCGCGGCAAGCAGAGACGCTGCGCAAGGCGCTGTCCCTGGAGACGCCTTTCACCGCAGTCCAGTCGACCTGGAACGTGCTCGAAACGTCCGTCGGTCCCGCGCTGGCCGAGGCGCACGAGGCCGGCTGGTTCGTCGTGGTGAAGGAAGCGGTGGCCAACGGCCGCCTCACGGCCAGAGCCGGAGAGACGCCCTTCAACGCCTTCGCAGCCCAGCACCACTTCGCCCCCGACTCGCTGGCGATCGGCGCGGCCGCCGCCCAGCCGTGGGCCGACATCGTCCTCAGCGGCGCGACAACCGCCGAGCAACTCGAGAGCAACCTCGCGACCGTCGTCCAAGGACCCTTGGCCGAGTTTGTGCAGGAGCCCTACGAATACTGGTCGGAACGCTCAGGCCTGCCCTGGATCTAGCCCGGTGTGGTGGGCCGCGAACGCCAGCCGATCGGCCCACTCGGTGACGACCGCGGCAGCCGCTCTGCCTGGTCCGTGCCCGACTCTGCGCTGCACCCGCAGCAGCACCGGCTGATCGCCGCCCTGTGCGTCCTGCAGCGCTGCCGCGAACAGAATCGGGTCGCTGGGTGATCATCGCACCGACCAGCAACCCACCGCCGCTGTGTCCGTGGATCGCGAGCTGCTCGGCAGTGGTCACGCCGGTCGCGTGGAGGTGTTCGGCCACCGCGATGCAGTCGTCGAAGGTGTTCTGCTTGCGGTCGAGCCGGCCGGCGTCGTGCCAGTCGGCTCCGAACTCGCCGCCACCACGCAGGTTGGCGATCACCAGCACACCACCCGCCGCGAGCCAGGCGGGCCAGCCCGGTCGATAGTCGGCGAGCTGCGATGAGTTGAACCCGCCGTACCCGTAGAGCAGAGTCGGGCGCGGCTCGTCGTACGAGAGGTCTCCGAGTCGGCTGTGCTCGCCGGTCGAGTAGTTGATGACGCTGATCACCGGTTGAACGTCGACCAGTGCCACGGTCAGTACCCCGTCGCCGGCGGGATGGACGGCGGTGAGGCGCACGGGTTCGCCGATTATGTTTGTTTCGTTGGTGGTTTGCACCGGGTAGAGCCGGAGCCGTTTGCGCTGGTCGGTGGATTCGTTGAGCTGGGCAACCAGATGCGTCTTGCTCGCGGCTCCAGTCCTCCGCGTCGGTTCGAGGCGGCGATACGGATTTGCGAGCGTCATGCCGACGAGGCTAGTCCGCCGGGTGGGCGGACCAGCCTTGGTTGTCTGTCGGCAGAACGGCTAGAAGGTGTGCTCGTCGGCGGGGAAGGAGCCGTTGGCCACCTCGGCCGCGTAGCTGGTGGCGGCGTTGGTGAGGATGCCGCGCAGATCGGCGTACTGCTTGACGAAACGGGGCATCTGGCCGGCGCGCATGCCGGCCATGTCCTGCCAGACGAGCACCTGCGCGTCGGTGTCGCGGCCGGCGCCGATGCCGATCGTCGGGATCGGGATGCGCTTGGTGATCTCCGCGGAGACGTCGCCCGGCACCATCTCGAGGACCAGCGCGAAGGCACCTGCCTCGGCGAGTGCGACCGCGTCGTCGATCAGCGAGGCGGCTTGGTCGCCGCGGCCTTGGACGCGGTACCCGCCGATCGTGTGCTCGCTCTGCGGAGTGAAGCCGATGTGAGCCATCACCGGGATGCCGGACTGGGTCAGCTTCTCCACCGCCGGTACGACGGTGCGCCCGCCTTCCAGCTTCACCGCGTGCGCGCCGGCTTCCTTCATGAACCGGACAGCGGTGTGGAACGCCTGCTCGGGCGAGGCTTGGTAGGAACCGAACGGCAGGTCGGCGACGACGAGTGCGCGCTCGGCGGCACTCGCGACGGCGCGTGCCAGCGGGATCAGTTCGTCGACGGTGACGCGGAGGGTCGACTCGTAGCCGAAGACGTTGTTCGCCGCCGAGTCGCCGACGAGTAGGACGGGGATGCCCGCCTGGTCGAAGATCTCGGCGGTGTACTGGTCGTAGGCGGTGAGCATCGCCCACTTCTCGCCACGGTTCTTCATGTCGCGCAGGTGGTGGATGCGGTATCGCCGTGGGCGCTTGCTCGCGTCTGCCGGGCCGCTGCCCGCTGCGCCGCCGAGAGGGTCGCCGCCAACTCCCGCGTCAGGCCGAGAGTTGCTGGCCGTTGGACTGCTGCCTGCGGCGCTAGCTGCTGGGCTGTTGCTAGGCGCGCCACCTGCTGCGGCACCACCTGCTGCAGCGCCGAGTGCTGCGCTTCCAGCCTCCGCGTCAGGGCGCGAATTGGTGCTTGCTGCGTTGCCTTCGGTGCCGAGGCTCTTGTTGCTGTCCTTGACTGCGGGTGCCTCGCCGTTGGCCGTCGGTGCTTCGACCTTGGCCGCAGGCGTCGCACCCGCGGCCGCACCCGCTCGGCGGGCGCGGTGAGAGCTCACTGGTGCTTCAGCTACCTGGCTGGGTGCGTCCTGCTGTACGTCGGCTCGGCGGCGCGCTCCTGCCGGTCGCTGCGGGCCTTCCTGCTTGCTCTCCAAGGGAGAGCCGGTGGAGGAAGGTGCGGCGCTCAGCGGTGCGTTGCTCTCGTACTCCGCGGACGGGTCTGACGGATACCCGTTGGCGGAAGTTGAGGCGGTCGCCGGGGGTGCTGTGGCGGGGGAGGGTGCGGTGCCGGTCCAGCCGGTTGGGCCCTGGCCACCAGGTCCGGGGCGGGTCGGCTGGGTGCCTGGCTGGGTGGGGAGTTGGTTGCTCGCCGCTGGGTTGCTTGCCCCTGGGTTGGTTGCTGCTTGGCTGCCGGTTGCAGGAGCTGGTCGGCTCTGCGACGGGTCGCCTGCCGCGGGGGTCCCCGGTGCGGGGTTGTTGGAGACGCCGTTGCCCGGTACGCCGGATCCGGGGCCGCCAGGGCGGTTGGGGTCGGCGGGGGTGCGGTTGGTGGGCGCGTGCTGGCCGTTGGAGGCGGGCGGTTGTGGCTCAGCTCCGGCCAGGGACCAACCGTTGGAGCCAGGTGCGTGATGCGCAGGACCCGCCTGGCTCCAGCCATTCGAGCCTGCAGTACGGGGCTCGGTGCCTGGTTGCTCCCAGCCGTTTGAACCGGCGGTGCGGGGCTCGGCTCCGGCTTGGCTCCAACCGTTTGAACCGGCGGTGCGGGGCTCGGCTCCGGCTTGGCTCCAGCCGTTCGAGCCGGCGGTGCGTGGCTCAGGGCCGGCCTGGCTTCGGCCGTTGCTTGAGAGGGTGCCGTTGGAACTGTGGGGAGTCACGCCGTTGCCTGTCGGGCCGAGGCCACCTGGGCGTGCGGGTGCCTGCCCACCTGGTGCCTGCCCGGGTGGGGTGATGCCAGGCGGAGTACCAGGGCCTGGTTGTCCTGGGCGGGCCTGCGGCGTCGGACCGCTGAGTCCGTTGCGTACTGGGCCGAACGGGCTCTGCGGCTGTCCGGGCGGCTGCTGGCGGAACGGACTCTGCTCAGCGGAGAAGCCACGCTCCTGCGCAGCCCGCTCCGACGCGGCCCGCTCCTGTGCCGCACGCTCCAGGGCAATGCGCTCCTGGGCAGCGCGCTCCTGCAACAGCCGTAGCTCCTGCGCAGCGCGCTCCTGCGTCGACCGCTCCCGCGCCGACGCCTGGCCTGCGCGCTCTCGCTCAGCCGCAGCGGCACGCTCCTGGATAGCCGCCCTCTCCTGCACGGCCCGCTCGCGCGCCAACCGCTCCTGCGTGGCACGCTCCTGCATAGCGCGTTCCTGCGCAGCACGATCCTGGATCGGACGTTCCTGGGTCGGCTCGTCGCGGTACGCCGGACGCGGCGCGAACGGCGACTCGAAACCACCCGGCTCCTGTTGCGTTTCCCGCCCACCCCACGGCGGCGTCTCGCCGTACTCGTCGGGCTGGTATCCACCACCGGCCGGGTACTCGCGCTCCGGCAGGAACGGCGGCTTCGGCACGTACGGCTGCTGCGGCACCGGGCCGCGCTCGTACGATCTCGGGGCGTTCGGCAACGAAGGCGCCGGGTCGAGCCCGTCGAGGGTGGTCGCGCGGTCGCGCCAGCGGCCGTCGCCGGACGAATCGGCGTAGCCGTACTCCGAGCGGTGCTGCTCCTCGGTTGTCCGGTTCTTCGGTCCGGTCCCGTACGGCGCCGGCAGTTCGTCGTCGGCGTCGCCGTTGGTACCGGCCGACACGAAGTTGTCAACCATGCCCTCATCGTCCCACCGTTGCGGAGGGTGAGCGCCACCGGTCGACGCTGAGGGATCGCTCACACCTGACGCGTCAGCAGACCTGCGTTCGGGCACGCCGAAGGAGTCAGCCTGCTCCGGGTCCTCGGGCGGGAAGAACGGGCTGTCGTTGAAAGGGCGGTTTCGCCAAGAGCCACTCAGTTCTCTGCTGCCTTCCTCGCGTCCTCACGCCATGCGCTCGTGATCGGCAGCCGCCGGTCGCGGCCGAAAGCCTTGTGGGTGATCTTCGGACCCGGAGGATACTGCCGTCGCTTGTACTCCGCCTTGTCGACCAGCTGGATCACCTTGCTGACCAACTCGGTGTCGAAGCCCGCGGCCACCAGCTCCGCCGTACCGCGATCCTGTTCGACATAGTCGTCGAGCATGTCGTCCAGCAGTTCGTACGGCGGCAGCGAGTCGGTGTCGACCTGACCCGGACGCAGCTCCGCGGACGGTGGTTTGACGATCGCGTTCTCCGGGATCGGCGGCTGCTGGCCGCGTTCCTTCGCGTCCGCGTTGCGCCACTTCGCCAGCCGCCAGACGACCGTCTTCGGCACGTCCTTCAGCGGCGCGTAGCCGCCGACCGCGTCGCCGTAGATCGTCGAGTAGCCGACGGACAGCTCAGACTTGTTGCCACAGGCAAGCACCAGGTGGCCGTCGGCGTTCGACAGCCCCATCCAGATCACCGCCCGGACCCGGGCCTGCAGGTTCTCCTCGGCCAGCCCGGTCAGCCCAAGCGTGTCCAGGAACGGCTGCACCATCGGCTGGATCGGCACCACCCGGTAGTTCAGTCCGGTCCGGGCGGCCAGCTCGGCGGCGTCGTCCTTGGAGTGGTCGCTGGAGTAGACGCTCGGGTTGGAGATCCCAAAGACGTGCTCGGCGCCGATCGCGTCGCAGGCGATCGCGGCGACCAGCGACGAGTCGATGCCGCCGGACAGCCCGAGCAGCACCGACTTGAAGCCGTTCTTCTGGACGTAGTCGCGCAACCCGAGCACCACCGCGCCGTACATCTCGGCCTCGTCCGACAACCGCGGCGCCAGCGCCGAGGCGATCGGCTCGTACGCCGGCAGTGGCTCCTCGTGCAGCACCGTGTGCTCGATCCGGATGCCCTCGTGCGAACCACCCGGCGTACCGACGGCGGCCGGCAGGTCGAGGTCGACCACCATGCTGCCCTGATCGAACTGCGGCGCCCGCGCGAACACCTTGCCCTCGGCATCGGCGATCAGCGAGTCGCCGTCGAAGACGAGCTCGTCCTGGCCACCGACGAGATTCACGTACGCCAGCGAGCAACCGGCCTCGCGGGCCCGCCGAGTGACCAGCTCACCGCGGACGTCGTCTTTGTTGGCCTCGTACGGCGAACTGTTGACGACCAGCAGCAGTCCCGCGCCGGCCGCCCGGGTCGCGGCGACCGGGCCGCCGTCCTGCCAGAGGTCCTCGCAGATCACCAGCGCGACGTCGACGCCGTGGATGCGGATCACCTGCAGGCTGTCGCCGGGAACGAAGTGCCGGAACTCGTCGAAGACGCCGTAGTTCGGCAGGTGGTGCTTCACCGCCGAGGTGACGACCTCACCGCGATGCAGCACCGCGGCCGAGTTGGTCGGTGAGCCCTTCGGCCGGCCTAGCCGGTCGACGCCCATCGCCGTACCGACGGCGCGATCGAGGTAGCCGACCACGACGACGGCCTCGCCGAGACCTTCGTCGGCCAGCCGCTTCGCGAGCTTCCTGATCTTGACCTGTGACGCCTCGACGAACGAAGCCCGCAAGGCCAGGTCCTCGACCGGGTAGCCGGTCAGCGCGAGCTCGGGGAACGCGACCACATGGGCACCCCGCTCGACGGCGTTCCGGGTCCACGTGACGACCTTGTCGGCATTGCCGTCGACATCACCGACCGTCACGTTGAGCTGAGCGAGAGCAACCCGAAGCTGAGGCACTGCAGCACCCTACTGGTTGTCGGTGCTCCCGCCGCCGACCTGGCCGAAATCGTGGAGGCGACTTTACGCAGTACCGGTCAGGCGGCGACGGCGGTCAGCCATTCGGCGTCGATCGGCCGGTAGCCGAGCCGGCTGAGCCCGTGCACGATACCGGGGATGTGCGCGCCGCCGTAGACGACGGCGACCCGGAGCTGCTCGTCGGCGCGGGTCTCCACCAGATCGGCGAGGGCGGTGAGCACCTGCTCGTCCCGGCGGCCGATGAACAGTTCGCGGAACGCCGCGGCGTCCTCGGACTCGAGCTCCTCGGCCGCGGACGGCAGGTCGTTGATCTCGATGTTTCGGGTCAGCAGCCGCTGCCGGCCGTTGAAGTAGTTCATCACCGCGGCCAGCGGGGTGGCGCCCCAGATCTGCAGCTTGGTCTTCAGCGGCAGTGCGTGGATGCCCTCGCCGACCTCCGCCGTGGTCATGTCCGGCGTGATCACCGGGACGCCGAGCTCGCCGTACGGAATGGGGTCCTCGACCAGACCGGAGTCGCGGTTGGCCGCAATCGAGCGGTAGGTCGCGGTCAGCGCCGAGAGGGCCAGCAACCCCCGCGCGCTACCGCCGGTCTCGGCAGCATCGCCATCAGCGGGCAGGTCGATGATCCCCTCGACGACGAGCAAGTCGCACTGGAGCAGTCGCTCAGTGACCTCTGCGTAGAAGGACGGCATCGCCACGTGCAGCATCGGGAAGACGACGAACTCCAGCTTCGTGCCGCGGCGCCGAAGCCGCGTGACGGCCGACCGTACGCCGACGATGCTGTGCTCGATGATCTGCATGGTGTCCTCCTCAGAGCTGTTCATCCGAAGGTTGATGGACCAGGTACCAAGGGAAGCAGCCAGCGGGTTCTCCGGGCGGTTGAGTGGAACTGTGACCTCACCCCAGATCGGCCCGACCGGCCTTCGAGCCCGTGCGCTCGGACCGGACCTGGCTCGCGGCTTCATGCTGTTGTTCATCGCGGTGGCGAACTCGCACTACTTCATCCAGAGCCCGGCGATACTCGGCGGCTTCCCGCAGGACGGGTCTGCCGTCGACAACGCCTTGATCCTGCTCACTGCGACGCTGGTGGACGGACGCGCGTTCCCGCTGTTCGGCCTGCTCTTCGGGTACGGCGTAGCGCAGATCGCGCGCCGCCAGGCCGAGACCGGCCGCGATCCGCGCGCGGTACGCCGGTTGCTCTGGCGCCGCAGCCTGTTCCTGGTGGTCGTCGGCTTCATCGACGGACTGCTGTTCTACGTCGGCGACATCCTGGCGGCGTACGGCGTGCTGCTGTTCCTCGGGGTCTGGGCGATCCGCTGGAAGGACCGCACGATCCTGATCGTCGCCTTGCTGTTCTTCCTGCTGACCGCGATGCCCAGCGACGGGTCGATGACGATCAGCCCCGACGGCCCGGACGCCGCGATGCTCCCGGCGAACCCGCTGACCGGGATCGTGGACCGGATCGCCTTCTACCCGTTCATCGCGTTCCTCGGGCCGATCGGTTTCGCCTGCCCGTTCCTGATCGGCCTGTGGGCCGGCCGGCGACGGATCCTCGAGCAAGCGGCCCAGCACGTGAAGCTGCTGACCTGGACGGCCGTCGTGGGCATCTCGCTCTCCATCGTCGGCGGGCTGCCGATCGCACTGGTGCTTGCCGGCGTCAACGACAAGCCGGATCGCGAAGGTCTCAACCTCATCGGCACGCTGCACGACGCCACCGGCGTACTGGGTGGCTTCGGCTATGCGGCGCTGATCTCACTCATCGCGGTGTGGATCGGCCGCGGCCACGGCCGGATCACCGAGGCCGTCGCCGCGGTCGGCCAGCGATCGCTGACCTGCTACCTGATCCAGTCGGTGGTCTGGGCCGTTGCCTTCAACCCGTACTTCGCCGACCTGTCCGGCGACCTCACCGTCACGACGACGGCGCTACTGGCCTTCGCGACCTGGCTCGGCACTGTCGCGCTGGCCTACTGGATGCACCTGCACTCGTACCGCGGACCGATGGAGACGCTGGTCCGCAGGTTCACCTACGGCAGGTCGGCCGCCGTGATCTCGGCCGTGTAGCTGGTGATCGCGGACAGGTAGCCCTCGGTGAACTCGTAGACGTCACAGGACCGGACGATCGAGCTCTGCCACTTGTGATCGACGTACTTGGCGATCGAGTCGATGGCCACGGAGTCCGGTCCGGCGATCGTCTTGAACCGCAGGAACTGGGTGGTGGTCCGCTCCAGCTGGGCCAGCGACTGCTCGCAGGCGGACCGCACCTGCTCGATCCCGTCGAGCCGGGCGGCGCCGACCAGCGTCCACTGCACCTGCGGGTGCAGGAAGTCGTAGATCTCCCGGAAACGGTGGGTCGAGAAACCTTCCGCCACCTGCTGAATCGTGGGCATCCGCCGATGCTAGCGGTCCTTCAGAAAGGCCAGCACCCGGCTCGTCAGCAGTGCCGTCGCGGCCTCGTCGTACGCGGGCAGGGAGGAGTCGCTGAAGAGGTGGTGGTCGCCCGGGTAGAGGAAGAGCTCGGCGTCGTCGGGCGCGGCAGCGACCAGCGCGTTCGCCGACTCCAGGTCGCCACCCTCCTCGATGAAGAACGGGTCCTGGTCCATCGCGTGCACCTGGACCGGTACGCCGGCCGGCCAGCCCTCGCCGAACTCCGAGACCGGGATGCAGCCGTGCAGCAGCAGTGCGCCGCGAGCGTTGGAGCGGGTCTGGGCGAGCTGCTGCGCCGGCATCACGCCGAGCGAGAAGCCGGCATAGATCAGGCCGTCGGTCGCGCCCTCGGCCAGCTCGTCGGCGGCCGCGATGCCACGGTCCTTCACTGTGCCGAAGCCGGTCTGGCGGGCGTAGTCGAGCCCTTCGTCGAGGGTCTCGTAGACGTTGCCCTCGTACAGGTCGGGGAGGTGGACGACGTGGCCCGCCTGGCTGAGGGTGTCGGCGAAGGCGCGGACGCCCTTGGTGAGTCCCTGCGCGTGGTGGAACAGCACGATCGTGGCCATCGAAGAGCTCGCTTTCAGTGAATGATCCAAATACTTCGAACGTTCCGTGATGTTAGTCTGATCCGACCATGACGAGCAACCCCCAGGTCCCCGACTACGACCTCGAGGACACCATCGAGCTCACCACGGCCGAGCAGGTCAAGGCGCTCAGCGATCCGCTGCGGACGTCGATCCTGCAGTTGCTGCACGAGCGGGCCGCGACGGTGACCGAGCTGGCCGCCGCGGTGAAGCGGCCGAAGAGCACGGTCGCGCACCACGTCAAGGTGCTCGCCGACGCCGGCCTGCTGCGGGTGGTCCGGACCCGCCGCGTCCGCGCGATCGAGGAGCGGTACTACGGCCGCGCCGCGCGGATGTTCTTCTACGGCCTCGGCAAGACCGGCGTGCTCGACTTCAACGACTTCGAGGTCGCGGCGAAGGAGTCGGCGGCCGCCTTCGACGCCGGTCAGCTGCGGTCGCTCATCCGGCACGCCCGGATGCCGGACGAGCGGGTGGCCGAGTTCTGGGAGCGGATGCAGGAACTGGTGCAGGAGTTCGACCACCTGCCCCGATCGGGTGAGGTCACCTACGGCTTCAGCGTCGGTATCTATCCGATGCTCGATTACCCCACCCTGCCGCCGCGAGGCGACGAATCGGACTGACCGCCGGGTTGGTGTGTAATGGCGGGCGTGGTGACGAAGCAGCAGGAGCCGATCGGGGACGTCCGGCTGAGCCCGGTGGGCAAGGTGATCCGGGTCGTGGTCGCGGTGGTCGGCATCGCCTTGCTGATCAACGGCTCGGTGCGCGCGAGTGACGACGCCTGGCCGTTCGGCCCGATGTCGCAGTACGCCGGTTCGGTGGCCGACGACGCGTCGATCACCTACACCCGGATCAGCGCGCTGACCGACGCCGGCACGACGGTCGACGTACCGCTGAACATCGAGGGCGCCGGCGTGGCCCGGGCCGAGATCGAGGCCCGGACCGGCGAGATCGTGAAGGATCCGTCGCTGCTGCAGTCCGTCGCGGACGGCTGGGCCCGCAAGCACCCGGACCAGCCGAAGTACGTGAAGCTGGAGCTGATCCGCGACACCACCACGCTGGTCGACGGTCACGTCGACGGCGACCCGGTGCCCGAGGTGCTGGCGACCTGGCAGGTGCGCAGATGACCAAGGTCGCCGACTGGTTCACCCCCAAGATCGCGCTGGCCCGGATCGCCTGGCTGCGGACGATCCTCTATCTGTTCGTCATCCTCGACATGCACGCGTTCGTCCGCGACACCCGGCTCAAGGGCGAGCACCCCGGCCTGTACCAGCCGCTGCTGCTGGCGCGGATCCTCGACCTGCCCAAGCCGTCGGTCGCGAACACGACCACCCTGTACGTCGTCCTGATCGTCTGCTGCCTGATCGGCGCGACCAATCGGTTGCCTCGCCTAGCGGGCTGGATCGTCGCTCCGGCGTTCACCTGGTGGGTGCTGATCGGGATGAGCGACGGCAAGGTCGACCACGACCACCTCGCGCTGGTGGTCGCGCTCTGGGTGCTGCCGACCGTGGCGCCCCGCGGCAAGGGCTGGAACCGGTCGTGGCGCCGCGACGTTTCGCCGTACGCGGATCAGACCAGGTCGGAGGCGGCCGGCTGGGCGATCCGCTGTGTGCAGATCTCGGTGATCGCGACGTATTTCCTGTCCGCTGTCGCGAAGCTGCGGGGCGCGGGCTGGACGCTGGCCTGGCCCGGCAGCGCGATCCTGACCTGGGCGATCGTCCGGCGGCCGCACCCGGTCGGGGAGTGGCTGCTGCAGTATCCGTGGATGCTGCACGTGATGCAGTGGGTCGGCATCATCGGGGAGTTCTGCTCGCCGGTGATCCTCTGGCTCAAGGGCCGGTGGCAACTACTCGGTGCGCTGTTCTTCATCGGCTTCCATGTCGCGAACACGGCGATCCTGCTGATCCACTTCCTGCCGACGGTGGTCTGCTGGCTGGCCTTCGCGCCGCTCGAGCGGGTGGTGCCGTGGTTCCGGCAGCGTCGGTCAGACCGCGACGCCCGAAAGACCGAAGACGAGACCGAAGATGGCCGGCAGGCCGAGCAGCAGACCGGCGCGGAGCCGGAAGCGGCGGCCGCCGGGGCCCGGCGTACGGACGACCCGGGACAGCACGGCGCCGGCGTAGCCGAAGACGAGCGCGGCGAGCAGGATCTGCTTGGTCGGCAGCCCGGCGTCTGAGTGGGTCAGCCCGAGCGTGACCAGTCCCGGGCAGCAGAACGCGAACATCCCGAAGCCGAGCTCCGGGATCGGCAGCCAGCGGCGGCCCAGCACGTCGAGCTCGGCCGGACGGCGGCGCTGGATCGACCGGATGAAGCGTCCGGTGCTGATCAGCAGGTCGCTCACGCAGAGAACGGCAGCGAGGATCAGCGCCACCTGGAAGATCGTCTGCACCAGAGGAGACTAGGCCCTTATCGCTCTTTGTGGGGAGGGAGGGCGCACGCTGGCGTGCCGCCGGGCATCTTCTCCCGGTTGTTCGCGATCAGCCGGTAGACCCCGGCCGCGACCCAGCGGACGGGTGGGAGCGTGATCATCTTCCCCGGCACCCGCCACAGTCCGCCGGAGTGGATCAGCCACTGCGCGAACGCCTGGGCGCCACCGTGGATCGTGCCGGTCGCGTCCACCCACAACACCTCGTACTGCGCCCGCTCCGCGGTCGTCCCGTACGCCGCCAGGTCGGTGAACTGCCACGGCTCGACCGGCACCGCGCCACCGAGCCGGCGCTGCAGCCAGCGGGCGCTCGTCGTACAGAACGCGCAGTCGCCGTCGAAGATCAGAATCGGGGTAGTGGGCACGTTGTCCACAGTACTGGTGGGCCGAGTGCGCGCGATCTCTCCTCGAACACGTAACGTCTGCTTAACACGCCCGGGGCAGACTGTGTGAGGCCCTGGAAAACAAGTGTTCGACAGCTGGAGAGGTGGACTCGCCGATGGACAAGCAGCAGGAGTTCGTGCTGCGCGCGCTCGAGGAGCGCGACGTACGGTTCGTGCGGCTCTGGTTCACCGATGTGCTCGGGTTCCTCAAGTCGGTGGCGGTGGCGCCGGCCGAGCTGGAGGGCGCGTTCGCCGAGGGGATCGGGTTCGACGGTTCCGCGATCGAGGGCTTCGCCCGGGTGACCGAGGCGGACATGCTGGCCAAGCCGGATCCCTCGACGTTCCAGATCCTGCCCTGGCGGGGCGAGACGATGGGCACCGCGCGGATGTTCTGCGACATCAACATGCCCGACGGCTCGGCGTCCTTCGCCGATCCGCGGCACGTGCTGAAGCGGACCCTGTCGAAGGCGGCCGACCTCGGCTTCACCTTCTACACCCACCCCGAGATCGAGTTCTACCTGTTCAAGTCGCTGACCGGTGCCCCCGGCACGTATCCCGAGCCGGTCGACTCGTCCGGCTACTTCGACCACACCCCGCAGGGGATCGGCAACGACTTCCGCCGCGAGGCGATCACGATGCTGGAGTCGATGGGCATCTCGGTCGAGTTCAGCCACCACGAGGGCGGCCCGGGCCAGCAGGAGATCGACCTGCGGTACGCCGACGCGCTGTCGACCGCCGACAACATCATGACCTTCCGGGTGGTGGTGAAGGAGGTCGCGCTGTCCCAGGGCATCTACGCGTCCTTCATGCCGAAGCCGCTGAGCGAGCACCCCGGCTCCGGGATGCACACCCACATGTCGCTGTTCGAGGGCGACCGGAACGCGTTCTTCGAGGGCGGCGCGCAGTACCAGCTGTCCAAGACCGGCCGGGCCTTCATCGCCGGGCTGCTGCACCACGCGGCCGAGATCACCGCGGTGACGAACCAGTGGGTCAACTCGTACAAGCGGCTTGCCGTCGGCGACGAGGCCCCGTCGTTCATCTCGTGGGGCCACAACAACCGCTCCGCGCTGGTCCGGGTGCCGATGTACAAGCCGCACAAGGGTCAGTCGAGCCGGGTGGAGTTCCGCTCGCTGGACTCCGCGGCGAACCCGTACCTCGCGTTCGCGCTGATGCTCGCGGCCGGGCTGAAGGGCATCGAGGAGGGCTATGAGCTGCCGCGCGAGGCCGAGGACGACGTCTGGTCGCTCACCCCGCGCGAGCGCAAGGCGCTCGGCATCAAGCCGCTGCCGAGCAGCCTGGCCGAGGCGATCTCGGCGATGGAGGACAGCGAACTGGTGGCCGAGACGCTCGGCGAGCACGTCTTCGACTTCTTCCTGCGCAACAAGCGGGCCGAGTGGCAGGACTACCGCAAGCAGGTCACGCCGTTCGAGCTGAACAAGCTGCTGCCTGTTCTCTGACGCACTACTGTTGCTGAGGGCAACTACCGGCTCGGGTCGCAGCAAGGGCCGGGGGAGTGCAAGTTCGCAGTACTGAACCAGCTTCCGGCCGGGTAGCAGCGGTCAGCTGGCGCCGGCGCGTTCGTGGGCGGTCCACCGGGTGGCTGCGGTGGAGTGCCGGTACGGCGCGTCGGTGCCCGTGTCCGCCGGTGGGCGGATGGCGGTGAGGCCGGTGATCTCGGGCTCCGGAGTGCGCTCGATCGCGGTGGTGCCGTCGGGTTCGAGGAGGTTGACCTCTTCGATCGTGAGCAGGCCGACCGGCCGGACTCCCTCGGTGATCACCACGAGGTTGCCGGGGATCACCTGCTGGGCGCGGTTGCCCGTGGGTGGCACCATGATGCCTTCCGCGGGTGTGCGCCACGCGCCGGGCGCGAAGCGGCGCAGAGACAGCCCTACCTGCCCGTCTTCGGCCGTCCTCGGTGGGAGGTAGGCGGTTGCTGTGTAGTCGTAGTCGTAGTCCGGCTCGGGCGGCCCGGACACTCGCCCACCCTGCTGGGGCGTCAACCAGACCACCGTGCCCCGGACAGCGAGCGACCCCGTCATCATGACCATAACGAGTCATCATGCCGACTACGGACCGAATATGCCAAGCCACTGCGTGTGTTGACCGCAATCGGACCGCAATCCGGTCGCGCGGAGCCCGAGATCTGCCGTGACGATTCGAAAGTTCGGCCGCTGGGGACCGCGTCGACGCCCTGGACGCGGCGGCCGGCGACGGGGTGCGGCGCGGCACCACCGGCCGGACCGTCGAGCGGGGTGACCGGCACTAGGCTGACTGTCGTGGCTGAGGTGCGGAGGGTTTCTGGTGCGGGGCGGCTGGCGCGAGCCGGGTTCGCCGATTCGGCGCGGGCCGGGCGGATGCTCGACGAGTTGGACGCACTGGATGCGCTGAGCGCGCCGGGGGAGTACGGGCCGATGGCGAGCGACCAGTTGATCGCCTCACTGTCGGAATCGGCCGATCCCGATCTCGCGCTGACCGGTCTGCTGGGGATGGCCGAGTCGCTGCACGCCAATGACTTCGATCTGGCGGCGTTCGCGCGGACGCTCGACATGGATGCGGACTTCCGCCGCCGGCTGACCTATGTGCTCGGCGCGAGCGAGGCGTTCGGGCGGCATCTGAGCGTGCATCCTCGGCATTGGTACGACTTGGCTGATCCGGCGCTGGCGGCTGCCCGGCCGACGCCTGACGACGTGGCTGCTTGTCTCGCGACTGCTGTCGACGCCGAGAATCCGGTGGACGCGCTGCGGATCGAGTACCGGCGTTTGTTGTTGCGGCTGGCGGCGCGAGACCTGGCCGAGGGGCTGCTGGTCGACGAGACTGCCGCAGTACTGGCTGATCTGGCGGGTGGAGCGTTGGAGACCGCGCTGCGGATCGCACGGAACGACTTCTTCGCCGCGCATCCGAAGGCGGCCGACTGCCGGCTCGCCATTGTTGCCATGGGCAAGTGCGGCGGGCGTGAGCTGAACTACGTGAGCGACGTGGATGTGCTGTTCGTCGCCGAGCCGCTGGAGGGTGAGCCGGAGGCGCCGGCGCTGAAGACCGCGACCTCGTTGGCGTCGGCAACCATGCGGATCTGCTCGGCGCACACCGCGGAGGGCACGCTCTGGCCGGTCGACGCCGCGCTTCGGCCGGAGGGCAAGGCGGGGCCGCTGGTGCGGACGCTGGACAGCCACCTGGCCTACTACCAGCGCTGGGCGAAGACCTGGGAGTTCCAGGCGCTGCTCAAGGCGCGGGCGGTTGCCGGTGATGCCGAGCTCGGGCAGGAGTACGCGGACAAGACGCGTGAGCTGGTGTGGTCGGCGGCTGATCGCGAGGGGTTCGTCGGTGACGTCCAGGCGATGCGGCGCCGGGTGGTTGACCACATTCCGGCGGCTGACGCGGATCGGCAGTTGAAGCTCGGTCCTGGTGGGTTGCGGGACGTGGAGTTCGCAGTACAGCTGCTGCAGTTGGTGCATGGGCGCAGTGACGAGTCAGTCCGCAGTGGGACGACGCTGATCGCGCTCGAGCAGTTGACCGGGTCGGGGTATGTGGGGCGGACCGATGGCGCAGTACTGGCTGATGCTTATCGGTTCCTGCGGTCGATGGAGCACCGGATCCAGCTGTATCGGTTGCGGCGGACGCATCAGGTTCCTGACGACGACGACGATCTGCGCAGGCTCGGGCGGTCGCTGGGGTTCACGAAGAACCCGATCGACGACCTGACGGCGGCGTGGAAGAAGCACGGGCTCGAAGTACGGCGGCTGCACGAGAAGCTCTTCTACCGGCCGCTGCTGGCTGCTGTCGCGCGGATCCCCGGGGAGGAAGTGCGGCTGACTCCCGAGGCTGCCAAGCAACGTCTGACCGCTCTCGGGTACGCCGATCCGGCGTCGGCGTTGCGGCACATCGAGGCGTTGTCGGAGGGCGTCTCGCGGCGGTCGTCGATCCAGCGGGCGCTGCTGCCGGCGATGCTCGGGTGGTTTGCCGAGTCGCCCGATGCCGATGCGGGCTTGCTGGCCTTCCGGACGATCTCCGATTCACTCGGCTCGACTCCTTGGTACCTGCGCCAGTTGCGCGACGAGGGCGCGTCGGCTGAGCGGCTGGCGCACTTGCTGGCCAGCGGCCGGTACGCCGTGGACTTGCTACAGCGCGCGCCTGAGGCGACGGCGATGCTCGCGGACGAGCGGGAGTTGGCGCCGCGGCCGCTGGAGTCGTTGCTGAGTGAGATGTCGGCGGCAGGACGGCGGCAGGACGATCCGGTGGCTGCGGTCGCGGCGATTCGTGGCGCCCGGCGGCGGGAGCTGTTCCGGATCGCGGCCTCGGATCTGTCCGAACTGCTGGAGGTCGAGGCGGTCGGAGAGGCACTCACCACGGTCTCGGTGGCGACGCTGACCACGGCGCTGGAGGTAGCCCGGCGGACGGTGGCGAAGGGCGAGCCGGAGCCGACCCGGATGTCGATCGTTGCGATGGGACGCTTCGGTGGGCATGAGCTGAGCTACGGCAGCGATGCCGACGTGATGTTCGTGCACGACCCGGTGCCGGGGGCCTCCGAGAAGGCGGCGACGGACTTCGCCACCCAGGTCGCGACCGAGCTGCGCCGGCTGCTGGCGCTGCCCGGCGCCGACCCCGCGGTCGCCATCGATGCCGACCTGCGCCCAGAGGGCCGACAAGGGCCACTGGTCCGCACCCTCGCCTCCTACGCCTCGTACTACGCCCGCTGGTCAGCCGTCTGGGAGGCACAGGCGCTGCTCCGCGCCGACCCACTCTGCGGCGACGCCGACCTCTGTGCGTCGTTCCGCGAACTGATCGACCCGCTGCGCTACCCAGAGGGCGGCATCTCCGACCGCGACGTGATGGAGATCCGCCGCATCAAGGCACGCGTGGACGCCGAGCGCCTACCCCGCGGCGCCGACCCCGCGACCCACACCAAGCTGGGCCGCGGCGGCCTCGCCGACATCGAGTGGACCGTCCAGCTCCTGCAGATGCGCTACGCGCACCGCATCGCGGACCTCCGCACCACCCGCACCCTCGGCACCCTCCGCGCTGCCGTCGACGTCGGCCTGGTCGAACCGCCGGACGCCGACATCCTGAGCCGCGCCTGGGAGATGGCCACCCGCATCCGCAACGCGATCATGCTGGTCCGAGCCCGCCCCAGCGACTCGCTGCCCCGAGACCCCCGCGACCTGGCAGCAGTGGCACAGATCTGCGGCTACAACCCCGGCAAGACCAGCCAGTTCTCCGACGACTACCGCCGCCGCACCCGCCAGGCCCGCAACGTCGTCGACCGCCTCTTCTGGGGCGACTGACCCGCGTGGTGCGGGACCATCGCGCATGACGGAGGACTTGACCTACCCGGGCCGAGGTGGGATCTGGCTCGGGGTGCCCGGGTTGATCCTGCTGGCCGTCGGGGTGTTGGTGCTGGGGGAGTTCCTGTACCGCCAGGGCTACAGCCGAGAGTTCGTCGAGCACGGTGTGGAGACCACAGCGGAGTCGGTGCAGATCCGAATCCACCCGAAAAGGGCAGGTGTCACCGGTGAGGACGTCGTCCTGGTGTTCCACACTGCGTCAGGTCAGCGCATCACGACGTCGCCGCGAAGTGCTGACGGCGAGACCCCGGACCTGCCGGAGGGCGAACACGCGCCACCCGCCGGTACGCGGTACGCGATGCCGTTGAAGATCTTGTACGCCCCGGCTGATCCGACCTACGTGCTCGCGTCGGTCGATGCCCGCGAGTGGGCGGCTGACCGGGATACGCCGCTGATCGGCGGTGGTCTGCTGGCCGGGGGAGGTCTGCTGGTGAGTTCCGCCGTGGTCGTCCTGACCAGAAGCGCCCGCCGCCGCGGGGTTGCTTGGAACCGGTGGTTTTCCGAGTGAAACACCACCTCACCTAGGATCGCTGGGTGGAGACGGTGGATCAGGTCAGGCAGGCAGGGGTGTTCAGCCACGTCCGGCGGAGTGTCCGGATGACGCTGGGGCAGGAGCGGGTCTGGCGGACCAACTGGCCGTCGTTGGGCAAGAAGCTCGAGGACCTGCCGAGCGGTGAAATTGATCTGAGCGGGTGGTTCGGGCGGGAAGCGCCGGTCGTGCTGGAGATCGGTTCGGGGATGGGCGAGGGGACCTCGCAGCTGGCTCGGCAGGCGCCGGAGATCAATCACCTGGCGGCCGAGGTATATCCGGCGGGGCTCGGGCAGTTGATGTTGTGGGTGGAGAAGTACGAGCTGGACAACGTCCGGTTGCTGCACGGGGACGCGCTCGATTTCCTGCGCGATCACGTCGCGCCGGACACGCTGGCCGGTGTCCGGGTGTTCTTCCCGGATCCGTGGCCGAAGAAGCGGCACCACAAGCGACGGCTGATCACGGCACCGTTCGTGAAGCTGCTCGCCTCCCGTCTGCAGCCGGGCGGAAGGTTGCACCTGGCAACGGATTGGCAGCACTACGCCGAGGCGATGCTGGAGATCTGCGAGGCCGAGCCGCAGCTCGTGAACGAGTACGACGGCTGGGCCCCGCGACCAGACTGGCGGCCGATCACCAAGTTCGAGTCACGCGCGCAGCGTGAGGGACGCGAGTGTCACGACCTGATGTTCACGAAGTCCGCGACGTGAAGTTCCAGTGACCTGACGGCACGGTGAAGACGCAGTAGCCGTCCTCGTGCACCGGCTCAGGTGCATAGGGCGCCGGTACGACGCTCACATCGGTCCCGGTCTCCGACGGCACGTGTACTTCGGCCGTCGCGCCGATCGGCACCTGTACTTCGAGCTGGAAGACCCGGCCGACTCGCCGCCACGACACCGAGACGCGGCCGCGCACGGTGTCGGTCCGCAAAGCCGCCGAGTCGACCTCCGAGCGCGCATCCGGCCGGACCAGGATGCGCTCCCAGCCACCTGACAGGTTCCGCAGACCGGCCACATTCTCCAGCAGCCATTGGGCAACCGTGCCGTGGAAGTAGTGGTTGCGCGACCGCGCGTCCGTCTCCCACATCTCCCACATCGTGTCCGCGCCGTTGTCGAACCAGTAACCCCAGCTCGGATACGTCCGCTGCAACGCGAGCTTGGTCGCGACATCCGCATGGCCGTGGGCGGTCAGCACCGGCAGCAGTACGCCGACGCCGAGACACCCCGTGTTGAGATGGAAGTCGCGCGCCTCGATGTCCGCGACCAGGTTGGCCACCACGGCCGGTACGACGTCAGCGGGGACCAGCCCGAAGGCGAGTGGCAGCGCGTTGGACGTCTGCCGGTAGTCCGGATCAGACGCCGTCCGGTAGAGCCCGGCCGAGCGATCCAGGAACGCGCGGTTCAGCCCGTCGGCCAGCTCGCCGGCGGCCTTGCGAAGGCGGTCCACCTCGTCCGGCCGGTCGAGGATCTCGCCGATCTCGGCCGCAGCGATGACGGCGCGATGCAAGTACGCAGTACCGGTCAGGCGGCGGTCTTCCGGCGGCGGTCCGTCGGGGTAGCCCGGCGGGATCCAGTCGCCGAGAACGCTGAGCGACAAACCGTCTTCGACCCGGTCGAGCTCGTAGTCGAGATAGCGCAGTACGGGGCCCCAGTGCTCGGCGAGCAGCCGCTCGTCGCCGTACCAGCGGTGCATCTCGCGCAGGAGGAACGGGTAGACGGTCGACCACTCGGTAGCGGGGGAGAGTTCGTCGTAACCCCAGTCGCCGGTCGGCACGATCACCGGCAGGCTGCCGTCGACGCTCTGGCTGTCACGCAGATCGCCGAGCCACTTGGTGAAGAAGCGCGCCATCCCGAGCGTGCCGGCCATCGTCGGGGCACCGACCTGGGCGTCACCGGTCCAGCCGTTCTTCTCCATCTTCGGAGTGTCGGTCGGGATGCCGTGCAGGTTGTTCAGCACGGTCCGCCGCATCGCCTGCTCGATTTGCTCGTACAGCGGCTGGCTGGCGTCGAACCGGCTGACCGAGGCGACGTCGGAGTGCACCACCCGCATCGTCACCGAGCTGGTGGCCGGCTCACCCGGGAAGCCTTCGAGCTGCACGTAGCGGAAACCCTTGTAGGAGAAACGCGGCTCCCACTCCTCGACCCCGTTGCCCGCGGCAATGTACTCGTCCCGCTGAAAGCGCTCCGCGTGCACGTGCGGGTTCTCGGCGAAGATGGTGCCATCGGCAAGCAATCGCTCACCGTGGGTGAGGCTGATCGTCGTACCGGCCGGAGCGGTCACCCGGAGTTTGGTCCAGCCCGCGGTGGTCCGGCCGAAGTCGGCGACCCAGACACCGGGCTTCGGCTGCCTGAACTCCACCGGTACGACGTCCTCGATCACCCGGATCGGCTCGTGCTCCTGCGCCCGCACCTGACCCCGAGGAGCCGGTACGACGAGCGCCGTACTCCACTGCGAGTCGTCGAAGCCTGCCGCGTCCCAGCCCGCAAGGTGCAACCGCGCGTCGTAGGTCTCGCCGGAGAACAGCGAGTCGAAGCGGGTCGGGCCTTCCGCCACTCGCCACGCGTCGTCGGTGACGATCTCGGTGACCGTGCCGTCGGTGTGCTCGACTATGAGCCGGGCGAGCAGTCGCGGGTGAGCGGTCCAGGGGGTCTTGTGCCAGCGCCAGACGTTGGGAGTCGACAGGCCGAAGAACCCGCGACCGAGCTCAGCGCCCAGCACGTTGTCGCCGGTCGAGAGCAGCTCGGTCACGTCGTATGCGACCGACAACACGGTGTCCTCGTAGTCGGTGAACCCCGGATCGAGCACCGAGTCGCCGACGCGCTGACCGTTGATCCGCAGTTCCTGGTAGGCGAGGCCGCTCGCGTAAAGCCTTGCCTGGTTCACGTCCGCTGCCAGGGAGAAGGCGCGCCGCAGCAAGGGAGCCGGAACAGCTTCGTCGCGTACCTCGGAGTCGCGGGCGCCGATCCACTGCGCGCCGCCGAAGCCCTCGTCCAGCAGCCCGGTCTCGAACCAGGTCGGCCGGCTCCAGCGACCCGCCTGGTCGCGGCCGTCCCACAGCCGCACAGCCCAGTGGTAGCGGGTCCGCGGGGTCAGCGCCGGGCCGTCGTACGAGATGCCGAAGGTCTTCGCAGAGGAGACCTGGCCGGAGTTCCACACGTCGGCTGTCTCCGGCGTCAGCAGGTCAGCGCTCGACGCCACCAGCACCTGGTACGCCGACTGCGTCGCGCCGTAGCCCGGCGCGGTGGCGATCCACCCGAGCCGGGGCTGGGTGATGTCCGTGCCGAGCGGGCGGTCGGCGTACTCCGTGGTGAGCTTCGCCGCGGTCAACGGTCCGCCAGGGGTCCAGCTGTCCGGGGCGACAGACATCAGGCAAGCTCCTCAACGCGACAGAAGGCAGGGTCCCGGAGGACCGTATGCAACCGCCCGTTGCCAGGGCAACAGCCATGTCCTGATCTGGACAGTTCAGGACCGAGGCGTGAGAGCGAGCGCCCAGAGTCGATCGGGGATGACCTTGGCGACCCGCATCAGGAGTGACATCTGCCACGGGAAGACGATCCGGGCGGACTGCTTCGCGATGCCGTCGGCGATCGCCCGGCCGGCCTCCTCTGCGGAGACCATGAACGGCATCGGGAACGTGTTCGTCTCGGTCATCTCGGTCTCGACGAAACCCGGGCAGACGGTCAGCACGTCGATGCCGTCCGGGCGGAGCCGGACCCGCAGCGACTCGAGCAGGTTGATCTGCGCGGCCTTCGTCGCGCCGTACGCCTCGGAGCCGGGCAGGCCGCGGTAGCCCGCGACCGACGAGATGCCGACGATCACGCCGGCACCCTGCGCCTTCATCCGTGGGATCAGCTCGCCGAGGCAGTTGGCCATCCCGCTGAGGTTCACGTTGAGGTGCTGGTCGAAGGACTCGACGTCGAAGTCGCTGCCCATCTGCTTCCAGTAGCCGGCGCTCAGGATGGCGATGTCGATGCCGCCGAGCTCGGCCGCGACCACCCCCGCTGCCTGCCGGACGTCGTCGGCGTCGGTGATGTCACACGGCACGGCCGTCATCCACTCGCCGGCGACCTCCTTCAGGGCGTCCGCCCGGCGCGCGGAGACCGCGACGTGCGCGCCGCGCTTGCACAGCTCCTGCGCCACCGCGGCGCCGATGCCGGACGAGGCGCCGACGACCCAGATCCTGCGTCCGGCGAGTTCCATTGTCAGACCTTTCGGACCAGTGCGAGTTGGGAGACCCCCAGGTACCCGGAGCGGAAACCGGCTTCGGAGTAGGCCAGGTAGAACTCCCACATCCGCCGGAAGACGGCGTCGAAGCCCAGGTTCGCGACCTCGGCCGCGCGGTCGGTGAAGCGGTTCCGCCACAACCGCAGGGTGTGCGCGTAAGCAGGCCCGAGATCGCGGCGTTGTGCGATCTCGAGCCCGCCGGCCGCGCCCGCGATCTGCTCGATCGCGGTCAACGAGGGGATCATCCCGCCGGGGAAGATGTACTGGTGGATCCAGCTCTGCGCGTGCCGGGTGGCGAGCAGCCGGTCGTGCGGCATGGTGATCGACTGCAGGGCGAACCGGCCGCCGGGCGCGAGCAGCCGGTCGATCGTCGCGAAGTACGTCGGCCAGTACTGCGTGCCGACCGCCTCGATCATCTCGACGCTGACCACGGCGTCGTACTGGCCGCGCACGTCACGGTAGTCGCGCAGCTCGACCTCGGCGCTGACCCCGGCCTCGGCGATCCGCTTGCGAGCCAGGTCGCGTTGCTCGGCCGACAGCGTCACCGAGGTGACCGTCGCGCCGCGCTCGGCCGCCTGGATCGCGAGCTGGCCCCAGCCGGTACCGATCTCCAGCACCCGGCTGCCGGCCTTGACGTCGGCGTAGTCGAGGATGCCGTCGATCTTGCGGCGCTGAGCGTCGGCCAGGTTCTCGAAGCCGCCGTCCTCGGTGTCGAACCACGCTGACGAGTAGGACAGCGTCTCGTCCAGGAACGTGGCGAACAGGTCGTTCGACAGGTCGTAGTGGCGGGCGATGTTGGAACGCGCGCCCGAGCGGTGGTTCTCCTCGGAGGAGGGCATCCGCTGCTCGATCACCTTGCGGAAGCGTTGCAGCGCCGGCGGGACGAGCTCGGGGAGCCGTGCGGCGAAGACGGCCAGCAGGTCGGCCAGGTCGGTGCCGTTGCCGGTCCGCCAGTCACCTGCCATGTAGGCCTCGCCGAAGCCGATCTTGAGGTCGGCGCCGATCCGGTGGAAGAAGCTCTCCGAGACGATCTCCATCACGGGAGCACCCGCGCCACCGGCGCCGACGCGGCTGCCGTCGGGCAGCATGACGACGAGTGGCAGGTCGCGGGCGGCTCGGCGCAGGATCCGCCGGGCCACGGCGGCCCGCAGCGGGCTGTACGGCGTACGGGCGACGCCTGGCCAACGTTCGGCATCGACGAGAAGTAGCGAACTCATCGGACTCCCTCCGGTGGGATGTGGGGCTCGCGGTGGATCACCGGTAACCGGCGAAGCCAGAGCCAGACACCATGCATTCGGATCAGCAACCAGATCTGATGGGTGAGCAAAGGTGTGACGAAGGCCGCTTGGAGGACAGCCCGCCGGCGGGCGGGACGCGGGCGGCCGGTGAAGGCGGCGGAGAAGACCCGGCGATCGCTCTGGACCAGGTCGATCGCCACGGCGACCCGGTCGGTGTCGAGGCGCAGCGTCACGTCGTACCGGCCGTTGACGGTGAAGAAAGGGGAGACGTAGAACTCTTTGCCGAGGGTGAAACGACCGGCGGCATCGGGCTTGGCGAGCTGCGCGTGGCGTTCGCCGTACGTGTTGTGGATCTCCAGTACTACGCAGCGCAGATCGCCGGTCGAGGTGAGAACCCAGAAGACGCTCAGCGGGTCGAAGACGAACCCGAAGATGCTCTTGGCGTTGGCCAGCATCACCACCCGGTCGTCCGGCCGGAGCTGGATGCCGTGGGCGGCCGTGAAGGTGGCCACGTTGTCGCGGAGGGACGGGCCGAGGCCCAGGTGGTCCTTGGCCGAGAAGCGGCGGCGGGGGAGGTCGTCGACGTCCACAAGCCACTGGTACGTGCGGTAGCGGAACCGATGGCGCAACGGCATCCGGCGTGAGTGGCTGACGTGGCCGATCACTACTGCGGGCAGTTGCGGAAGGTTCACCATGTGGCGCCGAGCCTTTCGGCCGCCTCAACTCCCGAGCGGCAGCCGTCTTCGTGGAATCCCCAGCCTAGGTGTGCGCCGGCGAATGCGAGCCGGGGGCCGCCGGCGGCTCGTAGTACGGGGGCGGCGGCTACTGACTCCGGGGTGAAGATGGGGTGCGCGTAGGTCATCTGGGCGATCACCTTGGCGGTGTCCACCCAACCCTCGGGGTTGAGGGTGACCAGGTGTTCCTCGGGGCTCTGCAGGTCTTGCAAACGGTCCATCCAGTAGCTGACGAGGACCTGCGGCTCTGGTGAGTCACAGCCGCGCATGCGGTAGTTCCAGGAGGAGCGCGCGGCCGATGCCTTCGGCAGTACTGCGGTGTCGGTGTGCAGCCAGGTCGGGTTGGTGGAGTAGCTGAAGGCGCTCAGGAGGGTCTTCTCTTGCGGAGTGGCGTCGCCGAGGAGGTGCAGCGCGGTGTCGGCGTGAGTGGCGACTACTACCTTGTCGAACTGCTCGGTGCGGTCGGTGACGACCTCTACGGCGTCGTCATGGCGCAGTACTGCGCGGACCGGGGTCGAGGTCCGGACGTCTGCGATCTGGGCGAGGACGGCGTCGACGTACATGCGCGATCCACCGGTGACCGTGCGCCACTTGGGGGAGCCGGTGACAGAGAGCATGCCGTGGTGGTCGAGGAACTGGAACAGGTAGCGCGCCGGGTAGCGCTCGGCGTCGGCGGAGCCGGACGACCAGACGCAGGACACCAGCGGTACGGCGAAGTGCCGGATGAAGTAGCGGCTGAAGTTGTTCGCGCGGAGGAAGTCGCCCCAGGTCTGCTGGTCGTCGCCGGCGGCGAGGATCGCCTTGGCCTGCCGGTGGAAGCGCGGGACCTCGGTGAGCATCCGGAGGAAGCGCGGGTCGGCGGCGCGGCGGGGCTGGCTGAACACTGCCCGGGCGCCGCGGCCACCGGCGTACTCGAGACCGCAGCCGTCGCAGTGCACGCTCATGCTCATCTCGGTCGGCTGGGTCTCGATGCCGAGCTCGGCGAACAGGCGGAGCAGGTTGGGGTAGGTGCGCTCGTTGTGCACGATGAACCCGGTGTCGATCCGCAGCGCTCGGCCGGCCGAGTCGGTCACGTCGTGGGTGTGGGCATGACCGCCGGGCCGATCGTCCGCCTCGAAGACGGTCACGTCGTGGGTTCGGTTCAGCAGATGTGCCGCGGTCAGGCCGGAGACTCCCGAACCCAGCACCGCAGCGGTCGGACGGTCGCCGCTCATAGTTGAAAGCCTTCCGGTTGCATAAGTTCTGAACAAGTTCAGAACGCGCTTGCGGGTACTTCGGAGCGGCGGGCGGATGTGATCGGTCCAGGCGATGGTTGGCCTATATCGTTTGATGTGTCTCAGATCGTGATTTGTCGTCTCACATCGCGAAACCAGAGCCTTTTGATGGACTTTGTCCGCTTTCATGGTGTGCATGCAGGTCACCGCCAACAGGCCAGCCGACGCGCTCACGCGCCGTCGGCATGTCGACCTGCTGCGCGTCGCCTCCGCAACCTGTTGACCTTCGGCGTCACTTCAGTCTGCTGTCTGCCGGTTCTGTCCGGCCTGCTCTGAACTCCCGCCCGCGACCGCCCGGTCGCCCGCACATTCGAAGGTTCTCCTGTGAGCATCACGAGCTTCCGTCCTGCCCGTGTTCTGGCCGCCTCGGCCGCCGTTCTCTCCCTGATCGCAGTCGCCGCCGGCTGCTCGCGCGCCGACGAAGGCAAGGCCGCGCCCGCTGCCTCCGCCGACAAGGGGCCGGCCACCGAGCTGCGGCTCGGCTACTTCCCGAACGTCACCCACGCGGCCGCCCTGGTCGGCCTCGGCAAGGGCCTGTTCACCAAGGAGCTGGGCAGCACGAAGCTGGTGCCGACCAAGTTCAACGCCGGCCCGGAGGCCGTCGGCGCGCTGCTCGGTGGCTCGCTGGACGCCTCGTTCATCGGCTCCGGTCCGGCCATCAACGCCTACGCGAAGTCCAACGGCGAGGCGGTCCGGCTGATCGCCGGTACGACGTCCGGCGGCGCGCAGCTGGTGGTCCGCTCGACGATCAACAAGCCGGAGGACCTGGTCGGCAAGACCGTCGTCACGCCGCAGCTCGGCAACACCCAGGACGTCTCGCTGAAGAAGTGGCTGGCCGAGAAGAGCCTGACCGGCAAGGTCAAGGTCACCAACCTGGAGAACGCGCAGACCCTGGACGCGTTCAAGAAGGGCGATGTGGACGCCGCCTGGCTGCCCGAGCCCTGGTCGTCCCGGCTGATCCTCGACGCCGGCGCGAAGGTGCTGCTGGACGAGGCCTCGTTGTGGCCGAACGGTAAGTTCCCGACCACCGTGCTGATCGTCCGGACGCAGTTCCTGCAGGAACACCCGGAGTCGGTCAAGCAGCTGCTCGGCGGCCTGGTCGCCTCGATCGATCTCGCGAACTCCGACAAGACGGCCGCCAAGACCGAGGTGAACAAGCAGCTGCTCGACCTGACCGGCAAGGCGCTCAAGCCGGCCGTGATCGACCGCGCGTTCAGCACGATCGAGATCACCGCCGACCCGATCGCGTCGACCTTCCCGCAGCTGGCCAAGGACCAGGTCACCGCGGCGATCGCCAAGGAGGCGCCGAGCGTGTCCGGGTTCGCCGACCTCGGCCCGCTGAACGAAGTACTGACCAAGGGCGGTAAGCCGACGGTCGACGCGGCCGGTCTCGACAAGAAGTAGTTGGTCCTGAAGCGCCGGCACTTTCCGCAACGAGGAGGCAGACGATGACTGCGACAGTCGAAGCCAGCACGACGCGCGTCGGCACGAACGGCGTACCGACGGTGCGGTTCCACCAGGTCGGGAAGGCGTTCGGGCAGGGCCAGAAGTCGGTGGTCGCGCTCGAGGGCGTCGATTTGGAGGTGGCGGCCGGTGAGTTCGTCTGCCTGCTCGGCGCGTCCGGCTGCGGCAAGACGACGCTGCTGAACCTCGTGGCAGGCCTGGACAAGCCGACCACCGGGCGGATCGAGCTGAGCTCCTCCCGGCCGGCGGTCGTCTTCCAGGAGGCCGCGCTGATGCCGTGGCTGACTGCCGCGGGCAATGTCGAGCTGCCGCTGCGGATGGCCGGCGTGGCGAAGTCCGTACGCCGCGCGAAGGCCGCCGAGCTGCTGGAGCTGGTGCGGCTCGGCGGGGTGGGCGACAAGCGGCCGCACGAGCTGTCAGGCGGTATGCGGCAGCGGGTCGCGCTGGCGCGGGCACTGGCGTCTACGACGGACCACACCGGCTCGGGGGCGGGCAAGCCGTCACTGCTGCTGATGGACGAGCCGTTCTCCGCGCTGGACGCCATCACGCGTGACGTGCTGCAGGGTGAGCTGCTGCGGATCTGGCAGGCCACCGGTACGGCGATCCTGTTCGTGACGCACGACGTACGCGAGGCTGTGCGGCTTGGGCAGCGCGTAGTACTGCTGTCGTCGCGGCCAGGGCGGGTTGTGCAGGAGTGGGACGTCGATGGGGCGGCTGAGGTCGAGGCTGTCGAGGAGATCAACGCAGCGCTGCGGAAGGTGATCAGCAGTCATGCCGCAGCCTGATACTGGTGTGCAGGACCGTGCTTCCGCGGTCGCGCTAGAGGCCGGCTCTGTCGAGGCGGGGCTGGATGCGCTGGACACTCCGGTCAACGCGTCTGACGGTAGTCTGCTGCGGCGTACGCTCTCGAAGCTTTGGCCGCCGATCGCAGCTGTCGCGCTCTTCGTGATCATCTGGCAGGTGCTCTGGGCGGCGGCCTTCTGGCCGGAGTTCAAGCTGCCCGCGCCGGCTGACGTGTGGTCGCAGATCTGGCTGCTGGTGACGTCGGGGGACATCCTCGAACTGTTCTGGGTGTCGGTGCACCGGGCGGTGATCGGCTTCGCGATCTCGCTGCTGATCGCCGTACCGCTGGGGCTTGCGATCGCCAACATCAACGTGGTGCGGCGGGGGATCGGGCCGCTGGTGTCCGGTCTGCAGAGCCTGCCGTCGGTGGCTTGGGTGCCGGCGGCGATCTTGTGGTTCGGGCTGAACGACCGGGCGATCTACTGGGTCGTGCTGCTCGGCGCGGTTCCGTCGATCGCGAATGGGTTGGTGTCCGGGCTCGATCAGGTGCCGCCGATCCTGCCGCGGGTCGGCAAGGCTCTGGGGGCCGGGCGGCTGGGCGGGATCCGGTACATCTTGCTGCCGGCGGCGCTGCCTGGGTTTTTGGGCGGGCTGAAGCAGGGGTGGGCGTTCTCCTGGCGGTCGCTGATGGCGGCCGAGCTGATCGCTACGTCACCTGATCTGGGTGAGGGGCTTGGGCAGTATCTGCACAACGGGATGTCGCTGTCGGACATCTCGATGGTGTTCGCGGGGATCTTGCTGATCTTCGTGGTCGGGGTCGGGATCGAGTTGCTGGTGTTCCGGCCACTGGAGAATTCTGTACTGCGAGCGCGAGGGCTGACCGGGGCGAACTGATCCGCGCGGCTGACCAGCACAAGGCCGGCCGGGCGCGAACTGACCGCACCGGCTGGCCGGTGCCCGTACTGTTGGAGCGTGGTCCGATTTCTGCCGTTCCTGATCAGCCTGGTGCTGAGCGTCTACGCGCTGTTCTCCTGCATCCAGACCCGCGATGAAGACGTTCCCTACCTGCCCAAATTGGTCTGGCTCGTCCTGATCGTCTTCGTGCCCTTCGTCGGCCCGATCGTCTGGCTGCTGATGTCGCGCACCGAAGCGGTACGGCGCGAGCGATCCGCCGTCCCCAAACCCAAGCCGACCGGGCGCCCGGTCGCGCCTGATGATGATCCTGATTTTTTGAAGTCGCTGGATCGGTATCGGGATCCGCGGACGACGGTGCGTCCGCGGGAGGGTGAGCCTGAGCCGGGGGTGCCTGAGGCGCCCGGAGTACCGGAGAAGCCGGGGGCGGGGGATTCTGGGGCCGGGAAGTCTGGGGCTACGGGCCCGGGCTCGGAAAAATCGGATTCGGGAAAATCGAGCAAGGACAAGCCGGCGAAGGACAAGCCCGGCAAGGACAGCTCGAAGCCGGGTGCCGCCGAAGAAGCCCCGACCGAACCAGACGAAGGCAAGCCCCAACCCGGCGCCTGACCTCACCTGCTGCACGCGGCGTGGGCTCGCGGCGCCTGCTCCGCTTCGCTACGCCTGCTGCTTCGCTAGGTGAGTGCGGCGCTGTCGCGCGGTGCGTGCTTCGCACGGGCGGGCTCGGTGCCGCCTTCGCGGGTGGGCTCGCGGCGCCTGCTCCGCTCCGCTACGCCTGCTGCGTCGCTAGGTGAGTGCGGCGCTGTCGCGCGGTGCGTGCTTCGCACGGGCGGGCTCGGCGCCGCCTTCACGGGTGGGCTCGCGGCGCCTGCTTCGCTTCGCTACGCCTGCTGCGTCGCTAGGTGAGTGCGGCGCTGTCGCGTGGTGTGCGCTGCGCGCGGGCGGGCTCGGCGCCGCCTTCACAGGTGGGCTCGCGGCGCCTGCTTCGCTTCGCTACGCCTGCTGCATCGCCGGGTGAGTGCGGCGCTGTCGCGCGGTGTGCGCTGCGCGCGGTTGTGCTCGCGGTACCCGTTTCGCGCCGTGGGCTCGCGGCGCCTGCTTAGCTTCGCTGCGCCTGCTGCATCGCCGGGTGAGTGCAGCGCTGTCGCGCGGTGTGCGCTGCGCTCGCGGCACCCGGCACCCGGCACCCGGCACCCGTCTTCGCGGTTGGGCTCGCGGCGCCGCTGCGTCGTCAGCGAGCTGGGAACACCAGGGGGAGCGGGTGCGGCAATTCGAGCGGGCATCAGCTGACCCGGCAACTCGAGCAAGCGCCAATGAATCCAGGTACCGCGGCCAAGTGTCAGCTGAGGCGCAGGATGAGTTCTTCGGTTTCAGTGCCTCGGCCGGCTGCGTAGTCGCCGTTGTTGCCGATGGCCTCGAAGCCGGCTTTCTCCAGCACGCGCCTCGAGCCGAGGCTGTCGAGCGCGACCCGGGCCACAACCGGGCGCGGGCTTTGTTCGAGGACGAGCGCTAGGGCGCGCGAGGCGTGGCCCTTGCCCCAGTGGGCTTGTGCGAGCCAGTAGGTGACCTCTGGCTGTCCGTCCTCGGAGGGGAACGTCGAGATGGTGCCGATCAGCGTTTCGTCTTCGGTGGTGATGGCCCAGTGGTGGGTGCCTGCCATCGTCTGGACTCGTTCCATGTGCGCGTCGAAGGCGGGCCTGCTCGTTGGGTCGGCTGCGGTGAATGCGGCCATTGCCACCGCTGCCGGTTCGGCCATCATCGTGAAGACGGCGTCGTGATCAGAGGTAGCCAGCTGACTCTCACCAGTGAGGGGCGGGAGGTCGCGGGGCGGGTACGCCGGTTGATTCATCTCGATGAGGATCGTCTGCTCGAGCGATTGACCGGTGCGCAGCGGGTGCAGTTGCGTGAACTTCTGACGCGAGCGTTGGATCCGGAGGTCCTCTGCTGAAACTGCCTGCGGTATGAGCGCGTGCACGGGTAAATGCAAATTGCTGATGCAGAAGCAAGTGAACGTGCAGATGAGTGGGTTTGTTCAACAATCCACAAAGGCGGCTGTATTCGGGCACGAATGAGGATGCGGTCAGCAAGGCAAAGCTGTTGCTTTGCGTTGGTCCGTGCCTGGCCACCGCTGTCGCTCGCGCGTCAGGGCCGCTCTATCTGTCATGCAGCCGGCGGAGTGGGCGTCGCGGGCCGGGTGTCAGCTGCAATCGATGCCAGCCGGGACAACCTGACGGCCAACCCAGCTAACGCTGGAGGCGACGTGTGCCGATCGGGAGCGGAGTGAGGCCGCGGAAGATCGGGGGCCGGGTCCGGCGGCAGGGCCGGACCCGGGTGGGTCGGGGTTCAGCTCCCCGCGGCCGTCAGGCGGACTTCCTGTGTTCGGCGAGTACGACGTTGTCCCGCTCGGACTCCGTGGTGCCACCCCAGACGCCGTACGGCTCTCCGACGGAGAGGGCGTGCTGGCGGCACTCGGGCTGGACCGGGCAGGTACCGCAGAGCGACTTGGCCACCATCTCGCGAGCGCGTTTGCGAACGCCACGCTCCGATTCGGGGGAGAAGAACAGCTCTGGGTTGACGTCGCGGCACGCAGACTGCGACTGCCAGTCCCACAAATCCATGAGCGGGCGGGGTAGGCGAGGCATCCCTCTCGACATGGCAACCTCCTATGACTCACCGTGAGCGCGGACGGGCGCTCGGTGAAAACTATGCTCAACTCATGCGCAGTTCAACCCTTGTTGTCTCGAAAGTCGGTCGAGTTGTTATCGGGCGGTGCTGTTTGTCCCCTTTTTCAGGCGGCAACAGGGCATCATGAACGCCGTGCCGACCCCGTCCGAAACTCTCACCGTCGGCGCCGCCGCGCGCCGTCTCGGTATCGCCGCGCCGACTCTGCGGAGTTGGGAACGCCGGTACGGATTGAGCCCAAGTGCCAGGTCAGCGGGCGGTCACCGGCGCTACAGCCCCGAAGATCTGGCCCGGCTGCGGGCGATGTTGCGGCTGGTGGACCAGGGGGTGCCGACCGCGGAGGCGGCCGCCTCGGTTCGTGACCGGATCTACCCTGCCCCATCACCCAGTGTGACATCCGCCACTTCCGTTGCCGAGGGCACCGGGGACCCGTCCCACGCGGTACCCAGATCCCTGCCGGTACGCCGGTCCGCCCGGTCCGGCGCCGAGGGGCCGGGCAAGCTGACCGACCTCTTCGCGATCGCGAACTCGATGGACGGCGATCGGCTCGCCCACGAGGTGGCCCGCAGCCTGGATCGATCCGGCGCGGTCGACGCCTGGACCAGTCGGCTGATGCCGTTGCTGGTCGAGGTGGGGGACCAGTGGGAGCGCACCGGGGCCTGTGTCGAGGTGGAGCACCTGGCGTCGGAGGCTGTGGCCAGCGGGCTCAGGTACCACACGCGGCGTTCCGTCGACCGGCACAAGCCCGACGAGGCGGAGCGGGCCGTCGTACTGGCTTGCCTCGAGCGGGAGGACCACGCGCTGCCGCTGCTGGCGGTGGCGGCCGCGCTGGCCGAGCGGGGCATCAAGGTGCGCACGCTGGGCGCCGCGACTCCTGTCGCCTCGTTGTCCGACGCCGTACGCCGGATTCGGCCGGCTGCGGTCTTCATCTGGTCCAGTGCGCCCGAGACTGCGGATCTGGATGCCTTGCGCATCCTGGCGCGCACCCGGCCGTCGTACCAGCTCGTGGTCGGTGGGCCGGGGTGGCAGAACCTGGGGCAGCCAGAGGGCTGGGTCAGCACCCTGGCTGATGCGGTGACCGCGCTGGTGGCCGCTGTCCGGCCCTAGCCGTCGGCTGGGTCGTACCGGAGGTACACGTGGCCGCCGTGCGCCGTGTCGCGCTCGCCGGTCAGCGCGCGGATGACCATCTCGTGGGTGATCGCCAGCACCGGGCCGTCGGTGCTGGCGGTGTGGCGGGCCAGCGCTGCCCGGGCGCGGGCCCGGACCGCCGAGAGGGGCTCCCAGGGGCGGCGGATGCCGTCGGGCCACTCGCCGTCGTACTCGTCCAGCTGGGCCTGAGCTGCCCGTACGTCGGCGGCGCCGCGCCAGGAGCCGGTGCTGTCCGGCAGCCAGTCGCGCAGGTCGTAGTCGACCCGTACGCCGAGGGCGAGCCGGTGGCCGACGATCGCGGCGCTGTGCAGGGCCCGGGTGAACGGGGAGCTGACCAGGTATGTGGCACCGATGCCACTCAGGAGGTCCGCAGCGCCCTCAGCCTGCTTCGCCCCCGCCGGGGTCAGTGGAGCCGCGTCAGAGGCCATTCCGGGCCAGCCACGGCTATCCACCGGCTCGTAGTCCGGCTGCCCGTGCCGGACCAGGTAGATGTGGGTCACGAGTTCGTTCTACCGGAGGTGTCGCGCCCCCGCCCAGCCTCTGGCGCGGCTGGGCGGTAGCGCGGTCGGGTCGGTCAGGGAACTCGGCGGCCGCACGTTGTGCTGCCCGCCGAGCAGGTGCTCGAGGTCGAAGTCGGTCCGCGCTGCCTCACCAGTCGCGTCCATTTCTTCCTCAGCCGGCTCAGCACCCGGTGGGGCGGACCAGCCTTCGGCCGGATCGGCCCACGCCTCCTCGGACGGCGTCACTGCCTCGCCCTCGAGCCACTGGACCTCCGTCGCGCCCTGGTGGCCGTGGACGGCGAGCACCGACTCCAGGTCCGGCCAGACGGCCGTCGCCGGGTTGTTGCCGCGCCAGCGGAGCGCTACCGAGCCGTCGGTGAAGACACACCCCTCGGCGACCACGCCGGTGCCGGAGACGCCGCTGAGGTCGCGGAAGCGGACCAGTTCGAAGGTCCGCGGTCTCACCACCGTCCGGCCCCGGCCGGCGACACCAGCAACACCTGACCAGCGAGCGGACCTGCCACCGTGCTTGCACCCCTTTGGAAAGTCGTCTGCGACGCCCTCAACCTGTTGCGACCCTCAACGACGCACGCCCGCTCCCGGTTACACCGCGGAAAAGTCCGATCTCACCCACTGACACCAGTCGTCTCGATCTCCCGCCGCATCAGCACCCGCTCCGCCGGGTCCAGCCCCAGCGCGGCCTCCTCCTGCCGGACCGCCGCCAACCCCGGGCTGACCTCAACAGCCGACAACTCTCGGAAGCCCAGCCGCGCGTAGTACGGCGCGTTCCAGGCGACCGTGCGGAAGGTGCTCAGCGTGAGCGCACCCAGCCTGCGCCCAGCGGCCCAGCCGGCCACCTCGTCGATTAGCCGACCGCCGCCAGCTCGATCGACCGCAGTCTTTCCAACTCGTCCGCGCGGGTCCGGCGGATCGCCACCTGAGAAGTCATGGCCCGAGGCAACCATGCGTGAGACGGCCGTGGCCACCGGGTTTGACCAGGTGCTACCGTTCCTGTCGTGAAGCGTTGCTATTGGCGATTTTTTGAGTGGCCGGCTGTGGTGCCGGGCAGCTCAGCCGATCGCTGACGCCTGAACGCACGAACCAGAGCCGGCTACCAGGCAAGGACATTCGTCCTTGCCTTTTCTCATTCCCCCAGCCGGCGCTGACCACGGGTTCCTCCGCGGCGTACCGGCGGAAAGGTTCCCCATGAACACCCTCTCGCAGCAGGTGTCGGTCGTCGACCGGCGGATCGAGAAGACCGTCCCGCTGATCACCCCGCTCGCGTTGCACGAAGAGCTGCCGTTGAGCCCGCAGCTGGCCGAGACCGTCGTGACCGGCCGGCAGGCGGTCGCCGATGTGCTGAACGGCGTGGACGACCGGCTGCTCGTCGTGGTCGGACCGTGTTCGGTGCACGACGCCAAGGCCGCCCTCGAGTACGCCGAACGCCTCGCCCCGATCGCCGAGCGGCTCTCCGACGGTCTGCTCGTGGTGATGCGCGTGTACTTCGAGAAGCCCCGCTCCACCCTCGGCTGGAAGGGCCTGATCAACGACCCCGGCCTGGACGGCTCCGGCGACGTGAACACCGGGCTGCGGACCGCCCGCGCGCTGCTGCTCGAAGTACTGGCCAAGGGGTTGCCGGTCGGGTGTGAGTTCCTCGACCCGATCATTCCGCAGTACATCTCCGACACCGTCGGGTGGGGCGCCATCGGCGCGCGGACCGTCGAGAGCCAGGTGCACCGCCAGCTGTCGTCCGGCCTGTCGATGCCGATCGGCATGAAGAATCGCCCCGACGGCAGCATCGCCACCGCCATCGACGCGGTGAAGGCGGCCGCGGTCCCGCACGTGTTCACCGGAATCGCCCACGACGGCGCCCCCGCGATCCTGCACACTCGCGGCAACCCCGACTGCCACCTCGTACTGCGCGGCTCCGACGCCGGCCCGAACTACGACGCCGAATCGGTCGCCGCCGCCACCGACCTGCTCGCCAAGAGCGGTCTGGCCGAGCGGGTCGTCATCGACGCGAGCCACGGCAACAGCCGCAAGGACCACCGTCGCCAGCCGGTCGTGGCCGCCGAGATCGGCGAGCAGGTCGCCGCGGGCAACCAGGCGATCGTCGGCGTGATGCTGGAGTCGTTCCTGGTCGAAGGACGCCAGGAACTCGACCCCACGAAGCCGCTCACCTACGGACAGTCGGTCACCGACGCCTGCCTCAGCTGGGAGACCACCGAGACCGTGCTGGAGGGGCTGCGCGACGCCGCGATCAGGCGTCGTACGAGCGCGTGAACTTCTGAAGAAGGAAGACCCCGAGCGCTCCCGGGCAGCTGGATCCTGACCTACTGTCCGGGGCATGACTGAGATTTCCCGCCGCCTGGTTCTGGGTTCCGCAGCCGGTGGGGCAGCCTTGTCGCTGCTCCCACCGTCGCTGCACGCGGCGATGGCGCAACCGATCAGACCCGGTGGCCTCGACGCGATCGAGCACGTGATCGTGCTGATGCAGGAGAACCGCTCGTTCGACCACTACTTCGGCATGCTGCGCGGAGTCCGCGGGTACGGCGACCGGCTGCCGCTGCGGCTGCGCAACGGCAAGTCGGTGTTCCACCAGCCGGTGAGCGGCGGGGGAGAGGTGCTGCCGTTCTCGATCCGCAAGGCGGCTGCCGACGCTGGCCGCGCCCCGGACGACATCCAGTACCTCGGCGCCCTCGCGCACGGCTTCAGCGACGCGACCCAGGCCTGGAGCAACGGCTGGAACGACGACTGGGTGCAGGCCAAGACGGCCGCGACGATGACGCACTACGACCGCCGTGACATCCCGCTGCAGTACGAACTGGCCGAGACCTTCACCATCCTCGACGCCTACCACTGCTCGGTGAACGGCTCGACGAACCCGAACCGCAACTACCTCTGGTCCGGTACGACGGGCTACGAGCCCGGTACGACGCAACGTGCGGTCACCAACGCGGCGTACTCGTACGACCACAAGGGTTACGACTGGACGGCGTACCCGGAGCGGCTGGAAGCGGCCGGCGTCTCCTGGCAGATCTACCAGGAGTGGGACAACTTCACCGACAACGCGGTCGAGTACTTCAAGACGTTCAAGGAGCTCGGCCGCCGGATCCTCGCCTCGGTACCCGGCTACCGGACCACCGAGGAGTTCTACGACAAGCTCTTCGACAAGAACCCGGCCGAGCAGACCGCGGCCCTGAAGCTGCTCGCAGACGCGGTCGCCAAGCAGCCGGTGACCGACCAGAAGCTCTTCTACAAGGCGATGTACCGCAGCGAGCCCGAGTCGCTGGTACCGCGCGTCCGCGCCGACATCAAGGCGGGCAAGCTTCCCGCCGTCAGCTGGTTGGTGCCGTCGGCAATCGACTCGGAGCACCCCGGTTCGTCGACGCCGATCGGCAGCGCGAACCTCGTCTACGACCTGCTCGACGCGATCGCCTCGGATCCTGAGGTGTGGTCGAAGACCGTGCTGCTGATCAACTTCGACGAGAACGACGGGTACTTCGACCACGTCCCGCCGCCGGTCGCGCCGCGGCCTCCGTCCGGTGAGGGCGACGACTGGTACGCCGGCCGGCCGATCGGGCTCGGGCCGCGGGTGCCGATGACTGTGGTGTCGCCGTGGACCGTTGGTGGGCATGTGAACTCGCAGGTGTCGGATCACACGTCGGTGATCCGGTTCCTGGAGCGGTGGACGGGGGTCGAGGAGCCGAACATCAGTTCCTGGCGGCGTACGGCATGTGGGGACCTGACGAGCGCTTTCGACTTCCGGCGGTCACACCAGCAGCCGTCGGTGGACGCGCCGGGGGCGGTGCCGGCGCCGGTCGCGCGGTGGAAGCCGACGCCGCCGGTCGCGCAGGCCCTTCCGTTACAGGAGCCGGGCCGTCGGCCGGCCCGCGCACTGCCTTACCAGCCGAGTGTTTCCGGCATCGTTGCTGACGGCAAGTTGAAGCTGCGACTCGGCAACAAAGCGGACGCGGCGGCGCACTTCGTGCTCTACCCGTACGGCGGTGAGCTGCCCGCGCCCGCGCATCTCGACGTCCGCGGCCAGCTGCACACCGACGTCCCGGTGAGCGGCCCGTACGAGCTGGCCGTCCAGGGCCCGAACCGGTTCTGGGTCGAGCTGGCCGGCTCCGCCGACGGTATCGCGGCCGGTCTCGACGTCCGGGTCAGCCGGGACGGGGTCTCGTTGCACGTCGAGCTGGAGAACACCGGCACCAAGCCGCTCAGCGTGAAGCTGAAGGCGCGTGGCTACGGCAGCCGCACGATCAATCAAGATGTCCGAGGCAAGCAAACCCGGTCGCTCACCTGGCCCACCGATCAGGGCTGGTACGACGTCGAGGTGACGACCGCCGAGGACACGACGTACCGGCGGCGGTTGACCGGGCACCTGGAGAACGGCGCGCCCAGTGTCACCGGCTAGCGTCACCGGCTGAGCGGCAGCCGGACAGCTGGTGGGAGCGGTGTCGCGACGGGGTTCGCCTGGAAGGACTGCAGCATGAAAGCAGCGAACCGCCGCGACGCCGCCACCCGCAGCTGAGGTGACTCGGCCCTGATGCCCTCGTTCGCCATCAGGGCCAGGACGAGGTCCTCCAATACGAAGTCCTCACGCAGATAGCCCGCGTCCTTGGTACGCCGTACCAGCTCCTGGATCAGCCGGAGCGACTGGTTGCGCTCCAGGGCAAAGTCCTCCACCAGTGGGAGATGCGAGGTGAACGCGCGGGCGAAACCGCGATCGAGCGCGTGCATCTCCATCAGCTTCTCGATCACCAGCGAGAAGCCGTCCCACGGATCGTCGGCTGCCAGTCCCTGCTCGACGACCGACGAGCACAATTCCAGCTGCTCGGCGAAGGCGTCGGCCAGCAGCTCTTCCTTGGTCTGGAAGTGCCGGTAGACGGTCGCCACCCCGAGCCCGGCCCGCCGCGCGATCTCCCGGATCGGTACGTCGATGCCGTCGGCGGCGAAGGCCAGCCGGGCGACGGCCAGGATCCGCTCGCGGTTGTCGCGGGCGTCCGAGCGGAGCTTCGTTCCCACTTGTGCCGTCACGTCTCTCACTTTAGCCAACCGGACGGGGTGCTCCGTTACGTTCGATCGCATGAGAGCCATTCAGTTCACCGAGTACGGTCCGCCCAGCGTCCTGCACGTCGCCGAGGTGGCGGAGCCACGAGCTGGAGCGGGGGAGATTCGCGTTGCTGTGCGGGCCTCCGGGGTCTCGCCCGGTGAGACCTACATCCGGTCGGGGCTGCTCCGCGACATGGTGCCGACGACTTTTCCGAGCCGGACCGGGTTCGATGCGGCGGGAGTCGTGGACCAGGTCGGCGACGGCGTCACCGACGTACGGGTCGGGGACGAGGTGTTCGGGATGACGAGCATGACAGGGCGTGCGGCCAACGCGGACTTCGCAGTACTGGCTGCTTGGGCGCCGAAGCCGCCGACCTGGAGTTGGGAGGAGGCGGGCGGCGCCGCGGGAAGCGTCGAGACAGCTACGCGGGTGCTTGATCGGCTGGCCGTTGAGGCTGGACAGACGGTGCTTGTGCAGGGTGCTGCCGGTGCGGTTGGGACCGTTGCGGTTCAGCTCGCGAAGGCTCGTGGAGCGCGGGTGATCGGCACTGCCAGTGAGTCCAACCACGAGTTGCTGCGGTCGCTCGGCGCGGAACCGACGACGTACGGGGAGGGGCTGGTCGAGCGGGTGAAGGAGTTGGCGCCGGACGGCGTCGACGCGGTGTTCGACTGTGCCAGAGGTGCGTTGCCTGACCTGATCGCGATCGCCGGGGATCCGGCGCGGGTGGTGACGATCGCCGACTTCGACGCGGCGGCGCACGGCGTCCACATGTCACACAGCGCGCCGGCCGACGAGACCGGCGAGTCCCTCGGGGCCGGTCCTGATCCGCAGGCGTTCCACGGACTCGCGGACGCAGTGACGCTCGCTGCTGAAGGGCGTCTGCGCGTGCCGGTCGCCGCGGCGTTCCCGTTGGAGGAGGCCGCGGCCGCGCACGAGCTGAGTGAGACCCGCCATGCCCGCGGCAAGATCGTCTTCACACACTGACCGGAGTACAACCGCAGGACTCGCGGTGCATGATCTCCGCCGGGAGGCGGATCGTCTGAGGCGGCGCCTCGCGGTCCGTCATCCGGCGGAGCAGCAGTTGTACTGCGCGGGCGCCGATCGCCGCCGACGGTTGGGCGACCGTCGTCAGGCCGGGGCTGAAGAGATCGGCCCAGGCGAAGTCGTCGAAAGCCGCGAAGGCCATGTCGCGCGGGACCCGGATCCCGGCCGCCTTGAGCGCGCCGAGTACGCCGATCGTCATGTCGTTGTTGCCGGCAAACACCGCGGTCGGCGGTACCGGAAGCTCAAGCAGGGCAAGGGTCGCGCGACGGCCGCCCTCGCTGGTCGAGGCGCCGTCGACGATCAGGGCGGGGTCGATGACGAGGTCGGCGTGCTGGTGGGCGAGCCGGTATCCGCGCAGCCGCTCGGCGCTGGTGGACAGGCCGGAGATACCGGCCACCATCCCGATCCGGCGGTGGCCGGCCGAGATCAGGTGATCGATGACCGCGGCCGTCGACGCCTCGTTCTCGACGCCGACCTGGTCGGCGCGCAGTTCGGGATCGATCCGGTCGACGATCACGTACGGCACCGGATGGTCGCGCAGCAGCGGCAGGGTGAGGTCGCGCCAGCCGTCGGAGGGCGCGATCACCAGCCCTTCGATGTGGTGGGCAAGCATGTTGGCGACGGCGGTCGACTCGTGCCGGGCGTCGTCGCGGGTGTCGACGATGATCAGGTTCAGCCCCGCGCGGGTGGCCTCGCCGTCGATGCCCTGGACCAGCTCGACCCAGTACGGGTTGGAGGCAGCCGTCAGCGCCAGACCGATGGTCTGGTTGGAGCCGGCCGACAGCGACCGCGCGATCGGGCGGTGCTGGTAGCCGAGCAGGAGCATCGCCCGCTGCACCTTCTCCCGGGTGGCGGGGGCGACCAGACGGGTGCCGTTGATGACATGAGAGACAGTGCTCACCGATACGCCCGCGCTGTGGGCGACCTCGGTCATGGTGACCATCCGTCGAATGATCGTCGCTCACCGTGCTTTGCGCAACCCTTTGCGCAAAGGCTGCGGGTGATTCCGGGGCAGGCCTAACTTCGCTCAAACGAGCGGACCTCACTTCGCTCGCCGAACCTCCGCCCGGGTTCGCCGTTTTCGCCGTGCCTGCCCGGGCGTCCCGACCCCGGAGGGCAGAGCCGTGGCACTGAAGCTTCTTCCCACGACGAAGGCAAGCAGGACGCTGCCGGTCGCAGTACTGGCGTTGTGTCTGGCCACCACCACCGCGTGCACGCAGACCAAGTCGGGCGGCGGTGACAGCGCGGGCAGCGACGGCCCGGTCAAGATCGGCCTGGTCACCAAGACCGACACCAACCCGTACTTCGTGAAGCTGCGCGAGTCCGCGAAGGCGGCGGCCGAGGCCAAGGGCGCGACGCTGATCGCGGTGGCCGGCAAGTTCGACGGCGACAACGAGGGGCAGGTCAGCGCGATCGAGAACCTGGTCCAGCAGGGTGTGAAGGGCATCCTGATCACGCCGAGCAACTCGACCGGCATCCTCGGGGCGCTGAAACAGGCCAAGGACAAGGGCATCCTGGTGGTTGCCCTCGACACCGAGACCGATCCCAAGGACGCCGTCGACGCGACGTACGCGACGAACAACGTGACGGCCGGCGAGCTGCAGGGCAAGTACGTCAAGGCGACGCTCGGCTCGACGCCGCCGAAGCTGCTGCTGATGGACGGCTCGCCCGGTGGCACGGTGGACGAGCAACGGCATCGTGGGTTTCTGCAGGGGATGGGCCTGAAGTACGGCGACCCGGCGATCCTCGGAGCGGCGCCGACGAACGGCGACCAGAACAAGGCGCAGGCGGCGATGGAGAACCTGCTCCAGCGGGACGCTTCTGTCAACGCTGTCTACACGTTGAACGAACCGGCGGCTCGGGGTGCGGTGGCGGCGCTGACCGCGAAGGGTCTGGCGGGGAAGGTTGCTGTCGGGTCCATCGATGGTGGCTGTCAGGGTGTGGCTGACGTCAAGGCCGGGAAGTACCTGGTGACGGTGATGCAGTTCCCGAAGAAGATGGCCGAGCAGGGTGTCGACGCGGTGGTTGCCTTCAGCAAAGACGGCACCAAGCCCAGCGGCTTCCAGGACACCGGCGCCCAGCTGATCACCGACAAACCGCTGCCCGGCCTGGACTCCAAGGACACCACCTGGGGCGCCCAGAACTGCTGGGGCTGAGATGAGCACCTCAGCTCCAGGCAAGCGCCCCTCCGCTCCCACTCCACCAACTCCCGCGCCCCGCGCCGGAGGCGCGGGGCGCGGGAGTTGGGCGGGTGATGCGATGCTGCACAATCCAGCGCTCGGGCCGTTGGCTGCCTTGATCGTTGCCATCTTGGTCTTCGGCCTCACCACCAGCACCTTCCTCACCGTCGACAACCTCTCGTTGGTGGTGCAGCAGTCGCTGGTGGTCGCGACCTTGGCGCTCGGCCAGACCCTGATCGTGCTGACCGGTGGCATCGACCTGGCGAACGCCGCGATCATGGTGCTCGGCACGATGTTGTTCGCCCGGCTGGTGATCGGCGGGACCTCGCCAGGTCTCGCGTTGCTGGCCGGGTTCCTCGTCTGCGCGGTGCTCGGCGCGGTCTCCGGTGGGCTGGTGACGTGGCTCAACCTGCCGCCGTTCATCGTCACGCTCGGCATGCTCACCGTCGTGCTGGCCCTCGGCCGCCTGTACTCCGAGGGCAACTCCTACCCGGTCACCGACGACGTGCTCGGGCTGCTCGGGCAGGGCGGCTACCTGTTCGGCCAGGTGAAGGTCACGCACGGGATGACGCTGGCCGTGCTGATGTTCGCGATCACCTGGTACGCGCTCACCAAGACCGCCTGGGGCAAACATGTCTATGCCCTCGGCAACGACCCGGAGGCCGCCCGGCTGACCGGTATCCATGTCGGCCGGACGCGCTTCAGCGTCTACCTGATCGCCGGCGTGATCTACGCGTTCGCCGCCTGGCAAGCGCTCGGCCGGATCCCCAACGCCGACCCGAACGCCTTCCAGACCGGCAACCTGGACAGCATCACCGCCGTCGTGATCGGCGGCACCAGCCTCTTCGGCGGCCGCGGCAGCGTGCTCGGCACAGTCGTCGGCGCGCTGATCGTCGCCGTACTGCGCAGCGGCCTCACCCAGGCCGGCATCGACAGCCTCTACCAGGACGTCGCCACCGGCGTACTCGTGATCGCCGCGGTCGCCTTCGACCAGCTCGCCCGCCGGAGGTCACGATGACCACCCCCGCACTGCAAGCCCGCGGCCTGGTCAAACGGTACGGCCGGGTCACCGCGATCGACGGCGCCGACTTCGACCTGTACGCCGGTGAGGTGCTCGCCGTGGTCGGCGACAACGGCGCCGGCAAGTCGAGCCTCATCAAAGCCCTCTCAGGTGCCCTGATCCCGGACGCCGGCACCGTCCTGCTCGACGGCAAGGAGACCAGGTTCCACTCGCCGCTGGAGGCACGCCAGGCTGGGATCGAGACGGTCCACCAAACCCTCGCGCTGGCCCCGGCGATGGATATCGCGACCAACCTCTTCCTCGGTCGCGAACTCCGCAGAAACGGGCCGGCAGGTTCCGTACTGCGCCTGCTGGACCGCAAGACCATGCGCCGCCAGGCGCAGGAGCAACTGGATGCCCTCGGCATCGAGACCGTTCAGCACATCGGCCAGATCGTGGAGACCCTGTCCGGCGGCCAGCGGCAAGCCGTCGCGGTCGCCAGAGCAGCCATGTTCGGCAGCCGGCTGGTCATCATGGACGAACCGACCGCCGCCCTCGGCGTCAAGGAGTCCCGGCTCGTCATCGACCTGATCCGCCGGATCCGCGACCGCGGCCTGCCGGTGGTGCTGATCAGTCACGACATGCCACAGGTGTTCGAGCTCGCCGACCGCATCCACGTCCACCGACTCGGGCGAAGGGCCGCCGTGGTCAGCCCGGCCGACGCCTCGATGAGCCAGGTGGTCTCCCTGATGACCGGCGCGCTGCAGCCCGACGACGAGGGCGCGCCATCGAACCTTGTGGGGGAGCGGGACCGATGATCAGATCACTGGTGATGGCCATGACCTTGGTGGGAGTGTTGGGCGTGCAGGACACCACAGCTGTCGAGTATCCGGACTTTCCGTACCCCGTGACGAACTACCAGGAGGACAACCGGGGCCAGTTCCATTTCAGCTCGCGCGGCGGCTGGATGAACGACGTGAACGCCCCGCTGTACTACCGCGGCGTCTATCACCTCTACTACCAGCACAACCCGCACGGCCTGGCCTGGGACACCATGCACTGGGGCCACGCCACCAGCACCGACCTGGTGCACTGGCAGCAGAAGCCACTCGCCTTGGATCCGGACGTCCATCCAGGTGATCTCTGGTCCGGCGGCGGCGTGGTCGACACCGGTAACGTCACCGGCCTGAAGGCCGGCGACCACGACCCGATCGTCGTGTACTCCGGCACCAACGGCGTCCAGGTCTTCTACAGCCTGGACGGCGGCAACACCTTCAAGACGTTTGCCGACGGCAAGAAGGTGGTGAAGCCGAACGCACAGACCAGCCGCGATCCGAAGGTGTTCTGGGATCCCGTCGCCAAGCACTGGGGCATGGTCGTCTGGTCCGACCAGGGCGGTAACGGCGCCGACTTCTACACGTCCACGAACCTGCTCGACTGGACCTTCGGCTCGCGGTACCAGGCCGACTGGCTGTTCGAGTGCCCGGACATGGTCCGGATGCGACTCGGCAACGGCTACAAGTGGGTGCTGAGCGACGGCAGCGGCGAGTACGTCGTCGGCGACTTCGACGGCACCACCTTCCATCCCGGCTCACCGATCCCGCAGAAGATCAACCAGACCACCACGTACGCCGGGAGCAGCTACTACGCGGCGCTGACCTTCGCCAACCTGCCGACCCCTGACCGGGTCGTCTCGATGGCCTGGCAAGGCGAGAACTACGGCACGGTCTGGACCGGAAACGCGACCTTCCCGGTCGATCAGCGGCTGAAGCAAACGCCCGACGGTCCGCGCGTGGTGAGCACCCCGGTCCCCGAGATCGCGACAGCGAGGGTCGGCACCCAGAGCTGGCACGATCAAACGCTCGACAGCCGGAGCGCGAAGAAGTTGCTGGCCGGCGTCAAGGCCGGCACCTACGAGCTGGAAGCGACGGTCGACGTACGGCAGGCCAAGAAGTTCGGGGTCCGCCTGCATACCAGCCCGGACGGCTGGTTCGACCGTGAGGTGGTCTACGACGCGACCGCGCAAACCCTCGACGGTACTGCGCTGAAACCCGACCGCGGCAAGGTGAAGCTCCGGCTGCTGGTGGATCGCGGTCAGCTCGAGGTGTTCGGCAACGACGGTGAGGTCTACCAGAGCCACAACGTCAACTTCGACAGCCTGCCGGGTGGCGACGGGATCGAGCTGTTCGTCGACGGCAAGGTCAAGCTCGAGTCGCTCGAGCTGCACGAGCTCGGCTCGATCTGGAAGACGCCAGGACAGTCCACGCTGGTCACCAACATTCCCGGCCAGTGGTATCCGGCCAGCGGCAACTGGACAGACGTTGCCGGTGGCAAGCAGGGTCAGGCGGGCGGAGACGCCTTCTATCTCAGCAAGGCGAGTGGCGCCGACTTCACGCTGGAAGGTGATGTCAAGCTCACTTCAGGTACGGCGGCTGCACTCACCTTCCGCGCGAACAAGGACGCGAGTCGGCACTACACGGCGAACCTCGACGCGGAGGCCGGCGTGGTCAAGCTCTGGCGCCCGGGACGCGATATCGCCACCAAGCCGCTGGCGATCGAGCGAGGCCGCAGCTACCACTTCAAGGTCACCGCGGCAGGCTCATCACTCAAGGTCTGGGTCGACGGGGCACTGATGATCGACGCCGTCGACAGCGAGCAGGCTGCTGGTCAGTTCGGCGTCAACGTCTTCCGCGGTACCGGGGTTTTCCAGAATCTTCACCTGAGCTAACGGCTAGTAAGTTTGATCAAACTAGGGGAAGGTGGCAGCCAGACGGGGCGATAATTGGGGAAGGATCGTTCGCGTGGATGTGCTTGCTGTTCCTGACGACGAGCTGGACGACCTGCGGTCGCGGCTGCGGCGGACGCGGTGGGGGACGAGCTGGCCGGGTGCCGGGTGGGAGGCCGGCGCCGACGGCGGTGAACTGCGCAGACTGGTGGAGTACTGGGCCGACGGGTTCGACTGGCGCGAGCACGAGAAGTCCGTGAACGCGTTGCCCTCGCACTTCGCCGACCTGGACGGCGTACCGGTGCACTACCTGCGGTACGACGGTGAGCAGCCCGGCGCGTTGCCGATCGTGCTGACACACGGCTGGCCGAGCTCGGTGCTGGAACTGACCGAGTTGGCGCAGCGGCTCGCCACGCCCTCGCAGTACGGGGGAGCGGCGGCGGACTCGTTCACCGTGATCGTGCCTTCGCTGCCCGGGTTCGCGTTCTCTCCGCAGCGGCCATCGTTGCCACCGGCAACCGAGACGCACGAGCTGTGGCACCGGCTGATGCACGACGAGCTGGGCTTCGAGCGGTACGGCGCGCACGGTGGTGACCTGGGCGCCGGTGTCAGCGCGCTGCTCGGGCAGCGGTATCCCGAGTCGGTGGTCGGGATCCACGTGCTCGCGGTCGCGAACCCGGCGAAGTACGAGCTGGACGAGGTGACCCCGGAGGAGCAGTCCTACCTGGACGCCGAAGCCGAGTGGTTCGCCGAGGAGGGTGGCTACGAGCACGAGCAGATGACCCGTCCGGCCACCTTGAGCGCCGGCCTGTCGGACTCCCCGGCTGGGTTGCTGGCCTGGCTCCTGGAGAAGTACCGCGCCTGGACCGACTGCGACGGCGACCTCAGCAGCCGGTTCAGCGACGACTTCATCCTGACCCAGGCCTCGCTGTACTGGTTCACGAACTCGATCTCGACCTCGTTCCGCCCGTACTACGAATTCCACCGCGGCCTGCGCGAGAAGGTCACCGCGGTGACCGTGCCGACCGCGATCGCGGTCTTCCCCGAAGACCTGGTCCGGCCGCCGAGGAGCTGGGCAGCGCGCACCTACAAGGTCACCCGCTACACGGCGATGCCGCGCGGCGGCCACTTCGCCGCCTGGGAAGAGCCCGAACTGCTGGCCGACGACCTGATCGCCTTCTTCCGCAACCTCCGCTAGCGCTCAGCGGGCGATGGCGGCAGTCCGGGCCGCGGTGATCTCGATCAGGTCGGCGGGGGCGAGGCCCAGGTCCAGGCCACGGCGGCCGCCCGAGACGTAGACGGTCTCGTGGCCGGCCGCCGTCTCGTCAACGACTGTGGGGAGTAGGCGCTTCTGGCCGATCGGGCTGATGCCGCCGACGACGTAGCCAGTGCTGCGCTCGGCCGCGGCGGGGTCGGCCATGGTCGCCTTCTTGCCGTTCAGCGCGGCGGCGACTGCCTTCAGATCCAGTTGCTTGTCGACCGGCACGACACCGACCGACAACTTGCCGTCCACCTCGACGAGCAGGGTCTTGAAGACCTGCTCAGGCTGGAGTCCGAGCGCCTCCGCGGCTTCCAGCCCGTACGACTTGGCCGCCGGATCGTGCTCGTAGGCGTGGGTCGTGAACGTCACGCCAGCCTTCGTCAACGCGACCGTCGCCGGGGTGCCCTGCCCACTCTGCTTGCTCTTCGCCACGCCTGAACCCTACGACGAAGGCAACAGCGTCAGGCGCACGCAGCAGTGGGCGGGTTGAGGCTCGAGGACGGCCTGCAGCCCGGTGTCGCCCAGCCCGTCGAGCAAACCGCCGAGAAGCTGCAGCGTCATGCTGCAGACGAGCGCGGGGTGGGTCTTGGCCAGCGCCTTGAACGGGCAGTTGGCGAGGTCGAAAGCCGCGCCGGTACTTCGTGGCTCGAACCCGTGCGCCTGCAGCACCTCAGCGAGCGGCGTACCGGGGTGGTCGCGGGCGACGGATTCGCCGTACTCGTGGGCTCGGTGCGCCAGCGCGCGGCGGGGTGAGCCGCCCGAGGCTTCGGCGTCCTCCAGAGCAGCTGCGAGCAGGTGGCCGGCGACGTCGTACTGGCGCTCGGGGAGAGATACCCCGATGTCGTGGTCCGAGCGTCGGTAGAGCTTGGCCGGACGGCCGGCGCCTGGCCCGGTCCGGCCGGTACGACGTTCGAAGACGACCGCGAGCAGGCCCTCGCCGACGAGCCGGTCGAGGTGGAAGGCGGCGGTGGTGCGGGGGATGCCGACGACCTCGGCGGCCTGTTCGCGGCTGACCGGCGAGGGCTCGGCGACGACGTGGTCGTAGAGGCGTCGCCGAGTGGGTTCGTCGAGGGCGGCTACCGCTTGGATGCTCGCCTCGGTGTCCACGCAATGATTCTATCGACAACCTCGATTGGCGAAATAGTAGAGTTACTTTGATGGTCAACTTTCTCGAAGTGGGGGGCGCTGGATGACGACGATCCGAACGGAACTCGAGCCGGTGGCGTTACATGTGGTCGGCGGACGGCCGGAGATCGACCTAGCGGCGGCCGAGCGGGCGGTGGCCGACCTGCTGGTGGCGCTCGGGCGGGACCCGCGCAGCGCGCACCTGGCGGACACGCCGAAGCGGGTGGCGCACGCGTACGCCGAGATGCTGACGCCGCGGGAGTTCGAGCTGACCACGTTCCCCAACGACGAGGGGTACGACGAGCTGGTGCTGGCCCGGAACATCCCGGTCCAGTCGCTGTGCGAGCACCACATGCTGCCGTTCCACGGCGTCGCGCACGTCGGCTACCTGCCGGGTGAGCGGATCCTCGGGCTGTCCAAGCTGGCCCGCGTGGTGGAGCTGTTCGCGCGCGACCTGCAGGTGCAGGAGCGGCTGACCAAGCAGGTCGCCGACTGGCTGCAGGACCACCTCGCGCCGAAGGGCGTGGGCGTGGTGATCGAGGCCGAGCACCAGTGCATGTCGTTGCGCGGCGTCCGGGCGATCGGCTCGAAGACGGTCACCTCGGCGCTGCACGGCATGCTCCGCGAGAGTCCCGGCTCGCGCCAGGAGTTCTTCAGCCTCACCGGGATCTCGGCGACCTGAAGCCCCTACCGGTCAGGCGGTGGCCACGGCCGGTGGGTGGTGGGTGTGCCGGCCGGTCGCCAGGATGTGCGCGACCTCGCCCGGCAACAGGTCGGTGCCGGGGACGGTCTCCATCTCGGAGACGTCGAGCCAGCGGACCACGGTCGAGCCGCAGTGGCCGTGCACGGCGAGGATGGAGTCGAGGTCCGGCCAGACCGCGGTGGACGGGTTCTGGCCGTGCCAGCGCAGCGCCACTGATCCGTCGGTGAAGACGCATCCTTCGGCGACCGTGCCGGTGCCGGAGACACCGGAGACATCGGCGTACCGGACGAGTTCGAAGGTCTGGGGTTTCACCGCCGGACCTCTTCGGTCCTTGCGGTGCTGGTCCGCGGGCTGTTGCTGACTGGTTTGCTGGGATGGCCTGAGGGAGTAGCCATGGTCCTTTCCCCGGATGTCGGCGTGGTTCAGGGCATTCGCCACAGACCGGGGACCGGCACGGAACGTCAGCGGGGAAGGACGGTCTGTAGCGATTCGTACACTGCAAATCAAGGTAGAACCAACTGGGCGCAGGCGCCAGAGGTCATTGGGCGTGTCTCATTCTTCGATCTCTCCGGCCGGCAAATGGAGCGCCGGAAGGACGCCGGGCGTGATCGAATACGGACGTGTTCCTGACCATCGCCACGCGCTCCGACGCTCCGGAAAGCCCCGCCACCGATCTCGGATTCCTGCTGCACAAGAATCCGGCCCGACCCCAGTCGCTGGAGGTCGCGGGTGGCACAGCGCATGTGATCTACCCGGAGGCGACGGCCGAACGCTGCACGGCGGCGGTGCTGCTCGAGGTCGACCCGATCGCGCTGGTGCGCTCCAGCAAGGGGCGAGCGGCGGAGGGGTTCACCCTCGGGCAGTACGTGAACGACCGCCCGTACGCCGCCTCCAGCCTGCTCGCGGTCGCGCTCGGCAAACTGTTCCGTACTGCGATGAACGGCCGCTGCGACGCCCGTCCCGAGCTCGCCGCCACCGCGATCCCGCTGGAACTGCACGTCCCTGCCCTGCCGTGCCGAGGCGGCGTCGCTCTCGCGGAGCGCTTCTTCGGCCCACTCGGCTGGACGGTTGACGCCCGCCCGATCCCGCTCGACCCGGAGATCCCGGCGTGGGGCGACTCGCGGTACGTCGATCTCCGTTTGAGCGGGACGCTCCGTCTGGCTGACGCGCTCAACCACCTCTACGTGCTCCTGCCGGTCCTGGACGACACCAAGCACTACTGGGTCGGCGACGACGAGATCGAGAAGCTCCTCCGCGCCGGCGACGGCTGGCTGGCGGCGCACCCGGACAAGGAGCTGATCTCCCGCCGGTATCTGGCGCACCGCCGCAATCTCACCGACACCGCGTTGGAGCGTTTGACCGAAGCCGACGGCGATGTCATCGAGGAGGAGCCGGCTCTTGAGGTTGGCGATGACCTACCACCTTCTCTGGCGGTGCAGCGGCGAGAGAAAGTGCTGGAGGTGCTTCGAGAGATCGGCGGGCAACGGGTCGGCGATCTCGGCTGTGGTGAAGGCGTGCTGGTCGCCGAGTTGCTGAAGGACGGTCGCTACGACCAGGTGGTGGCAACCGACGTGTCTTCGAGGGCTCTCGGGTACGCCGAGAAGCGGCTCCACGTCGCCGACATGTCCGACCGGCAGCGCGACCGGCTGAAGCTGTTCCAGTCGTCGGTCACCTACGCCGACGCGCGCCTGACTGGCCTGGACGCCGCCGTGCTGATGGAGGTTATCGAGCACGTTGACCCGCCGCGCCTGCCTGCGCTGGGCCAGGCCGTCTTCGGAGCAGCGCGGCCGGGAGCGGTGGTGGTGACTACGCCCAACTCGGAGTACAACGTGCGGTTCGAGAAGCTGACCGCGGGGGAGTTCCGGCACCCGGATCACCGGTTCGAGTGGACGCGCCAGGAGTTTCGCGACTGGGCCGCGAGTGTCTGTACGGCGTACGGCTACGGCGTCGAGTTCCGCGCAGTCGGGCCCGACGATCCCGACGTCGGACCACCCACCCAACTCGCCCTGTTCACCCGGAAGGAGACCAGCTCATGACGACCATCGGCGTACCGACGCTCAGCCTCGTCGTGCTGGTCGGCGCGAGCGGCTCGGGCAAGTCGACCTTTGCCCGCAAGCACTTCCGCGGTACCGAGGTGATCTCCAGCGACACCTGCCGCGGCCTCGTCTCCGACGACGAGAACGACCAGGCCGCCACCAAGGACGCGTTCGCGGTGCTCAACTTCATCGCGGCCAAGCGGCTCGCCGCCGGCAAGCTGACCGTCATCGACGCGACCAGTGTCCAGCCGGAGGCGCGCAAGGAGCTGGTCGCGCTCGCCCGCGAGTACGACGTGTTGCCGGTGGCAATCGTCCTGGATCCGCCGGAGCAGGTCTGCGTGGCACGGAAGGAGCAGCGTCCTGACCGGCAGTTCGGCAAGCAGGTCGTGGTCCGGCAGCGGTCGCAGCTCCGGCGTGGGCTGAAAAGCCTGAAACGCGAAGGGTTCCGGACCGTTCACGTGCTGTCGACGGTCGAGGAGATCGATGCCGTCAGCATCGAGCGGACCAGACTCTTCAACGACCTGACCGACCAGACCGGCCCGTTCGACATCGTCGGCGACATCCACGGCTGCCGGGCCGAGCTGGAGCAGCTGCTCACCACGCTCGACTACACCATCACTCGCGACGACCAGGGCCGTGCGATCGACGCTCAGCACCCGTCCCGCCGGGCGATCTTCGTCGGCGACCTGGTCGACCGCGGCCCGGACACGCCCGGCGTGCTGCGGCTGGTGATGGGAATGGTTGCCGCCGGCCACGGATATTGCGTGACCGGCAATCACGAGGACAAGCTGCTCCGCTCGATGCGCGGCAAGAAGGTGCGGATCAACCACGGTCTCGCGGAGTCGCTGGAGCAGCTCGCCGAGGAGTCCGAGGAGTTCCGGGCCGAGGCGGCGACGTTCATCGACGGGCTGATCTCGCACTACGTCTTCGACGACGGCAAGCTGGTCGTCTCGCACGCCGGCCTGGTCGAGCGGATGCACGGGCGTACCTCGGGTCGGGTCCGCTCGTTCTGCCTGTACGGCGAAACCACCGGCGAGACCGACGAGTTCGGCCTGCCGATCCGCTACCCGTGGGCCAACGAGTACCGCGGTCGCGCGATGGTCGTCTACGGCCACACGCCGACTCCGGAGCCGGAGTGGATCAACAACACGATCTGCCTCGACACCGGCTGCGTGTTCGGCGGTTCACTGACCGCGCTGCGGTACCCCGAGCGCGAGTTGGTGCAGGTCGCCGCTGCCGAGCAGTACTACAAGCCCGCGAAGCCGCTGCACGTTCCGGCCGCGCCCGAGCGTGAGCCGGATGTCCTCGACATCACCGACGTGGTCGGCCGGCGGGTGATCGAGACCGAGACGCACGGCCGGATCAGCGTCCGGGCCGAGCAGGCCGGCGCCGCGCTGGAGGTGATGAGCCGGTTCGCGATCGATCCGCGGTTCCTGCTCTACCTGCCGCCAACCATGAGCCCGGTCGCGACCTCGCCGATCCCAGGGCTGCTGGAGCACCCGGCGCAGGCGTTCGAGACGTACAAGGGCATGGGCGTCACCGAGCTGGTGTGCGAGGAGAAGCACATGGGCTCGCGCGCCGTCGTACTGCTGACCCGGGATGACGACGTCGCGGAGAAGCGGTTCGGGCTCGCTGGACGAGGTGCCGTGCACACCCGTACCGGGCGCTCGTTCTTCGATGCGGCGTTGACGGACGAGCTGCTACTGCAGTTGCGATCCGTCGCCGAAGAGGCCGGGCTGTTCGACGAGCTGGACACCTCCTGGCTGCTGCTCGACGCCGAGCTGCTGCCGTGGAGCGCGAAGGCCGGCGAGCTGCTCCGCAACCAGTACGCCGCGGTCGGCGCGGCGGCTCGATCTTCGTTGCCTGCTGCAACTGCTGCGCTGGAATCCGCTGCGGCGGCAGGGCTCGACGTGGGGGAGCTGCTCGGCCGGACCCAGCGCCGTACTGCGAACGCGGAGCTGTTCAGCGAGGCCTATCGACGCTACTGCTGGCCGACCGAAGGCTTGGAGGGTGTGCGGGTCGCACCCTTTCAGCTGCTGGCTTCGGAAGGTGCGACGTACGCCGAGAAGCCGCACGCCTGGCACCTCGCGCTGGCCGACCGAATGGTTGCCGCAGGCCCCTCACTGGTCACGCCGACCCGACGGCTCTTTGTCGACCTGTCGAGTTGGGACGAGGGCATCGCCTGGTGGGAGGGGCTGACCGAGGCCGGTGGTGAGGGCATGGTCGTGAAGCCGGCAGCCAACCTGGTCCGAACCGCGAAGGGCCTCGCGCAGCCGGGGCTGAAGGTCCGCGGGCAGGAGTATCTGCGGATCATCTACGGCCCCGACTACACGGAGCCGGAGAACTTCACCCGGCTCCGTGATCGCAAGGTCGGCCACAAGCGGTCGCTGGCGCTGCGCGAGTACGCCGTCGGCCTGGAAGCGCTGGAGCGAGCCGCTCGCGGCGAACCGCTCTGGCGCATCCACGAGTGCGTCTTCGCCGTCTTGGCCCTGGAGTCGGAACCCGTCGACCCGCGACTCTAGACCAGCAACCCGCGGAGGCAGGCCGACGAGATCTTGTCGGCCTCCTCCGCGGTGAGCGGCGCGTGGCCGGTCATCAGCCGGAAGATCAGCGGACCGAACAGCAGGTCCGTCGCAGTCTCCGCGCTGACCTCCGGATCGACCTCGCCCCGATCGAGCGCGCGTTGCCACAGCTCGGCGATCGCGGCTCGCCGTGCGTCCAGGAAGTACTCCCGGAAGTACGGCGAAGCGGCCGGATCGGTGACGCAGGCAGCAAGCAGCTGAGCGAAGACCTTGCCGTGCGGTCCCGCATAGAACGCCGAGACCCGGCGGACCTGCTCGGTCAGGTCGGCGACCGCGTTCCCCTGGTCAGGAAGGGGAATCGCGGCCGCCATCTGCTTGCCGAACGCCTCGGCGGCGATCGCGGTCCGGCACGGCCAGTGCTTGTAGATCGTTGCCTTGCTCACCCCGGACCGGGCGCTGACCGCATCGACGGTTGCCGCCGGCAAACCACCTTCGGCCAGCAGCTCCTTGGTTGCGCACAGCACTGAGTCCTTGGCCTTCAGGCTCCGCGGATGCGACGACTGCTCAAGCATCGTCGGTCATTTGATCGCGTCGGTCAGCGCCTGGAACTCCTCGTCGGTCAGTTCGAGCCTGGCCGCCGCGACGTTGTCGTCCAGGTGGCCGACCGAGGAGGTGCCGGGGATCGGCAGGATGTTCGGCGAGCGCTTGAGCAGCCAGGCCAGCGCGAGCTGCGACGGGCTCGCGTCGTGCTCCTTGGCGATCGCGTCGAGCGGGCCACCGGCCTTGGCGAGCTCACCGGTGGCGAGCGGGAACCACGGGACGAACGCGAGCTCGTTCTGCTCGGCGTACTCCAGGACGTCCTCGTCGTCGCGCTGGCTGAGGTTGTAGAGGTTCTGCACCGAGACGATGGTGGCGGTCTTGGCGGCCTCCTTGAGCTCGTCGACGCTGACCTGGGACAGGCCGATGTGCCGGATCTTGCCCTCGGACTGCAGGGCGGCGAGCTCGCCGAGCTGGTCGGCGACCGGGACCTCCGGGTCGATCCGGTGCAGCTGCAGCAGGTCGATCCGCTCGAGCCCGAGGTGCCGCAGGCTGAGCTCGACGGCCTGGCGCAGGTACGCCGGGCGGCCGACCGGGGACCAGGCGCCGGGGCCCTGGCGGGTGAAGCCGGCCTTGGTGGCGATCACCAGGTCGTCGGCGTACGGGTGGAGGGCTTCCTTGAGCAGCAGGTCCGCGGTGAACGGGCCGTACGCGTCGGCGGTGTCGATGAAGTTGACGCCGAGTTCGATCGCGCGCCGCAGCACCCGGACGGCTTCCTTCGGATCGCGGGACTCGCCCCAGACGCCGGGGCCAGGGAGCTGCATGGTGCCGTATCCGAGCCGGCGAACGGTCAGGTCGCCGCCGATCGTGAACTCGCCGGATGCCGCTGCGACTGCTTCGGTCATGATGCATCTCTCCTAAGTGAACTGAACGTACAGTTCACTTTAGCGAGTGTGGCCGAACGCACAAGGGCAACTGGGAGAAAAGTCAGCCGAGCTTGAGCGTGCTCGCCGCGGTGGCGGCGGCCTCGTCGCCGTACGCCGAGGCCAGTCGCTGCAGGAAGGCCGGGCGGTCGAGCGTGTACTCCTGGGTGCCGACCGTCTCCAGGACGGTGGTGGCCAGGGTGCAGCCGATCTGTGCGGCGGCTTCGTGCTCGAGCCCGGCCGCGCGACCGGTCAGGTAGCCGGCCCGGAAGGCGTCGCCGCCGCCGGTCGGGTCGACCAGGCCGGGAGTCGGGACGGCCGGGATCTTCGCCAGAATGCCGTCGGCGTTCTCGATCACCACGCCGTCACCGCCGTGTGTGGTGACCCGGACACCGACCCGGGACAGGATCTCGTCGTGGCTCCAGCCGGTCTTCTGGACCATCAGGCCGGACTCGTACTCGTTGCTGAACAGGTACTGCGCGCCGTCGATCAGCTCGCGGATCTGCTCGCCGTCCATCCGGGCCAGCTGCTGCGACGGGTCGGCCGCGACGTCGATGCCGTTCGCCTTGGCGAGCGCGGTGTGCCGCAGCATTGCGTCCGGGTCGTCCGCGCCGATCAGTACCAGGTCGATGCCATCGGTGGCCGCGTGGATCGCGCCGAGGTCGATCTCCCGGGACTGCGCCATCGCGCCGGTGTAGAACGAGGCGATCTGGTTGGCGTCGAGGTCCGTCGTACAGGTGAAGCGGGCGGTGTGCACGTCCTGGCAGATCCGGACGTGGTCGATGTCGACCCCGGCGGCGGCCAGCGCCTCGCCGTACTCGGTGAAGTCCGCGCCGACCGAGCCGACCAGCAGCGACGACTGGCCGAGCTGCGCCATCCCGTAGCAGATGTTGGCGGCGACGCCACCGCGGTGGACCACCAGCTCGTCGACCAGGAACGACAGCGAGACCTTGTGCATCTGCTCTTCGAGGAACTGGTCCTTGAACCGTCCGGGGAACGTCATCAGGATGTCGGTCGCGATCGATCCGGCAACGGCGATGCGCATGGAGAGGGCTCCTCGGAGGGGTCGGTGTCAGGCGGTTGGACAACCCGTAGAGACTACAGGCGAGACATTGGCGACGTTCGGATTGGCGGGTTTCGATGGGTAGTCAGGTTCTGGTCACCGATGAACTGCACGAGTACATGGTCGCGCACGGAATGCCGTTGGACGAGATCGCGAGCGAACTGGTCACCGAGACGCAGGCCCTGGGCGGCGTCTCGGAGATGCTCACCACCGCCGACCAGGCGGCGCTGCTGACCACGCTGACCCGGCTGGTGGGAGCCCGGCGCGCGGTCGAGATCGGCACCTTCACCGGCTTCTCGGCGCTGGCGATCTCCCGCGGCCTGCCGGCCGACGGCGAGCTGATCTGCCTCGACGTGAGCGACGAGTGGACCTCGATCGGCCGTCGGTACTGGGAGCGGGCCGGGGTCGCGGAGAAGATCGACCTGCGGATCGGCGACGCGCACGAGTCGGCGGCGAAGCTCGAGGGCGAGTTCGACCTGGCCTTCGTGGACGCCGAGAAGCCGGGCTACATCGACTACTTCGAGCAGCTGGTGCCGAAGCTGCGGCCGAACGGCCTGCTGCTGTTCGACAACACCCTGGCCGGTGGCCGGGTGGTCGGCGAGCAGGAGGGCGAGGACGACCCGGTCGACCGCAAGGAGTTCAACGCCCATGTCGCCGCGGACGACCGCGTCGACGTGGTGATCCTCGGGATCGGCGACGGGCTCACCCTGGTCCGGAAGCGGTGACCAAGGCAGCTCCCCGGCTGGCGGTCAAAGGTCTTCGGCACCTGTACGCCGAACGCCCGGTGATCGAGGACCTCACCTTCACCCTGCGGGCCGGCCGGGCGATCGCCCTGGTCGGCCCCAACGGGGCCGGCAAGACGACCGTGCTCAAGTGCATCGTGGGCTCGGCCGAGCCGGCCGCCGGGGAGATCCTGCTGGACGGCGTACCGATCGACGAGCGGGTCGAGACGGTACGCCGTGATGTCGCCTCGCTGCTCGACGACCTCGACTTCTTCCCGGACCTGACCGCGGCCGAGCATCTCGACCTGCTGGCCCGCGCGCACGGCAACGCGGAGCCGGAGGACCTGGTCGACACGATTCTCGACGACGTCGGACTGCTCAACGCCGCCGACCAGCTCCCGGGGTCGCTGTCGTCAGGTCAGCGGCGGCGGCTCGCGCTGGCGACCGCGCTGGTCCGGCCGCGCAAGCTGCTGGTGCTCGACGAGCCCGAGGCGCGGCTCGACTCCGCGGGTGTCGCCTGGCTCGCCGAGATGCTGATCGCGGAGAAGAAGTCCGGCACCTCGATCCTGTTCGCCAGTCACGACGCGGCGCTGGTGGACGCCGTCGCCGACGAGACCGTCGCTCTCACCCCGCTGCCATGAGCGCCCGATGAGTGCCACCGACGGCCCGGTCGTCTTCGACCCGCGCGACTTCGGCGCGATCCCGGCGTCCCGGGTGCTGCGGAAGTGGATGCGCAAGGTCCGGCGGGGCAAGGCGGACCGCACCCTCGCGCAGCAGTTCGAGGACATCTACCTGATCGTCTTCTCGGTCGCCATGCTCGGCGCGACCGGCGGCAACGTGCTGCTGAACCTCAACGACAGGTCAGCAGCCTGTACGTCGGGCTCCTGCTCCTGGCTGCTCGACACGGTGCCCTACATCCTGGTGCCGCTGCTCGTCTCCACGATGCTCCGAGTGCTGCTGAGCATCGGCCCGGTCTCCGCCTCACGGGCGACCGGCTTCTGGCTGCTGGCGACACCAGTGGATCGCGCCTCGCTGCTGCGGCCGTCGTACCGGCTGGTGGTGGTCGTTGCGGCTCTGGTCGGAGCGATGGCGGCGGTGATCGGCTGGGCGCTCTTCGGCGCTACCTGGTCGACCGTCGGCGAGGCCGCTGTGCTCACTACGGTCCTGCTGCTGTTTACGACCTGTGCCACGGTCTGGGCGCAGCAGACGGCAGAGCGCTCCCGCTGGGCTCTGCGAGTAGCCGACGGACTGCTGGTCCTCGCAGCCATCCCCGCCCTGCTCCTGGCCTTCCGCCAGCAGCCCGAGGCAGGCACAACCACCGAGACTTTAGGCATCCTCTCCATCAGTGACGTGCAGGAGCCAGGCTTCCTCGCCGCCAACCTACGGCTGCTGGTGGTTGGGGCCTTGGGGCTTCTGTTGGCTGTTGTGTTCGTAGCCCTCACCAGCCGCACCCTCGGCAAACTCAGCCGCCAAACCGCCATCGCCGGCGGCGACCTCCTGGCAGGCCTGGCAGGCGCCGCAATCACCCTCGACGTCAGCCTGCTCGCCGACGTAGTAGCAGGCCGCCACTGGCGCCTCAAAGGCCGCCTGAACTCCCGCCGAGGCCGCGGCTCCACCGGCGTCGCCATGATCCACCGCGAGTTCCTCCGAGTACTGCGCTGGCCCCGCCGCCTGGTGATCGCCTTCGCCCTACTCGTAGTCCCCTACGCCGTCGCCGGCACCGGGTACGACGTATTGGTGCCCATCGCCGCAGGCCTGGCCGGGTTCGGCGCAGTACGCCCGCTGATGGACGGCCTGCGATCGGTCTGCCGCTCGACCGGACTCGTCCGAGCACTGGGCATGGATCTCCGCGAGCTGCGAGTGATCATGTCCGTAGTACCGGGTGGGTTTGCTGCCTTGTGGGCAACCCTGGCCGGGCCTGCGCTCGGCAGCCCGGCAGTGGCGTTCGCCGTCGCGGCAGGGATGCTCACGGGCGCTGTCCGGCAAGCATCAGCCCGGCCGCCGACGTACAGCGGACCGCTGGTCGCGTCGCCGATGGGCGCCATCCCACCGGGACTGTTCTCGACCCCGATCCGCGGCTTCGATCTCCTGCTGCTCTGCCTCGCGCCGGTCCTGCTGGGGCTGGGTGACATCTGGGTCGTGACCATCCCGGCGATCATCTGCCTGATCCTCTTCGCCGTCCCCGCCAAGCAGAACTAGGTCACGGTGATCAGACCTCGCTGCAGCAGTTGCCGGAGGCCGTCGGCGGCGTCGCGCTGGGCATAGGCGGCGCCTGGCGTGCCGGAGAGCGCTTCGGCGTATCGGCGCTGGACACCAGCGACGTCCTGGCCGTCGCAGAGCGCGTAGATGGTCCAGAGCTGGACGTTGAGCCAGCCGACGCCAGGGGGCTCTGTAGTCGACAGAGCGAGGCGGCGCTGGCCGGGGAGAGGGATGGACTCGGCGGGAGTCAGGCGGAAGGTGCCGTCAGGTAGGGGCTTGGCCTCTGCGTTGGGCTCACCTGCGGGGCGTCGCGGTGACCAGTTGTCGCGGATACCAGGTGCCAGCTCCTCCAGGATCCCGCCGAGCCAGCCGACGAACTGCAGCCCGTACGGCGTGAGCAGCTGCGGGTTGAGCCGCTCCAACTGCTCCGCGAGGTAGCTGGCCCGAGCCAGGGGAGTGTCGTACGCCGTATCGGTGCCTGGCGTGTGCGGCGAGGTGGCGGCGTTCGCGGGCGGTTCGCCGTACTTGAGGCGCAGCCTGTCGTCCGCGCCGGCTACTGCGGCTTCGAAGAGCGCCATGTGCACATAGACGTGCAGGGCGAACAGTGCGCGTGCCGACGACCACCGCAGTCGACGCCAGGGGATGGGCAGCTCGGAGACGCCGACGGCATCGCCGGTCAGCATGGTGCCGCAGCGGATCACCTCGAAGAGCGTGAGGTGCAGGCCTTCGTGCAGGATCAGGCCGGCCGTGTCCCACGGGTCGCGAAGCCAGTCGGGGCCGAGGAAGATCGTCGACGGCAGCCCGTCACCACCCGACATCGAGAGCAGCGGGCCCTCAGCGGTCTCGTTGCGGGCCAGGCCGACCGCGCCGATGTGATGCAGGACGTTCGGTCCGACGCCTGGCAGCAGCTCGGCCAGCAGGCTGGCGCCCTGTCGTAGGCCGGCCAGATGTGCGGGAGCGGCCTCGATCGGCGCCTCCGCGCTGGGCTCGGGGAAGATGCCGTGGATCAGGGCGTCCATGCGGCGGCCGACCGGGCCGGACTCACGGTCGAAGTCCTGCCAGACGAAGGCGGGGCCGAGGCCGGGCCAGGCTTTGGCGCCGTGACTCGCGAGCTCCTCGGCCGGGCCGCGACCGGTGGACAGGTGGGTCAGCGGCAGGACGTCGGCCAGCGCAGTACCGGTGGTGGTCGAGCGGGTGACTGCTGCGGCCAGGTCGGCCTCGAAGGCGTTGCGTAGTACGGGATCGCGGAGGAACAGGGCCAGGGTTTGGTCGTCCTGGCCGACGAGCTCGGTCGCTGCCACTGCCGGGTTGAGGCGGGCGAGGGTGCTGAGGCCGAGCCGGAGCCGGGCGAGGTTGCGCTCGTCGATGGCTTCCGGGGCGGCGAAGTCCTGGTGTCGCGACAGGGCTCGGTCCACCGAGTCGATCACGTCGGTACGCAGTACGGTCATGGTGGTCCTGTCTGCTGGTGGGCGGGTGTGCCGCGCGGCACCGCTCAGAGCGCCGCGCGACACCTGAGTGAACTACTCAGGACGCCCGGACGGGCCGTTGTAGGGCGGGTACCAGTTGCGCTCGCCCTGCTCGTCCGACGTGACGGACGGGCGCTCGTAGTCGCTCGTCGTCAACAGTTCGATCGGCGCTTCGACCAACGTGGTTGGCATCTGCGTCTCCCTTCGGCGGTGTGACGGAGTCTCCGTCTGACCGCGACGCTAGGCCGCGCCTCACCGCCGTTCAACGCGCTGTCCTCAACCGGCCGTCGAGGTTTCCCCTGCTGTGGAAGGGGTATGGGCGCTCACTCGTGCGACAGCCACTTGCGCTCGATCTCCCGCGGCACGTCGACGTCGAAGTGCCGCGCAAGCAGCAGCAACTGACAGAACACGTCCGCGAACTCCAGCTGGAACCCGTCCCGGATCTCCTCGGCCGTCCGCCCCTTCGTCCGGGCCCGGCCGGTCACCTGCAGGTAGGCCTGGGTCAACTCACCGACCTCCTCCTGCAGCTTGAGCAGGAACCAGTCCCCGTCCCGCTCGATCCCTAGGTGTTCCCCGTAGCGGGCCGACAGCTTCTCTATCCGGTCCGACAGCTCAGTGATCTCCACCGGGTCACCCAATCACCCCCTACCGACACCCAACGCCCTGCAGCCCCTGACGGTTGCAGGGCGCTGGGTGGAAGGGCCCGGCCGACGGGCAGATGCCGGCCGGAGCCCCGTTCAGGAGGTACTACTCAGAAGGTTCTACGGATACTCGTTCCAGGTGCCTTCGTTGTTGGCCGAGTTGGCCGTGCCACCGACGTTGTTGATCACCCGGTTGATCGTCCCGCGGCCACCGAGGGACACGGTGATCATGTTGTGGAACTTGACGCCGGGCTTGTTCGGCACCTCGAACGCCCGCTCGGCCACGATGCTCGCGTCCGAGGTGAAGACGCAGTAGCTGCCGAGCCCCCAGGCCTCGTGCGTGGTGACCGAGTCGGCGACCTTGTACGCCGCGTAGCCGCGGGTCGAGCCGTTCATCCAGGCCGCCTGGTTCGGCGGGTCGTACGGCATCTCGTTCTGGTAGAAGTAGGTCCGGCCGCCGTTGCCGTTCCAGATCGTCTGGTACTTCTGGTAGTGCTCGACGAACAACCCGTACGCCGTAACGTCGTTGCCGTTGACAACCAGTCCGGTGGCCGCGGTGTTCACGTTCCAGCCGACCCCGTCACGGTGGTCGCCACGCCACAGCCACGCGTGGTCGAGGATCACGTTGTTGCTGTTGATCCGCAACGTCTCGGTCGCCTTGCCGACGGCCGAGCCGCCGATCCGGTAGTAGATGTCGTGCAGCGAGGTCGGGTTGGCCGAGTGGTTGGCCGACGAACCCGTCGGGCCGAGCTCCATCAGCAGTGCCGAGTTGGTGGGCGCGGCGTCGATCAGCAGGCCGGCGATCTTCACGCCGTCGACATCGGCGACCGAGATCGACGTGGTGCCGTTGGTCGGCATCAGCGTCGCCAGGCCGAGGCCCAGCACGACCGTGTTCGGCCGGGTGATCCGGATCGAGTCACTGAGCTTGAAGACGCCCGGCGTGAACAGCAGGTTCTTGCCGGCGGCAAGCTGCGCGTTGATCGTCGCAGCGGTGACGCCCGGCTTGGCGATGTAGAACTGGTCGATCGGCAGCGACTCGCCGGCCGGGTTGCCGCCTGTCCAGCTCGGTCCGGCCGTGTTGGCGCGCAGAGCCGGGACGAAGACCTTGTAGTTGCCGGCAGCATCGATGTACAGGTAGGGCTTCTCCCGGATGATCGGGGTCTGCGCGACCTTGGTGTAGCCGGGATCGGGGAAGCCGCCGGCCGGCGCGTTCTGGGCGCCGACGAAGACGTGGTTCCAGTTCTGGCCGGTCCAGCTGCCCCAGTTGGTGTTGCGGGACAGCCACTGCTGTTGGCTGCCCGACCGGACCTGACCGTCGACGAGGGTGTCGGCCATGAAGCCACCGCTGGCCCAGCCGCCGTCGTCCAGGGCGAGGTTGCCCTTGAGGTGCATCCGCCGGTACGCCGATGCCTGGCTGACGGCCCAGCGGTCCAGCCCGCCCGTCGGGTTGACGGTCAGGCCCTCGGCGCCGCGCCAGAAGTTGTGGGTCGCATTCTGCGGCGGGAACCAGTCGGCCTCGACGTGCACGGCGCCGTTGATCGTCACGCTGCTCGGCGTCAGGCCGAGACCGGCGACCTGGGTGAAGAAGCCGACATTGGCGTTGACGTTGTAGGTACCGGGCTTGAACAGCAGCGCGAACCGCTGTTCGCCGTACTGGTTGGTCTCCTGCTGGCTGAAGACCGAGTTCAGCTTGTTCTGGATCGTGCTCTGCGACATCGACGGGTCGAAGATCGACACGTTCGGGCCGAAGTCGGGTTGACCGGCCGGCGGCTCGGTCGGGGGAGTGCCGTCCACGGGGTTGATCCTGAAGGATTGGGCAGCGGTTCCGTTGCAGGTGTACTGCTGCAGTTGAACGCCGTCAGCGGTCGAGGCGGCCGGTACGTCGAGGCACTTGCCGCTGTTGCGGTTGACCAGGCGGTACGCGCCGTCGGCTTCCTCGATCGGCTGCCACTGCTGGTTGAGCCCGCTGCTGTAGGACCACAGCTGGATCGGGGCGCTGTCGGCGGTGGAGACATTCGTGACGTCGAGTGCCTGGGCCGCGTTGTTGAGCGCATTGACCCGGACGTAGCCGTTGGTGGTCGGCTGGAACTGCCACTGCTGGGCGTTACCGCTGTTGCAGGCCTGCTGCTGGACGGCGGTGCCGTTCGCGGTCGCGGCGCCGCGGGCATCGACGCACTTCCCGCTGTTCTTGCTGACCACCGTGTTCCACCCGGTCGGCGAGATGGCGGCGCTGGCATCGGACGAGGAGGCAACGGTCAGACCTGTCGCGACCACCGCGGCCACCAGGGCGGCGGCGATCGCCACGAAGCGGCGTGATCGCGGTGGCGGGCGGAGTGGGGCGTCTCCTGGAGTCATCGACTCTCCTGTGCAGTTTTTCGGGGGCGGGAATGCGCATTCAAAGCTGCGCTCCCTAAGGAAAGCTAACTTCCCTACTTAATTCAAGAGTCAGAGGAAGTCCTGAAGAGTTTCGGAGCGACTCGGTGAAGACGTACTACGAGAAGCAGTCGTCCGGCCGGTACAGCGTCGACGGGCAGGTCTCGGACTGGGTCAAGGTGCCCTACAATG
>NZ_JBFBNQ010000011.1:0-159937 GCF_040687575.1 Kribbella sp. NPDC056861 | reverse complement strand
AGGCGTCGGATCACCATCAAAACCGAATACGGACCAATCAACAGGACGAGACATCGGGGTACCTCTCGGGGGCGCGTCGGCGCGAGAACTGTCAGCACGCTGACCACGCCCCGGACAGGGAATGGTTCGATTGGGGGCGGGTATTCGTTGCAGGGAAGGGATTGCTGTGGATGCTCCACAGGTCTGGTGGTGATCGCGCGGTCTCGCCACGAATCGGCTGGACAATGCCTGGCAACGATTGGGGAACGGGCTGATAGATTACGGCTTGACGGTCAGGTAACACTGTGAGCGTCATTCACGATTGATTGTCGTGAGGCGTATCCACTCTGGCTGAAGGGATCTGCCGCGATGGGAAGACATTCCTCTGCGGTTCCGAAGAAGACCCGTACCACGCGCACCCGCGCCGAACGGCGTCCGGTGTATCTGGCGATTGCCGGACTGCTGGTGCTGTCCCTGGCGGCGGTGCTTCTGGTCAGGACGTTCGGGCCGGAGTCAGCCGCGGACGGTCTCGGCGGGCGGAAGTGCGGCGAGCGACGCCAGGTCCAGCTCAGCACGACGCCCGAGATCAAACCACTGCTCGACGCGGCTGCCAAATCGTTGGCGGGCAAGGACGACCCCAGCGCCTGTGTGGCCTTCGCCATCACCGCGGCGGCGTCGGCCGTAGTGGCCAAAAATGTTGCGTCAGGCAAGGACGGACGTCCTGACCTGTGGGTTCCGGACTCCTCGTTGTGGGTCGGACAGGCTGACGACGGTCAGCAGGTCCCGATCGTGGCGGTGCCCTCGATCGCCAGTTCTCCGCTGGTTCTGGTCGGCCGGTCCGACAACTTCGTGGACACGTCCTCCTGGCTGGCGATGCTGTCGAAGGCCGAGCCGGCGCTGCTCGACCCGTTGAGTCAGACGCCGGGAGCGTTGGCCCTGCTGGCGATTCAGGCGGAGCGGCAGAAGACTGCCGCGACGGACTACCAGGTGGCCGAGGTGGTGGTGCCGACCGCACAACGACTGGGGTCGATGGCGAAGCCTTACACCGACGTGACCGGACTGTTCAATCGGGCCGCGCAGGCCGGCAGCCGGCTCGTGGTACCGGCTGCCGAGCGCAGTTTCGTGAGGTATCAGGACGAGCATCCGGACTCGGAGCTGAAGGCGGCCGCGCCCGGAACCGGTACCTTGCTGCTCGACTACCCTTTGGTGGTCACCGCGCAGAACGAGGTGGAGGCGGTCACCGAGGCAGGGAAGGCGCTTGCGTCCGAGCTGATCGCCAATTCGGCGGACCAGGACCGTGAGGAAGCAGGTCTGCGGGACGCCCTCGCCAGTGAGCTCAGCGGCGGCAGTGGAGTCGGTGTCATCAGTCAACTGCCGAAGTTCACCGGACCGGCGGTCGCCGAGGCGCTGGCTGAGTGGACCCGGCTGTCACTGTCGGCGAACTCCCTGGCGGTGGTCGACGTGTCCGGTTCCATGGCCGAGCTGGTCGGATCCAAGACCCGCCTGCAACTGACGGTGGAAGCCGCGGCGAGCGGACTGAAACTGTTCCCTGACAACGCCTCAGTCGGTCTGTGGACGTTCTCCACCAAGATCGGCCGCTACGGCGCCGACTTCAACCAACTCGTGCCGATGGGCAAGCTGAGTCCGCGTCAACGACAGAAGCTCACCGCGAGTCTCGCAGTACAGCAGCCGATCAAGGGTGGCAGCACGGGCTTGTACGACACCGCGATCGCGGCCGTCCAGATGGTGCGAACCAACTACGATCCGAGCGCTGTGAACGCCGTGCTGCTGTTCACCGACGGCCGGAACGAGGACCCGGGCAGCCCGACCCTGGCCAAGACCTTGCAGACCCTGCGCGGTCTGCGGGATGCGGCCCGCCCGGTCCGGATCATCGCCTTCGGGATGGGGCCCGACGCCGACGCCACCGAGTTGCGGATGCTGGCCGAGGCGACCGGCGGTCAGGCCTACCTGACCAAGAGCCCGGCCGACCTGAAAAGCGTCTTCCTGGCCGCCCTGCAGAGCCGCTGACCACACGACGCAGCAGACAGGAGACAGAGGTGCGACCAGGACCCGCAGACATCGTCTTGCCAGAGCGGCTCCAAGGACTGCCGCGTGACTCACGTGGATTCCCGGTGATAGCCATCGTCCCACAAGACGAGGATGGCATCGACTTCGGGCGGATCGGAGAGAATCGGAAACTCGCCGTCGCGACGTACGATCTGTGCGGGGTCTGTGCGCAGCCCTTCCATGACGAACTACGGTGGCTTGTCACCGGGCAGCGAGATTGGCAGTCTTTCGCCGGGCGCTCGATCGAGTCCCAGGAAGCACCGATCCACGAGGTGTGCGCGCTCTACGCCGCACAGGTGTGTCCCTTCGTCTCGTCCCCTTTCGCTCGGCTCGGCGATGACCACCGTCGCGGCCAGCGCAGGCCCGAAGCGCTAGTCCTGGTCGGGTTCGAGCGCACGGTGGAGGTGAAGGCCGTCGCAAGCGACATCCAACCTGGTGCTCGTGTGCTGGGCTTCGGCATGGCGGGGGCCGCGAGGGCGCACGAGCTCGAGAGCGCGCTCGATGCCCACGCAGTGTATGCGGAGTGCCTGAGCGTCGACAGTGCCATCACGATGGACGAGCACGAGCAGCGGATCTTCGACCTGCTCACGGCCAAGACGCCTGAGGGTGAGGACTCCGGCGGGGTCGTTGCGGGCGGCGCACTGATGATCGGCGCTGCGTTCTGCCCCGGTGTCGCTGAAGTGATCGGGCTCAAACGGTACTTCGGCGGGAGCCGGACCTATGAGATCATCGCCGCCGGTCTACTCCGTGAGCCGGATAAGCTGCCAGGTTTCGGCAACTCGGAGGACGCTGCGACCGCTGCTGCGGCCAACTGGTTCAGAAGCCGGAAAGAGTTGCCTGCGGTACTGGCCAAGTGGCTTGCGGACGAGCGCTCGAGGCTGAGCGACCTTCGTCGGTTCGCGCGGGCCGGCGACCGAGCCAAAGCCAAACGGCGCTCAGCCAAGGCCGCGAGACGTGACAAACGGCGATGACCGTGCCGACATCCGGACCGAATTTTCACCTGGCATCCGGAATGCCTGACTTCGGGTCGGTCAGGGTCAGGTGGGTGGTGACCTGGTAGCGGTCGCCGCGGTAGGCGGCTCTGGTGTACTCGAAACTGCGGCCGTCCTGGTCGCGGGTGGTGCGCTCCAGGATCAGGATCGGGGCTTCGAGAGGCAGGCCGAGCAGGGCCGATTCGGTGGCATCCGCGGCGGCCGCGAGATGGGTCTGCTCGGCGTCGGTCGGGATCACGCCGTACCGTTCCCGCAGCAAAGCGTAGAAGGAGCCCTGCTCGACTGCCTTGACCTCGAAGTCGGGCACGATCTCGTTCAGGACGTGAATCGTCTCCAGGCACATCGGTTCGCCGTTGACCAGGCGCTGCCGGGCAATCCGCAGTACCGCGGTGTTGGGGGTGACCCGCAGGCGGCTGCCGATCAGAGTGCCGGCCGGGATGACGGCGTGCGAAAGCACCCGGCTGGTCCAGGTGCCGGGTGCTTTCGGGTACGTCGCGCCTTGGGCGCCGGTCGCGCCGGTGATCTGCTGGGCGATCTTGGGACTGCCGACGAACATGCCACGACCGTGCTCGCGGACCAGCCAGCCGTCGCGGATCAGGTCGTCGACGACGGCCCGGAGAGTCGGCCGGGAGATCCCGAGTTCGGCGGACAACTGCCGCTCGGACGGAATCGCCTGGCCGACCGCTCGTGACTCGATCAGACCGAGCAGGTGTTCGCGTGCGCGATCTCGCTTGCGAAGGCTGACTGTCACGAGCGTCCTATCGTCCTAGGCCCAGGTGTAGACACGAACGTAGTCGATCAGCAGGTTCGCCGGGAACTTCGTGGCCGAGTTCGGCGGACCGGGCCAGGTGCCGCCCACAGCCAGGTTGAGCAGGATGTAGAAGTTGTGGTCGAAGACCCACTGCTTGCCGACCGGCAGACCGCCCTTGCTGATCGACTTGAACTTGACGCCGTCCAGGTACCAGGTGATGCTCGACGGCCACCACTCCATCGTGAAGGTGTGGTAAGTGTCCGCGAACTTGCCGCTGGCCAGCGTCTTCGAGCCGCCCGGGCCGTTCTCACCGGAGTACCCGGGACCGTGCGCCGTGCCGTACGTCGTACTCGGCTCGTTGCCGACGATCTCCATCACGTCGATCTCGCCGTTGCCCGGCCAGTCGACCACGTCGTCGTTGTTGCCCATCATCCAGAACGCCGGCCACAGCCCCTGCCCGGCCGGGACCTTGATCCGGGCCTCCCACTTGCCGTACTTCTGGTTGAACTTGTTCCGGGTGGTGATCCGGCCCGAGGTGATGTCGCAGGTGCCGAACTGGCAGTTCGCCATTCCGGCGAGCTTCTCCTTCCGGGCGGAGATGACCAGATTGCCCTTACCGTCCATCTGGACGTTCTGCGGCCGATTGGTGTAGTACTGCCACTCCTCGTTGCCCCAGGTGGGCTCACCGCCGAGGTCGTAGTTCCACTTGGTGGAGTCCGGACGCGCCCCAGCCGCGTTGTTGAACTCCTGGGAGAACGTCAGCTTCCAGGCGGGTGCCGCGGCCGAAGTCGTGGTGGTGCTCGCGTTGCTTGCCGCTCCGGCGTGCACGAGGACGGCGCCGAGGAGCGCGGTGGCGGCCAGCAAGACGGCCGCCGGGCGAATCTTCTTCATTGCTTCACCTTTGGTCTGGGGGATGAAGGGGAGTGATGAAACCGTCTCACAGTGGTGAGAAAGTGGTCAAGTACCAGAGATGACCACTTGGTCAACTGAGCTCTTGACACGACCGACGGCTCGCTTACACACTCGGACCGATCGACTGGTCATAAAGTGGTCCAAATTGCGAGGTGTTGAGATGAAAAGGTTCGGTCCAGCGCTCGTCGCGATGGCTGTGGTTCTCGGTGTTGCGGCGGCCTGTACGCCGGCAACCCAACAACAGACCGCACCCGTGGCTCCAGCTGACGACAAGCCGGTGACGATCACCTTCTGGCACCCGCTGAAGGACGCCAACGAGGTCAAGGCGGTTCAGGGCGCCCTCGATCGCTTCCACGCCGCGCATCCGAACATCACGGTCAAACCGGTTCCGGCGCAGGACGCGGACAAGGTCACCCAGGCGATCCGAGGTGGCAAGCCGCCGGAAGTCGCGCTCTCGTTCAACGCGGCCAGTGTCGGTGCGTGGTGCTCGACCGGCGCCTTCCAGGACCTGAACAGCTGGATCCAGCGCGACAAGGTCGATCTCGAGCAGATCCCGGCCGCCGTCCGGGCGTACACCGAGTACAAGGGCAAACGCTGTACGATGCCGCTGCTGGCCGACACCTACGCCCTGTACTACAACAAGAAACTTCTCGCCGAGGCCGGCTACGCGGGTCCGCCCAAGACGATGGCCGAGCTGGACGAGATGACCAGGAAGCTGACGAAACGGTCGGCCGACGGCCGGATCGAGGTCGCGGGTTTCATGCCGTTCCTCGGCACCTACGAAGCCGTCACCGAACACTTCACCCCCAGTTTCGGGGCGACCTTCCTCAAACCGGACGGTACGGCGAACTGGGCCGATGACCCCGCCTTCGAGCAGATGCTGCGCTGGCAGAAGGCCCAGGTCGACTGGTTCGGGGCGGACAAGCTACAGCTGTTCAAGATCGGTCTGGCCGACGAGTTCTCGGCGCAGAACGCGTTCAACACCGGCAAGATCGCGATGATGGTGGACGGTGAGTGGCGGACCTCGTTCATCAAGAACGACGGTGCCAAGGTCGACTACGGCACCGCCCCGATGCCGGCCGCGAAACCGGCTCTGTACGGCTCGGGCCTGATCGGCGGCAATATCATCGGCGTACCGAAGGGTGCGAAGAACCCGGAGGCCGCCTGGCAACTGGTCAAGTTCCTCTCGACCGACACCGGCGCGCTGGTCAGTTTCGCCGATGCCATGCACAACGTACCGACCACGCTCGCGGCGTTGCGCTCGCCGGATCTGAAGCTGGCCAAGGAGGAGAACTTCAAGCCGTTCCTGACGGCTTTCGAGCACCCTCTGAGCCAGTCGTTGCCCGCGACACCGGACGGCGGGGCCTACTTGACCTCGGTCGGCCAGTTCGTCGACAAGTGGCAGAAGGGCAAGGTGCCGGACCTCCATGCAGGCTTGCGGGATCTCGCCAGGCAGAGTGACGCCGCGTTGCGCCTGGGGTCGTGATGGGCAGACACCACCGGACGGCGGCCCTGGTCTTCCTGGCTCCCTGGATGATCGGGGTCGTCCTCTTCTTCGGCTATCCACTGGTGATGACGATCTACCTGTCGTTCACCAATTACACGATGCTGAACGCGCCCGAGCTGGTCGGACTGCGGAACTACCGCTATCTGTTCACCGAGGATCCCTATGTATGGCAGGCGATCCGCAACACCGGCTGGTTCATCGCCGTGATGGTGCCGGCCCAGGTGCTGTTCGCCCTGGGGGCGGCTCAGGTGCTGGCCCGGTTGAAGTCCGGCGCAGGATTCTTCCGCACGCTGTTCTACCTGCCGTCACTCGCACCGCCGGTGGCCGCGACGATCGCCTTCGTCTTCCTCTTCAACCCGGCCACCGGGCCGGTCAACCAAGCGCTCGGCTTCTTCGGTATCGATGGACCGTTCTGGTTCACCGACCCCTCGTGGGCCAAGCCCGGCCTGGTGATGCTCGCACTGTGGGGCAGCGGGAACCTGATCGTCATCATGCTCGCAGCGATCCTCGACGTACCGGGGGAGCTGTTGGAGGCCGCCGCCCTCGACGGGGCTTCGAGTGCCCAGCGGTTTCGGCACGTGACGCTCCCGACCATCGCGCCGGTCCTGCTCTTCGCGGTGGTCACCGGGATGATCGGCGCGATCCAGTACTTCACCCAGGCGATCGTGGCCGGGTCGGTCGCGAGTGGCAGTGCTGACATCACCCCTTCGGGCCAGACTCCGGGACCACCGGAGGGCTCGACCCTGACGTTGCCGTACTGGTTGTTCGTTCAGGGGTTCCAGCGCTACAACATGGGCTACGCGTCGGCGCTCGCTGTCTTGATGTTCGTGATCTCGCTGGCCTTCACCGTGATCCTGCTGCGGCGCAGGTCGGGATTCGTGAGGGCGGCATGAGGCGGCAGACCGGTCTGGTCTGGGTGGCCAGACACAGCCTGGCGATCGCCTTCGCGGCGGCGTTCGTCCTGCCGCTGGTGTTCATCGTGCTGACCGCGGTGATGCCGGAGGAGCAGACGTTGACGCCGGAGCTGTGGCCACGGCACTGGGAGTGGGGCAACCTCGCCGCAGTCTTCCAGAAGGCACCGATGGCGCAGTGGTTCCTGAACACCATGATCTACGCCGTACTGGCGAGTGTCTTCACGCTGCTGGCGAGTGTGCCCGCCGCCTACGCGCTGGCACGCTACCGGTTCCGGGGCAGCAACGTCGCCTTCTTGCTGGTGGTCGCGATGATGCTGCTGCCGCCCCAGGTGCTGGTCGTACCGATGTACCTCGTCTGGGCGAGTCTCGGGCTGACCGGCACCATCTGGCCGCTGGTACTGCCGATGCTGTTCGGCGACGCGTTCTCGATCTTCCTGCTCCGCCAGTTCCTGCTGACCATCCCGGACGACTACGCCGACGCGGCCCGGATCGACGGCTGCGGTGAGTTCCGGACCCTGTGGTGGGTGATCCTGCCGATGCTCCGGCCGGCTCTGGCCGCGGTGGGGCTGTTCACCTTCTTCTATGCCTGGAACGACTACTACGGACCGTTGATCTACGTCAGCGAACAGCCGTCGCACTGGACCCTGTCGATCGGTCTGGCGTCGTTCAAGTCCATCCACGCGGTCCAGTGGAACCTGACGATGGCCGCCACGCTGATCGTGATGGCACCGCTGATCGTCGTCTTCTTCTTCGCCCAGAAGGCTTTCATCGAGGGCGTCACACTGACAGGAGTCAAAGGGTGAAACTGACAGTCATCGGCGGCGGCTCGACGTACACGCCGGAGCTCGTGGACGGGATCGCCCGGCTGCGGGACCAGCTCGGGGTGACCGAGATCGCCTTGGTCGATCCGGACCGGGACCGGCTGGAGAAGGTCGGCGCGATGTCGCAACGGATGCTCAAGCGGGCCGATCATCCGGCGGTGGTCAGCACCACCGAATCGGCTGCCGAGGGCGCCGACGGAGCCTCGGTGGTCCTGATGCAGTTACGTGTCGGAGGCCAGGCCGCACGGGCCGTGGACGAGACACTGCCGCTGAAGTGTGGTTGCGTCGGGCAGGAGACCACCGGGGTCGGTGGGCTGGCCAAGGCGCTGCGGACGGTACCGGTGGTGCTGGAGCTGGCGGACCAGATCCGGGAGGTGGCTCCGGACGCCTGGTTGATCGACTTCACCAATCCGGTCGGTATCGTGACGCGGGCACTGCTCGACGCCGGACATCGCGCGATCGGTCTGTGCAACGTCGCGATCGGTTTCCAGCGGCAGATCGCCGGGTTGCTGAACGTCGTTCCGGCCCGGATCAGTCTCGATCACGTCGGGCTGAACCATCTCAGCTGGGAGCGCGCTGTCCGGCTGGACGGGATCGACGTACTGCCGGAACTGCTGCGCGGTCACGGCCTGACGATCGCCGACGAGGTCGGTCTGCCGGTGGACCTGATCCGCCTGCTCGGTGCGATTCCGTCGTACTACCTGCGCTACTTCTACGCCCATGACGAAGTGGTCGCCGAGCAGATGACCGGTCCGTCGCGCGCCGACGAGGTGGCCGGCATCGAGGCACGGCTGCTGGAGCTGTACGCCGACCCGGCGGTGGACACCAAGCCCGAACTCCTCGGACAACGTGGGGGCGCGTTCTACTCCGAGGCTGCCATCGCCCTGATCGCATCCCTCCTGCGCGATCAGGGCGATGTGCAGGTGGTCAACGTCCGCAACGGGACCTCGATGCCGTTCCTGCCGCCCGAGGCGGTGATCGAGGTCCCGGCCACCATCACCGCGGCCGGCGCCGTCCCGTTGCCGGTCGACCCGCTGCCCGATCTGTACGCCGGTTTGGTGGCTCACGTGTCCGCCTACGAGTCGGTGGCTCTGGACGCTGCGTTGAAGGGTGGTGTCGATCGGGTCCGGAACGCTCTGCTGGCCCATCCGCTGGTCGGCCAGAACGATCGCGCGACGGCCCTGGCGGGGCTTTTGCTGGCCGCCAACCGGTCCTACCTTCCGTGGATGGCGGGCCGCTCCCTGCTCTGACCTCGCACGGTAACAATGGTCAAAACATAGGTAAATTGGTATATCTTTGGGTGGGTGAGGATTCCGTCCAGAATCCACCTCATCCGTCTGTGAGGGCTGCTGTCCATGACCGACCTGACTTCCGTCACGCTGCGCTCCCTGCAGCGTTTGTACACGGATATCGCCGTCCAGCACGGTGGCGGTCGCGACGGCGCGAGCCGGGAGGACAGTACGCTCCGGAACCTGGTCGAGCTGAGCAGACTGACCCGCGACAGCGTCCTGTCCGAGCATGCGGCGTCGGTGTACGAACAGCTCACCGAGGGTTTCCAGCGCAGCTACCGGGTGATCGAACTGGTGCTGCGAGCGGCTGAACAGTTTCCCGGTCTGCTGCCCGACCGCGGCTATCTGGAGAACGAGCAGCGGCGGCCCCAGCGGAACAAGATCGGCCTCGAGTACGACCACGGCCTGTTCGTCAGCTGGATTCTCGCTGACCCTACCTGCGGGCATCACCTGCTGCACGCGATGACGTTGCCGCACCCTGCCGCGGCAGGTGCGCTGCAACGGCTGCGGGACTACGACAGTGTGGATCTCGGGACGGTCCAGGTCCGGCGACGGGGAATCGTCGGCGAGGTTGTGCTGGGCAACCACCGCTTCCTGAACGCCGAGGACGACCGGAGCCTGCGGGCGCTCGAGCTCGCGGTCGATCTGGTGCTGCTCGACGACCGGATCGAGATCGGCGTACTGCGGGGTGGCGAGGCCACCCATCCGAAGTACGCCGGAAACCGCGTGTTCAGCTCCGGTCTGAACCTAACCGATCTGTACGAGGGCAGGATCTCGTTCACGGCGTTCTTCCTGGAGCGAGAACTCGGCCTGCTGAACAAGTTGCTGCGGGGGCATCCGACCGGTTCGCCGCACCGGGAACTGGAGCAGCGCCGGGAGAAGCCGTGGATCTCGGTGGTCGACGCCTTCGCCATCGGCAGCGGCGTACAGTTGCTATTGGCAACGGACTACGTGATCGCGGAGCAGGCGGCGTACTTCAGTCTGCCCGCTGCCCGGATCGGCGTGCTGTCCGGAACGGCAGGCCTGCGGTTGGCACGGCTGCTGGGCGACTCGCCGGCTCGAGAGGCACTGACCACCGGACGCGCGTACCCGGTCGAGAGCTCTGCAGGTCGCCTGCTGATGAACCGGGTGGTGGCACCGGACCAGATGGACTCGGCGATCGCCGCGGCAGTCTTCGACCACACCTCTTCGGGGCGGACGGCGACGCGGGCCACTCGGCGGGAACTCCGATCCGCATCGGAGCCTGCCGACGATCTGCGGCGTTTCCTGGCCACCTACGCTCGCGACCAGGCCGAGTGTGTCTTCGACCCCGGCCTGCTGAGCAACCTCGACAACCACTCTCACCACCCGGTCCGGGTCAACCGAACGGCCTGACCGTCCAGTCGTCCCCGGCAGATTGTGAGCGTCACGATGTTGGTCAAGAAGCTGTTGGTGACGGCGGTGCTGGGCTCCGGCCTGGCCACCGGACTGAGCGGGCCGGCGGATGCGGCCGCACCCAAACCAGCACTGCGGCTCATTCGGGAGTACGCAGACCTGCGCCCTGAGGTGAACAGGTATCTGTGCCGCCAGGACGGACGGTGGCTGCAGGACAGGCGACAAATTACCGAGTTCGTCTGTGGTGAGAACTGGAATGCCAGCAGGGTCTATCTGTGGGTGCGCCCCGCGTAGCGCTGCTGACCCTGTGGTGGGTCCACAGGCTCTGGTTGGCCAAGATCATCGACTGACTATTTTTGCACTGTTTCCCCAACCAGAGTGAGGTAAAGATCATGTCCTTCAAGAGAATGCTCGCGGTTGCTGCCGCGGGAGTTGTGCTGAGTACAGGCCTGATCGGCTCGACCGCTGTGGCGCAGGCCGGCCCGAGTGATCCCGGCGTGAGCAATCCCAAGCCCACTTTCAAGATCAAGCAGGTCTTCACCGGCCCGAACGGTGGAGTGAACTGGGGCAACTGCCAGCGGCGTGGAGAGGACCTGAAGAACACCCATCAGGTCAGCGAGTGTTTCTGCAGCGCGAACTCGAACTACAGCACGGTGTGGCTCTGGACCCGGTGAGACCGCAGGGATGCGGGTCAACTGTGGGATCCGCATCCCTGATCTCCTCAACCGCTCAGTGTTGTTGCTGCCACTTCTGATTGGCCGAACCGGCACAGTCCCATAGCTGGGTCGGGGTCCAGTTCGCGGTCTTCTTGTCGATCACGTCCAGGCACTTGTCGGCCGGGTCGTTGACCAGATCACCGCTCTGGGTGAAGTGCCATTTCTGCGCACCCGTTCCGTTGCAGGTCCAGAGTTGAACCCTGGTGCCGTTCTTGCGCCCGCTGTACCGCGCGTCCAGACACTTTCCCAAGGCATGGACCGAGCCGTCGCCGGGCGCCTGCCACTGTTGCGCCGCGGTCTGGTTGCAGTCGAACAGTTGGACCACGGCACCATCGGCCGAGTTGGAGCCCGCGACGTCGAGGCACTTGCCCTGACCGCCACGGAGGGGAGTGCCCACGGTCGCGCCGGAGGACTGGGTCAAGGTGCCGTACTGAGTTCCCTCCTGATCGTTCTTCGGCACGGTCAGCGGCTCACCTGTCGAAGGGCGCTTGTCGCCGAAGATCACATCAGCGCACTGGTAGAAGGCGTTGGCGGTGTCGGCGATGGTCCAGATCGACAGAATCAGGTGCCGGCCGTTGCGCCGGGGCAGGTTGACGGTATCCGTCCACTTCGCCGGCGGCTGGTTGCCACCGAGATCGGCGGTGTGGAAAGGCAGCAACTCCAACGCGGAGCGTTGCAGCGGCCGGTTCGGGTCCCAACCGTCCTTGGTGATGAAGTACTCGATCTTCGTCGAACGGTGCTGAGCGGTCATGTGCCAGCCGACCCCGAAGCTGCCGGGCTCGACCTTGGTGGCCGGCCAGAGCCCGTTGCGCGGATCGTCCAGTGCGGCGAACTGCGGATGGCCACCGGAACAGATCTGTCCGTCAGCCGGTCCGGCGGCCGGGAACCCCTTGGCCGCTTCGACACTCTGCGGTTCGTACCGGATCTGACCGCAGTCGCCGGCGTGACCCTGCTGACAGAAGGTGGCTCGGCTGGTGGGTGAATCGGCGAAGCCGTGCGCGAACGCCGGCGTACCGGCGGTCAGCAGGCCTGCGGTCGCGGCGAGCATGACCGTGATCGCCTTGGCGCGGTGTTTCATCTGACGCTCCTTGGGCGGGAAGAGTTGTGAACTCTCAGCCAACTGGGGCGTTCCCGCGAAGCCAATTCGGCGCTGTCAACTCTGCGGCGGACCCACAGCCTCAGCGCACGACACGGTCGACGCGACGACCTTCTTCGTCGAACACGTGGATGCGGGTGATGTCGACCCGAAGGCGGACCTGTTGCCCGAGAGCGAGAGCCTGGCCGGCCGCGACCTCCAGAACGAGATCACTGCGACGATGACCACCTGGCGGCAGCAGCGGTTCGAGTGGTACCGGTACGGCGAGGCCGAACAGTGGCCGGATCCTTGCGACCACAGCAGCTCTGGCCCGGGTGCTCACGCTGAGGTGCTCCGCCGCGTGTTCTGCTCGAGAGCCTGGGCGATGTCCGTTCGTCGACTGTCGCAGGCCTGTGCGCCTGGTCCTTCTCCGTCGAGCCAGCAGACCGAGTGTGTCCGGATCGGCCAGTTCCAGACCTGATTCGACGAAGGCGATCCATTGGTGACCATGGAATTCCAGGGCGCGCAACCGGCCGGACAGTTCGTTTCCTTCGCCGCCTTCGTCGACGATGGTGACCGCCTCGGAGCGAAGGCCGACGACGACCCGGGCGCCGTCGTGGTGGGCAAGTACCTGAGCACGTCGATCGGTCCTGGGCAAGGAAAGAGACTGCCCACCGAAGTCGAGGACAACGCGTCGATGGGCCTCCACCTGAACTGTGGCGATCACCAGGTTGATCCGGGGCGAGCCGAGAAACGCAGCCACGAAGGCGGTCGCCGGATCCTCGTAGACCTGGCCAGGCGTCCCGACATCTTCGATCCGGCCTTCGCGCATGATCGCGAGCCGGTCGGCCAGCGTGAGCGCCTCGACCTGGTCATGGGTGACGTACACCGTCGTCGCCTTGAGCTCGCGCGCCATCGCACCGATCTCCTGACGCAACTCGGTCCGCATCGCCGAGTCCAGGTTGGACAGCGGCTCGTCCATCAGCGAGACGATGGGCTGACGGACGACCGCCCGGCCGATCGCGGCCCGCTGGCGTTCGCCTCCGGACAGGGTCCGCGGCAACCTGTCGAGGGTGCGCTCGATTCCCAGGATCCGGGCGAGGCCGCCGACCTTCGCCGCTGCCTCGCCCGGATCCTCACCTGCCATCTGCAGGGGGAAGAGAATGTTGTCGCGTACGGAGCGGTTCGGATAAAGAGCACCGTTCTGGAACACCATCGCGACACCGCGTTCCTTGGGTGACATTCGGTGAACCTCGGTGCGTCCGAACCAGACCGACCCGGAACTGGGTTCCTCCAGGCCCGCGATCATTCGCAGCACCGTGGATTTGCCGCAGCCGGACGGCCCGAGCAGGACCATGAACTCGCCGTCCCTGATCTCCAGCGTCAGCTGGTCGACGGCTGGTGGCCCCCCGTCGAAGGATTTGGTCACACAATCCAGCGTGATTGCTGTCACTGACTACTTCTCTCGCCCGACCCCGAACAATGAAAGAAGTAGACAGCGACCCCCTGGCATTGTCCAGGGGTGGAGCGTGATTGTTGAGAAATCAGCCGCCTTGCGTCGCGGTGTAGAGCGACCAGGCCTGATCGGCGAAGTAGGGACTCTCCACGAAACCGTTGCCGAGTGCCACGTTGATCCCGTTGAGGTAGCCGAACGACTGGTCCCAACTGTGCAACCAGGGGCCACCGTCGGCGCCCAGGGTCATGTCACAGGGGATCTTCAGCAACCCGGTTGTCGCGGCCAGGGTGGTCTGACCCCAGCAGCGCTTGAGATTGCCCCCGTCGAGCGGCGCGCCACCGGGGTACCCGAACGAGTTCTGCCAGACGTCCTGGCCTGCGTTGACCTGGAGACCCTGTGCACCGACCACGTCCTGGATCTTCTGCCCGTTCAGCGGCGCCAGCACGACGACGCCGAGATTGTGGGTGCGGACCGCTTGCTGACTCCAGGCGATGGGAACGACGAGTTTGGCGGCGACCCAGGTACCGTACGGGCGAGGATTGGCCAGAGTGTCGTCGTAGTTGGGCACGAAGACCACATCGGTTGCCCAACTGCCGGCAGGACCGCCGGTGCGCAGGCACTCTGCCGCGGTCCACACCGTGCTTCTGGAGTCCGAGGCGATGACGGCGGCCGAACAGACCCGGTAGCCGCCGGCCCGGCGGAAGAACAGCCGTCCGTTGGTGCTTGCCGTCGGGTGCCCGACGGGATAATGCGGGTCGTGAGCCTGCGGACCGGCGTCGATCGATCGGCGGGATGCCCGTACCGGGTCGACCTTGCGAGGTCCGAACGACGTACTCGGCGGCGCTGACGCAGCAGTGCTGAGTTCGTCGGCGAGCGCTGGTTGGAGTGGTCGGGCGGTGCGCATGCGGTCCGGCGTCCAGTGGGCGAGAGACCCCGCCGATGGTGCCGGAGTCACCTTGCTGAACTGCGGCGTGGTGTCAGTGGCTGCGCTGGTGACGGAGCTGTTGACGGCGCCCGTGATCGTCAGAAGCAGCAGGGATGTGACAGCTGTGATGGTTCGGTGCATCGATAACCCCCAGGATTGGGAAGGTGGAGGCATCACTGTGGAGGTGGCGTACGCCGCGGGCAACAAGTCGATGGCCGGATCGGCATTGTCCGGGGTCCGGCCACAACAGACCTGAGGCTGCACCGCAGATGCCCCACCGGAGGGTGGGATCGGCGGCCCGGAAACCCGAAGATGGGCTGTTGCCGAAGAAGTACCGCGGTTGGGGCGGCACCGCGGTACTTCTCGATCGTGTCGATCAGTGGTGTGGGATCGGCACTGCTCCGGCCGGCGCCGGGGGCCCACAGGGGAGGCTCCCGACGCCGGCCGAAGGGGGCACGACAATAGGTATCACGATCGATGGTGTTCGAGCAGGAATCAGCAGTTGGCTGGCTGAGAATTTACAGAACCATTATCGGCCTGAATCTGACAATCGATTCCAGCAGATCTGTCCTGATTGTTGGAGATTTTCCGCGGTCAGAAGAACCACCAGTACGGCAGCGACCGGCATTTCGTCGCCAGGCCGCCACCGGGAGTGGCGACGACCCGTCCGATCCGCAGCTCCGCGCCTCGGGTCGAGCCGACCCGAGCCAGGTTCCTGGTCCGGCAACTCGTGGCCGACCTGGGCGATGTCACCGGGTCGGCGGATCGACGGGAGCAGCGCTGCCGCTTCCTGGTCATGGCCGGTCCTTGATGAGGTCGAGGTGATCGAGTCCGCGATCGCGACGAGGCGACCGATACCCGTCGGACAGCCGGTCGAAGGCGATCATCGCGTGCAGAGTGGTGGCGTCCTCGGCCCCCAGTTCGCGATATCTCGCGGCGACGGTCTTCACCAGGTTCTCCGGCACGGCCCAGTCCGGCCAGTGACTGCCGATGATGCTCGCGGACGCGTCGACGAGCGGCATTCCGGCCGCGTGACAGGTGGCGGCCACGTCACACAGCCGAGCCAGATAGTCCCGGATCGTGCCGAGCAGCTGCGCGCCTCCAGGCGGGCCCTGACCTGGTACGACAAGGTTCGGCTCGAGCCGGAGCAGCCGATCGCAGCTGTCCCGCCAAGCTGAAGGGGACCCGGTCACGGTCGACAGGTGTACGCCATTGCGTAGCAGGTCTCCGGTAATCAGAACCCGATCGGCGGGCAGCCACACCACGGTGTCACCAAGAGCGTGCGCGGGACCAGCCTCGATCAGTTCCACCTCCAGGTCGCCCACCGTCAGCCGGTGCACGTCGTCGAAGGTCTCCTGAACGGCGGCCGCCACCGCGGCCGGACAGAAGCCCTGCCTCAGTTCGTTGTCTGTCCGCTGGGAAGCGATGACGGGGACGTGTGGGGGCGCTTCCGGCAGGCATTCCACCGTGGCGTCGGTGAGTACTCGCGTGTTCACGACGAGCCCCGGTGCCCAGGCTCGGCCGGTGTTCACCAGCAATCCCTGACCGGCATTGGCGATCACCACGCCGCGGCCGGCCGTGTACACCAGGGATCCGTTGGTCAAGAGGTGGTGAAATCCAGCACCTGACCAATGAGTGACTGGTCTGCTCGTAGCGGTCATCTTACCCTCCTGTCCCCTTGTGATCGGACGGATCGCCGTCGTACAGTCAGAGAACCACTGGTCAACAAGAGGTAAGTTTGCCGCTTCGGCGACAGATGTCAAGTGGTGCATCGAAGTTCTGGTGTGTCACCCTCGGGCGCGCGCCTGCGGATGCTCGCCGTCCTGCGGCACCGGCTGGAACCGGCATAATTACTGAAGATTCTTCGGATTCCCCCACGGGTCATGGAAAAGGCATTCCGGTGAATCATGTCAGCGGAAAGTAAAGAATCGGCGGACTGATTGTGGTTGAATTGCTTAAGGTCCCTACATATGTCAGAGTTGAATCAGCGCAGGCCGGGGTCCTGCTCAACGACCACCCCGCGCCGCCGTACCTGAGAGCGGGAGTCGAGTAATGGCGATCGAAGCTGCCGAAAGATCTGTGCCGGCCGGCGACGTGCCGGCGGCCGGCAACTGGTCCGAGGCCCGCGATCGGGTCGGTGGCGTCGCGACAGCTATTGCCCGTGCCGTTGCCGTGCTGGGATCGGACGCCTCAATCTGGGCGGTTGCGGAGCTCACCGAACTCGAGTTGGCCGAGGTGCTCGCCGGCGTGGATATCCTGGTCGGCTACGGACTGGTTGCCGACCGCAACCCGTTGGCACTGGCCGGACCGGACACCGCGGCGGCGGTGCTGGATGATATTCCTTTCAGCGCACGGGTGCGCGCCCACCTTGATTCCGGCCGTATCCTGCGTGATTCGGGGGCGGATGCCGAGCGAATTGCCGCCCAATTACTCCAGGCTGGTCCTACCGGTCTGCCGTGGGCGGCCTCGGTCTACCGGGCCGCCGCGGCAGGGGCAAGGCGTCGTGGTGACGGCAGCGCGGCGGAACGTTATCTGAGCCAGACGCTGACCGAGCGTTTGTCTCCGGGCGAGCGGGCGGCGGTACTGCGCGACACGGCCGAGGTGCGGGCGATCGCCGACCCGACCGAGGCGATCGGCGACCTGCTCCACGAGCTGGAGTGGATGCAGCCGTCCGAGGTGTTGTCGACTGTTCCGGTGCTGCGCCGGATCCTGGCCGCGTCGCCCAAGCGCGACGACGTGCTCTGGGCGCTGGACCATGCCACGGAGCGGGTCGGCGAGCGGACGCCAACGGCCGCGGCACAACTGCAGTTGGCCAGGGGAATGGTGCTGGCGACCCACGCCAACGGCGTGACCTGGATGGAATCGGCAGCATCCTGGCTGGAAAGCCGGCTATCGGAGTGGCCACAGCTGGGGCTGCATCTGGCCGCTATCCGCTGCTCGCTGGCGACCCTGCAGGGCAACGACGCCGTCGTGGCGCGGACCAATGCCCGGACGGTGCTCGGGCAGGCTGATCCGCGCAGCGAGTTCGATGCTTGCTGGCACGCCTTGATGACCTCGGTGTTCACCGAGCATCCGGATGACGCCGAGGCGACCTGCCGCAGATTACAGCGTGAGCTTGGCGGCCACGAGGACGAATGGAAGTCGTTGTCACTGAGCTTGTTGCGGGCCGAGGCAAGGCGCCGGGCCGGCGACATCAAGACGACCACGGCATCATCCGGTGCCCTGTTGGAGAGGCTGGACCGGCAGCACACGGACCCGATGCCTTCGTTGCGGACCTGCGCCGCCGGGCTGCTTGCCGAGTCCTTGATCCAGGCCGGCGACACGGCCCGTGCCGAGACGGTACTACGCGAGTACGGGCTGTTCGGCGCTCCGGCCGACGAGTCAGAGTCGACCTTCACCCTGCACGTGCGGGGGTTGCTGCTCGCCGCGTGCGGGGACGTGCCGGCCGCAGTGGAAGCCCAGCTGGAGTGTGGGCGTCATCTGGCCAATGCGCGGACCGAGAACCCGGATCTGATCCGTTGGCGGTACGCGGCCGTGTGGGGTCTGATGCGCCTTGACCGCCGGGACCAGGCGATCGATCTGGCGGAGGAGAACCTGGAGCTGGCGCGCCGTTGGCGGACGCCTGGAGCGGTCGGTATCGCCTATCAGGTGCTCGCCTCGACCCGGCCGAACCGTGACCGGATCGAGCCACTCAGCCAGGCGATCGAGCTGCTCGAGGTCTCGGGGTACCAGCTGGACCAGGCGATTGCCCACTACGAGCTCGGTAAGGCGATGCGTTCGACCGAACGTGACCAGGCTGCTCACCACCATTTTCTGCGGGCTCTCGCGATCGCCGAACAGGTCGGCGCCGAGCGGCTCGCCGAGCGGGCCCGGGCGATGACGGGCCCGGGGTCGTCGACCGGCCGGGCCAAGGGCCTGACCGCGCAGGAGTGGAAGATCGCCCAGTTGGTGGCCGGCGGAATGAGCAATCCCCAGATCGCGGCCGAGCTGTTCCTGGCCCGGCGAACGGTCGAGTTCCACCTCTCCAGCGTGTACCGCAAGCTCGCCCTGTCCGGCCGGGGGGACCTGGCCGAACTGCTGGGCGGGACGCCGGCCGTCAATGGCCGGCACCTGATCTCTCGGCCGGCCTGATCACCAGGCAGGCCGGCCGAGACCCGACGGACCAAGCGGAGTCCGGGCAGGACACACAATCTCGCGCCACTGGCCGTGGGGCCGGCCCGAGCGGCGAGAACTGCGGGCAACCACAGGGTGTGACCAGGAACTGTGGAGGGTCCACGTAGGAGTTCCGGACCTGGCGAGGTTTCCTGGGACCTCCTGAAAAGCAAGGAGTTCCCGGCACCATGGACATCGGCCGAGTAGTTGCCGCAGGCCAGCACCGGCTGTCGAACCGACGGGTGGCGGTGATCTGTGTCGCCGGCCCGCGATCGGCTGGGCGCGACCTGGTGGAGACGGTCCGCGGACTCGGGCACGAGGCGATCGAATGCTCGATCGGTGCGGACCGGGAGTGGACAGTCGGGATCGAGAAGGGCATCGAAGCAGCCTGCCGGGTACTGCAGGACTGTGATCTGGCGGTTCTCGCCGCGTCCGGCCACGACAGGTTGGTCGCGGAGGTTCGGTCGCTCCTGCGACTGCTGGGCGTGAGATCGGTCGGCGGCAGCGGGCCGGCGAATCTGGCCGCGCTGGATCAGCAACTGGCGAAGAAGGTCCTGCTGGCCGAAGGGCTCGCGGTGACTTCGGGCCTGACAGTGACCTCGGCCGACGAGTTCGAGCAGTCCGACCTCGACGAAGCCGGCCTGCGCTACCCGGCAGTGGTCAGAGCAGCCGGCGGCGCGGTGACGACAGTCGCAGATCAGGCGTCCCTCCGGCACCTGATCGACACCTCCGGCGAGGAGTTGCTGGTCACGAACACCGGTCCGGGGATGCGCTTCGCCGTTGCGGTCCTGCAGTTGCCGGACCGCAGTCTGCACGCCGTTGCGGCACCGGCCCTGGCTGATGCGGGACTTGCTCTCGATCTGCGGGTCACCGCGATCGAAGCCTTTCAGTTGCTGCGATGCAGCGGGCCGGCCTCGATCGGATTCATCGTGCTCGGCCAAGGGCGGCCGATCGTCGACTCCGTCGAGGTGATGCCGGATCTCGAGGTGTCGGCGTTGTACCCACGGGCGTGGACGACAGCCGGTCTGTCCTACCCGGCGCTGGTCAACGTGCTGCTCTCGGCCGCCTCGTGGTGATCGCCCGGGGCCGGCGGTTACGGAGGGACCACAGAACGAGTGGAACGAAGTGGCCGTGCCCGGGTGACGCGTAGTTGACTTGGGGTGCGACGGGGGCATCGCGTCGGCGCGGGGTCTGTCCCCGGTGTCATCGGCCAGAGGCAGGAACCGCGGTCCCCTTCGCCGACGTGGTGGCCGGCCGCCTTGATCGGAACGGTCGCCCGCCAACGGAAAACATCACCATGGAGTTACCACTCATGAAGGCTGGTTCTACGAAGACCGCTCCTGCCCAGGCCGGCGAACGGGCAGTGGTGATCGTCGAGTCCGGGATTTTTGTCAACTGTTCGGTGTACGACGCCCATCTGGTGATCTCGACCCCGTCATGGATCAGCCGGGCTCATCCCCAGGTCGTCGCCGCGCGCGGACTGACACATCGCCCACTGGAGCGCGGAGAAGGCTGGACCGAGGTCTACGACTTCGAGGGCCAGATGTTCTCTGTCGACTGGCAGGTCAGGACAGCGCGGCAGGGCAAGAGCTGGTCGGTGCAGACCGGTCAGTTCGGCTGGCGTGGTGTCCAGGCTGCTGTCAACACCAATCTGCAGGCCGTCGACGGCGGCACCCGAATCCTTCGGCGTTCCAAGGTCGCCTTCGGAGCCGGTCATCAGGAGTGCGAGTCGCTCCGCCGGCAGGCGGGTGACGTGGCGGTCGCCTCGCGATACCTGGCGAATGTGAAGTACACGCTCGAGCACCGTTTCGTCAGTGCATCAGGCTGAGTGGAGCACTTCTTGACCAGTCCTCAGCTTTGCACAGCAGAAAGTTCCCGGGTCGGTAGTGCGTGGGACGATTGCATAGAGTAAGATATTGACCACTTCTTAACCACTAGGCTCTGGCGGAGATGACGGTGCGCAAACGCGAACTCGCTCGTGAGCACCTGCTCGGGTTGATCGAGTCCCGAGCGGTCGGCCAGGCAATCCCTTCGGAGCGCCAGCTGTCGGCCGATCTCGGGATCTCGCGACCGACCCTGCGTGCAGTGGCCGACGATCTGGTACGGGACGGCTGGCTGGTCCGCGAGCACGGCCGGGGGATGTTCGTCGGCGCGCCGAAGATCGCCCAGCGGATCGTGGCGGCCGGTCCGGAGGTCCGCGACGGAGCCGGATATCCCCAGGCGCCTGGCCGCTGGGTCAGCCGGATCCTCAGTCAGGTGGTGATCCCGGCCGGATCGCAGGTCGCGGTCCGGCTCGGGATCTCGACCGGAACACCGCTGCTGCGGATCGCCCGGCAGAGAACGGTGAACGGTGAGCCGATGTGTCTGGAGCTGATCCACGTGCTCAACGACCTGGTTCCGGCGATCGACGGCAAGGTGATCGAGGCCGGATCCTTCTACGCGCTGTTGCGGGAGCGGTATGGCGTGATCCCTACCCGTGCCGAGCAGGTGCACGAAGCGGCGGCGGCCGACAGTAGCGAGGCGGCACTGCTCGGTCTGAACACAGGCGATCCGATCCTCACGCTGGAACGGACCACTGTCGACCAGTACGGCCGACTGTTCGAGTACACCCGGGCGGCTTACCGCAGCGACCGGTACCGGGTGTCGTCCCGGCTCAACCTGGCTGGTGTGCTGGACGTCGAGCCGGCTCGGATCATTCCGGTCGGCTGAGATTCCTACAATGAAGTAGAAATAGTTGACGAGCAATCTTCACGGATTACTCATGAGTTGTCCCCGAATAACAGATAATCTCTTGCTAATCACTCCCAGTACTCTTACGATTGCAGAACCGAACAGGTACGGACCGGAATCATCGGGTCGCTTCATTCCATCGTTCGGTTGACTGGTAAGTATTCATTGCCAGTGTTCCCCGATCTCTGTCCGCTGCCGGGGGCGGCGGCGCGACAGAGTCTCCGCGGTACGGTCAGGTACACGCGGACCGTGGGTGCCGGCCGTCACTGCGTGATCGCCGGCACCCACATCTTCACGGTCCTCAGCTCTGGCGGGCGATCAGAGCCGTCAGCGTGGTGATGCTGGCGAGAGCCAGCAGACGATCGGTCCAGGACCAGGTGCCGGCATCGCCGGTGATCAGCGCGAGACCGACCATGGTGGCGACGTACCAGCCGGCGGCCTGAAGACCAACGCCGACATCGGCGACCCGGGCCAGGAAACGCAGCGCTGCGACGTAACAGATCAGGCCGGCCGCGTAGGCGACGAGGGCAGCGCCGAGAGGCGGCCAGGCCATCCGGTCGTCGACCCAGACCTGTCCGGCGTAGGTGAATCCGCGAGCATCCGCCCACGCCCCGGCCAGCGTCAGGACAATGATCAGAAAATAGGTCATGAAGGCCTCGGTCAATCCCCGGCGGACGACTCTTGCCGCCGGCTCACGTTCGCTGGATACTGCGGTTCAGGTATTCCGGGTGCGGTCGGGGAGGTTCGATGACACGGATCGCGCGGGTCGCGGGGGCGGGGATCGCCGGTCTCGCGGTGGCCACCGCTCTCGGCCGTCGAGGGTGGCGGGTGGTGGTGTACGAGCGAGCGCCGCAGTTGCGGGAGATCGGTGCGGGGATCACGCTGGGGCCGGACGGGATCGAGGTTCTCGAGCGGCTGGGCGCGTTGACCGAAACCATCGCTGACGCGGCCAAGGTCGGTTACTGGTACATGCAGGACGAGCAGGGTCGCAACGTCCAGGCTCAGCACGTGACGCGGGAGATGTACTGCTGTCATCGTCGATCGTTGCATCGGGCACTGGTGAACACCGCGCGGGCCGCCGGTGCCGAGATCCACACCAGGACACCGGTGGCGGGCGTCCTGGGCGATGCGCTGCTGGTCGGCGACGTACCCGTCGCCGTACCCGCGGATCTGATCGTCGGTGCCGACGGTGTCGGCTCGCGCGTGCGGCGATCGCTGGCTACCGCGGGCCTCGGGGTCCGGCTGGTGGACCTGAACGTCTCCGGAGCTCGCTACGTCATTCCCCGCCGGGCGACGGAATGGCTGACCGACCAGCCCGAATGGTTGCGGGACAGCCGCCGGGTCGGTGTGCTGCCGCTCGGCGGAGACGATATCGCCGTCTGGCTCTCCTGTCGCCGGGACGACTCCGAATCGCGGACCGACCCACTCGAGCGCGAGCACTGGCTCGCCACCTTCCCGGAAGCTCGCGACGTGATCGAGCGCGCTCCGGATCGGCCTGACTGGCGGGATCTGGTCGAGATCCGTTGTTCGCGGTGGTCGGCGGGCAATGCCGTTCTGGTCGGCGACTCCGCGTTCGCGATGGCGTCCAATCTCGGTCAGGGCGCGCTGTCCGCTCTTCGCGCCGCGCTGGAACTGTCCGAGGAGGTCGCGGATTCGCTGGATATCCCGAGCGCGCTGACGCGCTGGGAGCGGCGAGTCCGGCCGCTGATCGACTACAACCAGTCCTGGTCCCATCGCTACAACGCGATCGCTACCCGCTGGCCGGGCCGGCTGTATCCGCTGCGCTCGGCGCTCTACCGGCGACTCGACCGGATCGAGGAACTCAACCATCGGTTCGCGGGCGTCTGATCAACCAGGTTTCGGACGGTTGCCAGCCGAGCCGGACGCGGCTCCCGGGAACGAACAGTTCGGCCTCCCGAGCGGGCAGCGTGGCGGTCAAGGGGTCGCCGGTCCCGGACTCGAGCGTGAGGGTGGTGCCGGCACCGCCGAAGGTCAAGGCGGTGATCGTCGCAACCAACGACTGAGGAGCGAGCCGGGCAGGGTGAAGATCCTCGGGCCGGATCAGCACCTCCACCTCTGTCCCCGGCGCGAGCCCCGGAGCGCCGGGGACAGAGATCAGTTGTCCCTCGGCGAGGCGGACCTCGTAGCAGTCGCTGTCCGCCTGGACGATCACAGCGGGCAACCGGTTGACCTCGCCGACGAACGACGCGACGAAACGGGTGGCCGGGTGGCGGTAGACCGAGACCGGCGTGTCGATCTGGTCGACCCGGCCCGTGTTCAGTACGGCCACCCGGTCGGAGATCGCGAACGCCTCGGTCTGATCGTGGGTCACGTGAACGAAGGTGATGCCGGAGTCGCGTTGGAGCTGCCGGAGCAGGATCTGCAACTGTTTGCGCAGGGCGAGATCGAGGGCGCCCAGGGGTTCGTCGAGGAGCAGTACGTCGGGCCGGAGTACCAGTGATCGGGCCAGGGCGACTCGTTGTCTCTGGCCACCGCTGAGCTGGTCCGGACGGGCCCTCCGGCGGCCCAGCAGACCGACCTGGTCCAGGACGGCGTCGATCCGGTCCCGGGCGGCCTGACCCCGGATCCCGCGTTCGCGCAACCCGAAGGAGACGTTGCCTGCGACATCGAGATGGGGAAACAGGGCGTAGTCCTGGAAGACCGTGCAGACCGGGCGCCGATGAGCGGGCAGGCGGGTCATGTCGGCGTCACCGATCCAGACCTGTCCGGACGTCGGCGGGAGCAGCCCCGCGATCATGCGGAGGATGCTGGTCTTGCCGCAGCCGCTCGGCCCCAGCAGCGTGAGGAACTCACCACGGGCGACGTCCAGATCGACCCCGTCCACGGCCGTCAGCGCACCGAACGTCTTGCTCAGCGCCCGCAACCTGACAGCGGGCGTCATCGTCGCGCCCCGACCGGGCGCGAGCCCGGTACCGGGAGGCGACCGAGCAGAAGGCCTGCGACGACGGGCAGTGCCGTGGTCAGCATCAGCGCGGTGCCGATCGCGTTGACCTGCGGCGACACGGTCAACCGGATCTTGCCGAGCAGCAGAACGGGCAGGGTCTCGGCTTGGGTGCCACCGAGGAACTGCGCGACGACCACGTCGTCGAAGGAGAAGCTCAGCACCAGCAACGAAGCGGCGAGGATTGCGGAGGCCAGCAACGGCAAGGTGACCCGGCCGAACACCCGGTGCGGGGGAGCGCCGAGGTCGGCGGCCGCTTCCTCCAGTGACGTACCGATGGTCTGCAGGCGGGCCTGCAGAACGATCGTCGCGTACGCCGAGCAGAACACCGCCTGGCCGACCATGATCGCGCCCACCCCGAGTGGCAGCCCGAGCTGCTGTGCGGCGAGGAAGAGGGCCAGCGCCAGCACCACCTCAGGCAGGATGATCCGCGCGAAGGTACTTGCCTCAAGCAATCTCCGACCGCGACGGCTCGCTCCTCGCCACCACAGTGCCTCGAGCAGCGCCAGCGTGACCGACAGGCAGGTGGTGCCGACGCCGACCAGAAGACTGGTCCCCAGGTCGGTGCGAACGCGGGGGTCGCCGGCCATCTCGACCCACCATCGGGAGGTCGCTCCGGCCCAGCTCGCGAGCCGGTCGTCGGCGTTCAGGGAGTTCGCCGCGACCAGCACGATCGGGGCGTAGAGGGCGAGCAGAACCAGGCCGGTGACGATCGTGGCGAGCCGTGGCCTCATCGAGCACTCCAGCGCCTGGTGACCAGCAACAGCAGGGTTACCAGCCCGGTCATCATCAGGGCGAGCGCGGATCCCAGCGGGTAGTTGCCGGTCACCTGGAACTGGTCGGCGACGATGTTGCCGTACATCAGCGTCTTGCCGCCACCGAGCACCGCCGGTACGACGTACTCTCCGACGGCCGGGATCCCTACCAGCAGGCAACCCGCGACGATCCCCGGCCGCGCAAGTGGCAGTTCGACCCTGTACAGCAGCGACCAGGGACTCGCGCCGAGGTCGGCGGCCGCGAGCAACTGGGACTTCTCGATTCGCTCCAAGGCCACGAAGACTGGGATCACCATCAGCGGCAGGTAGGCGTAGATCATGCCGATCACCACCGCGGCCGGGGTGTAGAGCAGCGAGAGACCCGCCGGCTCCGCTCCGACCAGCCCGGCCAGTGGTCCGTGGTCGGCGATCAGTGCCGTGATCGCGTAGGTGCGGATGACGTAGCCGCTCCACAGCGGAACGATGATTGCTGCTAGCAACAGACGTTGGCGGCGGCCGCGCTGTCTGCTCATCGTCAGCGCTACCGGGAAAGCCACCATCAGGCAGGCCGCGACCGTCGCCGCGGAGATCGCCAGCGACCGCAGGATCGGGCGGAGGTAGAGCGGGTCCAGGGCGCGAAGGTAGTTGCCCGGGTGCCAGCCCGGCCGGGTCTGGTAGGTGACGAAGTCCACGGAGCCGAACGAGATCACTACCATCAGGAGCAGTGGCAGGACGAAGAACAGGCCGGTGAAGAGCAGCGCGGGAGCGATCAGGAGCTGCCGATGGCCGGTCATCAGCCGACGACGCGCTCGAACGCCTGCGTTCGGCGTCTGGCGCCGTCCGGTCCGCGGTAGGTCTGGAACTGGACCGAGGCCGCCGACTTCTCGTCGTACCGCAGACTCGGGTTGCCCTTGATCGCCTGGTCGATGGCCGGCTCCGCGGCCGGCAGGAGGTACGCCGTACCGGTGGTGTTGACGAAGTCCGCGTAGACGGCCGGGTCGAGGTGGTGGTTCATGAACGCGTAGACCGTGTCGAGGTTCGTCGACCCGGCCAACGGGATCCAGCCGTCCAGATAGCCCGGCATGCCTTCGCTCGGCGCGACCCAGACGATCTCGGGATTCTTGCGTTGCGCCGCGGCGATGTCGTAGTCGTAGCTGACCGCGGCGATCGCGTCGCCGGTGAGCAGGTCCTTGGAGAAGTCGGTCGGCAGGAACGCGCGCAGATTCTGCTTCAGCTCGCGCAGCGCGTCGACGGCCCGGTCGATCGCGGGCTGGTCGTCCGCGTTGGCCGAACTGCCGGTCATGATCATCGCCATCGACAGCACGTCCTCGGCGTACTTGAGGACGGTGACCTTGCCACGATGGTCGGCGGCCAGCTTCCACAGGTCCGCCCAGGAGGCCGGCCGCTCGTCGATCAGGTCCTTCCGGTAGCCGATCCCCACCTTGCCCAGATCGATCGGGACACCGAGCGGATAGGCCGTGCGGAAGTACTCCGGAAGGGTCTCGTAACGCTCGACCCTGGACGGGTCGAAGGGCGCGACCAGGCCGGCGGCCTGCAGTTGGCCCGCCGTCGCGCCACCGGCCAGGCTCAGATCGTAGGCCTTCAGGTTCTGCCGGACCTGGGTGACCGCCTGGGCGGCCCCGGCGGTCAGTCCGGAGACCTGCTTGACGTCGGTCCCGGGGTAGGCCCGACGGAACGCGGCCACCTCGCCCTTACCGATCCAGTCCGGGTAGTTCATCATCGTCAGCGTGCCCTTGACGACCGGTTGACCAGTCGCCGAGGTCGCTTGACCAAGAGGTTGTTCTGCCTTCCCGCAGGCGGTGGGCAGTGCGGTCAGCATCGCCAGACCCGCACTGTTCCGCAAGAAGTCTCGCCGGGTGGTCCACATGGTTGCCCCGTCCTCGCAGATCGTTGCCTCTGACTGTTCATGTAAACCCCTGACTTGACCAGTGGTCAATACCAGGATGCCTGTGGTTCCCCCGTAGCCGAACTGGACTTCGGTTCCTGGCGGTTCCAGACTCCGTACTCATGAGACTGGCCGTCGCCGCCCCGCCCGATCTCGTCCAGGCAGCCGCCAGGTTCCGGGAGACCGTCCGAGTGGTCGCCGGACCTGGTGACACCCTGCAGACCGTGTTCGGAGAGGCTGAGGGACTTCCGGTCAGGGCCGTTCTTCCACCGGTGCGTCCGGAGGCGCTCGGTGACCTGGCGTTCAACCAGGCTCACGGAACCAGGTTTCCTTATGTGGCGGGTGAAATGGCCAACGGCATCTCGACCACCGACCTGGTGGTCGCGGCGGCCAGAACGGGTCTGCTGGGTTTCTACGGCGCTGCCGGGTTGTCCGCTCAGCGGGTGAACAGGGCGATCCTGGACATCCGCGCCCGGGTCGGTGACCGGGCCAACTGGGGAGTCAACCTGGTGCGGCAGCCCGGCGACCCGTCCGCCGAGGCGCGAATGGTCGACATGCTGATCAGGCATCAGGTCCCGGCGGTGTCCTTGTCGGGGTACACCGAGCCGACTGCCGATCTGGTCCGGCTGGCGGCAACCGGGCTGCGATCCGGACCGGATGGTGAGGTTGTCCGGCGGACCAGGCTGATGGTCAAGGTCAGCGGGTCGGCCGCGGCTCGGGCGTTTCTCGTTCCGCCGCCCGCGGACCTGCTCATCCGGTTGGCGGTCGAGGGACAGATCACCTCCGCCGAGGCCGCGCTCGTGGCTGTGGTGCCGCTGGTCACGGACATCACGGTCGAGGCCGGCGGTGCCGGACAGACGTCCAGCCTGCCACTGGTGAGTGTGCTCCCGCGGGTGATGGATGCCAGGGATCGGTTGTTCGCGGGGCCGGGGCGCAGCGCGACGGTCAGGATCGGAGTCGGGGGTGGGCTGGGCACCCCACAGTCGGTGGCAGCGGCTTTCGCCTGTGGCGCGGCGTACGTCGTCACCGGATCGGTCAACCAGGCCTGCGTGGAATCCGGGATCTCGCCGCAGGCGAAGGAGATGCTGGCGCGCGCCGACGTAGCCGACTTCGGACCGGCTCCGGCCGCGGACCGGTTCGAGCGGGGCGGACTGGTCCAGGTGTTGCGTGCCGGTACGTCGTTCGGATCACGAGCGGCCCTGCTGTACCAGGTGTACGAGCGTTACGACGGCCTGGAGGACGTGCCCGAGCAGTTGCTCGTGCAACTCGAGCAGTCGGTGCTGGGGGCAACCATCGGTGCAGTCTGGGAGGAGGTCCGCCACTACTGGTCGAAGCGTGACGCCAGCCAGCTGGCCAGAGCGCAGGCCGAGCCGAAACACCTGATGGCGTTGGTTTTCCGCTGGTACCTCGGACGCTCCAGCTGGTGGGCGATCACCGGTGCACGGACTCGGCAGGACGATTTCCAGCTCTGGAGCGGCCCGGCGCTCGGGGCTTTCAACCAGTGGACCGCGGGAAGCTTTCTGGCGGACCCGGGTGAGCGGACGGTGGCCGAGGTCGGGCGCAATCTGCTGGAAGGAGCCGGGATGGTGACCAGAGCGCAGCAGCTCCGGGTACTCGGCGTTCCGATGCCGCCCGGGGCGTTTCACTACGTACCGCGGCGACTGGTCCATGCATGACAGCAGTACCTGTCGCGATCGTCGGCATGGGAGCGGTCGCGGACTTCGATCCGGCTCTGTGCCCACCCGTGCCGGGGGGCCTCGCGGTTGACGACTGTGTGCTCCGGGTGCTGTTCGGCGTACGGCAGGCGTTGCGGGACGCCGGGATCGAGGGGCCGTGCCCACGAGGCGGGCTCGTGCTCGGCAACCCGTCGCTGCCGACGGAGGAAGGAGCGCGGTTCGCGGACTGGGTCCGAGGTGGCGGCCGAGTGTTCACATCGGAGTCCGGCCTGTTGCCGGCGGCACGGTTCCCGTTCGGGCTGCCGGCCCAGTTGGCTGCCTCGGCACTCGGGCTGGGGTGCGGGGGCTTCGCCGTCGACGCCGAGGAGAACTCGTCGACGCTGGCTCTCAGGCTCGCTGCTGATCGGTTGGCCGATGGTCGTTGCGACCTGATGGTGATCGGAGGCATCGGTCAGGTCGACTCGGACGGTTTACGGGCGGTTCTGCCGGACGGCCTGGTGCCGGCCCGAGGTGGCGTGTTCTTCGCCTTGATGAGGCTGGCCGACGCTCGGGCCGCGGGACATGCAGTGCTCGGCCTCGCGCCACCCGTCGAACGAGTCACAGCCGCGGACAGGATCGTGATCGCGGGGCTGGGGGTACGCGTCGGCGATCTGGTCGACACCGCGGCTTTCACAGGTGCGCTGATCCGCGGCGAGGCGAACCTGCGGCCGGCGGTGGACTATGCGCTCGATCGACAAGTGGCGGAGGTCCTGGCCGACGCGGACGGCTCCGAGGTGGCGGCAGTCGCGGCGGGTCTGGAGGCGATCGAAGGACTCGACCTGCCGCTGGCCGCGACGATGGTGATCCTGGGCACCGGAGCGAATCAGGCAGTGATGCCACCGGCCGGGTGGCTGGCAAGGTGCCTCGGCGCGAACGGCGAGTCCTTCGGGGTCGGAGCCGAGGAAGCATCCGGCCTGGAGGCGATCGACCTGGGCAGTCGTGCGCTGCGATCGGGCCAGGCGGACGCGGTTGTGGTCGGAGCGGTGGACCTCGCCCACGATCCGGTGCATCGGCTGGCTGCGGGGCTGCTCGGCCTGGACGGGCCGATGGGTGACGCCGCCGTCGTCCTGGTTCTCAGACGGGCCGCCGATGTCCCTGCTGAGGAGGTGATCGCTGAGCTGGAGCCGGCCGGGCGCGGACCGCGGATCGGTGATCACGGGCCGGCGGTTTTCGATCCGGGACCTGTCTTCGGCGTACCTCATGCGGCCAAGGGGATGCTCGCGGTTGCTTGTACGGCGTTGGCGCTGCGGCACGGCGCAACCCCGCGGCTGGGAAGGCCGGCCGGCGCTGGGCCCCGCGGCGGCCGGGGGATGGTGAGCATCTCGGTGATGTCCGCCGGGCATCGCACCATCGGTCTGCGTGCTCGGGTGGTCCGCCGATGGGGAGAGGCGCCGCGAACCTGGATCTTCTCCGGCGACGATGCGCACCGGACAGTGGCCAGTGCGCTGGCCGGCAGGACGAGTGACGACGGTCCAGCGCGACTTGTCGTACGAGCCGAGGACAGGGGGCAGTGCACCGAGAGGATAGCCGCGGCCGCTGAATGGCTGGCTGGACAACGAGCCAGGCCGAGGGGAGTGGCCTATCGAGAGCGCCCACTGGAGGGCGAGGTCGGCTTTGTCTACGCGGACCACCAACAACTGACACTCACTACGGGTGGGCCCGTAGCGGACCGCATCTGGGCGGCCACCAGACTCGCTCAGGACCATACCCGAACCAGTAGCACCGGCTGGGGGTTGCGCGCTGCTGCCGTCCTCGGTTACTCCTCGGGTGAGCTGTCGGCGCTGGTCGCGATGGGTGTCTGGGACGGGGACAGCCTGTTCGCGGATCTGCTGGAGCAGTCGGGGCTGTTCGAGGAAGGCTGCCCCGAGGTACTCGACTGGGAGAGTCACCTGTTGCCGATCCCGGTTGCCGGAGTACGGTCCGAACTGCGGGGTGGGACTGTCCGCATCCTTGCTGTCAACACTCCGGCCAGCTGTGTGATCGGGGGACCGGCCGGTGACTGCAGAGCGGTGCTGGCGAAACTGGGCCTCGACCCGCAGCCGTTCTGGAGCAGGCCCGTGCACATGCCTCAACTCGCTGCCGTTCGCAATCGGTTCCAGGCCCTCTATTCCCGACGGATCACTGAACCGGCGGAGCTTCGACTTCACTCGGGCGTGGACGGCAGGGTCTACCGGCCGACCTCCGCTGACGTGGCCACCGCGCTGACCGACCAGACGATGAGCATGATCGACTTCGACCGGACAGTTCGACGTGCCTGGGACGACGGTGTTCGCATCTACCTGGTGCACGGACCCGGTGATCAGTGCCGCAGGTGGATCGGGGAGATCCTCGGCAGTCGCGAGCATCTGGCGGTCAGCGTCGAGGATCCCGAGGCAGCGCTGGAACTGCTCGCGGCCGGGGTGCCGGTCCAGTACGACGCAGAACGGACGGCGCCTGCTCAGGATCTGGTTCGACTACCTGCCCACCCGGACGACATGCCTTCGAGCACTTGGCGGCAGGTCGCCGCCGTGGTGGACCAGACCCAGCCGACGCCTCAGGGCGACGAGTACGCCGCGCTGATGGTGGCACTCCGTGATGCGGCCCGCGAGCCCCGCGTGCCCTTGCTGTTGGCCGATCGGGTGACAGGAGTGGAGCGGGTCCACGGTGCTCGCTGGACCGGGACCATCCAGACCGAGATGACGGTCCGGCCTGACTCGTGGTTCCTCGACCCGGCTTGGCGAATGCCTGCCGGCCTGGTGCTCGAATCCACCCTGGCTCACCTGTTGCTGCTCGCCTGGTCGCTGCTGGACGACGATCACGGCTTCCGCCTCCTGGATGCGGCGACGACCTTCCACGGAGCCCCACCTGAACCCGGCCAGCTGGTCAGCTGTGACGCTCAGGTCGACGGCTGGACCGGCAACGACCTGCTGTTCCACGCTGACTGCCGAGTAGACGGTCAACTTCGGCTGACCCTGCGGGCCGGCCGCGCGGGAGCACCGAACACCGTGCCTCCGGCCGAAGCTTCCTGGCGAGCCGTCGACGATCCTCCGAGCGAGCGACCGGTGATCGATCCTCCGCCGTTCTTCGTGCCGGCCACGAGCTATTCGGCCGAGCAGGTGCTGGCCTATGCCGCAGGCAGGCCGCGGGAGTGCTTCGGAGCCAGGTGGGGATCACAACAGTCGCATCGGTGGATGCCGCGAATAGCGAACGGTCCGCTGTTCCGGTTGGGCCGGGTGAGCGGTCTCGACTTCACCGGCGGGCCATGGCGGCGCGGATATCTTCGGGTCGACGTACCGATCGATCCGGCGGAGTGGTTCTTCGACGGACCGGGATCGTCGATGCCGATCGGCCTGCTGTACGAGGGAGGCCTGCAAGCTCTCGCGTTCTATCTTGCCGCGCTCGGTTACACGCTGGCGACGGGTGCGGGACGGTTCGAACCGGTTCCGGACCAGACCGTACGCCTTCGGTGCCGCGGAGCGGTGACGCCACAGACCCGGCAACTCGTCTACGAGGTCTTTGTCGTCGGAGTCAACGCTGGATCGGTCCCGGCGGTGATCGCGGATGTGACGTGTTCGGCTGACGGGGTACAGGTCCTCCATCTGAGCCGGCTGGGGGTCCGGGTGGAGAGGGTCTGAGACGAAGGTCGCGTCGATCCGGGAAATTCTGGCGCGTTCCCTTGACTTGACCGGTTCGGTTAGGGACTCTCTGGCAATACGAGAGCGCTCTCCACGGACCCTCGCCAGTCCGGCTCGCCGAGTCTTTCGAGTGCCGAAGGTGGGATGTCGACGCGATGGAATCCATTGTCATCGTGGGGGTGCCCGAGCCTGTCCCGACCTGGGAGACCAGGTTGTCACCGGCGATTCTCCCACATCTGGCCGATCACCGGATCGACGGCCGGGTCACCGTCTCGACCGCGGACTATGTCGAGACGGCCCTGACGCTGTTCGGTCAGGATGCCGGTCCCTGTGTTCTGGAGAACGTCCGCTTCGGCCTTCCGGTCGTGCTGTCCGGCGACGCCGAACTGACGCTTCGGCTCAGCTTCGACCCGGATCTGCGCGAACTGTCGATGCACGGCCGGGTCGGAGCCGACGACGAGACCTGGACATCGCTGGCGGTGGTCCGTCGATCGCTGCTGGCCGATTCCGCGAAGCCGGCGCCCTGCATCGAGACCTGGGCGGAGATGACGGACGGGCTGCCGTCGATCGGCAGGGACGAGATCTACCGACGGCTCGATCCGCAGGGAACCGGCCTCGGGCCCGCGTTCAGAACCCTCGACCGGGTCTGGCTGGGTGACGGCGAGTTCCTGGCCGAGGTCGAGGTGGAAGAGTTCGCGACCGGTGGGTACCGGCTGCCGCCGACCCTTCTGGATGCGGTCTTCCAGGCTTTCGCGATCGCCATCGGCGACCCCGAGATAGTGGAGCGCTGCGCTCCGGTCCGGATCGGCGAGATGCGGTTCTACCGATCTCCCGGCCGGGTCCTGCGCATCTACGGCTTCCGGCGCAACGGTGAGCTGTACGGTGATTTCACTCTGTACACCGACGACGGCGAGGTCGTCGCGGACCTGATCGGGGTGCGCTGCGAGCCGCTCACCCCCGCATCTCAGGAGGTCGGTTTGACCGGCGCCGATCGTACCAGCGAATGGGTCTGGCGCTCCGCCGATGCAGTGGACCCGGGCGCTGCCGAGGGACGATGGATCGTTCTCGGCGACTCGGACCTCGCCGCCCGCACCGCCGCCGGACTGACGGCGCGTGGCGTTCAGGTTCGGCTGTTGGCCATGGACCGGGACTGGATGACCGAGATTCTGGCCGAACAGCGCCTTGGCTGCCGTCGCCTGGTGCACGTGCCCAGCCTCAGCCCGGTCCGCGAAGCGGTCTGTGATCCGTTACTGCCCACCTTCGATCTGCTACTGACGCTGACCGAACCCATGCACGTCGTCATTCTCAACTACATCGCGCCTGGCCCGGAGATCGACGATCCCGGACCGGACCTGTCCGCCGCTCCTCTGTGGGCGTTGGGACGGGCGATCCGCCACCGCCGGCCGGAGTTGGTGTCGCGGTTGATCGCGGTGGACGTCCCCAGCGACTTGATCATCGACGAACTGATCAGTACGGCGACAGACGACGTACTGATCGTGCAGGGCAAGCGGCTGGTCGGACAGATGGAGCCGGCAGGTCCGGACACGGAGCCTCAGTTGGTCGCCGAACCGGGCACGCCACTGCGACTTGCCAGGACCGGCTCCGGGATCGAGGCGCTCGGTTTCGTCCGGAGTCAGCGTCGCCCGCCCGGACCGCGAGAGGTCGAGATCGAGGTCGCCTACACCGGCGTCGACGTCAAGGATCTGGCCAAGGTCTTCGGCCGGTTGTCCAGTGCCGAGATCGAGGACACGTACTCCGGCAACGCGCTGGGGATGGAGTGCTCGGGCGTCATCCAGCGAGTCGGCTCGGCGGTGACCGATTTCCGTGCGGGCGACCAGGTCTTCGTCTGCGGACGTGACCTCTTCGCGTCGTACGTGACGGTGGATCAGGGTCGGGTACTGCGCCGGCCCGACGGCTTGTCGATGGCCCAGACAGCATCGCTGTTGCCGGTCCTGACGGCGTACGTGGCTCTGGTGCAGCTGGCCGACGTCCGGCACGGCGAGCGAGTGCTCATCCACTCTGCCGCTTCCGGCGTCGGGCTGGCCGCGGTCCGGGTGGCCAAGTGGCTCGGGGCGGAGATCTTCGCGACCGCCGGGGACGAGACCCGGCGGGAGTTTCTCCGGCACGAGGAGGTGGTCGGCGCGTCGGATTCGCGGTCCACCACCTTCTTCGACGACATCCTGTCGTGGACCGGCAGCGAGGGCGTCGATGTCGTGGTCAACTCCATCGGTGGCGAGATCATGGACAAGAGCCTCGAACTGGTCCGCCCGTTCGGCCGGTTCGTCGAACTGGGGATGTCGGACCTGGCCGCGGATCGCAAACTGCGGCTGGGCCCGTTCAAGCGGTCGATCTCGTTCCACGCCTTCGACGTCGACCAGATGATGTTGTTGCGGCCGGACCTGGTTCGCCGGCACCTGACCGACGTGGTGGAGTTGTTCGACCAAGAGGTGTTCGAGCCGCTGCCGCTGCTGGAGATACCGGCCAGTGACATCGAGGCGGCCTTCAAGGTGATGGAGAACCGCGAGTACGTCGGCAGGGTCGTGGTCAGGTTCGCCGGTGAGCAGATCCGGATCCCGGCCCGCACGATGGACCGGGACCTGGTGGAACCGCACAAGACCTATCTCGTGAGTGGCGACCTCGGCCTGGACCTGGCCGGCTGGTTGGTCGATCACGGAGCTCGGCACCTGGTCCTCGTGCACCAGCGGTTCGAGGCCGACCCGCTGCCGACGGTCGAGAAGTTCCGCGCCGGTGGTGTTGAGGTCCGTGTCGAGGAGGTCGACCTGACGAACCGCCAGGAGACCGCGCGGTTGCTCGCCTCCGTCCGGGCCGACATGCCCGGCCTGCGCGGGATCTTCCATACTGCCGCGGAACCCTCCGAGCGATCGACCGACTTCCGGGGACTGTCGGCGGAGCAGTTTCTGGCCGAGACGGTTCCCCATGCCGACTCGGCCTGGAACCTGCATCTGGAGACCGCGACCGACGATCTGCGGCACTTCATGTCGCTGGCGGTGATCGGTGTGCCACTCAGTCCGCCGCGAGCCACCGCCTGCGGTTTCCTGCACGGCCTGGCTCACTACCGCCGGGCGATGCGGCTGCCAGGGATGAGCGTGACCTGGAATCCGGTGGATCAGCGAGCGGTCCGGTTGCCGGAGGAGTTCGAGGCCTTGCTGCGCAGGAACCCGATCGTGGTCACCCTCAATCTGAGCGAGGATCTCGAGATGCGCAGGCGGACCACTTCCTGAACGCGGGTGGTGACGGCCGGTCCTCGTCCCCCGTACGAGGACCGGCCGTCAGCTCGGAGCGGTGATCAGGCGCGGTAAGAGGTCCACATCTTGCTGATCCGGGAGCTCTGGCCCGCAGTGAACTGGTTGTAGCAGGAGTCGTAGGAGTAGTCCATGTAGTTGTGGATCGGGTCGTTGCCAGGCAGCGAGCAGGAGTTGCGGCCTTCCGGGCAACCTGAGCTGGCGCTGCTCTGGGCCGGTGTGTCCGAGACCTCGTCGTTGGTGTCCGTGCAGCCACCCTGGAAGGTGTGGTAGAGCCCGAACCAGTGACCGGCCTCGTGGGTGGCCGTTTCGCCGAGGTTGAAGTTCGTCGACGAGCCGCCCGGCAGAGAATTGTAGAGCACCCGGATACCGTCGATCTTCGGGGTGTTGGAGTACTCCCAGGGGAAGGTCGCGATGCCCAGGTAGTCGAAGTCGACCAGCCAGATGTTCAGAGCGTTCTTGCCCCCCTTGCGGGTCTGTGACCGGTACGTCGTGCTCTGGCCGTCGGTGTGCCAGGTGTCGTTGTTGTACCGGTAGGTGCCGGACAGACGGAACCGGAAGCCGGTGTTGGTCGCCTGGGACGACTCCTGGCCGGCAAACGTCTTGTTCAGTACGTCGATCTGCCGGCTGATCTGGTTGTCGGTGACGTCGCCGGCGCCTGAGTTGCTGCGCATCACGTGGACGTAGACCGGAACCTCGGCGGCTGCGAGGCGGCCGGCCGACGGTGCGAGCCCCTGACGCTGCTTGACGGCGTACAGGCGATCGGAGGCGGCCTCGATGACGCGCTGCTGCGCCGCCGTCAGCTGGGTGGTGTCAGGACCGAAGCCGCCGCGGGCGGTAGCTCCGCCCTGCGGGGTGAAGCAGGGGTTGCGCAGGTTGTCCACGGGCTGTTTCGCCGAGGCCTGACCTGCCAGCGGGCTGAGGGTCAGCGCCGCACCGGCAAGTAACAGAGCGAGGGCACGGGGGCGTGGGCTGGAAAATCGCATCGAGGCGACTCCTCCGGATCAAGGGCCGCTACGGGGCGGGCGGCCTGGTCCAGTGATCTTCGGGGAGCAATCCGGGGAAACGAAGTGGAATTGAGTCAAATCTTTGTCAAGAGAGTAATTTTCTGCACCGAAGATACATTTCGGCCACGATGTCGAAATCGATTTCAGGCTATTCCTGTGGTCCCACCGAAGATTATTTTTCGCGGTGCTGCCAGAGCCTCATAATCGATCGATCGATCGATCGATCGATCGAGAGCGTGGTCGAGCGAAAGGGGAGCAGATGATCCGGCTGGCCGAGGTTCTGGCCGATTTGGTGGCTGAGGGCAACGAGCTGGACGACCTGGTCTCGGGTTTGCCGCAGACGAGTTGGCGGCTGTCCACGCCCGCCGGCGGCTGGACCATCGCGGATCAGATCGCGCATCTTGCCTGGACCGACTCGATCGCCCGGATGAGTATCGACTCACCGGCCGAGTTCGCCTCGATCGCCGATCGGGCCCGCGGCGGCCTGGCCGCTTATGTCGACAGGTGTGCGGCGGAGACAGCGAAGTTGGCGCCCGGCGAGCTGCTGTCCTACTGGCGGTGCGTTCGCAGTGAACTGGTCGACGTACTGGCCGCGGCTCCGGCCAGTGAGCTGGTCGCCTGGTTCGGGCCGCCGCTGAGCCTGACTTGGTTGGCGACCGCGCGGATCATGGAGACCTGGGCTCATGGGCAGGACGTGCTGGATGCGGTCGGCCGGCGTCGAGAGCCGACTGCCCGACTACGCCATGTCGCTCAGTTGGGCGTCCGGGCCCGCGACTACGCCTTTACCGTGAACGGCCTGACAGCCCCGGTCGAGGAGTTCCGGACCGAACTGACCGCGCCGGACGGTCAGCTGTGGACCTGGGGGCCGGAGGATGCGGCCCAGCGGGTCATCGGCTCGGCGCACGATTTCTGTCTGCGGGTGACCCAGCGACGGCACCTGGCCGACCTGGATCTCCACGCGGTCGGTACGGACGCTGAGGTCTGGCTGATGATCGCCCAGGCCTATGCCGGGCAGCCGGGCACCGGCCGTCGGGCCGGGCAGTTCGACGACTTGTCCGTCTGAGAGTCACCCCGGTCGCCATCATCAATGCCGTTGGCAACGAACTGGGCGCCGTGCAGTCTGGAGCGATCGAGCCGGCCTTTCAGCCCGGCGAGCTCGACGGCCAGTACTCCGGTCCGCGACGCGGCACGGAATTCGACACCGGGGGCCGCGCCTACGATCTGCCGTACGGCGTCGAGGTCGGACTGCCGGACACCGAGCACCACCTTCAACACCGCGGTCGCGCCGTTCGGATGGATGACCTCAGGCGGGTGCTGAGCCGGCCGGTACGGGGTCACGAGGAACGGAAGATCGGGTTCGCGCGGGTAACAGAATCGAAAGGTCGTCACCTCGCCGTCGGGCCTGGTCCGGCGCCACCGTACGAGGCGGCCGCAGCGCACTCCAGCGCGGCCGAGGGCGGACACGACGGCCGGCAGCGCCTCGTCGGACACCTCAACGGCCAGGCTGCAGAATCCCTCGGGCTGAGTGGCCCAGCCGACCATCCGGCGCCCGGCCCCACGTCCCATCCGCAACTCGATCGGCAATCTGAACAGCCTTGCGCCTCGGGGCGAGGCGAGCAGCTCGATGATCGGCCCACTGGGAAACCAGATGTGAGCATGCAGCGCCCGTCGTTCGTCGGTGGCGTAGCGAACCTCGAAGCCGAGCGCGCGATAGTCGTTCACGGCCTGACGGAGGTCATCGACCTTGACCAGCACGTGGCTGACGGTCGCCATCCGATCACATCCCTTCAAGGTACGCGGCGGCCAGGAGCTCTTCGATCGGAATCTGCGGCGGCGCCGACCGGTCGATCAGCTCAGGACTGCCGACCGCAGCGGTCAGGGCGGACCAAGCGGTGGCCACACCCAGCACCCACTGGCGGGTTCGAACCCGGCCGCCGGGATCCTCGATCTCCGTGCGTAGCCGGCGCAGCGCGGTCAGGACCGCGGCTGGCCAGAGCTCGGCGAACACCGCGTGATAGTCACCGGGTGAGGGACCGAGCTGAATCGTCGTCGGTACGGCGAGCCGTTCGGTTCCCACCCCTGCCAGCACCAGCCGTCCGGTCGAGTCACGGACGGCATGCAACCGTGGATTCCACAGCACCGGCCCGTGGGTGTCGGCCAGCGCCAGGACGCCGGCGTCCGTACCGACGCTGAGGCGATGCAGCAGGAGCGCGTGATTGTCCGGATCGGCCGGGTGCAGCTGGTTCTGCAGGCGCAGCGTGACCCGCACGCCGCCGATGGTCGCGGCGATGACGCTGAACGGTCCGCGGCCGTCGAGAAGCTCGAAGTGGAAAGGACGGACGGCGCCGGCGAGACGGCACAGGATCTCGACCAGCGGGTAGGCGACCTGTCCGGCGCAGGCCGCGTCGACGAACCGGATCGGGTGGCGGCGCAGTACCTGCGTCACGGCCAGAAACCGCTGCACCGAGGCAAGATCCGGGTAGAGGGTGTTCACCGCGTAGGCAACATCGTTGGCGGCAGCGACTCGGAGGGTGGGCCCGAGCTCGTCCGGGTGGACCGGATGCTCTTGCAGGACACTCACTCCGCGGCGCAGGAGACTCTGCGCGATCGATGTTCCCGCCCCGCCGAGAGCGCCGGATCGCACCACCACGCAGGCGATGTCGACCTGCGGAACCTGGTCTGCCGCGGAGTACAGGGGGACATTCAGGCCCGCTGCGATCTCGCGCGAAGCAACGCTGCCCGCTGCCAGGATGCCGGCCAGTTCGAACTCCTCCGGTGCCGACCGGACGGCCTCGAGGTAGATCCGGCCGAACGCCGTACCGGCGACGATCACCCGTAGTGGACTCACGAATCCGCCTGCGCCGCGACCAGGAACCTGGCGACGCTGGCCAGCTTCTCCCGGGTCTCCTCCAGCTCCCGGTCAGGAGTCGAGTGCGACACGATGCCGGCGCCGGCTCGCAGCCAGGTCCTGCCGTTGCGGCGAAAGGCTGTGCGCAGTACCAGTGCGGCGTCCAGGGTGCCGTCGGCGTCCGCGGTCAGTACTGCTCCGCTGTACAACCCACGTTCGGTCTCCGCTGCCGCGATCAGCTGTCTGGCGGCGGCTTTCGGAATGCCCGAGGCGGTCACCGCGGGAAACAGGGCGGCGAGAGCATCCCAGGACGTAGTACCGGGCAGCAGGTCGCCGGACACCTCGGAGGCCAGATGCTGAACACTGCCGCGCTCCTTCACGGACATGAACTCGCTGACGCGGACGGTGTCAGGGGCGCACATGCCGGCCAGCTCATCGGCCGCCAGACGGACGGAGATCGCGTGTTCGAACACTTCCTTGGGATCGCGACGAAGCCCGTCCCGTAGCAGTCGGTCGTCCGCTGCGTCGCCGGACAACGCACGTGTCCCGGCCAGTGGTTGAGTGACGACGACACCTTCGGTGTCGATGCGGGCGATGATCTCCGGGCTGAACCCGGCCGCCTCCCAACCTCCCAGGCGTAGCAGGAACGAGCGAGCGGGTGTGTTGCCGCGGCGTCCGGCCAGGTAGGTGGCCGCCAGGTCGAGGTTCCCGGGGACCGGCACCGTCCTGGACAGGATCACCTTGTCGAGTCGTCCTTGCTGGATGGCCGCCACCGCCGTGGTCACAGCGGCCAAGTAGTCGGCCGCCTGGTGATCGCTGTCGATCTCGATCAGTGCACGCTCACCGGAGACCGTGCGGTTCTCCGCGATCGACTCGGCGAGTTCCTTCTCCAGCAGGTCAAGAGCAGCCTCGTCCTCGGCGCGGAGCAGAACGCTTTCGTCATCGAAGCGGATCTCGCGCTCGGGCAGCACCAGCCTCGCCAGCGAGCCGGTGGCGTTCTCGGCGCCCAACTCGAAGGTCACCCAGCCGTACACCCGATCGCCAGGCCGGATGAGATCACCCAAAGCACGTCCCGCCGCGGCCAGCGGGTGGGTGATCACCGGATGTCTGACCGGCCCAGCCTCAGAGTGTGAGCAACTGATGTGATCGGCACGGACGTCGACAACGACCCGCTCGCCCTCCGCCCATGACACCGCTCCGGCTGCCTCGTAGAGCAGGTGTGGCCGATCGGAGCGGGCGCACAGGGCGGCAGCGGTCTGGATCGGGTCGGACGAGCAGGGCAGCAGGCGTTCCTTCATCGTCATCGCTGTGCTCCTCGGACCGGAGCCAGTTGCAGCGATGCGGAGATCAGTGTTATCAGTTCGGACTTGGCCTCGGTGAGATAGAAGTGCTCGCCGGCGAACTCACGGACGGCGAAGTCGCCGGTGCTGTGCGCGGCCCAGCGTTCCAACTGCTGGTAGCTGACCTCGGGGTCATCGGCACCTCGCAGTGCGGTGATCGGGCAACTCGGCTCCGGTCCGGGGGACCAGGTGTAAGTCCCACCCACGCGGTAGCCGGATCTGATCGCGGGCAGGAAGAACGACCGGAGTTCCGGCGAGCTGAAGAGCTCGGGTTTCGTGCCGCCGAGCCGGAGGACGTCGCGGATCAGCGCGTCGTCGTCCTGCTCGTGCAGATCGTCGGCGACGTGCTCGCCAGGAGCATGCCGGCCGGACACGAACAGATGGGCGAGCTGGACCGACGGCTCCAGCAGCCGGGCCACCTCGTAGGCGACCAACGCGCCCAGGCTGTGACCGAACAACGCGATCGGCCGGTCGGCCAGCGGTCTGACGGCGGTGGCGATCGCCGTGACCAGGTCGGCCAGCTGTTCCAGACAGGGCTCCGCGCGGCGATCACCATGGCCGGGGTACTGCGCGGCGGCGACCTCGATGCCGGGGGCAAGTAATCCGGTCCAGCCGTGGAAGAACTCCGCGGCACCGCCGGCGTGCGGAAGGCAGACGAGGCGGACTCGGGCCGACTCCAGAGGCTCGGGGCGGCGGATCCAGACAGTGGGCGGCGTCACTAGGGAACTCCTCCAGGGATTTGACCAATGGTCTTGACCATGGGCTAGGTTGACGGCATTGAGTTAGGTAACCCTAACAAGAACGCCCGCTCAGCTTGCGGAGAGTATAACTCAAATGATAACCATTATCGATAATAGTTATCCACTTCCCGCCCGGAGGTCCTAACCAATGTCGTTCACTCGACGCGAGCTCCTGCGCTCGGCCGGCTGGTTTGCCGGTGGAGCCGGCCTGCTGACCGCATGCGGTTCATCGCCGTCGGAACAGCTGTCCGGGGTCAGTGCCACCGGAGGCGGTCCGCGGTCAGGAGGCACTCTGCGTGCAGTGCTGACCGGTGGCGGTGCGACCGAGTCGATCGACCCGTACGCCGGCGGTTCGCCGGTTGATCAGGTGCGTCACCAACTGGTCTTCGACGGACTTTTCGAGATCGACGACCGCGGTGTCCGGCCTGCCCTGGCGCTCTCGGCCGCTCCGTCTCGGGACCTTCGATCGGTAACCATTGCCCTGCGCAACGGTGTGATCTGGCATGACGGGACCGAACTGACGCCCTCGGACGTGCTGACCGCGCTGCGCTACATGACTGCCGCCCAGCGTCCTTACCCGAGCGAGCTGGCCGGCTACTTCGACTTCGCCCGGGCAGCGGTGACAGGTCGCTCCACCCTGGTAGTGCCGACCCGTCGGCCGGTTGGCGACCCGGCGCTGTTGCTGGCCGCCTACCCGGCCCGGATCGTCAAGCCCGCGGGTGCTACGCCGATCGGCACCGGCCCCTATCGGGTCAGGGCTTTCGCCGCCGGCCGGGAGACCCGGCTGGAGCGATCCAGCACGTACTGGGGAGAAGCCGGGACCGCGGACGAGATCGTTCTCGGCAGTCTGACCGATCCCCAGGCCAAGGTGAACGCGGTTCGCGCGGGTCAGTACGACTACACGGTCGACATCCCGTTCAGCGCGGCGAAGGTCGGTGCCGGCGGTGGAGATCTGGAGATCCGGAGTGGTGGCGCGGCCGGGCAACTCGGGTACGGCTTCGTGCTGAACGCCGCCTCCGGCCCCTTTCGCGATCCGCGCGCCCGTAAGGCGGTTCGGTTGGGCATCGACCGGGAGGCGCTGGTAGCCGCAGTACTGCTGGGTTACGGCAAACCGGGTAACGACCTGTTCGGCGCCGGAGCCCAGTACCACGATGGTGTGGAGCCGCTGCGACGTGACGTCGACGAAGCCCGGCGACTGATCCGGGCCGCTGGACTCGACGGTACTGCGGTGGTGTTCCGCACCGCAGAGTACGAGTCGGGCTACAACGCGTCGACCCAGCTGGTGGCCGAGCAACTCAAGGAGATCGGCCTGCCGGTGCGCGTCGACACGGTCGGGGTACCAGAGTTCTTCGACGTCAAAGCGCTGACCCGGACCGATGCACTGGTGTTCTCCATCGGCGCGATGTCCCTGTCGATCATCTACACGAGGCTTGCCGCCTACCCGACGCTCGGGCTGCCGGACCCTGCGCTCGGTGCCGCGGTCGGTACGGCGATGGCCGCGACCAGCACCTCCGAGCGCGAGCGGCAGTGGCGAACCGTTCAGCAGATCATGACCGATCGTGGGAACACGGTGGTCTGGGGACTGGCGGACACTCTGGCCCTGACCCGGCGAAACGTCGCTGGGGTGCAGATCCGCAACGGGCAGCCGAAATACCCCTGTCTCAGCCAGGCCGGCCTCGCATGAGCCGACCGGATTCACTACCGCGGTACGTCGCAGCGCGGGTGCTGTCCGGCTTCGGGGTACTGGGCCTGCTCAGCTTGATCACCTTCGTGGGAGTGGACCTGCTGCCGGGTGACCCGGTGGCGGTCCGACTCGGCGGTACCGCGACGCCGGAACGGATCGCCGAGCTGCGGACGGCACTCGGTCTGGATCGGCCTGTCCTTCTTCGCTACGGACGATGGTGCCTTGACGCGGTGCAGGGAGATTTCGGGCAGTCCGCGATCGGTCGCCCGGTCGCCGAGTTGATCTCCCCGCGACTCGGCAACTCGTTGTTCCTGGTGCTGGTGGTGCTGACCGCGCTGGTTCCGCTGTCGCTCGGTCTGGGCCTGCTGGCAGGCTCACGGAAGGGAAGGCCGACCGACCGGGTGATCTCCACGGTCGCTCTGGGTGTGGTGTCCGTTCCCGAGTTCGTGACCGCCGCCGTCCTGGTGCTGATCGTGGCTGTCGGGTTGCGTTGGTTGCCTGCCGTCTCGTCCGTGCCGGCCGGGGAGAGCCCACTGTCGTCGCCGGCGACCTTGGTTCTACCGGCGATCAGCCTGCTGCTGGGGTCCCTCGCCTACGCCGTCAGGATGATCAGAGCAGCAACGATCACAGCACTACGTGCGCCCTGGGTCGAGTTCCTGCTGTTGAGCGGCTGGACCCGGATGGCCGTCGCGAGAACCACGGTGCTGCCCGCGGTGCTACCGGTCGCTGTCCAGGTGTGGACGATCGCCGCTGTCGGGCTGGCCGGCGGCACGGTACTGGTGGAGCGAGTCTTCGGGTATCCCGGTGTCGGCGAGCTGCTGGTCACCTCGACGCAGACCGGAGATCTCCCCGTGGTGCAGGCGATCGTGCTGATGATCGGTGTCGTGACCCTGGTGGCGCTGCTGGTGACTGACCTGATGGTGAAGTGCTTGTGGCGATCCGGTGCCGCGGAGGTACGGGTATGACGTCGATCCGACGAGCAGATCGCCGGCACTTGGCCGGCTGGATCCTTGCGACTGTGCTTGCCGGGTTGGTCCTCGCCGGGCCCTGGCTCGCACCCCACTCGCCGACGGCGCCGATCGGTACGCCGTACGCCGGCGCCTCGTCGACGGCCTGGTTCGGTACCGACGACCTCGGACGTGACGTCGCCTCGAGAATGCTGGCCGGGGGACGAGGGCTACTCGTCACCAGTCTGCTGGCGGCCGTCCTCGGCTCGGTGGCCGGCGCGGGACTCGGTCTGCTGGCCGCCCTCGGCGGTGGGCGGCGGGCTGTCGACGCGTTCATCATGCGGCCGGTCGACGCGGTGGCCGCAGTGCCTCCGGTCCTGCTCTTCCTGTTGTGCCTGACGGCGATGCGAGATCGGGTCGGTGTCGTTGTGTCCATCGCGCTTGTCGGGGTGCCGTTGACTGCACGGATTGCTCGCGCCGCCGCCTTGCAGGTAATGAGAAGACCGCATGTGGAGGCCGCAACCGCCCGTGGAGAAGGGATCGGGTGGTTACTCGGGCGGGAGGTCCTGCCGTTGGTGACGGGCGTTCTGCTGGCCGATCTGGGCATTCGGTTCGTCGCCGCGGTGCATCTGGTCGCCGCGGCAGGTTTCCTGGGAATCGGCGCGGGCGGAACGGACTGGGGATCGCTGATCGTGCAGGCCTTGCCCGGGGCACCGCTCCAGCCGTTGGCGTTGCTGCTGCCGGTCCTGGGCGTCGGTGCGCTGGCTCTGACTGCCAACCTCCTTGCTGACCGGACCGCTCATCGATCTCGCCGGTGGTTCCAGTGAAGCCGTTGCTGGAGGTGACCGGTCTCGAACTCACCGGGCCGGACGGCCTGATCCTGCGGGGCACCGACCTCCGGATCAGCGCCGGGGAGGTGGTCGTCGTCACCGGCCCCTCAGGCTCGGGCAAGACCACGCTGGTTCTCGCCGCGCTCGGGCATCTGCGCGACGGTGTGCGGTGCACGGCAGGACGGCTGACTGTCGAAGGTCAGGAGGTCCTTCCGGAGCGGTCGCCCGGGCTTCGGGGCCGGGTTACCGGTTACGTCGGCCAGGACCCGGCGCAGTCGCTCAGTCCGTACCTGCGGATCGGCGATTCCTTGCTGCAAGCAACGGGTGAGCGGTGGGAACGCGCTGACCGGCCGGCCCTGGTGCGGGCGCTACTGCGTCGGGTCGGGTTGCGTGACCTCGGCCGGCGCTATCCCCACGAACTGTCCGGCGGTCAACTGCAGCGGGTGGTGCTGGCCGCGGCACTGGCCCGGGACCCGAGGTTGCTCGTCCTCGACGAGCCGACCACCGCCCTCGACCTGCAGGCGAAGGCCGAGGTCGTCGCCGAACTACGCAAGCTGGCCGCGGAAGGCGTGGCGATGCTCTGGATCACCCACGACCTCGACTCCGTCCGGGGCATTGCGGATCGGGTGGTGGAGCTCGCCGACGGACGGATCGTCCATGACCGGGAAACCGCGTCGTTCTTCGCTGACCGCGACAGCAGGCCCACCGCTCCTCTGGTGGAACGTGTGGGTGCTTACCGCCTGGATGCCGAGCCCGTACTCCGTGCCGAGGCGATCACCGCCGGGTACGCCCGCGACACTCCCGTACTGCGCGAGGTGGACCTCCAGATCCGGCCCGGCGAGTGCTTGGCGATCTTGGGCATTTCAGGAGCAGGCAAGAGCACACTTGCCAGAGTCCTGGCAGGTCACCACCGTCCCGATCAGGGCCGTCTGTTCCTGTCGGGCCACCCGCTCCCTGCTCCGGTACGACGAAGAACCCGTTCTCAACTCGTCGCTGTCCAACTGGTCGGCCAGGATCCCGCGGGTGCGCTGCATCCGCGTCAGACTGTCGGGACCGCACTGATCCGGCCGCTCATCACCTTGCGTGCTCTCGGCAGACAAGCACGGCACCGCGAGCTGACCCGGCTGCTGACCCTGGTCGGCTTGCTCCCGGAACTGGCCCAGAGGTTTCCCGGCGAGCTGTCCGGCGGACAGCGCCAGCGGGTGGCAATCGCCCGAGCGCTGGCCGCACAGCCCTCGGTGCTGATCTGCGATGAGGTCACCTCGGCGCTCGACGCGGACACCCAAGCCGGGGTTCTTCGAACAATCGCCGCGCTCCAGGCCGAGTTGGGTGTCGCGGTGGTCCTGATCAGCCATGACCCGGAGGTGGTCGCGGCGGCATCCGACCGGGTGATGGTCCTGTCCGGTGGCCGGATCGTTCACACCGGTGCCAGCGCCCAGCTCCTGCCATCGACCCAGCAGCCGCACGAACACGTCCGCCGGCTGCTCGCCGTCACCGGCTCGTCCGCCGACTACCAAGGAGTCATCCGCCCATGACCGCTGCTGAGATCGTTGCCGAGCTCGATGGTCTGGGGGTGGAACTGTGGGCCGCGGAAGGAAAGATCCGGTTCCGGTCCGCTCCCGGCGTCATCACCGCGAGACATCGCGAGCTGCTCGCCGATCACCGCGACGAGGTGCTGACGCTGCTCGGGACAGCCGGCCCGGACATCAGGGTGATCGCCGATCCGGCAGCGGCGGCGGAGCCGTTTCCGCTGACCGACGTCCAGTCGGCGTACCTGTTGGGGCGGCAGAACTCGTTCCAGTACGGCGATGTCGCCTGCCACGGCTACCTGGAAGTACATTACCCGCGACTCGACCCGGAAGCCTTCGAGGTCGCCTGGAACGAACTGATCGCGCGTCACGGGGCGCTCCGATCGGTGATCTCGCCCGAGGGGTACCAGCGGGTCCTCGACCGGGTAGCGAACTACCGGGTGGTCGTGACCGATCTTCGGCCCCTGCCGGCGGTTGCTGCCGACAACCATCTTGCGTCGATCCGTGCCGAGCTGGGTCACCGTGTGTACGACACGACGCGGTGGCCGATGTTCGAGGTACAGATCAGCCGGCTGGCCACGGGCGACGTCGTACACCTCTCGCTGGATGCGCTGATCGCGGACTGGACCAGTGCCTCGATCCTGCTGGAGGAGCTGGACTCCCTGCTGGCGGGAGAGTCGTTGGCGCAGTTGGAGATCACCTTCCGCGACTACGTGCTGGCACAGCAGCGGCTCGCGGAAGGCGCCGGCTACCTGCGGGCGAGGGAGTACTGGCACGCTCGGATCGATGATCTGCCCGGCGCTCCGGAGTTGCCGGCGCTGACCGGCTCGGCCGGTCCCGGCCGGTTCCGGCGGCATCGGTTCCGCTTGCCGGACGACCGGTGGACCTGCTTGCGTGACTCTGCCCGGCAGCATCGCGTGACCGCGGCGAACGCTGTCCTGGCCGCCTACGCGACGGTGATCGAGCGGTGGAGTGAGCGGGCCGAGTTCAGCCTGGCACTGACGTTGATGGGCAGACAGCCGCTCCATCCGCAGGTGGAGCGGCTGGTGGGTGACTTCACCACTGTGAGCCTGCTGGCGGTGAACCTCGCGGACGGTGGCAGCCTGGCTGAGCGTGCGGAGGCGATCGGAGCCAGACTGTTCGAGGATCTCGACCATCGGCTGTTCACCGGGGTCGAGGTGGTTCGTGAGCTGAGCCGGCGGCGCGGCCAGGCGGCGGCGTCGTTTCCGGTGGTGTTCACCAGCGGTGTCGGCGTCGGGCCGCGGCACGCGCCGCGATCCGGCCGGACCTTCGGGGAGGGCATCACCCAGACCCCGCAGGTCGCGCTGGACTGTCAGGTCAACGACTTCGACGGCAGCCTGGTGGTCGACTGGGACGTTCGCGACGGTGTGTTCCCGGCCGGTCTGATCGAGGACATGTTCGGTGCCTTCTCGGCACTGCTGACCGATCTCGCCACCGACGACCGGGCCTGGACGGCAACCGGGCTGCTCCCGTTGCCGTCCTGGCAGTTGGACGAACGCCTGGACGTCGGCGCGACCGCCGGCCGGCTGCCGGACGAGCAGTTGCACGTCGGCGTCTTCGCGCAGGCGCGGGCCACCCCTGATGCGATCGCGCTTCGCTCGCCGGTCACGACGATCACGTACGGCGAGCTGGCGCGCCGGGCGGCCGCGGTCGCCGACGTGGTGGCCGCGGCCGGGGCGACTCGGGTGGCGGTGCTGATGGACAAATCTCCCGACCAGGTTGTCGGTGTGCTGGGGACACTGCAGGCAGGGGCCGCCTACGTCCCGATCGACACGACCCAGCCGGTCCTGCGCCGCGATCGGATGCTGGTGGATGCCGAGGTCACGGTGCTGCTGTCGCAGTCCTGGATCGACGAGGCCGCGGCGTTGCCGGCCGGCGTGACCAGGGTCGACATCGATCTGCTGAAGCCCGCGGATCAATTGCCAGAGGCGACGAATGGTGACCCGGACGCGCTGGCGTACGTGATCTACACCTCGGGCTCGACCGGGGTGCCCAAAGGGGTGATGACGACGCATCGGGCCGCTCTGAACACGATCCGGGACATTGACGAGCGGTACGGGATGTCGGCCGCTGATCGGGTGCTCGCCCTCGCGCAGCTCGGTTTCGACCTGTCGGTCTACGACCTGTTCGGCCCGTTGGCGGCCGGCGCGAGTCTGGTCTTTCCTGATCCGGATCGCAGGTCGGACCCGTCGCACTGGGCAGAGCTCGTCCGGAATCATCAGGTGACGGTGTGGAACTCCGTCCCGGCGCAGTTGCGGATGCTGGTCGACTACCTGCGGTCCGCGTCCGAGGTGCTGCCGTCGCTCCGGTTGGCCCTGCTGTCCGGCGACTGGATTCCGGTCACCCTGCCCGGTGAGCTGGAAGGAGTCGCGCCGGCGCTCCGCTGCGTGTCGCTGGGAGGTGCCACCGAGGCCGCGATCTGGTCGATCCATCACGACATCGACAAGGTCGATCCGGCCTGGACGAGTATCCCGTACGGCGTGCCGCTGCGGAACCAGGGTTTCCGCGTCCTCGACGCGCAGTACCGGGACCGGCCGGTCTGGGTCCCCGGCGAGCTGTACATCACCGGAGTGGGGCTGGCCCTCGGCTATGTCGGCGACGCCGAACTGACCGCGGCGAAATTCTTCCCACATCCGCTTGACGGGCAGCGGCTGTACCGTACCGGCGATCTGGGCCGGTTCCTGCCTGGCGGCGAGATCGAGTTCCTGGGTCGCGCTGACGGCCAGGTCAAGGTCCGGGGCCATCGGATCGAGCTCGGTGAGGTCGAGGTGGCGCTGCTCGCCCATCCGGCCGTCGGCAGTGCCGCCGCCGTGGTGGTGGGGAGTCCTGGTGCGGACTGTTCGCTGGTCGCCTTCGCCGAGACCGCGCGGCACCCGGCGGCCGGCCCCGAAGCCGCACCGATGTCGGAGTCGATCAGGAAGGCGGCCGTCCGGTACGCCGAGGCTGACGACCCGGCCAGGTTCCTGCTGAACGCGGCGAACGCGGTGGTGCATCGCCTCGTCGCGAGTCTGCCGGGCGACGTCGAGGCGCGGATCCTCGACGCGCGGTCCGGTGGCGAGGACGCTTCGCTGCCGACCTTGCTGGAAGGCTTCGCGGTGAGGTTCCGGACGGCCACCCCTGGCTCGGAGTACCGCAAGGACGGCCTCGAGCCGAACTCCTTCGACATCGTGCTGACCGATGACCGGCTCCGTCCGGAGCTGCTTGCCGAACTGGTGGTCCCCGGAGGCTGGCTGGTCCACACCGGGCGCGGTCTTGATCTGACCCTGCTCGCGGCCCGGGACGTCATCTCGATCCAAGGTCCTGGAGACGAGTTGCTGGCCACGCGGATCAAGACCGACCGCCGGTCGCTGGACCGGGCCGAGCTGGTCGCGCACCTGGCGGCCAGGTTGCCCGCCACCATGATTCCCTCCCGGCTCCAGGTGGTGGACGCGTTGCCGGTGACCGGGAACGGCAAGATCGACCGGGCGACCCTGGCCACCTGGCTGGTGAGCGGCGGCGCCGAGGACACCGAGGCGAAGTACGCCGATGAGCTGGAGCTCCGGCTCGCCGAGCTGTGGGCCGGCACCCTGCGGGTCGAGCGGCTGGGCGTCGAAGACAGCTTCTACGACCATGGTGCCGACTCCCTGATTCTTGCCCAGGTGGCCGGGAAGCTCCGGGAGGAACTGCCCGAGGCGGCCGGACTCGACTTCGACGTACTGCTTCGTCAGATGCTGAACAGGCCCACGGTCGCCGCGCTGGCGAACTTCCTGCGATCGCCGGGCGAGGTCCCCGGCGTCACCGGCGAAGAAGTTGCCAAGAGCAACGCATTGCTGATCCCGTTCGGTGGTGGGCACGTCGGCCCGGCCCGGGTGATGTTCCACGCCGCACTGGGCACGATGGACTACTTCCAGTCGCTCGGTCGTGAACTCGCCGACCAGCAGGCCGGGCCGGTGATCGGGATCGCCGTCGCGGATCCCGCGGTGTACTGCGCCGCCGACCCGGCGGGTCTGATCGAACAGCTCGCGGACGACTACACCGAGCGGCTGGTCGAGGCAGGGCATCGCCGCTTCCAGCTGATCGGCTACTGTCTTGGCGGCCTGTTCGCGATCGAGGTCGGCCGCCGACTCCTCGAGCGCGGCCTCGAGGTTGACCTGACCCTGGTCGACAGCCTGCCGATGCAGCTGGACACCGACGAGGAACTCGCCTTCGAGGCGATCTTCGTCCCGAATCTGGAGCTGGATCCGGTCACGGCGGTCTTCGGGCCCGAGGTGGAGCGGGGTGATGTCGGCCGGGCGGTCGAGCTGGTGATGGCCCGAAACGACGGGCGGGTTCCCGCTGGGGTTCTGGGAGAGCTGACCGATGACCCTGGCCTCGCTGAGGTCGCGGCCGCGGTCCGCCGCCGGTCCGCCGTACCGCAGGCGGAACGGCTGGCCGGGTACGCACGTGCCTGTGCCGCGAATGCCGGGGTTCCGATCGATCCTGCCCTGGTGCCCGCGCTGTTCACGGTGACCCGGCACAGCGTGATCGCGGCCCGGTTCGATCCGCCGCTCTACGCCGGTGACGTGACCTTCCTGCGGGCGCCGGAACCACGCTCGTTCGGGGTCACCGCGGGGGTCGGGCACTTGGCCGCGCCGTACTGGGAAGCCGTGTGTCTGGGGCGGTTCCGGGTCATCGACATCACCGGTAGCGATCACTTCACCGTGATGGAACCACCCTTCGTCGCGGAGGTCGCGGACCACCTGAGGGTCATGGAGGAGAAGGCATGACCAAGACCTCGAAAACTGCCGGTACCAAGGCAGCGCTGACGGAGCTGCGCCGGCCGATCGCGGGGATGACTCGCGTGGGCGTGGCCCTGGGCGCGGTCGGCGCGGTGACGACGCTGGTTCCGTTCGCCGGCCTGGCCGAGCTCGCCAGGGTGCTGATCTCGCAGCCGGACGCCGAGGTCGCGACGGTGGTACCGGTCGCCGCGATCGTCGTCGCCGGCATCGTGATCGGCTGGACCTGTACCGGTTCGGCGCTGTGGATCACCCACCTGGCAGATGCGAGGCTCCAGGCCCGGTTGCGACGCCGGCTGGTGGCCAAGCTCGGCGAGGTTCCGCTCGGGTGGTACGGACGAACGACGTCCGGCGCGGTGCGCAAGGTGGCGCAGGACGACATCGACGATCTGCACCATCTGGTGGCGCACCACGATGTCGAGTTGGCCGGCGCGATCGCTCTGCCGGCCGCCGGAGTCGGCTACCTGCTGTGGATCGACTGGCGGCTGGCGGTTCTCGCCGTGGCGACGTTGCCGATCTACGTTCTCGCCTATGCCTGGATGATGCGCGGATTCGGCGAGAAGATGGTGCAACTCGATGCCGGATTCGCGAAGGTGTCGGCAGCGATCGTGGACTTCGTCCATGGCATCGCCGTGGTGAAGACCTTCGGCCGTACCGACCGTGCCCATGCCGGTTACCGGCGGGCTGTCGGCGAGTTCGCGGAACGGTACTCCGGCTGGGTCCGCCCCCTGGTTCGGCTGGAGGCACTGACCTCGATGGCTCTGTGCGTGCCGGTGATCACGCTGACCGGTCTGACGGGTGGTATCTGGTTCGTGACGTCCGGCTGGGTGCGGCCGGTCGACGTACTGGCCGAGGTGCTGGTGGCGGTCATGCTCCCGTCGACCCTGCAGAGCCTCAACCAGGGCATCACCGCCCAGCGCAAGGCGATGGCCGCAGCGGGGCGCATCGTTGATCTGTTGGCTGTTCCGCCGCTGCCCCCACCAAGGGAGCCGAGGCAGCCGCAGGGGCACGAGGTGGTGTTCGACGACGTCGGTTTCGGCTATCAAGAAGGCATCGAGGTGCTGTCAGGCATCCGTCTGACCTGCAGGCCGGGAACCGTGACAGCGCTGGTCGGACCGTCGGGAGCCGGGAAGTCGACCCTGGCCACTCTGGTACCACGCTTTTACGACGCTACGTCCGGCAGCGTCCGGATCGGTGGCGTCGACGTGCGGGAACTGGCCGCCGCGGACCTGTACCGGCTGGTCGGTTTCGTCTTGCAGGACGTGCGGTTGCTGCACGGCACGGTGGCCGAGAACCTGCGGCTGGGCCGACCCGGTGCCTCGGACGACGAGCTCGTGACCGCGGCGAGGGCGGCGCGGATCCACGATCGGATCAACGCACTGCCTCAGGGCTACGACTCGCTCCTCGGAGCGGACGTCGTCTTCTCCGGTGGTGAGGCCCAGCGGCTGGCGATCGCGCGGGCGTTGCTCGCCGACGCCCCGGTGCTGGTGCTGGACGAAGCCACCGCGCACGCCGACCCCGAGTCGGAGGCCGAGATCCAGGACGCGCTGTCCGAACTCGCCCGCGGCCGGACGGTCCTCGTGATCGCGCACCGGCTCACCTCGATCACGGCGGTCGACCAGATCGTGGTGCTGGAGAACGGCCGGATCACCGAACGCGGACGCCACCGCGAGCTGCTCGCCGCCGCCGGCCCGTACTCGCGGCTGTGGGCGGCGCACAGCCGGACCGAGGACCAGGAAGGGGCGGTCCTGTGATTCGCCAACTCCGCAAGGTGCTGGACGACGGTCAGCGAGCCTTGCTCCGGACGTATCTGTGCTGGCTGGTCTCCGCCGCGGTTCTCGAAGGCGCGGCGATGGTGCTGCTGGTGCCGACCCTGCGCTCGCTGCTGACCGATGACCTCACCCAGGCTCTGCGCTGGACCGCGGCACTCGCCGTCGCGACGATCGTCACCTGCGTCGCCCGGTACCAGCACGCTCTTCGGGGGTTCCGCCTGGCTCTGATCACCTTGGAGACACTTCACCAACGTCTCGGAGACCGCATCGCGACGTTGCCGCTCGGCTGGTTCGGCACCGAGAAGGTCGGCCGGCTGGCCCGCAGCGCGACCAGCGGCACGATGACGGTGACCAACGTGTTCGCGCATCAGCTCGGCCCGGTCGTCGGCGGGATCGTCACCCCGGCCACGGTGGCCGCGGGGATGTTCCTGTTCGACTGGCGGTTGGGTCTGGCCATCGCTGTCGTCGTACCGGTGCTGGTTCTGGCCCATCGCTGGTCCTCGGCCGCGATCGGCCGCACCGACCGGGAACGCGAGGCGGCGGACACGCTGGCGGCCAATCGCGTGGTCGAGTTCGCCCGGACCCAGCAGACCCTCCGAGCTTTCGGCCGGGCACAAGGTGCCTACCCACCGCTGGAGGCGGCGATCGAGAGCCGTCGGCTCGCCGCGCGCCGGGTGCTGGCGGTCACCATGCCGCGGCTGATGGCGGGAGGACTGGCAGTGCAGTTGGCCTTCGCTGTTCTGGTCGGCGTGGGCTTGGTCCTGCTGCTCTCCGATTCGGCCGATGCGGTGACTCTGGTGGCGCTGCTCGCACTGGCGGCCAGGTTCGTCGGGCCGCTCACGGAGGCCGCCGCACGCAGCGGCGGGCTCCGGATGGCGGGCAACGATCTGGCCAGGGTCGTGGAGGTACTGGACGAACCGTCGTTGCCAGAGCCCGAGGTATCGGTCGGGACCCGGACACCAGGGCAGATCCAGTTCGATCAGGTCACCTTCGGCTATGGCGACCGCTCGGTCCTGGCTGGTCTGGATCTGGTGGTGCCGGCCGGCACGATGACGGCTGTCGTCGGCGCGTCCGGCGCGGGCAAGACCACCTTGGCCCGGCTGGTGATGCGGTTCTTCGATGTCAGTTCCGGCGCGGTCAGGGTGGGCGGAGCCGATGTCCGCGAGCTGACCACCAGGGACCTGATGGCGCAGGTGTCGCTGGTGGCGCAGGACGTCTATCTGTTCGACGACACCCTGGAGGCGAACATCCGGATCGGCCGCCCGGAGGCGACCATGGCCGAGGTGCACGAAGCCGCGCGGATCGCCGGCCTGGACGAGGTCGTCGCCCGGCTGCCCCAGGGCTGGGACACGCCGGTCGGTGAAGGAGGCTCATCGCTGTCCGGTGGTGAACGGCAGCGAGTGTCCATCGCGCGGGCAGTGCTGAAGAACGCGCCGATCGTGATCCTCGACGAGGCCACCGCCGCGCTCGACGCGACCACCGAGCGGCACGTCCGGCAAGCGCTGCACAGCCTGCGGGGTAACTCGACCCTGTTGGTGATCGCCCATCAACTGTCCACGATCGTCGAGGCCGACCAGATCGTGGTCCTCGCCGATGGGGCGATCACGGAACTCGGGACCCACGACGAGCTGCTGGTGGCGAACGGCCGGTACGCCCGATTCTGGAACGAGCGGAACCGGAGTCGTGGCTGGCGCCTGGCAGGCAGCACGGTGCCGGCATGACGGGGCTCGTCGGCGTGGTCGGCGCTTACGGTGAGGTGGGAGCCGAGGCCACCCGGGCCCTGTGGGCAGCCGGCGTGAGACTGCGCATCGGTGGCCGGAGTCTCCAGGCTGCCGAGACGTTCGCCCACGAGCATCTCGGCCCGGAGGTGGACTGTACCGCGGTGGACTTCACCGACGACACGTCGTCGGCCACCTTCGTGGCGGGATGCGCCGTCGTGGTGAACTCGGCAGGTCCGTCGCATGCCATCGGTAACCGCCTGGCCGACGCCGCCTGGCGCGCGGGCGCGGACTACGTGGATGCGGCAGGCGACGACCGTCTGCACGCGTTGCTCGATCCCGCCCGATACCAGCGGGCGTCTCGGGTCGCAGTACTTTCGGCTGGTCTGCAGCCTGGTCTGACCAGCTTGTTCCCGCAGGCAGTCGCCACTCGCTTCGATCAGGTCGACGAGCTCACCGTCCAGGTAGGGCTGATCGATCGGTTCACCTCCGTCGCGGCCGACGACTACCTGCAAGCGGCGGCCGACGGAGTCAGCACGCCTCGTGCCGCGTGGCGGTCGGGACAGCGGGCGGAGGGCGCACTCGTCCGGCGTATTGGACTGCGGTTGCCCTACGTCGGCCAGGTCACCGCTCTGCCCCAGCTCAGCACCGAGTCGGAGCGGCTGGCCCGGGCCATCGGCCTGCGGAACGGGGAGTGGTACGTGCTGCTGGCAGGAACACGGACTTTGGACGTCTTCGACCGGGTGCCGATGCTGGATCGCACGGAAGCCGTCGAGGCACTGTGCCGGGCGAGCCGGCTGGACCTCGGACATCGCCCGACGAGAATCGTCATCGCGGTCACCGCTGAAGGGCCGCGATCTGGTGTGACCACTGGAGAAACCGTCGTATTGCGGGGAGCGAGCACTGCCGAGCTCAGCGGCGCCGTACTGACGTACGCCACTCTGGCCGTACTACGGGGTGAGGTCGAGCCTGGCCGGCACTACGCAGCCGAGACACTGGACCCGGTCGCTGTGGTCGACGCACTCACGAAGGCTGAAGGACCCGCGGTTCTGAGCGAGCTGACGGCTTTCGAGTTCGCGGAAGAGGGCGCGCTGTGAGCACACCGGCCGCCGAGCGGCTGCTCGACGAGATCAGTCTCGCCGCGATAGCGAACACGGTCGCCCTCGGCGGCGAATCGCTGGATGTGGAGGAGCTGATCCGGGCTCTGCGAGTGGCACCCCGGCACCAACGCTTGTTCCGCCGCTGGGTCACAAAACTTACTGGAGATGCCACAGCGCGGCCGGTCATCGCCGGGGGCCGGCCCGATCTCACCTTGCTCGACGGCTGCTACGCCGAGCTGGGGTTCCCGGCCCGGATGGCGCGAGTGCATCGCGCGATGCTCGAACGGCTGCCCGAACTTCTCCGTGACGAGCTGGACATACGGCAGATCCTGTTCGCGGACGGTGACGTGCGTGCTGCACTCGCCGCCTACCAGAGCAACCGTGCGACTCGACAGCTGAACGCTGCTTGTGCCCAGCGGGTCGCTGAACTGAGCAGGCGACAGGGCGGACGACTGCGGATCCTCGAGATCGGTGGCGGTAGTGGTGGGACGTCGAGGAGGGTTCTCGCCGAGCTCGGCAGCGCCGAGTTCGACTATCTCTTCACCGATCTGTCGCGGTTCTTCACGGCCGCGGCGGAGCGTGAACTCGGGGTCCGGACCGCGCTGCTGGACATCGACGGAGACCTTCCCGCGGCAGGGAGCGCGGACGTGATCATCGCCGGACACGTCCTGCACAACGCGATCGATCTGGGCCGAACCCTGCGGGGACTCCGTGCGGTGCTGGTCGAGGGCGGAGAGTTGCTCTTCACCGAGGCGGTGCAGGAGCGCGCCTCGGTGCTGACCTCGATGGAGTTCCTGTTGTCGCCCGAGCGCGGACGTCCGGCGGCAGGCAGCGCAGACGCCCGGGCGGTCAGCGGACGGATGTTCCCGGACGTCGAGTCGTGGATGACCGAGTTGCGCGCCGCGGGGTTCGCCGTTGGCCCGGACACGGTGGTGGCGCAGGCAGGACTGGGCCAGAGCCTGTTCCGTGCAGTTCGCCCAACCGGTCCTTCAGAGGCGATCACCGCTGCTCTCGTGGGAACGCAGGGCCCGTACCTGGTGCTCGCCGCCGACGCGTCGGTCGAGCGGGAGCTTCGATCCGCAGGCGAGGTGCTGCTGCCGGTACCGGTAGGAGAGCGGCCTGCGACGGTACTGGCCCACCTGGAGCGGACCGGAGCCAGAACCCTGGTCCTGACTGCCGATCAGGCAGGTGCCCTGGCCACGGCACCCACAGCGGCGCTGACCAACCTGTCTTCTCTTGCGTCCATGATCGTCGTCGGTCCAACGGCTGCGTCCGGTGGTCCGACGATTCCCGGCGCAAGTCCACAAATAGTTGCTGTCGACAATGAACTGCGCCGTGGCGCGGAGCTGGCCGGGTTGTTGCCGGCCGCGCAGCGGATCGCGGCCGGCCGACTGTCCGGAGAATTCTTCGAGCGGGGTGCCGACCTCTCCGGCCGGCTCCGATCGCTGTGTCTGCGGGCGATGCTGACGACGTTTCAGCAGGCCGGCTGCCTGGCTCACTCACAGACCCGGCACGATGTGGAGGAACTGATCGCTGCCCTCGACCCGGTAGCGCGCTACGAGCCTTTGATCCGGCGATGGATCGACTGCCTGGTGGGAGAAGAGCTCGTGGCGTCCGATGGGGCGAACTACCGCCTGGCAGGGATCGCCTCGAAGGCGGTTGGTGGCTTCGAAGCGTGCCGGGTGGAATGGAACGAGCTGTTCGGATCGGCCCACGCGATCGACTATGCGGAACGCAGCATCCGGTTGTTGCCCGCGTTGGTCAGGGGTACGGCGGACCCGATCGCTCTGCTGTTCCCGGACGGCCGGATGGATGTTGCCAATGGCATCTACCGCGAGGGAGTGGTGCAGCGGTTCCAGCGAGAGGTCGTGATCGCACTGATCAGCTTGCTGGTCGAGCGACCCGGGCAGCTGCGGGTTCTCGAGGTCGGAGCAGGTACCGGCGCGACCACCGAGGCAGTGCTCGCCGGCGCCGGCGGCCGGCGGATCGACTACTGGTTCACCGACATCTCGAGGCCGTTCCTCGACCAGGCGCGGGCGACCTTCGGCGCGGAGGTGGCGCGGTACGCGGTGTACGACCTTGATCGGCCGGCGCTCTCGCAAGGGATCGAGCCGGCGTCCTTCGATCTGGTGATCGCCGGTGGTGCGCTGAATGCCGTCGAGGACACGGATGCCGCGGTCCGTGGCCTGGTCGAGTGCCTGGTTCCCGGTGGTGGTCTGCTGTTGACCGAGCCGACCGTGGAGGAGCCGTGGGTCCTGGTCACGCAGGCACTGTTGATGAATCCCCCGCGGGATGATCGGAAGTCCGCCGGATCGACCTTCCTCGACCTCGGGCAGTGGCACCAGGTTCTCGATCGTGCCGGACTCGATCGTGGCCCCGTCGTCCCACCGGCCGGGCATCCGCTCGAACGGCTCGGACATCACGTGCTGACCGGCCAGGTTCCACGACATGACAAGGAGAACCACTGATGTGTGGGATCACGGGGTGGGTCGGCTTCGACACCGACCTGACCGGACGGCGCGAGGTACTGGCAGCGATGACCGCCACGATGACAGCACGTGGGCCGGATGCGGGCGACCTGTGGGTCAGCCGGCACGCGGGCCTCGGTCATCGACGGCTGGCCGTCATCGATCCGGTCGGTGGTGCGCAGCCGATGGTGTGCGAGACCGCCGACGGTCCGGTGGTCCTGGCGTACTCCGGGGAGACGTACAACCACGCCGAGCTGCGCCGCGAACTCGTTGCCCTCGGCTACCGGTTCAGGACCGCCAGCGATACCGAGGTGGTCCTGACCGGTTACCGGGCCTGGGGTGACGCGGTCGCGGAACGCCTGAACGGGATGTACGCGTTCGCCATCTGGGACGGCCGGGTCGACCGGCTGGTGCTGGTCCGGGACCGGATGGGCGTCAAGCCGCTGTACCTGCACCGCACCAAGGACGGGGTGTTGTTCGGATCCGAACCCAAGGCGGTACTCGCCAATCCGCTCTTCCGTCGGCGTGTCACCACCGAGGGTCTGCGCGAACTGGCGGGCTTCACCAAAGCCTCCGGCTGGGCCCTGTGGGAGGACCTGGCCGAAGTCGAGCCGGGCACGATCGTCACCGTTGATCGCGGGGGTGTCCGAGAGAGGTCCTACTGGCGGTTGCGGGCACACCCGCACACCGACGACGCCCGGACCACAGTGGAAACGGTGGGCGGACTGCTGGCCGACATCATCAGACGCCAGGTCGTCTCGGATGTTCCCTGGTGCACCCTGCTGTCAGGCGGCCTGGACTCCAGCGCCGTCACCGCACTCGCCGCCGACGAAGCAGCGGATGGCGAGAAGGTCCGCTCCTACGCGGTCGACTTCACCGGCTACGAGGAGACCTTCCGGCCCGACGAACTCCGCTCCACCCCGGACTCGCCGTTCGTACGAGAGGTCGTCGCGCACGTCGGCACACTGCACAGCGACATTCTTCTCGATCCACGTCAACTGGCCGACCCGGCACTGCGTCGGGCGGTGGTGGCGGCCCGCGACCTCCCGATCGGTCTCGGGGACATCGACATGTCGATGCTGCTGCTGTTCCGGGCGATCCGGGCCGAGGCGACGGTCGCCTTGTCCGGTGAGTTCGCCGACGAGGTCTTCGGTGGCTACCCGTGGTTCCACCACCCCGCGGCGCTGGCCGCCGAAACCTTTCCCTGGCTGGCCTTTCAGAACTCGTACACCGCGGACCGTGGCCTTCCGCTACGGCCTGGGCTTCGGCGCGCGCTGCAGCTGGACAGCTATGTCGCGGACCAGTACGACGAGGCGGTGGCACAGGTCGATCCACTCGACGGCGAGGATGCCGGGGCGCATCAGATGCGGACCGCGAGCCACCTGCACGTCACCCGCCTGGCTCGTGCACTGCTCGACCGCAAGGACAGGCTGTCCATGGCGGCCGGCCTGGAGGTCAGGGTTCCGTTCGCCGACCACCGGCTGGTCGAGTACGTCCACAACGTTCCGTGGGCGCTGAAGACGATCGATGGCCGGCCGAAGGGACTGCTGTGCGCGGCTGTCGCCCATCGCCTGCCACGGTCGGTGGTGGAGCGGGTGAAGAGCCCCTATCCGTCCAGCCAGGACGAGCACTACGTCATCGCGCTGCAGCAGCAGACCCGTCAGTTGCTGTCCGATCCGGGCAGCGCCGTCCTCGAGGTCTTCGATCCCGGCTGGCTGAGAGTCGCTGCCACCGGGCCGGCCGTCGCCGTCACCGGTGCTGTCCGGACCGGTCTCGAGCGAGCGCTGGACTTCGAGCAGTGGATCGACCTGTACCAGCCCGACCTCGTTCTCGACCACAAGGATTCGTGATGTCCCACCCCGCCCCAGTGATCCTCGGCGACGATTTCATCCAGGACGCCCACGCCGTCGCCGCATCCCTGCGGACCACGTCGCCGGTGCGTTTCGTCCTGCTTCCCGGTGGCTTTCCGGTCTGGCTGGTCAGCGGCTACTCCGAAGCCCGCCTGGTGATGACCGATGCACGGTTCAGCAGCGATCGGGTGTACGACCGGCTGGCCCGGCTCCGCGTCGGTCCGGACGAGGAGGTGTCGTTCTCCGACGATCTGGTGATGAACCTGCTCAACCTCGATCCACCCGACCACACCAGGCTGCGCAGACTGGTGACGAAGACCTTCACCCGTCGCGCGGTCGAGCCGCTGCGGCCGCGGATCGCGGCGATCGCGGCGGACCTGCTGACTGCGATGCAGGGACGCGATGTGGTCGACCTGGTCAGCGAGTACGCGGCGCCGTTGCCGATCAGGGTCATCTGCGAGTTGCTCGGAGTTCCGTTCGAGGACCGCGACGACTTCACCGGCTGGACCCGGAGGATGGTCGCTGCCACCAACCAGGAGGAGATCGGTGCCGCGTCGACCGAGCTGGCGGCGTACCTGGGGGTGCTGGTGGACGCCAAGCGGCAGAGTCCGTCGGACGACCTGCTGTCGGAGCTGGTCCAGGCCGTCGACGACGGCGACCGGCTGTCACGTCGTGAGCTGATCGCGACCGCTTCACTGCTGCTCACCGGCGGCTTCGAGACGACGGTCAACCTGATCGGCAGCGGGATGGACGCACTGCTCCGGAATCCGGATCAGCTCGCGTTGCTGCGAACCGACAGGTCGCTGCTGCCGAACGCGATCGAGGAGTTCCTGCGCTACGAGACGCCGAACAACCTGTCGTCCCCTCGTTTCACCACCGAGGACGTCGAACTCGGTGGTGCGCTGATTCCGGCCGGGCACTTCGTGATGGTGTCGTGGCTGGCGGTCAACCGCTCCGGTCAGTTCACCGACCCCGATCGGCTCGATGTCACCCGGCCGGCCGGCGGTCACCTCGCCTTCGGTCACGGCATGCATCACTGCGTCGGCGCCGCGCTGGCCAGGCTCGAGGGAGAGATCGCCTTCGGTGCTCTGCTCGACCGGTTCCCACAGCTCGAGCTGGTGTCCGGAGACAAGCCTGCACGCTGGCTCCACAGCACTGCGATGCACGGCCTGGAGTCGCTGGTCGTACGGACCGGGGAGCCACGACGATGATCACGGTCGACGGTACGCCGCAGTGGCCGGCCGCGGACGCCGACCGCTATCGCCGCCTTGGGTACTGGCGAGACGAGACGCTGGGCTCGCTGTTGCGCGGACGCGCTGTTCAGCACCCTGACCGAGTCGCCCTGGTCGACGGTGATCGCCGGATCAGCTACGACCGACTGGACCAGGACGCTGATCGGATCGCGGCCGGTCTGCTGTGCCGAGGGTTGGTCCCCGGCGACCGAATCGTCGTCCACCTGCCCAACTGCGCGGAGTTCGTGACGTTGCTGTACGGGTGTTTCCGGGCGGGCGTCGTACCGGTGCTCGCGCTGCCGCCGCATCGCTCGTACGAGATCGACCACCTGGTCGAGCTGTCCGGGGCGAAGGCCTACGCCGGCCTTGCCGCGAGTCTGTCAGCCGCACAACCGGCCACCGATCGGTTGTTCCTGGTGGGCGATACCGGGTTCAGCGACGATCGGACCACCTCTTACGTCGACCTGTGTGGTTCCCCGAGCGGCAGCTTCGCGGACCTGGCGGGCGCGGCCGATCTGGCAGTTCTGCTGCTGTCCGGCGGGACGACGGGCAAGCCGAAACTGATCGCGCGGACGCACGCCGACTACGGCTACAACCTTCGTGCGAGCGCGGAGGTGTGCGGACTCGGCGAGGACACCGTGTACCTGGCAGCGCTGCCTGCCGCCCACAACTTCGCGCTGGCCTGCCCGGGAATCCTGGGAACGCTGTGGTGCGGGGGGACAGTGGTGCTGGCGCCGGACGGCGCGCCTGACACGGTGTTCCCTCTGATCGCTCGTGAGCAGGTCACCGTGACTGCGCTGGTGCCGCCGCTCGTCCATGTCTGGTTGGAGGAGGTGGCTTCCACCGGAGCAGAGTCCTTGCGGAGTCTGCGCTTGCTCCAGGTCGGTGGTGCCAGGCTCAAGAACGGTGTCGCCACGCGGGTGGAGCCAGTACTTGGTTGCCGACTGCAACAGGTTTACGGAATGGCCGAAGGATTGCTGAACTTCACCAGGGCGGACGATCCGGTCGAGCTGGTCACCGGGACCCAGGGCCGGCCGCTGTCGGAGCACGACGAGATCGTCATCGTCGGACCGGACGGGGAGCCGACCGCTGACGGGGTCGCGGGGGAGCTGTGGGTCCGCGGTCCGTACACCCCGCGTGGCTACTTCCGGGCCGAGGCGCACAACCGGACGGCGTACACGGTGGACGGCTTCTACAAGACAGGTGATCTGGTACGGCGGCTGCCGTCCGGACACCTGGTGGTCGAGGGGCGGCTCAAGGATGTCGTCAACCGCGGCGGCGACAAGGTGCCGGTGGAGGAGATCGAGGAGTTGCTGCTCGGCCATCCCGGCATTCACGATGTCGCCGTCATCGGCTATCCCGACGAACTGATGGGCGAGCGCACCTGTGCGTTCGTCGTGACCAAGGGCTCGAGGCTGGGGCGCAGGGACGTGGTCGGGTTGCTGTCCGGACTCGGCGTCGCGGCCTACAAGACACCGGATCGCGTCCGGGTGGTCGCGGAGCTCCCGCGCACCGCGGTGGGCAAGGTGGATCGGTCGGCGCTCGCCTCGAGTCTGGCCGTCGGAGAGGAGACCCGATGACCGTCACGCCCGAACAGTTGCCGACGTTGATGGCGGAGCTGCTCGATCTGCCGGCGGACGAGCTGACCGCCTGCGACGACCTGATCGAGCTCGGGCTCGACTCGTTGACGGCGATGCGGCTGGCCGGGCAGTGGCGCGCGGCGGGGATCGACGTCAGCTTCGCCGAACTGATCGCGGCGCCGACGGTCAAGGACTGGCAAGCACTGCTCGCGAAGGCCGGGCGGTTGAAGGTCGAGGGCCGGCCGGCCGATGAAGTCGACGAGCAGGCGTCCTTTCCGCTGGCCTTGATGCAGCACGCCTACTGGGTAGGCCGGGCGGACAACCAGCGGCTGGGCGGAGTGGCTGCCCACTTCTACAACGAGTTCGACGGTTTGGCGCTGGATCCGGCCCGGTTGGAGCGGGCTGTTGTCCGGCTGATCGAGCGGCACGAGATGCTGCGGGTCCGGATCGGCGACGACGGAACTCAGCGGATCGGCCCGAGCGGCTGGCGCGGGCTGACTGTTCACAGTGATCACGACCCCGAGGAGCTGAGACAGCGGCTGTCCCATCAGGCGATGGACATCGCAGCCGGCCAGGTTTTCGACATTCAACTGTCCGTTCTGCCTGACGGTCGCTCCAGGCTGCATCTGAGCCTCGACATGATCGCCGCCGACGCGCTCAGCCTGCGGATCATCCTCGGTGACCTTGCCCGGCTCTACGCCGGCGAGGAGCTGTCCACGCTGACCTACAGCTACCCGCGATACCGCGCGGAGCTGTTGCCGCAGACCGTGGCCGAAGACGTCAGCTACTGGCGGAATCGGCTGGCGTCGCTGCCGAGCGCGCCCCGGCTACCGGTCAGGGAGCCCTCGATCCCACGGGTCGTTCGAGCCCATCGTCTGCTGTCGTCCAAGCAACGTCAACGGTTGGACTGGGGAGCGCGCAGTCATGGTCTGACTTTGGCGATGGCCTTGGCCGCGGTCTTTGCCGAGACGCTGACGGCGTGGAGCGCCGAGCCGCGATTTCTGCTCAACCTGCCGTTCTTCGCCCGGCAACCAGTGGATCCACAGATCGACTCGGTCGTCGGCGATTTCACCTCGTCGCTGCTACTGGAATGGCGAGGGGATCGGTCCGGCTCTTTCCGGGACCGCGCACGGCGGTTGCAGCAACAGTTCCACGCGGACGCGGCACATTCCTCCTACAGCGGTGTGGAGGTACTGCGCGACCTCTCGCGTTTCGCCGGCGAACAGGTGCTCGCGCCGGTCGTCTACACGAGCGCACTCGGCCTGGGAGACCTGTACGAGTCGCGGGTGCGAGCGGTTCTCGGCGAGCCGGCCTGGGTCGTCTCGCAAGGACCCCAGGTCTGGCTCGACGCCCAGGTCACCGAGCTGGACGACGGGCTGATGGTCAACTGGGACCTGCGCGCCGACGTACTGATGCCCGGCATCCCCGAAGCCATGTTCGCTCACTACTCGGCTCTGCTGGACCGGCTGATCGCCGACCCGACGATCTGGACCGAGGCACTTCACCTGCCGTGCCGGGCCGAAACCAGTGGCGAGGTACGTGCCCCGCGACCAATGGCCGGGCCTGACTGCGTCACCGCGCCGGGAGAGGGGACCGAGGCTCTGGTGGCGTCGGTGTGGGCCGAGTTCTTCGAGGTCGTGGTCGGACGCGAACACGATTTCTTCCGGCTCGGCGGGGACTCACTGATCGCGACCGAGGTACTGCGCCGGTTGCGGGAGCTGGGCCGGACCGAGGTCACCCTCACCCACATCTTCGTTCATCCGGTCCTCGCGGATCTCGCCGCGGCGCTGGATGCCGACTCCGGCAGTGACGCGTCGGAGTACGTCGCAGCCCGGATCGCCACGGATCCCGCTCGTCGTCACGAGTCCTTCGGTCCGACGGAGGTCCAGCGGGCCTACTTTCTCGGCCGGTCCGCGGACTTCACCCTGGGGGGCGTCGGGTGTCACTTCTACCGTGAGTACAACGTTCCCGAGATCGACACCGGCAGGCTGGCGGAGGCAGCGGATCTGCTGGTCGGGCGGCACGAGATGCTTCGTGCGGTGTTCGACGCCAACGGTGATCAACGGGTACTCCCCGAGGTGCCGGGCTTTGCCGTCGAGGAGTTCGGTTCGTTCGCGGGTCTGCGGGACGCGCTGGCCGAAACGACCTTCGAGCCGACGGCATGGCCCTTGTTCCGGATCGGTGTCGGGCGCGACGGCAGCCGGGTCCGGATCGGGATCGGGATGGACAACCTGGTGGCCGACGCGCTCAGCGTGATGATCTGCCATCGCGAACTGGCCGCGCTCTACGAAGACCCCGCGGTCGAGTTGCCCACGACCGGACTGGCCTTCCGCGACTACGTCCTGGCCCTGCCCAGCGAGCCGTCCGCGGCCGCCACAGCGTACTGGGATCGGCAGCTCGAGACGTTGCCGCCGGCCCCGGAGTTGCCGTTGGCAACGAATCCGGCAAGCGTCGCAGCGCCCCGGTTCCGCCGACGCTCGATGCTGGTGCCAGGCAATCGCTGGCAGTTGCTGGCCTCCGCCGCCCAGCGGTACGGGGTCACCCAGTCGGGGATGCTTCTCACGGCGTACGCCGAGGTGCTCAGCCGGTTCAGCTGCAGACCGGATCTGACCGTCAACGTCACGCTCTTCGATCGCCGCGATGTCCATCCGGAGGTGAACAGAACCGTCGGTGACTTCACATCCCTGGTACTGGTCGGCTTCCGGCCTGACACCGGCGAGTCCTTCCTGGGCAGGGCACGCCGGTTGCAGGCCGAGCTGGCCGGCGCACTCGACCACCGCGAGGTGTCGACGCTCGGCCTGCTGCGGGATCTCAGCCGAAGATCAGGACGCGCGGACGGCGGGATGCCGGTCGTGTTCACCAGTGCCCTCGGTCTCTCGGCGTTGGAGACCGGGCCGGGCGCTGACAGCGAAATGCTCGCGAATCCTGGCTGGGGACTGTCACAGACACCGCAAGTCTGGCTGGACCATCAGGTGATCGAAAGGTCCGGCCCGGACGGTATCGCGGTCGAACTGGTCTGGGACGCTGTTGACGAACTCTTTCCCGACGGTCTGCTCGACACCATGTTCGCCGCCTACCAGCGGCTGCTCGAACACCTTTCGGTCACCGAGTGGGACGCGGAGCTTCCACCGGCTCCAGCGCGGCCTACGAAACCTGCCGCTTCCGCTCGTCCGGTTCTTCCCGTCCGGGAGGTTTCATCGGTCACGCACGCTGCCGAAGCCGCGGTGATCGAGCTCTGGACCGAACTTCTCGACACGCCGCCGGTCGGGGCGGACGGCAACTTCTTCGCCCTGGGGGGAGACAGTGTCGCGGCCATCAGGTTCATCGAGACGGCGGCCAGGGAACTGGGAGCCGGCATTTCCCTGGCCGGCTTCTTCGCCGGACCGACCGTGCGTCAGGTGGCGGAGCTGATCGCCGAGGCCTGGTCACTGGAGGAGGGAGAGATCTGACAGGAGATCAAGGGGAGACCTCCTCGAGTTGGCGACAGCGGGTTTCGTCGCCGAAGAGGAACAGCACGGCAGCGGCGACGAAGGCGGCGCAGGACAGGATGCCGACGGCGGCGCGGAAGGCAGGGGCGTCGGTGGCGAGCAGACCGACCAGCAGCGGCCCGACGATGACACCGAGCCGGATGAAGATCCCGGCGAGGCCGCTGCCGAGGGCCCGCATCCGGGTGGGGAACAGTTCGGGGACATAGAGGTAAACGCCGAGGTTGGTGGCGGAGATGAAGAACGACGTGACGCACACGGACAAGACCAGCCCTCCGACCGTGTCCGCGCCGCCGGCGAAGGCCACCCGGAACAACACGACGCTCGCGCCGATCGCACCGACCACCAGGGCCGTCCGGCGGTCGACCCGGTCGGCGAACAGCGCGAGAACAGCAGCACCGGCGAAGCCTCCGATCATCGCGTAGAGGCTGTAACGCAAGGCCTCGGCCAGTGGGACGTCGAACAGCCCGGTGTAGATGGTGGGCATCCAGGACGACAAGGCGTAGTTCACCAGGAAGGCACAGAAACAGAAGACTGCCAGGACGGCGAAACGCTGCGGATAGCTCCGCCGTGGGGTGAACTGATCAGCTGAGACAACGACCGGTTCGGGGACCGGGCCGGTGGCGGAGCTGCGCACCGCGGCTTCGATCCGCGCCATCGTCTCGTCGGCAGCGGGATGCCCGCGCGAGGCAAGCCAGCGTGGCGACTCGGGAACGTAGCGCCACAGGGCGCCGACCAGCGCGATCGGCAATCCGCCGACCACGAACAACGGACGCCAACCCCAGTGCGGGATCACCCACGCCGATGCCGCGGCGGCACAGAGCAGACCGGCGGCGAAGACCAGTTCGTAGCGAAGCACGAACCGGCCCCGCCGGCGGGCCCCGATGATCTCGTTGACGTACACGGCGGCGACCAGAACCTCGCCTCCGATACCGAGCCCCTGGACATAGCGCAGCACCAGGAAGGTGGTCAGGTCACGGGTCGCTGCCATCAGCAGGCTGGTGGCGGAGTACACGAAGATGCAGAGCATCAGCACCCGCACGCGTCCGATCCGGTCCGCCAGCAGACCCGCCACCACTGCGCCGATCAGCATGCCGAGGCCCCCGACCGTGATCAGCAGCGTCACCTGTTGCTGATCGAGCTGCCACTCCCTGCGGAGCAGCGGCATGGCGTAGGAGACGAGGAGTTGGTCGAAACCGTCGAACAGCGTGGCCGCACCGATCAGCAGACGCACGAGCAGGTGCCAGCGCGAGGATGGTAGCCGCTCGATCCGGCCGGCGATCTCGGATGTGCTCATCAGGGCCTTCCGCTCTCCGTGGTTCTCAGGGGATTACTCCTTGTAGCCCCAGGCGGAGACCATCGGATAGGCGGAGACGACGAATCTGGTGCTCTGCAACAGGTTCAGGTACGCGGCGAGCTCGTCCTGGCTGCAGCCGGCCCGGCGCAGTTTGGGACGCAACTCGGTGATGTTTGCTGCCAGCAACTTGATTCCGTTGCCGCCGCCGTTCCACCAGGCCGGGATCACCCGGCGGTGGCCGACGCCGGTCAGACCGGCCCGCTCGAACAGTTTGGGGAGACGCGACGGCCACTCCAGATTGCAGCCACCCGCCTCCAGCACGGCCAGCACCCGATGCTGAACGGCCCAGTACACCTCCTCGGAACGCGCGTCCGCGGAGACCTGCTGCCCCAGGGCGGCGATGTCCTCGACGATCAGCACGCCACCCGGCGCCAGCGCCTGGACCAATCGGCGGATCGCCAGGTCACGCTCCGGCAGATGAACCAGGACCAGCCGGACATGAATCAGGTCGAAACTTTCCGCGGGCAGTTCGTCGGTGACGATGTCGTGGCGTCGTACCTCGAGCCAGGCCGGGCCGGACGACTCGAGAAACCTGGTGTCGAGGTCGGTGGCCAGCACCGAGCCGGTCGGTCCGGTCGCGTCGGCCAGCCAGCGGGCGATCGATCCGCCACCGGCTCCGACCTCCAGACACCGTACGCCGGGACGGACGCCGAGTGCGTCGAGCAGACTGACCGTGTTGCGATCGTACGTCGACTCCAACGCCCTCATCCGCACCACGGCGGCATCGGCGGCATTGTCGAACGGGTACTGAGGCACGACGTGGTTCTCCTCGATCGGTGGCCGTATTCCGGACGGAGCTGGCCAATATTTGACCAAAGGTTAGTTGAGTGGGCAAAGTTTGCCCGGTGAGGGTGACACGGAGAACATTCGTCGGCGTGTGCCTGGCAGCCGGCGGCTCGCTGGTCCTGTCGTCCTGCGCCGCGCGCAAGGAACCGATGCCGACCGGGACCGCCAGATTCGCCACCGGTAACAGTGGCGGGGGCTATGCGACGTACGGGAGCACCCTGTCCGGGCTGCTGGGGGAGGTGACCGGGGCGAAGTTGACCACGGTCGAAACTGCCGGCTCGGTCGAGAACCTTCGGATGCTCACGGCCCGGACGGCCGACCTCGGGCTCAGCCTGGCCGATTCGGCCCACGACGCCTGGCAGGGGGTGGGGAGTTTCTCGTCCGGCGCGCTACGTTTCACCGCGCTGGCCCGGATCTACGACAACTTCGTCCAGGTCGTGGTGAAGCCGTCCGCAGGCCTGACCAGCTTCGAGGATCTCCAGGGCAAGGTCGTCAGTGTGGGGCCGAAGAACTCCGGCACCGCGGTGATCGCCGACCGATTGCTGAAGGCAGCTGGAATCACCGTGCAGCGCCGGTACCTCGACCTGCGGGAGGCAGTCCACGGTCTCGAGGCCGATGGCGGCAAGGAGCATGTCGATGCGCTGATCTGGAGCGGTGGTCTGCCGACGAAGCCGATCTCCGACCTCCAGTCGACGGTCGGCGTCCAGCTGATCGATCTGAGTGGCGTGGGCCAGCGGTTGGCCTCCACCCCGCGCAGTGGGTATGCGCTGTCGTCGATTCCCCTCTCGACCTACCAGACCGACAGGCCGGTGACGACGATCGTCGTGCCGAACTACCTGCTGGCTCGCCGTGACCTCTCGGACGCCTGGGTGTGGTGGACGCTGAACACCATGTTCCGCCGGCAGGACGACTTCGCCGCCGCCAGCGTCGAGGCCGGGTCACTGGACATTCGCACGGCCATCGCGACGACGCCGATCCCCTTGCATCCCGCCGCCGAACGGTGGTACCGCGACCAGCACGTCTGAGCAGGTCAGGCGGTTGCCGCCGGGCCGGCCATCAGACTGCGGCGGAGTTCGATCATCGCTCGCAGGTCGAGGCTCTCGAGGCGCTGGATCCGCTCGATCTCGGCGCTGTCGGTGTCCGCTGTCTCCCGGAACGCGATCGAGGCCGCCACCGCCGAGGACTGTTGCTCCGGAAGCAGGACCACGTCGGAGTTGAAGTACGGGTCCGTTCTGACCTCGGCCGCGATCAGGTTGTCGGTCTCGCTGAGGTTCACCGCGATGTGCGGAAGGCCGGCCGGGATGTAGATGAACTCTCCTGGCCCGTGGAGATGGGGAGTGAACTCCGGTCCGGTGAGTGTTGCCGCCCAGCCGCGCAGGCACATCACCACGATGTCGGTGTACGCGTGCAGGTGAAGCTGCGAGGTCGTTGCCGGCGGCATCACGATCAGACCGGTGGACAACTGGGCCGATCCGGTCGAGCCATTGGTCACGCACGGAATCAGAATCTGCCCCTGCGGGCCGAGCATCGGCGGCGCGTCGGTGGGGCCGACGACGCGGACGCCGTCGTCGTTGCCGCGAGGGAGCATCTTTTTCTCCTGCTCCGGAGTTGGGTATTCCACCTGGATCGGTTCAGTGGTCAAATTAGGACAACTTGACCGGTCAGGCAAGGGCGGAGTTCTTGAGGGGGACACCGTGGTCATCCGGACAGACCATTTGAAGCGACGGGCGGCAGATCTTCGCCATGATCCGATGGTCGGCCTGTTCGCCGCGTCCCTGCGCCGGCCGGGCATGGTCTCCTTCGCGGCCGGCGCGCCGGATGCGGCCCTGCTGCCGATCGACGACCTGGCAGGGTTCGTCGCGGCAGCCAGGGAGCGCCATGGCCCGGCCCTGCTGCAGTACGGCGCCACCGCCGGATTCAAACCGTTGCTTTTAGCAACCGATCGGCTACTGCGGGTGCGAGGACTGGTCGGGGGTGCGGGGCGGATCCACATCGCCACTGGGGGATCCGGCGCGTTGAACGCCATCGCCATGGCCGTCCTGCGGCCGGGCGACCGGGTTCTCGTCGAGACTCCGACGTACGCCGGAGCGCTGGCCGTCTTCGCGGCGTACGGCGTCGAGGTCGCGGCGGTCGAAACCGACGACGACGGGATGCTGCCGGTTGCCCTGGCACGGGAGATCACTCGCGGCCGGGTCTCGATGGTGTATCTCCTGCCCACCTTCCAGAACCCGTCCGGCCGCACGATCTCTCTCGACCGGCGAGCCGAACTCGCGGAGGTTCTGGTGCGGCACGAAGTGCTGGCCGTCGAGGACGACGTGTACTACGACCTGCGCTACCGCGGTCCGGCCGTCCCTGCGCTGGCTTCGTTCGCCCCGGACAACGTCGCCTATGTGACCTCGTTGTCGAAGACGCTGGCCCCCGCGCTGCGGATCGGGATCACGTCGATGCCACCCGCGCTGCTGGAGGTCGTACTCTCGCTCAAACAGGGGATCGACATGCAGACCTCCACTCTCGCCCAGGCGATCGCGGTGGAGATGCTCGAGGATCACTGGTACGAGGCGCAACTCGGCCGGCTGCGGGCGGTCTACGGGGCCAAGCTGGCAGCTCTACGGTCGTCGCTGAACGCGTTCCCGTCCGGATTCCGGTGGACCAGGCCTGAGGGTGGAATCTTCGCCTGGGGGGAGGGCCCGGCGGGTTTCGACGCGGCAAGATTGTTGCCCCAGGCCATGGACGCCGGTGCGATGTACGTACCGGGGGAGTCCTTCCATGCCGATGGCGGGCACCGCAACACGCTGCGCCTCAGCATCGCGAGTCCGTCGATCGGCCAGATACACCGAGGGGTCACGGCGCTGGCAGCGGTCTTCGGAGGTGCGCTGTGACGCATCCGGTGGTCGGGGTCTGGGAGGTCTCCGCCCAGGGAGCGCCGTTCGGCCTGCACATGATGACGTTCCACCCGGCCGGGACGATGCTGCAGTCCAACCCGGACAGCGGCAACCGGGTGACCAGTGACAGTGCGGGGATGGGCGTCTGGAAGGTCGGGGCCCGGTCGGTTCGCGGAAGGTTCATGGAGGCGCACGCCGACCGGACCACCGGTCGTCTGGTGGGCAAGAGCGTGATCAGCTTCGAGTTGACCGTCGACGGCGATCACCTGACCGGAACAGCCGAGGCGATTCGGTACGACGCCGCGGGCCGGCCGGTGGGAGACCCTTCGCCGGCCCGGCTGGTGGGCTCCAGGCTCACGTACGAGGACAGCGGTCCGGTCAGCTGACCAGAGAGCCCGAGTTGTCCGCGTGCATGACGTCGGGCTGGACCTCGCTCAGCAGCCTTCCGGCTGGTCCGGCATCCTCGAAGCTCAGGTTGTTGGTGATCCGGTACCGGTCACCCCGGTAGATGGCGGTGGTGTACTCGACCAGCCGTCCGTCCTGATCACGGGTGAACCGCTCGAACAGCAGCGCCGGCGACAGCGTCGGTACGCCGAGCAGCTCAGCCTCGCGGACGTCGGTAACCGTTGCCTCGGTGGTCTGGACCGCTGTCGACGGATTGACCCCGAACTGCGACCGCAGCAACTCGTACAGGGAGCCGCCCTCGAACTCCTCGCCGCTGATGCCGGGGACCAGCGAAGCCGGGATCCGGATTCGCTCGATACACATCGGAGCGTCCTCGACCAGCCGGAGCCTGATCACCGAGATCACGTTCTCGCCGGGAGAGATCTCCATCCGCTGGCCCAGACGGGCCCCGGCCGGCTCGATGTCGAACGAGATCAGCCTACGGCGCCAGGGTGAACCGGTCACCTGCGGAGCCCGGAACCTGCCGCCTTGAGTGGGAGCAAGTACCTGGTCCACCTTGGTCGACCCGGTGAAGGTGCCCCGGCCCTGCTGCCGGATCACCAGGCCTTCCTGGGCGAGATCCTCCAGCGCCGCGCGAAGTGTCGGCCGGGACACTCCGAGTGCCTCACTCAGGGCACGCTCCGCCGGTAGCGGTTGCCCCGGCCCGCGTGCCTCGATCAACTGCACGATCCGGTCCCGCGCCTCAGCCCTCTTCATCGCGTCCTCCAGCGACTTCCGATTGCGGTAATCCGTGGCGCACCCGACCACCGCGGACAAAAGAAAGTTACCAGCTAACTGGTAATAGTGTGACGGTCCGGTGACCACTTCTGACCAGTTTCCCGGAACCAACCACCCGCTGACAGTCTCGCACAGCGGACGGCGCGCGTCGTCAAAGGCGGGTGAACGACTTGACGAAGCAGAAAATTTAGACCACCTTACCTATGGTCAAGTTGAAAGGTCAGGGTCTGAGATCCGGCCGCCCGCAGGCTCGTAAGGGATGTCCGTGTCCGCATCACACACCGAATCGTTCGGTGGTCCAGACTGGATCCTTCCCCCGGCGCCACCGGAACCGGTACCGGCTCCGACGGCGCCGCGTCGGATGGCGGACATCGAGCGACTGCTTGCCCTCGACCCCGTGGTGGAGCGCGCGGTGGTGGTTCAGCACGGCGTAACGGCCGAGGGCCGCTTGATGGTGATGGTGTACGTGGTGTTACGTCCCCGCGTTCCGTCACCTCCTGAGCTGTTGACGGCAGATCGATCGGCCGAGCGCGGCCGGCGGTACTCGGGGACCGACCCGGAATCGGTCGGTACGGACTTCGACGGGCTGGTCGCCGATGATCGAGGCTGCCCGCTGTCTCGTCCGGTCAGGGAGAAGTGGCGCTCGGCCTCGATCGATGCGGTACTGCGGCATCGGCCCGATCGCGTGCTCGAGATCGGAGCGGGCAGCGGGATCCTGTTGCCTCGTCTGTCCCGGCACTGTGCTGAGCTGTGGGCAACCGACCACTCGGCGGAGGCCGTCGGGCTGCTGCGCCGCTGGCGAGCCTCAGTGGGCAGTGTCGGCAACCTCCACCTTTACCACCAACCCGCCGGAGAGGTCGGGAGGCTGCCGCGGTTGTACTTCGACGTCGTCCTGCTGAATTCCGTCGCTCAGGACTTCCCGAGCGCTGATCACCTCGCGGCCACCCTCGATGCCGCCACCGAACTGCTGGCGCCAGGCGGAGTGATCGTGCTGAGCGACGTCCGGAATCTGGCGCTCTACCGCAGTCTGCGGACCGCGGTTCATCTCTTTCGCGGCAACGGCCCCCGCCGGCTCGCCGAGCTCGCGACCCGGGTGGGGCAGGACGAGGCGTTGGAGCAGGAGTTGTTGCTGGCACCGGATTTCTTCTGTCACTGGGCCGAGAACTCGCGCCGGATCGGCGGCGTGGACATCGCCGTGCGGCGTGATCTGGCGCCGAGCAGATACCGCTACCAGGTCCGTCTGTACGACGTGGCCGCCCGGACAGTCGACGTAGCTGGTCTACGGCGTGTCGGATGGGCAGGGAAAGCGAGACTGGCCGCCGACCTCGCCCGGTCCGCCGGCGGAGGGGTACGGGTGACCGGGATACCCGACGTGCGGTTGAGCGCCGATTCCTTTCGTGAGGTGTCCGGACCGGACGGCCGCCGAATGGCCGAACTGGCGCCTGATCGTGGACGATGTCAGGCGCCTACGATCAGCGCTCTGAATGCCCTGGGCCGGACCACTGGTCATCGTGTCTCGGTCTCACCCGCTCCCGCCGCCGACGGCAGTCTGGATGCCAGTTTCTTCGGTGCTGCAGAGTGCAGCGATCCATCGTTCGGACCTGACTGGCCGGTAGGCACCTACCGGCCGGCCAAGGACAGTGTTCCGCGGGCCAACGATCCCGCGCTCGGCCACGCTACCGCCGCTCTGCTCGCCGAGCTGACCGGCCGGATCGACGCTCTGGGGCCGGCGGTGACCGGAGCGATCACGATCGTCGACCGACTGCCACCGGACTGCGAACTGGATGTTCAGGCGCTGCCGCCACCCGACCGGGTCGCGGCGGGACGATACCGATCCGGCCCGGTGGTGCGGCCGTGAGTGACTGGTGGACATCCACGGAATGGCCGGGCCAGGGATCTCGCCTCGATCCACGGGTTGTCGCCCGAGTGACCATCGCCCTGCTGGTCAGCACGCTGGTGCTGATCGTTCTGCTGCTGACCGAGCCGGCCCACCTGGCCAGGGGAACCATGCCCGGGGAAGCGCTCGACGGGCGACTGCGGAATCGGGCGACCGGGCGATGTCTGGCGGGAGACCGGGAAGGACCGGCGTACACCGTCCCTTGCCACGGCGGACAGTTCGCTCAATGGATCAGGAATGCGGATGGGTCGGTGCGTAATGCCGTGACCGGTGCCTGCCTGAATGTGGCCGGAGACAGCGCGGTGGTGATGATCGATTGTGTCGACCGGGCCGAGCAGAACTGGAGCTGGAATGCCGACGGGACGCTGGTCTGGGCCGGTAGTGGTTGGTGCCTGACAGCTGATGGGCGGCAGTCAGTGATGGTTGCCGATTGCTCCGGTCATCCGCGACAGCGGTGGGGGCCGGGATGAAATGCCTCCACAATGACCAAGATTGCCCACCGATCTGGTCACGGCCCCTTCCTCCGGCCTCTTTCACTGGTTACCGTCGGTACAGCGATCGAAATAGTTTCACGGGGAGATGACAATGGGTGATCCAGGACAATCAGGTGTGATGTGCCTGCTGGCCGGGGTGGTGGCGATCGGCCTGGCCATGACCCTGCTGATCGGCCTGCCACAGTCGGTTCGCTTCTCCAGCGGACTGCTGTTCGTTGGTGCCGGAGTGCTGATCTTCGGGGCGGTCCAGGCCTGCCGGACAGCGAACGGGGACCATCCGGTCGACGACACGAAGAACCGTGGCCAGCATCGGGCCGCTCATCGCGACAGCGGCAAGCACTGAGTCTGCCGGATCGTCAGCGACGGCCCCGGCTTCTCGCCTGCGCAGCCGCGGCAGCTCCACCGATGAGGACCATCAACAGGGTCGCCAAGGACCACCGGCGAAGGACTTTGACGGTCTCGCCCGGCTCGGTGCTCGAGGCTGCTCGAGGGATTGGCGAGCTGTGCACCAGCGGCAGCTCCGACGGCGGTGGCGGTGGCGGGAGAAGTGGGCGAGGTGGAGTGGGCCGGGGTGGGCGACTTGGCACAGGAACCTGGTCGGACGGGGTCGGCGCCGCAGGTGAATCGGTGGGGGGAGCAACTGGTGCGGACACCGGCGGCGAGGTAGGCGCGGGCGTGGGTGTTGGGGTCTGTGCCGGGGCGGGTGGAGTCGGAGTGGGAGTCGTAGACGGCGACGGCGACGGCGGTGGTGGTGGTGGCTCGGCAAGGTCGAGGCAGCCGGCCGCGTCGCTGTGCCACACCTGTTCGGACGATGAGAGGAGTTCCGCGCTTCCGTCGAACCGGACCCGGTACAGCTCAGCCGCTTCACCGAAGCGATTGTGTACGACGGCGAGAGTTCCGGGTGACTCCAGCACCACCGAACCATAGGACGGCATCCACGGGAGGGCGGGCACATCGGTGACGATCGAGATCCGCCCGGTGGCCGGATCGATCCGGACGACTCGGGCCGTGGTGCCGAGGGTCGAGATGCCGTAGAGCATCCCATCGCTGGGATCGGCGGCGAAGTCGTCCACGCTGTAGGCCAGCACCGCGGGAGAAAGGCGCACCGTCGTGGTCACCTGGCCATAGGTCGCCGAGACCGGGCTCACGTCGACGCTGTGCAATCGCAGCAGATCCCGGAGGTAGAGTTTTTCGCCCGAGACCGCGCCGGCGGCGACGTCGCCGAAGTGACCGCCGCGCGGTATCGGTCCACGATCGGTGACGGTGCCGGACGGAGTGATCGTCACGAGATGACGGCGCCAGTGCTGATGGCCGCGATGGGCCGTATCGGCAATACCGTAGGCGACGCGCTGCTCGGGGGAGTAGCCCAGCGCTTCGATCTCGTAGTCGAGCGAAGCGAGCTTCGTACGGCGCCCTGACGGCATCTCGACCCGGAACAGCGTCGATCGTCCGTGCCGCAAGGTCGAGCCGACCTGCAGGAACGCACACGTCCCGGCGGAAGCAAGGCGAGGGGCCGAGGCGGAAGAACCGGCCGAGGAACTCGGCACGGCAGCCCCGGCGGTGATCACGACCAGGCCCATGGCTGCGACCACCGCCGAGACGCGGTGGGTGGTGGGGCGGACCATCAGCCGGTCAGCCGCCCGTGGTCAGGCGCGCGAGCGCCGCGACGAACGCGTCCGGGCCGATACTCGCGCCACCGCTGAACGGGTTCTGCAACTGGTAGATCGCGAACAGCATCAGGCCGATCGCACCGGCCAGCAGCGAGACGATGAAGGAGTAGGAGATCAGGCCCGGTCCGCCGAACATGAACATCAACGCGACCGACATGATGCTGCCGATCAGGATCGCGAACCAGACGACGGAACTGACGTTGCTGCCGCTGGAGTTGAGCCGCGTCTGCCGTGCCTCGTAGACCTTCCAGACCTGGTTGGCGGCCTCGGCCCGGCTCTGTTCCTGTCGCTCAGTCGTGGTCTTGGCCTGCTGAATGGTGGTCTGCAGCTCGGCCAGGACGTCCCAGCCCTGCTGGCCGACCTCGCCACCATCGGCCATCGTGGCCCACTCCTTGCCGGCGACGATCTGGGCGTACGACTTGGTCAGCTCGTGCACTCGACGCGAAGTTGCCGAGGGCAATGAATCAACGGACCACTGGGTGGCGACCAGGGCGTTGGCCTCGGCGTACGAGTTGTCCTGCGCCTGGTCGGTGGCGTCGAAGAGCGAGATCAGCACGAAGGCGGCGATCACCACGTTGACCCCGCCCACGACAGTGAAGACCTGGCCGGCCAGTTCGTTGTTGGCCTCCCGCCCTTCCACCTGACGGGCCCGGCGCAGGACGACAGCCAGGACGCCGGTGGCGATCATGGTGCCGGCGACGCAGAGGATCCCGCTGACGTACAAGTTCATTCCTGAGTTTCTCCTTGTCGATGGCTGACGCGACGGTCAGGCCTGTTTCACCGCGGCGGGCAAATGGAAGCGCACGGTCTCCCGGGCGACCTCGCGCTCGACCACCTCGACCGGACCGAGCAGCGCGATCGTGTCGATCACGCTCTGCACCAGTACGGGTGGAGCCGAGGCGCCGGCGGTCAGTCCGATCACCGCTGCCTGGTCCAGCCATTCCGCCTCGATGTCGTCGGGGCCGTCGATCAGATACGCGGTGGTGCCGTGCCGACGGGCCAGTTCGGCCAGCCGGACGGAGTTCGACGAGTTGGCCGAGCCGACCACCAGCACCAGGTCGGCTTCGGTCGCGATGGCGGCGAGAGCATCCTGGCGATTCGTGGTGGCGTAGCAGATGTCGGCCGAGTCCGGACCACGCAGAGCGGGGTACTTCGCGCGCAACGCACCCAGCACCTCGGCTGTCTCGTCCACCGCCAGCGTGGTCTGGGTCAGATACGAGACCCGGTCGGGATCAGGCAGCTCGAGTGCCGCGACGTCCGCGACGTTCTCCACCAGCACCGTCTGCTCCGGTGCCTCGCCCATCGTGCCCTCGACCTCTTCGTGACCGGCATGGCCGATCAGCACGATGGTGTCACCACGGCCGGCGTAGCGTTTCGCCTCCGAGTGGACCTTGGTGACGAGTGGACAGGTGGCGTCGATCGCGTCCAGCCCACGGCGTACCGCTTCGTCCCGGACCGCCGGCGACACCCCGTGTGCGGAGAAGACCACGGTGGCGCCGTCGGGAACCTGGTCGAGCTCGTCCACGAAGACCGCGCCCTTGCTCTCCAGGTCGGCGACCACATGGGTGTTGTGGACGATCTGCTTGCGGACGTAGATCGGCTCCGGCCGGTCGGTCAGCAGGAGGTCGACGGCGTCGATGGCCCGCTCGACCCCGGCGCAGAACGATCGCGGCGAGGCCAGCAAGATGGTGCGCTTGGTCATGGTTTCCTCGATCGGGTCGGATCGGTCGGATCGGTCAGTGATCGCGATGAGCGGCCAGCCGGGCCAGGGTTTCCAGGTCGGTGTGGGCCCCTGCCACCGGATCGGCTGCCGTCAGCGAGCTCAGCGCCGAGGACAGCCAGTGGTCGGCCTTCGTCTGCGCGTCCGCCTTCCCACCCGCGCGGTCGACCAGATACGCCGCGTGCGCCAGGTCCGCTTCGGCGATCTCCGTCGCGAACAGCTGCTGGAGCTCGTCGCCAGGGGCCGTCGCGGAGGTGAGGGCAGTGGTGACCGGCAGCGACTTCTTCCGCCGCCGGAGGTCGGAGTGCACCGGCTTGCCGGTCACCTTGGGGTCGCCCCAGATGCCGAGCAGGTCGTCGACGTACTGGAAGGCCAGGCCGAGGTCCTCACCGAACGTCTGCAGTCTGGCCACCTGGTCGGGCGTCCCGTCGCCCAGCAGACCGCCGAGGGCTGCCGAGCAGCCGATCAACGCCCCGGTCTTCTGTCGCGCCATCCACTCGCACTCCTCCGGCGCGACGCTGTCAACGGTCTCGAAGTGCGCATCGGCGAGCTGCCCGTCGACCAGCTCCTGGACGGTCGCGCTCAGCGAGCGCGCGGCCTCGGTGCAGTGCTCGTGCTCACTGTCGATCAGAACGTCGAGAGCCAGGCTCAGCAACGCGTCGCCGGCCAGGATCGCCGGACCGAGGCCGTAGACCGTCCAGGCGGTGGCCCGGCCGCGGCGACTCAGGTCGGCGTCCATCACGTCGTCGTGCAGCAGCGAGAAGTTGTGGACCAGTTCGATCGCCACCGCGGCCGGTACCGCGGACTCGGCCTGCCCACCGACTGCCTCTGCCGCCAGCAGGGTGATCGCGGGCCGGAGAGCCTTGCCGCCGTACGCCTCGATCGGTTCGCCGTCCTCATCGGCCCAGCCGAAGTGGTAGTCGGCAATCCGCCGGGTGGCGGCCGGTAGACCGCCGACCGCCGACCTGAGTGCCGGTTCGACCAGATCCCGGCTCCAGGCCAGGATCTGGCGCGCGGTCCGCACCTCCACCTCGGACTTCGCCCTGACCAGGGACATCTGCCTCACCCGCCCAACTCGACGTTCTCAAGGATGCCGAGCGCGTCCGGGACGAGCACGGCAGCGGAGTAGTAGGTACTGACCAGGTAGGACATCACTGCCTTGTCGCTGATGCCCATGAACTTCACGTTGAGGCCCGGTTCGACCTCATCCGGCAGGCCGGTCTGGTGCAGGCCGACGACGCCCTCGTCCTCCAGGCCGGTCCGCAGCACCAGGATGGAGGTGGTATTCGTCTTCGAGATCGGGATCTTGTTGCAGGGCAGCAGTGGTACGCCGCGCCAGCTGTGCACCTGGCGGCCGTCGTACTCGACGGTGCCGGGGTAGATGCTGCTGCGGTTGCACTCGCGGCCGAAAGAGGCGATTGCCTTCGGATGTGCCAGCAACGCTCGGGGCTTGCGGCGCCGGGAGATGAGCTCGTCCAGGTCGTCGGGGGTCGGCGGCCCGGTGCGGGTGCTGATGCACTGCTTGAAGTCGGCGTTGTGGAGCAGGCCGAAGTCGCGGTTGTTGATCAGCTCGTGTTCCTGCCGCTCGCGCAACGCCTCGATGGTCAGCCGGAGCTGCTGCTCGGTCTGGTTCATCGGTTTGTTGTAGAGGTCGGCCACCCGGGTGTGGATGCGCAGCATCGTCTGCGCGACGCTGAGCTCGTACTCCCGGGGAGCCGGGTCGTAGTCGACGAAGGTGCCAGGAAGCTCCGACTCGCCGTCGTGACCCGCGGCCAGGTCGATGTCCGCCTCGCCCGACTTGTTCTGTGCCTTGGCCGGCCGCGCCTTGACCTCGTCCAGGTGAGCCGCCAGCGACGGCGTGTGCTCGATCAGTGTGTAGAGCCGCTGGACCGGAAGCACCAGAACCGTACAGCGGGTGATGGCCCGGGCGGTGAACTCCCAGAGTTCACGCGGGCTGAGCAGTAGTTGGTCGCCGAGATAGTCGCCGTCGGCACAGCTGCCCAGATCGGTGTCGCCGCCGTACTCGCCGAGTCCGGTCTTCGCGATCTTGCCGTGGGCCACCAGGACGAGTTCGTCCACCCGGCTGCCGAACTCGGCGATCACCTGGCCGGGCTCGTACTCGCGCTGGACGAAGGTGCCGGCCAACGCGACCAGTACCTCGTCGTTGTCGTACCCGCGCAGCGAGGGCAACTCGGTGAGTTCTGCCGGGATCACCCGGACGTCGGCACCGATCGTGGTGAACTCCACCCGGCCGTCGCCGACGGCGTACGTCGTCCGGCGGTTCACCCGGAAAGCCCCACCCTGGGTCTCGACCCAGGGCAGCACCTTCAGCAGGTAGCGCGGAGTGATTCCCTGCATCTGCGGGACGGACTTGGTCGTCGTCGAGAGTTGCCGGGCTGCTTGCGTGCCCAGACTCAGTTGAGGCCGGACGTCGTCGGTGACGGTCACAGTGCGCCTTCCAATCGGGGCCGGAGTCTGGCGGCAGACATGCCGAAGCCGGTGATTGTCCCGAACGGCACGCCGGCCGGCCGGAACGGTGTGAGAAGCTCCGCTTCCTCATAGCGGTGGGTGCCCTGATGCCAGCGCAGAATGCCGGCCATCCAGTGCTGCAGTTCGACGGCGTACGCCGTCAATGCCTCGCGGGCGGCGGTGTCGAGTCCGAAATCGTCGAACAGCACCGGGAGCTCATCGGCCACAATGCGCTCGAACTCGCGCATCCGGGCCGTCATCAAATCTTTCACCACATTCAGGGCCTGGTCCAGCCCGCAGTCGAAGAAGTTCTGCGTGACCACCACGATGTTGTGGAACTCGCCCTCGAACTGGACCTCCTTCTGCAGCGAGAACAAGTCGTTCAGGAAACAGGAGTAGTCGGCCGCGGCGGCCTCCAGCGCTTTGATCGGCCGGCTCCGGAAGATTTCGGCCGATACCGCTGTACTGTGCCCGATCCGGCACAAGCTCATTGTCAGATCGGAACCGAAGGTTGCCCTGCGCATCTCGATGTAGTCGACCGGATCGGGAATCCGGTGCTGGTGAAGATTCGCCAGTTCCCAGATCCAGCTGTCCAGCATGACTCCGACCGCGTCCCGGAACCTCTGCCGGTCGCCGGGCGCCATCGGGCCGGCGGTCCGCAGCCACAGATCCGCCAGTCCCCGCTCGAGCGGGGACAACGGGATCGGCAACCGCAGGGTGTCCACCGGCATGAACTCGTACAGCCGCCGCGTGGTCACCTTCGCCGCGGCCAGGTCACCGGTCCGGCCGAACACCATTGGGTAGTAGTCGTCGGCATAGGTGCCCCAGGCAAGCCAGTCGGTGCCGAGCTCAACGGCCTCCCGAGTGCCGTCGGGATTGATCCCGGCGGTGCACAGCGCGAAGTCGAACGACTCCAGTTTGTGCCGGTCCCAGATCACCTGATCGGTCAGGCCGACGCTCTCACCCCACTCGACGTTGTGCTTGCGCGCGGCATCCAGATGCGGGCTGAGCCTGAGCTGGTACGGCATGTAGAGGTCGGGCTCAGGGAGTTCGCCGATCACCTGGAACGGAACGAACGCGTGGCTGCGGGACCGATAGGGAAGCGTGGCCAGCAAGGAAGGCACGATCCGGGCCGCCGACGTCCCCAGACCGACAGGTCCACCGAGCCCGCCGGCCTGAGCGATCGAACCGCCCTTGTTCATATAGCGGCTCGAGCGCAGGTGCCACTCGTGCCCACCGGACTGCCAGTCCTGGAGACCTCTCACGTAGTTCAGTACCGCGAGCCGGCCGAGCGGATCGATGCCGTGCTCCTGGAGCAGCACCGGTACCTCGACCACCGCGGTGTTCTCGAACTGGTGCAGTCGCGACGTCAGGACGTCGTTGACGATCTCGGCCGCCTGCTGGGTCGGGCAACCGAAGAAGGTCTCCATCACCAGGACGGCGTTGTTGACCTCTCCTTCCTTCTCCACCTCGCGCTGGTAGGAGAAGAGGTCGTTGCGCAGGTGGATCGCATCCGAGAACGTGTCGCTCAGCACCCGGAACGCGCGCAGGTCGGCGACCGGCGCGGGAACCTCCGAGGTCACGTACTCGACCAGGTTCGCCGACCAGGGCGCGCCGCCGACCTTGCGGCGCATCTCGAGGTACTCGATCGGATTGGCGATCCGGCCGGCGGAGATGTTGGTCAGCTCCCACAAGGACTCGTTCAGCAACGCCTCGGTGGTCGCGACGAAACGGCGGCGCCAGTCCGCGGACATCGCCGGGACGGTCCGGTTCCACAGGTCGGCGAGACCGGCCTCGACCGGGTTCCGTGGTGTCTCGGTGATCTCGCCCTCGATCGGCATGAACGCCGGCAGCCGGCCGAGGTACGCCTTGGCACCGGGCATGTCCCTGGTCTTCTTGTAGAGCTCGAGGAAATGGTCGTCGAAGTAGAACACCCAGACGTACCAGTCGGTGACCAGGTCGAGTTGCGGCCCGGTCGCGTCGGGATGCGTGTAGGCGCACAGCAGGCCGTAGTCGTGGGAGTCAAAATCGTGTTCGTCCCAGATCGCCTTGCCCTCCTGCGGCACGTCGATCATGTCGAACTCGTACGCCCACGCCTTGGTGTGCGCCCGGGCGCCTTCCAGGTGCGGGTTGAGCCGCGCCGGATACGGCACGTAGAACTCGGGGAGTTCGTAGGGCTGGGCCATCAGGGTCAGCCTTCGCGGCCGATTTCGACGCCCTCGAGGATGCCGAGCGCGTCCGGCACCAGCACCGCGGTGGAGTAGTAGGCACTCACCAGGTAGTTGATGATCGCCTTCTCGCTGATGTTCATGAACCGCACCGACAGGCCCGGCTCGTACTCGTCCGGGATGCCGGTCTGGTGCAGGCCGATGACGCCCTGGTTCTCGTGGCCGGCCCGCATCAGCAGGATGGAGCTGGTCCGGGTGTCGCTGATGCCGAGCTTGTTCGACGGGAAGATCGGGACGCCGCGCCACGCCGGGACCTTGTGGCCGCCCAGATCGACGCTGTCCGGGTAGATGCCGGCCTTGGTGCACTCGCGTCCGAAGGCCGCGATCGCCCGCGGGTGGGCCAGGAAGAAGGTCGGCTCCTTCCAGACCAGGCTAAGCAGCTCGTCCAGGTCGTTGGGGGTGGGCGGGCCGCTGCGGGTCGGGATCCGCATACTCAGGTCCGCGTTGTGCAACAGGCCGAAGTCGCGGTTGTTGATCAGCTCGTGTTCCTGCCGCTCGCGGAGCGCCTCGATGGTCAGGCGGAGCTGCTGCTCGGTCTGGTTCATCGGGTTGTTGTAGAGATCGGCGACGCGGCTGTGCACCCGCAGTACGGTCTGGGCGACGCTCAGCTCGTACTCGCGGGGGCTGGTCTCGTAGTCCACGTAGGTACCGGGCAGCTCGGCCTCGCCGGTGTGGCCGGCGGCCAGCGCGATGGCCTTCTCGCCGTACTCGTCCTCGTCGTCGTGGCCCGACGCCTGGAACGCGGCCAGGTGCGCGCGCAGGCTGTCCGATCGCTCGACCAGTTCCTCGAAGGAGTCCTGCGACAGCGAGAGCAGGGTGCAGGGCGTGACCGCCTTGACGGTGTACTCCCACAGATCGTCGGACTCGAGGATCGCCCGGTAGGTGAAGTGGTCGCCGTCGACCAGCGTCTCCAGCACCGACTCGTCGCCGTACTTGCCGACACCGATCTTGGTCACCTTGCCGTGCGCGATCAGGCAGATCTGGTCGGCCGGCGTACCGCGTTCGACGATCACGTCGCCGGGCTGGAACTCCTGCTGGACAAAGCGATCCGCGAGCGCCGACAGCACCTCGACGTCGTCGAAGGTGCGGAGCATTCCCAGCTCACAGAGCTCCTGCGGGATGACCCGGACCTCGGCGCCGGTCGTGGTGAAGGTGACCCGGCCGTCGCCGACGGCGTAGCTGAGCCGGCGGTTGACGCGGAACACGCCACCTTCGGCCTGCACCCAGGGCAACATCCTGAGCAGCCAGCGGGAGGTGATGCCCTGCATCTGCGGCTGGGACTTGGTGGTCGTCGCCAGGTTACGGGCGGCTGCGGTCCCGAGGCTGAGCTGGGCCTGGGCCCCGGTGGCCTGGACGTCGGAGGAGGCCGGTTCGGTCAAAGTCACTGAAGTACCCACCATTCGGTTGGTGGACCATCGGTGTCGGCGCATGCCGACGAGACCTCCCGGCCGCGGATGCGGCGGCGAGGTCTGCTGGTCCAAAGGAATACGGCCGGCCGAACCGGGAAGAGTGGTCAGACAAAGGTGGCGGGTGCCTCGGCCTGTCCTGGTCACAATCCGATTCGGTGCGTCGCTAACCGTAGCCGAATGTGGTGACAGTCCGTCAAGTCGATCCGTGGTCCGGCAGCGAGAAATGATTCCGCCCCCCGAAACAATCGATGGCCGGCCGCGAGGAATCACCGTCGGACGATTCTTTTCTGGTGCCGCACCACAGGATTGTTTGACAATCCCTGACGGCCGGTTGCGAGGATACCGGGGATGACGAAACACAGAGGCCTCGCCGTCGGCGCCAGGGTGCGTGCTCCGACCCTGGAGCAGGTTGCCGTCGCGGCCGGAGTGTCCCGGGCGACCGTGTCCCGGGTGGTCAACGGAGCGGCCCAGGTCCGCGACGACAAGATCGACCGGGTGAAGAACGCGATCGCCCGGCTGGGGTACGTGCCGAACCGGGCGGCCCGGGCGCTCGTCACCCAGCGCGCCGACTCGATCGCGCTGTTACTGCCCGGACTGGATCTCCAGGTGCTTTCGGATCCGCTCTTCGCCGGCCTGCTGCGCGGGGTGGGCCGCACGCTGGCCGCCACGTCCTCGCAACTGGTGGTGCTGTTCGAGGACGATCCCCGCCGGCTGGTCAGATACCTGGGTGGCGGACACGTGGACGGAGCGATCGTGGTCAGCCAGTACGGCGATCCAGCCCTGCTTCGCCAGCTGGCCAGACAGGTTCTGCCGGTCGTCTTCAGCGCACCAGTGCCGGGATGCGACGTACCGGTAGGGCAGGTGGAGGTCGATGATGTCGCCGCCGCCCGTGCGGCGGTCGGCCATCTCCTGTCGATCGGCTGTCGCCGGATCGGCACGGTGGCCGGCCGGCCTGGTCTCCCGTCCGGTCAGGATCGGCTGACTGGCTACCGCGAAGCGGTCGCGGCGGCCGGGCTGCCGGTCGTCCAGGAGTTCGGGGGGGCCTGTGACGAGGAGGCCGAGCGCGCGGTGGCGACGCTGCTGGCGGAACATCCGGATCTGGACGGGCTGTTCGTTGCCTCTGACGTGATGGCACGAGCAGTACTACGGATGCTGGCCGCGCACGGCCGCCGAGTACCCGATGACGTCGCCGTGGTCGTCTTCGACGACAGGTTCGGTGCCACGGGCACAGTTCCCGCACTGACTGCGGTCGGCCGCCCCAGCGAGGCGCTGGGTGCGTGCCTGGCCGAGATGCTGCTGGGGGACGAGGACGAGATCCTCACGGATTCGTCAGCCACGCAGTCCGCGGTACCGGACCGGGCCGCCTTCGAACTGGTCGTGCGCGACTCCACCTGAGGCCACGTCGGTCGTCAGTCCGCGCCGACCGACAACGTAGTGGTGATCTTGTGCTGGTCACCGCGGTAGACCGTGCTGGTGTAAGCGATCACCGCACCGTCGACATCGCGGGTCAGCCGGTCGACCAGCAGCGCGGGTGAGTGCAGCGCGATTCTGAGCAGGTTCGACTCGGTCAGGTCGGTGACGGTGGCTTCGATCGTCTGCACCGCGGACGCCGGCGCGACGCCGTACCGCAGGGTGAGCAGTTCGTGGACCGAGTGGGTCTGAAAGTCTCGCGACCGGCCGCCGATCGCGATCTGGGAGGGCAGCCGGATACGTTCGAGCGACAGGGGGACGTAGTCGGCCAGCCGGACCAGGAGGACAGTGAGCACGTCGTCGGCCGGTGAGATCTCCATCCGCCGCCCGAGCCTCGGGCCGGCCAGACCGCGTTCGAACGAGATGACCTGGTTGGTCCAGACCGCGGAGTCCGGGGCCTGGATCTGCAGCTCGCCGCCATTGCCCGGCCCGGTCGTCCGCAGGCCGCCGGAGGTGCCGGCGAACGTGCCTCTGCCGTGCTCGCGGGTGACGAGACCGTCGTGCTCGAGATCATCGAGCGCGGCGCGCAGGGTGGGCCTGGACACGCCCAGCGTCTGGCTGAGCACCCGCTCCGACGGCAGAGCTTCGCCCGACCTGCGGTGCTGCAGCAGGCCGAGGAGCAGTGCCCGGGCCTCGCTCCGCCTCATTGTTGACCTCTTATCCTAATGGTCAGGCTTATATTCCCCAATGGTCTATTATTCGCGAACGATCGGTCACTGGTCAAAATGGCTGACCGGAGCCGCCCATCACCGAGGAAGTACCCGATGACACGTAGGACCAGACTGGCCGCGCTCGGAATCCTGCTGCCGGTAGCACTGACGGCTGCCCTGCTGGTCGGCGTCAGCAAGTCCGCTGACGCGGCCCAGGCGGGGCGTTGCGGCACGGTGTTCGACGACTTCAGCTACGGCTCGACCACAGACCGTGCTTTTGCGGGCAACGGCTGGTCGGTGCGCACCAACCCAGGTGGGCCTGGTGCAGGCGGCTGGTCGGCCGGCAACGTGAGCATCCAGACCATCGACGGGCAGCGCGCGCTGCAGCTCTCGGCAACCACCGACGGCACCAGCCGCGGTACCACGCAAGCGGAGGTCAGCCTGTCCGCGCGGCGGTTTTTCGAGGGGACCTATGCCACCCGGTTCAGGTTCAGCGATCGGCCCGTCTCGGGCAACGACGGCGACCACGTCAACCAGACGTTCTTCGCCATCTCGCCGCTGGCGCGCGACTGGGATCCGAAGTACAGCGAACTCGACTTCTCCGAGTACCTGCCCAACGGAGGATGGGGCACCAGCGGTCAGGTCAACTACATCACCAGCTGGAACACCTACCAGGCGGAGCCGTTCGACGGGTATCGCAGGTCGACCGCTCTGCCGGGTAGTCACAACGGCTGGCACGACCTGCTGGCCCAGGTCTCCGGCGGGCACGTGAAGTACTTCATCGACGGCAAACTGGTCGCAGACCACTCCGACGACGGCAAGGGGCACGTCGTGTATCCGCGCCAGGCGATGGGACTCAGCTTCAACCAGTGGTTCATCGATCTGACCGGGCACTCCGGTGGGCGGAGCACGTACACCCAGGCGGCCGACTGGGTGTACTACGCCAAGAACGAGGTGGTCACCCCGGCCGAGGTCGGCAACCGGGTGCGCAACTACCGCTCGGGCAAGGTCACCCATGTCGACGATCTGAGCTGCTGACCGGCCGGACCCGGAAGCGCGAGCGATGGACGAATCACCCAGACAGGTGCTGGTCGTCGCAGGTCCGTCGGCCGGCGTGCTCACCCTGCCGGCGTACCTGCGAGTGATCCGGGCCGAGCGCAATTGCCGGCTGACGGTGGTGATGAGCTCTGTCGCCGTGCGCTTCCTGCCGCCGGAGGCGCTCGACTCCGAGGCCGACGAGGTCTTCGACGAGCAGTCCGAGCCTCCACCTCCGGCCTCCGTCTTCGCGGGCCTCGACGGCGTGATCGTGCTGCCGGCCACCGCGGCCGTCCTGGCCGAGGTCGCCGGTGCGGCGCAGGCGTCATGGATCACCGCCGGCCTACGGTCGACGACGGCGCCGGTGGTCTTCGTGCCGTCGATGAACCCCGGTCAGTGGAACGCCCGGTCGACCAGAATGAACATCGAGCGGCTGCGAGCCGGAGGGCTCATTGTCGTCGAACCCGAACGGACGACGACCACCGACGGCGGGAGTGGATCTACCGAGGTCCGTTCGATGCCCGGCCCACCGGCGATCGCGCTGATTCTGCGGCTGCTGCTGTGGCCGGACACAGGGTTCGGACCACTTCAGGGCACCCCGACGCCACACTGACGACAGCCGCCCCTGCACTGGACCCGTGGTCGATCGAATCGACGGCGCACTGTCAGAAGGCGGGGTGTACGACGTGATGAGGTCAGCTGGTCAGCGCGGGACCGAAACAGAAGGTGTTGTCAGGGTCCCAGCGTTTCTTGACCTCACCCAACCGCTCGAGGTTCGCGCCGTAGGCCGCCTGCAGGTCGGCCTGGCTGGGGTCGCTGAGGGAGTTGAGATAAGGGCCCAGTGAAACGCCGCTGAGTGCACGGTCGTCGAACGCCGCGCCGGCCCGCGGGGACAGTTCCAGCAGCCAGCGGGCGTTGCGATGAGCGAATGCAGTCGCGGCCGAGGGGATCTCGCTGATGGCTGCGCCCAGGGATCGCAGGATGACGGAACATCCGGGGTTGGTGTCCAGCCAGGGCGTGACGACCTCGTCCAGTACGTCGTCGGACAAGTGGGACAGCAGCTCTGCTCTGCCGCCAGACGCAGGTCCGGCCTGCCCGATCGTTGCCTGCAGCATCTGCCGGTAGGCGGGATACGACATCGGGTGGATTCCGTTGAAGACCGGTGCGGGACGCCCCAGCAGTGGAGCGAGCGCTACCTCGGCGTTGTCCGGCAGCCCGGACCAACTGGGAAGCAGGAGCAGGCCGGGCCGGCGCTGGAGGTTCTTCGCGATGAACGGCAGCGCGGGAGCATTCCATACGATCGCGATCAAGGAAGCCGCCGGGGGAGCGGACTCCAGCCAGTCCCGGGCTTTTCGCAGGACCGTCGAGACAAGGTGTTCAGGGAAGACCAGGGGGCCGGCGACCAGTTGACGGACCGGTCGGAGCCTGAACCGGAAGTCGGTGACGACACCCAGTCCGCCACCGCCGCCGCGCAACGCCCAGAACAAGTCGTCGTTCTGTTCCGGTCCGGCCTGGATCAGGTCGCCGTCGGCAGTGACCACGTCGACAGACAGCAGGTTGTCACAGCTCAGGCCGTACGGGCGGGACAGATCGCTGATCCCGCCGCCCAGGGTGTGGCCGCCGATTCCGCCGGCAGGATCGGGAGCGCCGGGGACCACCAGGCCGTGAGCCGTCGTCATGGCGTCGAGCTCGCCCCAGCAGAGTCCTGGACCGACCCGGACGGTCATGGTCTGGTCGATGCGCGAACGCTTCATCGCCCCGAGGTCGATCAGCAGCCCGTCGTCGCAGGTGGCCCAGCCGGCCACATGGCTACCGGTACCCCGGACAGCCACGCCGAGACCTTCGCTCCTGGCCAGGCGGACGGCGCGGGCGACGTCGGTGGCCGATTCACAACGCACGATGGCGGCCGGTCTCCGGTCGATCTGGTGGTTGCGGACCCTGCGGGCAGTGTCGTACCCGGTGTCGCCAGGGACAATGGCCTCGAGCTTGCTCACAGTAACGAGAGAAGCACTCAGGAAGTTCGAGGAACACCGTGCGTCGCCGTAGGTTTGTGGGTGTCCGAGAATCATCGTGATAGGTGACGAAATAACCTGTGGAGTCATCGGAACGGCGCGCGGCCGGCTTTGACGAAATCCTTCGAGCCTGCATGATTCCGGCCGTCGCCGTCAGTGGTAGCAGGTGGTTCGCAGCTCGGTGCGCCGCCCGCGAGTGATTTTCTGCTACCGGCACAATGAGCCGCAAATATCCCAGCATCCCCTGCGGAGCCTCCACAACATTCGCGCCGAATTGTTCACGGTGCGGCCGGGATCACAGGCCCGGGTTGGCCGCCGCTCCTTGACGGGAATACGCTTGAACGGGCACTCTCGGTGATGAGAGCGCGTACATCGCTGTTCGTCGTGGTTGGTGGTCGACGCCAGATCATCTCCGGTGCAACAGGCGGATCGGCGAGGGCGCTCGGACGAGCCACGAGTGAGGAGCGATCCGCGTGATCGATCGAGGCAGAGGTGTGGTGCACCGCAGGGTCGGTGGCCCGGCCGCAGGGACGACGGGATCAACAGCTTTGGTCAACGTCCGGACCTCGCGGCCGGTGCCGGTCGACCGGCACACGCGGACAGGCAACGAGCCGGTGCAGGACCGGGTCCAGCGCCTGGATGCCCGGGCCTGGCAGCTGCTCTGCGCGGGTGACAACCGGGAGGCGGCAGTCTGTCACTCGGTCTGCATCCTGGTCGACGAGAGAACGCCGGAGTTCCCCGGGATGGCGTGGCGTGCGCTGCTCACGTTGGTCTGTGCGGGCGACCTGATCCGGGCGGATGAGCACTGTCACCGGTTGTCCTTGCTACCGGCCGGCCGGCAGAGTCCAGCCGGCCGGGACGTGGTGACCTTGGTCAAGGCCCGGATCAGCCAGTTGCAAGGCGACAACGGGCCGCTCACCGACGCACTGGCCGAGTTGTGTCTGCGTGACATCGGCGGTCCGCTCGGTCAGGTGCTGACCGCCTGGGGTGTCGAGGCGCTGGTCGACGCGGGCGAGCTGGACGCGGCGCAGGCGCTCCTCGCCGACCGGTTCGTGAGCGGGTTGCCGACGTCCACGCCGTACTATCCGCTGTTGCTGGCAGCCCGCGCGGCGGTGCACGCCGCAACCGATGCCCCGGCCAAGGCCGTGGTCGACTATCTGGACTGTGGCCGCGCCCTGACGGCCAGAGGGATCATGAATCCGGCGATCCTGCCGTGGCGCTCTCGGGTCGCCACGATCCTCGGGCCCGACCGGAGGGAGATGGCGACCCGGTTGGCTCGCGACGAGCTGAGTCTGGCCCGGCAGTGGGGGGCGGCGCGAACGATCGGGCAGTCTCTTCAGGTCTACGCGCTCACCCAGGAGGACGAGCGGGCGATCCCGGCACTGTCGGAGTCGGTGGACCTGCTCGATCTCGCCGGCGCGCGGGACGAGATGTTGCAGGCGTCGTACCGGCTGGCCGGACGGCAGATTTCCACGGGCGACTGGCTCGCGGCACAGCAACGGCTGACAGTTGCCGCCGACATCGCCAGAACGGGCGGCGCCGGCCGATGGCTCACCGCGATCGAAGCGGCTCTGACCAAGCTGAGCAAGGAGCGGACCAGTTCACAGCTGACCAGGCAGCAGTGGAGGGTGACGAGTCTGGCCCGGACCGGAGCCACCAACGCCAGCATTGCTGGTCAGCTCGGCCTGTCGGTGCGGGCGGTCGAGTTCCACCTATCGGCGGCGTACCGCAGGCTGGGGATCTCCGGCCGGGGTGAGCTGTGCCGGATGGTTGGTTGAGCATCACCAGGTCACGGGACGAATCCGGCCGGCAGCGTGCTCAGGAACCCCGGGGCGAGTCCCTGGATTCCTGAGCCGCGTACCGCGTGGTGCTCGGTCAGTGCTGCGGGGGTTGGTGGTTCTGGCAGGAGCCGGTGTTGGTGATGGTGTCGGCGTACGTGGTCTCGTGGTTGCGGTACTTCGTGACCCGCGCCTGCGCCTGGGTCGGCGAGACGGTCTCGTTCTTGGCGTAGTACGCCCAGTCGATCTGCTGGTGGTACTCGCTGGTCGCGGTGCCCTGATGCGCTCCCAGGTCGATGAACCACAGGTTCCAGTTGAAGCTCATGTCCTGCCTGGGCAGGATCGTGTTGCCGTCCATGTCGACGGTGTGGTCGGCGGTGAGCTTGCCGTCGATGTAGTACTTCACGTGGCCGTTGCCGACCTGGGTGACGTAGGTGTGCCAGCCGTTGAAGGACTTCGCCTGGTTGCTCGACGCGGTCCGGGCGTCCCACGGGTCGTTGCGGAAGGTGTGCCAGCTGGTCTGGAAGTTGATCGGACCGGTCTCGCCCCAGCCGCCGTTGGGCAGGTACTCGGTGAAGTCGAGTTCGCTGTAGATCGGGTCGTAGTCGAACTTGGTCGGGCTGATCGCGAACGCGGTCTCGTTGATGTGGTCGCCGTCCGGACCGGAGACGGGCGTGTCGGTGTAGCGCACCCGGGTCGCGTAGGTGCCGTTGCGCAGGTTCATCGTGGTACGGCGCAGTTCGGCGTGCGTCGTACCGGCAGCGGTGCCGTCGGTCGTGGCTCGCAACTGGGCGACCTTCTGGCCGTTCTGCGTGGTGAAGGTGACGTTGGTGGCCGGCCAGGCCGCATCCGGTACGCCGGGGCCGCCCTTCTCGCTGCGGGCGTTCCAGCCGTGCGCGGCCAGGTTGGGGTCGGTAGCCCCTTGGTAGTTGAAGTCGTCGAAGAGCACACCGCAGTTTCGCGGACTGCTGGTGGCATCGGTCGCGCCCGAGGCGGCGGTCGCGCCGGTTGCCAGCAGGGCGATCGAAACGGTTGCGACGAGGACGGTCGTCGTCTTCTTTCGGGACATGTTCTTCGGTCTCCTTCGCGGCGAAGAGTCGGCGGGGAGCCCGCCTGAGGACCGATCATGAATGCCCCTGAGGGTGCGCCGCAAGAGTTCGGTGAGTATTTTTTTCATGATTGCCGGGATGCGTTACCGTGAGCGAACAATTATTTCCAGACAATCACCAACGGAGGCCTGTGGTGTCCGGTCCCGACTTCAGTGACTCGATTCTGGGCAGGTTGCGGGCCCTGCTGCCCGGGCTTCGCGGTGCGCTGGCAGACATCGCGGGTTTCGTACTGGCCGATCCTGCGGGCGTCGCCAAGCTCACCATCGTGCAGCTCGCCGAGGCGACCGGGACGTCGCCGGGAACAGTGACGCGCTTCAGCAGGGCTTGTGGATTGGAGAGGTTCGCTGATCTACGGGTAGCGCTGGCGGTGGAGATGGGGCGCAGCGCGGCCCGTCGCTGGAGCAGTGACATCGGCAGGGGGATCGGCGCCGAGGACTCGGCGCGGCAGGTGCTGGACACGGTCGCGGCGGCCGGTGCGCAAGCACTGGTAAATACCGCCGACCAGCTTGACCTGGTCGCCGCCGACCTATTGTCGGATCATTTGGCGACTGCCCGGCACTGCCATTTCTTCGGGGTCGGCACCAGTGCGGTGACAGCGCTGGAAATGGCGGTTCGGCTCCGTCGGCTCGAAGTGGCCTGCTGGACCTGGACGGACGTCCACAGCGCTCTGATCGCGGTGACCCTGGCGGACGAGCGCGACCTCGTGGTCGGCGTCTCGTCGTCGGGACAGGTGGTCGAGACCCTCGAGGTGATCGAGGCCGCGGCGGACCGTGGAGCGCAGACCGCGGTGATCACCCGGAACCCGGCGTCACCGATCGCGCGACGAGCCGGACTGGTTCTTACCACTGCACCCCCGAGAGGCGATGATCCGTCGGATGTGCTGGCTGACCGGCATGCCCAGTTCCTGGTACTCGATCTGATCTACGCGCGGATCGCGCAACGTGCTCGTGAGCGAACGGGACTCGTGCTTGCGGCCACCGCCGCAGCGGTGGAGGGACATCGGCTGCCCGTCGCGGCCCAGCAGTCGCGGTCCGACGAATGAAACGTCCCTGGGCAGCGGTAGCGCTCCTGGTCGCGGCGATCAGCGTGCTCTACCGGTTGCCGGCCAACGGTGGACCCGAGTGGACGGTCCTGGCCGATCCGGTGTTTCCGGCCAGTGTTCAGCTGCTTCCCGCTCACTGTGGCGAGCCGGTGACCAAGGACATGAAGGCCTTCGGGGAGCGCATGCTCGATTGCCTCGCCTCGGTGTGGGGGCCCGTTGTGCAGCAGACCGACGGTCTGGTCATGCGGCGTCCGGATGTCGTCGTGTACTGGACAGCCGAGATACCCACGCGATGTGGAGTCGTACGAGACACCACCGCCTACTACTGCGGAGCGGGCGCGGAGGTGATCTATCTGTCCGGACCGGCGTTCAGGCGGCTGTTCTCGGCCTGGCCGGCTGATTCTCGCAGTTATGCCACGCTTGTTCTGGCGCACGAGTACGGTCACCATCTGCAGAACCAGTTGGGGATCATGAAGGTGTCGACAACACGCCAGTCGCGGCTGAGTGGGGCCGCCGCCGAGGAGGAGAGCAGGCGCCGCGAGTTGCAGGCCAGTTGCTGGGCCGCGGCCTTTCTCGGTGCGGATCGGGTGGCGCTCGGACCTGGATTCGCGTCGCGGTGGAGGAGTTTGCTGTCCCGGACAGGAGATCTGCCGGGGACCCCGCGCTTGCACGGATCCGTTGCCAGCAACAGGTACTGGGCGCAACTCGGCTTCGCCGATGCGAGACCTGGAAGCTGCCGGACCTTCACGGCCACCAGGGCGATGGTGGAGTGATCTGTTGCGGAAGACAATCGCGAAGACTGTGGAGGCGCCGCGATGGTGTCGTCTCTGCTGGGGCAGAGATAGTGGTGCATCCCCAGTCGGCTCCGTCAAGGGCCTGGGGCAGACCTTACCGCTGCCACGGGTGGTGGTCCGTGGCATGGCCTCCGGTGAGGTCTCGGCGGCGGCGAGCAGGGAGTCCTCACCGTTGCTCGTCGTTGGGAATGGCGGGACGGGTGAGGTGCCCGTCCCGTCATCGTCGGCGGTCAGGCGTGGATGGACAGATGCACCACGGTCTGGCCCGGGCCGAAGCTGGTGAATTCCTGGTACTTCCGGTCGAAGACGATCTTCTGCCCGGACTGCAAGGTGACATCCAGCAGGTTGTTCCCGTTCGTGATCCGCCGTACCTCGGGGAGGAAGACATTCTCCTCGGCCGGCCCCGAGAAGCACTTCTCCCGGACCAGGCCGGCCGTGTGAACGTGGACGAATCCGGCCTCCCGGCAGGATTCGGCCTTCTGCGCCGAAGCTGCAGCGGTGATCGGCACGGCCAGCACGGCCGCTGTGGTGGCCAGAACGGCGACGGTTCTCGGCTGTGTGAAACGCATGGTTCTCCACTGTCATCACGATGTACGGCCGTCCGGATCTCGGCCGGCCACGACCACGATGCGCCCGGCTAGTTGCCTTCGTCAACGATATCCGCCGGAGATCATGCCTGAGTCGTACCGGTGAACGGCCGATCATCCCAACGGATGACGTGCAGGTGACCTGCGGTCGGGCACCAGGGTTTCGAGCTGAGCTGAGGAGAAGCAGATCGCACCTGTCACGATGACACCGGACTCGTACCGGGCACCTGACAGGAGCACGAAGAATGCGACGGATCAAGAGGCTCGCCTTCGCCGTGACGATGCTGGTCGTCGTCGGCACTGCGCCGACGGCCAACGCTGCCGCTCTGCGGATCGGTCTGGCCTGTGGTAACCGCACCGACGTCGTCCGGATCTACACCCAGAACGACGGATACTTCTGTTTCGAGGGAAAACCGGGCGCGGCGACGGTGATCTACCTCGGTGAAGCGGACATCATCCGCGTCACCGGTGTGGCAGGCGGCCGGTGGGGCGGTGGTCTGCGGATCACCAAGGGGTGGGGGCAGGATGCGATCGTCTGGCCCTACAACCCTGGCACCTGGGCGGAACCGGTGACCGGGCCTGCCAGGCACGGTGACGTCCGAGCCATCACCATCTACCCGCGGTGAGCTGAACTTCTCGGCCTGGAAGGTGTTGTTGACCGCCGGGTGGGTCCGATCACCCGGCGGTCCGCTCAGGGGGTCTTGTAGAGCATCGCTTTCGAGCTGCTGCAAGGGCGCAGAACGATTCGTCCGCCGTTACTGGTGAGCAACGGGTAGGCGCACTTCTTGGCGGTCGGATTGTAGAGATTGCCGCCGTTGGCGCCCAGCCGCCACTGCTGGGCCCAGGTGCCGTTGCAGGTGAACAGCCCGATCGTGGTGCCGTCCAGGGTCAGTGCCTGGGCCAGGTCCATGCACTTGCCGAGCGAGCGGATGGTGCCGTCGGAGTAGAACCGCCAGGTCTGGTTCGACGCGCCGTTGCAGTTCCACACCTGCAGGCGGGCCCCGTCCACGGCCGAACCGCTGGACCCGTGGGCGACGTCGACACAGCGGTTGCTGCCGACGTTGCGGATCCTGATACCGGTACCGCGCGTCGGTGCCGGCTTGGGGCGGATCACGGTCGGCTTCAGCGGTGTCGTCCTGGGCGTACTGACCGTCTTCTTCAGCGGAGCCTTGGTGCTGGTCGTCGTTTTCTTCGAGCCGGAACCCGGCTTCTTGACGGTCGTCGTCACCGGTGTTCTGCGAACCGGTGTCCTCGGCTGAGCCGTGGCCCGCGGAGCAGGTTGAGGGACAGCCTGCGCGGACCTCGGCTGCGGCAGAACGGGAGCAGGAGCGGTGACCACCACTCCAGGCCGAATCACGGTCGCGGTCACGGTGGGCTGCCGCGGCTGGACGGGTTGAGTCCCCTTCGGAGCTGACGGCGCCGTGGTTGGCCTGGGGGTGGTGGCGGCCGGGGTGGTCGGCCGCGTCGAACTGCCCGGCAGGTTCGCAGCGGAGTCGACGACGGTGGAGCCCTCGGCCCCGACGGCCTTGACCACGATGGACACCCCGAACACCGCGACGGCAAGCAGCCCCGCAAGGGCAGCGGTCGACCGAATCGCCCGCAGGCTCGGCAGCTCGCTGACTCGGGTGGCGGCAGGCCGCCGGGCGAAGGTGGAGGAGAACCCGGCGTCGGGTTTCCGCAGCGGATCGGGACGATCGGATGGCACGGTGGTCTCCCAACCTCAGGGTGTCAGTCGGTTCACGATCGCAGATTGACCAATGGTCGTCAATTGGTCAACAAAATCATGGCGAATTCTCAGGATGCGAGGAGGTCGTCGGCCAGATCCTCGATCTCCAGGCTGACCAGTTGGTCGGAGGACGGCGCGGACACTTCGGACAGCCGGCGCGCTTGCCGCTCGGTCAGTTGCTGGAAGACCTGCCTGGCCAGCCGGCCGTTGCCGAATCCCCGGTCCCGGGGGACCTGGTCGAATAGCTGCTCCAGCGCCACTCGCGCGGAGTCCGTCAGCTCGTAGCGATGGCGGCCGGCCTGGTGTTCCACGATGCCGACCAGTTCTGTCGCCGAGTAGTCGTCGAACGTCAGCGTCCGGGTGAATCGCGAGGACAAACCGGGGTTGGAGCCGATGAACCGGGACATGTCGACCGGATAGCCGGCCACGATGACCACCACGTTGTCGCGGTGATCCTCCATCAGCTTGACCAGGCTGGCGACAGCTTCCTGGCCGAAGTCGTTGCCACCCCCCAGAGGTGCCAGGGAGTAGGCCTCGTCGATGAACAGCACTCCACCCAGAGCGCGGTTGAATGCAGCCGTCGTCTTCGGCCCGGTGTGCCCGACGTATTCGCCGACCAGGGCCGTCCGGTCGACCTCGACCAGGTGCCCTCGTTCCAGCAGGCCAAGGGCTTTGAGGATCCGGCCGTACAGGCGGGCGACCGTTGTCTTGCCGGTCCCCGGGTTTCCGGCGAAGACGAGGTGACGACTCAGCGGCGGCGCCGGCAGCCCGGCTGCCTGGCGCAGCCGGACGGTCTGCATCAGCTTCACCATCGAGGAAACCTCGTGCTTCACCCGGCCGAGTCCGACCTGCTCGTCGAGCTCGGCCAGCACGTCCTCCAGGCTCTCCACCTCGGGTGGCTCCGCCACGTCGAGTTCGTACGCCGTCCGGGCGGGACCGCTGACCGCGCCGATCGGCAGACTCCCCGCCAACGGCACCCCGTCCGCGGTGCAGTCCTCGAAGCGTGGCTGTGCTCCGTCGTCCTGGCTCACCTCACCGCCGCATTCCCGGATCCGCAAGCCTCTGAAAACCGGCGTGCTACTGCTGCTGACGTGGATCGCGGGGTAGGCGCTGCCGACGAGATCGCAGTCGACGAAGCTCCCCTTGCCGTTCTCCGCCAGATAAAGGGCGTTCTTGCCGGCTGCGGTAATTCGCAGACCGCTGACCTCCGGCTTGGCGTCGGACCACACGACCAGGCCGGAGCCGCCGGTCACACGGATGGAGGAGTCCTCGATCCGTGCCACGCCGGCCTCGATCACGACGCCCGCGGCGCGCGTACGAGCCACCCGGACAGCGGTCAGGCGAACAGCGCCGGTGCCGGTCAGTTCGATTCCACTGCTTTCGGAGTCGGTGATCGTGCATCCGTCCAGCACGGTGCCATCGGCACCGGTCGCGACGGCGACCCCGATCCGGCCCCCGTCGAACCAGCAGCCGTTGACCGTCGCTGACGACAGACCGATCACGGACAGCGCGGTCAGGACGGACTGCTGAACGCCGCAGACGTGCAGCTCGGCAACAGCCTCGTCGCTGAGCCGGATACCGTGCTGGCCGCTCTCCCTGATCAAGCAGTCGGTCAGTCTGACCACCCCTCGGCCACTCAGATGCACCGCGCTGAAGGCTGTCCGGTCGATCCGGCCCGCGATCAGGGTCGCGGTGGCCGATCCGGAGACCAGCAGGCCGTTCGCGCCGGCATCCGACACCGTGCAGCCGTCCGCGACCAGGGTCGCGTTGTCCTCGACGACCAGCCCGCTGGCCTCGGCGTTCGCCAGCCGGCAGTCCTTGAGCTCGGCCCTGGCCGATCCGGACAGCTGAACGGCGGCGACCTTCGCCGCGTCCAGCCTGCAGTCCGCGAGGACGGCCTGAGCCGAGTCCTCGATCAGCAGGGCGGTCGCGCCCGATCGATGGACGACCGAGTCTGCCAGTCGCAGTCTGCTGTCACCGCGAAGACGGATCCCGTACGCCGCGGTCCCGGACATCCGCAACTGCGAGGCAGTCAGGCTCGCCGAGCCCGACAGCACCACACCGATGCCGTCGATGGACTCCAGCACCACGTCCTGTACTTCGGCCGCGACCCAGCCGGCCAGGTGAACGGCGGCCAGCCGCGCTTCGGTGATCGTCGTGCGTCGAAGGACCAGCTTGGTGACGCCGTACCCGGTGAGGTCCGACCCCTTGCGGGAGCGGTCCTCTCCGCGGGCCTGTACGCGGCCACCGGTGACCACGCAGTCGCTCATTAGCAGACCGGCGCCCGGCGCCACAGCCACCGCCGCCGTGTCGTCAGCCTCGCTCCGGCTGATGGTCAGCCCGTCGACCGTGCAGTCCAGTCCCTGGATCACCAGGGTGGGTGCAGTGCTTCCGGGGCTGCCGGCCAGTACGACAACGCCCTGGCCGGGTGCCGCACGCAGACTGACCGAGCGGTCCACCACGATGTCGCCGACGTACCGGCCCGGGGCGATCAGGATCTCGTCACCGGGTGCTGCCGCGCGAACGGCCTCCTCGACCCGGCGGAAGTTCCGTCGGCCTCTGGCCGACACCAGTCGCGTCGTCATCGGCGTCTCCTGCTCAGTAGTTGACCAATGGTAACTACTGCTGCAGATGGCGGCAATCGCTCGTGACCGGAGTGCTCGGTGAACCGTTCACCCTTCCACAGCGTGGTTTCAGCGAACGTCCTGCGATTTCCGGAGGTCCGATGGCTACCCGCGTGCAAATCGACTACGACCTGCTCAACGACGCGAAGAACCAGTTGGTCAGTTTGGCCGACGGCATCAAACCGCTGCTGAACGAGTCGGTTTTCGCCCATGTGGTCAAGAACGACCAAGGGGGTGGCGGCGACAAGGGCGGCAACGACTTCCACTTCCGCGGTCAGGTGCAGCCTGATTCGACCGGTGGTCTGGGCAATCTCTTCGTCGAGGGCTCGATCCGCAAGCTGTACAACAACACCAAGAGCACCCTGGGCCGGGCCCACGACGGGTTGACCGAACTGGGCCACACCTTCGGTAGCGTCGGCGAGGCGTTCCGGAAGTTCGACATCGAGACCGCGATGAAGATGACCGTGACCGCGGCGAACTACGGCCTGCAGAACTACCTGTCCGAGAAGGCCGACTGGGACTACAAGCAGGCGAACCTCGCCGAGTGCGTCACCGGAGCGAACCCGGAAGGCAACCCGCCGGAGTTCTGTGCGGCGACCGATCCCGGGCCGCCTCCGCTGGATCGGGAGTTCGTCAGCGACCACGGCACGGTGCACACCCACCTGACCTTGGCCGAGGACGGCCAGACGGTGATCCGGGAGCACACCACGGCCGAGTACGACGGTCAGCGGTACGACACGGTGACCATGTACTTCAACGGCGGGGACCGGATCATCACCGACACCTTTTACCCCGACAAGAGCATCTACCACAGTGACGTGGTACTGGCCGGCGACGGCTCCGGAACGATGCTGGCGGTCGACAGCACGGGGGACCACAACAACTTCGTCCGTGGACCGAACGACTCCGACAACGCCCCGCGCGAATGGGTCTGGGTCTCCGGTACCGACGACCCGAACGCGCCGAAGGAGGGGGAGAACGGCAGCGCGACGACCTGGAAGGGCTGGACCGGATTCAGCGGCGGTGATGGCAAATGACCAGTGACCCTAGGAGTGTGTGATGGCAGTTCTGCATTTGGACTTTCCCGAGATCGAACGAGTCAGCCTGCTGATGACCAGAGCGTCCGAGCAGATGGCGCCGGAGATCGAGCACCTGCGACTTCAGATCGTCGAGTTGACGAACAACGGCATGCGGCTGGAGAAGGGTGGTCCGGCCCTGCTCGGCGCCTATACCGACTTCAACACGAACTTGCAGGCCGCGGTGGCGGGGATCGAGACCTTCGCCAAGAGCATCGCCGGAATCGGCAAGGCAGGGCAGGAGATGGACACCAGCATCCAGCACAACTTCAACAAAGTTGGATCGCCCACCAATTGACCAGCGGTTCCGGTCCGGCGGTCACCATCGGTTCCCGACGATGGTGACCGCCGGACCGTCGGCATGTCGGTCAGGACCGGAGTGTGGTGAGTGGAATCTGCAGGGTGATGATCTTCCCGCCCGGTCCAGCCATGAAGGCCCGGCCCGGATGTGCCGCGGTGCGGACCACGGAACTGCTCAGCCGGACCCCGATCGCGTCACCGTCGAGGGCCTGCTGCGGCTGAATGATGATCCCGGACCGGGCCCGGCGGGCCAGGCTGATCCATCCGCTGACGCCGACCTGGAGACAGTCCGGCGTGCCGGCGAAGATCAGGCCACGATGCTGGTCGCGTCCGGACACGACCAGTTCCCGGAGCAGGCCGTCGCACTCGGCCTTCACCAGCAGATCGGCGTCGTCGAGCAGAACCACTGCTGGTCCCGAATGAGCTGTCAGGGCGTTTCGTACCTCGTCCTCGGTCGGGTCCACATCGGCGAACAAGGTGACGCGGGCATGCTGGGCCAGGGCGCGCAACGGCGAATCGCGCGGTGTCAGGACGACCAGTGCTGTTCCACCGGCCAGTAACGAAACAGCCATCGCGGCGAGTGCGTTACTCCGTCCGCCTCCGGGTGGGCCGAGGACCGCGAAGGTCGAGGCCGCGGCGGCCAGGTCGGCACCCACCGCCCCGGCATCATCTCCTCCGAGGCCGACGAGCGCCCACATCGGGCGGCGGGCGGCCGGGGGCACCTTTTCGAAGGCTTGCTCGAAGCCCACCGAGGTCGGTAATGCGGCCACGCTGAACGGCCGCCGATCGCGGCTGACCTTGGCGTCCCGGGCGACGGCCAGTTCGGCGATCGCCCGCAGCGCGTTGACCTGGTCGCTGCCGCCCCCCGTGGCCAGCATCGCGATCTGGGTCTCGGTCTCGGTCAGCGTGTGCCAGCCGCGGCCGGCCGGCACCACAGCAGGGATTTTCTTGAGCAGCCGGGGGCCGCCGGCCAGGAAGTCCGACCGGTCGGCCTGCCGCAACAGCAGTTTGTGGTCGTTGTGCGCGCTCAGCCGCCCCGACAGCAGGGCGCGCTCGGAGGTGGCGATCACATGGATTCCGACCGCACCACCCTCCCGGATCAGACTGGTCAGGGACTGGATCTGCCGTCCACCGTCGTGTTCGTCGAGCAGCGCGGTCAGTGCGTCCCATCCGTCGACCAGTACCAGCAGATGGGCCGGCCGCTCGTCACGCGGCAGGAGTTCGCGCAGCTCGGTCAGGCCGGTCACGTTGTGCAGGGCCGCGAGATCTTGGCGATGAGACAACTCGGTCAACAGCCGATCGATCAGCCGGCCGATCCGCTCGAGGTCCCGGGAGACCACCGCACCGCAGTGCGGCAGCCGGGTGAGCGCGGCCAGTCCACCCCCCGCGGCGTCGATCCCGTAGATGTGGACATCCGCACAACTGGCGGTTTTCGCCGCCGAGCCCGCGAGTGTGCGCAGGAACTGGGTCCGGCCGCTGCGGGGCGCGCCGATGACGTAGAGATGGCCGAAGGACCTCAGGTCGACGGCCGCGACCCTGGCCGACTGCAACGCCGGAAGGTCCTCCAGGGCGTACGGAATGACCAGGTCACCCACGTCGATGGCGGGCAGGTCGTCGAGCAGGAGCGTCTCGGCCAGGGCGGGCTGCCACGGGCTGGGCTGAGGCGTGTAGTCGGTCAGCTGCTCGACGGCCTCGCGGATCGCCGACACCAGAGCGGTGAGATCGGTGGGAACGATCACCGGCGCCGCCTGGCCGGCTGGACCAGCCGGTGGTCCGGGAGGCGCTGTGGGCCGGCCGAGGTCCGTCCACGACAGCTCCATGGTTTCGATGCTCGGCCCCGCGGCCTGGGTCAGCAGGTCGGCCAGTTGAGCGTCGGGTCGCTCGGCCCCGGACCAGGCCACCTGAAAGAGGTCTGCCGTTTTCGGCCCGCGCTGGATCAGGGCGCGGCCCGGAATCGAGGCGGGGATGGCGGCCGCTTCGTTGGTCTCCAGGATGTCCTGGCTCTCCATCTGGCCAGTGACCCGCAGAGCGATCCGCAGGTTGGTGTTGGCGCGCAGATCAGCGGTCACCACCCCGCCGGGCCGCTGGGTGGCCAGGATCAGGTGGATGCCGAGCGACCGGCCCCGCTGCGAGATACCGATCAGGCCCGGGACGAAATCGGGGATCTCCTTGACCATCGCGGCGAACTCGTCGATCACCAGTACCAGTCGCGCCAGCCTGGGCAGTTCGGGATCGGCTGAGCGCTTGACCTGGTAGTCCAGCAGATCTCGGGCGTCGGCTCCGGCGAGGATTCGCTCCCGCCGGCGCAGTTCGGCCTCCAGCGAGGTGAGGGCTCTCTCGACCAGGTGCGAGTCGAGGTCGGTGACCATGCCCAGAGTGTGTGGCAGGCCGACGCAGTCCTTGAACGCGCTGCCTCCCTTGTAGTCGACCAGGACGAAGGTGAGTTCGTCCGGCCGGTTGACCGAGGCCAGCGAGGCCACCATGGTCTGCAGGAGCTCGGACTTGCCCGAGCCCGTCGTACCGGCAACCAGGCCGTGGGGACCGTCCACGGACAGGTCGATCGCGAGCGGTCCTTCGAAGTCACGTCCCAGCAGAAAGGTGGTCGAGGCCGGCCGTACGCTCCACCGGGCGAGCAACTCGGCACTGTCCGGTGGTTCGAGGTCCAGCAACTCGAGCATCCGGAGCTGACGGGGAAGTCCGGTGTCGTAGTCCGGGCTCACATCACGGATCCCGGCCAGCGCCCGGGCCACCTGCTCGCACCACTGCGGTTCCACCTGGTCGGCCCGCACCTGGCGTAGGTCCGGCAGGTCGTGCTGCCGCAGCGTCAGTTCGGTACCTTCGACGTTGACCACGCCCAGGCACTCCTCCGGCAGCAAACGTTGCTCGCGGTCGATACAGATGGCCAGCACACCGACCTGCGGGCCCTCGGTCAGGATCTGTACCAGACCCGGGACATCGCGCAGCCGCAGTGACCCGTCGGCAATCAGCAACACGGTGCTCTCGGGCACGTAGTTCCTGGTTTCGGTCGCCGCGGCGGCGCGCTGCCGCGCCTTGATCAGGGTGACCAGTTCCGAGACCCGGGCGACCGTCGAGGCGGGGTCGTTACCGATCGCGACCGCTGCCGTGTCCTGCGGGCTGAGCGGACGCAGATGCGGCAACCAGCGAACCCAGGACCAGTCCTCCGCCCGGTCCGGCTCGGTCAGGACGACCATGCGCAGCCAGTTGGGTGAGTGCAGAGCAGCGGCCTGAACGACCAGCCAACGGGCCACTGCCAGAGTCGGTGTGGGCGCCCCGGCCAGCCCGACGACGCCGTGACTGGGCAGGTGCAGCGTGATCGGCGCGTCGGGAATCTGCCAGTGGATGCTCTGGTGGTTCTCCTCGCGGTTGTGATCGTGCAGTTCCTTGACCGACGGCTGATCGGCCGTACCGAGCCGCAGCAGCAGATGGTCGGGATCGGTACGGCGTCGTTCCCACAGCCTGACGCCTGGCATGGTCGCGAGGACGGCAACTCTGGCCGGGTCGGGCGCCATCTCGTTGCGGATCAGGCGTTCCCGCTCGACAGCGGCGTGCACCTCGGTCTCCAGTGCCTCCAGCCGGGCGTGGTAGAGCCGGATCGCCTCCCGCTTCTCCCGGCGCCCGGACTTCCGGCCGGAGGTCCAGTTCGCCAGCATCATCATCGGCATCATGACCATCAGGGCGAGGAAGTAGAGAGAGTGCAGCAGCCAGACCATCAGCAGCCCCATCACGACCGGGGACAGCACCATCATCCACGGGAACGGCCGCTTCTCTGCCTTGGTCGGCTGCGACGGGAGTCTGATCTGCTTGTCGTCCAGATGGGGGGAAAGTCGTGGCGGCCGGTTGTAGTCCAGCCCGAAGCCGTCGGGTGACTGGCGGACGGCCGCTGCTGGTTCCAGGTCTCCACCCAACCGCAACAGCACCGGGCCCACCCGCAGATCGCTGTTGGCGGGCCACGTGAAGCAGCCGGGATCATCGGTGCCGCCAACGGGCTGCTCGTCGGTCCCCGGGTCACGGGTCGTTCTCTTCGGTTTCGGTGGATCCTTGGGGTCGTGGGCCTCGTCCTCGGGCGCGAGCCTGATCGCGGAGGTGGCGAGGTCATCGGCCGGCGGGCCGATCCATCGGGCCCGGACCGAGCCGTCGAGCTCGCCGGTGCGCTGCCAGCGGGCGGAGCCGTCGGGACGCAGGGTGAGCCAGAGCCCGCCGACCGGTACGTCGTCCCCGGTCAGCCGAAGGGTGCACAAGGGCCCGGATCCGATCTCGTGACTGCCGACCCCGAGCCGCCAGATCCGTCCGGCGTCCGGCCCCGAGACGGCGTGCACCTCGACCTGGACGACGTCGGTCTGCTCGGTGATCTCGATCGCGTCCGGATCGTGGGCGGGCGCACCGATCCCGAGAACGGTGCCGTCGTGGATACCGGTTTCGGGCAGCAACGAGGCCGGATCGAGCAGCCGGTCACCGGCGTACAGCGGGACGGCCGGCCGGCCGGCCAGGGTCTCGGCCAGCGTCGCCACCGGTAGGTCCGCCGTGACGCGGAGGCGTTGGTCGGTTCGGGTCCCACTGTCCGGATCGACGGCAGTGATGGTCAGTTCCATGCGTCGACCTTCCGTTCGGCCCCCGCGTCGGCGGGAACCACCGCGGAGATGCCGGTGATGGTGGGGAGATCGTCGGCGAAGTCGTCAGCTTCGTCGACCTCGACGGCATGAGCAGCCCGCTGGAAGTCGTGCTCGGGCAACCAGCGGACGGCCCGTGCCACGGCTCTTGCCAGCGGCTGCTGGTCGATCCGCAACCAGTCGGGTCCGGTGTGCAGCCGGAGGGCAAAGCCTTCGCGGGCCTCGAGCAAGGTCGTCGTCCCGTGCGCGGGGCCGAGACTGATCAGCCGTACGCCGGCCGGCGGGTCGAACTGCAGCTGTTCGGCTCCGACGGCGAACCAGACGCCAGGACGCCTGACCGCCTCGGCCAGCGACGTCCCGGCGTGGCGCTGATGGATGCCTGAGGCAACTTCCACGGACGCGACCGGCAACCTGGCGTCCAGTTGGGCCGCCAGCGCCTGAACGGTGGACCTGGCGGTCGACTCGTCGCCGAAGACCGACAACGACGCCGGACCTGCCAGCAGATCCAGCAGAACGGCGTACCCGCCACTGCTGTCGACACCCAGGCAGACCAGCAAGGGTGCCTCGGCCTCAACTGCCTGTGCTGCGGGTGCAGTGAGCGACAGCAGTTCGTCACGCTCGATCCACCACAGCCGGGGATCATCGCTGTCGGCCTGCCAGGGATCGCCCGGCGGCGAGTGGTCGGCAACCGGTCCCGCCACCAGTACGCCGACTCGTCGCGGGCTCAGTGCGACCGCGTACGGCGTGATGCCGTGGCCTGTGGCCGCCGCATGCTCGAGTGCGAGCCCGGCTTCGAACCAGCAGTTGCTGTCCTTCAGCGTCGTGGTCAGAAAACGGAGTCGACGGCGGTAGCGGATCTGCACGATCACGGGATCGGACCAGGCATGCCAGATCAGCGAGAGTTCGCTCCGGGCCCGCCGGTAGTTCCGCCGCCAGCCACCGAGTTTGCGGACCACCAGATGGAGCAGCATCGCCCCGAGCAGAACCAGGCCGGCCACCCCCAGCCAGCCGATCGTGCCGCTGAACTGCGTGTTCACGCCGCTTCCCCCTCGTAGCCTTGCCGGCCCAACTCGTCGCGCAGGGCGCGGATGCCATGGTGCGACCGCGATTTGACCGTCCCCGGCGGAATGCCGAGCGCCTCCGCGATCCGCGGGCCTCGCTCACCGAGCGCGTACATCCGGGTCACCACCTCGCGGTGCTCGCGGGTCAGGGTGGACATCGCGGCGGTCAGAACGCACCGGTCGACGGTACGGTCGGCCGGATCCGGAGTCGGCGACTGATCGTGGAACAGCGCGGGATCGATTCCGGCCGGGACGATCCGTTGCGAGCGGCGGTAGTGATCAACGATCAGGTTCCGGGCCACCCGGAACAACCACATCCGGACCGGGCGGTACTCCCCGTCCAGGGTGTCCGCCGCTTGCCACGCACGCAACAGAGTCTCCTGCACGATGTCCTCGGCCGCATGGAGATCGTGATTGAGCAGGCTGGCGGCGTACCGGAGCAGGTCCTCGCGCTCGGCCAGACATCGGGCGAAAAGATCGGTACGACGGGACGCGGCATCTTCGATGATGCACCTCACTGGGGAGCGAGCCGGGGCGGCGGCAGGTCAGGGCCGAAGAGGGTGGTCGGAATTGGTCAATTTTCAAGTTACCCATTCCCCGGGGCCGCGTCTACCGCTCTTGACCACTCACTCCTGAAATGAACCATTCAGCTGACCACAGCGTGGAATGGTTGACCTTTTTCGTGATCGACCGCCACCCTCGGTGACCAGGAGAGGACGGAACGTGGGAGTACGCCCCGTCGACTGGTCCGTTCTCGGCCTGGTGGACGATCCGACGCCGGGTGATCCCGACGTGATCGCCGCGATGTCGGCCGAGTTCGCCAAACTGGGCGGCAAGGCCCGCGAGATCATGAACGCGATCGACCGGGTGATGGCGACGGTCGGCGACGACGCGTTCGCCGGCGATGCCGCGGACGCGCTGCGGGGCAAGGTCGACTCACGGTTGCGGGGGCATGTCGCGGACATCGTGACGGCGTACGAGACCTCGGCGGCCGCACTGCAGGAGTGGCAGGGGTCGCTGGTCGATCACCAGGCCCGTGCCGATGCCGCGCTGGCTGCCGCCCGTGGGCTCGACAAGAAGGACGCGGCCTGGAAGCAGTACGTCGCTGACGCGAAACTGGCGGGCAAGGAGCTGGGGGAACACGGCCGGCTCGTGTCGGACCGGATCAACTCCGTCGCGGACATCTCGTTGCCGGTCTCGCAGTGCAGTCTGTTCTGGGAGGCGTTCTTCTGGCTGGCCATCGCGCTGATCCTGCCCGCGATCGTGTTCGGTGGACCGATCGCGCTGGCGTTCTGGGCCGCGAACATCGCCTTGTTCGGAAAGGCGGTGGCTGACTTCGCCAGCGGGCACGGCAGCATCCTGCACCTCTTCCTGGCCGGTCTCGGGCTGATCGTCCCGACCACCAAGGCGTTGCCGGTCAAGGAACTGGGCAAACTGATCGGCGGCAAACTCGGCGGTGGCATCGCTGGAATCAAGACCGGACTGGAGAGTCTGGGGAGCGCCGTCGGTCGAGTCCACGTGTTCATGCCGGGGTTGTTCGGCACCCGTTTCATCGGCAAGCTGACGTTCCGGCCGTCCGGGCTGGTCAGCGTCGTCGGCAGTGTGGGGGACCTGCCGCGGCTGCTTCCTGGAATCGCGCGGATCCCCGGGCTTGCCGGGGGCGGCGCCGCGCTCGGGATCGGGCTGGCTTGGAAGGCCGTCGATCTGGCCGGCAAGTTCGGCCGTGGTGTGGCCTGGGTGGCGCGGAACACGCCCCGCTTCCTGGCCAGATCGTTCGGCGGAGTGCTCTGGACCCGGCTCATCTTGCCGGTCAACGCCCCCGAGATGCGGATCCACGGCTTCTGGACCGCGCTGCGAATCGGGGTCTGGGACCGTGGGGTCTTCGGCCGTTTCCGGTTCCAGCCGGCTCCGCTGGGATTCAATCTGAAGCCGGTGTTCGGGCGCCTTCCGGTGGGGGTGGACGGGCAGTTCCAACCGCACCTCGACGTCGGCGACGTCGGCGGCGTCGACTTCGACGACTTCGCGGTGGTGATACCCCCGACGCAGCTCGGCGGCGCCATCGACATCGAACCCAGTGTCTTCGGCCACCTGGCAGGCCGGCACGCGGACTCGTTCGCCGACTCGGTGCACTTCGACCTCCGGCACGGCGCTTTGCCGCCGCCCACGCTGACGGTGCCCGGCGTCCATCTCGGCGGAGCGATCGAGACACCGCCTCTTCCGGTGCCGGCAGTCACCCCACCGGTGGTCGGAGGCTCGGCGCTACCCCATCTCGGCGTAACTCCGCCCCATCTGAACCTGCCGAACAGGCTCGGCGGCACACTGACCGACCAGGTGCGGGTCGAGGTGCCGCCGATCACGTTCGCGCCCGGCGAACTGAACCTCTCAGCAGTCGCGGGCCATCAGGCGACTCACCAGATCGACGAGTTGCCGTCCCTGCTCGGCACTGCCGCGCTCCCGAACCCGGCGGCGATTCCTGCTGTTCAGGCAGGCGCTGTGCACGGAATCAGCGCCGGTGCGTTCACCTCCCACACGTCGGGTCTGCTGGTGCCGTCGACGGTCGGTGTACCTTCCGTTGCGGCCAACGCAACCCATATTCCTGCTCTGGCCGGCACCGCCGGACCGGCCTCGATCGCGAACGTGGCCGAAATACTGGCTCCTCGGACGGACGTCGGCACGGTCGCTGTACCGTCGGGAACTCCGGTGTCGACGGCAGATGTGGCTGCACCACTTCGCAAGCCACCGGAGACCGGAGCTCCGGTGGTCGAGGTGCCGACCATCGTACCGGTTCGGCCGGACGCCGGTCCGGCGACTGCCGGGCAACCCGCTTTTGTTGCCAACGGCAAGGGGTTGCAGGGGCCGCCGCCATCGGTCGAGCACATCGACGCGGCTCTCCGGCTGATTCACTCGCCGGCCGCCGAGGCAGGCTCGGTTCCGGGTCTGGCCGGACGAGGCCGATCCGGCACGCCCGGCGCGCCGCCGGTCCACGTCGAGGTGCCAGCGGTTCCCGTAGCCACTCCCGAAGTGCCGCCGGTGCGGGTGGACACGCCGGCGGCACCGCCCGTCGGGGAGCGCCCGCGTGCCTACGTTTCCGAGGACGACGGGTCGTTCGAGTTGCCCTTCGGCGCTGAGGTCGAGACGGCGCCGCGAGTGATCGACCCACACATCGGCTCTCCAGGAGTAGCGGGCAAGGCGGCACCGGAGATCGCCGCCGTACCGACGGAGATGGCAGGTGCTGCCGCGGTGCTGCCCGCACGGAGCGACTTCCGGTGGGGCGGGGGCCCGCCCGGGACGCCTGCGAACCGGAAGTTCCTGGCGGCTGTGTTCGGAATGTCGCGCGGCATCAGCGAGTCGAGTGGCGTGCCGGTCAGCGACATCATGGGTGCCGTCCTGCGGAGCGGCGACAACAAGTTGTCGGTGCCGGTCCGGATGGTGCTGGACGCGGTCGGCTTGGGCGAAGACTCCGCGGGGCGATTCCTCTCGACAGCGAGGTTCGAAGTACGGCAGGCGATGCTGGAGTCCTTCGGCCGGCTGGAGTCGCTAGCGGGCGAACACGCCGGCCAGCAGGCCTTCGAACTCGGTCAGAAGTCGGTGGCCGACGCGTTGGCGGCCGTTGATCGGCTCGGCTATCCGTCCACGGTCGGCAAGATGAGCAAGACGCCGGTCGGGGAGGCGCTCGCTCAGGCGCACGTGGCCGATGTGCCATTCGTACCGCCGCCGCCGGCACCGGTCGCCCGGGTGCCTTTGCCGCCGATGGCAACCTACTCCAGGCAGGTGGTCTTTTACTACGACGCCGCTGTCAACGCCGGTTCGCCACATATACCGCCTGTGCGGGAGCACGTTGCCTTGCCGGCTGCTGCCCCGCAGGGATGGACTCGTCGAGCCAAGGACCTGTTCGTGCGGGCCGGTGAGTCGACCGGAATCTGGGGACGGGCCTGGCGCAGTGAGCTGGCGGCCGGAGTGGACGGACCGGTCGGCCTGCCCGCCCCCGTGGTACCCGCGGCGGGCGTCGAGGCTCGGGGGGTACGGGTTCGGGACGGTGGATCGTGGGGGGCGGGGCAGCCGGTGAATCCGGTGCCGTTGGCGGCCGCGTTCGGTCTGGCACAAGGGATCAGCCGGCTGGGTGGCAAGCCGATCGGCGAGATCCTGGTGCCGATCGTACGGAGTACCGATCCCAGGATGCCGGTACCGGTTGCCTTGATGCTGGATGCGCTCGGAGTCGGTGAGGTCGGCCGTCCTGGCCTGGTGGTGGCAGCACGGTCGGTCATTGCGGAGAACTTCCGCACCACCTTCAGACAGTTGCCGGCACTGTCCGGGCCGGACATTCCTCAGCAGGCCTACGATCTGGGCACCCGAGCTGTCACCGACGCGGTCGCGGCCCTCGAGCGGTTCGACGTTCTTCCCCTGACCGTCAAGGCGGCAAAGACCGGCGCCATCGCAACCGTCCAGGCACCGCCGGCCGCTCGGCCGAGACTGGCTGCCGCGCTCGGACTGGCCCACGGGATCGGGCAGCTCACGGGCCAACCGGTCGGCGACATCTTCTCGTCGCTGACGCGGAACGCCGACCGCGGGATGGCTGTGCCGACCAGGTTGGTCCTGGCTGCGATCGGGCTGGGATCGGGGGCCAAGCCTGGGGTCGTGGCAGCTGCCAGAGTGGTGGTTCGGGAGGTCTTCGACTCGGCGTACGCCGGACTTGGGTCGCTGACCGGCCCGCACGCCAACCAGCAGGCTTTCGACCTCGGCCTGCGCGCGATCGGCGACGCGGTCGCAGCGGTCGACCGCCTGCCCGGGCTACCGGGACGGATCGTCGGCGAAGTGGTGGAGGTGCCTCGAAATCTGATGGCGTCTCCCAGTGGTCTGGGGCTGCAGGATCGATCGTCGGTGGACGTCCACCCGATGCCGAACCCAGGGCTGGAGAGCATTTTCGGGCATCCCATCATCGAGACCAGTTATGCAGCGCCGCTCCAGCCCGGCGACACGTTGCCGCGAGCAACAGATCTGGTGACGATGGTTCGCAACGCCGCCGAACTGGTACGACGGCTGACCGGCGCGGAGGTCTCCAAGTGGAACGGAACTGTCCATGAGGTCGCCGACGGACTCGGAGGCGTCGCGCACCTGGACGGAAGCCTGCTGATCGACAGAACACTGGGGCTTGGACTGCGCATAATGCTCGGTCCTGTCGGTCCAGCTGTGCCGGGCAGCACCGAACACGTCCTGCGCAATTCCGTACGGCTCCTGAGCCATGAGCTGGCCCACTTCGCCGTCCCGGAATCCGTTGCCTGGGGCCGGGTGCCGGAAGTGATGGTCCAGCCTCCGGTCAATGCGCTGGAAGAGGGCGTGACGGAACTCTTCGCCCTGGAGTTCTCCGGTCAGGTGATCAGCGGGCTGGGTCTCCAACGCTGGGGCTCGATCCTGCCGCCACGGGCGACGAATGCGGTATACCAGAATTTCGTCCCCGCGGCCGACAGCATGGTCCGTGGAGTAGCCCTGCTGGGACGCGTGCCGAAGGCCGATGTGGTGGCCGTCCTGAACCGGGAAGGACCCGCCGGGAAATGGCCGAGGCTGGTCTCGCTGCTCTTCGAGTACTCGGGACTGGCCCAGAGTCTGCCCACCCATCTCGTGGTGCCTGCTCGAGCCTTTGTCGTTCAGGAGATGTGGAACGTCTTCAGGCAGGTGAAGCCGCAGGTCACCCCTGACCCGACGATGGACTCCACCTGGTCGGCGAATGTCGGTCTCGCCACTCTCAAGGCGGGCTGGGAGATGGTGAACTGGCTCAAGCCGGCCCGCCCTACCCTGCTGGCAGAGCCGAGTGGGACGGTCTTCGGCCATCAGCACCCGCTGACCTTCAGGCACCTGGACCATTTCCCGGCCCGACTGGATTCACCACAAACTTTCGTGGCCCTGATGGAGTCCGCTCCCGAGATCGTTCGCCGGTTGAGCGACGCGCAGTGGTCGCACTGGAACCAGCAGGTCGTGCCTGTGTCCCCGGGAGGAGTGCAGACCGTCCGCTCGGATCGATCCGTGTGGATCCACCCGCGGCTGATTCAGGCGCTGGCGGCGGCGTACGATCCGTACCGCCCGCCGATCCCGGGTGGGAACGGGGAACTCCGGCTCGCCGCCGAGGCGTTGTTGCGTGGGCATGCCCGGCTACTGGGTCAGCGTTTCAGCCAGCTCGGCAACGACGCGATCCTGGTCGGCTCTGACCCCGGGGCCTGGGCTCTCGAGCACGGGGTGACGGCCGTCTGGAGCGATCGGATGCTGCCGGCCTTCCTCCGGGAACTCGGTCTCAGCGAGCGGCTGGGTGACCTCCCAGCCGATCGCCCAGCGCCGGGAAACCCTGCACTGAGCGTTGCCGCTTACGCTCTGGCCCACAACCTAGCCGAACTGACCACCCTGCCGATACCCCGGATCCTGTCAGTTCTGAACGGCCGGGGCGCGAGTGGAAAATGGCCCGCGGTCGTCGACCTGCTGGTCGACCGTGCGTTCCCGCCTGGTCGCCTACCGGTGGCCGCGCTGACGCAGCTCAAGGCCGACGTCCACCAGGTGATGAACCACGAGTTCAGCCGGCTGACCGGTCTGACTCCGGACCAGACGGCCGAGGCGGTGGCGATCGCGCAACGCACGGTCGAAGCGGGCTGGACCAGGGTTCACTCGTTCTTACCTGTCGGCGGTGCGGAGACTCGGACGACGGAACTGGCAGAGGTGGTGCCGTTCGCGGGCGGGGAGGTTCCGGCGGGGCTGCGGTGGCCGGAGCGGCGAGTCGTGGGCCGGACCAAGATCGTTGTTCCAGCGCAGTATCCGGCCCGTCTGGTGCCGCCGACCGACCTCAGTGGATTGCTGGCGAACGGCGCCGAGGTCGCTCGCCGGCTGGTGAACGGTGAGGCGAATCTGTGGAGCCACTGGCTGGTCGAGACCACGGGTGGCCAAGTGGGCACAGTCGGCTGGGATCGTGCGCTGGAGCTTGATCGATGGCGGATGGCCGGCCCGCTGCGGGCTCTGGTCGGGCCGGGCGTTGGCGGCTACTACACCCCGGGCAAGCTGCTGCAGAGTGCGAAGACACTGCTGCACGAGTTCCTGCATGTGGTCGCTCCGCGGGGAACCGACTGGATGAACGACGTATGGGCGGCCGCGGACGATGCTGCGGTGCGTAGCCTGGAGGAGGGGCTGACCGAGATCGGGGCTCAGGCCCTGGTCCGGGACTTCGTCAGGGACCTGGGGCTGGCCCACAGGATCCGGGGGCTAGACACCGTCCAGATCGATGCCACGTATCCGCGGTACCGCGCGGCGACCTGGCAGCTGATCGCTGGAATCGAGAGGGTGGGCGGCCGTTCGGCCGGGCAGATCATTGCCCTGCTCAATCGTGAGTCGGCCGCGACGAAATGGGCGGCGCTGGTCGACCTTCTGTTCGACGGCAGTGGTGTGGGTGGGCGGTTCGCGGGGCAGTTGGTCGACGCGGCCAAGGCAAGAGTCCAAGTGGACATGATGGCCCAGTTCCGGCGGCTGACGTCCGAGGCCGGCCAGACCGTCCTGCCCGAGGAGATCGGGCGGACGGCCTTCAGGAGTGGCCTCGACCTCGTCAGGCGAATGGCCGCGGATCCGTCCGCTGTGTTTTCGCGACCGGTCGGCAGGCCACTCGTCGCAGTACCGGCGACTGCTGTGCCGTTCGGCTCCGGTCGTGGACAGGCCATGGCCGGCGGATCCGCGACCGTGGTCTCATGGCAGGCCGCCGAGGTTGTGGACCGGGTGACAGCGCTGGTCGAGCGGTTCGGCAGAGGGCCGGGTGGCGAGGCCATCCAAATCACGCTCAAGTCGGATAGGACGCACTACAGGCTGAGCCGTATCGACGTCGTCGGGGGCTACAAGATCGAACCGATAAGGCTCACATTCGACTCTGCCGCGGCACGGGCCGGGGTGCGAGGCGGTCTCAGCTCTCTCGTTCGCGAGATGGTCGGCCGGACGGACCAGCGGGGCCTACGGCCGTTCATGTCATCCGCCGACTCGGCGATGATGCATGGGCTCACCGAACTGCTCGCCAGTGGTCAGGTGGCCCAGGCGACGCAGATGTTCCGTCTGGAGGCGCATTTTCCCGCAGCGGTGGTTGATCTGGTCTACCCGGCCTTCACACCGGCGGTTGACGCGATCGCGCAAGGGCTCGGCAGTATGCCTGGCCGACGCCCGAGCGACGTTCTGAGGGCACTGAGAACGACGACCTTCGGCAGAGTGGCGTCAAAGCTGGCGCGGCTCTTCGTGGCAGACGGTTTGGCCCCCCGCTATCCGGAGCAGGCGGTCACTGCTCTGGAAACGCGACTGACGGTTGGGTTCGAGCAGATCTCGACTTTGCAGGGAGATGACCTCGCGATACGTTCGAGATCGCGGGGCGAAGAGCTGTTCCGGACAGTTCGGGCAATGGCGCTGCATCTGCAGTCGAACCCGGACGCCGTGTACCGGCGGCTCGAGGTGGGTGATCGTGCGGCCGGCGGGGCCTTGCTGGATGCCGACAGCGACTACGCCCGGCTGATGACCGATGCCGCCGGTCTCGCCCAGCGACTCGGGGAGACGCAATCGCTGTGGGTCGGCACAATTCACGAGACGCCGGGGATTGGTACCAGCAGGGTTCCCGGGGATGGCTCCCTGGATCTGTCGTCCGATCAGGTCACCGGTCCGCTCCGTCTGCTGGCCGAACTGGAACCGGGGGCGCTGCGAATCGAGGACGCCGGTCTTCACCGACAGGCACTGTTGGTCCTTCTCGCAGGGCATGCGGGACTGTTCACTCGTGGTGGAGCCGAGCTTGGCCGAGTCGAGGTCGCTGCCCTGGATCCGGCGACTGCGGCCTGGCAGCACGGCCTGACGACGGCTTGGGCGTCGGACAATCTCGACGCGTTCGTCGAAGGGCTCGGGTTGCTTCGGGCACATCCTCAGCTGGGACAGGTCTCCGCGTCCGGCCACTTCGATGGCTATCAGCCGGCCGTCGAGGAAGTCGTCCGGTACGTCGCGTCGTTGCGACAGCGTCCGGTCAGCGAGGTTCTGACACGCCTGGCGGGGGCCGACGCCGCGGCGAAGTGGCAGATGCTCGGTGACCTGGTCCTGCGGGATTCAGGGCTGGCTGACCACCTGCCACCGCATCTGCATGATCGGGCAGTCGAGCAGATCGTAGAACGGGCCAAGATACCGTTCACCGGCCTCGATCCGCAGGATGCCGATCTGGCATCGACCGCGCGTCGGGCAGGGCAGGCCGCGGTGGGCGCAGTGCAAGGCGAAGTGACGGCCCTGTTCACAGGTCAGCCGACGCCACAAGTAGTTCCACCAGTGGTGGGGCGAGTGACGCCACCTGTGGTGAAGCGCGTCTTGGAGATTGCACCCGGGGAGGTGCCACGCACCGGGGTTCCGGGGTCGCTCGACGAACTGCTGGTTCGGGTGGTGGATCTGGTCCAAGAGTTCAGTGGCGGTGCACGCATCGTGTGGACTCGCCGGATCGAGATGAACGAGGTGTTTCGGGGCGATGAGTTGCCGGGCGGCGCCGGCGTGATCCGACTGCCGCTCACCGTGGTGAACCGACTACAGACGCCGATCCTGGCCGGATCGGAATCAGGCAGTGGACAGTTCGGGTTCGCCACCGATCAGGCATCGGCTGAGTTCGTGAGCAGTTTGGAGATTCTGGTCCGGCAGGCAGCTCACCTGGTCAACTGGGACCCTCGGATGGGATGGGCGGGTGGCGTGCGGCCGGTCGACGCCGGCCTGAACCGAGCGGTAGCCGAGTTGTTCGCTCGTCATTATCTGGGCGACGTCGTCGAGCGGCTCGCGTTGACGCCGTTTCTGCGGCTTGAGCCGCGTCTGCCGGAAACCACTCCTGTTTTCACCACGGCGGTCGCCGCGCTGGTCGAGCGGCTCGGTGAGCTGTCCGGGCAAAGTCGAGGGGAGATACTGGCTCAGCTCAACGCGGTTCGACCCACCCAGCACAAGGCGGTGCTGGCGCGGTTGTTCGCTGACGCCACCGGGAACGAGCCTTTGACCTCGGCGCAGCTGATTCCACTTGAGAGGCGTCTGATCTGGGGGCTCGAAGAGCTTGCGGCAATGGAAGGAACCGATCTCGCGGCCCGATCGAGAGCGCGAGGGTCGCAGTTGGCCACGGCCGCCCAGTCACTGGCAGATTTCTCCCGCATGAACGGCGGACAGTCCGTATACCAAAACCCTTATCGGGTCGACGACCTCTCTTCTGCTGCGGTTCGGGTGGTGATTCAAGCGACCGACATCGCCGACGTCCTGAGGAAAGCACCGGAGGTCGCGCGGGTGCTCAGCAGAGCTGGGCGTTCGCACTGGAACCGGGAGGTTCACTGGACGGGTGGTCTTGCTTCCTCGCTGACGCACTGGAGCGGCGCGCTGGAGTTTTCGATGAATCGGGTGATGCAGCCGCTGCGGGTGCTGGCTCAGTCGCGGCCACTGGGAACTGGAGAGGCCCGGTACGCGCTCGCGGTGCTCCTGCTCGAGCATGCTCGGTTGCTCAGTTCCGGGGCGAATGATCTGCAGGTGGCCGAGGCGGCTGTCCTGGTGCCGGAGACCGCGGCTTTCGATCTGGGGACGTCAATGGCCTGGACCGCGGCTCATCTGGACGAGTTCATCCTTCGGCTCGACCTGAGAAACGAGGCCATCGCCCTCCGAACCCGCGAGATTCCGGCGTTCTTCGGTGAGTATGCGCCGGCTGTTGAGGTGGTGGCCGGGTATGTGAGGTCGTTGGGTGGGATGCCGGTTCATGAGGTGTTGACGCGTTTGAACGCTCAGGATGCCGCGAGTAAGTGGCCAACACTGGGCGAGTTGATCCTGCGCGAAGGCGGACTGGCCGACAGCCTGCCACAGGCTGGGCATCAGGGCGCCATCGGGCGGATCATCGAGCAGATCAAGGGTCCGTTCCGTGAGCTGCATCTCATGGCGCCGGATGCGCGGTTGCGGGAGGCGGCGCAGGTCGGCGAGTCCGCTGTGGGCGGGGTGCGGGCCGTGGTTGCCGAGTTGTGGGCCGAATCACCGATGCCGAGTCCGGAGATGGACTTCGCCGGTGCCGTGCCGAGCTCACCGCAGTTGGTTGTGGCCGACGTCGATGTGGTGATGGCGCCTGCGGCGGTTCCGGTGGCGGGTGCTGAGGGGCGGACGGTGTTCTCGGGCGAGATGCTGGTGGTTCCGGCGGCCGGTCGCGTCAGCTCGTTCGGCGATTTGGTGGTGCGGGGGATGAATTTCGTGCAGGAGCTGATGGGCGCTTCGGCGATGTTCTGGAATCACGTGTTGGAGGAGCGGGTGGGGGGTGCTGCTGCTGGGGCCGCGCTGGATGTGCGGACCTTAGTGGTGGACTCGATGACGGTAGCGGGGCCGTTGCGTCGGCTGATCGAGTCGCCGGCCGTGCTCGGAGGTGCGGAGTACGACCGGGCGCTGGTCGAGTTCTTCCAGGGATTGTTGCCGTTCGCGCATGGCAGATCCTTGACGTCGCGGAGTGACCTGCTGCTGTTGGAGTCCGGTGTGGTGGGTGCACTGACGGTCGGGTCGCTCAGGAGTTTCGCGGACAGTGTCGGACTGCCGATGGTGGATCGGTCGCTGCTACGCGAGATCGAGGAGACCGCGGGCACACGTGCTGTGGTGAGGTTGCTGTCGGTGGCTCAGGAGGGATCGGGGAAGAGCTGGGATCGGCTGCTGCTGGAGCTGGGCCTGGCTGATCCGGCGGGGAAGGTGCGGGCGCTGGCAGGAATGTTCCTGAAGGTGGAAGGTTTGCGGGCGTTGCCGCCGCAAGCGCTGGTTCGGGCGCAGGGTGCGTTCGGTGGCTGGCTGGTGTTGTTGTTCCGTGGGTTGTTGTCGATGCCGGGGTTGGAGGCCGTTGGGGCCCGGGCCTCGGTGCGTGCGGGTCATGCGGCGAGGCAGTTGGTGGCGATGCGGGAGGCGCTCGGAGCGCGGCCTGATACCGAGTTGTACAAGATCACGGATCTTGCGGGGCGAGCGAGTCATGGTCGGGCGATCGAGTTCGACCGGATGATGCTGGCGGCCGGCGAGGCGATGCAGGAGTTGACCGGTGCGGGGTTCTCGCAGTGGTCGAAGAATCTGCGCGAGGTGGCCGGCCCCAGCGGGTCGTCTCCTCACTGGGATACCTCGCTGGAGTTCGAGGCCGACCTCGGCCGGTCGTTGCGTGACTTTGCCGGGCTGGCCGCGGACCAGCGATTGTTGTTGCCTACTGCAACTGACGAGGCCGTGCTGGAGCGGTTCAAGGATCTGGCTCATCATCATGGACGGCTCTTGTCCGACCGGCTCTCGCTGGACAGCGCCGATGAGATCGCGATGAGCGACCCGGCAACCGGGGCTTTCCTCACGGGGCTTCGCGAGGCGTGGGCCGTGGCCTTCGTGCACGACCTGGTGTCGAGGTTGCCGGGGTTGCAAGTCTGGGCAGAGGTGGTCAGTCGTCTGGACGTACCGGCTGACTTCCCGCACCTCGTTCCAGCTGTCCGTGCAGTGGTTTCGCACCTTGGAGGCGGAACGGTGGCCGGCATGCGGTCGGTGATGTCGCGACTGAACGGGCAGGGGGCATCCAGGCTGTGGCACGAGATGGGAACGCTGGCCTTCCGGCAGGCTGGTCTGTCCGGCGTCGTGCGAGCGGACCGGCACGAGATCGCGATCACGGCGCTTGCCGATGGAGTGCGAGGCACCTACGCCGCCGTCAGTACGATTCCGGCTACCGCGCCGAATGCGGGAGCGCGGTCGACGGCCGAAGGAGTGCTGGCGGTAAGAACCCTGGATGACATCGCGGCCGCGATCAGGTCCGCCCCGAACTCGCCGGACGAGTGGTTGCCCCGGATCCGCACCGGCATGATCGACGGGGTGCCGTGGACGGAGTACCCGGCGGCGTCGCTGCGTGAGGCCGGAGAAGGGGTACCGGCGGACTTCGACCAGTTCGTACTGCGCGCGATCAACGCCGCCCACGAGATTGCCGGCGGTACGGAACTACGGTGGAACTTCCGGCTGGAAGAGCGGCCGACCACCGTAGGCGACCCCACCGGGACGCTGGTCGTGACTCCGGAGCAGGCAGCATCAATCCGGGAACTGCTGGATCAAGAGGCATGGTCGTTGTCCGCGCGCACCGAGTCGGCCTATCTGAGGGCGATCGCAGGCCTGCTGCACGAGGTGTCCCGGTTGTCGCGTAACACCGGACTCCGTGCGACACCGGAATGGTCAGCCGTGCGCGATCCTGGCGCCGCCGGACTGGAGAGCGGCATCCTCGAAGGGTTCGTGCACGCGAACTTCCCGGCCTTCGTGCAGCGTCTGCACCTCGATTCTCTGGCCCCAGAGGCAAGGTCATGGGTTCCCGAGGGAGCCCACCCGCGATTCTCGTCGACCGTCACCGGACTGCTGGACAGCGTCATCCCCTACCTCGGCCGGCCCGCACCGGCAGTCTGGGCGGAGCTGGTGACCGCCTCGACGTCGGGCCAGAGCGCGGCGCTGGTGCGGCTCTTCCTCGAAACCTCCGCTCTGCGGCAGTTCGTGCCGGTGGACCGCTTGCCTGTGGTCACGGCGCAACTCGAGCTCTACGTCCGGTCGGTTTTCGACGATGCCGCCGTCATGCAGATCGTCGATCGAGAAACCTGGATCAGCAATGGACGGGTGCATGGCGAGCGCATCCGAACGATGATGGAGCGACTGCGGGAAGAGCCGACCGCGGACGTCTTCCAGGTGATCAGCTACGGAGGGCCGGAGTCGAGGAACCAGTTGCTGCGGTCGGCCACCGGTTTCGACAGGTTGATGATCGAGGCAGCGATCGTCGCGCAGCAGCTGGCCGGGGCCACCCTGACTCGATGGTCGGGCTCGGTTCACCATGGACTGCTCGGAGACTTCGCCTCGACCAGGCCAACCGGCGCGATCTTCCTTTCCAGCGGAAGAGTCGGGAGGCTGCGCCGGCTGCTGCTCGACAACGATCCGGGCCGCCTCCCGAACGAAGACCACCCGGCTTACCGTTATCGCGACGATCTGCTGACGTTGCTGCACGAGCACGCACATCTGCTCGGGACTGCCGCGTTGGATCGGCTCACGGCGGTCAACGGACTGGCGATGAAGGCTCTTGAAGAGGGAATCGCCGAAGGCTGGATGTGGCAGGTCCAGCACGAGTTCCTTCGCCGGATTCCGGGCCCTTCGCGGTTCCCGGAGATCCGCTTCGCACCGACGAGAGATGCTTATCCGCGCTACACCCAGCTGGTGACGACCCTGGTGGGCCGGCTGGCCGCCCTCGACGGGCGGTCGATCCGGGACGTCTTTTCCGAGCTGCTCCAGTACCGGCGCCAGTACAAGTGGATGGCGATCGGCGAGCTGGCACTGCGTAGCAGCGGGCTGGCGCACGTGGTTCCCGGTCACCTGCAGGCGGTTGCCGCGAGATGGATCACGCTCCAGATGGTGGAGCCGTTCGAGCGGCTGATCGCCGCGCAACCAGACCAAGCGATCGAGCAGGCGGTGCGGAACCTCGACGCCGCGATTGCAACGCTACGCCGGAATCCTGATCTGCTCGCCGGGCGCCAGATCGAGTTTCCGGTCTTGAGCGGGGGAGAGGTTTCCGCGGAACTGCTACGCCCTGACGCCGACGCCGGTCAGATCGGCAGGGGTTCAACGGCGGCCGACCAGCAGTCATTAGACGCGATCTTGTCCGGCGTCACGATCACCAGGCTGGCATCGGGGGCGCTGGTGACAGAATTCCCGGCCAGTGCCGTCGGGTTCATCGGGTCCGGGGTGCCGCAGTCGTTCGAAGAACTGGTGATCCGGGTGGTTTCGCTGGTCGAGCAGAGCGCCGGTGCCGGTAGCGGGTGGAATCTGGAATTGCAGGAAATCGGCCACGAGGCGAACGTCCTGCCGTACTGGACCAGGCGACTCAGGCTCGCGGTAAATACAGCTGGAGCGTTGCGGGCCGGTTGGCGCACACCCGAGGGGGCTCGTGCCTTCGTGGACGGCCTCGGGGTCCTCGTCCGACAAGTCGCCTACCTGCTGGGATGGCCACCGATTACGGCGCCGGGAGACAACCGCAATCTTTCCAGGATGTTCGGCGCCCCGGGCGTGACTGAAGTGACGCATGGCCTGGTGGAGGTGTTTGCCGCCCGCAGGCTGCCCGCGATCGTTGAGCAACTCGGCTTGTCGGCGGAGCTGCCGGTACAGCGGATTCACGCGGCTGCTCATCCGAAGTACTCGCCAGCCGTCGACGCGGTCCTCGACCGGATTGCGCTGCAGCCCGGACAGGAAATCGACATGATCGTGACCGACTTGTCGCGGAAGCGCCCCGACGAGCTGCTGGCCGCGCTGGCTCGCTTGCTTGCCGGCCACCTTCCGAAGGCACCGACCCTGCAGATGGCCGATCGGCTGAGACGAGGGTTTGCCGACCTCTCGGGCTTGACCGGCGAGGGAGTCGAGGTGCGGTCGGCGGCACGTGGCGGCCAATTGGCGGACACGGTACGGTCGATGGCTGAGTTCGCTCGGGCGGAGCGGAATCGAAGAGTCTCCGGATTCGCTGGTGGGAGGAGCGTTCCGACCGTAGAGTTCCGGCATTTCCTGTCCGAGGCCGCGCGGATCGCCGGACAGCTCAATCCGGCAGCGCGTTCGCAGTGGACCGGAGAGGTTCTCTCGACCGAGGCCATGAGACCGTCAGTGACGCAGTGGAACGGCTCGATGGAGCTGTCGCCCACCCTGGTTCTGGACCCGCTCGAAGCACTGCTGAAGGCGTCACCCACGGACTGGACGGCAGCAGACGCAGTTCGCCGTCGGCTGGCGTTGGTGGTCCTGCTCTTCGAGCACGCTCGCCTGCACAGCGGCGCGAACGTTGTCGATCTTCAGGCCGCGGAGCTCGCGGTTCAAACGCCTTGGACAACGGCGTTCGACCGCGGTGTCAGTCTGGCCTGGACCCTTGACAACATCGACGAGTTCATGGCCCGGCTGGGTCTGCTCGACAAGTATCCGGCTCTGCGAGGGAGCGACCTCGGGCTGGAGCCCGATCCGCACGTGCCGGCCGTGGCTGCGCTACTGAAGTACGTCGCAACGCTGGGCGACCTGCCGTACGGCGAGCTCCTGGCGCGACTGAGCGCTCAGGATGCCGCGAGTAAATGGCGGACACTGGGCGAACTGGTACTGCGGCAGCTCGGTCTGGACGGCTTGCCCCGGACCGAGCTGGGGTCCGTGGTGGAACGCCTGGTCGCGCCGGTTCAACATGCTTTCCAGCAGTTGGAAACGAGAACACCAGATCCAGGAGCGAGGGCCGAGCGGATCGGGCAGGAGGCGGTCGCCGGGCTGAGCGAGGTCATCGCCGACCTGCGTCTCAGCCGGCTCGCGCAGGTTCGGCCGGCGATCGTGTCCGGATCGACCGGCGGGGTGCCCTGGCGGGTCTACCCGGAGCAGTTGATCAATGCTCCTGGTTCCGGGCGACCGTTGTCCTTCGACCAGCTGATCGTCCGGTTGATGGCTCGCGTACGTGACGTCGTCGGCGCATCCGAGGGATTCTGGAACGGCCGCCTCGAAGAAGTGGCCACTGCCGACGTTCCGGGGACCAGTGGCTGGGACCGGACCATGGTGCTGGACGCGACTCGGGTCACCGGTCCGCTGCGGGCACGGTTCGCGTCGGACCTCGGCCGGACAGGCGACGTATCGGAGGAGTACCGCGCGGCATTCATCGAGCTGGTGCAGGTGATGGTTTCACTGGCGAACCGGACTGAGCGTCGCCTTGACCTGGATCGGGCGGCGTTCCAGCAGCCGGGGCTGCAGGTCCTCGACACCGGGTCGACGGACCTGTTGGTGATGGCGAAGTTCGATCAGTTGGCTGTTTCGCTGGATCTCCCGGAGCTCATCGACGGCCTCGGCAATGACGCGTGGGCGTTCTTCAACCGGGTAAGCGCGCCGGCCGTGGACGTTGTGATCAGCACGCTCGCCGAACGCGCCGGTCGTCCGTACGCCGAACTGCTGGCGGGACTGGTGTCACGAGGTCCGGCGGAGAAGCTTGCCTACCTGGCCGGTCAGTTCCTGGCGGCCGCCGACCTGGGCGGGACTGTCCCGGCCGCACACCACCTGATGGTCAGCGCGCAACTGGAATCCCGGCTGGTGGTCCTGTTCGACGGGCTGGCGGCGATGCAGGGAGCGGGACTCACCGCCCGATCGGTCGGCCGGGCCCGCGCCAGCGCCGAAATGCTCCTTTCGACGGCCGACCTCCTGGTTCGACAGCCGGACGAGTTCGCCTACCTGTACACCGACTTCGCCGCCCGGTTCGTGAGCGGTTCGCTGACCGACTTCGATCGGATGATGCTGGTGGCGCCGCGGGCCGTCGAACAGCTCAGCGGCGGAGCCTGGTCGCGGTGGAACCTGGTGCTCGGCGAGACGCGCGGGACCGGCCGGCTCAGTACTGCGCACTGGGACGGCAGCCTGGAGCTGGACGCGGAGTTCAGCTCGGGAATGCTCCGCCAGTGGTTCGTTCTCGACCCGGCCGCCTTGGGCACTGCTCTTGGTTTCCACCTGACCGCCTTCAAGTCGCTGCTGCAGGGGCTAGGACGCACGCTGACCCGCGGTACCGCGCTGACGGGCGCGGATGAGATCGCCTTCCTCGATCCGGCCACCCGCGGGTGGGCGGAGGGGCTCAACGAGGTCTGGAGTCACAGCTTCAATGCCCAGTTCATGAGGTTGCTACCCGGAGTGGAGTCTCGCTTCCCGGGATCATTCGTTCTGCCCTGGCAGGGCGATCAGATGCTTTTCGTCCCCGCGGTGACCACCGTGCTGAGTCATCTGGAGGGATTGACGGGGCAGTCGGCCGCTTCGATTCTGGCGTACCTGAACGGCTTCTCCGACTCCGCCACATGGCATGCACTCGGGGATCTGGTCTTCACCGCGGCCGGCCTGCACTCGGTCGTCAGGGTGGAGTTGGCCACGGCCGCGAAGGAGATGATCGCTCAAGAGGTCCGGGCGGTGTTCGGCGATCTGGCCGGCTTCGAGGCGGCTGGGGTGGATGTGCGGGCACATTCCGTCAGTGAGGGCGAACGCGCGGCCGCCGCTCTGCAGCAGATCGTTGCTGAGCTGCGCGTGAATCCCGAGTTGCCGCGGGGATGGCAGTCCGAGCCGATGGTGGTGGCGCCCTTCGCGGCGGGAGAGGGGTTGGCAAAACAAGGGCCCCAGATCGTCGAGCGGAGACAGATCGCGCTTCCTGAGCAGTACCCGGTCGAGTTGTCGGTGCCGACGGATTTCGATGGTCTGCTGGTCACAGCGGCCGAGGTGGCGCGTCGGAAGGTCGACGGGGAGACTGTTCAGTGGAATGGATGGCTGGCCGAGACCTCGCAGGGTACAACCGGCAGCCTCAGCTGGGAGCGCGAGCTGTGGCTGGATCGGCAACGGACGGCCAACCCGTTGCGCGCCCTGGTTGAGCCGGGCTTCGACGGTCGTTATACCCCCGGCGAGTTGCTACAGAGCGCGGCGTACCTGTTGCACGAGTTCCTGCATGGGGTGACTCCACGAGCCACGGACTGGGAGAACGAGGTGCGACCGGCCGCCGCCGACTCCGCGGTGCGTGGGCTGGAGGAGGGGCTGACCGAGATCGGCGCGCAGGCTCTGGTTCGCGACTTCGTGAAGGACTTGGGGCTGGCCCACAGAATCAGGGGACTGGACACCGTTCAGATCGAGGCGGCCTACCCGCGGTACCGGGCGGCGGTCGGGGAACTGATCCGCGGGATCGAGTCGGCGACGAAGTACTCGGAGTCGCAGATCGTGATGCTGCTGAACCGCGAATCCGCCGCCACGAAGTGGTCCACGGTGGTTGAGTTGCTGTTCGACGGCAGCGGTCTGGGCAGCCGGTACCCCGGCCACTTGGTCGATGCTGCCAAGGTGCTGGTGCAGACGGAGATGAAGGTGCGTTTCCCGGCCGGCGAAGCCGGGTGGTCCGCCGAGATCGGATCGAACGCGATCCGGGCCGGCTCCGGGCTGATCCGGCGGCTGGCGGTGAATCCGACGAGCGTTGTTCCAAGGCTGTTTGCGCCACCGATGCCCAATACGGCGATCGCCGCGTTCGGCTCGGGACACGGAGCAGCGCGGGCCGGCGCGGCCGCGCCCCACGAGCAGTTCGTCATGGATGCGGCCGACCTGCTGGAGCGGTTCGGCCGAGGGGCCGGCGGCGAGATCGCTCGGATTGAGATCAGTCCGGGCAACAACGCACCAGAGGTCGGGTGGGTCGGGCTCAACGGTGGTCAAGCCGTCGACTTGAGTGAACTGGATTTCCGGACCGCGGAGGCGGCGGAAGCTTTCCGGGCGGGTCTGGAATCGCTGGTGCGCAGGTATGCCGGTGAGGATCGTGCCAGTGAACGGTGGGCCGGCTTGTCACCGGGTGTTGTCGCGCTGACGCAGGGCATATTGGAGAGAGCGGCGAGGACTTTCCTGGCCGAGGCCAGGCAGGTCCTTGATCTGGACCGGATGATCGGAACCGGGTGGACGGTTCCGCTTGTTCATCCGGCTATCAGTCCTGCTGTCGAGGCCATCATCAGGTCGGTGAGGGTGCGGGGCGCGGTGCTTGGCTCCGTCTACGGGGCTGCTGTCACCGAGAGGGTGCAGGCGCTGGCGCGGTTGTTTGTGGGGTCGGACGAGGCGGCGGTGGTGGCTCGGACCCTCCCGCAGGTCGAACGCCGGTTGTCGGCTGGGCTGGACGAGATCGCGGGTTTGTCGGGTGCTGGTCTGGCTGCCCGGTCAGAAGCGTTGGGGGTGGAGCTGGCCGGGACGCTGTGGGGTATGGCCGAGCGGCTGAGAGATCATCCGGGTGATTTGCTGGACGAGGTGCAGCGGCCTGCCGTTGTGTCGTCCGATGACAGCGCCGTGAGTTCACCGGCTCCGGTGCCGCCTTTGCAGGGCATGTCGAGCGGAGTGGGCCCGGGGCCGCGGACGAAATGGTTCGTGTATCCGGCGGATGCGCTGGCGCAGGCGGGCGCGGGCGTGCCGAGGTCGTTCGATGCCTTTTTGGTGCGGCTCGTTGATCTGGTAAAGGAGATGACCGGGGTCGGGTCGCTCTGGCAGGGACGCCGGCTGGTGGTCGGGCACACGACCGCAGATGTCCGGTGGCCGGTGGCTGGACAGATCTCGATCACCGATCGCCAGTTCATGACGATGCGAAATCGGTTCGGCGACGGGGCGTTCAGCCTGCGAACCCCGAAGACGGCCAAGAATTTCCTGACCAGCATGGTGGTCGTCATCGGGCAACTGGGGCTTGAGGCAAGCATGCGCAACGGGTGGATCGTCTCGTCCAGCAGCCTTGGGTCCAAGACGCGGGGCCTGGAGTGGCCGGTGACCGAAGCGTTCGCCGTCCAACAGCTGGACGGGGTTCTGGAGCGTCTTGGCCTTGCCCGGCACTTCGAGGGAATCACAGTCCCGCTCGCGTACCCTGCCGCGACGCCGGCGGTGCAGGGGATGGTGGAAAGTCTGTCAAGATGGTCAGCTCAGCGGGTGGACCAGATTCTGATCGATCTGATGCTGGCAGACCCGGGGCGCAGGCATTTTCTCCTTGCCCAGAAGATCGCTGACACGACCAATGCCTCAGCCGCCCACCACCGGAGCCTGTCGACCTCGCTCCTGCGAGACTTCTTCGATCTGCGCGCGATGCGGGGTCACCAACTGGAAGCACGGTCGCGAGTTCGAGGAACCCAGCTCGGCCTGTTCGTCCGGACGCTTGCTGCTCAGTCGGAGACGACAGCCGGCCTGCCGACCAACCATGTCGAGCGTTTCGGATCCGAAGCGCGGAACGCCGACGGGGAGATCACGCGCTTCCACCGGCTGATGCTTGCTGCGCCGGAGATCGCGCTGAACCTCAGCGGCGCGTCCAGGTCATGGTGGAACCTGGAACTCGTGCCAGGACCCGACGTGTCCGCTTCGTCGACTCGTTGGTCGGGTTCGTTGGAGTTGGCCTCGAACAAGGTGATGAGTCGCCTTCGTTGGTTGGGCAGGCCGGGCACGAGCCAGTTCACGACCGATCAGAGTGCTGCGGGCCGGAGCGCGGTGGCGGTTTTGTTGTTCGAGCATGCGCGGTTGCTGGGTTCCGCGGCGGACGGTCTGGACGCCGCGGAGGTGGCGGTGCTGGCGCCGGGTACGGATGCGTTCGATCGTGGAGTGTCGGCGGCGTGGGCGATGGAGAACGTCGATGTGTTCATGGCGCAGTTGGGGGTTCTCGACGGACATCCGGAGTTGACGGGAGGTGCGGTCAGCGGGTTGTTCGAGTGGCATGGCCGGGCGGCGGTGGAGGTAGTTCGGTACGTGGAGTCGTTGGGTGGGTTGCCGGGTGGTGAGGTGTTGGCGCGGTTGAACGCGCGTGGTCCGGCGGGTAAGTGGGAGGTGCTGGGTGGGTTGGTGCTGGATGGGGCCGGGTTGAGGGCGGTTCTGCCGAAGCCGGCCAGGGGTGCTGCGATGGAGCGGATCGTGGCGGTGGTGTCGGATGCGTTTGGTGGGTTGGCTGGGGTGGGGCGGGATCCGCAGGGGCAGATGCCGGCGGTTGGTCAGGTTGCGGTTGATGGTCTCAGGCGGGTTGTCGGCGAGTTGTGGGACGAGGTAGGGGGTCCGGGGTCACCCGTGTCGCGTGCGGGGTCGGTTGATGTCGATGTCGTGATGACGCCGGCTCCGGTTCTGGTTCCGGAGGTGCGAGACGCGGCGGCCTCAGGTGGGGTGGTTCCTGTTGCTGGAGTGGGGCGGCCGGGGTCGTTCGAGGAGTTGACGGCTAGGGGGGTTGGGTTTGTCGAGGAGTTCTTGGGCGTTTCCGTTGCGCGTGAGGGCTATCGGCTGGTGGAACGCCCTGGAGGTGGCTGGGCAGGTGCCGCGGGGCCCAGGACGGTGACAGTGGATTCGTTGGTGGTGTCGGGGCCGCTGCGCCGGATGATCGAGTTGGGTGTGGTGCTGGACGATGTGGAGTACAGCCGAGCGGTGCTCGGATTCTTCCGGGAGTTGCTGCCGCTCGTGCATGGATCGGCGGGAGTGGCTCGGCCGGATTTGATGGTGCTGCAGTCCGGTGTGGTTGATGCGCTGACGGTCGGAGGTATCAGGAGCTTTGTGACCCGGATGGGTTTGCCGATGGTGGATCGGCAGGTTCTTCGGGAGGTCGAGAACACGGCTGGTGCTCGGGCGGTGGTGAGGTTGCTGGAGGTGGCCGGAGCCCAGTCCGGGAGGAGTTGGGATCAGCTGTTGGCCGAGTTGGGCCTGGTCGATCCGGCGGGGAAGGTGCGGGCGCTGGCGGGGATGTTCCTGGAGACGGATGCGCTGCGGGCGATGCCGGTGGAAGCGCGGAGCGTGGCGCAGGCCAGGCTTGGTGGGTGGCTTTTGACGTTGTTCGGTGGTCTGTTGTCGATGCCGGGGACTGAGGCGGTCGCGGCTCGGGCGTCGGTTCGGGCGGGGCAGATGGCGGACCAACTGGTGGCGATGGGCCGTGTTCTGTCCGCCAGGCCGGATGCCACGCTGTACAGAGTCACAAACCTGGACCGCCGGGTGGCGGACGGGGTGGCGATCGAGTTCGACCGGATGCTGCTTGCGGTCGACCAGGTGATGCGTGAGTTGATGGGGGCGGGTTCCTCGCAGTGGTCGCGGGTACTGCGTGAGGTCGCGGTGACCGACGGAGCACCAGCGCATTGGGACACCGCGCTGGAGGTCGACGAGAGGTTGAGCCGGAGTCTGCGGGACTTTGCCGGACTCGCTGTCGAGCAGCGGAATTCATTGCCTCTGGCTACTGCTTCTGCGGTACTGGGTGGGTTCAAGGAGTTGGCGCATCGGCAGGCGAGGTTCTTGTCCGATCGGCCGGTGACGGACGGTGCGGACGAGATCGCGGGTGGTGATCCGGCGACGGCGGCGTTCTTGCTGGGTTTGCGTGAGGCGTGGGCGGTCGAGTTCGTGCATAAGTTGGTGGCGGGGTTGCCGGGGCTGGAGGGTTGGGCCACGACGGTCGGTGGGGTCAGGGTGGAGGCCGGCTATCCGAATGTTGTTCCTGCGGTCCGCGCCGTGATGTCTCACCTTGGTGGTGGGGATCCGGTGGAGATGGCGCGGGTGATGTCGTTGCTGAATGGTCAGTCGGCGTCTCGGGTGTGGAACGTGCTGGGGGCGGAGGTGTTCAGGCGGGCCGGTTTGGCGGGTGTGGTGCCAGAGGAGTTGCATACGGATGCGGTGGCTGCGCTGGCTGACGGGGTGCGGCGGGTGTTCGCTGATGTGAGTGCGATTCCGGTGGGTGTTCCTGATGCTGCGGTGTTGTCGTCGACCTTGGGGTTGCTGGCGGTTCAGGCTCTTGACGGCGTGGTGGCCGCGGTCAGGTCTGCTCCGTCGCTGCCTGGGTGGTGGTCGGTGCAGATACGGCGCGGGACGACCGGGGAGGTGCGGTGGATCGAGTATCCGGAAACGTCCCTGCGTGAGGTTGGGGAGGGGGCGGCGGTCACCTTCGACCAGTTTGTGCTTCGGGCGGTGAACGCGGTTCATGAGGTTGCTGGGGGCATGCACCTGCAGTGGGGCTTCCGGTTGGAGGAGCGGCCGGGTGGGGCTGGTGGTGTTCCTGGGGTGCTGGTGGTGGATGCGGGGCAGGCCGCGCTGGTCCGGGAGATGCTTGATCCTGAGGCGTGGTTGGTCGCGGGGCGGGCTGATTCCGTCTACTTCGATGCGATCGCGGGCTTGCTGCACCAGATCGCGCGGCTGTCGCGTGCCGAGGTCGGTCCGCCCGCGCGGGATCTGGCGGTGGTTCATGAGCCTTCGATGGTTCACCTGGAGGACGGTGTCATCGAGGGGTTCGTCCGCGCGAACAGCGCGGAGTTCGTCCGGCGTCTTCAGCTCGACGTCTTGTTGCCGCAGGCAAGTTCATGGGTCCCGTCCGTCGTCCATACGCGATTCGCACCGGCTGTTGTCCACCTGGTGGAGGATCTTGCCCCGCGGCTCGGCCGGCCGGTAGGAGAGATCTGGTCGGGGCTGGTGACGGCCCCGACGGTGGGAAGGAGCACGGCTCTGGTCGACCTCTTCCTTGAAGTCGGCGGGGTGCAGCGGCTGGTGCCGCCTGGTCGGCTGCCGGTGGTGCGAACTCAGTTCGAGCAGCACCTGCGACTGGTTCTCGACGATCTGGCCGTCCAGCAGGGTGATGGCTTGGGGGAGAAGGCGGTGGGCATCGCAAACTCCTACGTGGGCGATGTTCTGGAGAGCCTCGAACTGCTCATCAGGGAGCCGGAAGCTGATGTCTTCCAGCTGATCAGTTATGGCGACGCGGCCGCGCGCATCGAGTTGCTGCCTTCGGTCAGGGGTTTCGACGAGCTGATGATCAGGTCGGCGCAGGTCGCTCAGGACCTGGCCCGCGCGCACCGTACCTGGTGGAACGGAACGATTCACCAGTTGCTCAGCGAACCAGGCATCGCCTTTGTTCGGAGTAATGGCGTTCTGTATCTCCCGAACGACGTGGTCACCTCGCTGCGCGCTTTGTTCGAGCGTGACCTGACTCTGTTCAGCGCGCAGGACCGTGCGGCCGAGGCCAGCCACTTTCGGTCGAAACTGCTCACCTTGCTGCACGAGCACACCCACCTCCTGGGAACCGGAAACCCTGCCCGCTCGTGGCGAGTGGGCCAGTCGGACACGGCGCTGGACGAGGGCGTCACAGAGTTGTGGACGATGGAACTCCAAAACGACTTCCTGCGCCGGATTCCCGGGCCGGATCGGTTCCCGGCTATTCACGGCGTTCCGGCCTTCGACTATTACCCGCAGTACACAGCGCCGGTCCGCGCCCTGGTCGTACGGCTGGCAGAGCTGGCGCACAGCACACCACGAGACGTGCTTGCGGGACTTCTGCCGCACAACCAGATCGGCAAGTGGGAGGCGATCGGAGAGCTGGTACTACGCAGCACCGGGCTGATGGCGATCGTTCCAAGGCACCTGCATCTGGACACCGCGGACTGGATCGCTCGTCAGATCAGGGAGCCGTTCGACAGGCTGGAGGAGCTGAAAGACTATGGCCAGTTCAATGAACAGGTGCCGCCGTTGGCCGTCGACGTGGCGCGGGAGGCCGTCCGGAATCTTGACTCGGCGATCGTGGCAGTACGACGAAATCCCACCGTGGCCGACGGGCTGCAGGACGTCCCCGTTGTGCGGGACGACGTCGGACTGATCTGGCAGCTGGAGCGGCCGACCGGCCCTCGCCGTGGTCCGGCTGCCGCGAGCGGCTCCTCGGCGGCACCGCACTCGGGCGTGCCGTGGGCCTATGACCTGCTGAGTGCACGGGTGGAATCCTTGGTCGAAGTCCATGGCCGTGCACCGAACGCCGAGGCCTTCCGCCTGGTCACTGAGAGGGCGAACGACAAAAGTCTGAGCCAATGGCGGCTGAGGGTCGTCGAATCCGACGGACGCCACCCGGTGGGTGATCTGTGGTCAGGATTCCCCGGGCAAGAGGCCGTCGACGGTTTCGTGGCAGGTCTCGACGCGTTGCGGATCGAGTTGGCCGGCTGGGTGAACCCGCGGGATCGTCGCGTGAACGATCCGGTCGATTCAGCACTGGGCCGAGGCTTCGCCGAGGTCTCGTCCAGGCACTATCTGCAGCGGGTGATCGAGAACTTCGATCTGGTTCGGCAGCTTCCCCCGGGATGGGCCGACACGGTGATCCACCCCGGATCCACCCCGGCTGTCCAGGCGATCGTGGACGGGATCGTGCAGTGGACCGGGGAATCTCCCGGCACCGTCATCAGAACTTTCCACACCACGCGGGCCGGTTTGAGGTTCTTGGTGCTGGCCCGGTACTTCGTTCGGTCCGCGGGAATCACCCCTGCCGCCGCCGAGCATTCGATAAGCCTGCTGGATGCGCGGTTGCGGGTCGGGTTCGAGCAGGTCGCGGGATTGGGCGGAGACCAGCTCGAGGTGCGGTCGAAGGCGCTGGGCGAGGAGTTGTTCCGGACCGCGCGCGCGCTGGCGAGTCGGCTGCGCGGACATCCTGAGGCGGAGTACCGCAAGCTGGCCTTCGGTGACGCCGATGGCCGGGCCGGACTGCGGGAGTCCGGTACGAGGTACGAGCGGCTGGTGACAGAGTCCGAGGCGATCGCGCTGGAACTCGGTGGTACCGGCTCGCGCTGGTCGGGCGGGGTCCAGGAGACTCCGGGCGTCAGATCGGTCACGGTTCATGGAGACAATTCACTTGAGTGGTCTCCGGAGTTGGTCGGTGACCCACTGCGTCGGCTTGCGGAGTTGCCCCCTGGTTCCCTGCGGATCGCGGACGCGCCGGAGTACAAGAACGCGCTGCTGGAACTCCTGATCGGTCAGGCTCGGCTCTTCACTCGCGGTGGAGGCGAGGCCTGGAGAGGACAGGTCGAGCTCCTGGAGCCAGGCACGGCGTCCTGGCATCAGGGACTGACAACGGCTTGGGCGCTGGAGAACCTTGACACGTTTATCGATCACCTAGGCCTTCTGCAGCGGCATCCGCAGTTGTTCCAGGCCGCGGCCACCGGCGACTTCTCTCGGCACGTACCAGCGGTTGCGGTGGTGGCGCGATTCATCGGGTCGATGCGGGGAATGCCGTACGGCGAGGTGCTGGGCCGGCTGATCGCGGCCGATGCCACTGAGACCTGGCAGGTGCTGGCACACCTGGTGCTGGAGGAGTCCGGGCTGTCCGGTCGTTTGACGCCACCGACGCAAGGTCGCGCGCTGGAGCTGCTGGTCGAGCAGGTCAGGGGCCCGTTCGGAGGGCTGGGGCAGCCCGCCGATGACGTGGCAGCACGGTCCATCAGGGTCGGGCAGGCAGCGGTGGATGGGCTCAAGGGCGTTATAGCCGGCTTGACCGACGAGCTACGAGCGCAAGAGGCCTTGACCGGCATTCTGGCTGACGTGGCAACCACGAGACTTGGGGCTCTCGGCATCCGGTTGACGCAGTATCCGCTCAGCGCGGTCGGGTACGCCGGGCACGGGATACCGCGGTCCTTCGACGAACTGGTGATCCGGGTGATCGCACTGACCGAGCAGATCGGCGGCTCACCCAGTGACTGGAACCGGAAGTTGGAGGAAGCGGCCTTCCCGGTCGACACCATGCCGGAGATCACCGGCAAGATCCGGTTGGGGCTCGACTCCTCCGGGGCACTTCGGGCAGGATGGGACACTTCGGAGAGGGCCGGTGCCTATCTGGATGGTCTCGAGGTGCTGGTCCGCCAGGTTGCCTACCTGCTCGGCGGGCCGTCGGCCAAACAAGGCGCGCGCAGGCAGCCGGCCGAGGTGGCACTGACGTACGGGATCGCGGAGATCTTTGCCGCTCGTCACCTAGCCAAGATCGTGGAGCGGCTGGGGCTGTCCGATGTGCTGCCGATCGGGCGTGTACGCAGGCCGGTGTATCCGAGGTACACCCCAGCGGTTCAGTCCTTGTTGGGGGCAATTGCCGAGCGGCCCGGCAGCGACGTCGACTCGGTGCTGGCTGAGCTGGTTGTCTCTCGGTCGGCAAGCCGCGTGCCGATCATGACCGGCCGGCTATTGGACGGACCCACGCCTGCGGGAGCGAGGCGTCGTCTGGCCAAGGGGTTGACCGATTTGTCGCTGATGCAGGGGGACGGCCTGCAGTCACGGTCGGCGGTTCGCGGCAGCGAACTCGTGAAGACCGTCCGGTCGTTGGCTGCCTACCTGCGGGAGCATCCGGGAGCATCCGGATTCTCGAGCCGGCAGATCACGGTGCCGCCGGAGAATGACCTCGACCGGTTCCTGCTGAACGCTTCGGCGACGGCGCTCGATCTCAGCGACGCCGTCCGTTCGCACTGGACCAGAGAGCTTCTTCAAACCGAGGGAGTCAACTCGGCCCTGACTCACTGGGGCGGCGCATTGGAGTTCTCCCCGTCGATGGTGATGCAGCCGCTGGACCGGTTGATCACTTCACCGATCGGGCCGTTGATGGCGGTGGACGCTCCTCGTCATCGGTGGGCGGTGGCTGTCGTCCTGTTCGAGCAAGCGCGCCTGCACAGCCAGGACATCGCTGATCTGTCGGCCGCGGAGTTGGCCGTGCGGGTGCCGGAGACGAAGGCGTTCGATCGTGGGACGACGATGGCCTGGACGCTGGAGAATCTCGATGAGTTCATGGAACGGCTGGGGCTGCTGGCCAAGCATCCGGTACTGCGAGGAGGCCGGATCGAGGGAAACGTCGACCGGCATCTGCCGGCGGTCGAGGTGCTCGTTCGTCACCTCGCGGAGTGGGGCGACCTGGCGTACGGGCAACTGTTGTCGCGGCTCAGCGCCCAGGACGCGGCGAGCAAGTGGCGGACGCTGGGTGAGCTGGTACTTCGGCAGACAGGTTTGGCCGATTCACTGCCCGCAGCAGAGCTGGAGCACGCCGCGGAACTGCTGGTGGAGCAGGTCAAACGCCCGTTCCGTGAACTGGATACACCAGCGGCGGATCTGCGGGCGCAGGCCGTGAGGGTGGGTCAGGAAGCGGTGGACGGGTTGCAGCGCGTGATCGCGGATCTGTCGCCCGGCGGGCAGGGTGCGGTGAGCAGTAGTACATCGAGCTCCCACCAGTCGTGGACGGATGCCGACGGCGACGTACTGATGACGCCGGCTCCGGCTCTGGGGGAGACGGCGGAGCACTCGATCAGGCAGATCCACGATCCGGCGACCGGGGCACCGGCAGCTTTCCCTCACGGACCACCGGTCGGCTCCCTCGACGAGTTGGTTGTCCATGGCATCTATCTGCTTCAGGAGCTGAACGGTTTCGAGCACTCTTGGAACGGCGGACTGCTGGTACGGCCTAGCGATGCCGGTCCTGTGGTCGGAGACCTCCGCGGTGTGGTGGAACTGGACTCCGTACGGGTTGCGCAACCGTTGAACGAGTGGTTCGGCGGCGGCGACGGGGCGAGCTTCGGGCCGGAGGCGCGAGCCGCCTACAGCGAGGCCGTGCTGGAACTGGTGAGGAAACTGGGCACGGTCAGGGCCGCATCGGCGCTGAGCGCCGGGCGCGACGCTGTTGCCCTGAACCAGGTTGAGCTGGCGACACTGGAACTCGGCGTGAACGATGCGCTGGCCAGGCTGCGGGTGGACGAGTTCACGCGGCGGCTGGGGTTGCCGCCGGTCGAGCGGGACCACCGGGACGCGATCGGAGCTTCGTCCGGCCTGGCCGCGTCCACGGCGGTGGTGACCTTGCTGCAGAAGGTGGGACAGCTGTCGGGGGAACCCTGGCAGCAGTTGCTGACCGAGCTGAGTACGCGGAGCGCGAGCTGGAAACTGCCCGCTCTCACCGATCTGTTCCTTGACGCGAAGGATCTGCGGCAGGCTCCGGCACCGATCAAGGATCAGTTCAGAGCTCGGCTGTCAGAGCTGTTCAGCGGCCTGGCCACCATGCCGGGACTTCGCGGGGTTGCCGATCGAGCCAGGCTGCGGGCCGCGCAGACGGCCGAAGTGGTGACGGCGATGGCCGATCGGTGGAGGGGCAAGCCTGAAACGCTGATCTTCGAGCGTACGGATCTGTCCGATCCGGCGGGGTCGCGATCACTTGCCGGCGTCGAGCGGTGGTTGCTGGAAGCTCCGGAGGTGGCTGGCGGGCTGTCGGGCGGGGCGACGTCCAATTGGTCACGAGTCGTTCGGGAGGTCGCCGCCATGCAGTCCTCCGCCCACTGGGACGGTGCGCTGGAACTTACGAGCGACACGCTCGACGCGTTGCGCCGGTTGGTGGAGCTCGATCCGTTGTCCCGTGAGCAACTGGACCTAGACGCTTCGATCCCGGCTTTCCAGGCCTTCAGCGAGCTGGCTCACCTCACCAGCCGCCAACTGACTCAGCAGCCCGGGCTGCGGGCCGCGGACGAGCTTGCTTTCCAGGATCCCGCGACCCGGGCGCTGGACGAAGGACTACGCGAGGCGTGGTCGGTGGCCAACGTCCACGAGTTCATCAACGGCCTTCCGGGTCTTGCCGGTTGGGGAGACAGATTCCGCGGTCTCGAGGTGGAGAATGCCCATCCGAACCTGGTCCCCGCTGTACAGGCTGTCCTCACCCACGTGTCAGGGCTGCGTGGTGCCGGGCCGGAAGGCCTGCTGGCCAAGCTGAACGGGCATTCGACGGCCCAGCTGTGGCCGGCGCTGGCCGACCAGATCCACCGCGCGGCCGGCCTGGAAGGCGTGGTCAGTGGGCAACTGCGGGGACCAGCTCTGAAGGCGATCGCCGGCGCGGTGCGGCGGGTCTTCGTACAGGTCGATGGCATTCCCGCCTCAGCCCACGACGCAGAAGTGCGTTCGGCAGCCCAGGGGGTGCTGGCGGTTCAGGCGATCGACGGCATCGTGGCTGCGATCAGAACCGCCCCCGATGCGCCGCATCTGTGGTCCGTCGCGGCCGCGACGCGGGCACCGATCGAAACGGGGCTCACCGACGGGGTCCGGTGGACGGTCTACTCGGACGAGTTGATCCGTACTGCCGGCGCCGGTCGGCCGGCGTCGTTCGCCGAGTTGGTGCCATGGGCGATGGCGCGGGCCGACGCCGCGACCGGAACGCCGGCCGGTAGCTGGAACGGTCGCCTCGAGGAGCGACCCGGCGTCGGAGAGCCGGGATCGACGGGATGGGACCGAACCCTGGTGCTGGACACCGAACGAGTCACCGGGCCGCTGCGGGCGTGGCTTGACGGACACCCGGAGGGCCTCGTCGCCGGTGCCGCACCCGACGGGATCGACCAGGCCCTGATCGAGATGATGCAGGTGATGACCTCGCTGGCGGGCCGGGTGGAGGGGCGGCTCGAGGCCAACCGGACGGCGTTCGAGTCCCCGGGGGCGCGAGTGCTCGACGACGCCGTGGTGGACCAGTTCGTGTTCTCGCGGCTCGATCTGCTGAGCGAGGCGCTCGGTCTGAGGCTCGCAGCTTCCGGTCAGCCTGGTTTCGGCAGTTCCTGGGTCCGCCCGCATGGTGCTTCTGGCTTGGGGCGCTTGCTCGATTTTCTGCAGGACACCACCGGTCGTCCGTTCGAGGAGTTCCTGACCCGGCTGGCTGCTCGGGGCGCTGCGGAGAAGCCTTCGGTGCTGGCCGACGAGATCATGACGGCGACCGGTCTCGACCGGATCGGGCTCGACCGACGGCCCGCTGTCAAGGCACAGTTGGTCGCCCGGATACTCGCTTTGTTCGACGGGCTGGCGGCGATGCGGGGGGCCGGAATCGGCGTGAGATCGGGCAACCGGGGCCGGTCGTTCGTCACCCTGCTGCGATCGACGGTCGAGCATCTCGAAAAGTACCCGAACGACGTGTTCTACCAGGAGATCGACTTCGGTGCGCGGCTGGCCGCAGGCTCGCTCAGTGCTTTCGACCGGATGATGATCGAGGCTCCGAGGGTGACCGAGAGGTTCGGCAACGGTGCACGGTCTCGATGGAACCTGAAACTCCGGGCAACCATGGGAACGGAGACCTCGCTCGGCCTCGCGAGCTGGGACGGAAGTCTGGAGCTGAACGCCGAGCACGTGGTGGACCTGCTCAGCGAGTGGGTCGCGCCCGGAACGAACGCGCTGCGGTGGCCTGCTCGAGATTACCGGGTTGCCTTCAGCGTCCTGCTGCACGAGCTCGGCCATCATCTCACTCGGCCCGGCACAGCGGAGGGCTCCGCCGAGTTGGCCCGCGTCGATCGGGCGACGGCGGTGTGGATGGAAGGTGTGACCGAGTCCTGGAACCAGGCTTTCAGCGGACGAATGGTCGAGCGGCTGTCCGGAACGGCGAACAGGTCGCCAGAACTCCTGCAGGTGGACGGACCGCGGCCTTACCAGCTCTATGTGCCTGCCGTGCAGAGTGTGGTGCGTTATCTCGGGGATCTCGCCGGGACATCCTCGGAGATGACCCTGGCTCACTTGGTCGGGTTCTCGAATCTCGGGATCTGGCCGGCGTTGGGAGAGATGGTCTTCGTGGCGGCCGGTCTGGACAGGGTCGTCTCTGCCGGCCTTGCTGAGCAGGCGAAGAACATGATCGCGCTGCGAATCCATCGGGTGTTCGCCGACCTCAGTACTGCTGAGGTCGCAGCAGATCTGGCCGAGGCACACTCGAGAAGTGCAGGAGCCAGAGCTGTCGCGGCACTCGAGCAGATTGTCACCGAGCTGAGAGTGAGCCCGTTCCTGCCGGCCGGATGGACACCGCCGATGAGTGGGCTGGTCTGGGCCACCGATCCAGCGACCGGTGCTACTGGGGTGGTGCCGCCGCGGACGACACTTGACGTTGTCCCCGGTGAGTTGACACGCGACCAGCACATGGTGCTCCCGCAGGCGGGCCGCAGAGACATTCTCGGTCAGGGGCAGATCAGCCGGCAGGCACCTTCGAGCAGTGCTTCGCCGATGTCGTCCGGGATTCCCGACCAGGCGCGGGTGACGACGTTCTCGGTGGAGGCGGTGCGTGAATCGGCGACAGCACTACCGAGGACCTTTGACGACGTGGTGCTGCGGGGGATGTGGGTTCTCCAGCAGTTGACCGGCTCCACGGCGTCAGGCTGGAGTCGGGAGTTGGTGGAGTGGCCCGGGATCGGCGGTCAGGAGTGGCTGCAGGTCGGTCATCTGGTAGTGGATCCGGAGCGGGTCTCCGGGCCTCTGCGGACCGTGTACCCAGCGGACGGTTCGGGGCCGACGAGCGGTCTGGTGAGCGAGCTTGAGTACAGGGCCGCGGTGGTGGAACTGGTGCAGAGAATGCTTCCCCTGATGGGTGCGTCGACGCCTGGACGCCTGGCAGAGGAACTGGCGAGGCCGGGACTGCGGCAGTTCGACAGGGCAGTGAACGACACCATCGGCTGGAATCTTGTCGGCGAGTTCGTGCGGCGTACCGGTATCAGGGGATTCGGCCCGGCAGTGCACACAGCCGTCCTCGATCGTCGAGCCGCTTCGGGCGTGACAGCACTGATGGTGTTGCTACGGCTTCCCTCGCAGGTGCTCAAGAGGCCGATGCCGGACATGATGAGAGAGCTTGCCGACCTCTCTGGTCCGGAGGGAAGGATTGGCGTTCTGGCAGAGATCTATCTGAAGGCCAGCGGTCTCGACCTCGTTGTTCCGTCGTCCGCGCTGCCTCGACTCAAGGCACAGGCGGAGTCCTGGATCCTGACGTTGTTCCGCCATCTGGAGACTGCACCGACTCATCAAACTGTCGGTCACCGAGCCCGCCGTACGGGTGAGCTGCTGCTGAAGACGCTCACTCACCTGCAAGGAATGGCGCCGACGCTTCGCGGCGTCCACGACTGGGACTCGGTCGACCTGTTCCGGGACCTGGACCTGAAAGCACTGGCAGCCAGTGGGCGCCCGATGAGTGACTTCGCCAGGTTGATGCTGGCGACGGAACGAGTTGTCGTGGACATGCTCGGCGCCGACGGGTCACGCTGGTCGGGGGTGATTCGGGAGATGATGACCCCCCTTGGGGGGACCGCCGGCTGGGACGGCACTCTGAGCGTCGGCTTCAAGATGTCCGGTCTGCTTCGAGGATTGTTCGGGCTGGATAATCGGCCAGGTCCGCTACCCGCCGAAGACGTGCGGGAGTATGTCCGAGTGTTGTCGGCCTTGCTGCACGAGCACATCCACTTTACCGAGGAGTTGTCGCCGGTCGGTGCGTTGACCTCGGAGGAGGCCTTGCTGGTGGCCGGCACCAAGCAGTGGGAGGAGGGTGTCACGGAACTTGCGGCCGCCGAGCACCTGGCCGACTTCGCCGGACGATTGCCAGGACTGTTGGATCGGCGACCCGAGCTGCGGGACAGCCTCCGCGATCCGGTGGTCCATGCGTACCACGAGTTCGTCGCGGTGGTCAGGGCCGTGGTCGGATACGTGGCAAGACTGCAAGGACGATCCTCGAAAGAGGTTGTCCGGACCTTCGCCGCAGGATCGGTGGCAGCTAAGTGGACGGCACTTGCCGAGGCGGTTTTCGAGGGTGCTGGGCTGCACCACAGCGTCCCGGCGGAGTTGCGGGCCGCTGCGCGGGACCTGATCACTTGGCAGGTGCGCGGAGCTCTCGTCGCGCAGGCGGGCCGCCGGGAACCTGCGGAGATCGCGATCTCTCGGGCCGTCGGGGTCGGGGAACTCGTCGTACGGAACCTCGAATCCACCGTGATGTCCATCGAAGCCAACCCGACCAATCAGGCGGCCTGGGTGTCCGGCCAGCCAAGAGCTGATGGTGATGTGCCGACGCCGGATGCTGCTGTGGCTGAGGTCGGTCCTGCGCAGTTGCGGGCCATCGGATCCAGGCCGACCAGAGTGGTCGAGTCGGAGCCGCACCTGCTCACCGCGGAGTACGGCGAATCCTCGGTGTGGCGAAATCCGGATGGGACGCGCAGCCCGGTCGGTGACCTGGTGCTGCGGGCTCACCGGGTGACCATGAGGCTGACCGGAGGTGAGGTTTCGCACTGGAGCGGCCTGGTGGCGGAGTTCGCCGGTGGCGACAACCTGGGTCAGATGCTGGCGAACGGGACGCTGGAGTTCAACGCCACCCACGTCGTGGACGTTCTGTCCCGGTTGCTGGTGGCCGATCCTCACCTGCTGCCGGATCTCGACTTCTTCGTGTCGGGAGCTTTCAGATACCGAACGGCGCTCAAGAACGTGTTCCACGAGATGCTGCACACGGTCGAGCGGCACAACGATCACGCACTCCTCGGCCCGGCCGGTGCGGTCGCGATCAGAGTGCTGGAGGAGGGCGTCACCGACGCGTTCGCCAATCGCTGGCTGGACGAGTTCATTCGTGAACTGGGTGTTCATCAGCTCTATCCGGAGATCGCGCACGGCGATGTCTGGGAGGGCTACGTGAACCGCGTCGCCGCGGCGACCGCGCTGGTCGACCGAGTGGCCAGGTACTCCGGCCTGAGCGGCGATGAGATGCTGCGTCGGGTTGCCAGGGTGACGATGCAGGGCAAGCTCCCGGTACTGGCTGACCAGTTGCTCGCCGTGGCTGGTCTGCCACGGGTCATTCCGGCGCATCTGCTGGCTGGTGTCCGGGTGAACCTGATGCAGAAGCTGAGCCTGCCGCTGGAGCGAGTCGACCAACTGACCGGCCCGTTCGCGAAGCGGGATGCGGGCTTGGCGGGGCGGACCGCGTTCAAGGACGCACTCGCCGAGATCAGGCGGCTGGAGCTCAGGTACTTCTCCGCTCGGCTCGGTCTGCGGATCGGCGATGCGCTGCAAGGCCTCGCCGGGCGCCTTCGGGTGACCTCGCCCAGGCCGCGTATCAGCGGGTCGATCTCGGTGGGCAGCCTCGCATCGTCTAGCCGGTCCACCAGCAGCCACGCTCTGGACCACTCGCCCTCGCTGCCCGATCTCAGCTCGGGTGCGCTGTCGGAGCCGGCGCCGCCCGTGATGATCGCATCCGCAGCGCCGCCGGCGAACTTGGAGGAGTTCCTGGACCAGGGTGGGGACTTGGCGATGCGGTTGAGTGGTGCGAAGTTGTCGATCTGGGATCGGGCGTTGGCCCAGCGCCAGACCTCGCTCAGCGGTACGGGGGCCGCGCACTGGAGCAGCGGGGTGCTCGAACTTCATCCGAGGATGACCTACCTGCTGCGGCGGATCTGGCAGGATTCTCCTCTCGGTATGCCCACCGGCGACGGCGTACCGGCAACAGTGCAGTACCGGCGGGCACTTCGCGCGTTTCTACACGAGGCGGGCCACCTGCACACCTCTCCCGGACGCCAGGCCACTCTCGATCAGGCGGCGTACCGGCGGCCGGAGGTCTGGGCAATCGAAGAAGGCATCACTGATGCCTGGGCAATGAGGTACCTCGACCAGTGGATCACCGAACTCGGGCTGCACACCAGACTCCCCGGCGTACTGGACGCCGTGATCGACGCCGCCTACCCGCGGTTGATCACCGCGGTAGAGGTCTTGATAACGGGCCTGTCCGACCTGACCGGCCGGTCCGGGGCGAACTTGTTGTCGAAACTGAACCGGCGGGGCCCGGCGCAGAAGTGGCCGACCCTGGCCAGAGTGATGCTCGAAGCAGACGGACTGGACCAGCGGATCCCAAGCCGGCTGCGTCCAGTCGCTCAGGCGATGGTCCAGAAAGCCGTCGAGACTCCGTTCGGCCGACTCAGGGACGACCTCGCGACCTCCCCGGAGGAGATCGGGCGCCTGAGTCTGCGCGACGGCCTGGCTGTTCTCGATCGCCTGCGTCGGCATCCTGTCGGTACGCCGCTGCTCTCGAGGGTGCTCCGCGGAGTATCGCCGGGTCCGCACGCTCCGATCGCCGGCTCCTCGTCGGGATCGCCGGATCTCGGCCGGAGTGCCGCGCTGTCGGCGATCGGTCAGCACGAGCACGGGCAGCAGGCTGAGGTCCGGGTCTTCGACTACGGCTCCGCGGGGGTGCGGGGCAGCGTGCACAGCGACCACACGAACCTCGATGTCCTGCTGATCAAGGCAGGCAGGATCGTCGGGCACATGCTGGGTGACGACCTGTTGCAGACCTGGAACGGCCGGATCCAGCCAACCGACGGTGGCGACGAAGGGGTCGCTCGCTGGAGCGGGACGCTGGACCTCAGTCGGAGCGGGGTGATCGGCCCGCTACGCAGCATCGTCGGCCTTGAACCGGCGTTGTCGGGCGAGGCCGACGGGATGTCCGCGGTGGATCGTTACCGGACCGCCCTGCGGACACTGCTGCACGAGTTCGTGCACCTGCTCGTCCCGGTCGGGTGGTCGGAGAAGGCCGATCGTGAGGCAGCCTGGATCACCGATCTGCGAATGTTCGAGGAAGGTGTGACCGAGGCCTGGGCGGCCCGTCACCTGGACGAGTTCATCGGCCGGCTCCGGCTTGGTGAGCTGGTTCCGGATCTACGACATGGCTGGTCTGCTCCTGCGTACCAGCGCCATGTTGCCGCCGTCGGGGGACTGATCGACGAGCTCCGCGGACCGTTGGGCGCCGATGAGGCCACTGTGCTGACCGAGCTGAGCAGACAGGGAATCGCCACCAAGTTCCCCACCCTCGCGCGGCGTCTTTTCGTCGCGTCCGGCCTGGATGGGGTGGTGCCCGGCCGGCTGCAGGGCGCGGCGGTAGCCCGGATCGTCGTGAAGTTTCGGGCGAGTTTCCGGCAGATCGACGGCCTGAGCGGTGCCGACGTTTTCGCCCAGGCATCGGCGCTCGGAAGGCGAGCAGCACGGGACGCCTTGGCCGAGATCGATCAATTGCGCTCCCGGCCGGTACTTCGCCCACTACGAGGCATGGGACCGTCCGGTCTGCTCACCGGTCGCCTGCTGGGAGGCCGCGCTGAGACTTACACCGCGCTGCTTCGAGGCCCCCAGCCGGAGCGCCATCTGCCCGCTCGCGGGGCGTTCGGGCCGCCGGCGCCGGTTGACCAGAATCTGCCGCCCCTGGCTCCGATCACCGGGGTGCCGCAAGTCGAACTGCTGCCCGGGGTCGACGAGGTCAGTACGGCGACCGGGCGGTACGCCGCGCCTATCGAGACCAGGTACCCCAACTGGTGGTTGACGCCTGAAGACGGGCCGGTCACGAGCTTCGCCACGTTGATTCCCCGCGTCGCCCTGTTCGTCCGGCGGAGAAGCGGCGCGTCGGCGCTGCCGTGGATCGGTCTGGTGCGGGAAGCGTCCGGCGACGGCTCCACCGCGGGATACGAAGGAACCCTCGTCTTCGATGGCACCTTTGTGATGCAGCGACTGCGCGCGCTCTTCTCGGCGAGAGCCGGTCAACTGCTTCGGAACCAGGCCCGTACGGCCGGCTGGGTTTACGGCCAGCCGTTGCTGACGCTGCTGCACGAGTTCGCCCATTTCGCGCTGCCGACCGGTGATCCGGGCGCGCCGGCTGATCTTTTGGCCATGGGAACTCCAGAGGGGGTTGTTCTGGAAGAGGGCGTTACCGAGCTGTGGGCGCAGAATCTTCTGCCCACGATGGTCAGTGAGTTGGGGCTCCGGAGCCGCATGCCGGATCTGGATGTCGGCGTCAGGCCCGATCAGTACGCCGCTGAGATCGGCGCGGTGCGAGCCCTCCTGGACGGTTTCAGCCGATCGTTCGGCGTCGAGCCGACCGGCCTGCTGAACAGGCTGAACACGCAGGGTGCCGGAGGCAAATGGCTGGTTCTTGCCGCGGAGATCTTCGAGCAGGCAGGGCTGGCCGGCGTCGTTCCCCGACAACTGTGGGCAGATGCACAGGTGTTGGTCACTACTCCAATCCGGACCGCGTTCGGGCAACTGGACGGGCTGTCCGAGGCCCAGGCGATGGCTCTGACGGAACGGGCGTGGGCTTCGGTCACAGCCTCGGTGGACTTCCTGAGGAGTCCGGCCGCGGTGCCGGCTGCTTCGGCAGTCGACGCACTGAGCGGTGCCGAGCCGCGTGTGGTTCCGGTGCGGGGAAAGAGTGGCGAGACCGATGGCGTCCACTGGGCCTGGTATCCGGCCTCCGAGCTTGGCCGCGGTGTGTCGTGGCCCGCTTCCTGGGACCAGCTGTTGCTCCGGGCAATGGACTTCGTCCGGGCGAAGAGCAACGCGCCGCGGCTGAACTGGAATCTGCGAGTGGAGATGCGCCCAGGGGGCGGCATTGGTGGCAGCACGCTGGTGGTCGATGCCGGCCAGGTGGTTCGTCCACTGCGGGAACTGTTTGACAGCTCTGCCGGTGGCCGGTTGTCCGACATCGAGTACCGCGCCGCGATCAGCAAACTGCTCGAGCGGGCCTCGAGACTGGTCGGCTGGGAAGAGGTCGAGGTGGCTAGCCCGCCGGTGCTGTCGAATGCTGCCGCCGGCGTGGTCGACGGTACGGCCGAGGTCTTCGCCGCCCTGCACCTCGACGACTTCATCGCTGAAACCAGCCTGACCAGGTTGCGGCCGGGCCTGACCGGCGCCGGTCAGGAGAGCTTGGAGGGCAGATTCGCGCCGGCCCTTGGCCAGGTCCTGGCGGGGATCAGCACTCTCCGCGGGATGCCGTATCCGGAGGTGGTCGCCTTCGTGAACAACGCCGCACCCGAACTCAAGGCGACTGCCGTCGCCGAACTGTTCCTGCGCGAGAGCGGGTTGACGCAGACCATCCCCGCACACCTGTACTCCGCAGCCCAGGCGCAGCTGGTGAACTGGCTGCTGACCATCTTCGACGATCTTGCCGGCCTGACCGAGGTGCAGCTCACCCGCCGGTCGACGTACCGTGGTGAGCATCTGTTCGACGTTCTCCAGAAGATGGCGGCTCACCTTCGGCGGCGGCCCGGCGACACCGTTTACCGGTTGACCAGTCCAGCCGATCCGGCGGTGTCGGACTACGACCGAATGATGGTGGAGATCCCCCGGATCGTGGAGGTCCTCGGCCGGAGCCGGTCCAGATGGAATCGAACGGTGCAGGAGACGCGCGGCGGCGAGTACGCCACGATGCGATGGAACGGCGCCTTTCAGATCGATATCGATGACATTCGAACAGTCCTGGACCAGTTGTCCGCGCTTCGGCCGGGGGGTGGTGCGCTTCCGCAGGGCGTGGCGTCGACGTATCGCGCCGTACTGAGGGCGCTTCTGCACGAGCACGCGCATCTGCTGAGCGCGGAGGCTCACCCAGACTCGGCGGCCGATGAAGTGGCGTTCTGGTCGCCGGACACCAGGGGATTCGAGGAAGGGGTCACCGAGGCCTGGGCGGTGGAGCATCTCGATGCATTCATCAACGCCCTCGGCGCTGACGGCCGCTTCGCTGAGGTCCTCACTGCCCGGACCAACGAGGTCTACAGGGGCGCCGTCGAAGCGGTCCGGGTGCTTGCGCGGCACCTGGCCACGATGGCCGGTCGTGACGTCGGCACCGTTCTGACGGAGCTCAACCGATACGGCTTTGCCGTGAAGTGGCAGGCCGTGGGCCAGTTTGTCCTCGAGGCATCAGGGCTGGCCGTCGTCGTGCCCTCGCAGCTCCACGCCATGGCCGGAGAGCTGATCAGCCAGCAAGTGCGGATTCCGTTCGGGCGGTTGATTCCCGCGAACTTCGACGACCTGCGGCTGGGCAGAGCGGTTGGTACCGCGGCAGTACGCCAGTTGGAGCAGATTGTTCGCAGGCTGCGGATCGACCCCCTGCTCGCCCAAGCCACGGTCGCCGCACCAGTTCCGGCTCACGGACCCGTGCCCGCGTACCCGCAGGCCGGGACGGCGAGCGACTCGCTCGACCCTCGGTTCGAAGGACTGCGAGGCCGTCGGCCGACCAGGCTCGAGCTGCCGCCACTGAGGCGGAACACACCGTCTCCGGGGCGCATCGTCGGCGAACTGGACTTCCGGCCGGGCTCGGGAAGTCCTCGCAAGAGTGGACCGCCGAGCCCGCTGGACACGTTGATTCCCGACGCCGCGGAGGCTGCGGAGCATCTGGCCAGAGCGCAGGCCAATCGCTGGAACCGGACCGTGTTCGAGATGTCCGGTCTCGAGGCCGGTGGCGTGGTCAGTCCGGGCGGCACCCTCTATCTGAACGACGAGGTCGTCGTCGATCCGTTGCGGCGGATGTACGCCAACAGCGAGTACGCCGGTCTGGTGCCGTTCCGGCCGGACGAGTTGCAGGAGTTTCAGCAGGCGCTGCGGCTGATCCTGCACGAGTTCGCTCATCTGGCCGTTCCGGAGAATGCGGCGGTCCGGATGCAGGGACCTGGGGCGCGTCCGCTGGAGGAGGGGGTGACCGAGCTCTGGGCGTACCGGGTGGTGAGTCGCTTCATCGACCGGATCGGCGCTGAGCAGATGGCGCCGGGACTCGGCCGGGCGAACGTGCCGCCGGCGTACCGTCGGTTCTGGCCTGCGGTCGAGGTGATCGTGAACACCCTGGCGGCGCGAACTGGCCGGTCGTTCGACGATCTGCTCGGGCAGCTGAACCAGGAGAACGCGGCCGGCAAGCTGCAGTTGGTGACGGACCTGTTCTACCGGTCGGCCGGGGTGGACAAGGTGACGCCGGATCCGGCGGAGCGCGAGGTGCTTCGGGCGATCGAAACCAGGCTCAGGTCGGCGCTTGACCAACTGGAAGGGCCGGGCGGAACCGGAGGGCTTTTCCGTCCACGGGAGGCGGACGGGCTGGTCCAGGCATCGAAGCAGACCGGAGAACGAATCGTCGGGCTCGTCGACGCGGAACTGGCCGCGATCCGCCGGCGGTTGCTGGTCGGCACGCAGTTGTCCGTGCTCACCGTGCCGGGACTGATCGGTGGTCCGGTCGGCCTGGCGGTGGGGTTGCTGGCGGCCATCGAGACCTCGACCGATCCGCTGGTCGCGCTGCTGGCCGGGCTCGTCATCGGGCTGCTGACCGAACGGATCGCCGGCCGGCCGTGACGAGATCCAGAAGTTGCCTGAAGCAAGGATATCGATAAGTCCATCAGATCGAGGAAGGAACCGAGATGAGCACCAGTGAGGAAACGATCGTGACCGACCCGGCCGACCCGACCGAGCCGGCCGGCCTGGCCGATACGACCGCGCGGCTGACGGGGGAGGAGGGGCGGGTGGCGGCCTCGGCCGTGCTGGCCCGGGTGGCGGAGATGAACCTCGGGGACCAGACGGTGGCCGAGCAGATTCCGCTGATCCACCAGGCGGTCTGGGACATCGGGGAGATCGCCGACCAGGTCGATGACGAGATCGGCCGCTTGTCGGTACTGCGGATGAAGGAGTCGCTGCTGGTCCTCTCGATGCCCGCCGATCCGCCCGGACCAGGAGTGGTGCTCGGGCTGGTGACACCCGACAGGTCGCTGATGCTGGACGAGGTACATGTCTCGGGCCCGTTGAAGGAGATGTACGACGAGATCGGCGCCGAGCGGGACGAGGCGGCGCTGCGGCGGTACAAGTTCGCGGCCTCGGAGCTGTTCCACCAACAGGCGCAGTTGACCACGGAGGCGTGGACCGATGACGACAGCCGGATGTGGGCCGATCCCGCCGTCCGGCTGGTGACGACCGGAGTGGTGGCGACCTGGACGGCGCTGAAGCTCGGCGAGTTCGTCGCCGAACTGAAGCTGGACGAGGTGGCGTCGGGGATCGCGGAGGTGCAGCTTCCGGTCGGTTATCCGGCCGCGGCTCCGGTGGTACAGATCCTGATCGAGGGCATTGCGATGGCGGCTGGACTGGAGGCCGAGGAGTTGCTGCGCCAGGTCCTGGTCACCGGCCCGGCCAGTAAGTTCGCGGTACTGGCGGAGCCGTTGCTGACGTCGACCGGGCTGACCACCGAGGTGCCGGCGGAGGATCTGCCGGAGGTGCGTGCCGAACTGCAGGCCGCGTTGCGGGCTCCGCTGTTGGCGATCGCGATGCTCGACGTGTCCGGGGCGCCGGAAGGGGCGGTGGAGTCCACCGCCGCGCAGGCAGGCAATGTGGCCTTCGGTGCGGCGTACGAGGTGTTGGCGGCTGTCTCGGAGCGCTTCGGTATCGGCCAGCCTGCGCCTCAGGATCCGCCTACCGACGCAGAAGACGTACCGTTGGCCCCGCCTGTCGAACCTGAAGCAGTTGAGCCTGAGGAAGACGAGCCTGAGGAAGACGAGCCTGAGGAAGACGAGCCTGAGGAGTCGGCCGACGACGTCGTCAGTGCGCTGATCGCCGATGAGGCCCCGATGTCTCCCCGCGACGCCGGCCGACCGAAGAAGTAGTCAGCTCGGGCTGGTCCCGAACCACTTGCGGTGGATGGCGCCGAAGCGGCCGTCGGACCTGGCGGCCGTCAGCACCACGTCCAGGTGGTGGGCCAACTGCGGCCCGGCACCGTCCGTCGCCGCACCGAAGGCGTAGCGTTCGCCGGTGTTGAACTCGCCCGCCAGCCGGATGTCCGTCGACCTGTGCACGATGCCGTACAGGACGGTGTTGTCGTTGATCACCGCTTCCACCAGCCCGGCGCGCAGGGCAGTGAGCTGCTCTGTCAGGGTCGAGAACGGGATCACCTCGAGACCGAACCGTTTGGCGCCGACGGCGAACGCCTCGCCGGTGCTGCCGGCCTCGACACCGATCGATCGCCCGCTGAGGTCTGCCAGCGACCGGTACGGCGACGCCGAGCCCACGAGCAGGACCTGGGTGGCGTCCAGGTAAGGGGCAGTCATGGTCATCCTCTCGCGCCGTTCCGCGGTGATCGTGATCGCGCCCATGGCCAGATCACAGCGTCTGGTCCGCAGAGCCGCGCCGGAGGTGATCTGGGTCCACTCGGTGTCGACCACGTCGAGCTCGAGCCCCACATCGGCGGCGAGCAGTCTGACCAGGTCGACGTCGAAGCCCACGGTCCGACCGTCGATCACCGCCTCGAACGGGGCGAACGGCAGATGCGTGCAGACCGTGAGCTTGCCCGGAGCAACCACCATCTTGACCCAGTCGATCACGGGGAAATCCTCGGACGGCCACGAGGCGCAGCCCGGCAGAGTGGACAGCAGCGCCAGGATGCCGCAGCCGGCACGCAGCGTGGACAGAAAACGCATCAGGCTCCTCGCTTCCGGCGGCCTGAATTGGTCGACGAGCGATCAGCCTGGCAGGCCCGGCAGAGCGGGGCGAGGACGGCTACGGGCCGACCACAGGGCGGCGACGACGGACAAAACCCATTCGTCGGAAGCGGTGGGAATCATCCGGCCGAAAGCAGAAGCCGAGCGATCAGGCAGTCAGGCAATGCGAAAACAAACCATTCCCGGATTGGTTTGCCCAATGGTTCTTTTTTGGATTCTGCGCCAGTGACGACGAACGGCCGATCATCTCTCGAAGAGATGATCGGCCGTCGGGCTGCCGGTGGGCGGAATCCGGTGGAATCACTGCTGCTGGAGCTGCTCGTAGGCCCGGCGGACCTCGTTCGGGATTCGGCCGCGGTCCTGTACCTCGTAGCCCTGCTCGCGGGCCCAGGCCTTGATCGCCTTGGTGTCCTCGGGTTCGTGCTGTGGCCGGGAGGCCTTCGGGCGCGCGTGCCCCTTGGGGCGGCTGACCCGGCGCGGCCGGGCGGCCTCGAGGTACGGAGTGACCGCGCGGCGGAAACCGGCTGCGTTCTTCTTGTTCAGATCGATCTCGTAGGCCTTGCCGTCGAACTCGAAGGCAATCGTCTCGACCTTGCCGGCCGGGATGTCGGTACCGTCGAGATCGTCGTACTTGACGACCTCGGTGCGCTCTCCCATAAAACTCGCTCCCTTCGCTCTTGAAAGAAAGTTGTACCACCTCCGTGCGGGCGGCAGCAATCTGCCGGGTGAGTTCCTGGATGTTTCAGTACATTAATTCACTGATGCCGCCGATCATTGTCGCCGACCGTAATCCTGGCCGGCCTCGTCCGGTGCTGATTCCAGCCGGGAGTTCCGTACGCCGTAGCCGAAGTACCCGACCACAGCAACAGTGACCCAGATCACAAAGACGGCCAGGGTGGCCGGCCGGAGGTCGGCGATGATCCACAGGCAGCCGGCGATCGAGAGGATCGGCGAGACCGGGTAGAACGGCACCCGGAACGATCGCGGAAGTTCCGGAGCGGTGCGACGGAGGATGATCAGGCCGATTGCCACCACGGTGAAGGCCACCAGAGTGCCCACGCTGGTCATCTCGGCCAGGAAATCGATCGGCAACAGACCCGCCAGCAGTCCGACCGCGACGCAGACGACGACCGTGTTCTGCACCGGCGTACGGCGCAGTGGGTGGACCCGGTGGAAGCGCGGCGGAATCAGTCCGTCGCGCGACATCGCGAACAGGATCCGGGTCTGGCCGAACAGCGTCACCAAGGTGACGCTGAAGATCGAGATCACCGCACCGGCCGCCAGCACGGTTCCGGGCCAGGTCCCGCCGGTCACGTGCTCGAGAATCGCGGCCAGCCCGGCCTCCTGCCCGGCGAAGCCGGCCGGTTCCTGGGCGCCGATGGCGACGACCGCGACCGCGATGTAGACGGTGGTCACCACACCGAGCGCGATCAGGATCGCCAACGGGAGATTGCGGCGCGGATTCCGGACCTCCTCACCGGCGGTGGAGACCGCGTCGAGACCGATGTAGGAGAAGAAGATGATCCCGGCCGCCGACATCACGCCGGTGACTCCGGCGGGAGCGAAGTTCGCGAAGTGGTCCGCCTGCCATCCCCCGGCAGCGAGTGCGACGAACATGACCAGTACCAGCAGTTTGACGGCCACCATCACGGCGTTCACCCGCGCCGACTCACTCGCGCCGCGGATCAGCAGCAACCCGCACAGGGCGACCAGGGTCACCGCGGGCAGATCGACGATCCCGCCCTGGGCAGGGGTTCTGGTCAGTAGCTCGGGGAGTTCGAATCCGAACAGGTTGTTCAGCAGCTTGTCCAGGTACTGCGACCAGCCGACGGCCACCGCCGCGCTCGACACCCCGTACTCGAGCAGCAGGCAGGCGCCGACGACGACGGCCGGTAGTTCGCCGAGCGTCGCGTAGGCGTACGAGTAGGACGAACCGGAGACGGGAACCGCGCCGGCCAGTTCGGCGTAACAGATCGCGGTGAGCGCGGCCACCAGGCCCGCGATGACGAACGACACGATGGTGGCCGGACCGGCGACCGGTACTGCCTGGGACAGGACGAAGAAGATCCCGGTCCCGATGGTGCTGCCGACGCCCATCAGCGTCAGCTGGGTCAGACCGATCGAACGGACCAGGCCGGAGCTCGGTTCCCCGAGTTCGTCGAACGACTGCAGGGGTTTGCGGCGCAGGAACCGTTGGGTCGATGTCATCGGCACTCTCCTCGATCGGTGGCGTTGTGCTCAGCAGCGTCACCATGGCCGAGTGCCAGCCGGCCCGCCGCGACACCGCGACGGGCCGGTCGATTCCTACGGTGGCCCCGCAAGCGGGCCGTAGTACGGGGCCGCAGGGTTCACCGGTCAACTGTTGTCACCGGTCGGGTGCGCCAGCAGGCTGGCTGTGAATCCTCCTCCAAGATCGGAGCCTCCGGTGAAACGTGCGCTGACGATGGTCCTGCTCACGCTGGCGAGCTTGCTCGTCGGTATTCCGAACTCTGCTGTCGCCCGGTCGGCACAGACGTGTGACCATCCCGACTGGGTGCAGGGGGACTTCTATCCGGCCGGCAGCATCGTCCGGTACGCCGCGGACGGCGCGCTGTACATCGCCGAGCACGACAATCCGGGGTACAGCCCGGTGGTCAGCACCTGGTATTGGGATCCTTTCACCTGCCCCCCCGACCAGCCTGCCGAATTCGTCGTCACCCAGGCGCAGTTCGGCCAGATGTTCCCCAACCCGAATCCGTTCTTCAGCTACCAGGGTCTGGTCTCGGTGCTCGGGACGTTCCCGGAGTTCGGTACCACCGGCGACCCGGTGGTCCGGAAACGGGAGGTGGCAGCGTTCCTGGCCAACGCGAGCCATGCGACCAGTGGGCTGGCTTTCGTCAAGGAACTCGACGAGTCCAACTATCCGGACTACTGCAACCCGGCCCTGGTGTTCGGCTGTCCCGCGGGAGCGGCCTCGTACTACGGCCGTGGGCCGCTCCAGTTGTCCTGGAACTACAACTACAAGCAGGCCGGCGACGCCTTGGGAGTCAACCTGCTGGTGAATCCCTGGCTGGTCGAGGAGAACGAGGCGATCAGCTGGAGGACCGCACTGTGGTTCTGGACCACCCAGATTGCCGGCGGCATCATCACCCCGCACCGCGCGATGGTGCTCGGCGCGGGCTTCGGCGAGACGATTCGCACCCTCAACGGCGCCCTGGAGTGTAACGGTGTCAACCCGGCCGCGGTGCAAGACCGGGTCAACACCTATCTGGCCTTCACACAGATTCTGGGAGTGTCGCCTGGGCGCAACCTGCCCTGCTGAGCACCGCGGTCAGCGCTTGAGTTTGATCCGGAAGATGTAACCCGTCGGCTGCCCGTCGAACGCGATGATCGCACCAGGGTCGAGGAAACCGATGACCGGTTTGCCGCGGGGTCCCTGATAGCTGATCTCGCCACGCCAGCGTCCGCTGTCGACGTACCGGATCTGATCGATGTGGTTGGTGTCGGCCGCCCAGACGGCGCCGTTGTCGTTACCGACGAGGCAGATCCCGCTGCCGTCGAGCCGAACGATCTTGACGGCTCCCGGGGTGTTGCAGACCACCTGACCACCTGCGTAGGCCTCGGTCGCGGTGGTCAGGGCGAGGGTGGCTCCGAGCACCGCGACGGCGGCGACGGACTTCTTCTTCCAGTGGGTGAACATGCTGAGACGATGTCGGGCCCAGATAGCGGGACGTTGATCAGTCAGTGAACGAAGCAAGAATACCGGGATCTGATTCTTGGTTGCCTCAAACAACCAAGAATCAGATCCCGGGCCAATTGTCAGGGATTGTTGGCCATGGAGATGGTGTCAGCCAGTTCGCGGCCCAGGTAGGCGTTCCGGGTGGTCAGCTCGACCTTCGCCGCATGCTTGCCCTGCTTGAGATAGGCGTCCACCGGACCCCTGGTGGCGAAGACCTCCTTCTCGCCCGGCAGCGGGATCGACGGGCACAGTCCGTTGGCGACCTTGGATCCGAACAGCAGGTAGGTGTTCACCACACCGTCGACACAGGGATTGCCCTGGATCGCGTACTGCCCGTGGAAGGGAGAATCGTCGACCCGCAGTACGGAGACATTCGGTGCCTTGTCGACCGCCGCCATCGCCTGCTCGTACGCCGTCTGGGGATCGAACTCCCCTTGCACCACCAGTACGTTCCTGGCGGCGGCCTTGGACAGCAGCGGCAGTTCCTGCCGGGGTTCGTCCGACCACGGACCGCAGACCTCGGTCAGGCCGTACTGCCAGCCGAAGATCGGGTACTGCGGGCCCTGGCTGTCGCTCAGGTTCTTGTACCACTGGGTCGTCTTCGTGGTCTGGTCGCCGCAGGCCACGGCGTACCGGGTGAGTGGGACCAGTCCGTAGTCGGTGGGGTCCACGCCGAGGTTCTTCGCCACCAGCGTCGCGGTGGTCAGCTGTGCCAGCGGCACGCCGAGCCGTTGCTTCGCGGCCTCGTCGGCCAGTTGCCGCAACCCGGCCGGCAACGAGCTCAACCGCTGCTGGGCCGCGGGCTCGAGCTCGATGATGAAGGTGAGGTTGATCAGTGCGATGAACCAGCCGACCTGGCTGCCGTTACCCACCAGAAGGGTGTCGTACTGATCCGGGCTGATTCCCAGCCCGACCGCGTTCTTCCGGCCGAGCTCGATCGCCTTCCTCGCCGAGGCGACGGTGGTGCCGAAGGTCTCGGGCGAGACCCGGTTCAGCCAGGGCAGGAAGACCTTGTCGGTCTGCCGTTGTCCCATCCGGGGGAAGTCCTCGAAGTCGGCCTGCAAACGCCCCTGCCAGTTCACGCTGGAGTCGAGTACGAAGCGCCCGGTGGTCGCCGGGAACAGCGACGCGTACTTGGCGCCGAGCCAGGTGCCGTAGGAGTAGCCGACGTAGTTGAGCTTCGGTGCCCCGAGCAACTGACGGTACAGGTCCATGTCGTGAGCGGTCTGCCAGGTCGTGATGTACGGCGCCTCCGCCACGCTCTGGCAGGCCTGGGCGACCACGAGCGGGATCTGCTGATGCTGACGGATGCTGTCCCGTGACCGGTCACGGGCGTCCAGCAGGCCGGTCGGCAGCCGATCGAGCGGAACCTTGCAGGTCGAGCCGAGAGCGGCCTCGTCACTACCGCCCTCCTGACCGGTCCCTCGGGGATCCATCCCCAGTACGTCGTACGCCGCGTTCAGCTTCGGTTGGAGTTGCGCGAGCGACTGCGGGAGCGACGCTCCCTGTCCGCCCGGACCGCCGGGGTTGGTCAGCAGCACGCCGAGGTAGGAGGCCTTCGGGCCGGTCGCGGGCACTTTGCTCACGTAGACCCGCAGGTCCTTGCCGCTGTCCGGCTTCGCCCAGTCACGCGGCACGGTCAGGAACGCGCACTGGGTCGAGGACGGTTGGCCGTAGTTGAACGAGCAGGGCTCCCACGTCAGTTGCTGAGCGGTGTACTTCGCCAGCGGGTCGGCGCCGGCCGCCGGAAGGGCGGAGTGGGCCAGGGTGGGCCCGGCGAGCAGTGCGGTCGAGACACCCAGGGTCAGGGCGGCTCTCAGGGGTGGACGGAACATCGGTTTCCTTCCTCACAAAAGGTTGTGGCTGAACCGTGAGGTCCTGCGGGCTTCGGGACGGGTGCCGAGACGATCGAGGCCGAGCAGAGCGGCACCGATCACCGGCGCGCCGGTGAAGACGACCGGTCTGGCCCTGGGGGCCAGTGCCGCGAGCATCGAGGTGACGTCCTCGAGCAACACGGTCTGGCCCGCGGCGAGGACACCGCCGCCGAGAACAACCGGAACGAGTTGGTCGAGAAGCTCCAGCCGGCGCAGGGCGACCACCGCCATCGAGACGATCTCGGACGCTTGCCGCCGGATCAGTTCCGCCGCGACCGGGTCGCCTTTGGTTGCCGCGTGGAAAAGAACGGGGGTCGCCTCGAGGCGCCGCTCGATCGCGATCTCCTGCAGGTGCAGTGCCTCGATCAGAGCGGTCATCGTCGGCATGCCGTAGTGCTGGGGCAGTGTCTTGGCAAGAATCGTCGACCGGCCGCGACCGTCGTCGGCCCGGGCCGCGGCCCAGAACGCTTCGTCGGCCAACTGCAGCCCACCTCCCCAGTCACCGGAGATCTTTCCGATGGCCGGGAAGCGCGCCGTTCGCCCGTCAGGCGTCAGACCGACGCAGTTGATCCCGGCGCCACAGACGACGGCAACCCCCAACGGCTCGTCCACGCCGGCTCGCAACAGTGCGAAAGTGTCGTTGGCGACGGCGACGAACCGTCCCCAGCCGAGATCGTCGATAGCTGCCGCGAGCCGCTGCTCCTCGATCAGCAGGTCGGCATTGGCGAGGCAGGCGGACACCACCTCGACCAACGGACCCTGGTCCGTTCGGAGCCCGGCTTCTGCCGCCGCGGCTTCGACCAGCGGGACCAGCCCGCCGACCGCGTCGACCGGACCGACGATGTGTGGATGGAATCCACCGCCCTGGGCCCTGCCGAGCACGCGGCCGTCAGTTGCGACGATCACGATGTCGGTCTTGCTGTTGCCGGCGTCGATGGCCAGGACCGCGGCCGGAGGCGCGCCCGTCACGGGAGGTACTGCCGGTTGTGCGCGAGCAACTTGCCGGTCAGGATCTCGGCCTTCTCGATCTGGGCGACCAGCGGATGGGCGAGCAACGCGCGGAACGCTCGTTCCTCGCCGCCTCGAAGGGCTGCGTCCAGCGCGAGGTGCTCGTAGGCCGACACGTTGGCGATCAGCCCGGCGTACAGAGGATCGACGGCAGCGACCGGGAGCGGGGTGGCGCCGGTCGCGTCAATGGTGGCCGGGACCTCGATGACCGCGTCGTCGGCGAGGAACGGCAGGGTGCCGTTGTTGAGGGTGTTGACCACCTGGACGTCGCCGGTGTCGTTCAGCAGAGAGGACGTCAGAGCGACGGCTGCTTCGGAGTAGTACGCTCCACCGCGTTGCTCGAGCAGTTCGGGCTTCTCGTCAAGTGCCGGGTCGGCGTACAGGTCGATCAGTTGTTTCTCCAGCGCTGTGACCTCCTCGGCGCGCGACGGCCTGTCCAGCAGTTCCCGGACGACCTCGTCGTGAGCGTAGAAGTAGCGCAGGTAGTACGACGGGACCACCCCGAGCCGGCGCAGTACCTCCACCGGCAGGTGCAGATCGGTCGCGAGATCGTTGCCGTGGGCAATAAGCAGTTCCGGCAGGATGTCCTGGCCGGCCAGCCGGACCGCGCGGGTCCAGGTGAGGTGGTTGAGTCCGAAGTGATCCAGCGTCAGCCGATCCGGGGAGACGCCGGCGTACCCGGCGAAGCGGCGCTGGAATCCGATCGCCACATTGCACAGGCCGACGGCTCGGTGGCCCTCCGACAGCAGGGCCCGGGTGACGATGCCGACCGGGTTGGTGAAGTCGATGATCCAGGCCCGTGGATTCGCCCGGCGGACCTGCTCGGCGATGTCCAGTACGACCGGCACGGTGCGCAGCGCCTTGGCCAGGCCGCCGGCACCGGTCGTCTCCTGGCCGACACATCCGCAGTCGAGCGGCCAGGTCTCGTCCTCGTGCCGAGCGGCCTGACCGCCGACCCGGATCTGCAGCAGCACGGCGTCCGCGCCGTCGACAGCCTCGGTCAGGTTCCGGGTGGTGGTGATCCGGCCGGGGTGACCCTGCCGGGCGAAGATCCGGCGGGCGAACGCACCGATCAGCTCCAGCCGCTCGACGGCCGGATCGACCAGCACGAGTTCGTCGATCGGAAACGCGCCACGCAGCCTGGCGAAGCCGTCGACGAGTTCGGGAGTGTAGGTGGATCCGCCGCCCACGACTGTGAGTTTCACGCTGTCACCTCGGTACGGAGGAGGGTGGCCGACGACTTCGTTGTTGACAGACCCACTGAATTGTCAGCGACCGTACGGCCGTCGCGCGAAAGCTGTCAACTGATTGTTCGTGATTGCCCGAACAATCAGCTGCTGAGCATTGTTGCCCGATCTCCCGGCATGGGACTGTGGAGGCACCGTGGCGTCCGAAGGCCGTCAGTTGTGGTCTGGTAGAAGGCAACGAAGAAGAAGGGAACAACCATGTCGTACGCGCGCGAGGACGCCCAGGACCGCTTGGTCCGCGTCTGGTTCGGGCACAACGTGATCGCCAGCTACCGGGCCGAGCCGGGGCTGGCAGCCCGTTACGCCGCGGCGATGGAGCGCCGGTTCACCGGACTCGCGGTCACCAACGAACCACTGACGGTTGTTCGCGACGAGACCGGCAACCACTCCAGCAAGGATTCCTGAAACAATACCGGGCCGGCGTCGGAAAGCCGCCACCTCAGGCCATTGACGCGGCAACCTGCGCGGTCGAACGATGTGCACATTCCATCCGGCCGGTTGTTTCACCGTCCCCCGCCGGCCGGACCTTCTCATGGGACATCTCGAGGAGGAATCCGTGCAGATTCATCGGAAGACCGTCGCCGCGCTCTGTGCCGCGGTCGTCGTGGCGGCCGGACTGACCGCCGGCCAGATCGCCACCCGTCCGTCCCCGGCAGCCGCGGTCCCTGCCACCATCCCGCTCACGATCACCAACAACTCCGGCCGGGACGTCGTTTATTTCTACAACCTCGGCACCGACCTACGGACCGGCAGGCAGGGTTGGGCAGATGCCAGCGGCAACTTCCACGCCTGGCCGGCCGGGGGGAATCCACCCTCGGCCGCGCCGGACGCGTCGATCGCCGGCCCGGCCAGTGGCCGGTCGACCACGATCAGAATGCCGAAGTTCTCCGGGCGGGTCTACTTCTCCTACGGTCGAAAGCTGGTGTTCAGGCTGACCACCGGTGGGCTGGTCCAGCCTGCGGTCCAGAACCCGGGCGACCCGAACCGCAACATCCTGTTCAACTGGTCGGAGTACACGCTGAACGACTCCGGCCTGTGGATGAACAGCACCCAGGTCGACATGTTCTCCGCGCCGTATGCCGTCGGCGTGCAACCCGTGGGCGGGTCCCTGCAGGTCACGGGTCACCTGAAACCCACCGGTTACAGCAGCTTCTTCAAGGCGCTTCGTGGCCAGCCCGGTGGCTGGGCGAACCTGATTCAGAAAGCACCCGACGGCACCGTACTGCGTGCGCTGGCGCCGACGTACGGGGTGGAGACCGGGTTGCTGCCCCGGAACGCGATGGACGACTACGTCAACCGGGTCTGGTCGAAGTACAGCAAGCAGCCGCTGGGCGTGACCCCGTTCGCGAACCAGCCTGGCCTGAAGTACTACGGCCAGGTGTCCGGCAACGTCATGCATTTCCGAAACTCGGCGGGTGCTGTCGTGACCTCGTTCGAGAAGCCGGACTCGGCCAGTATCTTCGGTTGCGCCGGTCGGTTGGACGCCCCGAACGACCTGGTCCGAGGGCCGATCGCTCGCACTCTCTGCGCCGGCTTCAACCGTTCCACGTTGCTGACCTCGCCGAATCAGCCGGACGGCAATCGGAGCAACTACTACCGCGACGTGGTCACCAACCACTACGCCCGCAAGATCCACGCGCAGATGGTTGACGGCAAGGCTTATGCCTTTGCCTTCGACGACGTGACCAATCAGGAGGCGCTGGCTCACGACGGCAGTCCGCAGCAGGCGTCGATGATCCTCGACCCGATGAACTGACCGGCTCGGTGCTTCGGCGGCCCGACCACAGGAGCACACCGCAAGATCTGTGATTTCGCTTTGCCCGGGAGCCGTCCGCGTCGGATGGTGAGGACCATTTCGTCTTCTTCCTGGAGGAACAGGATCACCCACACCTGACGACGTGGCGCCGTCGGCCCGATCAAACCACCTCGGGCCGACGGCGGTGAACTTCTGCCCGGTATCGCCAGTGGTCGGGATGGCAAGCCCTCACTGGACCGCTCGACCTCTTAAGGATGCATTCGCGTGACTCGCCCTGTTGATTGGGATGTTCTGGGTTTTGATGGTGATCCGACGCCG
>NZ_JBFBNQ010000010.1:0-181806 GCF_040687575.1 Kribbella sp. NPDC056861 | reverse complement strand
CTGGGCCCTCGACCTGCGGGTTGAGCCGGTCGAGGTCGCCGACCTGCTCTGGATGTTCGACCTCCCGCTGTGGCAGCTCAACGGCGAACGCGGGCGCCTGGTGGCGCCCGGCCCACGCCGTCCGGAGGTCAACGCAACACCAGACAGTCCTCGGGCAGCGCGACGGTGGAATGCGGAGCGGCTGCGCAGCGGCATTCGTGCCGGCTCGAGGCAGTGACGTAAGCACCGGGTGTCAGTCCCAGCAGTCCCTTGAAATCGCGCATGAAGTGGGCTGGATCGAAATAGCCGGCGTCCTCCACGATCTCGGCCACCGACCAGCCCCGGCCCAGCGCCTGGCAGGCCCGCCCGACGCGGATCAGCCGGGCGCTCTTCTTCGGTGACAGCCCGACCTGCTGGGCGAACCGGCCGGCCAGCGCCCGCGAGGACAGCCCGACCGCATCGGCCAGCTCACCCACCCGGATCATGCCGCCGCTGGTCTGGAGCAGTCGCCAGGCCCGCTCCATCTCAGGACTCCACCGTGGCCCGTCCGCGCACCAGTGCCGGATCGCGGTGGCGAGAATGCTGAGCCGGCCCTCCGAGCTGGGCGTCCGGAGCAGATCACGCTCGACGGCCAGGGCCAGCGGGCCCAGCAGCTCGGCCGGCTGGACCACCCGATCAGCGAGCAGTTGCAGCGAATCGCCGAACGCGCGAAAGGCGATCCACGGCGGCAAGGTGGCGCTGACCGTGTGGCAGTCGCCGTCCCGCCGTACTTCGAGTGCGCGCGTGCGCGGGCCGATCAGCGCCGCCGATCGAGCCTTGGTGGAGCCGGTCGGCGCGTCGCCGAGCTCGAAGACGAGCCGCACGCCGTAGGTGAGCAGCCGTCCGCTCACTGGCCGCTCCCGCGCCACTGCAACGTCGCCCAACCGGACGCCCGGCAGGTTCACCTCCGCGCGTGGCTCGGCGACAGTCAGCTGCCCTTTGCCGCAGGCGCAGGAATGCCTTGTGGCGGCGTCGACCGGTAACGACGGAAAAGTTTCTGGTATCGAAAAGACGCCGACGGGCGTCCGGAAATCATGTGCGGATGAGGTCATCGCAGAGTCCTTCTCAGGCCGGTATTCCCCCCGGTACTGGAAGTCAAACGTTACGTACGCCTCAGAGCATGGTCGGTGGTCGTCGCCGGACGGAATTCCGAGTAATCATCATGATGATCCCCAAGTCTCGGAAGAGAGAACTGAACACCACCGCATGATTCCACGCGATGACAACGATGGCATCCCTTTCAAAGATGATCGAAACGTAGCCGAATCGTGGGGTGCCGGTCAGGGGGCGGACGAGCCGCGGGTCTGCTCCTGCTGGACCAGCTCGTCCAGGTCCTTGAGGCGGGTCCGGGACGACAACTGACGGGCGATCCGCTGGTTTCCCTGGAGGCGCTCGGCGTTGCGATCGAGGAACCACCAGTAGCCCGCGGTGAACGGGCAGGCGTCGTCGCCGACGCGCTTGCGCGGGTTGTACCGGCAGTCTCCGCAGTAGTCGCTCATCTTGTCGATGTAGGCGCCACCGGCGGCGTACGGCTTGGTGGCCAGCAAGCCGCCGTCGGCGTACTGGGACATGCCGACGACGTTCGCCACCATCACCCAGTCGTAGCCGTCGATGAAGGAGCGATGGAACCAGTCGGTCACCTCGTCGGGCCGCCAGCCGCGCTGCATCGCGTAGTTGCCGAGCACCATCAGCCGGGGGATGTGGTGGACCCAGCCGTGCTCGCGGACGCCGCGCAGCGTCTCGGACAGGCAGCGGGCGTCCACGGTGCCGTCAGCGTCGAGGTCGGTGAACCACTCCGGCACCGTACGGCGTGCCGCCAGCGCGTTCCGGTGCCGGTACTCCGGTCCGAAGTGCCAGTACAGATGCCACATGTAGTCGCGCCAGCCGATCAGTTGCCGGACGAACCCCTCGACCGACTGCAGCGGCGCGTCGCCTGCCCGGTAGGCGTCCTCCGCCCGTTCGACCGCCTCGACCGGGTCCAGCAGCCCGAGGTTCAAAGGGGCCGAGAGCAACGAATGTGCCATCCAGTCGTCGCCGGCCAGCATCGCGTCCTCATAGGGCCCGAACGACGGCAGCCGGTGGGCGACGAAGTCGCGGAGTACGTGCAGGGCCTCGCGTCTGGTCGCGGCGAACCGGCGCGGGCCGTCCTGGCCGACGAAGCTGACGTCGCCGGCCTGCTCCCAGCGATCCAGGTCGGCCCGGACCTCTTCGTCGATCTCGTCCTCCTGCGGCCACCACGGTTCCGGCGTACCCAGAGTCGACTGGGCAGGCGGCGCCTCGCGGTTGTCGTGATCGAAGTTCCACCGGCCGCCGACCGGGTTGGAGCCCTCCATCAGCACGTCGAGCCGAGCCCGCGCCTCGCGGTAGAAGTCCTCCATCAGCAGCCGCTTCGCGCCGCGCCGGGACGCCCACTCCTCGAAGTCCTCGCGGCTGGTCGCGAACCCCCGGGCCGGCAGCACCTCGACGTCGGCCAGCTGACGAACGAATCGCTCAGCGGCGTACGACGTCGGGCTGCAGACGCTCAGCTCCCCGCGCACCTTGTCCCGCGCCTCGCCGTACGTGTTCGCCTTGACGTACTGCACCTGGTCCCCGAGCTCGGCCGCGCGATGCCGCATGGCGGACAGCACCAAATGTGCCTTCTGCCGATGGAACCGCCGCCGCGCGAACACCCGCTTCGATTCGATCATCAGCACTTCCTGATCCCGCGCATCCAGAAAGTGCGGCCCCAGCTGATCCCCGAACAACCACCGACGACTCATGGCTGATCAGTATTCCGCTACTGCGAGTGGTGACCACCGAACTTATGCAAGGGTCGACCAGCGCAACGATCGCCGGCGGTGCGGACCGGCGTCGCTGGGCTCGTGCTTCGGGTCAGCTGGTGCGCTTGGTCAGCTGGCGCGGAAAGCGGCGGTGAAGTGGTCCGCGGCCTCCTGCTGGGCCTGCTGAGCCTTGTCCAGGACCGCGGCCGCACCGAAGAACTCGTGCATCATGCCGTCGTACCGGCTACTGGTGACCGCCACGCCGGCCGTCTCCAGGTTCACGGCGAACTGCTCGCCCTGGCTGCGGAGTACGTCGCGCTCGTCGGTGATCACGAGCGTGGTGGGGAGTCCCGCGAGCTCCTCCTTGCTGACGTCGAGCAAGGCGATCCGGGGATCGGTGGCTGCCTCCGGCACACCGTGGAAGGCGTGCATGGCCATCCAGGACAGCAGCGGCCGGTTCAGCGGCCGGGAATCGGCTGCGTCCGCGAACGATTCGCCCCACTGCTCGGCTGTCGTCAGCGGGTAGACCAGCACCTGGGCGACCGGCAGGGGTTCACCGGCCTCCTGGAGCTGCAGGGAGGTTGACGCGGCGAGGGTTCCGCCGACCGACTCGCCGCCGATCGCGATACGGGCCGGATCGCCGCCGAGCTGGCCGGCATTGGTCTGCAGCCAGCGGTAGGTGGCGAGGACGTCGTCGTGGGCGGCCGGGAACACGTTCTCGGGAGCCCGTCGGTACTCCGGCGACACGACGATCGCGCCGGTCTTGTTCACCAGTCCGCGACAGGACGCGTCGTAGGTGTCCACGTCGTACAGGACGAACCCGCCACCGTGGATCCAGAGGATCACCGGCAGCAGCGTCGAGTCGGCGCCCTCGGGCTTGTAGATCCTGACCGGCAGCTCGCCGCCGGCGGTGCCGAGCAGATTGACGTCTTCGACCGATCCGACCTGCTCGGGATCGGTTGACTTGCCGTCGGCCTCAAGGATCTGGTGGACGGCATCGACCAGGGTCGGCTGGCGCCGGGCCTGCTCGGGCTTGAGAATCTCGAGCGGCTTCGGGTCCAGCGCGGCGAAGGTGTCCATCAGCCGCTGCGCCTGCGGGTCGAGCAGTCCGGAGGCATCGGTTCCGAGCGTGTGGACGCGCCCGCTCGCCTTGTCGCGGAGCTTGTCGATCATCGCCGCCCCCGCGTCGGCCAGCTTGTGGCCGAGGCCGCTGGAGGGCGCCGCCGGGTGGGAGTAGGTCGGCGCTGTGCGTTTCGCCGCCAGGAACTCCTCGCCCAGTACGGCCATCCGCTCGGCGCCGGCGCCGTTGCGCATCTCGGGCAGGAAGATCGTCTCCTCCTCGTTGGCGTGTTCGCGGATGTCCTTGATGATCGCGGCCAGCGCCTGCTCGAACTCGGGCTCGCCCGGCTCGGTCTGCTCGACCGTCTTGACGAGCTTCTTGACCTCAGCGTGCTCGGCGATCAGTTCCTCGGCGTCGTCGTTGCGGCCGAGGCGCTGGAGCTCGGGGTAGAAGGTGCGCTCTTCCGCGTCGGCATGCAGGGCGACCTGGAAACAGATCTGGTCGGCGAGGATCTGCCGGTCACCGCGGCCGGCCTCGATGTGCTCGAAAAGCCGGTTCACGGCGGCGTGGTCGTTGGTGATCATGTGGTCGACGTCGCCGGGCTGGGTCGGGTAAGGCAGTGCCATGGTCCGAGCTCCTGATGCAGTTGAATTGGTGGCTGGTGCGTTGTGGCCGCGCTGTCGGCTCAGGTCCCGAGATCCGACGGGTAGGCGGTCTCCCAGTCACGTTGCTCGACCTCGAGATCCAGGCCGGCGTCCTCGCCCTCGACGGTGACGTGCGACATCGCCGTCGTCGGGGTGGCGCCGTGCCAGTGCCAGCCGCCCGGGGGATTGGTGATCACGTCACCGGCGCGCACCACGTGCACGGCGTTCTCGTCGGCGACGATGCCGACGCCGTCGGTGACGACGATGTGCTGACCGTTCTCGTGGCGATGCGGCACGGTGCGCGCGCCGGCTGCGAAGTGCACGCCCATCGACTTCTCGTCGGGCAGCGCGCAGGGCAGCGGCTGCACCTTCACCCCGTCGGGGTTGTTGAACAGTGCCTTCAGCTTGTCCGGGACCGGGCCGCCTTCAGCAGCGTCGGCAGTGGCGAACTCGTCCATTGTTGCTCCCTGGGGTTGGGTTCTGGGTACTGGTTCGACACTAGGAACTCGCTCGCCGTGACAACAGCGGCGGATACGACGCATTCGGCATCGATTCCGACGCTGAGCTGTCGGACTTGGTGCTGTCCGCACCAAATCCGACAGTTCACTCAGGAGCGATCAGTTGAACAAGGACAGCGGGATCGAGTCGGCGAGCAGCTTGTAGCCGGCGTCGTTGGGGTGCAGGTTGTCGACGCTGGCGTAGGGAATCCGCAGCGAGTCCGGGTTGAGCGGGTCGCGGATCGTCGCGTCGAAGTCGATCACGGCGTCAGCGGCGCCGCTGGTGCGGATCCAGTCGTTGACCGCGTGCCGCTTGGCGACCACGTCGGGCAGCGAGAAGGTGGTGAACAGCCCGCGGGCCGGGAAGGTCAGGCTCCCGCTGGGCGTGATGGTGGTGGCGTAGACCTTGATCCCCCGGGCGTGTGCGGCGGTGATGATCTGCTGCATGCCGGCGATGACCTGCTGGGCGCTGATCCGCTCGGGGTGCCGGCCGGGAATTCCGATGAACGGCGGGTTGGCCAGGTCGTTGATGCCGGCCTCGACAATGATGTATTTGACGTCGGTACGCGACAGGACGTTGAGGTCCAGTGATTTCACCGAGCTCGGGCCGATGTTGTCGAAGACAACGCGCTGGCCGGCGACACCTTCATTGAGTACCGATACGTCTTTGTAGCCGGAGCTCGCCTGCAAACGCTCGCTGAGGAAATCCGGATAACGGTTGTTCGCGTTGATGGTGGACATCAGACCGTCGGTGATCGAGTCGCCGAGAGTGACCACGCTGCGGGCGGTCGGCGCGCCGACGACGTCGACGCCGCTGAGGAAGTAGTACGAGATGCCGTTCGGCAGGAAAGGCACCGAGGTGAGCGGCAGCGCCGGATTCACGCCGCTGACATTTCCGAGAGCCAGGTAATTCACCTGGTTGCCGATCGTGTGCTGGGTGGAGGCTCCGGTCAGGTTCGGGACGTAGAAGTCGATGACCAGGTTCTCGAGTGCGCGGACCGGGAACGCCACCGGATCGGAGTACCGGTCCTGACCGGCCGGAATCGTCACCGAGGTGGATCCGCCGAAGGTCAGCGGCTTACTGCTGCCGGGAACGAAAGCTGCCCCCTGCACCGCCGCGGCGAGCGTCGCGGCACTGACGAGTTGGCCCGGGAAGTTGGTGACGCTGGTCGGCAGCGGGGGGACGCCCAGACCGGCCGGCAGGTTGTCGATTCCGGGCACCTGCTTGGCGATTTTCGCGCTCTGGAAGGTGATCGGCTGGGTGCCGTAACGGTTGGTGAGCCGCACCCGGGCGGTCTCGCCGCTGAGGTGCGGCCGGACGATCTGCCGCAGTGTCTGGGCGACGAACGTGAGCGGCATGCCCAGCGTGTTGTCCGGGCCGAGCGGAGTCATCGGGGTCGCCGACCAGCTCCCGACCCAGTTGTCCGTGGTGGTCTGGCCGGCTTCGAGCGGGGTGGCCGCGGTGCCCGTCTCCGCGGTGGTCAGGCCGAGGGCTGCCATCGACAGGGCGAGCAGCAGCACTCCTCCCCGACGGCGGATCGTCGTTCCGGTCGAGCGTGGCGTTTTGGTGGATAACACAGGGGACTCCTTCGTCGTCGTACCTGAAACTTGCACTACCTGCTCGCCGGAATTTGTTTGAATTAAACGGGTGAATCCGGTTTTCGCGCAGGCCGGACAGCTCCGCCGGCTAACGGCGGAAAAAGACGCAGAGATATCTCGGGCGGTGACGCAGAGTTGCCCATGAACGGGCAGAAACCCGGGCCGGGTGAGAAATCTCGGGCGACATCGGGGCGGATCGGTCGCGCCGGTTGGGGGATCTAGCTAATGGGGGCTTAGAGCAACTTGCTGTACTCCTCGATGAACAGTAGAACGGGGTAAATGAAATTGGCAGATCTGGATCCGACGCTTTCGACACCAAAAGCGCCCGGCGGGGGTTACGGTCGTCCCAACAGCTTTTGGGTCCAGGGAGGACGGGTATGGATGTCGGACTGATCGCCGTCGACGGAGTCGCCGACTTCGGTCTGTGTGCGCTGCTCGAGGTACTGAGTACCGCGGTCTCGCTGCGGAGCGAGACCGACGGCGCGGGGGAGCCCTGGACAGTCACGCCGCTGGGGGTCCGTTCGGAGGTGATCACCGGATTCGGTCACCGCGCCCCGACCACTCCGATCGCGAGCCTGTCGCGGCTGCCGGACGTCTTGGTGATGCCGGCCGTCAGCACCAGGAACGTCTCGGAGTTGACCGAATGCCTGACCAGCCGGCAGAACAGTCCGATCCTGGACTTGCTGGGCCGAGCTCGTTCCGGGCACGCGGAGATGGCCGCGGCGTGCACAGGCACGTTCTTCCTCGCCGAGGCCGGTGTGCTCGACGGCGAGATGGCGACCACCAGCTGGTGGCTGGCGCCGTTCTTCCGGCGCCGCTACCCGAAGGTCGACCTGCAGGAGGGGCTCATCCTCAGCCAGGGCGAGGGCCTCACCACGGCCGGTGCCGCCTTCTCGCACATCGATCTGGCCCTGGCGATCGTCCGGTCCCACAGCCCGGACCTGGCCGAGCTGGTCGATCGCTATCTGCTGATCGGCTCCAAAGCCAGTCAAGCAGCCTTCGCGATCCCTGCCGTGATGGCCGGCTACGACCCACTCACCAGCGCCTTCGAACGCTGGGTCCGCGGACACCTGACCGAGCCGATCCAGGTCGGCGCCGTGGCGCAGCAGCTCGGTGTCTCCGAGCGCACCCTGCAGCGAACGACAGCGGAGGTGCTGGGCATGAGCCCGGTGGAGCTGATCAATGCGATCCGTCTGGATCGAGCCACCCAGCTGCTCCGCACCACGAACCTGACCGCCGCCGAGATCGCGACCCGGGTCGGTTACCTCAACGTCAGCACGCTCCGCAGCCTGTTCCACCGCCGCGGCACCACGATGAGCGAACTACGCCGCAACGCCCCGCAACGAGTCTGACACCGGCAAGAAGTTGCCAATAGCAACAATACTCGAGTGGACCGTGGTCGAGCGGATGACGTTCGCCAGCGACTACCCGCTGGACGATCCGGTCGAAGCCTTCGTGGCACTCGAGAAGTTGGGGTTCACCGCGGAGGAGATCCGCCGGATCGGGCACGACAACGCGGCGGAGCTGTTCGGTCTGGGTGGGGTCACAGCGTCCGGCTGAGGAACGGGCGGATCAGGGCGACGACCTCGTCCAGGTGGGATTCGAGGAGCCAGTGGCCGCCTCCGTCGAAGAGGTGGAGGTCGGCTGCTGGGAGGTCGGTGAGGTATGCGCGTGCCGACTCGGCCGGCATGTAGCCGTCCTCGGGGCCCCAGACGATCAGCGTCGGGGGCTGGTTGTCGCGCAGAAACGCCTGGTACTCCGGATAGCGCCGCACGCTGTTCGCGATCTCCTGGAAGAAGCCGATCATGATGTCCCGGTTCGGCTCCATCAGCGGCCAGGCCAGGTGCCACAGGTCGGGGCTGATCCGTTCCGCGGTGGCTGGCGGAGTCTCGCCGAGGATCTCCTCCCGCAGCCCTTCCGCGGTGACCGCCTGCGCGAGCTCCGCCCGTCGTTCAGGCGACGGATCGGCCCAGTAGGCCTTCAACGGCTCGTACTTCGGGCCGAGGGTGTGCTCGTAGGCGTCGCCGTTCTGGATGATCAGCGCGGCGATCCGCGAGGGATCCTTCAGCGCGAGCTGGAACCCGACCTGGGAGCCGTAGTCGAACAGATAGAGCGCGAACCTGTCGATCCCCAGCTCGGCCAGGAACCTGTCGAGCAACGCCGCATAGCCACCGAAGCTGTAGTCGAAGTCGTCAGGCGCGTCGCTGTAACCGAACCCGGGAAAGTCCGGCGCGATCAGCCGCCACTGGTCGGCGAGGGCCGGCATCAGCCCGCGGTACTGGAACGACGACGACGGATAGCCGTGCGGCAACAACACGACCGGCGCGTCGGCCGGCCCCGCCTCCCGATAGAAGACCCGGACCCCGTCGATCTCGATCGTCCGATGAACCACGCTGGGCATCCGCATCCTCCTCAGAGCAGACCTGCTGATGGCACCGAGGCTAGCCAGCGAAGGGTTCCTACTCGTCGCCGATGGCAACTTCGTGCCGCTGGCCGAAGGTGTTGCGGTAGTTGTGCGGGGTCAGCCCCGTACGCCGGGTGAAGTGCTGGCGCAGGCTCAACGGAGTACCGAAGCCGCAGGATCTGGCGATCGCGGCGATCGACTCGGAGGTGGACTCCAGCCGCTCCTGGGCGGCGATCACGCGTTGGTCGATCAACCAGCGCAGTGGCGTCGTGCCGGTCGAGTCAGCGAATCTGCGAGCGAGAGTGCGCTCCGACATCGAGGCGTGGGCGGCGAGTTCGGTGATGGTCCACGGGTGGGCGAGGTCGGCGAGCATGCGCGTCTGGAGCTCGGCGAGCGGCTCGTCCGCGGAGGCGAGCGGCACAGGCTGGGAGATGAACTGGGCTTGCCCGCCCGGCCGGAACGGCGCGGTCACCATCGTGCGTGCGATGGTCGCGGCGGCGGCCGCTCCGTGCCGGCGCCGGACCAGGTGCAGACACAGGTCGATTCCTGCCGCGGTCCCGGCGGAGGTCCAGATGTTGCTGTCGCCGACGTACAGCGGTCGCTGGTCTACCTGTACGGAGGGATACCGGGCAGCGAGGAGGTCCGAGTCCTGCCAGTGCGCGGTGGCTCGCTTGCCGTCGAGCAGGCCGGCCGCTGCGAGGATGAAGGTGCCTGAGCAGAGCGCGGCGATCGTCGTACCGCGATCGTGGGCTGCCCGCAACGCAGTCAGTACTGCGTCCGGCGGCTGCGCCAACGGGTCCTCTACGCCGGGCACGACGACCAGATCGCTGTCCTGCAAGGCGTCCAGCGAAGCCTGCGGAGTACAGGTCAGCCCGGAGTCCAGAGTGTGACCTGACGGATCGGGTCCGCAGATCGTGAAGTCGAACCCCGGCACGCCGCGGGCGGTGCGATCGAGCCCCCAGACCTCGGCGGCCACGGCGAACTCGAACACCCGGACGCCGTCGAACACCAGCAGCGCGACCTTCTCCATGGCAGAAATCTAATCCGATGTGGCAATAGCGCCACTCACCGATGAGCGTCGCGGGCCGCCAGGCTTGGTCCGATGACTACCGGATACACCCCTGGCCACACCGACGGCGCAGTCAGCTTCATGGCCCGCCGGTCGCTGCAGACGCACGGGCAGTTCTTCCTGCCCCACCTCAGCCCTGGGCTCGACGTGCTGGATCTAGGCTGCGGGCCGGGCACCATCAGCCGCGATCTCGCAGCAGCGGTGGAACCCGGTTGGGTGGTCGCGGTGGATCAGGCCGACCGCCTGTCCGTTCGGGCAGAGAATCTGACCTTCACCTCCGCGTCCTGTTACGACTTGCCATTGGCCGGTCAGTCGGTCGATCGGGTGTTCTCGCATGCCTTGTTCGAGCACCTGGCGTCACCGTTGGACGCACTGGCGGAGGCCAAGCGCGTACTGCGCCCAGGCGGGGTCATCGGTTTGTGCAGTCCGGACTGGGGTGGGTTCCTGCTGTCGCCGCCGTCGCGTGCGGTCGACGAGAGCCTCGAGTGTTATCGGGACCTGATGATCTCCAACGGCGGCGACCCGCTGGCCGGCCGCAAGCTGGGGACCTGGCTGGAGCAGGCCGGCTTTCGCGAGATCCACGTCGCGGCCCGGTACGAGAACTACGTCGGCTCCGCCACGATCGCGCAGTACCTGGCTGATCAGCTGGACGAGGCCGGCTCGCGTCACCACGCCACGAGCCTGCGCGAATGGGCCGCTGGCGGCACGACTCTGTTCGCTCAGTGCTGGGTCAGCGCTACCGGTCGGCGGTGACCTCAGTCAGAGGCGAGAACGGTCCGCTCGATCATCGTGACGACGAGCTCGGTGGCCGCGGTGGTGTCGTAGGCCGGGTCGTCGACGTGCTCGGAGACGATGGCGTCGATCGCGCCGCCGATGATGATCGCGGGGGAGCGGAGGTCGACCTCTCCGGTGAGGTTCCGCGCTTCGCGAGCCGCGCCGAGGACCTGGGCGAGCGGCCCCCAGCGGGCGGCGGGGTCGGCCGGCTCGCCGGTGTGGATCGCGGCCTCGATGATCATCCGGGTGTGCCGCGGGTTGTCGCGCAGATGCCCGATCATCGAGCGCACGTACACAGCCGGCCAGTCCTCGGGCGGGGCCGCGTCGATGGCTTCGCCGACGGCGGCGATCAAGCCGGCCAGGACTTCGGCACGCGCCGTCTCGACCAGCGCGTTCTTGGACGGGTAGTAGTACAGCACCGCGGCCTTGGTGACGTCCGCGCGATCGGCGATCTTGGCCAGCGAAGTGCCCGCGTAACCGACCTCGGCGACCAGTTCGACGGTGATCGCGATCAACTGGGCGCGGCGAGCCTGTTCGGTGAGTGTCAGCTTCCGGTCAGGCGGCAACTTCGGCATGACCCTGATTCTACCGTATGGTTAGATTACTTACCGCATGGTTAGGAGACGGATATGACGAAGTCTGGCGAAGGCAGGAAGCGCCGCTGGCCGCGGATCGTCCTGGGGGTGATCGTGGTGGCGGGTGTCGCCGTCGCGCTGGTCCTGCGCTCCCCGTCCCCGGTCGGTCACTGGAACAGCGCCGAGGGCTATCAGGACTACCTGGACAAGTACGACCGGGCGATGAAGGACGTGCCCGCGCCGACGCTGGTGCGCGACATCCGTACGGAGTACGGGGTGGTGCGGGTCTATCGCTTCAACGGCACCGGGTCGCGGAAGGCCGAGCCGCTGGTTCTCTTGCCCGGTACGTCGTCCGGTACTCCGGTGTGGGCCGACAACATGCCATCGCTGCTGCGGATCGGCGACGTCTACACGTTCGACCTGCTGGGGGAGCCCGGCCTGAGCATCCAGAGCCGGCCGATCAAGACGTCCGACGACAAGGCTGCCTGGCTCGACCAGACCCTGGCTGCCCTGCCGGAGAAGAAGTTCCACCTGGTCGGCCTGTCGATCGGTGGCTGGACGGCGACGAACTTCACGCTCCGGCACCCCGACCGGGTCGCGACCCTCACCTTGCTCGACCCGATCAACGTCTTCGACGGGATGCCGCTCGAGACCGTCGTCCGGTCGATCCCGGCCGCGATCAAGTGGCTGCCGCGTTCCTGGCGGGACAGCTTCAACTCGTACACGGCCGGCGGAGCACCGGTCGAGGACGTGCCGGTCGCCGACATGATCGAGGCCGGAATGAAGAACTACACGATGCGCCAGCCGCAGCCCGAGCGGATCACCGAGGAGCAACTCGCGACGCTGAAGCTGCCGGTGCTCGCGATCCTGGCGGGGAAGTCGGTCATGCACGATCCGCCGAAGGCACGCAGTACGGCGGAGAACGCGCTGAAGAACAAGACGGTGAAGCTGTACCCAGAGGCGTCGCACGCGCTCAACGGCGAGTATCCGGACCAGATCGCCGCCGACCTGCAGGCCTTCCTCGCCCAATGACGCGTCAGGTTCCTGCCAGCGACTGCCCTCGGTGCGGGCATCAGCTCTTCGCGGACCCGCGCTATGTGTCGTGGTGCGAGAAGTGCGACTGGAACGTCGACCCCCAACCCGGTCGTGCGGAGTCCCGAGCCCAGTTGGCGGCTCGAACTGGATCGGCGAGTGGCCGCCGAGTTGTCTCGCGAACTGGAGCGCGGCGCGATCCACCCTCCGGACCGGTCGCCGGCTCGAGCCGCCGCCTTCTTCCTCGCCCTCGTGGTCTTCGTGATTCCAGTACTGGGCCTGGCCGGTGTGGCGGCTCTGCTCATCTTCCTTCGCCCGTTGTGGTGGAGCATCCTGCTCGCGGGCATCGTCCTGTTCGTCACCGCGGCGTTTCGCCCCCGCGTCACGCATCTCCCCGCCGCGGCGCAACAGGTCTCCCGCCACCAGGCTCCCCGGCTGTACGACGTACTGGATGAGCTGACCGCCTTGCTTGGCGCGCGACGCCTGACTGCTGTCGCCGTGACCACTGAGCCGGTCATCTCCGTGATCCGGGTCGGCTGGCGCTTCCGTCGGGTGCTGCTGATCGGTATCCCGCTGTGGGCCGGGATGGACGCCCAGCAAAGGATCGCTGCGGTCGCTCACGAGATCTGCGACGACAAAGGCGCCCTGCACCAGACCGTACTGCGCGGCGCGCGTCACCTTCTCGATGAGCTGAGCCGATCGTTCACCGCGGGCCCTCTCGACGAGGTCCGGTACGACGTGGTCCGCCGGGCGAGCGGCGCCGACCTCGTCATCGTGGGAAGCACCGAGGACCAGGTCGTCCACTATTACCTGACCAAGGCGGCACATCTCGCCTTCGGACCGCCCGTCCGGGCCTATCACCGGTTGCTGGACCGACTCGACCAGGCCGGCCACCAGCGCACGGAGTACCTGATCGATCGCCAGGTTGCCCAGACCGCAGGCTCCGAGGCCGCAGCAGGAGCGCTGGAACGCGCCCTGATCGCCGACACCGTCTACCGAGCCCTGGAACGCGCGACTCGGTTCGACTCTGGCGTCGAGCCGCTGGAAGTGGTTCGTCGAAGCGCTGCCGACATTCCTCCCCACGAGCTGGCCCGGCGAATCCGGGTGAGCCGGCTCGGCAACACCCGCAGCGACGCGCACCATCCGCCGACCCACCTCCGCACCAAACTCCTCCGCCAACTCCCCGCCCCGGCGACCATCACCCTGACCGCCGCGGACCACGCAACTCTTGATCGAGAACTTGCTCCGGCTTTCACCGCCGCGGTCGGGGAGTTCGCGGTATTGGTTGCCGAAAGCTCCTAAATTCTCCGCTGCGTGTGGGGTAGGCCCGGACGGGGTACCAGGCCCGCATGTTCCCAGCAGAGAACCTCCGCGACTGGCAGGGCGAGAATGTCATTGACAACGAAGGTAAGAAGATCGGGGAGCTGGAGGCGGTCTATGTCGACACCGCCACCGACGTCCCCGCCTTCGTGACGGTCAAGATCGGCATCATCGGACGGTCCCGGCTGGCGTTCGTGCCCGTCGACGGCGCCACGGTGACCCCGAAGGCGGTCCGGGTGCGCTACCCGAAGAAGCTGGTCCACGACGCTCCCTCGATCGACACCGACGGCGAGCTGACCGGCGCGGAGGAGCCGCGGGTCTTCGCCCACTACGAGCTGCCCTACACCGCCACGTCGGAGGGCGAACGGCGTCTCGGCCGCCGCTGACTCGATTGATGACGGGGTACCGGCAGGTTTCCACTCCCCATCGTGAGGAACACCTGCCGTGAATGCCACCGAAGCCAGCGGTCCCGATGTCGTCGACGTCCTGACCGCCGACCACCGCGAGGCCGAGGAGCTGATCGCTGAGATCCTCGCCAGTCCGGACAGCAACCGGCAGCGAGACCTGGCCGACCAGTTGATCGCCGAGCTGATCCGGCACTCGGTCGCCGAGGAGATGTTCGTCTACCCCGCGATGCGCAAACACCTGCCGGACGGCGACAGCGCGGTCGACCACGACGTGGCGAAGCACAAGGAACTCGAGCTGTTGATGAAGCAGCTCGAGGGCGCTGACGCCGGCCAGCCGGACTTCCTCGGTCTGATCTCCCAGATCCAGGCGGTGCTGGCCGACCACGTCCGCGACGAGGAGAACGAGCAATTCCCGCAACTACGCGCGCATCTGCCGCAGCACGACCTGCTCAGCCTCGCCGAGCGCGTCGACCTGGCCAAGCAGGTCGCCCCGACCCGCCCTCACCCGGCCGCCCCGAACAGCGAGCTGTTCCACAAGCTCGTCGGCCCCGGGGTCGGCCTGGTCGACCGCCTCCGCGACCGCCTCACGGACCGCCCGACCTGACCCTCCGCGAGCTCACGCAGTACTGCGATCGCCCGGTAGTCCGCGGCATCGCGACACGACTCAGATCACCGAACGACCGGCGGCCAGCCGCTAATCTGCCGGAGAGGAATCGACCTGGCTGCCGGAGGACCACCGTGGCGAAGAAGCAAGCCGACCCGTTGCCGCAACACACAGTCGAGGAGATCCGCGCCGCGTGCGAGGCTCCCCTTCCCCCAGGCGTGGCGATGGTCCTGCTCAAGAAGACCGTCACCGGCCTGCAGATCCACGACGGCGGCGTCTCGGTCCTCGACCGCCCTGACCGCCCCTGGCGTCAGCTGCCGCCGGTGACGAAGGTGTCCCGCGGCGCGTTCATCCGCAGCCGCATCAGGCTTCGCTTCGCCGACGGCACCAAGGCCACGATCCGCCCGTACAAGCCGAAGTTCCGCTGCCTCCTCGAGACAGGCAAACGCGACAGCCTGAACCTCACCTCCACCAGCAGCGGCGATTCCCGCAGCAGCGACTCACCCCTGGACGCGATCGCCGCCGTCTTCGTCATCCTGGCGGCGCTGGTGCTGTTCCCGATCTCACTGTTCATGCTGGCCCGCGAACTACTCGGCGTCTCCGCCCGGGCCCAACAGGCAGCCGTATTGCTACCTCAACTTCAGGCCATCGCCCAGCCCAAGTAGCCCGCCGCCCGAACCTGAGGCACCCACATCTCCGCCGGTCAGTCGGTGGGGTCGGGTGGGGTGGGGAGGGTGCGGGCCAGGAAGTCGCGGAAGGCGCCTGCTGCCGGGGTGAGGGGGCGGTCGTCGAGGACTATCAGGCCGATGGATGGGTGGGTGAGGTGGGAGACGGGGTAGATCTCGACCGGGGGGCCGGGGGCGTGGGCCGCGGAGGCTGCGACTAGGGCGACGCCGAGACCGGCGGCGACGAGTTCGCGGATGCTGGCGGGGCTGTAGGTCTCGAACTCGATGCGCGGGACGAAGCCTGCGGCGGCAGCAGCCTTGGTGAGGATGTCGTGCAGCCCGCTGCCGGTCGGGAGGCAGACGAAGCTCTCGTTGCGGGCCGCGGCGAGGCTGCCGGCGGGGTCGCTGAGTCTGTGGCCCGGTGGGCTGACCAGGACCAGGCTCTCCTCGACCAGCGGTCTGGCGATGTACCGCGATGGCAGGTCGGCGTGGATCGGGCCGAGGACGACGTCGAGTTCGCCGTTGTCGAGGGCCTCGAGCAGGATCTCCATCAGGCCGGACCGCAGCGACAGGCCGAGGCCGGGGTAGCGGCGGCGGAAGTCGGCCAGCTGGATCGCCAGCTGGAGGGTGCCCATCACTTGGGTGGCGCCGATGCGCACCCGGCCCCGGAGTACGGAGGAGAGCTGCTCGAGCTCCGCGCGGGCGCCGTCCAGCTCGTCGAGAACGCGCCGGGTGCGGGCCCAGAACAACTCCCCGGCGTGGGTGAGGGAAACCCGCCGGGTACTGCGCTCGAGCAGCACGGTGCCGAGTTCGGTCTCGAGCCGCCGGATCTGCGCAGAGATCGCCGGCTGGGCTATGTGAAGACTCTCCGCCGCGCGGGTGAAGCCGCCCTGACGGACGACCGCGTCGAAGTAGACCAGCTGGCGTAGCTCCATCCATTCATCGTGGATCACGATAGATCGCAGCGCAAACCGGTCTTGGACTTATGTCTCGGCAGCCAGCACCGTTGACCCATGCAGCAAAGACACTTGGGACGTAGGGGATTCACGGCCGGGGCGCTGGGACTGGGATGCATGGGGTTCTCCCAGGGCTACGGACCGGCCGACGACGGGGAGTCGATCAAGGCACTGCACAGGGCGGTCGAGCTGGGGGTCGACCTGCTGGACACGGCGATGAGCTACGGCCAAGGGCACAACGAGCAGGTGGTCGCGCGGGCCCTGGCCGAGTTGGCCAACCGGGGGGAGGTGAAGGTGGCGACCAAGTTCGGCATCGTCCGGACCGAGCAGGGCGTCTCGCTCGACGGGCGCCCCGAGCACGTCCGCGGCTACTGCGACGCGTCGCTGGAACGCCTCGGTGTCGACGTCATCGATCTGTACTACCTGCACCGGGTCGATCCCGAGGTGCCGATCGGCGAGACCGTCCAGGCGATGGCCGAGCTGATCGACGCCGGCAAGGTCCGGTACCTCGGCGTCTCCGAGGTGACCGCGGAACAACTGCGGGCGGCCGACGCTGTCCACCCGATCACGGCGGTCCAGTTCGAGTGGTCGATGCTGTGGCGCGAGCCCGAGCTCGACATCATCCCGGCCGCCCGGGAACTCGGCGTCGGTCTGGTGCCTTACAGCCCGCTCGGACGAGGCCTGCTCACCGCCACCCTCGACCGCGACACCGTCGGCAGCAGCGACTTCCGGCGGACCGATCCGCGGTTCCTGGACGACAACCTCGAACGCAATCTGCGGCAGATCGAGGCGCTGCGCACGGTGGCCGACAGCCTGTCGATCACGCCCGGGCAGCTCGCGCTCGCGTGGCTGCTGGCCCAGGGGGACGACGTGGTCCCCATCCCGGGCACCCGCCGGCTCGACCGGATCACCGAGAACGCCGCCGCCGCGGAGATCGAGCTCAGCCCGGCCGAACTGGACCGGCTCGACCTGGCCGTCCGGCCGGACGCGTGGGCGGGGGACCGGCGCTCGTTCGCCGTACCGGCCACGACTCGCACCACCACCTGACCACCACCTCACACACGGCGGAGCCCGCCCGCCCGCCGGATCGATCATGACGACCAAGGGGAAGGCATCAATGATCACCGTTACCGCCGAACAGCGCGTCCAGCCCGGCAAAGAGGCGAAACTCGACGCCCTGATGGCCGGCCTGATGGACAACATCGCCCAGCACGAACCCGGCTGCACCCGCTTCGACTACGTGGTCGACGGGACCGACCCGACCCGGCGGCTCTGCATCGAGACCTACCGCGACGAGGTCGCCTTCGCCCAGCACGGCGCCAGCCAGTACCTCGCCGACTTCATCCCCGAACTGCTCGACTGCCTGGTCGAGCCACCGACGGTGGTCAAGTTCGGCGACCGGTTCGCGCCGACGGTCGAGCCGAGCTTCTTCCACACCGGCATCGTGGTTCCTGATCTGGACAAGGCGATCGCGTACTACGCGGACACCTTCGACCTGCGGTTCACCGAGCCCGGGGTGTTCAGCATCCCGCGCCTGGAGGACCCCGACCCGCACCCCTTCGAGCTCACCGCTGTGCTGTCGCGGACCGAGCCGCCGTACCTCGAGCTGATCCAGGCGAACGGCGACGGCATCGTCTCCGCGGACAAGTGCGGCCAGATCCTGTACCACGCGTACTGGGAGCCGGACATGGACGCGCGACTCGACTGGCTGCGCACCAGCGGCCCGGGGGTCGACGCGGTCTTCCGGATGGAGGAGGGCTCGACCCCGTTCTCGATGATCACCTCGCCCGATCCGTTCGGCAACCGGATCGAGTACGTCGGCACCGACGCCGTCGACCCGCTCACCGAGTGGGCCCGGACCGGCGTCCTGCCCGGAGGGGTCGGGGCCTGATGACCACACCATTGCCACCGGCAACGATACCGGACCGGGTGGCGAGCCGGCGCCGGCTGATCACCTTCCTGGGCATCTCGGCCGGCAACTTCCTGGTCCTGCTGGACACCTCGATCCTCAACGTCGCCCTGCCCGACGTGCAGCAGGACCTGCACGCCGCCGGCTCATTGCTGCCCTGGGCATCTGTTGCCTACACGGTGGTCTTCGCGGGCGTGCTGCTGGCGTCGGGAGCGGTCTCGGACCGCTTCGGCGCCGGCCGGCTCTACCGCTACTCGCTGATCGCCTTCGCCGTGATCTCGCTGCTCTGTGCGGCGGCGCCGAACATCGGAGCGTTGATCGGTGGCCGCGCGCTGCTGGGGATCGCGGCGGCCGGGATGGTCCCGGCGTCACTGGCGTTGCTGGTCGCGATGTTCCCCGAGCCTGCGGTCCGGGCGAAGATGATCGGCACCTGGGCCGCCGTCACCAGCAGCGGACTGCTCGCCGGTCCGTTGCTCGGCGGTCTGCTGGTGACGCTGGGCGGCTGGCGACTCGTGTTCCTCGTCAACCCGCCCATCGCGGTGCTGTCCCTGGTGCTGGTGCTCGGGGTGGCGAACGTCGTACCGCCGAAGGTCCGGCCGCTGGACCGGCCCGGGGTGACCTTGTCCGTTGTCCTGCTGGGTTGCCTGACCTTCGGGTTGATCGACGGCGGCACCAACGGGTGGGGTCGCCCGGCGCCACTGATCAGTCTCGCGCTGGCCGTCGTGGCGGTCATCGTGCTGGTCCAGGTCGAACGGCGAGCCGAACACCCGGTGCTGCCGCCGGCCCTGTTGGCCCGGGCCCAGGTGCGGCTCGACATCGTCGCGGCGACCGCGGCGACGCTGGTGTTCTACGGAATGCTCTTCATGCTGACCCTCTGGTACCAGCGGGAGCGGGGTTTCAGCGCGCTCGACACCGGTCTGGCCTTCGTGCCGATGACGCTGCCGATGTGCGTGCTGCCGATGGTGACCGGCCGGCTGATCGCGACCTTCGGCGCCCGGCGGCTGATCATCTTCGGGCTCAGCTGTGACGTCCTCGCCGGGCTGCTGCTGACCGGGGTCGGCGTGCACTCCTCGCTGCTCTGGATCGTCGTCGCGGAGATCGCCCTGGTCCTCGCCAGTACGACGGCGATCCCGGCGGCGACGGCCGACATGTCGGTGGCCGCGCCCACGGAGTACGCCGCCTCGGCACAAGGCGCTCTGAACGCCTCCCGGCAGGCCGGTGCCGCCTTGGGGGTGGCGGTCCTCGGCCCACTCACCTCGCTGCGTACGGCGGGCGTGATCCTCGCGGCACTGGCCCTGGTCGCCGTTTCGCTCTCGATCCCCGTCCGACGCCAGCAACAGTCGTGAACCTGGATCTGCTGCGGACGTTCCTCGCCGTTCACCGGGTCGGCTCGCTGACCAGGGCAGCCGCGCACCTCGGGCTGTCCCAGCCGACCGTGACGGTCCAGGTCAGGACCCTGGAGGAGAAGCTCGGGAAGCAGTTGTTCGTCAGACGCGCCGGCGGTGTCACACCGACCGGCGTGGCTGACGAACTGGCCGGTCAGCTGGGACGGCATCTGGACGCGCTCGACGAGGTGGTCGACCGGCTGCTGGTGACCGACTCCGGCAACCAGACGCTCCAGTTCGGCGGGCCACCCGACCTGACCACGGCGAAGGTGATCCCCGCGCTGGCCGGGCTGATCGAGCGCGGGCTGCGGGTACGGACCTCGTTCGGCCCACCGGATCAGCTGATCGAAGGCCTGGTGGCCGGCCGGCACGATCTCGTGGTCTCAACGGCCCGGCCACGGCAGGGCGGGCTCACGGTCGAGCCGTTCTTCGAGGAGGAGTTCGTGCTGGTCGCCGGCGCCTGCTGGGCGGCACAGTTGCCGGACGATGTCACCGCCGAGGGCGGCGCCGCGCTGGACCAACTGCCGTTGGTGTCAATCGGGGAGGGTCTGCCGATCGTCGGGCGGTACTGGACGACCGCCTTCAACCGCCAGCCACGGATGCGGCCGGCCGTCGTCGTACCGGATCTGCATGCGGCCCTGGCGGCGGTGACCGCCGGCGCGGGCGTGAGTGTGTTGCCCACCTACCTGGTGGCGGACGCGATCCGGTCGGAGCAGTTGGTGCGGCTCTACGATCCGGTGATCCCGCCGAGGAACATGCTGTACCTGGTCAACCGGACGGGACCGTGTCAACCACAGGTGAAGGTCGCGTGGCGTCATCTGATGACGGAGGCGAAGTTCTGGTAGGAGTAGCCATCGGGTTGCGGACAACCCGATGGCTACTTGCGGTTCAGCCGCCGAGCAGCTCGAGCGCAGCCTCCGCCACACCCTTGGCGGAGGCCGGGTTCTGTCCGGTGACGAGGCGCTCGCTGACCACGACACAGGGCTCGAAGTTCGGCTTCTTGAGGTGCTTGCCGCCGCGCTCCTCGAGCTTGTCCTGGAGCAGGAACGGGACGACCGCCGTCATCCCGACCGCGTCCTCCTCGTCGTTGGTGAAGCCGGCGAACTCCTTGCCGTCGACCAGGTACCGGCCGTTCGACAGCGTGATGTTCACCAGCCCGGCCGGCCCGTGGCAGACCGCGGCGACCACGCCGCCGGTCTCGTAGATCTCGCGGGCGAGGTCACTGAGGTCGGTCTGGTCCGGGAAGTCCCACATGGTGCCGTGGCCGCCGACGTACAGGACGGCCGCGAAGTCACCGGCCTTCACCTCGGCCGGGGTCGGTGTGGTCTGCAACTTCTGCTGGACGGCGGCGTCGGCGAGGAAGGCGTTCTGGACCTCGTCGGCCGGGTCGTGGCCGATCATCGGCGGCTTGCCACCGGCGATCGAGACGAAGTCGACCTGGTAGCCGGCCGCGGTGAACACCTGCCACGGGTGGGCGGCCTCGGGCAGGTAGTAGCCGGTCGGGCCACCGTGCTCACCGAGGTGGTCCTGGCTGGTCAGCGCGAGCAGCACGCGCTGCGGAAGATTCGGCATTAGTTACTCCTCATAGGCATGGGACAGCTCCCGACGGAGTCTAGGAAATCGTTGTGTTAATCACCAATACAATTCCTGATGGAAAGTCATCGAAAACCTGATCGCCATTATTGTGCGTACATTTCGGGACGTACCAGGCAAATGCAATCCACGACCACTGTGACCTCGCCCACAGATAATCTTCGGGGCACTGAGATATCTGTTGACCCGTCAGGCGGTCTATGGTTTCTTGAGTCGGGCCGAGTCGCAAGGCCCACCACCTCGGGGGAGGGCGCATCTGGACAAAAGCAAACATTTCCAGAAATTTCGAATCACCGTCGAAGCGACGCCGGAGACCACAATTCCGGCGCCCTGCTGCTGCATTCCCACTGCCCTGTGGGGCCGACCATGTGAGGTGTTCGTGACTGCATCATCGAGTATCGAGAGGATCGCGCCGGCGCTCGGCGCCGGACCGGAACCGGTCCGGTTCGAAGCCGGCAAGGAAGACATCCGGGAGCTCAAGCGGCTGGTCCGCCGGGGTGGCCGGCCGCTGAACGAACAGTTCGACGTAGACCTGCACCTGAACGAGATCATCCCCAAGCCCTGGGGGTACGAGTACCGCGCCTACGTCGACGACTTCTTCGACTTCTGGGCGCTGCACATCGACGCACCGCACGGCACGTCGATGCACGTCCACCCGCGCAAGCTGACCTATCTGCTGTGCCTTGGTGGGCAAGGCGTCACGACCGGACTCCGGCAGGAGGTCCCGGTCCGGGCGGGAACGATCATGCGGATCGCCGGCGGCGCCTTCCACGGCACCCGCAACACCGGCGACGAGCCGCTCGAGCTGATCGAGATCGAGGTGCCGCGGAACAAGTTCGACCTGCTCCGGCTGCGCGACGACTACGACCGGACCGGCAAGTCCTACGAGTCCGAGGCGATCGAGCGGCCCGAACACCCGATGCGCCGGGTGCCGCAGCAGGCCAACGCGCACCTGCGGGGCAGTACTCCGGACGGGCGCTTCGGCTTCGAGATCCGGACCGGGATGGATGTGTTCTACCGGCGCCGGCCGGCCGATCTGTTCTACGTGCCGTTGTGCGTGTCCGGCGTGGTGCGGCTGGACGTGGAGATTCTCACCAATACCAGCAGTGAAGTGGTACGTCCGGATGTCGAACTGCCGTACCTGTGCATTTCCCGACTTGCTTGACACCTGTTCACGGAGAGGTTCACACAAATGTCACACAGCGCGGTCATCATTACCGGTCCGGGATTCCAGGACCATGACGTGGTCTACACCTACTACCGGCTGATCGAAGAGGGCTGGGAGGTGGCGGTGGCCACCAAAGAGGGTGATCCGGTGATCGGGAAATACGGCGTTCCGTTACCGATGGACAAGACCGCCAAACCGCTCATCGCGTTCGACGACCTGGCCGACGGCGAATGGGACGCGGTGATTCTCACCGGCGGTCACGAGGCGCCCGACCGGATTCGGCAGGACCATCGGGTGCTCGACTTCGTCGCCGGGATGGACAACGCCGGAAAGGTGGTCGCCGGGCTCTGTCACGGTCCGTGGATCATGGTCAGCGCGGGCGTCCTCAAGGGCCGCACCGCGTGTGCCTACATCGGGCTGCGCGACGACGTGATCAACGCCGGCGCGACCGTCGTGGACAGCGACGTGATCGTCGACGGCAACATCATCACCTGCTCGTACTACGCCTACGTGGGCGCCTTCATGCGGGCCGTCTTCGAGACCGTCGAGAAGCCGGCGGCCTAGCGGTCCGATGCTGATCCTCGACTTCGACGGCGTCATCTGCGACGCGTTGGAGGAGTGCGCGCTGGTCACCTGGTTCGGACTTCGGGACCGGGTCCCGCCAGAGCCCGGTCCGGTCCTGCTGGACCAGGTGCCCGCCGCGTTCGTTCAGCGATTCGCCCATATCCGCAACTACTCGCGGCTGCTCGACCACTTCGCGGTGGCCGGATCGCCGGCCGCGGACGAGGTCCGGACGCAGGCCGACTTCGATCGGCTGTTCGCCTCCCTGGACCAGCGCGCGGTCGCCGAGTTCGTCACTCGCGCGACGGCCGTCCGCAACCGGCTCCGGGAGACCGAGCCCGACTTCTGGCTCGGTCTGCACACCCTGTACGACGGTGTGCCGCAACTGCTCAGGCGGCACGCGGGCAAGGTCGCCGTGGTGACGGCGAAGGACGAACCCTCGGTCTGGGAGATCCTGCGCCGCCATCGGCTGGACCGCACGGTGACGGCCGTCATCGGGGACTGTTCGCGCAAACCGGAGGCCGTCCGCAGACTCGCGCGGCAGGCCGGGGTCGCGCCGGCCGACGTGATCTTCATCGACGACAACCTGACCAACGCGGCGCGGGTTCGTAGTACCGGAGCGCAGGTGTTCTGGGCGCAATGGGGCTATCAGATCCCGGAGCACCGGGCCGAGGCAACGAGACAGGGCATTCGCTCGCTCGAGCTGTCCGAGCTCGGCTCCGTCCAGCTGGCCGCTTCCCAACCATCGAGACTTCGACAGATCGGAACCACTATGACGATGACCAAACCGGAGCTCCTCCGCCGCAACGGCCGGACCCGGACCAGCACGCCCGAACCCGAGCCCGAGACCCCGCTGATCCGCTCGATCGGCGTCCTGGCCTACGACAAGGTGAGCGAGCAGGACTGCCTGACCCCCTTGGAGATCTTCAAGGGCGCGGCGATGGTGGTCAGCGGCGCCATCTCGCCGTGGGAGCGGGAGACCGCCCCGGAGAGCCTCGAAGTACAACTCGTTGCCGTCACCCCGGGCGTCATCACCATGCAGATGGGCACCCAGGTCGTGCCGGACGCCGCCCTGGACGACACCCGCACCTACGACCTGCTCTACGTACCGGGCGGAGTCGGCTCCGGGGAGATGGCCAAGAACGAACGCGTCCTGGAGCTGGTCCGCCGGCACCACGACGAAGGGAAGGTCGTCGCCGCCAACTGCTCGGGAGTCGGGGTGCTGGCCCGGGCCGGCATCCTCGGCGGGAACCCGATCACCTGCGTCGCCGCGGTGGCCCGCGGACTGCGTGGCGAGGGCTACAACGTGCCGACCAGCCGGCGGATGTGGATCGGCAGCCCGGAGGAGCGGATCTGGACGGCCACCGGCTCGTACGGCGTCAACGGGAGCGCGGTCGCGATCGTCGCGCACTACCTCGGCCGGGAGGTCGGCACCATCGTCTCGATGATGTTCGACACCCTGAGCGGCCTCGGTGAGGTCATCTTCGAACCGGTCGGACCGGAGTTCTACGAACACCCCGAGCTGGAGAAGTCGTTCCAGGACCTCTTCGAGGACATGTTGCTGCCCGCCAGCTGAGCAACGCCGTGCCGTGCCTCCCGGCGCGGCACGGCACCACCCTCTTGCCACTCCGACCAGTGAGGTAGCCCGATGTCCCAGTCAGCCTTCTCTCCGACCCAGCGCCAGCCGGCCGCGGCCCGCGACCTGCACTGGATCCGCGGCGCGCTGCAGAGCGCCGTCTCGATCGAACACGCGACGATGCCGCTGTACTCCGCGGCGATGTACTCACTCGAGGTGCAGAACTATCCGGCGTACAACACGCTGCGGTCGGTGCTGATGGAGGAGATGCTCCACATGGCCGCGGCCTGCAACGCACTGGCCGCCATCGGCGGGTCGCCGCGGATCAGGCAGCTCGACCCGACCGCCATCCATACCGGCTTGGCCGGCACGGTCGCGCCGGGGCTGACCGCGAGGTTCGCGCGGTTGTCCCGCAAACAGCTCGACACCTTCATGCGGATCGAGTCGCCGGTGGAGCTGCTGCCGGCCGACCAGCAGGCTCTCAGGTATCCGACGATCGGCAGCTTCTACACCGAGATCAAGGCGGCGATCGAGGCGAACGTGGATCTCGTCGCCGGCGCGATCCGCGGTGGGCGGGTCGCCAACCAGGTCGGCGGGAACCTCGGCTATGCCGTGATCGACCCCAAGGGCAGCGACCCGGTCGGCCAGATCCTCGCCAGTCTCGACCTGATCATGGACCAGGGCGAGGGATTCGGCGCCAGCACGCTGTCGTCCGGAGCCGGTTCGCAGGACGAGCTGTCGCACTACGCGCGGTTCGCCGAGCTGAGGTTCGGCCGGACGTACTCCGGTCCCGACGACCCGGAGCTCGACACCATCACGGCGGAAGGGCAACGCCGCTACTTCCGGGGTGCCAAGATCGCCTGGCCGACGGTCATCAACTCCCTCGCCGTACCGGCCGACGGCTATGCCGCGATCCTGCGGCTCGACCCGAACGGTGTCGACGTACTACGTGAGCTGCGGGCCTTCGACGCGGCGTACACCCGGATGCTGGCCGCCCTCGACGACGCCTGGAACGGTCCGGCTGACCAGTCGTGGCCGAGTCTCGGCCGGGCGGTCTTCGAGATGAACGAGCTGCGGGTGATCTCCTGCTTCAACATCCTCCGGCAGCAGGTGCCGCCCGCGGTGGTGGCGAAGCTCGATGAGCTGTATCCGCTGGAGGCGGCTGAACTGCGGTCCCTGTCTGACTTCTCGGAACCCCTGTACTACGGACCGCGGTTCCTCAACACCAGCCTGAACCGGGGCCGGTGAGCGATGGGGCAGCGAGCGCTCTTCGTTCTCACCAGCCACGGAGAACTCGGGGACACCGGCCGGCCGACGGGCTTTCATCTCGGTGAGACCTCGCTGCCTTGGCAGGAGCTGACGGCGGCCGGCCATCGGATCGACCTGGCCTCGGTCGAGGGCGGCCGGCCACCGATGGTCGGCCACGATCCGGAACAGCCTTCGGAGGTTGCGTTCCTGGCCGATCCGCTGGTCCAGGTTGCCCTCGGCACCACGATCCCGGCCGATGAAGTTGATCCAGGCAACTATCGCCTGGTGTACTTCGTCGGCGGTCACGGCGGGATGTGGGACTTCCACGGCAATTCGGTGCTGCACACGATCGCCAGGTCGGTCTACGAGGCCGGGGGAGTGGTCGCGGCGATCTGCCACGGGCCCGCCGTACTGGTTGATCTCGAGCTGAGCGACGGCAGCCGACTGGTTACCGGCAAGTGGGTCACCTCGTTCCCGGAGGTCGACGAGGCAGCGCGGGGGCTGGATATCGTGGTGCCGTTCAGTCTGCAGGGTGCGCTGGAGGACAGCGGTGCCTTCTACAGCTCAGGGCCGGACAAGACGGCACACGTCGTCACCGACGGCCGGCTGATCACCGGCCAGAACCCAGCCTCGGCCGCCAAGCTGGCGAGATGCCTGGTGGACGTCTGGAACCGATGATGTCAATCGAGCAGCGGACCCGCCCAGCGCCAGTCGCGCTGTGCTCCCGGGTCCAGATACTCGACCCGCTGCACGTCCTCGTCGTGGTCGCCGTCCCTCGCCCAGGCGAGCGCTGCGGCGTGGTCGTCGAAGTCGCCCTCTTCGACGACGTTGCCCATGGCGTCCAAAAACCGGTAGGAGGTCATGTCCCGGATTCTCCTCTCCGCGCGCAGTGGGTCAAGATGGTTCGTGACCTACGACCCGAGTGACACCTTCGTGCACGTGCGGGGCGCCAGCGAGCACAACCTGCGCGACGTCGACGTCGACATCCCCCGCGATGCCATGGTCGCCTTCACCGGCGTCTCCGGATCCGGCAAGTCGTCGCTCGCGTTCGGCACCCTGTACGCCGAGGCGCAACGCCGGTACTTCGAGTCGGTCGCGCCGTACGCCCGTCGGCTGCTACAACAGGTGGGTGCGCCACACGTGCAGGAGATCACCGGACTCCCGCCGGCCGTCGCCCTCCAGCAGCGGCGTGGTGCGCCGAGCTCCCGGTCGACGGTCGGCACGATCACGACGCTGTCCAACCTGCTACGGATGCTCTACTCACGATCGGGGACCTACCCGCCTGGTGCCGCGCACCTGGCCGCCGAGGCCTTCTCGCCGAACACCGCCGCCGGCGCCTGCCCGCGCTGCCATGGGCTGGGCGTCGTACACGACGTGGCCGAGGACCTCCTCGTCCCGGACCCGTCGCTGAGCATCCGCGAGGGTGCGATCGCGGCCTGGCCCGGCGCGTGGCAGGGCGCCAACCTCCGCAGCATCGTGAGTGGTCTCGACATCGATATCGACAAGCCGTGGAGCAGGCTCAGGAAGAAGGACCGGAACTGGCTGCTCTACACCGACGAGCAGCCGTCGGTACTGATCAAGCCACAGCGTGACCGGGTCGACCACAGCTACTACGGGAAGTTCTGGGGCGCCCGCAAGCACGTCATGCACGTGCTCGCGGACTCCACCAGCGAGCGGATGCGCGAACGGGCGCTGCGGTTCGTGCGGAGCGTGCCCTGTCCTGAGTGTCAGGGCAGCGGACTGCGGCCAGAGGCACTCGCGGTCACCGTGGCCGGCTGCTCGATCGCCGAGGTCAACGCGATGTCGTTCGCCGAAGTGGTCACCGTACTGCGGCCCGTCGCCGAGCTGCCCGAGGAGACCAACGAGGTGGCGGTGCGGATCTGCGCCGACCTGGTCGCGCGCGTCGAGGTACTGCTCGACCTCGGCCTGGGCTACCTCAGCCTAGGGCGCTCCTCGACGACGCTGTCGCCCGGCGAGGCCCAGCGCCTGCGCATCGCGACCCAACTGCGGTCCGGCCTGTTCGGGGTCGTGTACGTGCTGGACGAGCCCTCGGCCGGACTGCATCCCGCCGATGCCGAGCCGCTGCTGGACGTGCTGGCCCGGCTCAAGGCGTCGGGCAACTCGCTCTTCGTGGTCGAGCACGACATGGACGTCGTACGACGTGCCGACTGGGTCATCGACATCGGGCCGGGCGCGGGGGAGGGCGGTGGCCGGGTGCTCTACAGCGGGCCGGTGGCCGGCCTGGAGGACGTCGAGGAGTCGGCCACGAGCAAGTACCTGTTCGGGCGCGCCGAGACCCTCGACCACACCCCACGGGCCCCGCACGGCTACCTGCACCTGCGCGGCGTCTCCCGCCACAACCTCACCGACGTCTCGGTCGACATCCCGCTCTGCGTGCTGACTGCGGTCACCGGCGTCTCGGGGTCGGGAAAGTCGACGCTGGTCACGCAGGTGCTCGCCGAGCTGGTACGCCGCCACCTGGGCCTGGCGCCCGATGACCCCGAACAGGCCGACCTCGAGATCGACGTGGAGGACGCGTCGGGACTCGAGTCGTTCGACCGTCTCGTCGTGGTCGACCAGCGCCCGATCGGGCGTACGCCGCGGTCGAACCTGGCGACGTACACGGGAATGTTCGACGCGGTGCGCAAGCTGTTCGCGGCGACGGACGAGGCGAAGGCCCGCGGCTACGGCGGCGGCCGGTTCTCGTTCAACGTCGCCGAAGGCCGGTGCGAGACCTGTCAGGGCGAGGGATTCGTGGCCGTCGAGCTGATGTTCCTGCCGGGGACCTATGCGGCGTGCCCGACCTGTCATGGCTCTCGCTACAACGCCGAGACGCTGGAGGTCACCTACGAGGGCAAGACCGTCGCCGACGTGCTGGCGATGACCGTCGACGTCGCGGCGAAATTCCTCGCGGACGTCCCCGCGGCCTCCCGGAGCCTCGAGACGCTGCGCGAAGTGGGCCTGGGGTACCTGCGGCTGGGCCAACCCGCGACGGAGCTCAGCGGCGGTGAGGCGCAGCGCATCAAGCTGGCCACCGAGCTGCAGCGCGCTCGCCGCGGGCACGCGCTGTACCTGCTCGACGAGCCGACGGCAGGCCTCCACCCTGCCGACATCGCCCTGCTGCTGCGGCAACTGCACCTACTCGTCGAGGCAGGCAACACCGTCGTCCTCGTCGAGCACGACCTCGACACGATCGCCACCGCCGACTGGGTCATCGACCTCGGTCCGGGCGGTGGCGACGCGGGCGGAAGGGTGGTCGCCACCGGCACCCCCGCCGACGTCGCCGCGACGGAGGGCAGTGCGACCGCGCCGTACCTCGCACGCCGGCTGGCCCATCAACCACCTGCAGTGTTCGGCGGTTGATGCTGTGGTGACCGGTCAGCCGGATTTGTCCTCGTGCCGCGTGGCGGGGTGTTAAAAGTCGCGAGAGCGGGCACCGTGGACGCGCGACGTCAGGACCGTGCGATCACGGTCCGCCGGGTACGGCGCGCGAGTACCGGCCGAGGACGGATGTGAGGCAGTGGCGTCGCTGCGGGTACGCCAGATCCTGCTCGAGGTACTGGCTGCCGACCAGCCGGATCCTGTCGGTCTCGACGGTGACACGGTCTGGCGCAGGTTGTGCATGTCGGCGACCAGGTCGGTGCCGGTCAGCGGAGCAGGTGTAGCGCTGATGACTCCGCGGGGCCACGGCGGAACGCTTGCTTCCACCGAGGGGCCGGCGGAGGTGATGGAGAACCTGCAGCAGACGCTCGGGGAAGGCCCGTGTCTGACCGCCTTCCACGACCGGCGTCCGGTGCTGGAACACGACCTTGCCCGGGCGACGGCTCGCTGGCCCGGGTTCGCGCCCGAGGCAGCCGGAGCCGGAATCGCAGCGGTCTTCGCGTTCCCTTTGCAGGTCGGTGCCATCCGGCTCGGCGTCATGGATCTGTACCGCGACACTCCTGGCCCGCTGGACAGCCTGCAGTTGGCCGAAGCGCTCGACTACGCGGCCGCCGCGACGACGATTCTGCTGGATTTGCAGTACGACGCTGCGCCGGGCGGACTGCACCCTCACCTGGCCGACGCCGCCGATTCTCACCGGTCGATCCATCAGGCTACTGGCGTCGTCTCCGTGCAGGCCTCGGTGAGCATCAACGAGGCGCTGCTGCTCCTGCGGGCCCGCGCCTACGCCGAGGAACGTCCGCTGGTGCAGCTTTCCGAAGACGTGGTCGCCCGGCGGGTGACCTTCCATCCCGAGGACGACCATCATGAATGAGCCCACCCGACGCACATGTCATCTCCTGGTCCGGAAAGGCGGCACCGAATGAGCAGGGAACAGCGCCTCGCGCAGGTGTTCGTCGAACTGGCGGACACCCTCGTCGACGACTTCGACGTCATCGACCTGCTGCACACCTTGTGTGAGCGCAGCGTCGAGCTGCTGCAGGCCGACGCGGCCGGCCTGATCCTGGCCGACCAGCGCAGCGTGCTGCACGTGATGGCGTCCACCAGCGAAGAGGCCAAGCTGCTGGAGCTGTTCGTGCTGCAGAACGACGAAGGCCCGTGCCTGGACTGCTACTCCACCGGCGAGCAGATGGCGAACATCGACCTCGACGAGGTGAAGGAACGCTGGCCCCGGTTCCGCGCCGCGACCCTCGCGGTCGGCTACCGCTCGACCCATGCGCTGCCGCTGCGGCTGCGTGGCCAGATCATCGGCGTACTGAACCTGTTCTGCGTCGAGCGGTCCACCCTCAGCGCCGCCGACGTCGATCTCGGCCAGGCGCTGTGCGACATCGCCACCGTCGGGTTGCTGCAGGAACGCACCGTACGCCGCGGCGAGGTGCTGGCCGAGCAGCTCCAGTCCGCACTGAACAGCCGCATCATGCTCGAACAGGCCAAGGGCGTCCTGTCCGAACGGGCCGGCATCGGTGTCGACGATGCTTTCGCGCTGATGCGAGCCCATGCCCGTCGCAACCACCTTCAGCTCGGCGCCGTCGCCGTCGCGATCATCGACGGCACGATCACGGCTGCCGAACTCGGTGCCGCCGGCAACTGATCGGCGTACGGCGACCCGGCCGCGTCCGGTGCGTGCTACCTGGGTCTGGGGCAGCAACGCAGCGGCTGTGCAGAGAGCGCTTACTGCGCCCTGGTCGACAGCAGGGGGAGACCCGTGCCGTTGTCCAGCGGGTTGCCCGGGTAGTTGTAGAACTTGCCCGGCTTGCTGCCCTTCTTGCCGAACCCGACCCCGACTGCCTCCAGGGCACGCAAGGCGTCGCCACCGGTTTGGTAGAGGAACGATTCGAACCCTCTGTCGTTCGGAGCATTGACGACGGTCGCGCCGAGTTTGCTCTGCGCGTCGCGGGCAAGGGCCCGGTGGACGGCTTCGGTTCCCAGCGCCTCCGCGCACAACCGGGCACCGAAGGCGTCACCGCTGCGGGCGAACGAGGTGACGCCGACGAGGTACGCGCTGATCTCGATGTCCTCGTCCTGCTCGATCGACTTGAACAGTCCGGCGCCGCCCTTGCCGAAGAGCTCCTCCGGAATCCAGATCCGCTTGGAGATCGGCTCGGCGCCGACCCGCTCCAGCCCACGGAGGTGGTAGTACTCCGAGGTGTTGGCGGACTTCAGTACCGGCAGGAACTTCGCCGAAGGAGTTCCTGGCGCACGACGAACGGCCTCACTCACGAACGTCACGCCGAACACCTCGAAGGTGGCCAGCACCGACTTGATCCGGTGAACCGAATCAGCCCGGCTGGACTTGCTGTCCGAGCCGTTGGTAGCGGCAACTGCCGGGGTGACCGCGGAGGCCAGCAACGCGCCGCCGCCGATCACGGCCAAGGCTTTGCCGGCCCGATCCAGCAGCGCACGACGAGTGGCGCTGTGCGGGACCGCCGCGTCGAACGCCTCCTCCACCGCGACGTAGTCCTTCTGGGTCACCGGTCTGACTTCATTGGAATCCGACATCGTGTTCTCCTCGTGTTGGCCACGGCTGGTTGGCCTTGGGTACCTGACTCACAGTAGGTAGCCGAGTGATCAACCAACAGTGGCGAATACGACGTCTTCGACATCGTTCCCGACATCCAGCTGTCGGACTCGACGCTGTCCGCGCCGAGCCCGAATCAACCTGTTGTCACGCCGTACGAACGCGGAAGATCGCGACCCGGGCCGAGTGGTCGTCGACGCTCATCGGGACGAGTTTGGTGTTGAGCAGCTGGATCTGGACCGAGCCGTTGCCGGGCAGCCAGTCGACCCGGTCGATGCCGTTCGGGAACGCCTTGCCCTCGTTGGGCTGGCCGGTGGCGGCGTCGAAGTTGGGGTTGTTGGTGTCGGCGGTCCAGAACACCGCGGTGCCGCGGTTGTGGTAGTTCATCACCCGCTGGCGGTGGATGGTCTTGTGCTGGTCCCAGTACACCCGGTTGGCGGCGCTCTGCTCGCCGTTGTAGGCGCCGGCCAGGTAGTGGGTGTTGAGGATCGCGAACTTCAGCGTCGGGTTCGCGTTGTGCTGGATGGTGACCTCGTTGATCCAGCGCGGCGGCGAGACGTTCGGTACGACGCCGTGCACGAAGGTGTTGACCGCGTTCACCACGACCCACGGCGCCGGCACCGAGATCGGTACCCGGTAGGACTGGCCGTCGTTGAGGAACGCGTTGTTGTAGGCGCCGCCGAAGTGCTGGTTGATCATGGCCGGCTCGCCGGTGTCGCCCTCGTTGATCTCCTGCCAGCCGACCAGCGGCCGCTCCGAGTCGGAGTTGTTGCGGACATCGCGGATCGCGGCTTCGCGGTTACCGAGGTTGCGCCGGCCGATGTTCGCCGTGACCACCGGGAGCCGGACCCAGGCGCCGGCAGCGGCGGCGGATCCGGCGGCCGCCGTACCGATCGCTGCCGCTCCGGCCAGCCCGCCACCGAGCGCGAGTGCCTGTCGTCTGCTGAACGTCTTCGTCATGAGGTGCCTCCACAAGAGTCCGGCCGGGGAGGGCCGGAGGGCGTGTGTACGGCATGACAACTTATGCGCTCGTGGTGCCAGGACCCCGAACTCGATCGAAATCGATCGATCACCCACGGTGACCAGACTCGCCGTACTCCGCGCGGAGTACGGCGAAGTGTCTGCCATGGCCAGACGTTTCAACCCCGCCGCCTTGACAGCGTGATCGCATGACATCTCAACTCCGGGCGCCCGACCACGCCGGTGCCGACAGCAGACTGAAAAGATCGCGAACCAGGACCGTGCTGCCGTGGTTCATGGTGGCTGTGTGGACCGGGCTGCTGGTGGCCGGCTTCTCACTCGCCGGAAAACTCGACTCGGTGACCCGCGACGGCCAGGCCGACTACCTGCCGGCCAGCGCCCAGTCGACCAAGGTGCTCGAAGCCGAAGCCAAGCTGCCCGGCGGCGAGGAAGGCTTGCTCGTGGTCGTGTACGAGAGACCTGACGGTCTCCAACCGGGCGATCGGGAGGCGGTCGTACGCGGCCATGCTGAGCTGGCGAAGCGATTCGGCAACGACATCGACGTACCGCCCGAGATCATCGACTCCGCCGACGGCACAGCGCTGATGTACGCGCTGCCGCTCGACCGGGAGGCGATCGCGGAGGAGGCCGGCGCCACCGCGGAGGCGCGTGCCCTGCTCACCGACCGGCCGAACGGGCTGAAGGCCTATGTCACCGGTCCGACCGCGCTGGGTGCGGACATGGACGAGGTCTTCGACGCCGTCGACGCGACGTTGATGCTCGCCACTGCCGTTGTGGTGGCGATCCTGCTGATCCTGACGTACCGCAGTCCGCTGCTGTGGCTGGTTCCGCTCACGGCGGTCGGCGTCGCGGCGATCATGTCGATGGGTGTTGTCTACGCACTCAGCCAGATCTTCGACTTCACCGTGACGAGCATGAGCTCGGCGCTGCTGATCGTCCTGGTCTTCGGCGCGGGCACCGACTACGCCTTGCTGCTCGTGTCGCGCTACCGCGAGGAGCTGTACCGGCACGAGCGGCCGATCGACGCGATGCTGGCGGCGCTGCGCGGGGCCGGCCCGGCGATCCTCGCTTCGGCAGCGACAGTGGTGGCCGGGCTGTTGTGCCTGTTGGCCGCGGATCTCAACAGCACCAGCGGTCTTGGTCCGGTGGGTGCTGCAGGCATCGGGTCCACGTTGCTCGTCATGTTGACGCTTTTCCCTGCCCTGTTGGTGGTCCTCGGGCGACGGGTCTTCTGGCCGTTCGTGCCGCGACTCGGGGCCGAGGCACACGCAGCTGGTACTCGGTGGGCTCGGCTCGGCGAACTGGTTGCGCGCCGCCGCGTCGTCAGCTGGGCGGTGCCACTGATGATCCTGGGCGGTCTCGCGCTTGGCGCAATGGGAGCCAGCGGCTCGCTTCCGCAGCTGGACCAGTTCGCGCGATCGACGCCGGAGTCGGTGGCCGGGGCGAAGCTGATCGAGGCGCGGTACCCCGACCAGAGCGGTCAGCCGCTCACCGTGATGAGTCGGCCGGACCAGAGCCGCGAGGTCCTGGCTGCCGTCAAGACCACACCGGGGGTCGCCGAAGCCGAGATCGGCCGGACCAGTGCCGACTGGGTGGAGATCTCCGCGATCCCGGTCGACCCGCCGGAAAGCGCGGGGGAAACGGCAACGATCAAGCGGCTGCGGGAGAAAGTGAACCAGGTGGCCGGCGAGGCCGTGCTGGTCGGTGGGCCGAGTGCCGAACGGCTGGACGAGGCCGAGACCAACAAGAGCGACCGTAATCTGGTGATGCCGCTGATCCTGCTGGTGGTGCTCACCATTCTCGGGCTGCTGCTGCGGGCGATCGTGGCTCCGCTGGTCCTGGTCGCCACCGTTGTGGTGTCGTTCTTCGGGGCCCTCGGGTTGTGCAATCTGGTGTTCGACCATGTGCTCGGTTTCGCCGGGTTGGAGTCGTCGGTGCCCTTGATCGGATTCCTTTTCCTGGTCGCGCTCGGGGTCGACTACAACATCTTCCTGATGACCCGGGTCCGTGAGGAGGCCGCCCGGCACGGCACTGTCGAGGGCACCAAGCGTGGCCTCGCGGTGACCGGTGGCGTGATCACCTCGGCCGGCGTCGTGCTGGCGGCGACGTTCGCGGTGCTCGCCACATTGCCGCTCGTGATGCTCGTCGAGGTGGGGATACTGGTTGCCGTCGGCGTGCTCATCGACACCTTGCTGGTGCGGTCGATCGTGGTTCCCGCACTGACGATGTCGCTGGGTTCGCGGATCTGGTGGCCCGGCAAGCTCCGGCGGATGGGACAGGACCGTGTCGATGACACTGTGTGAACGATGAGGGCGCTCCGTCCGTCAGCCGCCGACTGGCTGCTGACGGCCGCGGCGTTCGTGCTCGGCGTCGTCGTCGCGCTCACGCTGCAGGCCGTCGACTTCGAGGGCGAGCGAAGCGTGGACCTGTGGGCGATCGCGCTCCTGGGCGCGATGTCGGCGCCGTTGCCGGCCCGTCGGCACCGGCCGATTCTGGTCGTCCTCGCGGTCCTCGCGGTGTCGACGCCGTACCACGTCCTCGACTATCCCCATGAGGCCACGATGCCGGCCTCGCTGGTGGCGGCGTTCGCGGCGGCGCGTTACAGCGCACCGCCGCGGCGGGCCGCCGCTGTCCTGCTGGCAGTGGCCGCAGTGACCGTGCCGGTCCTCGCCGACGAGGCGTCGGGGGGACCTGGCGATGCACTTCTCGGCGTCGGCTGGCTGTTGATGGCCTTCTTCGCCGGGCTGGCGGTCCGCTTCCATGAGAACTGGAAGGCCGCCGTCACCGCACGGGTCGAGCAGGAGCGTGCCGACGAGGTCGAGCGGCGGGTCGCCGAGGAGCGGGTGCTGATCGCGGCCGAGCTGCACGACGTCTTGGCGCATGGCCTCGCGGTCGCCAACGTCCAGGCATCTGTCGCTGCGCACCTGATCGACCAGCTGCCGAGTCGCGGGGACGTGTCGCTGCAGGAGCTCTCGAGCACGCTGCACAACCTGTCGGACACGAGCCGGGCCACACTCCGTGAGCTGCGTGCCGTTCTGGACGTGCTGCATGGTGGCGATGCCGAGCCGACCGAGCCGGCGCCGCACATCGGCGAGCTGCAACGTCTGGTGGAGCTGGCCGAGGCGGCCGACGTCCGGGTCGACGTGGAAGCCGACGGGCTGCCGGACGAGCTACCGTCGACGGTGTCCGTGGTGGCCTATCGGATCATTCAGGAGTCGCTCACCAATGTCATTCGGCACTCGACGGCCAAGCACGCGACCGTCCGGCTCGACCAGGAAGGCCACCGGCTGCGGATCGCGGTCATCGACCACGGGCCCGCGCGAGTGAGTTCGACCGTGGCACCGGCCGGTTTCGGGATCGCCGGGATGACAGGGCGAGCACAGGCCGTCGGCGGCGAACTGTCCGCCGGCCCGGGGAGTTCCGGAGGATTCGAAGTACGGGCCAGCCTGCCGCTGCCGGAGAGCTGGCGGGTGCCGTCGTGATCCGGGTCCTGCTCGCCGACGACCAGACCCTGGTGCGCGGCGCGTTCGCGCTGCTGGTCAACTCCGCTGACGACATGGAGGTCGTCGGAGAGGCCGGTACCGGCGACGAAGCGGTGACGTTGACCCGGGACCTGCACCCCGACGTCGTCCTGATGGACATCAGGATGCCGAGCACCGACGGCATCGAGGCGACCCGGCAGATCGTCGCTGACGATGGATCGAGCCGCAGCAAAGTGCTGATCCTGACCACGTTCGAGACAGACACCAACGTCCTGCGTGGCCTTCGCGCGGGGGCGTGTGGATTCCTGCCCAAGGACACCCGCCCGGACACGCTGCTGGACGCCATCCGCACCGTCGCGGCGGGGGAGGCGCTGCTGTCGCCGGGCGCGACCAGAGCGGTCATCACCCGGGCGCTGAGTCGCCCGGACGCCCCTACCCCTGAGCGGCTCGCCAGCCTGACAGCACGCGAACGCGAGGTGCTCCAACTGGTCGCCGCGGGCCGCAGCAACCAGGAGATCGCAGCCGAGCTGGTCGTCAGCCCGTTGACCGCCAAGACTCACGTGGCCCGCATCCTGGCGAAGCTGGGCGCTCGTGACCGGGTCCAGCTCGTGATCGCCGCCTACGAAGCCGGCCTGCTCTAGTTGCCATGTGCATCGGCCTGCGAAGCCCCGCGGTTGATCCTGGGGCATGGCATGGTGTTCGCGGTCAGGACAAATGGTCCAACCCAGTCCGAAGGAACACTATGAGACTTCCGGAGAACACCTCGATCATCCTGACCGCCTGCTCGGTCAGCGGCGCCAAGGGAACGCCGTACAGCTGCGGCTCGAAGATCATCAAGGGCAACTGACCGCACCGCGGCCGCCGTACGACGAAAGCCTGCGTCGTACGGCGGTGAGCGCGACCGGCGGACGTCAACCGCGGAGTTGTTCGTTCATGATCAGGAACGCGCCGAGGCCGTGGAAATCGTTGGTGGCTCGGGTCCGGTCGACGTAGAACTGGTAGTCGCCGACGTTGGTCCCGACGCTGATGTCCTTGAGGTTGGTCCGGCCGTCGCCGCCGAGCGAGATCTTGGCCAGTACGCCGCGGTAGCCGCGATCCGCGACCGCCTGGTACGACGCGTCGACGTACCCGTGCTGCACCGCGCGGGAGATGACGAAGGTGTACATCGACGAGCAGGAGGTCTCGGTCCAGTTGCCGGCCTGGCTGCCTTTGTCGACGACCTGGAACCAGCGCCCGGTCGCCGGGTCCTGGTAGTTCGCGTACGCGGCCACGAGCTTGCGCAGTACTTCGATCAGTTCGGCGCGGCGCGGCTGGTTGGCTGGGACCGCTGCGAGGACGTCGATGACCGCCATCCCGTACCAGCCCTCGGCGCGGCACCAGACCTCCGGTGAGAGCCCGGTGGTCGGATCCGCCCAGGTTTGGGCGCGGGCTTCGTCGTACGCGTGCCGTAGCAGTCCGTTCGGGCGCTGCAGGTGGCTCGCATAGGTCAGCAGTTGGGCGACGGTCTCCTTACTGGTGTACGTCGAATCGCCGAACTCGCGCCCGTACTCGGCGAGGAACGGGTCGACCATGAACACCCCGTCACCCCAGAGTTGGTGCTGGCGGTAGTTGGCGTGCCAGAAACCGCCGTCGGCTGTCCGCGAGTAGGTGTTGAGCCGCGTGCGGATCTTGGTCGCGGCGACCTTGTAGCGGTTGTCGCCGGTCTCGTGGTGCAGTACGACGAGCAGCCGGCCGGAGAGCATGCTGTCGAGGTCGTTGAAGCTGTTGTTGATGTTCCCGGACGAGTCCACGAACCTGTCGACCCACGACTTGAGGTACGCGAGGTACTTCGGGTCGTGCGTGCGTTGGTAGACCAGATACTGCCCGTAGAGATACAGCCCGACCGGGTACGACCAGCCGCCGATGGTCGTCGGCTGGTAGCGGGCCATGGTGGAGTTGACCATCGCCACGGACCAGTCCGGCGTACCCGTGACGACGTCGAGGTAGTCCAGGTTCGGGGCGCCGTTGGCGGTGGTCGCCGTCACGCGGATCGTGTTGGTGCCCGCCTTGAGGTTCGCTGTGGTCACGACCGTCCGCCATTGCGTCCAGCCGCCGGTGGACGGAGCCGCGACGTTCTCGGTGATCAGGGTTCCGTTGGCGGTGATGTTCACCGCCCGGTTGGCCGTTGTGCCGTTGGCGTGGCCGAAGGACAGGGTGGCCGGCCCGGCCTGGGTGCGATTGACGGTCCATTGCACGTAGCTGCCGACCTTGTTCGGCGTGTTGACGAAGCCGGTGCCCGAGAAGCCGGTGTGGTCGGTGTCGATCGTGCTGCCGCTGGACAGGGTGGCCGACTCGGCCTCGAGCCGGGTGGCCGCGGCGGCGTCCACCTCGGCCTCGGCTTCGGCCGGCTGGGATGCGATCAGGGTGCTGGTCAGTACGGCTAGTGAAAGAGGTGCTATCAGGGCGCGGCGCAGCGATCGTGCAGGCATCTCGAGCTCCAAAACCGGGGGGCGGTGACCGACGCCTCGACTGTGATCGGAGCATCACGCTGTGTCAATAAGCTAATAGGTATTAGCTATGACGGATCAGCAGTTCGGTACGCCAGGAAGCTGCGCCGCGGGATGGTCGATGAAGATGTTCGAGATGTAGCCCTGCTGGTCACGCAGTCTCGACCACCAGTTGTTGGTGTGTCCTTCGGCCGTCACCGTGTCGCCCTGCTTCTGGCACTGGACGAACACCTGGGTCGGTCCGGTCAGCGTGGTGACGATCGGTGCGTTGAGGCGGGCGTCGGTACGCACCCTGACGCCGGAGCCGTAGGTGCTGAAGTTGTACGGGCCCGGCTGGGTGCCACCCATCAGAGCGGCGACGTCCGACCGCATCGAGTCGAGGTTGACGGCGTACGGATCGATCTTGCCGGTGGTGCTGGTTTCGCGATGTCCCCTGGCGTAGCTCGAGTCGCGCCCGAGCCGGGTCAGGACGGCGGCAGTGGCCTTGAGCGACGCGGTGTACTGCGCCGGGCTCATCGTCTGGTTGACGCCGTTGTAGTCGATCTCCCAGCCGATCAGCATCGTGTTGCCGTCGCCGGCCGGGATCGGGCCACTCACGCGGGCGGCGCCGGCGTGGTTGCAGCGCCCGGCCGAGATGACGTGGAAGACGCCGTTGTAGTCCACCAGCGCCTGGGCCAGTGGTCCTTGGAGGTCCGAGCGGCCGTTGATGACGACGTTCAGGGCCGGATGGGGGTTGGCGGCGCTGGAGGTGGAGGCCGCGGTGTGGTGCCACAGCACGCCGATCGGGTTGAAGGAGCCGGAGACGGCGCGGCCGAGCCAGTTGCCTTCCTCAACTACCTGTACGCCGGCCGCGCGGAGTACGTCCGCGAGCCAGGGAATGGTCGCCATCAGGACGCCTGGAACAGGTCAGCGGCGCATTCGATGACCTTGAGTCGGGGAGCGGCGGCTGCAGCCGGGCGGGTGGTCAGCGCCGCGGCAGTGACCACGGCGGGAACGCCGATGATCAGGCGGCGGCGAATTGGGCGGGCGGGGCGGCGAGCGTGCATCGGAACCTCCGGGGCGGATGCGCAAACGGGGCGGAAATCGATTTCTTGACCGAGTGTCGAGTGGCTTCCGCTCGCTGTCAACCGGTGTCGGCACGTTTCGACCAGGACGAAATCGCTGGCCGGCACCGCGCGTCGCCGGCGATCGGGTGCAGAATGGATCGACGCTTGATAAATCGATTTCCCGGGCGACGCCCATGGTCCGGCGGTGCAGTCCGAGCAGACTGTGGGTGAAGCCTGCTGAGGAGGACGGATGCTGTTCCGCGTGCTCGGACCACTGGCGATCGAAGGTGCCGAGCTGACAGCCGGCAAGCCTCGTCGGTTGCTGGTGGTGCTGCTGCGAGAGGCGAACACCTGGGTCGCGGTCGATCGGCTGGTGCACGAGGTGTGGGGCGACACGCCACCCTCGTCGGCCGAGGGAAATCTGAAGACCTACGTGAGCAGGCTGCGGGGGTTGTCGCCCGAGTTCACCATCGAGCGGTTGGCCGGTCAGTACCGCTTGACCGTCTCGCCGTCACAGCTGGACAGCCTGGTCTTTGCGGAGGCGGTGAAGTCCGGTGAGTTGAAGGGGGCGGAGGAATGGGAGCGGGTGCTCGGGCTGTGGCGCGGGCGGCCGTTCGCGACGCTGGACTGTGACGAGGTCGGTCCCGAAGAGGCCCGGCTGGTCGAGTTGCGGTTGGCGGCTCGTTCGTCGTACGCCGAGGTCCTGGTCCGGACCGGTCGGTTGGCAGAAGCGATCGCGGTACTGCGGGAGCTGACAGCCGAGGATCCGCTCTGCGAGTCGAGTTGGCTCGGACTGGTCGCGGCGTACGCGGAGGCCGGCCGGCGCTCCGACGCGCTGGCCGCGTTCCAGCAGGCCCGGCGCGCCATGATCGAGCATCTCGGAGTGGAGCCGGGATCGGCCCTTCAGCAGCTTCACGCGGCGCTGCTGCGAGACCCCGCGCTGCAGGAATCGCCTGCGGCGCACCAAACTCGTCGCCGTGATCGCCGTCCGTTGATCGCCTTGACGGCCGTGGTGGCGCTGATCGGCGTCTTCGTCGCCTTCACCGTACTGCGCCGGCCGGACGACTCGCCGCCTCGCGCGGCCGCGGGGCAGGGCGATTTCCTCTTCGGCATCGGCGATCAGGCGACCATCGCCCGGACCAGCAAACTCGCCCACCAGGCCCCGATCAGCATGCTCACCACCTGGTACCACGGCGCCAAGTCCCTGCCGGCCCTCGAGGGCTGGTCGGAACCGGTAGTCCAGAAGTCGTACGCCGACGGCTATGCCCTGCAGCTCATCGTCGGTGACTGGGACCCTCCGATCCCGGTCAGCACCAAGTACGGCGCGGGCTGCGGCAAGGCGTACCCGTTGTCGCCGGAGTTTCTCACCGACATGCGAACGCTGGCCAGAGTGTTTGCTGGAAGCAACCAGTCTCCCGCGCTCTACGTCACGCTGTTCAGCGGTGTCGACACCTACGGCTGCACGCCGGGGGACTACGGCGACGGCAATGCGGACACGAACTACTACCGGGCGCTGAAGGACCGGTACCGGGAGGTCCGGGAGATCTTCCGCAGCACCGCGCCGAACGCCCGGGTGGGCATCGCCTGGCACAGCTGGCCGATGACCACTCCGGACGGCGTGACGATGGTGAAGAAGTTCGCCGACGTGCTGAGCACCTCGGACTATCAGGCCGTCATCAGCTGGGAGCCCGACGAGAACGTCACGTACCTCAAGGCCGCCGTCAGGACGCTGTCTCCGTACGGGCCGGTGATGGTCGCGCAGTACGGCTCGGACGACATCCCGACCTCGGTGATGACCTCGGACCTCAACGCACTGCTGGCCCCGGCAGCTCTGTCCTCCCTCCGAGCGCAGGGCCTGTTCGCCTGGAACTTCGACACCGAACAGTTGCTCGAGCGGACACCGGGCGCCTACCCGACCGTTCTGGCGGCGGTCCGTCAGTCGTCCAGTTAGCTCGCTTGTACCTGCTGTGGACGGCCGCTGTACCTGCTGTGCGCACGATGGCTTCGATGTCCCTCTGATGAGACGGAGTCCGTTGTGAGACAAACCCGCCCCCGCTGGGCTGTTGCAGCCGCAACGCTCGCGATCCTCGGTGCAGGCCTGGCGGCCGGCCATGCCGAGGCAGGAATCACCCCGCAACCCACCGCCGACAACACCGCGTCGAATCCGGTCCTGGCCCAGAACGCCAACGGCTGGGGAACCCTGTCCGGCGGTACCGGCAGCCGGGTGGCAGTCAGCGGCCATCCAGTGGCGTCCTACGCCTACGACGTCACGCTGTCCGGAAGTGCGGCCGGGATCTATCTTCCGCAGCAAGCAGTGACAGCTGGTACGGCGTACACGTTCGCCGTCGACGCCAAGTCCAGTGGTCAGGTGAAGATCCAGGTCGACTGGTACGGCGCAGGCGACGCCTACCTCGGCAGCACCGAAGGCTCGGCCGTCGCGACAACCGCCTCGGCCTGGACGAAGGTATCGGCCCAGTTCACCGCCCCCGCCGGAGCCGTGAACACTCATCCGCTCGCCAGCGTCACCAGCGGCTCCGGGCACTGGCAGACCACCGCGGCCGACTACCGCACCTCCGGTGGCACTCCGCCGCCGACAGGAGGGTCCAGCGCCGCGGAGAAGTTCGGCTGGGGCACTCCGCTACCGGCCAGTGACGAGTTCAACTACACCGGCGCCCCGGACAGCACCAAGTGGAACGCCGCCGGCGAATGCTGGGCCGGTCACGCCGGCAACGGCCGCCGCTGCGCCTCGCGGTCGACCGTCGCCAACGGTTACCTCCGACAGACCGGCCTGGCCAACGGCGACTCCGCCTGGCTCGCCTCCAAGCTCAACAAGCAGTACGGCCGCTGGGAGGCGCGCATCCGGTCCAACCCGCAGGGCGCCAACAACGGACGCCAGTACCACCCGCTGCTGATCGTCTGGCCAGAGTCCGACCGCTGGCCCCAGGACGGCGAGTACGACTTCCTGGAGAACGGCGCACCCGGCCAGGCCTGCGCGGAGTCGTTCATGCACTACCCGCACAACGCCGGCATCGAGACCCAGCAGATCTTCGGCAAGGAGACGAACTGCGGCGCCGCGCTGACCGAGTGGCACAACGTCGCGCTGGAGTGGACCCCGAACTACGTGAAGGGCTTCATCGACGGCGTCCAGTGGTTCAGCTACACCGGCGGCGCGAACAGTGTCCGCCGCTGCATCCAGTGCATGCCCTCGGGCCATTTGACCATCCAGCTGGACAACTTCTACGGCGCCAACATGCAACCCGCGAGCTACGACGTCGACTGGGCACGCATCTACAACCTGTAATCCCTCCAGCTCCAACTCACAGATCGTTGCCTTAAGCAATGCCGGCTGTCGTGGTACGGCCAGTACCACGACAGCCGGCCTGCTCCTGGCGTCGGGAGTCAGCACATGGTCGGTGCCATCACCTCCTGCGGGCTGTTCCAGGTGGCGCAGCGGTACCCCGAGTGGCCGTACCAGTCGTGCCCGAACTCGTGCGCCGCGAGCAGCGCGCCGTCGCGGACACCGCCGAGGTAGAGCGCGATTCGTTGCCCTTGGCCCCAGTTGCACCCGACGATCCGGGCGCCTCCGTTGCAGTCGTTGATGTAGCCGTTGCGGCACTCGACCGGCGTACCGCTGCCCTCGGTCATGCCGGCCCACGCGGCCGCTCCGCGCCGGATGGTCGAGGCGTACGGCTGGCACGACGATGTGAGGTAGTAGCTCCGCCTGCTCGGCACCGACCAGCCGCCAGGCGGCGGCGCGAGCAGCTTGCCGAGAGCAGCCGCCGGCTGACTGAAATCAGCAACCGAGGTGCCGTGTCCCTGGCCGGCCTGGCCGTCGTCGGAGTGCCCGGTCTCGACCGTGGAACCAGCGGCCGCGACCGGGCTGTCGCGAAGCACTGTCGGTACTGCGCTGGTCGTCACCGCGGTGGCGACCAAGGCCAACACGGCTGTAGCAAGTAGCTTTCCAGACATCTGGATGCCTCCTGTGGGGCGGACGATTTCCGCCACGGTAGGAAGCCAGGTCACTCGGCGGCCAGACCCGTTCAGTCTTCGCTTTCACTTCCTCTCCCTATTCCGTTGAAGACGTGCTGGCGAAGGTAATAACTCAGCCTCCGCGTGATCAGGCCTGATTGGCATGTTCAGGCCAAAGCGGTCCTGTCGTTTCGTCCGCATCACATGCTGATCGGAACCGAGATCTTTCCCGACCGCCCAGGGAGAAATGATGAACGGATCCAGCGCTCTACCTCCACCGGCCGAACAACAGGCAGCGAATCGGCCGTCCAGGAGGCTACTGCTCAGCGCGGCAGTCGCGATCGGACTGGCGGGACCGGCCCTCGCCGTGAGGCCGGCCGAGGCTCAGGTCAAGACTCTGGAGTGCCTCGCTGATCTCGAGTGGTTCTGATGGTCGCCATCACGTGGCTCGCTGACGTACTGCGGGCCGCGGGAGTACAGGTCGTGGAGGAAGGCAACTGGCAGAGTCGCACCGCCGGTGGCACCTTCAATCCGATCGGTGTTCTGTGGCACCACACGAACGGCCCGACAACCAGTCCCAGCAATCCCGCCCCAAGCCTGAGCGTCTGCATCAACGGCCGCAGCGGGCTACCCGGCCCGCTGTGCCATGCGATGGTCGACTACAACGGCGTCTTCCACGTCATCTCGGCCAATCACGCCAACCATGCCGGAGATGCCAGGCAGAGTGGACCGATCCCCGCCGGAAGCGGGAACACAATGCTGATCGGCTGGGAGATCGACTACGTCGGAGACGATCCGGTCCGGCCGGACCAGGCGATGAGCGCGGCGCAGTACAGCGCATCGATCAAGGCGACCGCGGCGGTACTGAAGCGTCTCGGGAGAGATGCCAGTTACGCGCGCGGCCATCGGGAGACCAGCGTCACCGGGAAGATCGACCCCTCGTTCGTCGACCTCGACGCCATGCGGGCGGACGTGGCGCGGCAGCTGCAGGGCGGAGCGGACCGCCCGGTGATCGGTGACTGGAGCGGTGACGGCGTCGCAGACGTCGGTGTCTACCGTCCCAGCGAAAGCCGCTTCCACCTCCGTCGACCCGACGCCAGCACCTTCCATCTCGAGTGGGGTGCCGCCGGGGATATCCCTGTCACCGGTGACTGGACCGGGGATGGCGTCGCAGACGTCGGCATCTATCGACCTAGCGAGAGCCGCTTCCATCTCCGCCTGCCCAATGGTCAACCCAGCTACTTCCCTTGGGGCGCCGCCGGCGACATCCCGGTCACCGGCGACTGGACCGGTGACGGTGTCTGCGATCTCGGCATCTACCGTCCCAGTGAAAGCCGCTTCCACCTTCGTCTGCCCAATGGCCAACCCAGCCGCTTCGATTGGGGTGCCCCTGGCGACATCCCGGTCACCGGCGACTGGACCGGTGACGGTGTCTGCGATCTCGGCATCTACCGGCCCAGCGAAAGCCGCTTCCATCTCCGCCTGCCCAATGGCCAGCCCAGCTACTTCCCTTGGGGTGCCCCTGGCGACATCCCGGTCACGGGCGACTGGACTGGTGACGGCGTGTGCGATCTCGGCATCTACCGCCCGAGTGAAAGCCGCTTCCACCTTCGCCTACCCGATGGCCAACCCCGCTACATCTCGTACGGCATCGGCCAGTGACCGGGGGCAGCCCCGGGCGTATCGACCCCCGGGGCTGTCGACGCGATGCATCCCCTGCGCTCGAACGGCCGTCGAACGCATGGATGACTGGCGGTCACGGGGCCTCGGGGGCGGCTTGGCGGAGGTTGTCCTGGGGGATCCAGGCGATATGGCCGTCGCGGTCCCGGACTCGTCCGAGCCATTGGCCACCGTCGCGAACCCAGGCGTCCAGCTCACCCGACTCCCAGGCGGTCAGGTGCTCGACGCGTTGAGCGGGGTCGACGGTGCGTACTTCGTCGGCCGGCCGCGGTCCGTGAGCGTTGAACTGCAGGTCGAGGTCGGTCTTCAGTTGCTCGGCCGCGGCCCGTTCGAGGTTGGTGACGCGCCAGCCGTTGACGGCGCCGTCCCACACCCCGAAGGTGCCGGATCCGTCGTCTGAGAGTCGCACCGTGAACCGTCCAAGCATGGACCTACGGTAGCCCATCTTCGAACATATGTTCTAGTCTTGGGGGTGTCGACGGGAGGGGCACGGATGGGCTACAACAATCCACCGGTGAGGTGGTCGGAGCTGGAGCGTCGGCTGTCGAACCGGTCACGGCCGGGCAGTGACGGCGGCCGCCCCGCAGCCGGCGATGGTGGCGATTCCCCGGCATGGAGTCAGCATCGTGGCCCGTACGTTCCCGCCGCCGACGGTGAGTCGCCGATCGACCGAGCGGCTCGGCTCCGCGCGGAGGCAGTGCCGTATGCGGAGTTGCATGCGCATTCGACGTACTCGTTCCTCGACGGCGTGTCGCAGCCGGAGAAGCTGGTGGAGACCGCGGCCGAGCTGGGCCTGCAGGGTCTGGCGTTGACCGATCACGACGGTTTCTACGGCACGGCCCGGTTCGCCGAGGCCGCGACCGCGCACGGCGTGCCAACGGTGTTCGGCGCGGAGTTGTCGCTCGGGCTGTCGGGGCCGCAGAACGGGGTCGCGGACCCGGAAGGCAGCCATCTGCTGGTGCTGGCCGAGGGGCAGGAGGGTTATCACCGGCTCGCCGGCGCGATCACCGAAGCCCAGCTCGCGGGCGGTGAGAAGGGCCGGCCGGTGTACAACCTCGAGGAGCTGTCCGCTCGCGGTCGTGACCACTGGGTCGTACTCACCGGCTGCCGCAAAGGTGCGGTGCGGCAGGCGCTGGAGGTTGGGGGAGCGGCGGCCGGTCCGGCGGCTGCGGATCGTGAGCTCGACCGGTTGGTCGCGTTGTTCGGTGCCGATCGGGTGGTGGTCGAGCTGATCGACCATCAGCTGCCGGCTGACTCGACCCGCAACCGGATCCTTGCCGGCCTGGCCGCGGCGCGGGGGTTGGCGGTGGTGGCGACGAACAACGTGCATTACGCGAACCCGCGTGATCACCAGCTCGCTGCCGCGCTGGCCGCAGTACGGGCTCGGCGTGACCTGGACGCGATGGACGGGTGGCTGCCGCCGGCCGGGATGGCGTTCCTGCGCTCGGGTGAGGAGATGCGGCAACAGTTTCACCGGTATCCAGGTGCGGTGGAGTACTCGGTGCAGCTGGCCGAGCAGCTCGGGTTCGACCTGCGGAGGGCGAAGCCGCGGTTGCCGTTGCGGGATGTGCCGGAGGGGCAGACGCCGATGAGCTGGCTGCGGCACCTCACCTACACCGGCGCGAGCACCCGGTACGGCACCCGTGATCAGCGGCCGGACGCCTACGCGCGGCTGGATCGGGAGCTGGCGGTGATCGAGGAGCGCGGTTTCCCGGGCTACTTCCTGATCGTGTTCGACATCTGCCGGTTCGCCCGGAACAAGAGGATTCTCTATCAGGGCAGGGGATCGGCGGCGAATTCCGCGGTGTGTTACGCGTTGGAGATCACGGCGGTGGACTCCATTCTGTACGGGTTGCCGTTCGAGCGGTTCCTGGCCGCGACCCGGACCGAGGAACCGGATATCGACGTCGACTTCGATTCCGACCGGCGCGAAGAGGTGATCCAGTTCGTGTACGGCAAGTACGGGCGCCGCAACGCCGCTCAGGTCGCCAACGTCATCTCGTACCGGCCGAAGTCCGCGATCCGCGACGCGGCCAAGGCTCTCGGGTACTCCGTCGGGCAGCAGGACGCTTGGTCGAAGAACGTCGACGGCTGGTCACCCGACATCGCCGCCGGCAGCGGCGGAGACGGAGACATCCCGCCCCGCGTCGTGAACCTGGCGACCCAGTTGCTGAAGTTCCCGCGGCACCTCGGGATCCACTCCGGAGGGATGGTGCTGACCGAGCGGCCAGTGGGGGAGGTGGTGCCGATCGAGCACGCCCGCAAGGAGAATCGGACCGTACTGCAGTGGGACAAGGACGACTGTGCCTGGATGGGCCTGGTCAAGTTCGATCTGCTCGGCCTCGGCATGCTCGCCGCTCTCCAGTACTGCATTGACTTGGTGCGTGAGCACACCGGTGAGGAGTGGTCGCTGCACTCGATTCCGAAAGAAGAGGCCGGGGTCTACGACCAGCTCTGCCGTGGCGATTCGGTAGGGGTGTTCCAGGTCGAGTCCCGCGCTCAAATGGCCACTCTGCCGAGGTTGCTGCCGCGCCGATTCTACGACCTGGTCACCGAGATCGCGTTGATCCGCCCGGGCCCGATCCAGGGCGGCGCAGTGCACCCGTACATCCGGCGGCGTACCGGTGAAGAACCCATCACGTATCTGCACCCCAAGCTCGAGCCGGTGCTCGAGCGGACGCTGGGGGTGCCGTTGTTCCAGGAACAGTTGATGCAGATGGCGATGGCCGTCGGCGGGATCGACGGCGACGAGGCCGACCTGCTGCGCCGCGCGATGGGCTCCAAACGCGGCATCGAGAAGATCTCGTCGCTGAAGGCGAAGCTGCTCGACGGAATGGCCGCGAACGGGATCACCGGGGATCTCGCGTCGGAGATCTACGACAAGATCGAGGCGTTCGCGAACTTCGGGTTCGCCGAGTCGCACTCGATCAGCTTCGGGCTGCTCGTCTACACCTCGACCTGGTTCCGCCTGCACTACCCGGCCGCGTTCCTCGCCGCGTTGCTGCGGGCGCAGCCGATGGGGTTCTACTCCCCGCAATCGCTGGTCGCCGACGCCCGTCGGCACGGCGTCGAAACTCGCCGCCCCGACCTCGACCGTTCCGGCGTCAACGCCGACCTCGAGCGCCTGGTCGACGGCCAGGAACTCACCGGGCCGACCGGCGACCCGGCCTGCCTGGTCGACCCGCAACCCGTCGTCGGCCCGTTCGACCTGGATGCCCCGTTCACCACCAGCACCCACCGCCGCGACGGCGCCTACGCCGTACGGCTCGGCTTGACCGATGTCCGGTCGATCAGCGCGAAGGACGCCGAGAAGATCGTCGCCGAACGCGGCACGAACGGTCCGTACGCGTCGATGGCCGACTTGGTACGCCGTACCGGGATCACCGCCAAACAAGTCGACGCCCTCGCCACCGCCGGGGCGTTCGACTGCTTCGGCCTCGATCGACGCCAAGCGATCTGGCAGGCCGGCGCCGCGGCCGAGGAACGTCCCGGCCGACTGCCTGGCATCAGCGCGGTCGGAGCGCCGCCGATGCTGCCCGGGATGAGCGAGATCGAGACCGACATGGCCGACCTGTGGTCGACCAGCATCACCGCCACCGCCCACCCCGTCCAACGCATCCGCGGCTGGCTCCGCGACCAAAGCATCCTGTCCGCCGCCGATCTCCGCCAAGCCCGCGATGGCTCCCGGGTCCGGGTAGCCGGTGTCATCACTCACCGGCAACGGCCGGCCACCGCCTCCGGTGTCACCTTCATCAACCTCGAGGACGAAACCGGCATGTCCAACATCGTGGTGTCCATCGGCGCCTGGAACGCCAACGCCAAAACCGCCCGCACCGCGGCCGCCGTCATCGTCACCGGCCGGGTCCAACGCACGGGTCAGGTCGTCAATCTCAACGCCGAACGAATGCAGCCCCTCCCACTCGCCGCCAAGTCCAAATCCCGGGACTTCCGGTAAGGCTTATCACCAGACGAAGTCGTCGTTGGGCTTCGCCAGCGATCGCAGTTTCTCCTCGTCCGCGCTGCCGGGATCGGCGGTGAAGACGGCCAGGAACTGCGACCGGTCGGCGTCGACGACGAAGTCGCTGTTGAGTTCGAGCGGGCCTGCGTCCGGGTGGTTCAGGTGCAGCCGGGGCCAGTCCCGCTCGAAGACAGGGTGCTCGGCCCAGATCGCGGCGAAGTCCCGGCTCTTGCCGAGCAGGGTTTTCACCAACGCGTCCGCCTCCGGGGCCGACGGGTCGGCGCCGTGGGTGGCCAGTACCTCGGCCACGATCGAGCGGGCGATGATCGCGTGGTCCTCCGGTGCGTACAGCTCGCGCTCCTCAGGCTCGAGGAACCAACGGTAGGCCCAGTACCGGCGCAGGCCCCGGAAGCGGGAATGGTCGCCGAAGACGGTGACAGCCAGCCGGTTCTGGACGAGGGTCCGGCCCAGGTGGCTGCAGATCTGTGCCGGACTGTGTTCGAGTTGCCGCATAACCCGAACGAGACTGTCGGCCGGCCGGTCGTGTAGGTACTGCGGAGGGTTGGGGTAGCCGGCGATCCGGAACAAGTGGTTGCACTCGTCTCCCGACAGGCGCAAGGCCTCGGCCAGGGCATTGAGCAACTGCTCCGACGGCCGTGGGCCACGCTGCTGTTCCATCCGGCTGTAGTAGTCGGTCGACAGTCCGGCCAGCTCGGCGACCTCTTCGCGGCGCAGTCCACTCGAGCGGCGGCGGGGAGCCCGTGGCAGGCCGACGTCCTCCGGCTGTAGTTGCTCGCGGCGCGTCCGCAGGAAGTCCGCGAGCAGCGCTCGGTTCAGAGTGGGCTGGATCACAGGACAAAGTATCCCTGGTTGCCTCGGCCAACGGTTGATGTGGTTGAGCCCATGAAACGAACCCTTGTGATCACGGCGGCGATCGTGCCGCTGGCCGCGCTGATACCGGTCTCCGGCAGCTCGGCCTCGACCACCACGGCAGCCAGCACTGCCACGACCTGCTCCACCATCTCCATCAAGGCGCCGCAGGGCGCCCGGGTGGACTCGCTCTCCGCCGTAGACAAGCCCGGCGGGACGGTTGACGTCCCGCCTAACCCGCCGTTCCCGAGCGGCCCGGTTGCGGGCGTACCGGCGTACTGCGAGGTCACGGTTCAGCTGAGCCACCCTGGTGCGGGAGACCACGTGAAGACCGTGGTGTGGCTGCCGAAGACCGGCTGGAACGGCCGATTCCAGGCGCTCGGCGGTAGTGGGTACTTCGCCGGTGAGTTCGGTATCCCGTGGGCGAATGCAGTGAAGGCTGGATACGCCGTCGCCTCCACCGACGCCGGTGTCGGACCGTCCGGGTTCACCGCGGACCCCTGGGCGCTCAAGGACGGCGAGGTCAACCAGGCGCTCCTGAAGAACTTCGCGTCCCGCTCGGTGCACGAGTTGTCGATCGTGGGCAAGGCCGTCACCAACCAGTACTACGGACGCGCAGCGGCGTACTCGTACTGGACCGGCTGTTCCACCGGCGGCCGTCAGGGGTACCTGGAAGCGCAGCAGCATCCGGACGACTTCGATGGCATCCTCGCCCAGTCGCCGGCCGTCAACTGGGATCGCTGGACCGTGGGTGCGATCTGGCCGGCCGTGGTGATGAACCAGGAGAAGACGTACCCGACCGCGTGTGTGTTCGCCGAGTTCACCAAGGCCGCGGTTCAGGCCTGCGACGCCAAGGACGGCGTGCTTAACGGCGTCATCGACCAGCCGCAGAACTGCACCTGGGCACCCGATCGGCTGATCGGCAAGACCGTGCTGTGCGACGGCAAGCCGGTCGAGATCACCGCGGCCGACGCTCGCGTCGTACGCAAGATCTGGGACGGGCCGCGCGGCTACTACGGCCTGACCCGCGGTACGCCGTTCGACGGTCTGGCGACGACGCAGGCTGCCGAGCCGCACGCAGTACCGTTCATCGTGCCGGACAGTTGGGTGCGCAACTTCCTGAAGCTTGACCCGGCGTACGACACCAGCAAGCTCACCTACGCCCAGTTCGCCAAGCTGTTCCGGCAGTCGCAGGCGCAGTACAACCGCGTGATCGGTAGCGACAATCCGGATCTGTCGGCCTTCCAGCGTTCCGGCGGCAAGCTGCTGTCGTGGCACGGCCTGTCGGACTCGTTGATCCCTGCGCTGGGGACTGTCGACTATCGCAAGCGGGTCGAGCGCGAACTGGGTGGGAGCGCTCGCGTGAACGACTTCTACCGGCTCTTCCTGGCGCCGGGAGCTGGTCACTGTGGTGGCGGAATCACCCCGACGGATCCGCTGACTTCGCTGGTCACGTGGGTCGAGAAGGGTGAGGCGCCGAAGACGTTGCCAGCAGCAACTGCCGACGGAGCTGAGCAGCGGGATCTGTGTGCCTACCCGAAGGTCTCGCAGTACGTCGGACACGGTGACCCGAGGGTGGCGACCAGCTACCGCTGCAGCTGAGCCATCAGCGGTTGCGGTTCTCGAAGACGCCCTGGCTGAGCAGGGCGAGCTGCGTGCGGTTGTCACAGTCGAGCGTTGTCATCAGCCTCGACACGAGCCCTTTCACCGTTCCTTCACTGAGGTAGAGCCGGCGCGCGATCGAGGCGTTGGACAGTCCCTCGCCGAGGGCGACCAGGATCTCCCGGTCCCGATCGGGCAACCGGGCGATCCGGGGATCGAGTGGCGCCTGAGCCGGGGTCTGGAGACGCTGAAGTGTCTCGGGCGACAGCACCGATGCTCCAGTGGCCGCTGCCAGGACGAGATGGGCGAGTGCCTCGGGCGGGGTGCTTTTGAGCAGGTAGCCACTGGCGCCCACGGCCAAAGCGGCGCGAACCTGCTCGTCGGTGTCGAAGGTGGTCATCACCACGACGAACGGTGGGTTGTCGAGCTTGCGGATCTCGGCGGTGGCGCGGACGCCGTCGACGTCCGGCATCCGCAGGTCCATCAGGACCACGTCGGGCCGGTGACGCAAGACCTCTTCGACGGCTGCCGCCCCGTCCTCGGCGGTACTGATCACGTCGAGTTCGGGGCTGGCGGTCAGGATGGTCCGGAGGAACTCCAGCACCATCGGGTCGTCGTCGACCAGCAGGACCCGTACGGTCATTTCTCGGTCCGCTTCGGCAGGCGCACGCGGACAGCGTAACCGGCGGCCGTGGGGCGGGCGTCCAGTTCGCCGTCGAGAATCTCGATCCGTCGGCGCAGTGCGCTGAGTCCGGTTCCGTGGGCCGATGGTTCACCGTCTCCGGCGGCAGCCGGCGACTGGCCCGCTACGGCGCCGTCGTTGCTCACCGCAACTACCACGTCGTCGCCTATGACAACCTCTACTGCCGCAGTGCTGCCCGGCGCGTGCTTTCGAGCATTGGTGAGGCCTTCCTGGATCACCCGGTGCACGGCTCGCAGGATCGCAGGACTGAACTCGGCAGGCTCACCCGACACCGTGAAGGTGATCCGCTGTCCTGCTGCTCGGCCGTCGGCGACGAGTTCCTCAAGTGCCGCTGCGTGCATGCCTTGGGGTGTATCGGAGGCGGGGGTACGCACGGCAGTGACCAGTCCGCGCAGGTCTGCCAGTGCCGCCGTACCGAAGGCCGCGAGTTGTCGCCCTGTCTCCCGGCCAGCTGGATCGTTGGCGGTGAGGGCGAAGGAATTAGCGCGCAGGACCATCAGGGTGAGGTGGTGGCCGAGTGTGTCGTGGATCTGGGCTGCCAGTCGATCTCGGTCGCTGCCACGACGTGCTTGGTCGAGCGCCACCAGCTGGTCCTGGCGTGCGCGGCGGAGCCGGAGTGCGTAGGCGATCGTCACGGCGCCGAGGATCGGCAACACGGACCCAGCAGCCTGGACCGGGCCACGTTCAGTACCGACGACACCGACATACCCGATGGTGAACAGGCCGCAGAGCCAGAGCTGGAGAGGGGTCCGAGCGTGCTCGACAGCGCGGACTACCGACCAGGCCAAGGTGATCGGGATCCAGGCGGTGGCACCGAGGTCGAACAGGCCAGGCCACGGCGCCGGACCGGCAACCATGCCCGCGGCAACGATCGTCACGGCGATGACACCGAGGTGCGGCGAGGCGAGGGCGACCAGAGCAGTTGCGCTCAACTGGAACACGATGCCGACGATGAGCGCGGGGGAGGGCGGTCCGGGCAGGATGATCCCGATCGCGCCGCTGAACAGCGCGGCCAGCACCGAGACCGAGACGAGCACGCGCCGAACCATGGCTGCCACGGTAGCGGCTCGTCGGTACTCCGAACGCCTCACTTTCGTCCGGCGGGTCCGGACGAAAGTCAGTGCAACGGACCGGCGCGAAGTACCAGCATGGAGGTCATGATCTGGAAATCGCTCGGTGCCCTTGTCCTCGCGGCGACCACTGCCACAGTCGGCGGCCTGAGTGTGGTCGACGCGAGTCCGTCGACGCGGCCCGCGCCGGTGATCGCGACGACCGGCGGTGTGGCGCGCGGTACCAGCGACGGCTCCGTCGACCGGTTCTCCGGCATCCCGTACGCCGCGGCGCCGGTCGGCCCATTGCGCTGGAAGGCGCCGCAGCCGGCCAAGCCCTGGATCGGTGTCAAGGACGCCACCCAGCTCCCACCCGGATGCGCGCAGGCGGCGTTGCCCGGGGCAACAGAAGACTGCCTGTACCTGAACGTCACCCGGCCACACCGGCCGGCCGGGCCACGACCGGTGCTGGTCTGGATCCACGGCGGCGGCAACACCTCCGGATCGAGCGCCGAGTTCGATCCGGCCCGGATGGCCGAGCGGGGTGACGTGGTCGTGGTGACGATCAACTACCGGCTCGGTGTCTTCGGGTTCTTCGGTCTCCCGGGCCTCGCCGATTCGGGCGCGTTCGGGTTGCTGGACCAGCAGGCCGCGCTGCGCTGGGTCCACCGGAACGCCGTCTTGTTCGGCGGCGATCCCGGCAAGGTCACCATCTTCGGCGAGTCCGCAGGCGGTACCGACGTCTGCGCCAACCTCGTCTCGCCCGGAAGTCGCGGGCTGTTCCAGCGAGCCATCATGCAGAGCGGATCGTGTCTGCTCGGCGTGCCCACGTCGGTCGGTCCGGACGGCACCGTGCTCCAGGTCCGCGACGGAAGCCTGTTCAGCCCGGTGCGGACCCTCGCCGAGCGCGGACGAACAGTGGCTGCCCAAGTCGCAGGCGGCAAGTGCGCTCGTACTGCGAACCAGCTCACCTGCCTGCGCGGTCTCCCAGCGAGCCAGTTGATCGGAAACGAAGCCGGATTCGCACTGGGAGTTGGCGGGCGGTCCTTGCCCCTCGATCCGGAGGTCGCGCTGCGCACCGGCCGCTTCAACCGAGTCCCCGTCCTGTCCGGGAACACCACGGACGAGGCCCGGTTCACCACGATGTTCGTCCAGGCACTCACCGGACCGATCGATGCCGCCCGCTACCGTGCCCTGCTGCGCACCACCTTCGGCGACGACGCAGGCCGTATCGAGGCCCGGTACCCCGCCCAGGCGGACTCGGCACTCACCTTCGCGGCGGTCGACACCGACCGGGTGTTCGCCTGCCCGCAACTGGAAACGACAGCGGCGATCCGCCGCTTCACCCCGGCCTGGAGCTACGAGTTCGCCGACCGGACAGCGCCGACGTACACCCAGTTCTTCACCGACCTCCCGGCCGGCGCATCACATGCGTCCGAACTGGCCTACCTGTTCGACCTACGCACGCAAGCGCCGTACCGGGGGACTGAACCGACCGAACTCACCCAAGCTCAGCGACGACTGGGCGACCGGATGATCGGAATCTGGACCGACTTCGCGCGGACAGGCCGCGCCAACTGGCCGAAGTACGACGGGCGATTTACCCAGTCCTTGCAGCTCCACGGCAACCAGCCGGTCGATGCCGCACACGAACACCAATGCGACGTGTGGCGGTGAGGCTCGTTCGCAGCATGTGAACACCGCGTCGCCCTCACTGCGGTCGGTGCGACGAGCTGACCTGGTCCAGACCGGCCAGCACGGCGAGGAGCTCGGAGCGGCTGATGTCGTCGGTCTCTTCGATGTCGAGCCGGCGCAGGATCTGGAGTGCGGACCGAATGTTGATCCTGGCTTGATCCAGTCGTCCGGCGGCCTGTTGCGACTTGGCCAGATTGGCGTGGATCTCGGCGAGATGCGGTTGGTCGTCGAGATCGCGCGCCAGGTCGATGCCTTGCTGGTACGAACGGGAGGCGTCGTCGAAGTGCCGCAGATGTGTCTGGGCCTGGCCGATGGTGTCCCAGACGTACGATTCCAGCAGGCGATGGGTGCTGCGACCGCACAGCTCGAGTGCGCGCTGACCGGCTGTCAGTGCGTCCTCGGGACGGCCGACCCACAGATAGACCATCGCGAGCGTGTTGAGCTTCCTCGCCTCGGTCTCGTCGGTAGGGAGACGGCGTATCAGCTCGACGCTCTGCTCCAGTTGATCGACGGCTTGGTCGTACTGCCCGAGGTCGTAGTGACAGGTGGCCGCCATCTCCAGCACGTCCGCGCTGCCCTGGAGTGAGCCTTCCTGACCGAACAGCCGTGCGGCCTGCTCGAAATGCTCGATCGCGCGGTGGTTGTCGCCGAGGTGCCACCAGGCTGTGCCGACGGATTGCGCACTGTTGGCCTCCACCAGGCTGTCGGCGGTCCGGCGGGCACAGGCGAGACCTAGCTCGTGAATTCGGCGGACGTGGTGATAATCGCGCCGGAACAGGGAACCGATCGACAGCATCTGGCTGAGCTCGTAGCCGGTCCGGTCGAGCCCCATCGAGATCGCCAGCTGGATCGCCGGCAAGGCCACGGGGCGCACGGAGTCGAACCAGGCCATCGCCTGCCGGTCGTCATCGAAGTCGAGCGGGACGACGCTGTCGAGCAGCGGATCCAGGGGTGCCGACGGCTCGCCGCGGCCGCTGCCGAGCTTTCGCCGGCCGGCCCGGGCCGAGTAGATGTAGAAGCTGAACAGACGCCGTACTGCGCTGTCGCGGCCCGCCGCGTCATGCTCTTCGGCAAGCTCACCGGCGTACAGCCGAAGCAGGTCATGTTGCTCGTAACGGTCCGGGCGACGCTCCTCGAGCAGGTGGGCTTCGACCAGCCGGTTCATGAGCCGCCGTGCCTCGCTGGGGGTGATTCCTGCCAAAGCTGCCGCGGCTGGTGGGGTGATGTCAGGGGTGGGCAGGGTGCCCAGTAGCCGAAACAGCTGTGCTGACGCCGGATCCAGCGCCCGGTACGACCAGGAGAACACTGCTCGGATACCCGCCGACTCGTCGTCGAACTGGAGTGCGTCGAGTCGACTCTGCTCCTCCCGAAGCTCAGTCAGGAGTGCCGGCACCTGGTTGGGGCGGTCGCGGTCGTGATGCGAGGCAGCGATGCGGAGGGCCAGCGGTAGGTGCCCGCAGAGCTCCGCGAGCTCGGCAGGTCCTGCTTCGCCGTCCGCTGTTGCCGAGGTAGGCATCAGCCGCTCGATCAGTTCGATCGACTCGGCGGGCCTGAGCGCATCGAGGCCGATCTGGTGTGCGTCGTGATGCACAACCAGGCCGCGGAGCCGGTTGCGGCTGGTGACCAGGACCAGACTGGAGGAACCAGGTAGCAACGGCCGGACCTGGCCCGCGTTCAGTGCGTTGTCCAGCACGATCAGCATCCGCCGGTCAGCGAGGTGGGTGCGCAGTAGTGTGCTGCGCGCATCGATACTGGCCGGGATCTGGTCAACAGGAACACCCAGACCGGACAGCAGCAGGTCGAGCGCTGCACCCGGGGTCATCGGCGCACCCGGGCCGTAGCCGCGTAGGTCCAGGAAGAGCTGGCCGTCGGGAAAGCGATCGCGGACCAGGTGAGCCCAGTGGACGGCAAGCGCGGTCTTACCGACCCCGCCCGCGCCGTGCACGCCCGCGACCACGATGGGTCGTGCCCTCTGCGCACTGGGAAGGAGCCGGGTCAACGCGGCGAGGGCCTCATGACGGCCGGTGAAACACACGGTGCCCGACGGCAGTTGCTGCGGGACGCGCACCGATGCGATGGGGGAGTGGTCGTCGACCAGCAGTTCGGCGTACAGGCGTTGGAGTTCCGGTCCGGGGTCGACGCCGAGCTCGCCGGCGAGCGTCGACCGGATCGTCTCGTAGCTTTCGAGTGCCTCGGCTTGCCGCCCGGATCGGTCCAGCGCGATCAGAAGCCTGGCCCACAACGGCTCTCGCAGCGGATGCCGCGTGGTCAGCTCGCGCAGCCGAATCGTGGCCGCCGGCAACTGTCCGGCATCGATGAGTTGATCGATCAACTGCTCGGCGACCGTCAGGTAGTGCTCCACCAGGCGAGCGGACTCTGTCTGCGCCAGCCAATCCGGCCGGATTCCTTCGAAGGGCTGTCCTCGCCACAGCGCCAAGATCTCGGCAGCGGATGTCGGGTCGCCTGGTTCGCTGTTCGTCCAGCGCAGAAGCCTCAGCGCGTCCACGTTGTCCGGTTCGATCGCGAGGATGTACCCATCAGGCGCGGTGACGATGGATTCGGCGCCGATCAGCCGCCGCAGTCTGGTGACACAGGTTTGAACCGATCGCCGGACACTGACCGGCGGATCGGTACCCCAGACCGCGGCGCCGATCGTGTCCACCGACACGAACCGTCCCGCCGAGATGGCCAACACCGCAAGTAGCGCTCGCAGCCGATCGCTCGACACAGCGATCGGCTGTCCGTCGCGAAGTACCACCAGAGGTCCGAGAACTCCGACCTCGAGCCCGTTCATCGCCACCAGTCGCCCCCTCGAATCCGTACGCCGCCATTCATCGGTGACGATCGCGGCGCGACCCACAGCGACTCTAGGACTCCACGGGGCTAATCGAGCCTCGGTGGTTTCGCAGTCAACGGATCCGTTGGTCGATCAGCCGAGAGCCACCCGGAAGATCCGCTCGTTGCTGTTGTTGGGGACGCTGTCCTTGTCCCCGTTGTTGCTGGTCGTCAGCCACAGCCCGCCGCCCGGTGCCGGTTCGACCGTGCGCAACCTGCCGTAGGTCCCGGCGAGGAGGCTTTGCACGTTGGTCAGACCGCCGCCGCTGATGGTGGCGCGGTACAGGCGGCTCCCTCGCAGGCAGGAGATGTACAGAACGTCCTGCACGATGGCGATGCCGCTACAGGAGCCCTCTGCGGTGGGATAGGTCCGGATCGGTGCGCGGAAACCCGCTGTACCACAGGTGCCCGAGGTGCCCTCGCAGCTCGGCCAGCCGTAGTTGCCGCCCTTGACGATGATGTTCGTCTCGTCCATGACGGCGTTGCCGAATTCCTGCTCCCACAACCGGCCCTGCGAGTCGAAGGCGAGGCCCTGCGGGTTGCGGTGGCCGTAGCTCCAGACCCTGTTGCCGAACGGGTTGTCGGACGGCACGCTGCCGTCGGCGTTGATCCGCAGGATCTTGCCGCTGAGGTTGTTGAGGTCCTGCGCCCAGTCGCCGTTCTGGCCGTCGCCGGTCGAGACGTACAGCTTGCCGTCCGGGCCGAACCGCAGCCGTCCGCCGTTGTGGAACTTGTTGCGGGCGATCCCGTTGACCAGCACCTGCGGAGACCCACTCAGGAGACCGTTGAGGTAGCGAATCCGTACGACGCGGTTGTCGGTGGGGCTGGTGTGCATGACGTACAACCAGGGGTCGCTGCTGAAGTTCGGCGCGATGGCGATCCCGAGCAGACCACCCTCGCCGTCGGTGCTCTGCACGTTCGGGACCTGCCCGATACTGGTCTTGCTGCCGTTGGCGGGATCGAGCCGCACGATGTTCTGGGCGTCACGACGGCTGTAGAGCAGTTGCCCGTCCGGCAACGTCGTGACACCCCAGGGGATGTCGTTGTCCGTGGCGAGCTGACTGACCGAACAGATCGCGCTGCCACACGACGCACCGGTCGTGACAGCCACCAGGTTGCTGCGGGGTGAGACGTTCGATTGCGCGTCCCGCGCGACCACGTAGTACTCGTACCGCGTGTTGGCGGCCAGACCGCTGTCGGCGAAGATCGTCGTCGTACCGCTGACCGAACCGGCCTTCGCCGTACCCCTGAAGATGTCGTAGCCGGTGACCCCGACGTTGTCGGTCGATGCGGTCCAGCGCAGATTGACGGTCGTACCACTGGCCGTGCCGGTCAGGCCGCCAGGAGCGGTCGGCGGCTGGTTGTCAGCCTGACAGGGCGGGATTGCGATCGTGGCGGTGTTGCTGGCCTGGGAGACGTTGCCGGCAGCATCGCGGGCGTTGACGTACAGGCCCCAGGTCGCGTTCGCCACCACGCTCAGCTGCGTCGAGACGGTGCTGCCGGACACCGACTTCATCAGCTGCCCGTCGTGGTAGATGTCGTACGAGGTGACGCCGACGTTGTCGGTCGAAGCGTTCCAGGCCAACGTGACCGAGTTGCAGGTCAAATTGCTGGTACGAGCGTTGCCGGGTGCGGTGGGTGCCTGGCTGTCCGCGCCGCCCTGCGTCCAGCGCTGGTTGGACCCGCCGTTGCAGGTCCACAACTGAACCACGGAGCCGGGCGCAGTACCGGCGGCCACGACATCGAGGCAGAGCCCCGAGTTGGTCGCGGTGATCGTGCCGTTGGCATTGAGACGGAACTTCTGGTTCGTCCCGCCGTGGCAGGTGTAGCTGCTGACCGCCGTCGGGGCGGTCGTACCACCGGCCTTGGCATCGAGGCAGCGAGTGCCGTCGAAGGTCCGCATCTCACCGGCCGCGGTGAAGTCCCAACTCTGATGACTACCTGCATGACAGGTCCAGATCTGGATGGGTGTGCCCGGCGTCGTACTCGCGTCCTTGACGTCCAGACACAACCCCGACCCGGCGCCAACCACGGGGTTGCCGATCGCGGCCGTAGCCGGTCCGCTGAAGATCAGAAATGTCCCTATCATCGCCGCAACCAGCAACAGCACGCCGACGGGCCGCAGTTGACGGTTCGGCCCGCCTTTGCGCAAGCGTCGCGTGCTCGGATGACTCGCTTCGTTGGTCATGTGCTCTCCTCGGGGGCGGTGCGAGGGGCCGGCTCGATGGACGCAGCCGGCAGATCACTAAGCAGCATGACAGTTCACGAGGACAATGCGGACGGTTGCCCCTCGTACCTTCTTGACCTTGATGAAGCCTGATCGTCTGAGGGCCGCGTAGGCCGCCTCGATGGTTCGCCGGTCACTTCCGGTCGTCGTGGCCAGTTCGTTCTCGGACGGAAGCATGTCGCCCGGGAGAAACTCGCCTTCGTGAATTCGGTACTGGAGATCGGCGGAGAAGGCCTTGGCGAGCGGCTGACCCTCGTTGAAAGGGATGTACTGACCGGCCAGAACGCCCACTACCGGAGGCTCGGTCGCGGCGAAACGCGCGCAGGTGTCGAAGATCGGGCAGCGGGTTCGGCACTGCTGGACGAGCTCGCGGATGGTTTTGAGCGGGGTCTCCTCGTCGGCGTCCCAGTCGGACGGGTCGCGGCGGCAAGGGGTGGGCTCGACCATGGCGTCGTACAGGTCGTGGGCAGTGGAGTCGATCATGCGCGTGTGGTGGCGCCCCAGTCGTGGGCGGGGACGTCGCGGATGTGTTCGGTGAATTCCCAGAGGTGGTTCTCGTGGTCGTGGGCGAGGTACTGGCGTAGGCCCCAGGGTTTGTCGCGGGGTTCGTGGAGGACGCGAGCGCCTTCGGAGACCGAGGTGGCGTAGTGCTTGTCGACGTTGTCGACCCAGACGATCAGTTGGGCTGCAGCGGGTACGCCGGGCGAGGGGATGGTGAGGCGGTCGCCTGCTTTGGCGAGCATGACGACGCCGTTGCCGGTGTCGAGGTCGGCGTGGTGGACGGTGCCGTCGACTGTTTGGCGGAGTAGTTCGCGGAAGCCGAAGACTCGGGTGAGCCAGTTGATGGCGGTTGGTATGTCGGTGTAGGCGAGTTCGACGACTACGCCGGGGAATCCAGCGGCGGGGTTGTACACCGGTACCTCCCGGTCAGGTCAGTGGGTGGCCGGCGCGCGAGGGCCGGCCACCGGGTGGCTTCAGTGGGTGAGCAGGGGAGTGGCGGGGACGTGGCCGCGGAGGGAGTAGGGGTCGAGTACGTCGTCGGGGTGGCACTCGATCGAGAGCTTGGTGCCGAGGCCGAGTTCTGTCGCGGCCTTCATGATCACGTCGAGGGCCAGGTGGTCTTCGAAGGCGACGCCGGTGGAGTCGAAGACGGTCAGGGACTCGCGGTGGTGGGCCCATTCCTCGGGGTGTGCGCACAGGTAGGCCAGGGAGGGGCCGATCTCGTCTTCGGCCAGTTGCTGGCATTCGCCTTCCTGGCGGGCCTGTTCGCGGTGGTCGACGCAGACCAGGGCGCGGCGCAGGAGGCTGACGGGGAGTTCGGTCTTGCCGATCTCGTCGGCGCCGAGGGAGTTGATGTGCAGGTGGGGGCGATGATCGCCGTCCGGGAAGACGGGGCCTGCTCCGACGGGGACGGAGGTCGCCGTGCACAGGACATCGGACTGGGCCAGGATGCGTTCCGGGGAGGCGAGTTCGATGTCGAGTCCGAGGAAGGCAGCGCGGGCGACGAAGCTCTTGGCGTGGGCGTCTTCGATGTCGTGGACGAGCACCTGCTGGATGTCCATCACCAGGCTCAAGCCGTGAAGTTGGGTGACGGCCTGGGCACCGGTGCCGATCAGGCCGACGACCTGTGAGTCGGGGTGCGCGAGGCGTCGGGTCGCGACGGCGCTGGCTGCTCCGGTGCGAAGTGCGGTGAGTAGTACGCCGTCGGTGAGCGCGACCAGCCGGCCGGTGTTGTCGTCGATCCGGGCGACGGTGCCGAGGATGGTCGGCAGGTCGTGGTCGTCGACGTTGTGGGGGCTGTAGGAGACGGTCTTGACGGTCACCCCGAGGTCGGGGTCGCGGTGCGGCATGATCTCGATGACGCCGGGGATGTCACCGGTTCTGGTGAAGCCTGAGCGCATGGGCGACTCGGCGCGACGGCCGTGGCCGAGCTCGGTGAAGCCGTCTTCGAGCGTGGCGATCAGGCGCTGCATCAGCGCGTCCCGTCCGACGACGTTGAGCAGCCGCACCATGTCGTCCTGGCAGAGCAGCCAGGTGTCCATCAAGATCACTCCTCTGGTTGGTGTCGAAAGTCAGGACGTCCGGCGGGCGGCCAGGGCGCGCAGGGCGACCTTGTCGGCCTTGCCCACCGGAGTGCGGGGCAGTTCGGCAACCGGCACGAGCTTGTCCGGGATCTTGTAGGTGGCCAGGCCACGGTCGCGCAGGAAGGCCTTCAGGGCGGGGAGTTCGACGGTCTCGTCCCGCAGTACGACGAAGGCGTACGTGCGCTCGCCCAGGGTGGCGTCCTCGACTCCGATCACCGCGGCATCGCGGACGCCGGGGTGTGCGACCAGTTGTTCTTCGACGTCCTCGGCGGGCACCTTGTCGCCGGCCCGGTTGATCACGTCCTTGAGCCGGCCGACCACGACGATGTTGCCGTCCGGGCCGCGTCGTACCAGGTCGCCGGTGCGGAAGAACCCGTCCGGGGTGAAGGACCCGACGTTCTGCTGCTCGGCCCGGTAATAGCCACGAATGGTGTAAGGGCCGCGAGTGATCAGCTCGCCGTCGACATTGTCCGGTACTTCGTTGCCGTTGTCATCGATGACTCTGATCTCGTCGTGCGGCGCCATCGGGCGGCCCTCGGTGTTGAGGATCACCTCGTCCGGGTCGTCGAGCCGGGTGTAGGTGAGCAGCCCCTCGCCGACACCGAACCACTGACTCAGCTCGCAGTTCAGGAACTTGCGGGCCTCCTCGGCCTGTCCGGGGGTGAGCTTCGAACTGCCGATCTGCAAGTGCACCGTGGACAGGTCGACCGGAGTTCGTTGCGCATGGTCGATCCACAGCCGCACCGTCGCGGGGACGAGCGTCGTGAAAGTGACCCGCTCCTCGCGGATCAGGTCGAACAGCTCAGCCGGCCGAGGGGTCGAGGCGAGCACCACCTTGCCACCGACCAGCAACGTGCCGAACAGCCCAGGACAGCCGAGCGCGGAGTTGTGCGCGACCGGGTTCACAGCCAGGTACGTCGAACCGCTGTCGACCCGCAGCGCCGCCGCGCTCGCCAGCATGTTGTACGCGTAGTCGTCATGGGTCCGGGGGATCAACTTCGGCAGGCCCGTCGTCCCGCCCGACAACAGGAACAGCGCGGGCTCTGACGGATCAACGACCGGATACTGCGTCTCAGGAGCGTTGTCGCCGAGCTCATCAGCGATCACCAAATGCTCCACGCCCGGCACGTCGTGCTGCACCTCACGCGCGAGTTCCCGGTAGTCGAAGCCGCGGAACTCGCTCATCACGACCAGCGCGACGGCGCCGGAGTGGGAACACAGGTGCACGAGCTCGTGCTTGCGATGCCCGGGCAACGCCATCACCGGAATCGCGCCCAGCCGGAACAACGCGAGAACGACCGTCGCGAACTCAGGGACGTTGGGCAGCTGGACGACGACCCGGTCGAGCGGGCCGATGCCACGACTCGCGAACTCTCGCGCCACGAGGTCCGCCCGCACGGCGAGTTCGGCGTACGTCAGCCGTTGCTCGCCGCACACGATGGCGACCTTGTCGGCGAATGCGGCGCACGCCTCCTGCAGCAGCTCGCCGAGCGGCCGCCCTTGCCAGTAGCCCTGGCGGCGGTAGTGCTCGGCGAGTTCGTCGGGCCAGGGTACGCAGCCTTCGAGCATCTCGGCTCCCGATCAGACTAGAGATCGAACGTGGGTCAGCGGTGTCAAAGGACATCGGTTCTTCACCGTCGGGCATCAGCCGCCGCACGCCAACCGTGCTGACAGAGACGCGACAGGAGTCCCTTGTGGGCTTGGCGAATCGCCCTGGCCCTGTCCGGTTTCTGTCAGCCTGGTGGCCGCGGATCGCAGGCTTTCCTAGGATCCCCGGCAGGTGAGGTGTCCGTTTTCTCGCGCCGACTGATCCAAGGAGTGAACCCTTGTCCACCACGGTTCCGGAGTTGTTCGAGTCGACAGTTGCCCGATTCCCCGATCAGCCGGCGGTGATCTTCGGTGACAGGAGTTCGAGCTACGCCGAGTTGAACGCGCGGGCGAACCAGCTGGCCAGACGGTTCGTGGCCCTAGGGATCGGGCCGGACTCGCTGGTCGCGGTCGCGGTACCGCGGTCGGACGAGCTGATCACGGTGCTCCTTGCCGTGTTGAAGGCCGGCGGGGCGTATCTTCCGCTCGACCCGACCTATCCCGCTGATCGGCTGGCGTACATGATCGCCGACGCGAGTCCCGCTCTCCTGGTCCGGACCAGCGAGGTCTCCAGCCTGAGCGATGAACTGGCGGAGTACGTGGTCGACGAGCCCGAACTGCAGGCGGACAGGCAGCAGGAGGCGACCGGTGACCTCACGGACGCCGACCGGTTGTCGCCGCTGTACGCGTCGCACTTGATGTACGTGATCTACACATCGGGCTCGACCGGTACGCCGAAGGGCGTGGCCGTGAGTCACGCGGGTACGGCGGACATGATCGCCACCCACGCGGACAGAATCAGCCCCGGTCCTGGCGATCGTGTCCTGCAATGGGCATCGATCAGTTTCGACGCGGCGTTCTGGGACATCACGCTCGCGCTGCTGTCCGGCGCGGCCTTGGTGATGGCAGCCGCGGACGATGTCCTGCCCGGTGATCCGTTGCGGGACACGCTGCTCAAGTACGAGGTCACCCACGCGACCCTTCCGCCGGTGGCGTTGAGCGTCACCGATGCCGAGGGTGTGCTCGTTGGTGGCACCGTGATGTCGACCGGAGATGCCTGTACGCCGACTCTGGTCCGCAAGTGGGCGCCCGGGCGTCGGCTGTTCAACGGCTACGGGCCGACCGAGGTGACCGTAGGGTCGACGCTCAGCGGCCCGGTGGATCCTGCCGACGACGAGATCACCATCGGCACAGCCTGGACCGGCGAGACGGTGCAGGTGCTCGACGATCGTCTCCAGGTGGTTGCCGGTGGCACCGAAGGTGAGTTGTACCTGGCCGGCCCGGGCGTGGCCCGTGGCTACCTCAATCGACCGGGCATCACCGCGACTCGCTTCGTGGCCGATCCGCAGGGCGAGCCCGGCAGCCGGATGTATCGGTCGGGTGACCGTGGCTCACGTCGTACGGACGGGGAGTTGTTGTTCGCGGGCCGTGCCGATGCCCAGGTGAAGGTTCGTGGCTTCCGGGTCGAGCTGGGAGAGGTCGAAGCGGCTCTGGCTGGTCACCCGGCCGTTGCGCTCGCAGTCGCCGCGGTGGAGGGCGACCTGGCCGACGCTCGCGTGGTCGCCTATGTGACGACCTCACCGGGTCAGCAGATCACCGCCCCTGAGTTGCGCCACCACGTCGGCCTGTCGTTGCCGGACCACATGGTTCCGTCGACGGTCACCTTGCTGGACCACCTCCCGACCACGTCGAACGGGAAGATTGACCGGGCAGCCCTGCGGACCGAGACCGCCGAACCTGTCGCCCGGCAGCACACCTGGCAGGAAGGCACGCCGTACGACGAGGTGCTCTGCGGCTTCGTCGCCGAACTGCTGGACCTGCCGGTGGTGACGTCCGACCAGAACTTCTTCGAGATCGGCGGACACTCGGTGCTGGCGACGAAGCTGGCCGGCCGGATCCGTCAGGACCTCGGGATCAAGGTTCCGATGCGGTCGCTGTTCGAGGCGACCAGCATCGCGGAGCTCGCACTGGTGGTCGAGAAGGCCGCCTGACCGGCGGCTACGGCCTGCTCACCGGAAGACGGTGGGCAGGCTGCTGTAGCCGAAGAGGAAGTTCGAGTAGATCCGCGGCGGCGTGCCGGCCAGTTCGATCGTTTGCACCGACTCCGCGAGCGCGGACAACAGCGCCCGCAGCTCGGCCCGGCCGAGGAACGCGCCGACACAGAAGTGCGGCCCGTGGCCGAAGGTGAGGTGCTTGTTCGGCTGCCGGGCCAAATCGAAGTCGCGCGGATTGCTGAACACCGTCTCGTCGTCGTTGGCCGAGGTGTTCCACAGGGACACGATGTCGCCGGCCCGGATCGGCTGGCCCGCGATCTCCAGGTCGGCGACCGCGGTCCGGGCGAAGTGCATCGCGGGGGTGACCCAGCGCAGTACTTCTTCGACCGCACCTTCGAGGGAGACCGCGCCGGCTCGCAGCGCGGCCCACTGACCGGGGTTCTCGGCCAGTGCCTTGACCGCTCCGATGGCCGACATCCGCGATGACTCGTCGCCGCCGAGGATCAGGCTGTAGCAGTTCAGCGCGACTTCCTCGTCGCTGAGCAGTTCGCCGTCGACCTGGGTGGTCGCGATCATCGTGATCACGTCGTCGCCGGGGTTGTCCCGCCGGTACTTCGCCAGATCCATGAAGTAGGCAACGATGTCGTTGCGGGCGATCAGCGAGTCCAGTTCGTCGGCCTCCTCGGAGTCCGTGGACAGCGCGAGCTTGTTCCATTTGAGCAGCTCGGCGCGGTCACCGTCCGGGATCGAGAGCAGGTCGCAGATCGTCGTCAGCGGGATGTGTTCGGCGACCTCGGTGGCGAAGTCGAAGGAACCCAGCTCGGTCACGTCGGCGACCAGCCGGCGGGTGCGTTGCTCGACTCGTTCGACCACCGGCCCGAGGACCCTGGGGGAGAACGCACGCAGCATGAGGTTCCGCAGCTGCTGGTGGCGTGGGCGATCCGTGACGGCGAGCATCTTGCCGCCGGCGGAGTCGTTGCCGTGCAGCAGGATGTCGAGAACGGTGCCGCGGGCCGAGCTCAGCTGCTTGGCGTTGCCGTAGGCGGACTGGATGTCGGAGAACCGGGTGACGACCCAGAAGCCGGGTAACCCGTCGGGGGAGTCGTGCCAGTAGATGGGATGCTCCGGCCGGACCTGCTGCCAGTAGTCGCGGGCGTCGTGCCGGACGAAGGTCGCCGGATCCGTGAGATCGAGAAACTCGACGGGACTCATCTGCGACTCCTTCGACCGAACCATGGATGCGGGCAGCAACCGACAGCCTGACAAGGAGGTTCGGCCGGTCCGGGGTCTCTTGCGTAGTTCTTTCACCGGATGACTGAGAGCCGAAAGATTCTGGCCCGGCCCACCCGGAAGGGTGCAACGCTCGAACTCCGATCGACATGGTTGAGCGCGAGGTGGAGGTCATGGCCCGTACCGCAGGTCGTAGCTGGTTGCGGCGGTCGCCCGTCGTCCCGACGCCGGCCGTGAGGCTGGTCTGCTTTCCGCATGCTGGTGGTTCGGCCGCGAGCTATGCCGGTTTCGCCCGCGAGCTGCCCGCACGGGCCGAGCTCGTCGTCGCGCAGTATCCCGGGCGTGGCGACAGATTCGCCGAGCCCGCGGTCGAGGACGTACGACGGATGGCGGCGCACGTGAGCGCGGAGTTGCTGGCGCTCGAGCCTGCGTCGATGGTGTTGTTCGGGCACAGCCTCGGCGCATTGGTTGCCTACGAGACCGCGCTCGCCTTGCAGCGCAGCGGAGTACGGGTCGAGCAGCTTGCCGTCTCCGCATCACCGCCGCCACGGCTGGCCGGTGGTGGGGACACGCACCTGCAGGACGACGACGAACTCTGGTCGACTGTCTGCGGATTCGGCGGAGTCGAGCCGGAGATCGCCGCCGACGAGGATCTGCGCGACATCCTGTTGCCGATCCTGCGCTCGGACGTGCGGGCCAACGAGCTGTACGAGCCACTCGCTCAGTCCTCGCCGCTCAGCTGTCCGGTGCTCTGCTATCACGGCATCGGGGACCCGCTGATCGACGAGGCACAGTTGGTCGAGTGGGGCGAGGTCAGTACCGGCCCGCTCTCCGTACGCCGTCGCCCAGGCGGGCACTTCCATGTCTTCACCGAGATCGGTGACCTGATCGAGGACGTGTTCGCCGGCGTACCGATCGAGGCGCTGCAGCGCCGGGCGGTGTCATGAGCATCTCCGGCCGTTCCGTCATCGTCACCGGCGCGGGCTCCGGCATCGGCCGGGCGATCGCAGAGCACTTGGCCGGCGCGGGCGCACTGGTGACCATTGCCGGGCGCCGGGAGGCAGCGCTCAAGGAAACGGCTGCCGGTATCGAAGCCGAGGTCGCGATCGTGGCCGCTGACGTCGGCGCGCCAGGTAGCAGCGACAAGATCGTTGCCGCCGCCGTCGAACAGTTCGGCCGGCTGGACGGGCTGGTGAACAACGCCGGCCTGGCACGCTTCGGCCGGATCGAGGAGATCGACACAGCGGACCTGGACGCGATGTGGGCGGTGAACGTGCGCGGTCCCGCGCAGCTGATCCGATCCGCGGTGCCTCACCTGCGTGCTGTCAAAGGCTCGATCGTCAACGTGTCATCCGTGGCCGGTGCGCTGTCGATGCCGGGCCGGTCGTTCTACGGCGCCAGCAAGGCGGCGCTGAACAGCCTGACCCGTTCGCTGGCCCGCGAGCTCGCGCCGGAGGTGCGGATCAACGCCATCCTGCCGGGGCCGGTCGACACACCCATGTGGCAGGACCTGGGCCTGACCGAGGAGCAGACCGCCACGTTGCACGACAACCTGCTGGCCGGTACGCCGATGGGCCGGTTCGGTGAGGGCGACGAGGTCGCACGCTGGGTGTCCTGTCTGCTGGATCCGGATTTCGCCGGCTGGATCACCGGGGTGCTGCTCCCGGTGGACGGCGGCCGTACGACGTGAGTCGTGCCGAGTAGGCGCAAGCAGCAATGTCTCGACCCGAGAAGTGACCGCGTAGCTGACCACGAGTTGGGGACCGAAGCGATGAGCCATCCACCTGTAGCCACAGCCATTCCGTCGTCGTCGCTGCACGAGATCTTCCGTGCGGCCGATGCCCGTGAGCTGGCCACCGGATCACCGGTGACCAGACTTCACGTGGGGGAGCCGTACTTCACCCCACCGGCCGAGGTCGCGGAGGCCATCGCCGAGGCTCAGCGAGCCGGCCGAACGTCGTACACGGATGTCGAGGGCCTGCCGGAGTTGCGGCGTCTGCTGGCCGCGAAGCTGGAGCTGGAGAACGGCATCGACACCCCGATCTCGCGGATCTTCGTCACCCCGGGCTCCTGCCAGGGACTGCAGGCGTTGTTGCTCTCGATGGCCGAGCCGGGGACCGAGATCCTGCTCCCTGATCTGCACTGGCCGATCCACGTTCAGCAAAGCCTGCTGGCCGGTCTGCGGCCGGTCTTCTACTCGCTCGACGACAGGTACTTCCCGGATCTCGACTCGATCGCCGAGGTCTCCGGATCGAACACCCGCATCCTGCTGGTGAACTCACCGGCCAATCCGACCGGCGCTGTGCTGGAGCCCGAGCGGATCGCGGGACTGCTCGCGCTGGCCCGGGAGCGTGGCTGGCAGGTGATCAGCGACGAGGCCTACGAGCATTTCGTCTACGAAGGCAACCATGTGTCGCTGGCCGCGAGCGAGCGCGAGCTGCCCGCGGACGAGCGGATCGTGCACAGCGTCTTCACCTTCTCCAAGAGTCTGGCGATGACGGGCTATCGGCTGGGTTATGTCGTGACAGCGACGGATGCCGCCGCCGCCGGGATCAGGGTGGTGCAAGAGGCGGGGATCATCGCCCCACCGACACCGGTCCAGTACGGCGGAATCGCGGCGCTGCGGATGCCCGAGGCGGCCGAGGTCAACCGGAAGCTGGTACAGCAGAACCGGGACACCGTCCTGCCCGCGCTGAAGGACGCCGGCCTCCTGCGCGAGCTGCCGTCCGGTGGCTGGTACGCGATGCTGGACATCAGCAGCACCGGTCTCGGAGCTGAGGCGTTCTCGGCGCAACTGCTCGAGGAGCGCGGTGTCGCAGTCGTCCCCGGCTCCGGGTTCGGGTTGCGTCCTCAGCTCGATGACCGGGGTGGCCTGGTGGCGATGGAGACCGACGCCGGCGCTGACAAGCTGGTACGGATCGCGTTCTGTGTCGATCCGGAGGTGCTGAAGTCCGGAGTGGACGCGTTGCTGGCCTTCGTCCAAGACCGGAACGTGCGGTAGCGCCGTGAGCGGCCTCACGTACTCCAGCTATCTGCAGCTCGACAAGCTGCTGTCGATGCAAGAGCCGCGGACGTCCGACACGGCCGATCGCGAGGTCGTGCTGGCCGAGCACTTCTTCATCGTCGCGCACCAGGCGTCGGAGATCTGGCTGAAGCAGATCCTCGCGGACCTGCTCGCCGCGACGGACGCGCTGCGACCCGACTACGGAAACTCCGATGCCGACCTGAGCGTCGAGTACCTCGACCGGGCCGGCCGGTTGCTCGGCCTGCTGCACGACCAGCTGGTTGCGCTGGAGAAGATGCCGCTGCGGTACTTCGCGGAGTTCCGCCCGTATCTGGGCACCGCGAGTGGGGCCCAGTCGCAGCAGTTCCATCAGCTGGATGAGCTCCTCGGTGACGACGAGCGGCCGGAGGGACTGTATGCGGCTTTCGAGGCCTACACAGTGGCACAGGGGATGTCGGTCGGATCCGTCTGCCGGCTGGGTTCGAGTGCCGGTGTCCTGCACCGTGTCGCCGAAGGCCTGATCGATGTGGGCAGCGGGTTCTGGCGCTGGAAGATCGCGCATCTGACGATGATCTCGGGGATGCTCGGTGAGCAACGCGGAACCGCGGGCAGTTCGGGGGTCGGCTATATCGCGAGCCGGATCCGGCTGCCGTTCCCGCAGCTGCGGCAGTTGCGCGGTGACGTCCATGAGGCTTTGGTCCCGACCGGTACGCCGAACTGAGTCGTGGCGTGGTGGGCGCACGGGGACCATGACTGTCAGGAGCCATGGTCCCCCGTAGAGCGTGCTTACGACTCTGGTGCTTCGAGCATGTATCCCTGTCCCCAGGCCGTTCTGATGGCGAGGTTCACGTCACCGAGCCGGCGGCGCAGCCTCATGATGTGCAGGTCGAGCGAGTTCCGGGTCGGTGCCGGAGACGACTCGTTCAGCCGCTCGGTGAGTTCGTCGCGGGAGACGACTTCGCCGAACCGCTCGACGAACAGTTCCATCAGTTTGATCTGGGCCGACGAGATGGTGACCAGTTGGTCGTCGAAGTACAGCGTGCCCACCGAATCGAGACGGGGGACACGCGAGCCGTACACCCGGTTGAACAACGCCTCGACGCGGGCGTCGAGGTCGGGCCGCGAGATGGGTGGGCGGACCCAGTCCTCGCGGGGATCACTGCAGACCGGCGGTTCGACTCCTGCCTCGACGACCAGCAGACAGGGGATCCCTTCGTCTTTGCAAAGCGATCGCACCTCCTCTTCGACCGGCCATCGAACGAGTTTCACCGCAGTTTTGGAATAGTTGGGCAAGGGGTCCCCCAAAGTTCAACGATACGGAAGTATTTCGGGCGGTCCGTACATGAAGTGGGTCGACTCATGTGAGCGCGAAATGTTCACTTCAAATGATTGACTCCGAGATATTCAAGTGTTTGACTCAAGGCGGAAAGTGGCGCGCTTCGTCTGCGCTGGCACAGTAGTGTCCTGGCGCATCCGGGTCCCCCAGACCCAAGGTGACGAGCGGCGAATACTCCACTCTCACAGGCTGTTCAGCCTGGTCAAACGGATGTGACCGAAGCGTCCTCCTTCCCCAGTGAATTTCTGGATGACGTCGTCCACCATACGTCGTCAGCCAATTGCGATCGCCGATGTCAGCGGTCGCAACCGATCATGCCGTATTGGACCAAACCAAGCCCGTCAGCGCGCGTCGGCAAGCGCCGGATAGTTCGTTTCGGCGCGAAGAAAGTGCATTTGATCAAATGTCTGGCAGGTGATTCTGGCGTAGGTCTGTCAGGCAGGTTGACCGGTTCGGTGGCCGTTACAAGACTCGGCAAGGTCAGCAGTCGTCGGCGATCTGAGGAGGAGACACGTCCATGGGTTCTTCGGAGGTCACGCCGGCGCAGGAGGCCATGTACCTGGCGCAGGAGCTGGCTCCCGGTGAGCCGAACAACGTTGCCGTTGTCTGGGACGTGAGCGGCGAACTGGTCCCGGATCAGCTGGTTGCCGCGCTGTGCCGGGCGGTGGACGAGACGAAGCCGCTGACGGTCAACTTCGTTCGCGAGGACAGCGGGGTGCGGCAGATCGCCAGAACGCTGGGGGAGTGGACCCCGTTCTTCGTGGACGTCAGCGCGGCGGAGGACCCGCTCGGCGCCGCACACGACTTCGTCGCGGGACAGGTTGGCGCGCCGTTCGATCTCGCCGACGACCTGCTGTTGCGCATGGGTGCGGTCCGGATCGACGGCGGACGGTCGTTGGTCGTACTGGTCCTGCACCACATCGTCACTGACGCGTTCGGGCTGATCAACCTGTTGTCGCAGCGCATCAGCGAGATCTATACGGCGCTGAGCTCGGACTGCCCTGTCCCGGATCAGCCGGTTGCGGAGGCGACGGTTGCCCTGAGCAAGGATCAGGCCTACCGGGCGTCGCCGCGCTTCGCGCAGGACGAGGCCTTTTGGGTTGCCTACATCGCGCGCGGCGCTTCACCGGCTCAGCTACCGACCGGAGTACTCCCGCCCGCGGACTCCGCCCCGGCCAGCAGTGACGTGACGATCTGGGACGACCTGTCGGAACCGCTCGGTATGGCGAGCGCCACACGCGCCGTACCGGCGGCTGTTGTTGCCCAATGGGCTGAGGCAGCCAAAGCAGCGAGCACATCGGTGCCCGAGTTGCTGGTCGCCGCTGCGTCCGCGTACGTCGGGCAGTTGGCTGACCGATCGCAACCCCTGCTCTCTTTCACCGCGAACAACCGGATCGGCGCTACTCGGCGAGCGCCGGGTCTGCTCTCGAACATCCTCCCGCTGCGGGTCGAGTTGCCGCGTGGCGGCAGCCTGGCGCGTCTGGCCGCCTCGATCGTCGACGAACGACGCTCACTGCTGCGCCACGCCACCCACCAGCTGTCCCTGATCCAGCGGGCCACTGGGCAGGCGGGATCCGGCCGGAGCCCGTTCGGTCCGATCGTGAACGTCATCCCGCAGGTCGAGGAGCTTCGCTTCGGCGCTGCCAGGGCTCGATTCGCGGGCGGCGTCTTCGGCGCGCTGGACGAGGTGATGATCTCGACCTACGGCGATGGAAGCGCTGACAGCGATCTGTACGTCAGATTCGACGCACCGGCCGCGTTCTACTCCGGTACCGACGTCCAGGCGCTGGCCGACAGGTTCACCACGTTCCTGGACCTCACGATGACGGCTCCGGGGGCTGAACTGGAGAACTCCGCGAGTGCCGAGCACGACGCGATTCTCGCCGTCTCGCGAGGTCCCGAGACCCTCGGATCCGACCTCACGCTCACCGGCCTTCTCGAACGCCAGGCGGAGGTCACCCCGGACGCGATCGCGGTTCGGTTCGAAGGCGCCTCGCTGACCTACCGTGAGCTGGCCGAGCGCTCTGGCCGGCTGGCAGGCCTGCTCGCCGATCGAGGCGCTGGTCCGGAGAAGTTCGTCGCGGTGGCGATTCCGCGGTCGCTGGAGCTGGTGATCGCGCTGGTCGCGATCCTCAAGGCAGGTGCCGCGTACCTGCCGGTCGATCCGGACTACCCCGAGGCTCGCATCGAGATGATGCTGAGCGACGCGGAACCGGCTCTGGTGCTCACCTCGGCTGCGGCGGCAGGGCAGTTGCCGGCGAGCTCGGCGGACGTCCTGGTGATCGACGAGTTGCGTCTTGGAGCAGGGCCGCAGCTCAGCCGGCCGGCGGAAGCGGCGCATCCGGCGTACATGATCTACACGTCCGGCTCGACCGGCCGGCCCAAGGGAGTCGTGGTCTCCCATGCCGCCATCGTCAATCGGCTGTTGTGGATGCAGGACCGCTATGGACTGGATGCGTCGGATCGGGTTCTGCAGAAGACCTCGTCCTCGTTCGACGTGTCCGTGTGGGAGTTCTTCTGGCCGCTGATCACCGGCGCGACCCTGGTCGTCGCCCGGCCCGACGGGCAGCGCGATCCGGCGTACCTGGCCGAACTGATCCGGCGGGAGCAGGTGACCACCCTGCACTTCGTGCCGTCGATGCTCGCCGAGTTCCTCCGCACGGAGCGCCCGGAACCGGTCACAACCTTGCGGCGGGTCGTCTGCAGCGGCGAGGCGCTGGCGCCTGAGCTGGCCGAACGGTTTCGGCAGGTGCTCGGCGACGTCCCATTGCACAACCTGTACGGCCCGACCGAGGCCGCTGTCGACGTGACGTCGTGGGAATGTGTGCCCGGAGCAACGGTCGTGCCGATCGGGAAGCCGATCTGGAACACCCAGCTGTATGTGCTGGACAGCTCGTTGCGACTGGTGACGCCGGGGGTGACCGGAGACCTCTACATCGCCGGTGACGGGCTGGCTCGCGGCTACCGTGACCGGGCCGGGCTGACGGCTGAGCGCTTCGTGGCGTGTCCGTACGGCGCGCCGGGAACGCGGATGTACCGCACGGGTGACCTGGCTCGCTGGAACGCGGACGGGGAACTCGAGTTCGCCGGCCGGGCTGATCATCAGGTCAAGATCCGCGGCTTCCGGGTCGAGCCGGCCGAGATCGAGGCGACGCTGGGCCAGCACGGTGGAGTCGCCCAGGTCGCTGTCGTCGCCAGGGAGGCAGGCGGCGCGGAAGGCGGAACGCAACTGGTCGCGTACGTCGTCCCGGTGGCTGCGGGTGGCATCGGTAACGCCGAGGGGGACCTCGACTTCCGCGCCGGGCTTTCGGCCGGCGAGCTCCGGACGTACTTGTCCGCCCGAGTGCCCGGCCATCTCGTGCCTGCGGCGTTCGTGTTCCTCGATCGGTTGCCGTTGAGCGGCAGCGGCAAGCTGGATCGGGCGGCGCTGCCGGCTCCGGAGTTCGCGGGCGGTCCCTTCCGGGCTCCGAGGACGGCGGACGAGCAGGCGCTGGCCGACGTGTTCGCCGAGGTTCTCGGGCTGGCCAGGGTCGGGCTCGACAGTGACTTCTTCACGATTGGTGGCGACAGCATCCGGGCGATCCAGGTCGTGTCCGGAGCACGGGCGCGGGGCTTGGTCGTGAGTCCACGGGACGTGTTCGAACGGCGTACGGTGGCTTCGCTCGCCGAGGCGGCCGGGCACCGGTCCGAGGTGGCCGTGCTCGAGGAACTGGAGGGTGGCGGGGTCGGCTCGATGCCGCTGCCGCCGATGGCACGGCTGATCGCCGAGCGCGGTCCGGGGCTGGACACGTTGGCGCAGTGGTTGCTGCTCGAAGTACCGGCCGAACTGACCGGCGAGCAGCTGACGATTGCCCTGAGCAACGTGATTGCGCATCACGACATTCTGCGGGCGCAGCTGGATGGCGACAGCTTGGTGGTTCATCCGGTCGGTGCCGGACAGGTGCTCAGCCAGGTGCGGTCCGAGGACGACTGGGATTCGCCTGAATGGCGGGACCGGTTGGAGGCTGAGGCAGCCGGCGCAGTACGCCGGATCGATGCCTCGGCGGGCACGCTGCTGCAGGCCGTCTTGTTCGACTCGCCAGGCAGCGGATCTGCGCGGTTGCTGGTGGCGGCCCACCACTTGATCGTTGACGGCGTCTCATGGCGCGTCCTGCTGCCTGATCTGGTCACCGCCTGGCAGGCCGCGCGCGACGGTGTCGAGCCGAGCCTCCCGCCGGTCATCACGTCGATGCGGCGGTGGATGCACGCCCTGGCAGACGAGGCCGTCCGGCCCGCGAGAGTGGCCGAACTCGCTCAGTGGCAGGGCATGCTCGAGCAGCCCGCGACGGCAGTCGGCACCCGCCCGCTGGACCCCACGATCGACCTCACCAGCACCGCCAGGACGCTGCGGGTTGAGGTGCCGGCCGGCCTCAGCTCGGACCTGCTGGACAAGGTGACGGCTGCCTATCGATGCGGTGTCGACGAGGTGCTGCTCACCGCGCTGGTGCTGGCTCTTCGGGCCAAGGGCGGATCATCTCGGACCAACGCCGCTCCTGTCGTTCGGCTGGAGGGACACGGTCGCGAGGAGAGTCTCGCGCCGGGGGCAGATCTGTCCCGCACGGCCGGGTGGTTCACCACGCTGCATCCGGTCCGGCTGGATACTCCGCCGGACGACGCGGCGGCGTTGATGGCGGTCAAGGAGCACCTTCGCGGACTTCCGGACAAGGGCATCGGCTACAGCTTGCTGCGCTTCGCGAATCCTGCGACTGCCGAGGTGCTGAGCCAGTACGCGGTGGACGACATCGGCTTCAACTATCTGGGCCGGTTCACCTGGGAGGGCTGGTCCCTCGCGCCGGAGCGGCCTGAACTGGTGGCCGCCCCCGCCGCGGAGATGCCGTTGCTGTCCGCGCTGGAACTCAACACCGTGGTCATCCCTGGCGATCAGCTGATCGGGTTGTTCACCTACGCCGGCGGCATCATCGCCGATCACGAGGCCGACGAGCTCGGCGCGTCATGGCTCGCCGCCCTGCACCGGCTGGCCGAGGACGTGAAGGACGGTGGCCACGGCATCACACCATCCGACGTGCCGATGGTGTCGGTGACCCAGACAGAGCTGAACAGCTGGCAGACGAGGTACGGCCGGATCGAAGACGTCTGGCCGCTGACACCGCTGCAGTCCGGGTTGCTGTTCCACGCGATGATGGCTGGAACCGCGTTCGACGCGTACCAGACCCAGTTCGTGTTCCGGCTCGCCGGCCGGGTCGACCCGACGGCGATGCGAAGCGCGGCGCAGACCCTACTGGATCGGCATCCGAACCTCCGGGTGGCGTTCGTGCCCACGGCTACCGGTGACAAGGTGCAGTTGCCGGTCGAGGGCCTTCAGGTTCCTTGGCGGTACGTCGATCTGTCCGGCGCGGCAGATCGCGACGCGGAGTTCGCTCGCCTGCTCGAGGAAGAGCAGGCCGCGCACTTCGACCCGGCTGCTCCGCCGCTGCTGCGCTTCACTCTGGTCAGGCTGGAGTCCGATCGCGCGGAGCTGGTGCTGACGGCTCACCACGTGTTGTTCGACGGGTGGTCGCTGCCGCTGATCATGCAGGAGCTGATCCGCCTCTACGCCGCCGGCCCCGATGCCGCGGCCCTGCCACGGGAGCGTGGCTACCGAGACTTCCTGCAGTGGCTGTCGCGGTACGACCGCGCGGCCGGAGCCGACGTATGGGCAGCCGAGCTGGCAACTGTCCAGGAACCGAGCCTTCTCTCGGCGGCGACTGCCGCGCCGGCAGGTAGGGCTTCACCAGGTGGAGTCGGGCAGGTCGATCTGGATCTGACAGCCGAGGACGCAGGGTTGCTGTCGCAGCGTGCGGCCGAGGCAGGCGTCACCCTGAACACCGTGGTCCAGGTGGCGTGGGGTCTGGTGATGGCGGAACTCACCGGTCGCCAAGAGGTGCTGTTCGGTACGACGGTGTCCGGCCGTCCCGCCGAACTCGACCGGGTCGACGCGATGATCGGACTGTTCATCAACACCGTGCCGGTCCGGATCGACTGCACCCCAGGCGCCTCGATCGCCGACCTGCTGAACACGGTGCAGAACTCACAGGCAGGCCTGCTCGACCACAACCATTACGGTCTGGGCGACATTCAGCGCGCGACCGGCCTGAGCACCCTGTTCGACACCTTGGTCGTCTTCGAATCCTTCCCGGTCGACCGGGCCGGCCTGACCGAGGCCACTGCGGCCGCCGGGATCGCCGTGACCGGCATCCGCCCGTACGCCGCGACGCACTACGCCGCGACAGTCCTGGCGGCCGCCGACCCGCATTTGCGGCTGAGCCTGCAATACCAACCGGACGTACTCGACCAATCGGCCGCTGAACGCGTGGCGGCTCGGCTGACCCGGGTCCTGCACCAGATCGCCACCGACCCCAGTACGGCGGTCCGGCAGGTCGACGTACTGACCGAGGACGAGCGAGATCACCTGGTCCGGGCGATCAACGAGACGGCGGTGGAGCTGCCGGAGGTCACGGTCCCCGACCTGCTGGTCGAGCAGGCGCTGAGCACGCCTGACGCGATCGCGGTCGAGGCGGACGGCCGCACGCTCAGCTATCGGGAGCTGCACCAGAAAGCGAACGCGTTGGCGCACGATCTGATCAGCCGCGGAGCCGGCCCGGACACGGTGGTGGCGGTCGCGCTGCCGCGGACGGTCGATCTGCTGGTCGGGCTGATCGGTGTGGTGAAGTCTGGCGCTGCCTACCTGCCGGTGGATCCGAACTATCCGAGTGACCGGGTGGCGAGGGCGTTGGCATCGGCCCGGCCGCTGATCGTGGTGACCGATGCCGAGACCGATGAACTGGTGCCGGCTGCCGACCTGCCGCGGCTCTACCTCGACGACGTACTGACCTCTCCGGAGGCCAGGTTCGACGAGCCGACGGACGAGCACCGCGGGCATCCGTTGCGGCAGGACAACCTCGCGTACGTGCTGACCACCTCAGGGACGACCGGCGTACCCAAGGGCGTCGCGGTGACCCAGCGAGTACTCGTCAACGCCGTACTGCGGATGCGTGACTACCTGGCCGAGCCGCCGGGCTCGAAGCTGTTGTCCGGAACCTCGGTCGGCTTCGACATCTCGGTCTGGGAACTCTTCGCGACCCTCTGTTCGGGCGGCTGCGTCGAGCTGGTTCGGGACGTACTGGTGGTGGGGGAGCGCGACCGGTGGCAGGGCGGCGTGATCAGTACCGTGCCGTCGGCCTTCGCCGAACTCGTCGATCAGGTCGGTGAACGGCTCGAGGTGGGCACCGTCGTTCTCGGCGGCGAGACGCTGACCACCGCGCTGATCGAGCGGGCGCGAGCTGTGCTTCCCGACGTGCGGATCATCAACACGTACGGTCCCAGCGAGACCTTCTACACAACGGCTTTCACGTTGGAGCCGGGACAGGCCTGGACCAAGGGTGCGAGCCTGCCGATCGGTGGGCCGCTGGGCAACATGCAGATCTACCTGCTCGGGCCGGGACTCAAGCCCGTGCCGCCGGGCACCTTGGGCGAGCTGTACTCCGCCGGCGCCGGCGTTGCTCGTGGGTACTACGGCAATCCGGGGCTGACCGCCGAGCGGTTCGTACCGAACCCGTTCGGGGCGCCTGGGGAGCGGATGTACCGCACCGGTGACAAGGCCCGGTGGAGTGTCGACGGTGAACTCGAGTTCGTCGGACGGGTCGATCACCAGCTCAAGCTTCGCGGCTTCCGGATCGAGCCGGCCGAGATCGAGTACGCGCTCGCAGCACACGCGGCGGTGCGCCAGGCCGTGGTGATCGCACGGGAGGATCAGCCGGGCGATCTGCGGCTGGTGGCCTACGTGACGCCGGAGACCGAAGCGGACCAGCCTGTGCCGGAGGAGCTCCGGACTTTCGTCGGCGGGCGGCTTCCGGCGTACATGGTGCCGGCGGCGGTCGTCGTCCTGGCGGCGTTGCCGTTGACGCCGAACGGGAAGCTGGATCGCTCGGCGTTGCCGCAGCCGGAGTTCGGCGGAGGTGTCTACCGTGCGCCGGGTACGCCGCAGGAGGAAGTGCTGTGCGGCCTGTTCGCCGACGTGCTCGGGGTCGAGCGGGTCGGGGTGGATGACGACTTCTTCGCCCTGGGCGGGCACTCGCTGCTCGCTACCAGGCTGGTGGCCCGGGCGCGAGCTGTGCTCGGGGTCGAGATCCCGATTCGGACGGTGTTCGCCGAGCCGACGGTTGCCGGGCTCGCTGCTCAGCTGACCGGCTCGTCCGGCGTCCGGTTGAAGCTGCGGCCGGCGGTTCGGCCCGATCCGTTGCCGCTGTCGTATGCCCAGCAGCGGCTGTGGTTCATCGACCGGTTCGAGGGGCCGTCGTCGACCTACAACATCCCGCAACTGCTGCGTTTGCGCGGTCAGCTGGATCCGGCGGCACTGCAGGCCGCTCTGCAGGACGTGGTGGTACGCCATGAGGCTTTGCGGACGGTCTTCGGGGAGATCGACGGACGTCCGCATCAGCGGGTGCTCGAGCCGGCGGAGCTGGAACTGTCCTGGGAGGACCGGGGCTTCGTCGAGCCGGACGCGGTGGCTGAGGTGGTGTCCGCGGTGGCGAGCTTCCAGTTCGATCTGTCGGCCGATCTGCCGATCCGTGCCTCCCTGCTGCGCTGTGGACCTGAGGACTTCGTGCTCGTGCTCGTCCTGCATCACGTGGCAGGCGACGGCGGGTCGATGGCGCCACTGGCCCGGGATCTGTCGGCGGCGTACCAGGCGCGGCTCGGCGATGCTGCTCCGGCATGGTCCGGTCTGCAGGTGCAGTACGCCGACTACGCGCTCTGGCAGAGGGAGTTGCTGGGCGACGAGTCCGACCAGCACAGTTTGCAGTCGGTCCAGGCCGAGTACTGGCGTCGTGAACTCGAGGGTGTTCCGCAGCCGCTGGCACTCCCGACGGACCGGCCCAGGCCGGTGGCGTCGAGCTTCCGTGGTGGGATCGTCGACTTCGCCCTGCCAGGTGAGTTGCTGGCCGGTGTCGAGGAGTTGGCCAGAGCCCGCGGAGTCACCGTTTCGATGGTGTTCCAGGCGGCGCTGGCCGTCCTGCTGCACAGGATGGGCGGTGGTGACGACCTTACGATCGGTTCGCCGATCGCCGGCCGGACCGATGACGCGCTGAACGATCTGGTCGGGTTCTTCGTCAACACCTGGGTACTGCGGGTGCGCCCACGACCGGATCGCGGGTTCGAGAACCTGCTGGACGAGGTCCGCGATCAGGCGTTGGCGGCGTACGAGAACCAGGATGTGCCGTTCGAGCGGTTGGTGGAGTTGCTGCGGCCGGAGCGATCGACCGCCCACCACCCGTTGTTCCAGGTGATGTTCGCTTGGCAGAACAACGTCCGGCCGGAGATCGACCTGCCCGGCCTGGAGGTCTCGGTCGAGCCGGTCACGACGGGAACGGCCAAGTTCGACCTGTTCTTCAACCTCTCGCCGGACGACACCGGCCGGTCGGTGGTCGGTGGGGTCGAGTACGCAACGGACCTGTTCGACCGATCGACGGTCGAGCAGATCGCGGCCCGCTTCGTCCGGGTGGTGGAGCAGATCGTCGCTGATCCGGTGCAGCGCATCGGCGCGGTGGACGTGCTGAGCCCAGGTGAGCGGGACTTGCTGCTCGACGGCCTGAACGACACGGCGATGACGGTCGAGCCTGCCACGGTGACCACTCTGTTCGAGCGTCGGGTCCGCGAGAACCCGGCGGCGACCGCGGTCGTTCGCGGCGACCAGCTCACGTCGTACGACGAACTGAACCGACGGGCCAACCAGCTGTCGCGCTGGCTGATCGGCCAGGGTGTCGGGCCCGAGTCCCGGGTCGCGGTGTTGTTGCCGCGGTCAACCGACCTGGTCGTCGCGTTGCTGGCCATCCACAAGGCCGGCGGATCCTACGTACCGGTTGACCCGGACTATCCCGCGGCGCGGGTGGAGTTCGTCGTGGCCGACTGTGCGCCGGTTCTCGTGCTGGACGAGGACCGCTTGGCGGCGGCCGACCTGACGCGGTTCGCGGACGACGACCCGCTGGTTCCGGTGGCGCTGTCGAACACTGCCTACACGATCTACACCTCCGGTTCGACCGGTACGCCGAAGGGCGTCGTGATCGAGCACGGAGCATTGGTCAACTTCCTGCTATCGATGCAGGACCGGTTCAACCTGTCGGCCGGCGACAAGCTGCTCGCGGTCACGACGGTCGCGTTCGACATCGCGGGCCTCGAGTTGTTCCTGCCGCTGCTGACCGGGGCGGGCGTCGTCCTGGCCGACAAGGAGCAGGTTGCGCAGCCCGCGGTTCTCTTCGATCTGATCGAGCGGTCCGGGGTGACGATCATGCAGGCGACGCCGTCGCTGTGGCAGATGCTGGTCACTCACGATCCGGCCCGCCTCGCGGGACTGCGAGTGCTCACCGGGGGTGAGGCACTACCGGCAGCACTGGCCGAGACAGTCGCCAAGCAGGCCGCGAAGGTGACAAACCTCTACGGTCCGACCGAGACCACGATCTGGTCGACGGTCGCGGAGGTGGTGCCGGGAACCGCGCCAACGATCGGACGCCCGATCGGCAACACCCAGGTGTACGTCCTGGACGCGTCGTTGCAGCCGGTCCCTGCCGGCGCCCCTGGTGACCTGTGGATCGCCGGTGACGGTGTCGCTCGCGGCTACCACGGCCGCCCGGGCCTGACTGCCGAGCGGTTCGTGGCCAATCCGTTCGGCCCGCCGGGCAGCCGGATGTACCGCACCGGTGACACGGCTCGCTGGAACACCGCGAACGATCTCGAGTTCGTCGGCCGGACCGACCATCAGATCAAGGTCCGGGGTTTCCGGATCGAGCCGGCCGAGATCGAGCACGCTCTGGCGGCGCACCCGTCGGTCCGGCAGGCCGTGGTGATCGCCCGGGAGGATCAGCCCGGTGATGTCCGGCTGGTCGGTTACGTGACTCGGGCGGGCGAGGATGCCCCGGCCGTGGACGAGTTGCGGGCCTTCGTCGGTGCGCGGCTGCCGGCGTACATGATCCCGGCCGCGGTGATGGTGCTGGCCGAGCTGCCCCTGACACCGAACGGGAAGCTGGACCGCTCCGCGTTGCCCCGGCCCGAGTTCGGTGGCGGGACCTACCGTGCGCCGGAAACTCCCTTGGAAGAACAGCTGTGTGCACTGTTCGCCGACGTGCTCGGGATCGAGCGGGTCGGTGTGGACGACGACTTCTTCGCGTTGGGCGGCCACTCGCTGCTGGCGACCCGGCTGGTGGCGCGGGCCCGGATCGTGGTCGGGATCGAGATCCCGATCCGGACCGTGTTCGCGGCGCCGACCGTGGCCGGTCTGGCGCTGCGGTGCAAGGAACTGTCCGCCCCTGCCCGGAAACCACTGCGCCGGATGACCGAAAGGTGAAGCACCCCATGATCCCGCTCTCGTACGCCCAGCAGAGGCTCTGGTTCATCGACCGTCTCGAGGGGCCCTCCGCGACGTACAACCTGCCGGCCGCGCTGCGGCTGAAAGGGTCGCTGGACCTCGATGCGATGGTGGCTGCCATCCACGACGTGATCGGGCGGCACGAGAGTCTGCGGACCCTGATCGTCGAGGACGCCGAAGGCGACGCCTTCCAGCGGATCCTGCCGGCCGACGAGGTCCGGCTCGACGTACCGGTGATCGACGTGGGGCCGGAAGGGGTCGCGGGCATGGTCGCCTCGGTGGCCGGCTACAAGTTCGACCTGTCGGCCGATGTGCCGATCCGGGCGTCGGTGTTCCGGTGTGGTCCGGACGACTTCGTGCTGGCGCTGGTGATTCACCACATCGCCGGTGACGGTGGCTCGATGGCGCCGCTGGCTCGCGACCTGTCGAAGGCGTACCGGGCACGGGTAGCCGGCGCCGCACCGGAGTTCGCCGAGTTGCCGGTGCAGTACTCCGACTATTCGTTGTGGCAGCGGGAATTGGTCGGGGAGGAGTCCGACCCCCAGAGTGTGCTGACGACTCAGACCGGCTACTGGCGTGACGCGCTGGAGGGTGTGCCGCAGCCACTGGCCCTGCCGTCGGACCGGCCGCGGCCCGTCGTGGCGAGTTACCGCGGCGGAGTGGTGGACTTCGCTCTTCCGGATGGGTCGCTGGCCGGCGTCGAGTCGCTGGCCAAGTCTCGCGGCGTCACGGTGTCGATGGTCTTGCAGGCGGCCCTGTCGGTGTTGCTGAACCGCCTCGGCGGTGGTGACGACCTGACGATCGGTTCGCCGATCGCGGGCCGGACCGATGACGCGCTGAACGATCTGGTCGGGTTCTTCGTGAACACCTGGGTGCTGCGGGTGCGGCTGGGGCAGGACCTGCCGTTCGAGCAGTTGGTGGACGGCGTCCGGGAGCAGGCACTGGCGGCGTACGACAACCAGGATGTGCCGTTCGAGCGGTTGGTGGAGCTGCTGCGTCCCGAGCGGTCGACCGCGCATCACCCGTTGTTCCAGGTGATGTTCGCGTGGCAGAACAACGTGCGGCCCGATCTGGATCTGCCGGGCGTGGACGTCGTGGTCGAGCCGGTGTCGACGGGGACCGCGAAGTTCGATCTGTTCTTCAACCTGTCACCGGACGAGACCGGGCAGTCCGTGGTCGGCGGCATCGAATACGCGACTGATCTGTTCGATCGGTCGACCGTCGAGAAGATCGCTGCCCGGTTCGTCCGGGTGATCGAGCAGGTGGTGGCCGACCCTGCTGTCCGGGTCGGTGCGGTCGACGTGTTGAGCCCGGGAGAGCGCGACCAGCTCGTCACCGGCTGGAACGACACCGCGATGCCGGTCGAGCAGGTCCCGGTTCCGGTGCTGTTCGAGCAGCAGGTACGCCGTACGCCGGACGCGATCGCCGTGGTGTGCGGCGAGGACTCGGTCTCGTACGCCGACCTGAATCGCCGGGCGAACCAGTTGGCTCACTGGCTGATCAGCGAAGGCGTCGAGCCGGAGCTGCGGGTCGCCGTGTTGCTGCCGCGGTCGGTGGATCTGGTCGTGGCGTTGCTGGCGGTGATGAAGTCCGGCGGCTCCTATGTGCCGGTGGACCCGGACTATCCAGCCACCCGCGTGCAGTTCGTGGTGTCGGACTGCGAGCCGGTGCTGGTGCTCGACAGCGAGCGATTGGCGGGTGCCGATCTCTCGGCTTGTTCGGAGAACGACCCGCAGGTGCCGGTGGCCTGGGCGAATACGGCGTACGCGATCTACACCTCCGGCTCGACCGGTACGCCGAAGGGCGTGGTGATCGAGCACGGCGCGTTGATGAACTTCCTCGCCTCGATGCAGGACCGGTTCGGCCTCACGCCGGCAGATCGACTCCTGGCCGTCACGACGGTGTCGTTCGACATCGCCGGCCTGGAGCTCTTCCTGCCCTTGCTGGCCGGCGCGCAGGTGGTGCTCGCCGACAAGGAGCAGGTGGCCCAGCCGGCCGTCGTCTTCGACCTGATCGAGCGCCACGGCGTCACGATCATGCAGGCCACGCCGTCGTTGTGGCAGATGCTGGTCACCCATGACCCGGTACGGCTCGCCGGTCTGCGAGTGCTGACCGGTGGCGAGGCACTGCCCGCGGCTCTTGCCGAGACGGTCAGCAAGCACGCCGCGCAGGTGACCAACCTGTACGGGCCGACCGAGACGACTATCTGGTCGACCGCCTCGACCGTGTCGGTCGGCGCCGCGCCGACGATAGGCCACCCGATCGCGAACACCCAGGTGCTGATCCTGGACGACTCACTGCAACCGGTACCGCCCGGAGTTCCCGGAGACCTGTGGATCGCGGGTGCGGGTGTCGCTCGTGGCTACTACGGCCGTCCGGGGTTGACCGCGGACCGGTTCGTCGCCAATCCGTTCGGTGCGCCGGGTTCGCGGATGTACCGCGCGGGAGACAAGGCGCGGTGGACCGTCCAGGGCGAGCTGGAGTTCATCGGGCGTGCGGATCACCAGATCAAGATCCGTGGGTTCCGGGTGGAGCCGGGCGAGATCGAGCACGTACTGGTGGGGCATCCGGCGGTGCGTCAGGCCGTGGTGATCGCGCGGGAGGACCAGCCCGGCGATGTCCGGCTGGTCGGCTACGTGACGCCGGACGTCAGCGGCATCGGTACCGAGGAAGGTGCGACCGAGCAGGTCGAGGAGTGGCAACTGGTCTACGACCAGGCCTACATCGACTCCGCCGACCAGGAGTGGGGCGAGGACTTCGACCTGTGGAAGTCCAGTTACACCGGCGACTCCATCCCGCTCGAGGAGATGCGGTCCTGGCGGGATGCCGCGGTCTCGATGATCATGGCGCGGTCTCCGCAGCGAGTCCTCGAACTCGGTGTCGGGTCCGGCCTGCTGCTGGCGCACATCGCGGGTCAGGTCGAGCAGTACTGGGCGACCGACTTCTCGCCGTCCGTGGTCGAGCGTCTGCGGCGTCAGGTCGAACAGGCCGGACTCCAGGATCGGGTCGAGCTACGGTGCCAGCCTGCCGATGACCTGACCGGCCTGCCGCAGGGCACGTTCGACACGATCGTGCTGAACTCCGTCGCGCAGTACTTCCCGAACGAGGGTTACCTCGAAGAGGTGCTGGACAACGCCTGGCAGTTGCTGGCAGCCGATGGGCGGCTGATCCTCGGCGACATCCGGCGCAAGGCGTCGTTGTCTCTTCTCCAGACCGGCGTTCAGCGGGTGCAGCACCCGGAGTCGGCACCGGCGCTGAGGCGTGCCGCGGTCGAGCAGGCGATGCTGCTGGAGAAGGAACTTGTGATCGATCCGGAGTGGTTCGGCCAGTGGGCCGAGCGGGCCGGCGCCGGCATCGACATCCGGCTGAAGGACGGCACCGCCCACAACGAACTGACCCGTCATCGCTACGAGGTGGTGCTGCACAAGGCGCCCTCGGACCGGTTGACCTCGGTCGGCGAGTTTCCGACTGTTGCCTGGTCAGGCGAGCTTGGGCAGGCCGGAACGACACCGGTTCGGATCACTGGCATTCCCAACGCTCGGGTGACTGCGGAGGCGAAGGCGGCCCGTGAGCTGGGGCTGGAAGCTTCGAACTCGCCTCTGATGCCTGAGCTCGACCCGCAGGAGCTCAAGGCGTGGGCGGTGCAACGGGACCTCGACGCGATCGTCACCTGGTCGCCGCGCTCAGTCGATCTGTACGACGCGATCCTGGCGCCCGCCGGTCAGTTTGACGCTGTGACCGGCACGTATGTCGCCGCAACGGATGGTCGCCCTGTCGTGAACGATCCGGCGGCTGCCCGCGGTATCGGCTCACTCCTGGTCGCTCTGCGGGCGTACGTTCAGGAGAAGCTGCCGGAGTACATGGTGCCGTCCGCGGTCGTCGCCATCGGTGCTGTCCCGCTGACGCCGAACGGGAAGCTGGACAGGAAGGCATTGCCTGCCCCTGACTACCTGGCCACTATCGGAGGTCGCGCACCGAGTACACCGGAAGAGGAGTCTCTCTGCGCCTTGTTCGCCGAGGTGCTCGGCCTGGAACGGGTCGGCGTCGACGACGACTTCTTCGCGATCGGTGGGCACTCGCTGCTGGCCACCCGGTTGGTGAGCCGGGTGCGGACCGATCACGGGGTCGAGATCCCGATTCGTGCGGTGTTCCAGGCGCCGACAGTGGCCGAGCTGGCGCCGTACCTGACCGCCGAGGCGGAGCTCCGTCCGCAGCTCCGGGTGGCGGATCGGCCGGAGCGGGTGCCGCTGTCGTTCGCGCAGCAGCGGTTGTGGTTCATCCATCGTTTCGAGGGACCGTCGGCGACGTACATCATGCCGCTGGCCTTGCGGATGAGCGGCGAGCTGGACGCCGAGGCGCTTCGGCAGGCGCTCCAGGACGTCGTCGCGCGGCACGAGTCGCTGCGGACCGTCTTCGGTGAAGAGGACGGGCAGCCGTATCAGCAGATCCTCGATCCCGCGGCGGCCGCGGTGTCCTGGCACGAGGAGAACATCGGCGAGGCCGATCTGGTCCAGGCGCTCAGGGACGCCGCCGGTCAGCCGTTCGACCTGGGGACGGAGATCCCGCTCCGCGCCTGGCTGTTCCGGTTGGCGCCGGCCGAATCGGTGTTCATGATTCCGGTGCACCACATCGCGGCGGACGGGTGGTCGCTCGGCCCGCTGGCCGAGGATCTGGTGGCTGCCTACGCGGCCCGTTGTGAGGGTCGTTTGCCCGAATGGGAGCCGCTGCCGGTGCAGTACGCCGACTACACGCTCTGGCAGCGTGAGCTGCTCGGCGACCGCAATGATGCCGGCAGCCTGTACCGCCGTCAGCTGGACTACTGGACCGACCAGCTTGCTGAGTTGCCCGAGGCAATCGATCTGCCGACCGATCGGCCACGGCCCGCGGTCGCGTCGCATGCCGGTGAGCTGTCCTGGTTCGAGTTCGACGAAGCGCTCAGTGACGCCGTGCGGCAGTTCGCGCGGTCGACCGGCACGACGGTGTCGATGGTTCTGCAGGCAGGTTTGGCCGCCTTGTTGACCAGGCTCGGTGGCGGTACCGATGTCCCGATCGGTTCGCCGATCGCCGGGCGTACGGACGAAGCGCTGAAGGACCTGGTCGGATTCTTCGTCAATACCTGGGTACTACGCACCGACACCTCCGGCGATCCGAGCTTCGGGGAGCTGGTGGCGAGGGTCCGCGAGTCGAGCCTCGCGGCCTACGACCACCAGGATGTCCCGTTCGAGCATCTGGTCGAGATCCTCAACCCTGCCCGGTCGACCGCGCACCACCCGCTGTTCCAGGTGTCGATGGCGTTGCAGAACAACGCGCAGCCCGCGTTCGCCCTGCCGGGCCTGGTGGTCTCGCACGAGCCGGTTCTGCTCGGTACCTCTCGCTTCGACCTGTTCCTCAGCGTCACCGAGCGGTACGAGGCCAACGGGACCGGGCGTCTCACCGGGGTTGCGGAGTACGCCACCGATCTGTTCGACGCGGCGACGATCGAGGTCCTGATCGCCCGGTGGCGGCATCTGCTGACCCAGTTCGTCTCCGCCCCGGCGGCGCCCATCGGTGCTGCCGAGGTGGTCACCGACGGCGAGCGCTATGCGCTCTCGCACTGGTCGGGATGCGGACGGGAGGCTTTCGCGGCCGGCACGGTTCACGACCGGTTCTCCGCGCAGGCAGCCCGTACGCCGGACGCCGTCGCGCTGGTGTCCGGCGACGACACCTGGAGCTACGCCGAACTGGATCGCTGGTCGAACCGGATCGCGCACTGTCTGCGCGAGCGGGGTGCCCAGGCCGGTGGCCGGGTGGCCCTCACGCTCGAACGTTCGCCGTTGCTGGTAGCAACGATCCTCGGCGTGCTGAAGTGCGGAGCCGCGTTCGTGCCGGTCAATCCGGAGGATCCGGCGGAGCGGATCGAATTCGTGCTCGCCGACGTCGATGCGGCGGTGACGGTCAGTCCGTCGTTCAGCGACGAGTCGTTGGACGGCTATCCGGACACCCCGCTCGAGGAGCGGGCCGTGACGGAGGCCGGCGTGGCCTACGTGATGTACACGTCCGGGTCCACCGGTCAGCCGAAGGGCGTGGAGACAACCCATCGCAACGTCGTGGACCTGGCGCTCGACGACTGCTGGACAGGTGCGGCCCATCGACGGGTGCTCGTGCACTCGCCGCACACCTTCGACGCCTCCACCTACGAGCTGTGGGCGCCCTTGCTCTCCGGTGGTACTGCGGTAGTGGCACCTGCGGGCCGGTTGGGCACCGCCGACCTGGCGGCCCTGATCGCTGACCACGAGATCACCGGGCTGTGGCTGACGGCCGGTCTGTTCGCACTGGTCGCGGAGCAGCAGCCCGAGTGTTTCGCCACCGTGGCCGAGGTGTGGGCCGGTGGAGACGTGCTGTCGCCGGCCGCAGTACGGCGAGTGCTCGATACCTGTCCTAGCGTGGTGGTCGTGAACGGCTATGGTCCGACAGAGATCACCACGTTCGCCACGCGGTACCGGGTGGAGGACATCGAGAGCTGCACTGATCCGCTGCCGATCGGTGAGCCGATGCAGGGCAGCCGGCTCTACTTGCTCGACGAGAAGCTGAGCCTGGTGCCACCGGGTGTGGTCGGGGAGCTCTACGTTTCCGGTGACGGAGTGGCACGTGGCTATCTCGGCCGTCCGGCACTGACCGGCGAGCGCTTCGTGCCCGATCCGTTCGGGTCGCCCGGCGCGCGGATGTATCGGACCGGTGACCTCGCCCGGTGGAACTCGGCAGGCATGGTCGAGTACGCCGGCCGGGTGGACGACCAGGTCAAGCTGCGTGGCTTCCGGGTCGAGCCCGGCGAGGTCGAGGCGGTGTTGCGGGAGCAGGACGGCGTGGCGCAGGCCGTGGCGATCGTGCGCACCGACAGCTTGGGTGAGCGCCGGTTGATGGCGTACGTCGTACCGGACGGGACCGCGGGGTCTGACGGCGATGCTGTCGACCAGGTCGAGGAGTGGCGTGAGATCTACGACGTCATGTACGGCGAGACCGAGGTCGATCCCGGGGGAGTGGGCGACGACTTCACCGGCTGGAACAGGTCGTACTCGAACGATGCGATCCCGTTGGAGGAGATGCGGCTGTGGCGGGACGCGGTGATGGAGCGGATCTTGTCGCTGCAGCCGCAGCGGGTGCTGGAGATCGGTGTCGGATCAGGTCTGCTGCTCGGCCCATTGGTGCCGCGGGTGGCGGAGTACTGGGGCACCGACTTCTCGGCCCCGGTCATCGACAGGTTGCGCACGCAGGTCAGCGCCGATCCGCAGTTGCGCGACAAGGTGACTCTGCAGTGCCAGCCGGCGGACAACGGCGACGGTCTGCCGTCGGAGTTCTTCGACACCATCATCATCAACTCGGTCGTGCAGTACTTCCCCGACGCGGCCTACCTGACCCGGGTCCTGGACACGGCCATGGGGCTGCTCGCACCGGGCGGTCGCATTCTGGTCGGTGACGTGCGCAACTACCGAACGCTGCGGGCCTTCCGTACGGCGGTGCACCGCGCGCAGTACCCCGGCGACTCGCCCGCCGCGGTGCAGGCGGCGGTTGAGCGGGCGTTGCTCGGTGAGAAGGAGCTGGTGCTCGATCCGGGCTTCTTCACTGCCTGGGCCGCGAAGCAACCGGACGCCACGGCGGCGGACATCAGGCTGAAGCCGGGCAACTACCACAACGAGCTGACCCGGCACCGGTACGAGGTGGTGCTGCACAAGCAGCCGGCATCACCGCTGCGGCTCGACGTCCTGCCGATCGCGGTCTGGGGCACTGAGGTGCAGAACCTGTCGGACATCGAGCAGTCCCTCGCGCGCCACGGTGGCCGGTTGCGTCTGACCCGGGTGCCCAACCGGAGGCTGGTCAGTGAGGCGGCTGGGGAGGGCGCGGCCTACGACCCCAAGGGCTCGCTCGATCCTGCGGAGTTGGAGGAGTGGGCGGCCGAGCGGGATCTGGTCGTCTACACCACCTGGTCGGTCGAATCGGCGGACTGCTTCGAGGCGATTCTGCTCGCCGACCGTGGAGCGATCTGCTGTGACGGCGTGTACCGGACGACGCCGATCGGAACCTTGCTGGCCAATGCGCCGGTGGTTTCGCGTCAGGCCTCGAAGCTTCCTTCTCAGCTGCGGCAAGAACTGTCGACCCGGCTACCGGAGTACATGGTGCCGGCCGAGATCGTGGTGCTGGATCGGTTGCCGCTGACGGCGAACGGGAAGGTCGATCGGGTCGCGCTGCCGGAGCCGGACTCGGCGGCTGGTGAGTACCGGGCGCCGAGCGGTCCCCGAGAGGAGACCCTGGCGGGCCTGTTCGCGGAGGTGCTGGGCATCGACCGGGTCGGCGTGGACGACGACTTCTTCGCTCTTGGCGGGCACTCCCTGCGGGTGATTCGGCTGATCTGGCGGATCCGGGAGGAGCTGGAGGTCGAGGTGCCGATCCGGCTGGTCTTCCAGCACTCGACGGTGGCGGAGTTGGCGGCGCAGTTGGCCGGTGACGAGGAGGTCGGCTTCGAAGACCCCTTCGCGGTGGTGCTGCCGATCCGCACCGGTGGCGAGAAGGCACCTTTGTGGTGGCTGCATCCGGGTGGTGGGCTGTGCTGGCCGTATATGGGGTTCGCGCCGCATCTGGACAAGGCGCATCCGCTGTACGGAGTACAGGCGCGTGGGTTCGACGGGAAGTCGCCGCGGCCGGCGTCGATCGAGGAGATGGTCGCCGACTACCTGGCGCACGTCTTCGAGATTCAGCCGACTGGTCCGTACTACCTGCTCGGATGGTCGTTCGGCGGCACGATCGCCCATGCGATGGCCGCGGAGCTGCAGCGGCAGGGGCATGAGGTGGCGCTGCTCGCGCTGCTGGACTGCGTGCCGGCCAGCCACTTCGCTCGCTTCGACGCGCCGGACGAGGCGATGGTGCGTGAGTTCCTCGCGAACTACATGGGTCACCTGTCAGGGATGGAGGAGTATCCGTTCCTGGTGGAGACCGCTTCGTCGATCCTGGTGGACCACACGGTCCTCATGCAGCACTACGACTCACCCGTCTTCCACGGCGATCCGGTGTTCTTCAACGCTCTGCTCGATCCGGAGACGCGGGAGAAGCGGGAACTCGAGGTCGAGTTCGACGTCCTGTGGCAGGAGCACACCGACGGGCGGGTACGGCGGATCGACCTGGACTGCACACACCAGGAAATGTACTGGCCCGACAACGCGGCGGAGATCAGCCGCAACATCAACCGTTTGATCGCGAATCCCGAGCTAGGAGCTGACTCATGAGCACGAATCCTTTCGATGACGAGAACGGCGAGTTCTTCGTACTGGTGAACGCCGAGGGACAGCACTCGTTGTGGCCGACCTTCAGTGAGATCCCGGCCGGGTGGGAGACCAAGTCGGGCCCGGCGAACAGGGCCGAGTGCCTGGCGTACATCGAGGAGAACTGGACCGACATGAGGCCACGGAGCCTGCAGCAGGCGATGGCCGCCGACGGGAGCTGACGGTCAGGAATTGGCTACCGTCCGTCCGATCCGATAGAAGTGGTGCATGGCGATCGATCTGGAAGACCATCGCTCTCTCGTTGAGTGGGCCGCGGCCTGCGCTGAGCATGTATTGGAGAACTTCGAACGCGCGGCTCCGGACGATGACCGGCCTCGGAAGGCCATCGAGGCCGGTCGGGCGTGGGTGCGCGGTGAACTGAAAATGACGGATGCACGGAAGGCCGCGTTCGCCGCGCACGCCGCAGCCAGGGACGTGACCGACGCAGCTGCGCAGGCCGCAGCGCGTGCGGCCGGCCACGCTGCTGCAACGGCTCACGTCCACACTCATGCGCCGCATGCGGCGAACTATGCGGCCAAGTCCGTGGGTAAGGCCGTCTTGGTGGCCGAAGGCACGAAAGCGTCGGACCGGGCGTCGTTCCATGAGCGGCAATGGCAACGCGAGCAGTTGACCGAGAAGCTGGTCGCGATCGCTTACCCTGCCTGATCTGCGGCCTTCACGCGTGCTTGCAGGCCGTCGAGAATGCTGTCGAGACCGAACTCGAAGGCTTCGGCTTGCATCGTGTCGACGTCGGTTCCGGAGGGCCACTGCATCCGGCCCTCCGGAACAGTGTCGTTGGCGGCACTGTTCTGGGTGAGCTCCGCGATCTCGCGGGCCCAGTCCTCCATCGACTTACCCGTCTCCCTGATGGTCGTCCGCACCGAGACTTCTGAACTGGCGGAGCCGATCACGTAGGACATGACGGACCCCATGGCGTAGTCGACCTCGCGGTCGATGAACCCAGCCGCGGTGAAGAGGACGATCGCGCGCGAGCCGACCGACATCGCGTTCGGGCCGAGTCGAGGCCGGCTGTAGATGACCTCCGGTAGCCAGACATGCCGCAGTACGGTCGCTCGCAGGCTGTGGGCGAAGAGCGTCACGCCCCTTCGCCAGCCGGCCAGCTCGGGTCCCGGCACGTCGATCTCGCCGTAGATCTCGTCGATCACCAGATCAATCAGGTCGTCCTTGGTCTGGACATGCCAGTACAGACTCGTCGCGCCGGAATCGAGCCTGGCGGCGAGCTTTCGCATGCTCAGACCAGCCAGGCCCTCCGAGTCGAGCAGCGCCGTCGCGCCCCGCACGATCTGCTCTCGGCTGAGTGCCTCGCGGGCCGGCTCTGACTTCTTCTCCCGGGTCCAGATCGAGTCCATGGAGGCCATTCTAGCCCCGGTCGCACGACGTCCGAGATTGTCGTACAGTGTGCGAGTAACTAGTACGATGTGTGACAGACCAAGTGCAGAGGAGTAGTCATGGCGGTGTCGGCTCAAGAAGCCGCCCAACGCGACGCCCAGCGGGTCGAGACCGAGTTCGTCATCGAGACCACGGATCTGCGGATGCGCTATGGCTCGAAGGACGTGCTGCGCGGGGTCGACCTCCAGGTGCGGCGTGGTGAGGTGCTGGCCCTGCTCGGGCCGAACGGTGCGGGCAAGACCTCGACGATCGAGATCCTGGAAGGCTTCCGCCTGCGCTCTGCGGGCGAGGTGAAGGTCCTGGGCGTTGACCCGGCGAGTGGCGACGAGCACTGGCGCGCCCGGATCGGGATCGTGCTGCAGTCGTGGCGCGACCACGGGACGTGGCAGGTGCGGGAGTTGCTGAATCACCTCGGCCGGTACTACGTGCCTTTCGCCACCTCGGATCGAGGTGAGCCTTATGGCGCCGATGAGTTGATGGAGCTGGTCGGTCTGACGAAACAGGCCACCAGCAAGATCGGCAGTCTGTCCGGCGGTCAGCGACGGCGGCTCGATGTCGCGGTCGGCATCGTCGGCAAGCCGGAGCTGCTCTTTCTGGACGAGCCGACAGTGGGTTTCGACCCGCAGGCCCGGCAGGAGTTCCACGAGCTGGTTCAGCAACTGTCCAGCGCCGGAGAGACTTCGATTCTGCTGACCACACATGATCTGGCGGAGGCCGAGAAGCTGTCGGACCGGATCGTGATTCTGGCGGGCGGAAAGATCATGGCCGACGGTACTGCGGCCGAGTTGGCCGGCCAGGTGGCCGGCAAGGCGGAGATCAAGTACAGCCGGGACGGCCAGTTCCACGTCGATTCGGCAGCAGATGCGACGACCTACGTTCGCGAGTTGTTCGCGCAGTACGGCGAGGCGATCGGCGATCTCGAAGTACACAAAGCAAGCCTGGAGGACGTGTACATGACGCTGGTGCGGGAGTTCGAGTCCGGGCAGTGGACGGATACCTCGACCCTGCCGGAGGTGACCCGATGAGGCCGACGATGGTCGCGGTTCGTGCTGGGTTCGCTCGTGGATGGATCGAGTTCAGCAAGAAGCTCAAGAGCCCGTGGGAACTGTCCGGTGAGGTCTGGCCCTGGATTGTTGCTGTCGGCATCATGTATGCGCTGCGGGACAAGACCGTGCCGGGCACGACCTTCTCCATCGGTCTCCAGGCCGTCCCTGGCATCTTGGGCATGACGATCATCTACACCGGCCTGATGGGCCTGGCGCTCGCGTTGACGACCGATCGCGACGACGGCACGCTGCTGCGGATGAAGGCTGTGCCCAACGGCACGATCGGCTACTTCATCAGCAAGGTCGCCAGCCGTGCGGCGATCACCGTGGCGTCGCTGCTCATCGTGCTGATCCCGTCCGTGCTGCTGTTCAGCGGTCTTCAGGTGGACACTGTCGGGGGCTGGATGAAGTTCATCGGCATCATCGCTTTGGGGCTGCTCGCCACCCTTCCGATCGGTGCGGTCATCGGAGCGGTGTTCAACAGCGCGCAGAGCCTCGGTCTGGTGATGCTGCCGATCATGGGCCTGGTGGCGATCTCCGGCATCTTCTATCCCATCACGGCATTCCCCGAATGGGTGCAGTGGATCGGCCAGATCTTCCCGGTCTACTGGCTCGGCCTGGGAATGCGCGCCGCGCTGCTTCCGGGGGAGATGGCGGTCGCCGAGATCGGTGACTCGTGGCGTCACACCGAGACCATCGGTGTGCTGGGCGTGTGGGCCGTGATCGGCTTCGTCTACGCGCCGGTCGTACTGCGGAGGATGGCTCGCCGCGGTTCAGGCTCGACTGTGAAGGAATCCGCGCCGGAGAAGGTGCCGGCGTCGGTCTGAGCTGCCTGACAGAAACATGATGGAGTTGGAGCAGGCTCGGATCTGCGGCGATAGCGTGCGGGAAGTCGATGACTCGGAGGAATCATGGCTTCCCGCCTCGCTTCTGCTGTAATCCGTCGCCGTTTTGCGCCGGCCGCACTTCTTCTACTCCTCGCCGTTGCCTTCCAATCCCAGCAGGCGATGCCTGCCGCCGCAGCCAACATCACGGCCAGCGATCTGCTGGCCGGCTTGACGGTTCAGGCGGAGGTCACCACTGGGTACGACCGGGCGTTGTTCCCCCATTGGGTCGATGCCGACTCGGATACCTGCGATACGCGGGAAGAGATCCTGATTGCCGAGTCGACCACGACGGCGACGACCGGGACGGGCTGCAAGGTCCTGACGGGCACGTGGTTCTCGTGGTACGACGGCGCCACCTGGACGAACCCGAGCGACATCGACATCGACCATGTCGTGGCGCTGAAGGAGGCCTGGGACTCGGGCGCGAACGCCTGGACCACCGCCAAGCGTCAGCGCTACGCGAACGACCTCGACTACTCGTGGTCTCTCGAAGGTGTGACCGACAACGTGAACCAGTCCAAGAGCGACAAGGATCCGGCCCAGTGGCTGCCGCCGCTGGCTTCGGTCAAGTGCACCTATGCGATCCACTGGACCGCAGTGAAGTACCGCTGGAACCTCAAGATCGACACCACTGAGAAAGCAGCCTTGGCCTCGATCCTGACCGGTTCCTGCGGCAGCACCTCGATCCCGACTCCGCCGATCGGTTCGTGACCGGCTGATCGAGTGACAGCAAGCAGTCGCGGCAGGTAGCCGCCGCGACCTGTGGCCGTCGGTAGGGAGCTGGGGGCTTCCGTCCGACGGCCGTTGTCTTGTCTCCGGTGTGACTGCGGTGGCCTACCGTTACAGAAGATGGTGCCGGTGGGCGGCGCTGGCTGCGGCGGCTCGGGTTGGCACGTCGAGTTTCCGGAGGATGTTGGAGATATGGACGCCGACGGTCTTCGGTGAAATCACCAGGCTGGCGGCGATCTCGCGATTGCTGAGGCCCTCGACCAGCAACCGGAGTACCTCGCATTCGCGTTCGGTCAGACCGAAAGGTGCCCTGGGCATCGAGTTGTCGTCGGTGCCGAGCGAGATCCTGGCGCGACGGGCGACGGCGGTGATCCGGTCGGTCAGTGGGCGGGCGGACAGATCGCGGGCGAGCTGGGCTGCCTCGACCAGGACGGGCTTGGCTCGCGGCCGATGGTCGGCTGCGAGCAGGGCCGTCGCTGTGCCGAGGAGGGCCCTCGCCCGGTGGTACGGCTGGCCGAGCTGCTGCCAGCTTTGTGCTGCGGTGAACCAGCACTCGACCGAAGCCTCGGGCATCGAGGCCGAGACTGTGTCTGCATAGGCCCTTTCGAGTGGGCCGGACTGCCGCAGGTCGGCTGCGGCTGCTCTCAGGTTCTTCTGTAGTTCTGCTGCGTTGCCGAGGTTCTCGACTGCCAGAGCGGCGGCCGTGATCACTGGCCAGACGTTGGTGGCGTCGGCGTTCAGGAGCAGTGGCGGCAGGCTTGCGACGAGCTCGGTCAGGTCGTCGACGCGACCTTCGGCCGCGGCGAGTTCGATCAGCAGCCGCAGACGGCCCAAGCGGTAGCTGCCGTCATCGGCGTCGTCGCCGGGTGGTTCCTCGATGTCGGGCAGGATCCGGGCCATGGTGGCGAAGTCGCCGCGAGCCACCGCGATGAGGCCGGCCGACACCAGCAACTTCTGGCGCTCGACGACCGGCGGCCGCATCAGACGGGCGCTGTCGATGGTCTCGTCCGCCTGGTCCCAGTGGCCCAGCGCGATCAGTGAACCCACCAGGAGGTTGGCGATCAGAGGACCGGCATAGCGGGTGCGTCCCATCTCGACCGCAAGGTCGAGAGCGGCACGGCCGCGGTCGATGGCGTCCAGGTGGCGTCCGCGACCGGCGAGTTCGCGCAGCAGGCTGATGCTGACCAGCATCCTGTAGTCACCCACCCCGGTCGCCTCGGCCTCGGCGAGCAGATCGGCGAAGGCAGCCTGGGGATCGGCGCCGTCGTGCACCTGTAGCCAGGCGGCGATCAGCCGGCTTTCGATCCGGGTCTCGATGCAGGGCAGCCGCTCGGTGAGTTCGGCCAGCTCGTCGCCGTACTGCCGGGCTTCGGCGTGGCGGCCGCGGACGATCAGCGCACGCGCCAGCTGGCCGACGAGTTCGGCTTTCATCAGGCTTGACTCGCCCGCCAGCCGGATACCGTCGCGGAGGTCGTCCACCTCTCCGGGGACCATCGACTGCCGTCGCATGATGGCGCGCTCCAGGAGCAGTACGGCGCTCCGCTCGGGCGGGGGAGATTCCTTGAAGGCCTCGTCGACGAGGGTGAGTCCGCGCTCGCTCTCGCAGGCCCAGCAGGCTGCACCGGCGGCGAGCTCCAGTACGTCGAGCCGGCTGGCGCCCGCCGTACCGGAGTGGGCGTCCGCCTGGTCCCACAGGGTGAGGACCATCTCGAGCATCTGCAGCTTCTCGTCGTCGCCGATCTGTGGGTCGTCGCTGCTGCAGGCCGACCAAGCGGCGGCGAGGGCGCGGTCGGGCTGACGTGCCGCCAGCCAGTGCCGGGCGATCGCCGCTGAGGTCCAGGCGCGGGCGTCAGTGAGGACTGTCGCCGTCAGCGCCTCGGCGTACTGCCGGTGCAGGTCGATGCTTTCACCGGGCAGCAGGTCGGTCAGGATGGCGTCCCGGATCAATCCGTGGCGGAAGGCGTACCCGTCGACAGAACCGAGCATCACCTTCGCCGCGACGGCCGGGCCGATGGTGGCCGTGAGTTCCGGGGTCTCCAGCCCGGTAACCCGGACCAGGACCTCGTGCTCGACAGCGGGGCCACCTACCGCCGCCGCTTTGAGCAACTGCTGCGTACCGGCCGGGAGATCCTCGACCATTCTCAGCAACAGCCCCCGGAAGGAATCGGGGAGCCCACTGCGGACCGACCCATCGGGTGCGATCAGGGCCTCGGTGAACAGCGGGACCCCTTCGCTCAGCCGGTGCACCGCCGCCGACACCTCGGGGGTAGCTGATTCGCCCAGGATCCCGTCCAGCTGTTGGGCGACTCCGGCCTGCGTCAGGCCGGCCAGGTCGACACGGATGACGTGGACGAGACGACTCAGTTCGGTGAGGATCCGGCGCAGCTGGTTGGTGGTCTGCGGCTCCTCCGCGCGGAAGGACACGACGAGAAGGAGTGGGGCGTCGGTCAGGGAGGAGACCAGGTAGCTCAACAGGTCCTGCGTGCCGCGGTCTGCCCAGTGGGCGTCCTCGACGATCAGGACGCACGGACCGTCGGAGCAGATCGCCTCGATCAGCGAGCGGAACGCCTCGAACATCCTGGCCTTGGCCAGCCCGTCGTCGTCCGCGACGACGACCGGTCCAAGAGCGGGTAGCAGGCGGGCCAGCTCGTCGCGGCTCGGTTCCCCGATCAGTGCGCCGATCGAGGTCGCGCCGCGTGCGTGGACCACGTCGCGCAGGATCGAGCGAAAGGGGCTGTACGGCAGGCTTGCATCACTGTGGTCGAGGCAAGCGCCGGTCAGCACGGTTGCACCGGACGGCAGCCGGTCCACGAACTCCTGGATCAGTCTGGTCTTCCCGACGCCGGCTTCACCGCTGACCAGGGCGGTTCGAGCGCTGCCCTGACCGGCGTCCTGGAAAGCCTCGGTCAAGAGGGCCAGCTCGGTAAGGCGGCCTGCGAGCGACGGGCTTACTCGGCGATTCACGGCGGCTCCTCTCCGCGATCAGCGTTGGCCGGTCTCTAACGGGTCTGTCAGCAGGCTAGCTGTCAGTGGTGTCGTCCAACCGATCTGGCAGCGGATGCAGGCTCTCTTGCATGCGCCCGGATAAGGCGGATGCCCGATGCGGCGGACTTCGGTTTACGGCCACGGTGCTCTCGACGGAGCCACCAGGCACCGAATCGTGGAAGAGGTCACGCAGTGGCAGCAGTCAAGGAAACAGCACACGAGCCCGACGAGGTATCCACGAGAGCCTGGGACAGTAGAGGCTTCCGTTGGCTGTGGACGGGATCGGCGGTCTCGTCGTTCGGCTCCGAGGTTGCCGAGCTGGCGCTACCGCTCCTCGCGCTGGTCACCCTGGCGGCGAGCCCGGGGGAGCTGGGACTGCTTCGGGCAGCTCAGTTCCTGCCCTTCCTCTTGGCGACGCTGCCGATCGGCCTGCTCGTCGATCGGAGCCGCCGCCGGCCGTTGATGATCGGGGCCGACCTGGGACGCTTCGTCCTGATCGCACTGATCCCGGTCTCGGTCTGGCTCGACCTGACCTCCGTGCTGTTGCTGTGTGTGGTGGTCTTCGGCGCCGGGGTGCTCACGGTTCTCTATCAGATGGCTGACTTCACCTTCCTTCCCACGGTGACCACGGTCCATCAACTGGCCGACGCGAACGCCAAGCTCGCCGCTACCCAGTCAGCGATGGAGATCGGCGGTCGCGGGGCGGGCGGTGTGCTGGTGCAGGCGTTGACCGCGCCGGTCGCGATGGCGGTCGACGCAGTGAGTTACCTGCTGTCGGCCCTCAGCCTGAGCCGGATCAGGGTGATCGAACAGGTCCCGGTCAGGAGCGCGCGGTCACCGCTTCGTGAGGTCGCGACCGGCTTCCGGGTGGTGTGGACGAACGCTTACCTGCGCGCTCTGCTGGGCGGAGCGATGACCTTCAACGTCTGCCAGGAGATCTTCACCATCGGGTTCATGCTGTACGCCGTCCGCGACCTCTCGATCTCACCGGCCGGGGTGGGCGCGATCCTGGTGGCCGGAGGTGCCGGTTCGTTCGCCGGCGCGTGGTTCGGCAGCCGGCTGACCGCACGCTGGAGCTACGGCAAGGTGCTGCTGGTAGCGCTTGCCCTTGGCAACACCGCACCGCTGGCCTCCGCGCTGACCGGGCCGGTGGGGACCTGGGCGTTCGAGTTGCTGCTCGGCGTGTTCTTCGTGATGGGCATCGGGATCGGAATCTCCAACGCCCATGCGGTCACGATCCGGCAGGTCGCGGCGCCGGCGGAACTCCGGGGGCGAGTCAACGCGGCGTACCGGTTGATCACCTGGGGCGGGATTCCGGTCGGTGCGCTCGGTGGTGGCCTGCTGGCAAGCGAGCTGGGCAACAGCTTCGCGATGGTGGCCGGAGCTGCCGGCCTGGCTACGGCGACGCTGTGGATCCTCTTCTCGCCGATCCGCACGCTGCGCAGCGTCGCGCAGGCATCGCCCGAAAGGACCTCGTACTAGGGCGAATGCCCGATGTGGGCCCGGCCGGCTTAGGCGGAGTCTGACGGCGTGGGACCAAATCCTGGGGAGGTCGGTGGAGTGGCTGTCGGTCTGGAGGTTCGGCTGCTGGGGCCGTTCGAGGTACTGGTGGACGATCAGCAGGTCCGGGTGGTCGGCCGGCTCCGATCGTTGCTCGCGGCATTGGCGCTGCGGACGAGTGTGGTTGGTTTCGACGACCTGATCGCCGCGGTGTGGGAGGAGCACGAGCGGCCGTCCGATCCGCGGCGCAGCCTGCAGGTCGCGGTGGTCCGGCTCCGAGCCTTGATCGGAGGCGGCTGGATCGAGACCGGTTCCGGCGGCTATCGGCTCACCGGCGCCCGGGTGGATGCGATGATGTTGCTGCAGGCAACCAAGGCGTCGCGGAGTACGGTCGAACTGGACGAGGTGCTCTCCTGCTGGCGAGGAGAACCACTCCAGGGAGTGCCGTCAGCACTGCTCGAGAGCACAGCGGGACCGCGGTTGACGGAGTCCTATCTGTCGATCCTCGAGCGCCGGATCGACGTTGACCTGGCCGAGGGCCGGTACGCCGGTCTGGTGACGGAGCTGCGCGACCTCGCCGAGAGGTATCCACTCCGCGAATCGCTGTGGGTGCGGTTGATCGATCTCCTGGATCGAAGCGGGCGCCGGGCGGAGGCGCTGGCGTGTTATGAGGACATCAGGCAGCGAATCGCCGATGAGCTGGGGGTCGCGCCGAGTCAGGACCTGCGGTCGTTGCACGGCGACTTGCTCGCGGCGGACGGAGCGCCGGCGCGAGCCGAAGGTAGTGGTGTTCCGAGGCAACTGCCTCGGAAGGTCCCGCGCTTCGTGGGTCGCGCCGAGAACCTCGAAGCTCTGGACGCGGCGCTGGCGCAGCAGCCGAGCGGGCTGTGCCTCACCCTGAGCGGACCGCCCGGGGTCGGGAAGACCAGTTTGGCTCTCGAGTGGTCGCATCGGGTGGCCGAGGCGTTCCCGGACGGACAGTTGTTCGTAGACCTCGGCGGCTACGGGATTGGCGATCCGCTGAGCAGTGGTCAGGCTCTCGAGTTGATGCTGCAGGGGCTCGGCTTCGAGGCTGGGCGGATTCCCTCCAGCACTGACGCCCGCGGCGCTCTACTGCGGACGTCCTTGGCGGATCGACAGTTGCTGCTCGTGCTCGACGACGCCCGGAACGCCGATCAGGTGCGTCCGCTGTTGCCCAGCAGCGGAACAGTGCTGGTGACGAGCCGGAGCCAGTTGCGGAGCCTGACCGCTCGCGAGGGCGCGGTTCGGATTGCCGTGGATGGATTCTCGCCCACTGAGGCGCGAACCTTCCTGAGCCGCTCGATCCCGGTTCCGGTCGGCAGCCGTCCGGCCGCCGACGAGCTGGCCCGGTGGTGTGATCACTTGCCGTTGGCGCTGGCCGTCATCGCCGAGCACGCCGAACGGAGCCGGTACGACGCTGTTGACGACCTGCTCGCCGAATTTCGAAGGCACCCGTACGTCCTGGACATGTTCGACCTCGGCGACGATCAGCAGCGCGGTCTGCGCGCCTCGCTGGCGAGCTCGTACGACGCTCTACCGCCGGACGCCGCCTGCCTGTTTCGGCTGCTCGGTCGGCAGCCGGGTCACTCGATGACCCTGACCGCCGTGGTCGAACTCGCGAAGCTGCGGCGGGCCGTACTGCTGACATCGCTCGACCGGCTGGAAGAGGCGCACTTGCTCCGCCGGACCGGACCGGATCACTTCGAGCTGTCGGAGTTGATGGCTGCCTACGCGGAGGAGTGCGCGCTCCCGGTTCTCGAATCCGGCGTTACCGGTGTGAAGGCTGTTCGAAGGCGGCGTCTGTCAGCGTGAGCAGCAGTCAACGAGCCTCGGCTCTCGCTCACCTGGAGGAACACGATGCGCTATATCCGGCACGCCACCGCTCGTCTGCTCGGCAACACCCGGATGGGTGGCTTCTACTCGTACTGGGACATCGCGAACTGACGCCGTCCCCGGGGGCGGGGCGTCCTGCCTCGCCTCCGGGTTCCTGTCACCGAAGGAGGAGGGAGACACGGTGAGTACCAGGACGAGTTCGCGCCCGCCAGGACCTCAGGGCCGCCTGCTGGTGGGCAACACCGCGGAGTACGACCGAGACCGGATGGGTTTCCTGCGGCGTGCCAGGGCGGAGTACGGCGACGTCTTCTCCTTCGACCAGCGCACGATCGTGGTGTTCGACCCGGATCTCGTGCACGAACTGCTGGCCAGGACCAACGGCGACTTCTCCAGCGACAGTTCGGCGGTCTCCACCCGGTTCGACGCGGGTCGCAGTACGGAGGCCGCCAAGCTGTGGATGGTGGTTCGGCGCGCCGGCTGGCGCGGACTCAACCGCGCGACTGCTCAGGCCCACGCGGACCGGCTGGGCGCGCTGTTCGAGCACACGCTCGATGACACCGGCGGACGACCGGTCGATGTGATGACGACGATGGAATCCTTCTCCGGCCGGGCCACCGCAGACTTCTGCCTCGGTCCCGACGCCGACGGGATGCTCGAGGTGATCGCGGAGAACACCGCCGCGATCGAGCCGCTGTCGGGCAGTTCACAGTTGTTCCCGGCCTGGTTTCCGTCCAGGAAGGTCAGCCGCTTCCGGCGCGCTCGCGATCACACTCTCGACAGCATCACGGCACGGATCCGTCGGCGCGCCGCCGAACCAGCGCCCGATGAGGCACGCGACCTGCTCGACGTACTTCTCGCGGTCCCCGGCCTGTCCGAGCTGCAGGTGCAGCGCCTGATCCGCGGGATCCTGCTGGCAGCCTTCGGGGTTCCGGCCGCAGCGATGACCTGGACAGTATGGATGCTGACCACTCGACCCGATCTCTGGGACCGGGTCGCCGCTGAGGCGAACGCCTGGGCAGGCACGGGTGTCCCGCCGCTCTCCGCCTTGCCGCAGACCGAGGCGGTGGTCAAGGAGGTGCTACGGCTCTGGCCCCCCACTTGGCTGATGGGCCGTACGGCCTTGAAACCCACGAGGCTGGGGGAGTGGGAGCTGCGACCGGAAGATCAGGTGATGTTCAGCCCCTACCTGATCCATCGTGACGCACGCTGGTGGACCGACCCGGACGAGCTGCGCCCAGAGCGCTGGCTGGACCCGACAGTGGTTCCACGGCGGCACTCGTACCTACCCTTCGGCGCGGGACCGCGGGTCTGTGTGGGTACGCACCTGGGCATGCTCCAGCTCACCTTGGCCACGTTCTGGCTGGCCAGGAACTACCAGGTGTCCGCCCCTGACGCGGCCACAGTTGGTCCGGAGTTCCACAATCTGCTGGTCCCCAAGGGATTCACCGCGTCATTCCAGCGGAGGCAGTAAGAACCGAAAGCGGCGGACGGAGCCTTCGGGCGGTTGTCTCAGGTAGGCGTCGCCGGGTACGGCGTCCAGTGGCATGCTGGGCGGGTGACGAATCCTGGGGCCGGTTGTGGTGGCTGACGCTTTTGGTGAGCGGTTGCTGGCCACCTTGACCGGTGGTGCTTTGACCCTGTTGATCAGTCTCGGTGATCGGACCGGGTTGTTCGAGGCCGCGGCTGTCGGGCCTGCGACGAGTGCCGGGCTCGCCGAGCGGGCCGGGCTGGATGAGCGGTACGTCCGGGAGTGGCTGGGGGCGATGGTCTCCGGTGGCTTCTTCGCGTACGACGCGACCACGGGGGAGTATGTGCTGCCGCCGGAACATGCCCGGCTGCTGACCGGGGAGACTGCGGCCAATGCGGCTCCGATGGCGTCCACCCTGCGGGGGCTCGGCGCGATGCTGACGGACCTGGAGGCTCGATTCGGTGACGGGCTCGGGCTGGCTCCGGAGACGTTCGGCCGGCGGTTCGCGGCGGTCGGCGTCGATCCCGGCGAGAACTGGCGGCGGATCTACGACGACCAGCTGATCGACGGGTTCCTGGCCGCCGTGCCGGGGCTGACCGAGCGGCTGTCCGCCGGTGCCCGGGTGCTCGACCTCGGCTGCGGTACCGGGCATGCGGTCAATCTGATGGGCACCGCGTTCACGGCGTCGGACTTCACCGGGCTGGACATCGACGCGGATCTGATCGGCCGCGCCGAGGCCGAGCGGGTGCGACTCGGAGCCGGCAACGTGTCGTTCGAGGTGGCGGACGCGGCGACGCTGACCGTCGATCGCCCGTACGACGTCATCTTCGCCTTCGATGCCGTCCACGACCAGCGCGACCCTGCGGAGGTACTGCGCCGGATCCGGGCCGCGCTCGCGCCGGGCGGGGTGTTCGTGATGGTCGACGCGTACTTCTCCAGTCGGCTCGAGAACAACCTCGACAACCCACTCGCACCGCTGTGCTACGCGATCAGCCTGCTCTATTGCACCCCGATGTCCCGGTACGACGACGGCGCGGGTCTCGGCGCGATGTGGGGCACCGAGCTCGCGGGCAGCCTGCTGGCCGAGGCCGGGTTCAGCCAGGTCGAGCTGATGGCGTCGCCACGTGCCCAGAACTGCCTGTTCGTCTGCCGCACCTGATGATCAGCCGGCCTCGTCCACTGCCGCCGCCAGCTCCGCCACTGTCGTCCGGCTGAACACCGTGGCCAGCGGGAGCCGGACCCCCAGGCTGTCCGCGATCCTGCTGATCACCCGAGCAGCGATCAGCGAGTGCCCCCCGATCGCGAAAAAGTTGTCTGCGGCCCCGATCTCAGGACGGTCCAGTAGCTCGGACCAGATCGCCGCGATCGCCTGCTCGGTGGCGGTCGATACCGGGACGAAGCCCGCCTCCGTCCCGTTCTGGCCCGGCGCCGGCAACGCGGCCAGGTCACGCTTCCCGTTCGAGGTCAGCGGCAGGGCGGGCAACAACGTCCACGACTCCGGAAGCATGTAGTACGGGAGATCGCGGGCGGCGGCTGCCCGGACATCGGCCAGCATCGCGTTCGCCCCACGCCAGATCGCCGGTGCGGACGGTTGTGGCCGCGGCGCGAGCCGGCTGGCGTAGACGTTGTAGAGCGACGTCTCGGTCAGCTGGGCGTCCCGGAGGGTGGTGGTCTCGAATCCGTGCGATCGCAGCAGGCCGATCACCTGGTCGAGCCGGCCGGCGCTGTCGTGCACCTCGACGACGACCTGGTCGATCCTGGCGAAGTCCTCGGCGGTGATCCCGGCCAGTACGTCGAGTTCGCTCTTCTCCACGTCGATCTTGAGCAGGTCGATGTGGTCGACGCCGTACTCGGCGATCACCTCGCTGATCGGCCGGATCGAGCAGGTGTACGTCTCGGTCCGCAGCCGCTCGATCAGCAGCTCGTCGATCACCTCGTCGTCGAGTTCCACTCCTTGAGCCTCGAGCTGGCTGGTCAGGAACGCTTTCACCATCGCGCTCTCGTCACCCAGATCGGCGTACCGGCCGGACAGCACGGTGGCGTAGGGATAGTAGGAGAAGTCGGCGGACGTGGTCTCCCGGCCGGCCCCGCAGGGCAGCAGCTCTCCCGTGATGCCGTGCAGGTCGAGATTGCGCCGCAACAGCCGTTGCAACGGTGGCAGCGGCTCGAACGTGAAGACCCGTGGGTCGCGGCAGACGGTGGCGACGAACACCGCGAACAGGCCGATGTTGGCGCCGACGTCGAAGACGCAGGCACCGTCCGGCAGCGTGATCCCGGCCTGCAGGTAGGTGCGGTCGGCAAAGATCTCCCGGCCCATGAAGTCGGTCTCGGACGCGTTCGCCGACAGTACCGTGACACCGGTCGGCAGATCGGCCAGATCCAGACCGGGCTCGGACCGGAGTGCGAGCAGCCGCCGGACCGGGCCGGCCGAGTCCCGCGCCGGCACCAGGTACGCCGAGAGACGTCCGTCCTCAGCCGCCCGGACCACGACGTCGTCCACTCCCGGATGCCGGCTCAGGACCGACTCGATCTCGCCCAGCTCAACCCTGAACCCGCGGACCTGGACCTGGTCGTCGATCCGGCCGTGGAACTCCAACGTCCCGTCCGGCAGGTAGCGGCCGAGGTCGCCGGACCGATAGCGGCCTTCCGGGAACCGCTCGGCGGTCAGCTCGGGCCGGTTGCGGTAGCCCCGGGCGATCCCGGTCCCGGACACCACCAGCTCGCCGACCACGCCGGCCGGCAACTGGTTGCCATGAGCATCGAGAACCTCGACGCCGACGCCAGGCAGCGGCCGGCCGATCGATGCGGGTTCGGCCGGCCGCACCCGGTGATGGGTGACGTGGACCGTCGCCTCGGTGATGCCGTACATGTTCACCAGCATCGGCTGCTCGGCGCCGAACCGGTCGAACCAGCCGGTCAGGCCGGCCGGATCGAGCGGCTCACCGCCGAACACGACCAGCCGCAACCGGCCGACGGATCGCAAGCTGTCCGCCAGGCCCCGGAAAGCGGCCGGAGTCTGGTTCAGGACCGTGACACCCTGGTCGGCCAGCAGTCCGGCGAAACGCTCGGGGTCGCGGCTGGTCTCGAAGTCGACGATCACCAGCCGTCCACCGTGCCCCAGCGCACCCCACAGCTCCCACACGGAGAAGTCGAACGCGAACGAGTGGAACAGCGTCCAAGTGTCCGTGGTGCCGAAACCGTAGAGGTCTTTGGTTGCATCGAGCAATGAAATGACGTTGCCGTGTGGCACCTCCACACCCTTGGGCCGGCCGGTCGAGCCGGAGGTGTAGATCAGATACGCGAGATCATCCGGCTCCGGCCGGTCCCGGACCGGTGCAGCAGGACCCGCACCGTCGATCGGGAGCGCGGTGGTGGCCAGTTCTGGAAAACGTTCCGCCAGGGACGGATCCAGCAGTACGTCGGCAACGCCCGCATCGGCGATCTGGAAGGCCAGCCGATCCGGCGGATTGTCCGGGTCGAGCGGCAGATACCCAGCACCGCACTTGAGTACCCCGAGGACGGCAGCCACCTGCTCGACCGACCGGGGTGCGCAGATACCGACCACATCGCCTCGGCCTCGGCCTTCGTGACTCAGCCGTTCGGCGACCTGCTGGGCCCGCCGGTCCAGTTCGCGGTAGGTCGACCGGGTCGCGCCGTCCACCAGTGCTGTCGCGTCACCGTACTCGGCGACCACCTGGTCCCACCGGTCGATCAGACTTTCCTTGACCACGGCAACCACTGCGGTTGCCGTCGGCAACTCGGTGACGAGCTTCAGGTGTCGCAGTTCGGTCTCCGGCCCGGCTGTGACCTGGTCGAGGAGGACGGTCAGCTGATCAAGCAGCGCCCGTACGTCGGCCGCCTGGTACCGGTGCTGGTCGTAGAGGGCCTGGATTCCCAGCTCGCCTTCCGAAGGGACGAACAGCAGTGTGAGTGGGTAGTGCGTGAAGAACTGCCCACCGAGCAACCGGACGGACAGGTGCGGGCCGAAGTCCGTGGTACCGAGCGGATAGTTCTCCACACCGATCAGCGTCTCGAACAGCGAGGTTCCACCGGGTACGGCGGAAGTGGCCTGGATCTGCGTCAGCGGAGTGGAGTCGAACTGCCGGGCCTCGGATTGGCGGTCCTGGAATGCGCGCAGCCAGTCGCCCACCGGCTGCGATCCGTCCAGCCGGGCTCGCACCGGCAGGGTGTTGATGAACATCCCGACCATGCGCTCGGACCCCGGCAACTCGGCGGGCCGGCCGGCCACGGCAGCGCCGTACACGACGTCGTCCGTGCGGCCGTGGATGCCGAGCAGGATCGCCCAGCAGCCCTGGATGACGGTGTTCAGGGTGAGGTGCTCGCGCCGGGCCATCGCCTGCAACGCCTCGACCGGCCGGGAGACCGTCACCTCGGCGAAGGACGCGCCTTCCGGCGTACCGATCGGCAGCGGCGTCGGTGTGTCGAATCCAGCCAGCTCGGTGCGCCAGAAATCCTTCGCGGCGGTGAGATCGACCTCGCGCTGCCAGCCGACGAAGTCGCGGAAGGGCCGTGGCGCCGGACCTGGGTCGGTACCGCGGTAGTACGCGGCGAGATCGGCAAGCACCAGCGGCAGACTCCAGCCGTCGAGCACCAGGTGGTGCACGGTCCAGACGAGCAGGTGCTCAGCATCGCCGACCTGTGCCAGGGTCAGGCGCATCAGCGGCGGATCGGTCAGCGAGAACGGCCGGCGGCGGTCGTCGGCGAGGAACTCCTGCAACGCGGTCGCCGAGTCGAGACCACGCCAGTCGACCTCCGCCCACTCCGGGACCGACGGTGGTGCGGCGACGACCTGGACCGGGTCGTCCAGGTTCGCCGCAACGAAGCCGGTGCGCAGGGCAGGGTGCCGATCGACCACCGCGGACCACGCCGTACGCAGCCGGTCCTTGGCCACGTTGCCGTGCAGCGAGAGCGTGACCTGCTGCAGATAGGCGCCGGAGTCGGGCTCGAGTTGCGCGTGGAAGAGCAGGCCTTGCTGCAGTGGGGCCAGCGGGTAGATGTCGACGACCGGGCTCATGCTGTCAGGACCTCGCGGACCACTGCGGCGACGGCGGCCGGACCGGCGTCCAGGAAGGTGTGGTCGCCGTCGAAGATCCGCAGGTCAGCCTTCCCCGTGGTCAGAGCCTGCCAGCCGAGCATCGACTTGGGCTCGAACCGGCTGTCGTCCCGGCCCGCGCAGAGCACGAGCGGGCAGCTCAGCGCGGGACTGTCCGGACGGCCCCGGCCTCGAATGTCGTCGCACAAGGCGGAGTCGGCGCGGGTCGCGGGCAGCATGAAGGTCAGCAGGGCGGGCTCGGCCAGCATCCGAGGCTGGAGTGCGCCGCTGCCGCGCAGATTGCGGATCAGCTCCGCGTCGGTCAGGTCGCTCAGATCGAATCGGGACGTGTCCTGCCACGCCGGGATCGCACCGGACAGCACCAGGGCGGCCGGCTCCAGGTCGTGGTCACGGCGCAGGGCCGTCGCGAGCTCGGCCGCGATCAGGGCGCCCATGCAGTGCCCGAACAGGACGAACGACCGGTCGATCCAGGGCAGCAGCGCCGGCACCAGCCCGGCCAGCAACTCGTCGATCCTGGCGATCGGCTGCTCGGTCAGCCGCTCCTCCCGCGCGGGGAGCTGGACCGCCGCCAGCGCCGTCCGGTGCTCGAGCAGTTCGGGCCAGCCGCTGAACTGCGACGCACCCTTGGCCGAATACGGCACACAGACGAGCTGCGGGCCCTCCTCGCCCGGCGACAGGTGCAACCAGGGCGTCCGGTACGTCGTACTCATCGGGACTCGTCCTCCTGCTGGGTGGGTCGGCCGAACTGGGCGAGCACCGCGGCCAGCGAGGTCGCGTCCAGATCGGCCATCGGGAAGTCCGACGGGGTCGGTCGGCCGGCGTCCGGAGCGAGACAGCCGGCGATCACCCGGCGCAGAGCCCCGGCGAACCCGTCGGCCAGTACGTCGAGTTCGTCCGAGTCACCGGTCAGGGTGAACTCGAACCGGCCACCGAGCACTTGGCAGTTCACCTCCAGCGGGTACGGCCGGCGGTTGGACGGCGCCCGCCAGCGGCCACCGCGGCCGGGGAGCAGCCGGAACCGGTCACCGCCGAGCTGGTCCAGTCGGCCGAGATAGTTGAACCCGACGTCGGCCGCGGCGAGGTCGCGCAGCGGTGCGCCCTCAGGACGGCGGCTCAGCAACCCGAAGTCGGCCGGCCCACCAGGCACCGCTCGGCGCTGCTCCTTGACCGTAGTGAGCACCTGCTGGTCGTCGGCGGTCCCGGTCAGGTCGAGCAGCAGCGGGGTGAACGTCGTGAACCAGCCGACGGTGCGGGTGACGTCGACCTCGGGCAGGACGTCGCGGCCGTGGCCTTCGAGATCGAGCCGAATCCGGGTCGACCCGGCCCACTCGCGGACAGCGATCGCGAAGGCGGCCAGGAGCAGTTCGTCGGTGTGGGTGCGGTAGGCAGTGTTTGCCCTGAGCAACAGATCGTCGGTCTCGGCGGTGGTCAGGTTCCGGCCGACGGTCCGCCCCTCGTCCTCCCGGCCGGTCCGGCGGTCGAGGATCGGGTCACCCCCGGCTCCGAGTAGCCGCTGCCAGACCGGCACCTGGTCGGCAAGCTCCCGGCCGTGTCGCTGCAGAGCCCTGCTCCAACGACGGTACGACGTACCGGCTGTGGCCCGTGATGCGGCCGGGTTGTCCAGTTGGGCGCTCAGATCGTCCAGCAGGACCCACCAGGACACTCCGTCGACGACGAGATGGTGGATCACCAGCAGGATCCGGTCGCATCCCGATCCGTCCGGACGGCAGAGTAGTACGACGCGAGCCAGCGGCCCGGCGGTCAGGTCGAGGAGCTCGTTCTCCCGGTCGGCCAGGTCGGTGCAGTCCCCGTCGCTGACCACCCTGGTCACTACCACCGTGTTCTCACCAAGTTGTTGTTTCCAGCCACCGTCGTCGGAGGTGAAGGTGAGCCGAAGCGCCTCATGCTGCCCGAACGCCGCCTGAACGGCCTGCTCGGCCTCCGCCGGGTCGACCGGCCGGCCTTGGACCTCGAACAGGAACGACTGGTTGAAGTGTCCAGGACGGTCCAACCGCTGATCGAAGAACCAGTCTTGGGCAGGGAGCAACATCAAGTCCGTGTCGTCGTCCGGCTCGTCGCGGAGGACCTCGTCATCAGTGGTGACGCCGTCCCCGGCAGTCTTGGCCCGGACGGCATCGGCCAGCTCGGCGACGGTCTGGAACCGGAACAGGTCGCGGGGCACCAGCGCCAGCCCACGCGCCGCCGCTCTGGACACCACCTGGATGCTGAGGATCGAGTCCCCGCCGAGCTCGAAGAACCGGTCGTGAATCCCGACCTGATCGGCGCCGAGCACCTCGCACCAAATCTCGGCCAGGGCGGTCTGCACCGCATCGTCGGGCGCCACGAACTCGGCGGCGACCCCGGCGCGCACGTCCGCGGGCTCCGGCAGGGCCGCCCGATCGAGCTTGCCGTTCGCCGTCACCGGCAGCCCGTCAGGCAGTACGACGAAAGCACTCGGCACCATGTAGTCGGGCACAACTTGGCGCAGCTCGTGTCGAAGCCGCGCGATCAGTCCGGCCGCAGGCTCGCCGTGCGCCGGAGAGTTGGTGAACACCGACCAATCAGTACGGCGCTCATCGGGACCGGCTACCGAGTTCGAATCGGACTGGGGGAGTGTCGCACCCGGCGCGGAGACCAACAGGTCGAACCGGCCGGTCCGTCCTGATCTCGGCCAGGTCACCGCAACCTCGCGGTCGGACCAGCGCCCCGACAGCTCCCAGACGTGCGCCGGATCGAGTGCGACTGCTGATGCGGTCTCGTCCGGGGTGGTGAATCTGGCGTCGGCGATCTCGGCGACCCGGACCGCGGAGGGAGACCGGCCGAGTCGGTCGGCCAGTGCGTCGACGGACTCGCCGTCCCAGGTCCAGTCAACCGAGGTCGGGGTCGTCGCGGTCGCGTCCGAGGCCGAGTGCAGCACCACGTCGTACCGGAAGGTGTTCAGTTCGTTGCGGTGGTGGCCGGCCTTGAGGAGGATCTGGGCTGCGGTGAGCGCGGGCTCGATGGCGGCCAGTTCGGTGAAGAGGTCCGGGTGGACGAGGAGTTCCCGCTCCCGGGCGGACTCTGCCGCGGCGCGGGTCGCGATCTCCGCCGCCGGTGTGCCGCGGCTGCGCTGGACCGAATCACGCAGCTCCTTCTCGGTGGCCAGGTTGCGGACGTCCCCGACGAAGAGTGCGCCACCGGGAGCCAGCAGCGCTGCGGCGTTCCGGAGCACCTCGACCAGATAGTCGGCGTCCGGGAAGTACTGGGCGACCGAGTTCAGCACGATCAGGTCGAAGCGTCGCCCGGCCAGCTCGGCCAGTCCGTCGGCGGCCAGCTCCAGCAGCTCGACCTTGCCGGTCAATTCAGGGGCCGAGGGCAACAGATTGTCGCGGATCAGGCCGAGGGCCGCCGCGGAGATGTCGGTGCCGACGTACTGCGTACTCGACGCTGCCAGCGCCGACAGCAGCAACCCGGTGCCGCAGCCGATCTCCAGCACCCGGGCCGAGGGACCGGCCAGGTCCTGCAGTCGCGCGACCGTGGTCTCGACCCACTCCCGCATCTCCGCGGCCGGGAACGGCAGACCGGTGTGTCCGTCGATCCAGCCGGCCAGGTTGAAGGCCGGGTCCGCGGCGGGCTGGTCGCCGTACACGTCGTCGAAGATCCTGGCCCAGGTGTCGGTCGACTCGCCCGAGTCCGGCTGCTGCCGTGGCGTCACATAGGCGACCAGCCGCTGGTCGGCGCGCTCGCCGAACGGGATCACGGCCGCCTGGCGCAGCTCCGGGAGCCGGGCGAGCAGCGTCTCGATCTCGCCCGGCTCGATCCGGAAGCCGCGGACCTTCACCATCGAGTCCATCCGGCCGAGGAACTCCATCCGGCCGTCCGGGCCGAAGCGGACCCGGTCGCCGGTCCGGTACATCCGTGCGCCCGGCTCGGTCCGGAACGGGTCCGGGACGAACCGGTCGGCGGTCAGTTCGGGATCTCCCGCATAGCCGAGGGCAAGGCACTCACCGCCGATGTGCAGCTGCCCCGGTACGCCGACGGGCACCGGATGACCGGCATCGTCGAGGATGTAGTAGCGGGCGTTCTGGATCGGCCGGCCGTACGGGATGCTCGACCAGTCCGGTTCGACCGCGACGATCTCGTGGAAGTTGGACCAGATCGCGGCCTCGGTCGCGCCGCCGAGCCCGACCACCAGTGCGTTCGGGAAGACCGAGGTGACCGCAGCCGGTAGCGTCACCGGGATCCAGTCGCCGGACAGGAACACCAGCCGCAGATCCTTCGAAGGCGCGGACCCGTCGAAGAATCCGGCCAGCTGGTTCAGGGCGGCGGGTGCCGAGTCCCAGAAGGTGATGCCGTCGGTGCGCAGGACCTCCAGCAGCGCCTGCGGGTCCGTGGTCTCGGCCGTCGACGCGACCCGGATCGACCCACCCGCGGCGAGCAGCCCGAACACGTCGTACACGGACAGGTCGAAGCACAACGAGGTGACGAACAGGACCCGGTCGTGCGGGCCGACGCCGTAGCGCCGGTTGACCCAGTCGATCGTGTTGACCACGGGCCGATGGGCGACCGCGACGCCCTTCGGCTCGCCGGTGGAGCCGGAGGTGAGGATCACGTAGGCCAGATCGCCGGGCGCCGATCGCCGGCCCGGGCGGCCGGCCGGGCCGTCCAGCGGCCGGTCGACGGCGATCACCTCGCGCACGCTCGGCAGCGCGGCGACCCGATCGACGTGGTGGCTGTCGGTCAGCACGGTCCGGACGTCGAGACGCTCGTACGTCGCCGCCGTACGGGCCGTCGGGTGGTCAGGCTCGACGGGGACATAGGCCGCGCCCGCCTTCAGCACGCCGAGCAGCGCGGGAACCATCGCGAGGGTCCGGTCCAGCACCAGGCCGACTTTGTCGCCCGGCTCGACACCGCGGTCCAGCAGCCGGTGTGCGATCCGGTTCGCCAGGTCCTCCACCTCGGCATAGGTCAGCGTGCCGCCCGGCCCGGCGACTGCGACGGCATCCGGAGCACGGTCCACACTGGCCTCGAACAACTCGTGCAGACACACGTCGGACGGGTACGGCGTGGAGGTCGCGTTCCAGTTCTGCACCATCACCGCGTGTTGTTCCTCGGTGAGCAGCGGTACGGCGTCCACCGGTTGGTCCGGCTCGTCCAGGAGCCGTTCCAGCAGAACCGCGTAGTGCTCCAGGAGCTGAGTGGCGGTCGCGGCGGAGAACAGATCCGTGCAGTACCGCAGGGACCCGAGCAGCTGATCGCCTTCCGGCACCATCCACAGCTCCAGGTCGAACCTGGCCAGTCGCTGCTCGACCTCCAGCGACGACAACTCCAGCTCGCCGAGCCGCAGCCGGCCGCCGTCGGTGCCGAGCGCAAACCTCGCCAGCTGGCCCAGGTCGTCGCGATGCGGCTGCTGGACCAGGAAGGCCACGTCGAACAGCGGCGCCCGGCTCGCGTCGCGGTGCGCACCGAGCCGGTCGACGAGTTCGGACAACGGCAGTTCCTGATGGGCCAGCGCGCCGAGCACCGACTCGCGGGTCGCGGCCAAGGCGGCCCGGAACGTCGTGGCCGCGCCGAACCGGGCTCGCAGCGGGACCATGTTGACGAAGTACCCGAGCGTTTCGGCGACGGTCGCGTCGGTCCGCCCGGAGGAGGGCGTCCCGACCACGAAGTCGTCCTGCCCGCTGTACCGGTGCAGCAACACCTGGAACGCGGTCAGCAGCAAGGTGTAGAGCGTGACGTTCTCGTCCCGCGCGAAGGCCCGCAACCGGGCTGTCAACTCGGCGTCGATCGGCACCGAGCAGGCCGATCCGCGGTTGCTGAACACCGGCGGCCGACGCCGCGCAACCGGCAGGTCGAGGGCCGGTGGATCGCCGGCCAGCACCTGGCTCCAGTACTGCCAGGCGATCTCGGTCCGCCCGGGCTGCAGCTGCACCGGGCGAGGTGGTGGCGCAGGAATCTGCAGCGCCTCACCGCGGACCACATCGCCGTACCGAGTGGTGAGCTCCTCGATCAGCAGACCGAGCGACCAGAAGTCGAGGGCGATGTGGTGGACACAGAGGATCAGCAGCGATTCGCCTGGTCGCCGGTCGATCACCTCGACGCGCAGCATCGGCCCGTCGGCCAGGTCGAACGGCGTGTGTACCACCTCGTCGAGGCGCTCCCGGACCTGATCGTCGGTCCACTCGGCTGCATCGGTCCGCGTGACGAGAGCCGCTCCACGCTCCGCGATCCGGGCGAACGGTACGCCGTCGTGTACGTCGTACGTGGTTCGCAGGACGGCGTGGCGATCGGTGAGCGCGTCGAGTGCCTGTTGCAGTGCGGCCGGGTCCAGGCGGCGGTGCACGGTCGCGGCGAAGATCTGGTTGTAGGCCGGGCTGTCCGGAGCGAGTTGATGCAGGAACCACAGTGATCGTTGCCCCGCGGAGAGCTCACTCGCATCGGCCTCGACCGGGCGTGGCTCCAGGGAAGACTTGACCGTGACGGCCGTGAGATCCGCGGCGGTACAGCGATCCAGCAGGACGCTGTGGTCCACCACCAGGCCGAAGTTCTGGTGCAGCGCGTGGCTCAGCTGCATCGCGCGCAGCGAATCCAGTCCGAGTGCGACGAACGGGACTCGTGGCTCGGCGGCGAGGGACGGCCACTCCCGGGCTAGCCATGCCCCGACCGATTCCGCCTCTGCCCCCGCCTCGGCCTCCGGTACGACGAGTGCCGGGCTGACCGTGTCGACCGCCACCACGTCCAGCGCGCCTTCGTCGTATCGGGATCGGCAGAGTCTGCGCTGGATCTTGCCGCTGGACGTCTTGAGCAACTGGCCCTTGGTGACCAGCGCGATCTCGTCGGGCTGGAGATCGCAGTGGTCGGTCACGGCGAGCCGGATCGCCCGCAGCACCTCGGCGTACTCGGCCGGCGTGCCTGGGCGCCGTACCTCTTGGAGTACGACGACCCGGTCGTCCTGCTCCGCGCTGAACGCGGCTGCACCTCCCGGTCGCACCAGCGGATGGCTGCGCTCCGACGCGTGCTCCAGGTCCTGCGGGTGATAGTTGCGGCCGCGCACGATGATCAGGTCCTTGAGCCGCGACGCCAGATACAGCTCGCCTTCGTGCCGGAAGCCGAGATCGCCGGTCCGCAGGTAGCCGTCCGCACCCGACGTGGTCACGGCGCCGAAGACCTCGGCGGTCGCGTCCAGGCGATCCCGATAGCCGCCGGTCACGGTCGCGCCCCGGACCCAGACCTCGCCGAGCTCCCCGTCCGGCACCTCCGCCCGCGTCTCCGGGTCGACGATCGCGACCTCACCGCTGTCGATCGGCTGTCCGCAGCTGACCAGCTCGCGCCGGGCGCCGGACCCGTTGGCCGGGAGCAGCCGACCGGCCGCCAGCGCGTCGGCGTCGACTTGCAGCGTCGTCGTTCTCGTCCCCGGTCTGCCCGCGGTGACGATCAAGGTCGCCTCGGCCAGACCGTAGCTGGGGCTGAGCGCTTCACGCCGAAACCCCGACCAGGAGAAGGCTGCGGTGAACCGTCGCAAGGTGGCGGCATGCACTGGCTCGGCGGCGTTGAACGCGGTCTCCCAGCCGGACAGGTCGAGGGTCTCCCGATCGGCCTCGGTCACCTTGTCCACGCACAGGTCGTAGGCGAAGTTGGGCGCACCGCTGAACGTCGCGCCGAACTCGTCGATCGCCCGCAGCCACCGGACCGGCTTCTGCACGAACGCGGCCGGCGGCATCAGTTGAAGCGGGAACCCGCTGTGGATGGGCAGCAGCAGCCCGGCGATCAGGCCCATGTCGTGGAACAACGGCAACCAGGAAACCATCCGGCTGTCCGGCCCGAGTTGCCAGGCCCGGGCCATCGCGGCGCAATTGTCGATCAGGTTGCCGTGACCGACCATGACGCCCTTGGGATCGCCGGTCGACCCTGACGTGTACTGCAGATAGGCGATCTCCGATGCCGGCCCCAGGCCGGACCGCCGGCCCGCACCAGCCGGCTCCAGCGGAAGATCCGTCCGCAGGAACTTGAGCCCGGAAAGCTCCGCCGATCCCTGTGTGTGCTCGGTGAGCAGACGATCGACCTCGATGGTGGTCAGTGCAAGCCGGGCCCGCGAGTCCGCGACGACCGCAGCCAGCCGCGGCAGCGTCCGCGCCACCCGGCCGGGCGTGGGCGGATACAGCGGTACGGCAATCGCCCCGGCCGCCAGACAACCGAAGAATCCAGCGACGTAGTCCAGCCCCGGTGGGTACAGCAGCAGCACCGGTTCACCGCGAACGCCCTTGTCCATCAGCGCGGCGGCGATCGAGTCGGCGCGCTCGGCCAACTGAGCGTAGCTGAACCGGCCCGACTCCGTTTCCCCATCCGCGAGGAACGAAACGGCCAGGCGATCGGGTGTCCGCCGGGCCTGCTCGCGCAGGACGTCATGAACCGCTGCTGTCGGCAACACGGTCGCCCATGCTGGCACCGAATCGCTACCGGCGGAACCGATCAAACCAGCACGAAATAGTTGGCTCCGACCAGGTACCCTCCCGAGCGAGGCCGACCGGAGCCGCTGTGCCGGACACAGGGCCGCGGTCGCCGGTGGTCACCGCGCCCAGGAGTCGTTTCAGTACTGGATCTCCTCGGTGCCGGCGCACTGAAGGTCGGCTGGAGGTTCGGTTCCGACAGCAATCCGCGTTGATCTCTCGTGCCTGGTTCCGAGTTGGGGCAGCTGGCCCGTGGTGGAGCTTGTCCCTGACCACGCAGTTGTCCCAGCGAGCGTCACTCACCAGAATTTGAAGTACCACTGCCCGTCTTGCTCGTAGCAACCGCCCGACGTGAACCCGGCGTCGAGCACGGCGGCCAGCGTTCCTTCACATCTTTCGATCGAGCTGAACGGGCCGTACCGCCGGGCGGCGGCGTCGCTCGGCAGTGCGGTGGTGACTGCCAAGCCGATGGACAGCCCCAGCCCGGCAACGATTGCGGTCAAACGCTTCATGGTTTTTCCCTTGCACCGTTGGGTAATCGAAGGATCACTGTGCACTGCTCCGGGGCTCCACGGAAGGTCCAACGCGAAGCGAATCGTCTTGGCCGACTCATCCCCAGTACTCGCTGACCCCGCCGTGGTTGCGAAGGCATCGGCGATCCGGTCAGCCGCCAACTTTTCTTGGCCCCACCTCTCGTGATCCCTCGCCACCGCAGCGCTGGCCCACAGTTGCTGACCCTCGTTGTGTAGGTGGCGGTGCGAGAACTCCGGACAGGCTAGGTACAACCTGAGCCTGCTCGGCCGCCACAGCCTCACCGCCGGTGCGCTGTGCCCGCTGGTTGGACGGCGTACGGTCGTCCGACCGGCCACTTACTTGTTTGGTACCGGGCGGTCCGGATCTGGTCTGCAAGACCGCCGGTGCCGTTGGGATCAGTGCTGTGCGGCGAACCTGTCTTCGATCGCCTTGAGTACGAGGTCGGGGCGTTCTGTCGGCACCTCGTGGGAGGTGCCCTTGGCGGTGACGAGCGTCCGGTTGGGTGCTTCCTTGACGAATGAGGCGGCCGCATCACGCCAGTGCTGGGCGTCCGGGGGAGAGGCTGCGAACGGGGTCTTCTCCGAGACCATGACCGTTGCGGGCACCGAGGTGGGCCACACCACCTTGTGGAAGGCCTGGTGTGCTTCGGCGAAGCCCTCCGCGGTGGAGATGAGCTGGCGGTTGGCCGGCTTCTCGGGGTCCTTCTTCGCTGCGTCGACGTCCGGCTGGGTCGCGGCGACGAGGCGGGGGATTTGCTCGTCGGTGAAGAACTGAGGGAGGTTGGCGTCGACCAGCACCGCGCCGGACAGCATCTCCGGATCGTCTTGGGCGAGGTTGTTCGCGATCTCGCCGGCCTGGGAGTGGGCCACCAGGGTGACGTCCTTGGTGATGCCCAACTGCTTGAGGCCCGCCTTGAGGTCACTGACGGCGCTCTGGACCTTCCACGCGCCGGGCACCACGTCGCTCTTGCCGAGGCCGGCCCGGTCGTAGGTGATGACGGTGGCGCCGGTGGCCGCGTGAACCTTGGGGGCGATGTCCTTCCACTGCGAGGAGTACTCGCCGCCGCCCGAGTCCAGGACGATGGTGGAACCGCTGCCTTGGATGGCGTAGAAGGCCAGGCGGTGACCGTCATTGTCGACCATGTGCAGCTTCGCCTCGGCTGCCTTGCCGGTCCCCGCAGAGGCGGACGTAGAGGCCGAGGAACTGGACGAGGAGTCGTTGCTGCTGCATGCCGTGGCGGCGCCCGCAGCCAGGGTCAGCACGGCGAGAGACGACAGCACACGGTACGTGGACCGATGTCTGCGGGGAGTGTGGGACATGAGTGATCCTTCGAGAGCAGGGGGTGGGCCGTGTCTGCTCAATCATTCGAGATCCCGGCTGCCCGCACGATCCGTTTGGCATGTCTATTGGCGGTGGTGCTGGGACCAGCGAGCGCGGTGGGGTTATCCCCCGCATCATGTGGATGATTCTCCTGGCCGTGACCGAGGACGGCGGCACCGTTGTACGCGACCCACCTCGAAGAGCTGATCGTCCTCGACGACCTCTTCCAACGCGGCATCGAGGTCTAGGTCCTGGACGGCGTCGCCGCCGGCGAGCACACCGAACGCTCCCTCATCCTCGACCTGGTCCTCGCACTTGCCGAAGATAGGCGCCACGACATCGTGAGGAGGACGAAGAACGGCCTCGACTCCGCCCGCACCGCAGGCCGCATCGGCGGCCGACGCCCTGTCGTCGACGACGACAAGCCTCAACATTCGTCATCAGCGATTTCACGCCGATGTATTCGACCAGCGAGGTCGAGGCCAGAAGGCTCCGCTGGTCAAGAGTTCGCCGGTCCTCGATCACTCCTCGGCGGTCAACGTCTACAGCGGGCGGGGGCGAGGACTTTGGTGACGAAGTGGCAGTTGCTGTGCTTCTGCACCCGAAGACACGGCGCTGGGATGACCGCTCTCGTCCATCGTTTGTTGCCCGTTAGTTGCTGCGCTGGCACGATCAACGCTGATGAGGCGGCGGCCGTGTCACCTCGGCTCACGCAGTTGTGTCCATGTGTTGGCTAGGTCCTGGTCGAGCCTGGCCAGATCGGCTGGTCCCTGATTCTCTCGGACCAGGCGCCGTAGCGGTACTTGCAGGAACAGCGCTCGGTAGGGCGAATCGCGACGGAGCAGAATCCGCGCGGTGAGAACCATCCCGTCCAACTCGAGGTCCTCGTAGGCGATACTGCGGGCATCAATCACCACCTGCCGAGCTTGCTCGAACGCTCGGTCGATGTGGCCTCTACTCACGAAAATCTCCGCGATCACGAGTCTGGCGTCCAATCCCTCGCGGCCGGCGTAGCCGGTTTGACCGCCCAACTCGAGCGACTCGCGACACCAGCGCATAGCTTCGTCGAGACGTCCCTGCCGGAGTCTCAGGCGCCCCAGGTTGGTCCGTATCAACGCGCGCAGGTGGAGACGATTTGTGTCGTCGGCGATCAGCAGGGCCCGCTCGTAGAGCAATCCGGCCTTGTCCGGGTCCAGGTCGACGAGGCAGCTGGCGTGATTCACCATGGCGCCGGCTTGCAGGTAGGCATCGCCTTCGGCCTGCCCGTACTGCTCGACCTCCACTGCGTTCTTGATGGCCTGATCGTTCAGACCCAGTTCGGATTGCATGCCGGCCAGGAGCATCAGGAATTTGGCGCGCTCCGCTCCGGTGGCGTGCTGGACCGCGCGGCTGAAGACGACCTCGGCATCGATGAGACTGCCGGTGCTCCAGAAATACGAATTGAGTGCTCGCGCCAGCACCGGCGCGATCGGGCCTTCAGTGCACTGTTGGTCGCTCAGAGCGAGTGCGACGAAGGTGTTCCGTTCCGCGTGGAGCCAGGCCAGCGCTTCGTGCGCCGTGCCGATCGGCCCGATCTCGACGCCGTCGGAGGTGACTGGTTCGTGGGGGACACCGGTGGCCAGACCTGGCAGTTTGAAGCGCTGTACGGCTTGGTCGGCTTTCGCGGTGTAGTAGGTCGCCATCCGGAACATGGCTGCTTCGCGTTGTTGTGGTGGGTCGTCGTCGAGTGAGCGGTTCGAGGCGAAGGTGCGGACGAGGTCGTGCAGTTCGATCCGGTTGTCACCGAGGCGGCTGATCAGATTGGCTGCTTGCAGGGTCTTCAGTTGTGTGGCGGCGTCGTCGAGCCGAACTCCGGCAAGGGCTGCGCAGGCGCCGAGGTCCATTCGTCGTACCGGTTGCAGGCTCAGGGTCCGCAGCATCCATCGGCAGGTGTCGTTCAGGGCTTGGTAGGAGAGGTCGAGGGCGAGTTCGACGCCTGGTTCGATCCGGAGCAGGCGAGCGTTCTCGGTAAGGCGGTCGAGGTGGTCGGCCAAGGTCCAATCGGGTCTGTCCCGGACCCGGGATCCGATCAGGGCCAGGGCCAGCGGCAGGTGCGCGGCCGCATCGGCAAGTCTGACGAGCTGGTGCGTTTGGTGTTCGTGACCGATCAACCTGTGCAGCATCTCGACGGAGTCTTCGGGCGGGAGGACCCCGATCGTTTGCGCGTGTCCCGGCACACCGCCCAGCCGGGGGCGGCTGGTCACGAAGGTGACACTGTTCGCGCTGCCTGGTAGAAGTGGCAGCACCTGGTCGCGGTCGGCGGCGTCGTCGAGGACGAGTACAGCGCGCCTGTCTGCCAGCTCTTCGCGGAACAGCTGTGTTCGCTCCTCGCAACTGAGCCCGGCGAAGTGCGCGACCGGCACGCCGAGCAGGCGCAGTAGCTCTCCGAGCACCGCGGCCGGATCCGCCGGCGGGCGATCACGGTCGTAGCCGCGCAGATCGACCCAGGCAACAAAGGGGGCCTGGCCACCAGTCACCGACCCAACTGCAGGATCTGTGCGGTCACCCAAAGCCCTCCTGGCTGCACGTGCAACCAGCCAGGTTTTCCCAGCGCCGGGCATTCCGTCGACCAGGAGCACAGTGGCGGTGTCATCATCTTGTCCCAGACGGCCCAGCTCGACCTCGCGGCCGACGAACTCCGGATGTGCTGTAGGCAGTGCGGCGACGACATCGACGACCTGGGCATCCTTGACCTGATCGACGACCAGTTCGTAGGCCCGGCGCCACGACCCGGCAGCCGTCGGATCGCCAGTGACCGCGACGGCGATGTCAGCGATCAGATCGACGTCCAGCCGGCGGCGCCCTGGCTGCAGAGCGCGGTAGATCACGTCGTAGACGACCCCTGGCTCACCCCGATCCCGGCGCAGCCCCGTCACCCGCCGCTGCAGTTCGCGGAACCCGACCCCCCGAGCCGCCCGCAGCGCGTCCAGCCCGCTGCTCAGATCGCTCAGCGAACGAGCCCGGCCAGCTCCCTGCCCCCAGTGCGAACCGATGGTCAGGCGGTGTTCGACGCCCACCCCAACCCCCAGTCTCAGTCCTCTACCCGGCCCCATTCTGGATCAGGCACGGTGCACAAGTCAGTCGTGCAGTCAACGAATGTGTCGCTATCAGGTGCACTGTGGTGAGCCAGCCTGCATCGAAGATCGCTCTGTGAAGCAGGATAGTTCGTGTGCTGTTGTGGATTATGTCCCTTGAGGTTCAGCCAACTCCTGGATGCGCCGACGCAGCTTCTTCGGCCCGTACCACTGCGCGAGCATCAGCGGCACGTAGCAGGCGATGACGAGCAGCCGCCATGGCGCTTCGGAGGCTGCGATCACACTGGCGACCGTGGCGACGGCGGCGATGGTGAAGCCGATGATCACCAGCGGCCGCCATTTGATCATCATCTGCAGTTGGTGTTCAGCCAGCTTCAGCGTCGCTGCGCGGATCTCCGGATCGGTCGGTACCGGTCCGCGCATGACCGCCTTGTGAGCAGCATTCTCGACGGCCGGCGGCACGTCGCCAACTGCGCGGCGTTCTCGGCGGAATCTCCGCTTGAGAGTCAAGGTCATGATGGCGCCGAAGACGAGGCTGAAGGCCACGAAGAAGATCAGCCCTGCCCTGGTGAGCAAATCGCCGAAGAAGCCGGCGATGATCATGGGCAGCAAGAAGGCCAGCGTCGTGATCAGGAACAGAGCCCAGGTGGGCATAGTGACGAGTCGTTCGCGCATCTCATCATCCTGGCGTAGCGCGGGGGCACCCAGATGAGCACGTCGCTCGAGGGGCTGGTCACTGCGGCTGGGGGCCTGCTGGACTGAACATCGAAACCTGGAGTAGTTCTCCGTCTTCGGCGATCGCTTCTCGTGGCCGGTCAGGAGCGGAGGTCGGCCAGCGGGGCGATCGCGGCGTAGCAGGCCGCACACAGTGTCAGCGGATCGGCCAGGGTGACTGCTCGCAGGATGCGGCCGGTTTCTGCCGCTTCCAGGCAGGTGCTCTTACCGTGGTGGTAGAAGACGGCCAGGCCATGCTTCGGGTCAGCTATCCACGATCATCTGACAGATGCAGGTGCGGAGAGTCTTCGAGGACTTGAGCGGCCACCTGACGGATGCCGCGTGGGTTGTCATGGCCGAGGGCGTAGGCGGCGGAGATGCCTCTTGTGCGCATTCGACGGTGCTGGGCGAGTTCGTATTCGAGTTCGAGGCCGGGTAGCGATGCTAGTGCCTCGCCCCAGTCAAGCTCAAGATCGATTTCCTCGGGGAGAGTGACGCTACCGCTGCTCGCCAGGCGTTGGATGGCCTCCGCGCCCGGGGCTGGTGAGTCGACTGCGAAGCGGGCCGGACGCTCGGAGTGCCGCTGTTGAAGGATGGACTCGGCTATGTGCAGATAGCAGCCTTGGTGTTGGTTGCCGTTGAGGTTGAGGATCGCGTGGAGGGGCGTCGGAACAGACGGTGGTTCGGCTGTTGCCAAGCTGGCAGGCCTTTGAGCCATACGGCGCGGGTGGTGTCAACCAGTTGTACGGCAGCGTGTGGTCGAGTGCTGTTCATTACCTCGATGTCGGCCTTTCGCGGCTCAGGGCGAGTCGCGTACGGGGCGGCCAAAGCCGCACTGCATCCCTACGCCGTTGCAGCTTGCTGCCGAGCTGGGCCGACCGCGAGGGATCACCGTCAATGCCGTCGCACCCGAGATCATCGACGAGACACCGTTCTTCGGTGAACTGATGACCGAGGAGCGTCTGGAGAATTTGGGTCGCCGAAACGGTGACCGGCCGGGTCGGTGTGCCGCGCGACGTCGCGCAGACGCTGCGCTGGCTCACGTCGAAAGACGCCGGCCATATCACCGATCAGGTGATTCAAGTCAACGGCGGAGCAGAAAGCAACCGTTGACCGGCGCGGCCGCCAATCCACTCTCGGCTGTATAAGCCCCGTCACCTTCGAACCGAACTCTTACCAGCCCTGTCTGTCGAATCAGGTCACTGTCCAGGTGAGGGCGGCAGCGATTGCCCTCACCTGGACAGTGCTAGCTCAGTTTCCCCACAGCTGGAACGGCAGCTCGTTGCACGACAGATGCCGCAGCCCGAACTGCTTGCTGTCGTCAGCACAGAGGCGGGTCTGGACGCCCTTGATGCTGTAGCCGTTTCCGCCCGAGTCATTGACCGCCATGAGCTGGTACTCGCCCTCGTTGCACTCGAAGGACCTGAGGCCGTACGTGCCACTGTCGTCGAGACACCGGCCCGTGGCCTGGTTGATGAGGGTGACAATGCCGATCGTCCGCACGATAACGGTCCACCGTTGGTACCTCTGCCCGTTGCACTCGAACGTGCGCAGGTTGAACTCGAAGCTGTCGTCAAGGCACTTGTTGGTCGCCTTGTTCTTGGGGACGATGTACGGCGCGTTCGGGTTCATCACCGACCCCGCCCCGGTCCCCGGTGCAGCAGCCGCCGGCGCCGCGCCACTGACGAGGAAGCTGGTGAGGGCGGCGAGGATCATGCCGATTCCAACCATCATTTTGCGCATACTCTATGGAACCTTCCGTCAGGATATATCTCTCGGATATCGAGACATTTCTGACCGTAGGTGGTTAACCGTCGTACAGCTTCCAGGTGTCAGGAAGTTGCCAAAAGGTTGTGGTCGGTGGGAGTGCCGCGGTCGGTGTACGACGGGGCTCCGATCTGCATGCGGAGCTGGTCGCCACGCCCTGTTCGGCATTGCTGGACGAGGTTGCACCCACGCAGCCGAGTCGATCCCGGGCCCTTCTGCGTTGCCGGGCGGCAGACGGTACGAGCCGAAGTGGGACGAGCTAGTTGACTGACCTCTTAGCGGGACGCCCGGCTAGGAATTCCCAGTCGAGCGGTCGCTTGCGTTCAATTACCGCGTTGACTGAGGAAGTCCAGATTTTGTCGGAGGTGCCGGCCTGAACAAATTGGTAGCACTGGTCACGATCTCTTCGTCGAGTTCGCGCTTCCAGTCGGGGCTGCGAACGATCGTCGCCAATTGACTGATCGTGAAGGGTGGTTTGTCACGGACAGCCTCACGGTGGTCGTCCCGCGCGTTGTCGGAACGCAGACCGATGGACAGTCCGTCCTTGCGAAACAGGATCGCCTCCGCGGCGCGCCACCCGGTGTCGTCCGAGGCGGAGATGTCTGCCGTCAGCAGCGTTGAGCCATCGGGCAGAGTCTGCAGCGTGCATCGATAGCCTGGGCCGCTCGTGCAGGAAGGTGGGCTAGGTTTCAAGACGATGGCGAGGTCGAGGTTGGAGATGCCACCGGCATCTGTGTAGTGCAGACTGGCGCCGATCAGGTGCTGTGAGCCATCGGCCTTCTGGGTCTCGCCGCCGGCGTAGTCGGCGGTCCGCCCGGCGGTCGGCAACAGCGGAAGCAGAATCTTGAGGGCCGCCTGAGGGGTGATCTCAACTCTTCGGCTCTGCCCGACCTGCTGTGCGGCTCCGACCTCAGTGCTGTTCCGCGGAGTCAGGTAGCCTGCATATGCCACGGTTCCACCGAGTACGGCGACCGTCGCCGCTCCCGCGAGGGCCTGGGTCAGACGCCGGCGGCGGGCGAGTTTCCTGCCCTGAGCCGCCCCTTTGACGATGAACGGGTCCAGGTCGATGAAGATGTCGTCGACTTCGTCGTGGAAACGGTCGACGAGTTCTTTTTCGGTGCGCATCGGTGGTCCTTCGTTCCGGGGGCTCACAGCCCGCTCAATTCGTTGATGTCGAGACCGAGCCCGTCGCGTAGTTTGGCCAACGCCCGGTGGCATCGGGTTCGGACCACCCGGGCGCTGAGTCCGAGAATCTCGGCGGTCTCCTGGATGCTGCGGTCCTCCCAGTAGCGCAGTACGACGATTGCCCGGTCGCGTCCGGGCAATGAGCTCAGGGCGGCGAGCAGCGTCAACCGCAACGCGGTGTCCTCGCCGGACCGGACACTGTCAGGTAGCTTCAAGGTCGGCTGCTCACGCCGGGTTTTGCGTTGGTCGGCGATATAGGTACGCACCATGACGGTACGGGCGTAGGCGTCCGGATTCTCGACTTTGCTGAACCGGCCCCACACGGAAAACAGCTTGCTCAGGGTGCTCTGCAGCAGGTCTTCGGCCGAGTGCCGGTCACCGGCCAGCAAGTAGGCAGTCCGGAACATCTGTGTTCCCCGGGCGGCAGTGAAGTCGCTGAACTCCTCGAAATTGGCACTCACAGTCACCCTCTCGTCGGTAGCAGCCTGTCACTAGATAAAAGCGTGGCTGGACGGATCTTGTTACACCGGTCGAGAGAATTCTTCAGCGATGAGCAAAGCCACCCTGACCAGCCGCGCTGGTCGGGGTGGCCGGCGCTGGGATCAGCGGAGAGCGTACGCCCCGAGGATCGTCTGTCGAGTGGTGTTGCCGGCGCTGTCGGTCGCGTCGGTCCGGAGAGACAACTGATGCGCGCCGGTGGGTGTGACGAACCGGGCGAGGTAGTGGTTGGTGGCTGTCTTCGAGATGGTTGCCTTGGTCCAGGTCTTGCCGTTGTCGCCGGAGACCTGCACCTTCACCGCCGTGATGGTGCCCGGCTTGGCGTCAGACTGCTGTTGCAGGAGCAGCGGCAGCTCGGAGACCCGCTGCCGCTCGACCGTGTTGTGGTCGTCGACGGTCGGCAGGTAGCGCACCGCCCACAGCGGAAGTGCCTCTCCGTCCGGTGATGCCTGTTGCGACCTGAAGGTCCAGCTCGCGTCAATCTTCGTCGACAATGGCGAGGTGCTCCGCTCGAACGAGGCCGTCAGCTTGAAGTCGGCCGGCCCGGTGGGGGCCTCGTCGGCAGGGAACAAGCGCTCGTTCGTCGACTCGGCGAACAGGTTCCCGTCGCGGTAGAGCTTCAGCGCCACGGCGTCGGTGCTGGAGTTTCCCGGGTGGTCAGCCTGGTCGGAGTACATGGGCAGAGCGAAGCTCAGGGAGTTTCCGTACCGCATCGCGGCGTGAGTGGTTGCGAACGACGGGCCGAACACGGCTTCGTTCCAGCGCTGGCGATAGGTCGTGCCCGCGTTCACGGTCGACTCGGTCGACGACAGCGACGCTATGGAACCGTCGCCGTCCGGCTGGATCTCGGTCATCGAAGTCCACCAGACGTTGCCGCCGCCCTCGAGGAAGTGAGTTGTCTTCGAGGGCAGTGCGTAGGTGTACGGAACCGCGAACCCGATTGATTGACCCGGCGCCGTGCCCAGCAGGATTTTGGACATCGTGCTGTCCTTGACCTGGCTGCTGTGGTGCGCGATCACCTTGGCCAGTTCGCTGTCCTTCACAACTCGGTGCAGGCCGGCGAAGAACCTTCCCTGCCGGGAGCTGACCAGTCCGTAGGTGATGGCCGGATCGACCAGGGGTCCGTTCGCGCTGGGAACCGCAAGCTGGGTCGTGATCGTCGACGCCAGCTCGTAGGGTGCGGCCGCGGGCCCACCGAGCGGGCCGGTGAACAGGCTCTGCCCGACTGCGGTCGTAGCTGTACTGCTCAGCACGTCGGAGCCGTCCTGTTTCAGGGTCGCGTCGGCAGCGACCAGAACCTCGCGAGCGCCGCCCTGCGCCACGGTCGAGGTGACCCGCTTCGTCTTCCTGGCGTCGACGACGACGACGGTTTTCCTGGTCAGCTGCAGGGTCGGCTGGACGAGATAGTGAAGGTCGGGCGTTTCGAAGATCGCCCCCGCCACGAAGTAGCTGCCTTTGGGCAGGCGAAGAGTCGCCGGTCCCTCCGCGGCGTCGACCTGGTGCCTGTCGTAAGTGGCCGGATTGAGGATTTCGGTCACGCCGGCCGCGGCCGGGGCACCGGTCGAGTTCACGTGGCTGATGATGAGGTCGTAGCTTTCGATCTCTTTGGTGACGGCGATCGGGACAGTGGTGATCGATCCGTCGGATCCGGTCGCCGTCACTCGGCCGGTGTAGGTACCGTCCACGCCGTCGTGCCGGGTGTTCGAGACGATCGAGACAGATCCGGTGCCACCGGCCGGGATGGTCAGTGACGACTGGCTCAGGGTCAGCGCGGAAGCCGGAGCAGTCACGTTGCCCGGCCCGGTCAAGATCGACTGGAGCGACAGGGTCACGGGTGCGTTGGAGGCGTTCTGGTATGTCAGTTGCCTGCTGATCGGTGCGTCATCGGTGTGCGGCCACTGGGCCAGCCCGAATGTCACGCTGGTGGGCTGGGCCAGTACGTTCTGCTTGATCGCCTTCGCGACATCAACTCGTCCCGCGCCCTGGGCGAATCCCCCGGCCTCCGCCAGCGGTTTCGCCGAACCCATCAAGACGCCCTTCAGCTGGACCGCCTTCCAGGCGGGGTGTTGCTGGCGCAACAGCGCAGCCGCACCCGCAACGTGTGGGGTGGCCATCGACGTTCCGGACAGCCGTAGGTACTGGTCACCGACAGGTTCACCGATCAGCGAGTCCTTCGCCTTGGCCGCGACGATGTCGACGCCCGGCGCCACGATGTCCGGTTTGATCGCGCCGTCCCCGGTCCGCGGACCACGGCCGGAGAAATCGGCCAGTTCGTCTTGCTTGTCGACCGCCCCTACGGTGAGTGCCGCGTCCGCGCTGCCGGGTGAATCGATCGACCCGGCGCTGGGCCCGGAGTTTCCCGCGGCGATCACGAACAGCACTCCAGTCTGCGCGGTCAGCGTGTTCACCGCTTCCTCGACCGGGTCGAGCTCGGGAGTGTCGTGGCCGCCGATGCTGAGGTTGATCACGTCGGCCTTCTTCTCCACAGCCGCCCACTGCATTCCGGCCAGGATCGCGGACGTCGAACAGCCGTCGGCGGCGCATACCTTGCCGTCGAGCAGGCTCGCGTCCGGCGCGACTCCGCGGTACCTGCCCGCCGACGCGGCCCCGGTTCCGGCGATCGTGGAGGCCACGTGGGTACCGTGCCCGAAGGAATCGCCGGCTGCCTCGTCGGTGAAGTTCCTGGCGTCCACCACCCGATCGGCCAGATCCGGATGCGTCGCGTCGATCCCGGTGTCCAGGACGGCGACGGTGACGCCCTTGCCGGTGAATCCTGCCTGCCAGGCCGCTGGGGCACCGATCTGCGGCACACTCTGGTCCAGCGTCGGGTGCAGCCTCGCATCGAGCCAGATCTTCTCGACTCCTGCCTTCAACCGCTGATTTGCCGACACCCCGGCGAGAAATGTGCTTGCACCCGACTTCGGTACCCGCAGTGCGGACGCTCCGATCGCGGGCAGTTCGCGGATCGGTTCGACCTTGCCCTGCGCCACTGCCGATCGGCCGCTCGCGCCCGAACCGGCGTAGGTCACGATCAACGGGATCGTGGTCGACCGTGCGTCGTCGTACCCGGCCTCGATGAGTGCCGTGACGTCGAACAGTCGTCGGTCGATCCGCCCTGCGGCCACCTCGCCGGCGAGGTCGGTCGGGATGACGGTCAAATGACCCTTGGCCCGATCAGTCAAGAAGCCGGCGCCTGGCCGGCTTGGCGCCGGTACCACCGACACCACCTGCCCATTACCGGCAACGGTCACTCGATCCCCGGTCACCAGAGTCACTGCGCCGCTCACCGGCTGCACCTCGGCCGACTGACTGGTGACCGCCGATTCCTTCTGACCGACTCCTGCCTCAACCGGGGCCGCAGCGGCCCCGGCCGCTATCAACGAAAGGGTCACCGGGACTGCCCACCGGCCAAACCTGTTCTTCCTACTCATACTGACGTCTCCTCATCGACTCGAAGGTGGCAAGACCTATAAGTCGACGAAGCACACAAATGTGTCAGGGAAACCGAATCCATGCGCCCGACCCCAGCGCTTCCGAGATCGAGCTCTTGGTGCGGAGATTGCCGCTGATCACTCGGGTACGACAGGAACTGCTCGACCGGCAACACCGGGAGCCACTTATCACCCAGCATCGTCCACGACTCCTCACCGCTCTCGGCCGCAGCAGTCTGACCTCTGCTCGCCCGTCTACAAGGACAAGCAAACGTGCTGATCGAGGACACCACTCTCGATGCGGCCTTCCCGTGTGGGTACACCGACATCAACGACGAGACGGCCTTGCGCTGGACCTTCGTTGGCTATGCCACGCTCGGCGCGATCATCTTCCTGCGCTACCGCTCGCTGTCGCCGTCGATCGAGCTTAGGACCCGCCCCGAAGCCTCAGCCGCGATTCAGCAACTGACGCAGCTCACCGGAAACAGCCGGTGCTGCTCACCAGCGACAACACCGCCACCGCCGGCCAGGTCGCCGCCACCGCCGGATCACCAGCGTCCGCGCGGACCTGCTGCCCGACGGCAAGGTCGCCGCGGTCCGCGAACTCCAGGCTGCCGGCGAACGCGTCACGGTCGTCGGAGACGGCATCAACGACGCGCCCGCTCTCGCCGCAGATGCCCGGATCGCCATGGGCGGCGCCGGATCCGACCTACCCTGCAGACCGCCGACGCGATCGTCGTCCGCGAGGACCTCACCACCGTCCCGGCCGTGATCGCCTTGTCGCGACGGGCTCGCCGGGTCGTGACCGAGAACCTGATCATCGCAGCCACCTTCATCACCGTCCTGGTGACCTGGAACCTCGTCGGCCACCTGCCCCTGCCGCTCGGCGTCGCCGGCCACGAAGGCTCCACCGTCATCGTCGGACTCAACGGGCTCCGGCTCCTCCGCAACACAGCCTGGCACCGCGCCACCAACCAGACAGGCCAGCGCTCATGACGTAGTCGCACAGCTTGCCAACAGCGCCTTGCGCGAAACCGCCGCGCAAGGCGGGCAGACATCTCGCAGCGCGCTGGTCAAGGCGCGGAAGCACCCCACGTATGCATATCGCCGCGTCCTGGAAGTCCAGATCGCAGGGTTCTCCGATTCAGAGCCCGCCGCGATGTTCGTCGCATGGCAGATGAACCCGGTAGTGAGAGCTTGCAGTGGAGCATGAAGCGGTTCGTCGAACTGCTGGATGAGGCGATCGATTCGGCAGGTGCTCAGCTCGCGCGTGGCCAGAGTCTGATGGCCTGGAGGGATCCGGTCAGGGGAGTGACCGACGACGAGGCTGAATCACCTATCGGGACCGACCTGTGACTCCTTGAATCCCAGATCCGGGTTCTGACCGCGGCGCGACAGGGCGAGCCGAGTCGTGGCCAGGAGGCCGTCGCGGATCAGGGTTGCATCTGATTCGGAAGTACAAGCATCACCACCAATCCACGTTGCGGATGCCGGTGGCTACAGGTACTGTGTGTCGCATGGTAGCCGAGAAGGCCTTCTCCCAACTGCGTCGGGGCGCGCTGGAGTACTGCGTGCTCGCGCTACTGCAGCGGGAGGAGACCTACGGGTTCGAGTTGGTCAAGGCCCTCGGCCAGGTCGACGGTCTCGTCACCACCGAGGGCACCATCTACCCGCTGCTGGCACGCCTGCGCCGGGAGGGGCTGGTGGAGACGACCTGGCGCGAGTCCGAGTCGGGACCACCCCGTCGGTACTACCGCAGTACTGACGAGGGACGCGCTGCGCTGGCCGCGTTCATTGCGGACTGGGAGCGGTTCCGGGATTCGGTCGACGCTGTGTTGGAGCAAGGGAGACAGGGATGACGAACGTGCACAGCGACGCCGACCGGTTGGTCGACGACTATCTGCGGGCCTTGCGGACAGCCGCCGAGCCGCTGCCGGAGAGCCGGCGGACGGAGTTGATCGACGACGTCACGGCGCATATCGCCGAGGCGCGGGCGCAAGGGCCGCAGGGCGAGTCGGAGATCCGCGCGATGCTCGCCCTGCTGGGAGGACCGGAGGAGATCGTGCGGTCGGCCACCGACGGCCTGGTTCTGGTCGATCGGTACCAGCCGCGGGTTCGGGGGCGGGAGGTGGTGACGTTGCTGCTCTTGCTGTTCGGTGGATTCCTGTTCGTGGGCTGGTTCGTCGGGGTCTATCTGCTCTGGAAGTCGGATCGCTGGCAGGCCAGGGAGAAGTTGCTCGGCACTCTGGTCTGGCCGTTCGGATTTGTCGGTGCGATCGCGATTCTCCGAGTACCGGTCGAGCTGCCCACGGTGCTGGGGATCATCGTGGGCGTCATCATCTGGCTGGCGCCGGTCGTGATGCTCGGTGTGCTGCTGAGGCGTGCTCAGCCGCAGCCACGCTGACGCCACCCATGGCGGCATCTTCATCGCCGGCTCATTGGCCTGGCGAATGCTCATCGACAGCTTTCGCCTCGAGCGGTGGGACATCACTGACGCCGTCGTCTGCCTGGTCGGCGTAGCGCTGATCATGTGGGAAAGCAGGCGCGCACCGTGCGCGTCCTGGACCACCGCCGGTGGGTGTCGTACTCGTCCCCGACGCTGGATGGCTTCAAGTGGCGGCTGGGGACCCCGGCCGATACAGGGCCGCTGCGGGTGTGCCGTGCCTGTACGACGGTTCGGATCCAGGTGGGGACCGGCTGGATCCGGCCTCGACACGCCCGGTTGGCGCCGATCGGTGATTCTGCCGTTGTCACCGGCCCGGACCAGGTGAGTGCACGGGAAACGTCGGCTGTCGATGTTCGAAGTCGTCGACACAGATGTCCGGACTCGCCTGCAATGCCGGGTTGGACGAAGGGCAAAGGCTCTGCCTAGACCTGGTGGATGCTTGCGCAGCAACCTCCTACGCGCGAAGGACAGGGCCGAATCGCGGCCCGGTCCTTGTTAGTCGCCAGCGTTTCCGCACCGACATGTCGGCCCGCAGGATGAGTGTCCTAGCTCAGACATCAGCCGCAAAATAGGTCGCGGGTCGCCGAACGCCCCATCTCCCCGTCCCGGGCGCCCTCGTTGGTCTGATCGGGTGAACTCCCGTGGGGCCGACGTCACGGGGCTGATGTGCCACCTATTTGTTTGGTACCGGGCGGTCCGCATCTGGTGTGCAAGACCGGTGGCGCGGTTGGGGTCAGTGCTGTGCGGCGAATCTGTCTTCGATCGCTTTGAGTACGAGGTCGGGGCGTTCTGTCGGCACCTCGTGGGAGGTGCCCTTGGCGGTGACGAGCGTCCGGTTGGGTGCTTTCTTGACGAATGAGGCGGCCGCGTCGCGCCAGTGCTGGGCGTCCGGGGGAGAGGCTGCGAACGGGGTCTTCTCCGAGACCATGACCGTTGCGGGTACCGAGGTGGGCCACACCACCTTGTGGAAGGCCTGGTGTGCTTCGGCGAAGCCCTCCGCGGTGGAGATGAGCTGGCGGTTGGCCGGCTTCTCGGGGTCCTTCTTCGCTGCGTCGACGTCCGGCTGGGTCGCGGCGACGAGGCGGGGGATTTGCTCGTCGGTGAAGAACTGAGGGAGGTTGGCGTCGACCAGGACCGCGCCGGACAGTATCTCCGGGTCGTCTTGGGCGAGGTTGTTCGAGATTCCCGGCTGCCTGCACGATCCGTTTGGCATGTCTATTGGTGGTGGTGGTGCTGGGACCAGCGAGCGCGGTGGGTTTATCCCCCGCGAGTGGCCGCTGAGACTGTGGATCATGTGGGCCTGCTGGTCACGGGGCCCACGCGCGCGCTTTCACGAGGCCGCGCAGGTGGATGATTCTCCTGGCAGTGACCGAGGGCGGCGGCACCGATTACCCGACCCACCTCGAAGGGCTGATCGTCGTCAACGACCCCTTCCAACGCGGCATCGAGGTCTAGGTCCTGGACGGCATCGCCGCCGGCGAGCGCACCGAACGCTGCCTCATCCTCGACCTGGCCCTCGCACTTGCCGAAGAGCGGCGCCACGACATCGTGAGGAGGACGAAGAACGGCCTCGACTCCGCCCGGCGCACCCTTCGGTGGAGAGACATGGCACCGCGGAAAGATGCAGGCCTCAAGCACCTGACGGGGATCTGTAGCTCGAACTGCGCGAGGATCGTTCTACAGCGGTTCAATACCGGTGCCGGACGCGTCCCTCATCAGGGAGGGCATTTCGACAGGCGCCGCGGTCGCCAGCCCCATCGGCGGACCAACCACAAGTTTCCATCGAACTCGCGGGTGGCCACCCAAATCAGCTCGCTTCGCGGCAGGCCTGATCAGCGCTCAAGATTCCAGGTCGGATGGGTCTCCGTTCACCTGCCCGGCGAACTCAGGCTCCACCTAGGAGGTGAACAGGGACGCCGGCGTCGGTACCTACTTCTCCTCCGCCGGCTTGGTGCTGGCTTCCTATCCAGGCATGACGACCAATTCTGATCTCAGGTCGAAGCTCGCCCGCCGCTGGTTGGTCACCCTGCGGCGGGCGACGCATCGGCGATGCCCTGTCACCGGGGGCTGTGGGGTGAGACTCAGTGGCCGGGCGACGTGTTCCTGAGCGGTCTTGTGATGGCGGCTTCCAGGCATTCCTTGGAGAGGTTGACGTTTTGTCGCAGGCCCTGAGTGGGTGGATCGGCCTCTGCTACGGGCTTAGCTCAGTGGTCGGAAGAAGGTTCTGAGGTCCGCGGTGAGGAGGTCGGGGACTTCCATCGCGGCGAAGTGGCCGCCACGGTCGTATTCCTTCCAGTGCTCGATCTTGCCATCGGGGTCGGTCAGGGTCTTGATCGCCGTCTCGTTCCCGAAGACGGCCACACCGGTCGGCGGACCAGCCACCGCATCCCAGGCCTCGTGTCCGCCGTCACCGCTGCTCTCGCCCCAAGAGCCGCTGTCGGTGGAGTCGCCCCAGTCGCCGCCATTGCCTGGCTGCATCGCGAGCAGTGCCTTCCAGGCTGCCATTCCTTCATAGACCGCGTGAGCCGACGTCGCGCCCGATCCGGTGAACCAGTAAAGGCTGACGTTGGTCAGCAGTTGATCGCGGTCGACCGCGTCCTCCGGCAGCTTGTTCGCCGGGTCGGTCCACTCCGCGAACTTCTCCACGATCCACGCGAGCTGCCCGACCGGTGAGTCGTTCAGCGAGTACGCCAGGGTCTGCGGTCGCGTCATCTGCTGGACCAGGTAGCCGAATCCCTCGTCCTGCAAGGCATTGAAGCGCTCAGCCCGATCCCGATCCGTCTCGTTCAGGCCGTCCAGCGGGATCGGATCCCCGAACGGCGCGGCCGCGCTCACCCCGGCCAGGTGGACGCCGATCACGTGCGCCGCGTCGACCATCGGCAGCATGCCGGCAACTCCCGATCCGGCGTCGGTGCCGTGGGCGGCATACCGCTCGTACCCGAGCCGGCTCATCAACTCGGCCCACAGCTGCGCCACCCCGAAGAGGTTGAACCCGCCGTCGCCGATCGGGTTGGAGAACCCGTACCCCGGCAGCGACGGTACGACGACGTGGAACGCGTCAGCCGGGTCACCGCCGTACCCGCGGGGATCGGTAAGCGGGCCGATCACGCGCTGGAACTCCACCGGCGAACCAGGCCAGCCATGGGTCAGGACCAGCGGCGTCGCGTCGGGCTCGGGGGAGCGCTGGTGGAAGAAATGGATCCGCTGCCCGTTGATCTCGGTCAGGTACTGCGGGATCTCGTTGAGCGCCGCCTCCTGGGCACGCCAGTCGAAACCGTCCACCCAGTAGCCGGCGAGCTCCCGCAGATAAGCCACCGGTACGCCGCGACTCCAGTCGTCCACCCGCGGGGTGGCAGGCCACCGCGTACCCGCCAGACGGTTCCGCAGATCGTCGATTTCGCTCTGAGCGATCTCGATCCGGAAGGGCTGAATTTCACTCTGGTTCGTCATACCGCCAACGCTAAAGACAGCAGCGGCCAACTTCTGACCTCTACCCAATCTTCAGATGAGCAGCGCGAGTGAGCTGGTCGCTTTCGACGGCGGCATCAGGAACCGGGGCGAAAAGTTCCGACTGACCGGTGAGCGTGGCCAGGGTGCTCAGACGGGACATAGCATCCGCAAGGCCGTTGCCGCGAAGTCGCCGACCACCAGACCGATCTGGGTAGCCGTAAGTCGCTAGAACGCCGCCTGTCTACACCACTAGTTCCTGGGTCCTGCGGCAAGCGCCGTACGCTAGTGCGCCAGCATCGCGGTTGTCCGCCGGAGTCCTGGATCCGTAAGGCAGGGTCCTTTCCAGCGATGGTCGCGGAGATGTTTTTCGTGTGCCTGGGGATCGTGGTACTTCGAAGGTGCAGTGGAGTACGCAGCGGCTGGTGGAGTTGCTGGACGAGGCGATCGACTCGGCAGGTGCTCTGCTCATGCGTGGCGCGGGTCTGATGGTCAGGCGGGACCCGGTCAGGGGAGTGGTTGGCGACGAGCCTGAGCCGCCGACAGGGTCGGAGCTGTGACTCCTTGAATGCCATGGCGACGTCCAGGAGCCGATCAGTGCGAGCCGCTCCTGCATGACCTCGTCGTACGCCTGGTCATCGATGACGATGATCATGTGTACGTCCGAGTAGATATCGGGCCGACCTCCAACGATCGATCTGGTGATCGACACACCGGCCGGACGCGCATCCTGCCTGATTTGGGTAAGCACGTCGTCGAGGAACCGGCTGTGCAAGGAGAGGAGGTCCATCTGATTCCTTCCGATCGGAGCAAAGCAGATGACCGCAACATTCAGCCGGGCGGAGATCGAAGCCAAATCTCGCAAGCGATCCTCGCCCCGAGCAAGGTCAGTGTTCGGCGGCCAAGGACCCGATCTCGATCAAATCTTCGCGAAACCTTGCCGCGGTCGACATGGCCGCTCGCGGTGAGGGTGATGACACCGTCGCTGACCTCGATCGAGACCTGCTGTGCGGCGGCCGCCGAGACGAAGGAGGATGGATCTTGAGTGGCGATGTAGTCGAGGCGTGGGCGACGTTGGACGAGTTGTTGGGGATGGAGGCGTTGGCGGCTGACGCGGATTCGGGTGGCGGTGTTGGCCGGTCGGCGATTCTGCCGTTGTCACGGGCCCGAACCGCGCGGGCTTACCCGGAAGCGTTGGCTCACCCAGGTGCTACTTGGTCGAGCGTGCGGTGGCGGAGTTCGGTCGCCAGCCTTGCCAGCCTCGGCACAACACGTAGGCGATCGCGGTGGCTACCACCAGGCCGGCGTCGATGGGCCAGGTGTTCGCAGCATCGGGAGTATTGCTCGTGGCCGCGACGATTCCGAAGCCGGTGATGGCGATCTTGTGGAGGAAGATCAGCTCCCACGGGCCGCGTTGGTTGCGTGGGGCAACGATAATGATCGCGAAGAGGCCGACGAAAACGAGGTAGGCGAGAGTGCGCCATGCCTCGGACATCAGGCGATCGGGCGCGACGTCGAACAGGATGCTGACGCCGTTGGCGAACGCAACGAGTGTCGCGAGCGCACACAGGGCGAGCAGTCCTCGTCCGATTCTGTCTGCCAGGGCTGAGGGTTGGTTGGTGGCGGGTGTGCTGGAGTGGATTGTCATGGTGCTTCTCTCTGGTTGGTGCCTGGTGGTGGAGTGCGTCGGCCGCCCAGGGCGGTGCGGTCTGCCGGGTGGGCCTCGTGCATTCAGCTGGCGGCGGGCCAGTTGGCCGGGAGGCCGGACTGCTTCAGGAGGTCGGCGAGGTTGTAGTAGTCGGCATTGGACGTGATGCGTTCGCCGCGGAGCTTGATGATGGTGGTGGCGGGGACGGCGAACGGCTTCGTCGCGCCCGGCATCACGCCAGAAAAGGTCCACTCGATCGCGATCTGGTTGCCGCTGCGGAACGACGAGTGGACCTTGACCTTGGTGTTCTTGATGACGGCGTGGGTTTTGGTGACCCAGTTGCCGATCTCGCTCTGCCCGTGCCATTCGGCGCCGAACGCGAGGTCTCTGTAGACGGCGTCGCGGGTGAAGAGGGCGGCCATCTTGGTGGGCTGGTTCTTGGTCCAGGCGGTTTCCCACTGGGAGACGATCGCCTTGGAGTCGTACTGCGGACTCCGGTGCTTGCTCCCCGCAGAACCCGTGGTGCTCGCCGACGATGCCGAGGCCGGCACTTGAGCGTTCGCCGGGGCGATCGTCGCGACACCCGCGGTGGCGACCGAGACTGCCAGTACGGCGGTGATCAGGATCCTCTTCATGACTGCTCCCAGGGTGATCGGGGTGGTGTGGCTCGTGGCTTTACGAGTGTTAACTTATATGATCAGTTAACGGGTGTAAAGTCATCTGTATGGCGAATCTGAAAGAGCGTGTCCGCAACAAGCGAGGTGAAGGCGCGCAGCTTCGCGACGACATCGTCGGCGGCGCGACCAGGCTGCTCGACCAGGGCGCGGGAGCACAGAGTCACGCTGCGTGCGGTGGCGCGGGAGGCGGGGATCTCGGCGCCAGCCATCTATCAGCACTTCGCCGACCGCGATGCGATTCTGCTCGCGGTCGCCGAAGTCGCCTTCGCCGAACTGGAACATGCGCTGAACGATGTGGGTGACCACACTGACCCCGCTGACCGGCTGAGAGCGGTCTCCGCGGCCTGTCTGACCTTCGCCGCGCGCTCGCCCGGCCGCTACCGGATCATGTTCGGCGGGGTCTGGGATGCGAGCAAGTCACTGCAGCGTGCACCGGCGATGGCCGGTGATCTCGCGGAACTCGGCCTTGGCGCGTTTCGGGTCATCAGCCGGGCCATCGCCGCCTGCGTCGAGGCAGGTCGCTCCACTGGTACAGATCCGCACGCCGACGCAACCGCGTTGTGGGTCAGCCTGCACGGACTCGCCCAGCTACAAGTGGCGACGCCTCTGTTCCCTTGGCCTTCCGGGTTGCAGTCGACGCTCATCGGCCGGCTTGCGTTGCTGCGAGTCTAGAGGTTTGCGAGCAGCCTGGCGGTGGGGGAGTCGACCTCGACGATGTGCTGGTCGGGTTCGGCAGGTGCCGTGATGGAGTGAAGGGCGAGTTCGAGAAGGCCGGCTGGGTGATGGTGATCTGTTGGCGTGATGCTCAGTCGCAGATCGCATGGCCGTACCCGCAGCCTTTAATGTCGGGATTGGTACGGCAGGGATTCGCGAGTCCTCGATCAGGAGAGTGCCGTGCGGCGTCGCGGGTCGCGGCGCAGGTCGGCGATGGCTCCGGGGCTGCGAACAGAGACCAGTCGACGGAGGTGATCCACCCGGTCGGACCGGATGGAATCCCGAGCGGTCAAATTGCCTCGGGATGGGGACAACTACCACCAAGATCTCTTGTTCGCCCACATCAACGGGGATGGATGAGTCGACTTCCGTGCAGCATGACTGTCCTGTCGGGCGCCTGGAGGCAGTAACGATCCTCCAACATCCCGGCGGGGACTGACCGCGTAGCGGAGCGGTCGAATCGGCTGGCCGCTAGCAATCTAGTTCACTGGAGGTAATCAAGCCGCTCACGGAGCCAACCGTTGATGTCGTCAGTGGGCTGATTGAAGTGGAGTCACTCGGGTGTCAACTGGTCGGAAGCAGCGATTCAGCAGCAGATGAGACGCGGGAGCTTGGGATGTCGAGGGCAACCTTCCGCTGTTGCTTGTGCCATCTGAGCGACTGGCTTTCGCTGTGCGGGTCAGCGCCAGGCGGTGAGGATGATGCTGGTCAGGAGGATGCAGATGAGGAAGTACGGTGCGTTCAGGAGGGTGTAGAGGAAAGGGCGGGGGAAGTTCGGGTTGAGGGCGATGGTCAGGGTGTGGGCGACGAGGTAGCCGATGCCGACGATGAGGCCGAACGCGATCGCGTCGGGGATCGTTTCGACATCGAGAGCGCGGAGGAGGATAGCGCTGGTGATGACGACACGAGGTTCGGGATCAGCGGGACGACGGTCAGAAGGGCGCCCCCGGCTTCCATTTCGCGGTTCTCGTTGCCAAGCGCAACTTGGTAGGGCTTCGCCACGATGAAGGTGAAGTAGACGTAGCCGAGGACGGCAAAAACGAGCAGCGACATGACGACTGCGAGCCAGTTGATGTCAGCGAAGACATTGAACATAAGAATTCCTTGGTGTGTAGGTGTGAATGAAGAGCGGTCGTAGTGCCGGGGCTTATTGGGCGACGGCGATGACTCAGGTGATGCCGAGCTGTTTGTTGGTGAGCATGCCGAAGCCGGCTGACCATGCCAATACGGCGAGGAACTCGAGGGCAGTCGCGTCGAGGGGGCTCGTTTTAGTAGGCGGGAGCGTCGTCGAGCATGGCGCCGCTGCCAGCCAGGAAGAACGACTAGTCGGTCATGCTCACGGCGGGTCCCGTCGAACTGCGTCTCAGCGCCGCCAGCCTGCCCAGCAGGGCGATTGCGTGGGTGCCGGGCGGATCGGCGGGCATGCCGAAGTGGCGCTAGGTGCGGATCTGGAGCTCGGCGCTGAAGGCGTCGACATAGAACATGAGGGCTCCGCAGATGTTGCCGGTGAGGTTGAGGTGTGAGTCGAGGGGGCCGACGTGGGTGTGTTCCTTGGGCTCGATGGACAGGCAGCTACTGGGGTATAGAGGCTCAGGGGTGGGCGAGGACGGCGGGCAGGAGCACGTCGTCAAGAAGCGCAGTGATGAACTCGGCGGTGATGGGCTGACCTTCGAGTCCGCTGCGAGCGGCGCACATCGCCGGGATGACTCGTGCGAGCGCGTCGGCGCGGGCATCCGGCCGGCCTTCCCCCCGGTCGATGGCGCGTTGGATGAGGATTCGGTTCGCGGTAATCCATTCGCCGACATTGGCATCAGTGACTGCTTCGCCGATGCCTTCGTGGACCGTCGCCATGGAGGCCAAGCCGGCCAGGATGCGCAGGCGCTTGCTGGTCTCTTCGAGTGATTCGGGAAGGATCAGGGCGAGGATGTCGTCGCGGAGAGAGCCTGTGTCGGGGAGCGCGTCGATGTCGACGTCGCGGCGCGCCATATGCCTCACCGCATCGATCACGAGATCCTCCTTGGAGGCCCATCGCCGATACATCGCGCCCTTGCCGGCCTTGGCACGGGCGGCCACGAGCGCCATCGTCATGCCGGTATATCCGGTCTCAGCGAGGACGTCCAAGGCAGCTTCGAGGATGGCTGCGTCGCGTGACTCGTCGAGCTTGCGGCCACTCTTCGAGGTACTCGCCGTTTCGGCATTCTCATGCTCATCCATATCTAGACAGTACCATTTGGTTCCGGTACCTACTAGTACCGGAACCAAATATTACCGGTTTGTTAGGATGGTCTCATGCATCGTCCCTTCTGCTCCGCGACCGACCGTCGGCAGTTGCTGGTCGGTCGTCATCTCCTCGACGGGTCAGGGACCTCAGCGGCGCACGTCGCAAATCGCCTCCTTGCTGTCCACGCCACAGATCCGGCGACTCCCTATCTGTCGATCCTCGCCCGCACCACGGACGTAACCATCGGGGACATCGCGTCCGCCATGTACGAGGAGCGCCTGCTGGTTCGCTGGCTCGCGATGCGCCGCACCGTTTTCCTTATGAACCGGGAGATCATCCCCGACGTTCAAGCCGCAGTGAGTGGACCTCTCGCGCAGGTCCTCCGTCGACGCCTGTTAACCCTGCTGAAGAAGAACGAGGCGCTTCCGGATGTGCCAGACATTTCCGAATGGGTGGCAGCCGTGGAGAAGGGTGTGCGCGCTGCAGTGCGCGACTTGAGCGAGGCGACCGGGGCACAGTTGAGTCGTGCCGAGCCACGCCTGAAGACGGTCATCCCCCCGCGCCTGCCGTCCGACACTCGTCAGACGGTAACGAGTCCGCTGTTGGCAATGATGAGCGCTGCCGGCGAGATCGTCCGAGGTGCCCCCGTGGGCACTTGGACAACGCGTCAGCACCGCTGGCAAGCAGTCGACACCTGGTGGCCTGATGGCCTGCCCGCGCGCGACGCGCTCGAAGCGCGCACCCGCATCGCCCAGCAATGGCTGCGTGCCTATGGCCCGGCTACGATCGGCGACCTGCAGTGGTGGACGGGGTGGACGAAGACCGCGACCCGCGCCGCGGTTGCAGCTCTTGCCACGATCGATGTCGACCTCGATGGCATGGACGGCATCGATCTGGTGAGGACCGACGTCGAGCTCGACGCGATAGTTCGACCGACCGAACCCTCGGCCGCGCTTCTCCCCATGCTCGACTCGACAGCGATGGGCTGGCAGAACCGGCACTGGTACAGCCCGGCAGACACGACCGGGCTCTATGACAACCGGGGCAACATCGGACCGACGATCTGGTGGGACGGCGCGATCGTCGGAGTCTGGGCATCGACACCGTCCGGCATCCGCACGATTCTTGTCGAGGACAAGGGGAAGGCCGCGGCTGACGCGATCAGCGCGGCGGCGGCCGATCTCGAGGCGAAGCTCGGTGGGGTCGTCGTAACGCCTACGATCCGAACGCCCATCGAGTTGTCGCTGTCCGAACGCGCCAGCTCGGCGACCTGAGCCGAAAGGGGCGAGCCACATCGACGCCGTCAACGGGCGCGACGATTGACCCGATCGGCCGGCTCGCCATGGTCAACCGTCCTGCGTGGGTGTTCACGCGATCGCGTCTGGAGCACCGCCTTCGACTGCCAAGTCGAAGGTGTACTCCGTCGGGACCAGCTGAGCTGATCATCGCCCGCGGCTCGCCTCGCGGAGCGTAATCGTTCGCCCGCAGCGCCACACTCTGCCGGCGTGCCAGGAAGCGGAGGCGCTCCGGGCCGCATGAATACATCGTCGATGTGATCGATGGGGAGCGTCGCCTGCACGGAGCCTACGAGTGAAGAGGGGCGTTCGTCGGCACCATCCGGTACCGGTACGTGACGGTATCGGAACCAGCTGGTACCGTTTGAGCACGAGCTTCGCTATGCCGCGGGTTGGAGATGTTGAGGGTCACATCGACGTCTCGCCGAGCGCTGGGATGCGGAGCCGTTCTGAAGAACGGGTGATCACATGAAGTACCGAAGCCTCGGAGACACCGGACTCGACGTCAGTTCCTTGTGCCTGGGCACCATGATGTTCGGATCGTGGGGTAATAAGGACCACGACGACTCAATCCGCACCATCCATCACGCGCTCGACGCCGGCATCAACTTTGTCGACACCGCCGACCTCTATGCCCATGGGGAGGCCGAGGAGGTCGTCGGTAAAGCCCTGGCCGGGACGCGCCGCGACTCGGTGGTACTGGCCAGCAAGTTCCACAACCCGATGACCGACAACGTCAACGACCGCGGCAACTCACGCCGGTGGATCATGCGAGCGGTGGAAGGCAGCCTGAAGCGCCTCGGTACCGACCACCTCGACCTCTACCAGGTGCACCGTCCTGATCCGGCGACCGGGATCGAGGAGACCTTGGGGGCGCTGACCGATCTGCAGCGCGCCGGGAAGATCCGGTACTTCGGCACCTCGACGTTCCCCGCCCACGAGCTCGTCGAGGCGCAGTGGGCCTCTGAACGCCGGAGACTGGGCCGATTCGTGACCGAGCAGCCCCCGTACTCGCTGCTCGCTCGCGGAATCGAAGCCGACGTCCTGCCTGCCGCCGCAGCGCACCGTATCGGTGTGCTCACCTGGAGCCCGCTCGGTGGTGGCTGGCTCTCCGGCACATTCCGCAAGGGTGCCACTGGCCAGGTGAGCAGCAGAGCGGAGCTCATGCCCGGCATATTCGACATCGACGCCCCACGCAACGCCGGTAAGCTTGACGCCGTCGAGGCTCTCGCCGTGCTCGCGGACGGGGCCGGCCTGTCCCTGATCCACCTCGCTCTCGGCTTCGTGCTCTCCCATCGCGCGGTGACCGCACCGATCATCGGCCCGATGAACATCGAGCAGCTCGACAGCCAGCTCGGCGCAGCCGACCTGGTCCTCGACCAGGACGTCCTCGACCGCATCGATGAGATCGTGCCTCCGGGCCGCAACCTGACCGCTGGAGACGCCGGCTACGTCCCGCCCGCGCTCACTGACGCGAGGCAGCGCCGGCGCTGACGACGTCCTCCGTCATCGTCGGCGCCTTCTTTGCCATCGCCGGCATCATCCTCACCGCCGTGCTGGTCTCGACTCGTGAAAGCCGCGAGCACTCACAGGCCACCAAGCGCGGCAAGGTCACCGCATTCGCGATCTGACCCATCCACCGGCATGTACGGACCTCCTACGCCGCCCGCCGTGCCTGGCACGACCTGGATCTGGACCGTCACACAGCACGACACGATTCCGGCAGCGAGGAGATCGCCGATACGACGCAGGACAATCCTGTCGTGGATGACTCCGTGGCGGACAACGACGGCAGCCTGACTGTCCATCGCCGCCCGGGCAGCAAACTCGACTCTGGGCAGCGCGCCGAGGTCCTGGGCGCCGCGCTGCACGTTCTGGCGGGGTCGGCTACGTGAGTATGACCATGAACGCGGTAGCGGCACGGGCGAAGGCCGGCAAAGGCACCTTCTACTGCCGCTGGCAGTCGAAGGCGAATTGGTCCTCGACGCCGTCGGTCACATGAAGCGCAGCCAGGTGGATCTGGACCGACTGCCCGACTTGGTTCCCCCGCCGGCACAGCCGCCCTTCTGGAGTGCCCTCCCATTGTCAAAGGGAGTCGATGACCGCCGACAAGCCGCTCCGGGCCGATGCCCGCCATCTACAGACGACACTGCCCGCGGCACGGTCCTGGCAACCTTCCTACGCGACATGACCGGTCACATCGCCGCCCACGACGGCCTCGCCCGGATGCCGGCCACGCTCATGGCCGATCGCTCAGGTGTCCTGGCCGAAGGCAGCCGGCACTGGAGCCGGCCGTGGCCGAGAGGGTGGCCGCCGCGTGGCCGGCCACGGCCGACGGTATCCATCACTCTGGTACTGGACGGGCTCCGCCGCCCGTTGTAAATGAGAAGTGCGGCTCACGGGGCGCTGTCGAAACTCCCCGCCAATCAAGCTGCTGAGCGCGAGCCACGCCGATGCAAAGACCTCCAGTCCCGTCACCGGCTCGCCTTACCCCGCCGCATTGACGCGCTTCGAGCCGATAATGCCGCCGGCGACCAGGATGCGCTCCTCAGTTTGCGGTTGTGCGCGTGCTCGAGGAGCTCGCGCACAACCGCTGGTCAGGGCCGCCAGCGAGCGCGGTCAGTCGGTGGAGATGGTAATGACGGTCTTGCCGGGCAGTGAACCGGCAGCGGCCAGGCTGTGAACCTCAGGAAGTTTCTCCAAGGGCACCCGCTTGGCGACCTCGACCTTCAGCTCGCCGGTGCTGACGCGCGCCGCGAGGTCGGCGAGTTGGTCGGCGTCACTGCGCACGTACAAGTCGATCCCGCGTACTCCTCGCTGCTCGTCCGACGGAGCTGGCATCCACACCGTGGTGTTGACCAGGGCGCCGCCGTCACGGATCAGCGGAACGAACGCTGCCAGCTGCTCCGGTGTGACCGGTGCGAGATTCAGGACCAGATCGAGCTGCTCCGTGACCAGCGCGGCCACATCGGACGTTGTGTGGTCGATAACCTCATCAGCGCCGGCAGCCTCGACCCGGTCGCCGTCTCCGGGGCCGACGACGGCGACCACCCGGGCCTGTGCCTCTTTGGCCAGCTGCACGGCGTAACCGCCAACCGCCCCACCGGCACCGTTGATCAAGACACGTTGTCCGGCGACCAGGTTGCCGTGATCGAACAGAGCCTGCCAGGCAGTCAGGCCCACCACGGGAAGGGCCGCCGCATCAGCCAGCGGGATGCCTTTCGGTGCTCCTGTCAGGATTTCTGCCGGCGCGAGAACGTATTCCGCGGCCGCGCCTGTGCCGGTCATCGGCAGAAACCCGATGACGCGGTCACCGACGGCCAGGTCCTTCACGTCCGTACCGAGCTCGTCGACCGTGCCTGCCACGTCGATACCGGGTGTGTGGGGCAACTCGACCGGGATCGGTCCCTGCATGAATCCTGCACGAATGTTGCCCTCGACACCGTTGAATGATGTCGCGGCGACACGAATCCGGACCTGACCGGCACCAGGCACGGGCTGATTGACGTCCTCGTAGCGCAGAACCTCGGGACCGCCGAACTCGTGGAAACGTACTGCCTTCATCCTCTGCACCTGCTTCTGTGAGTGCTGTTTTTGAACACCACGAACTTCGCAGGAACCACGACGGTTAGCCTGGGCCGGCTTGGCCCACCATGGTGATGGCCGGCCCACGCGCGGCGCCGACGATCTCGGCCACCCGCTCGGCGTCGACCGATCCGGGCGGCGCGGTCAGCATCAACGCGGTCAGGTCGTCACCGGGAATTTGCAGCAGGCTACCGACCAGTTGGACCGCGCCTCCCTCGGGATGGGCGAACGAGGCGGTGCTCTCGTAGGCCGCCACCTGTCGTGGCGCGCGCCACAGCGTGTCGAAGGCTTTGCTGCGCGTCCGTAACTGGTCGATCAGTTCCATCAGCGAGGCATCGGTGGGATAGCGCAACGACGCGCTCTGAATGCGTGTCACGAGGATGGCCTGATGATCGCTCGCGTCGGCGGCGGACTGCTGAAAACGAGTGAACGGGTCACAAAAACTCCGCCATGCGATGTTCCACTCCCACGGCTCGCCGGTCAGATCCCAGTGCCCCAAGGACAGGAACGCGCTGTTCACCGCGACCAGGTTCATTGCCGCGTCGGACACGAACATCGGGGTGTCGGCGAACCGCTCCAGTAGTCGCGCGGCCGCAGGCCCCACATCGGTAGGCACCAAACCCTCCGCTGCGGCATACCCCGCCAGCGCGCACAATCGCTCGTACTCAGCCCGCCCCGCCCGCAACGCCCGCGCAATCGCGTTCACCACACCGACCGATGGATGGCTACGTCCCTGCTCCAGCCTGCGGATGTAATCCGCAGACATTCCCGCAAGCTCACCAAGTTCTTCTCGCCGCAACCCCTCGACCCGACGCCGGCCAACCGTCAGCCCCACCGACTCCGGGGACGTCGCGCCCCGCAGCCGACGCACAGCATCACCGAACTCCTGACCCTCCACCTCACCATTGTCCCTCCCGCCATTCGCCCGGTCGACGCCGGTCGACCTCCGATGAGCTCGAGCTCGACGATGGTGCGAACGTGTTCGAAAGCCGCAGTAGGCACATGCATGGCGGTATTCGCGACCGCGTCCGGCATTCCCGGGCCCGACGTGTGGCGTCCCGGCGGCCGGTTCGAGCTCACCCTTCGTGCCATCTGCGTCCCGATCGCCTAGGACAGCGCCCAAACATTCCCGGGGCGAACTCGGACTCTCCGGCGTGATCGTCGGTCATCCCCGACCCTCGCCTTGATCCCTGCACCGGACAAACCCCGTGCCTGCCCGGCACGGATCACGAATCCCGGCCGGGAGAGGTCGTACCCGCACTGCTGTCGGCCATCCGGCGTGCCTGTTGGGCCACCGCGGCGCGGACCGCAGCGGCCGCGGCGGACGGAGCACCGATGCCGGCCAGCCCTATCGAACGGCGGACCAAGTTCGGATCGTCGACCTCGACGCAGACAACGCCACTGGGCAGCGCGGAGGCCACGAGGCTCGGAATCGTCGTGACGCCGAGCCCGGCGGCGACGAATCCGAACCGGGACGCCCAGTCACCCAGTTCAGTGGTGACCTGCGGTGTCGGCAGCGTTGGCCAGGCGCCGAACTGAGGCTCTCCGCGCGCTCCTTTACCGACGATCCAGCGCTCCTGGGAAAGCTCGTCCACCGGAACCCGGCGGGCTCCCGCAAGTCGGTGTCCCCGGCCTACCGCGATCCGCAGCGTTCCGGCAGGAAGTGGTTCGACCTCGATCCCCGCGAGGTCCCATCCGGGCAGATCCCCACCGGACGCCAGAATCGCCAGGTCCAGCCGGCCGGCCCGCAGGCGGCGAATCTGAACGGGCGTGGACGACTCGAGAAACTCGACTTCGACCGATGGGTGGGTGGCGCGGACGCTCGCGATGGCGCGCGGGACCAGCCGCAGGGCGGCGGTCGGGAAACCGCCGAGCGCGATCCGGCCCACCACCGGCGCCGGTAGGTTCTCGAGTTCGCGCTGCGCGACGTCGTACTGGTCCAGAATGGCGGCCGCGTGCACCGCGAGCCGGTCGCCTGCCTCGGTCGGCTCGACCCCGCGCGGTCCGCGATCGAACAATCGCGTACCGGTGGCCGCCTCCAGCGCGGCGATCTGTTTCGACACCGCCGATTGCGTGAACCCCAACCGCTCGGAGGCCGCGGTGAGCGATCCGGTCTCCACCACCGCTCGCAGCGCGCGCAGCAGCTGCGGATGTCCGTCGATGAGCATCGACCCAGTATGCCGGACCAGAATACCTTGCCTGCTCGATCTTCGCTGGTGGCATGATGCGTCGGCGCGCAAGATCGACTCCATGAATAAGATCTGGTTCGTCACCGGCACCTCGAGCGGCTTCGGCCGGCTATGGGCGGAAGCCGCCTTGGAGCGCGGCGACAGTGTGATCGCAACTGCCCGCTCTCTGGAATCCCTCCAGGACCTTCCGGAACGTTTTCCCGAGACCGTCCTGACACTCGAACTCGACGTCACCGACCGGCAAGCAGCTTTTTCGGCAGTCGACCAGGCGGTGGCCCGCTTCGGACGCATCGACGTCGTCGTCAACAACGCGGGCTACGGTCACTTCGGCATGGTGGAGGAACTCACTGAACGCGAGCTTCGCCGGCAGCTGGAGACCAACTTCTTCGGGGCGGTCTGGGTCACCCAGGCAGTCCTGCCCGTGCTGCGTCGACAGGGCAGTGGACACATCCTTCAGGTGACCAGTGAAGGCGGACTCCACGCCTACCCGGGCATCGGCGCGTATCACGCCTCCAAGTGGGCACTCGAAGCCATCTCCGAGTCACTGTGGCAGGAGGTCGCAGGCTTCGGCATCCAGGTCACCTGCGTCGAACCCGGCCCGTACAAGACCGATTGGCTCGACCGCGGATCCCGCCACAGCGATGAGCTGCCCCAGTACGCCCAGTCGCGCCTCGACAACGCCGTGGACTTCGACATCGGCCTGGCGGCCGCGACCAAGCCTGCCATCCTCGCCCTCGTCGACGCGGAGGATCCACCACACCGGCTGCTCCTGGGCAACCTCTTCCCCGAGATCGAAAAGCTCTACCAGGAGCGCCTGCAGACCTGGCGTGAGTGGCAGCCGGTCTCCTTGGCCGCGTTCGGCACACCGGCCGATTGACCATCCCGATAAGTTGCGGGACCAGCAGCGAAAGCTTGGTGCGCTGTGCAAAATCGAGGCCGAGCAGAATCTGCGCGACAGTGGCCTGACGTGGTGCATCCTGCGCTTTCCCTTCGTGTATGGAGACCAAGACGGTCACCTGGACGCTGCACCGAACCAACTCGCGAGCATGGGATGGCATCCGGCTCGCAAGTTGAGCCTCGCACACCACGCCGATATTGCGACTGCCGTCAAGCTCGCTCTGACCGGCGCCATGGATGGTCGGACCGTGAACATCGCCGACGACTCACCGCTCACGACGTACGAGATCGCCCAGATCGTCGGGGCCACGTACAACTCCTCGGGCGACCCGCTGGCCAACCCGTGGCAAGGTCACATGGACATCGGCCTCGCTCGCAGCCTCGGCTTCCGTCCCACGATCCCGACGGCCTACGAAGCCGCTCGCCAGGGAATCCTCTGAACCGAAATCCGCCCTCGGCTCCCGTGCTCCGCCCTCGGGCAAATCACTCAGGAACCCATCCCATCCGGTGAAATTTGAAATGAGCCACCATCCTGCCGCGGCAGCCGGGATTGCTTGTTCAAGTCGGAATCAAGCTCCTGGGCGGGCTGCATATGGGGTCGACGGTCGGTGAGATCCGGCGGTCACCGTTCGGAGCCGGCCAGCTATGGCATCTGATGCTTGCTGAGGGCAACACTGCACTGGTGGCGGAGCTCGCGTCCGGTCTGTCCAGGCCGATTGATTTCGAGCTTGCCCGGCCGGTCCAATCCAGCAGCTCTCCTTCGATCGGACCGACCAAGGCACCGCGCCCCCGTCACTACCGTGTTGACGAGACCGGTCAGGCCGAGCGACGCCGATTCCACGCAGACCGGCTGCAGCCTTTCGAAGCAGTCGCTACCGACGGCACCCCTCCTAGTCGCAGTGGCCCATCGACATCAGTACAACCGGTGAGTTTGACCAGGTGCTCCGCGAAGCCGCCCGGCACGCCAGGACACCACTGATCGTCGACCTGTCCCAGCGCCAACATCCAGACGCTGCCCCAAGCCCATCAACGAACCGCCTCCAATAGCCAGCTGATCCTGCTCGCCACACCCGGCAGTTCCGCGCAGCACGTCCCTGACCCTCCTCGACTACCGCCCTACCCGCCGAGGCAGCGACGAGCGTCGTTTGTCTGACTAGCGCTCCACGCAGACGTGTGACGTAGCCGAGCTGATCTCGCCCGGAAACCGGAGACGCCGCCCTATGTCGCTGGCGTAGTGCCCGGATGACACTGGAGCTGGGGGTATCTTGTCGCCCTGACTGTACGGGCCGATCATGTCCGAGCGCTCGGGCAGTCGATGTCACGCCCAGTAAGAGCGTTCTGCCGGGCGGTTCGAGGTAACAGCTCCACCGGGACGGCTTCATTCACTGGACTTGGTCAACCGGTGCCAGCAGGTGAACGAGGTTGTAGCATCCGTGGCTTCGATACATGGTGGGCTGAAGAGGGAGCAAGTTGTGGCCGGTCGGAAGACCTGGTTCGGGGCGCAGCCGGCTTGTTGATCGCCTTCGCGTCGGTGCTGGTCGGCGCCCGTTCCATGGTCTTTCTGCTACCGTTTCAGCAGCGAGCTAGCGGGTTCCGAACCGCGAGAGCTCGGACGAAAGATGTTCAACGTTTGTGGTCGGCCTCGCGGTGCCGGCGCGGTGTCGACGCCGCGGTGCGCCGGCGAGGCCGTTGACGAATCTATCTATGCGTGGTCATCGCCAGAGGTGCTGAACCGCGATGATCCTCGCGCTTTCCTGCTGGGCGTACGTCGGATGCGGGTTGTTGCCGCTTACTGGAGTCGATTTCAGCTGACGATCATGACGAGCCGGCCGCGGACGTGGCCGGTTTCGCTGGCGTGGTGGGCGTCGGCGATCTGCTCCAGCGGGAAGGTTCGCTCGACTGGCAGCCAGAACTTTCCAGATTCGATGAGTTCGCCGATTCCGGCGAGCGCGCCGAAGGCGTTGCCGTCGACAAAGCCGTTGCTGAAGTGCACGCCGTGTTGCTCTGCTCCGGCGAAGTCGGCCAGGGTGATGACATTCTTCGGCTCGCCGCCGGTCAGGGTGATGAGTTCGGGGAGTACGCCGTTGCCGGCCACGTCGAGAGCGACGTCGACACCATCGGGGGCCAGGGCTCCCACGCGGTCGGTCATACCTTCTCCGTAGGTGACGGGTTCCGCACCCAGCAGGGTGAGGTAGCCGCTGTTACGGGCGCTGGCGGCACCGATGACGCGCGCGCCACGGGCGACGGCGAGCTGGGTGGTCGCGGTGCCGATTCCGCCAGAGGCACCGTTGATGAACAGGGTGGTTCCGGAGGTGACGTGGAGCTGGTCGAGGCCGCGGGTCGCGGTTTCGAGAGCGACCGGGATGCCAGCGGCGTCAACGAACCCGAGCGACGGCGGGATGGGGGCCCGGAAGGTCAGTAGCGCGTATTCAGCGACGGCGGCCTGATTGTCGGAGATGCCGAAGACACGGTCGCCGACGGCGACGTCGGTGACGCCGTCACCGATCTCATCGACGACACCCGCAACATCGGCTCCTGTGGTCTGTGGCAGGGAGGCGCCGAAGTTGAGTTCGCCGCGGCGGATTTTCGCGTCGCTGGCGCTGATTCCTGCCGCTCGGACCTTGATGCGGACCTGGCCAGGGCCGGGGTGCGGGTCGGGCAGGTCCACGATAGCGAGGACCTCTGGCCGCCGTACTGGTTGAACTGTGCTGCCTTCATGCTGGTTGTCTCCTGAGAGGTGTAGATACGACGGTGGTCGTGGTCAGACGTTGCGGCTGTGGGGGACCTGTTCGGTGTAGTCGACGTCCCAGTTCTCGACGCCGATGGCGATGATGCGCTGGGGGTGGATGCGGATCATCGCATCGTCGTGGTGGCCGGGGGTCTCGACGTCGACCAGCGCTTCCGCGTGACCGCGGATCTCCCGTGAGCGGACCCGCCAGGGGTCTGTGCTGGGCACGTCGTCGATGACCAGCGCGATGCGGCCGTTGTCGGCCACGTTGCGGAACCGGCGGCTCTTGCGGAGGTTGAGACCCATCAGGTCGATGGTTGAGGTCTTGGGGTTGTAGGCGAATCCGACCGGGCTGACTTGAAGGGTGCCATCCGGCTGAGCGGTGGCCACGCGGCACAGGGGCTGGTCGGCCATGTACTGGATTTCTTTGTCGGTGAACACAGAAAGGGCCTTTCGTCAGTGGCGGTCAGTGAGCGAGGACGGGTTCGGCGTCGGGTGCGACGGCCAGGAGGCCGCTGCGGAAGAGCCCGGCCGAGATCAGAGCGCCTGCAAGAAACAGGGCGGCAGCGACCCAGAACACGAAGTGGTAACCGGCGAAGATCGCTTGGGCGATGGTGGCGGGGTCGGTGGCCGTTCCGGCATGAGCCGTCAGGTAATTGGTGGTGGCGGTCGCGCCGAGGGAGCTGAACACGGCGAGTCCGATCGAGCCGCCGGCCTGCTGGGTGATGTTGACCATCGCGGAAGCCACCCCGGTTTCGTGCGGCCGCACGCCGCTGGTGGCGGCGTTCTGTCCCGGACCGAAGATTATGCCGAGACCCAGACCGATGACGGTCAAGCCCGGGAGTACGCCGCCGGTGTAGGTCGAGTCGGCGTCGATTCCGGTGAGAAGAACCATGCCGCCCGCGGCGAGAAGGCTACCGATCGGGACGATCGGGCGTGGGCCGATGCGGGGAAGCAGTACCGCGCCGGACAGCACCGCGCCGACCATGACCAGGACGACCATGGGCAGGAACGCCAGGCCACTCTGGACCGGCGTGAATTTCAGGGTTTCGGCGAGGTAGTAGGTGACAAACAAGAACACGGCGAAGCCACCGGTGCCAGAGATCCCAACCGCGAGATAGGCCCCACCACGGTTGCGGTCGAGCACCACCCGCAGCGGCAGGAGCGGATCGCGGACCCGGCGCTCGACGAAGACGAACGCGACGACGAGCAGCACGCCGAGCGCAGTGGGGCCGACGGTCCACACATCGGTCCACCCGCGAGTGGCGGCGTTGCCGAGCCCGTAGACGATGCCGAACAGACCGAGCAGAGCCAGGGCGGTGCCGGCGAGGTCGAGCCGGGTTCGCTGAGGACGGGCACGGTCGACGAGGAAAATCAGGGCGCCGGCGACCGCGACGGCGGCGATGATCACGTTGACGTAAAGGCACCACCGCCACGACAGGTTCTGCGTGAGCACCCCGCCCAACAGAAGTCCTAGAGCGCCACCGGCACCGGAAATGGCACCGAAGACGCCAAAGGCGCGGCCGCGTTCGTCAGCGTCGGCGGCGAACGTCACCGACACCAAGGACAGTGCGGCGGGCGCGAGCAGCGCAGCAAAGGCGCCTTGGGCGATACGGGCGATCAGCAGAAGAGTGAACCCGTCCGCCGCCCCGCCGAGTGCGGAGGCGGCCGCGAAGCCGATCATGCCGATGACGAACAGCCGCTTGCGACCGTGCAGATCGCAGAGCCGGCCGCCGAGGAGCAGAAGGCTGCCGAAAGCAAGGGCGTAGCCGCTGACAACCCATTGGCGACTGTCATCGGAGAACGTCAGCTCACGCTGCGCGGTAGGCAGAGCGATGTTGACGATCGTGGAGTCCAGGATGACCATCAACTGCGCCAGGCTGAGGACCACGAGCGCCAGCCACCGGCGCGGGCCTGCTTCGGGTTTCATGAGGACCTTCCATCGTCGATGAACTCTTGACTTACCATCGTTATATTAACTTATCGTTGGTAAGTCAAATGCCGACCGGTAAGGTGGTGGCTTGTGACCGAGAGAGAGCCGCGACCCGAAACGATGCCGGCCGAAGCCACCAGTTCCGACGTGTTCTGGCTTCGTGATGAAGTAGCGCGGCCCCCACGCCGGAACACGCCGCTCAGCTTGGCGCGGATCATCGACGCGGCGATCACCGAACTCGACGCGACGGGAGTGGATCGGCTGACCATGCGCCGGCTTGCCGAGCGGCTCGAAGTGACGTCAACCGCGCTGTACTGGCACGTCAAAACCAAGGAAGACCTGCTCGACCTCGCGCTAGACCATGTCGTCGGGGAGGTGCCAGTGCCCGCACCCGATGTGCCGCCCCGGGCGGGACTCCAGAAACTGCTCGTCGGCTGGTACTCCGCGATGGTGGCGCACCCCTGGTCGCCGAGTCTGCTCGGCCGGCCTCTTCTGGGACCCAATGTGCTGACCCGGACCGAGTACATCCAGGCAAAGCTCGTCGAGGACGGCCTTGCGGGAAAGGATCTCGCCGCAGTGACCCACACGCTCGCCGGCCTCGTGCTGGGCTCGGCGATGGCGGACGCTACCTGGCAGCGGATCGACGACCCCGCCGCGATCGCCAAGGTGCGCGCACACATCCTCGACTCCGCGGACCGCTACCCCACCCTCAGCACATCGGGCTTCGTCGACGCCGGCTGGTCGGACAACGAACTGTTCGCTCTCGGGCTCGACCGAGTCCTCGATCAATTCCTCGGCACGAAGTAGTCGGGCAGACTGTCAGACGTCCGCGTCTCAATCGAGACGGGCCCCAGATTCCCGCCATCGGGTTTGACAGGATCACTCACGAAGCGCGGCATCGGCTGAAATCAATCAGAAATCTGGATCAATGACTTGTAGTAGAACAAGACGTGGCCGAAGGCAATGTCTCACGTCGTAGCAGGCGGGCGCGGATACGACAAGAGGGACCACCTGTCTGGTGGTCCCGCTTGTGGCGCTGTTGGGCATTGGCCGGGTCAGGCGTCGGTTCGCTTCAACCTCCAGGCGGCGCCGGCCGCTACCAGGGCCGCATATCCGGTGAAGACCGCCAGCCCCGGCCAGGGGCCAAGGGCGTCGGGTGCCTGAATGACGGCAGCCGCCGCGTTGCTGGCGGCTCCTGGGAAGTACTTAAGGGCGCCGTTCCAGGAGTCGGGGATCATGAGGCCGACGATGTTGTCGAGCAGGAACATGGTTCCGAACAAAGTGGTGATCGAGGCCGCGGTGGAGCGCAGCAGAACTCCGAGCGCCAGTCCGAGAAGACCCGAGGTGGTGAGAACGGCAGCGGTGCCGATGATGGCCCGTGCGACGCCTGGGTCCGACCACGACGCGGCTCCGTTACCGATGATGGCCTGACCCGCGGTGAAGGCAATAGCTGTTCCGGCGAGACTGGCGGCGAAGCCGACGGTGGTGAAGACGGCGAGCTTGCCCCAGAGGACAGGCAGCCGTCTCGGTACGGCGGTCAGCGACGAGCGAATCATGCCGGTGCTGTACTCACTGGCGATGATGAGGATCCCCAGTGTTCCGAAGGCGAGCTGAGCGAACATGACGCCGCCGAGACTGGCGTCGGCGGCGCCGAGGCTGTCATCGCCGACCCGGCCACCTGACCTGGTGACCGAGGCGGTGATCAGGCCGACACAGATCAGTAACGCGGTTCCGATGGCGAGGGTGATGACGGTGGAGCGTAGTGACCAGAACTTGATCCATTCGGACTGGATGACACGTACCTGAGTCACCTTGAGCTGAGTTTTCGGACTGGGCCTGGTCGACGAATTCGCGGTGGTCATCGGGTAGCTCCTGTCAGGGAGTGCTCGGAGGTGGTGCGGTATTCGACAGCTTCCTTGGTGATTTCCATGAACGCTTCTTCCAGGGACGGCCGCTGCACTGACAGCTCGTGCAGGGCGATCCCTGCGTCGGCGGCGCGATCGCCGATCTGTTGCGCGGACATCCCGGCCACCTCGAAGGTGCCGCGTTCGATGCTGGTGATCGTGACCTGGGGGCCTGCGATCAGGTCGTGGAGTTCGGCGGCGCGTGGTGACTGCACTCGCACTGTGTTTCGTTCAGCCTGTTCGATGAAGCCGGCGACGGACACGTCGGCGATGAGCTTGCCGCGGCCGACAACGATCAGGTGCTCGGCGGTCAATGCCATCTCGCTCATCAAATGTGAGGACACGAAGACGGTCCTGCCCTGGGCTGCCAGTCCTTGCATGAGTTGCCGAATCCACAGGATGCCTTCGGGATCGAGGCCGTTGACCGGTTCGTCGAGGATCAGTACCTCGGGATCGCCCAGTAGCGCGGAGGCGATCCCCAGCCGCTGTCCCATGCCGAGAGAGAAGGCGCCGGCCCGTTTGCGGGCGACGTCGTGGAGCCCGACGATGTCGATCACCTCGTCGACCCTGCTTCTCGGGATGCCGAGTGTGGCGGCCATCGCTGCCAGATGATGGTAGGCGGACCGTCCGGTATGGACGGCCTTCGCATCGATGAGGGCCCCTACCTTGGCCAGAGGTGCGGTCAGATCGGCGTAGCCGCGGCCATCGATCGAGGCGGTCCCGGACGTGGGCCGATCCAGTCCCAGGATCATCCGCATAGTGGTCGATTTGCCGGCGCCGTTCGGGCCGAGGAAGCCGGTGACGATCCCGGGCCGCACTGTGAAGGTCAGGTTGTCCACGGCGACCTTGTCGCCGAAGCGTTTGGTCAGTTCCTTGATTTCGATCATGGCAAAAACTTTCGCCGCCGAGCGGCAGGTCGCGCGTCGTCTCGGTGCGGGTAGTCGATTACGTCTGCGGCAGTAGCCGATATACCGCCAGAAGACGACGCGGACCAGGCCGCGTTCGGCGTACTTTGGCCGCATGACACAGGGGTGGCGCGTGCTCAGCTGGACGTGGGCGGCCAAGCAGCAAAGGCAGTTGCTGCGGGACGGGGCTCTGGCGCTGGGTCTGGCGGCTTTCGCAGCCGCTGTGATCTGGATCGGATCCGACGATCAGCCGTCTCGGGCTCCGGGGTTGCCTGACGTGACCGCGATCGTTGTGATGGTGACTGCGATCCTGGTGCGACGCAGATGGAGCGGGTGGTCGATTGCCGCGGTCACCGTGACGTCGGCGGCGCTGACGGCGGCCGGCCATGAAACGCCGGTGCTGATCGTGGCACTGTTCTTCCTCTTTCATGCTCGTGCGGGCGCCGGCGACCGGCGAATCACCTGGCTGATCGCGGCTGGTGTGAGCGTCCTGCTCTACTTCGTCTCTGTCGTCTGGGCAGACGGTGGCTGGTGGTCACCGGAAAATCTCGGAGTACTGGCTTGGATAGGTATGGCCACCGCCGTCGGTGATGCGGCCCGAAGCCGACGTGCCTACCTCGTCGCAGTCGAAGAACGAGCTGTGCGCGCAGAGCAAACTCGCGAAGAAGAAGCCCGCCGCCGGGTGACCGACGAGCGACGCCGTCATCAAGGTCCAAGCCTCCGGTGCAGGAAACATTCTTGCCGAGCACCCCGACCAGGCTGCCACCGCTCTCACTCACATCAGCCGTGCCTCTGACACCGTCTTGCAAGAGATGGCTGCCGTTATCGGCCTGCTCCGAAACCCGAGCGAACCGCTCGCTCCGCCGCCGTCGCCGGCCCCAGGTCTCGCCGGTCTGGCCGCGCTCCTCGGTAACTTCGCAGCCGCGGGATTGCGAGTGGACCACCAGCAGCACGGTGAAGCCAGGGACCTCCCGCAAGTCACCGACCTCACCGCTTACCGAATCGTGCAGGAGTCGTTGACCAACGCTCATAAATACGGCGAAGGCACGGCCAAGGTCACTGTCGTATACAGCCCGCAAGGAGTGGCGATCGAGGTCAGCAACCCGGTCAGATCCGGTACAAACTTCGCAAACTCCGGATATGGCATCATCGGTATGCGGGAACGCGTGTCGGTTGCCGGCGGATCCCTCCTGGCTGATCTGACACCCGGCGCAGGTTTCATGGTCCGCGCCGACCTTCCTACCCCGGACGGGCCAGCGATATGACCATCCGACTACTTCTGGTGGATGACCAGCCGTTGATCCGGGCCGGTTTCCGGATGTTCCTTGAACCGGCCGCAGATCTCGAAGTCGTCGGCGAGGCCGGAACCGGACGGCAAGCCATCGAGTTCGCGAGAGCGACCCGCGCTGACGTGGTCTTGATGGACATTCGGATGCCCGACATTGACGGCATCGAGGCGACCCGCCGGATTGCCGCCGACGACGACCTGGCCGGCGTCCGGGTGCTGATCCTTACTACCTTCGAAACGGACGACAATGTCGTCCTCGCCCTCCGCGCGGGCGCCAGCGGCTTCCTCGTTAAGAACGTCGAACCCGTCGACCTGCTCCACGCCGTCCGCGTCGTCGCCGCCGGAGAGTCACTGCTGTCCCCAGCGGCCACCCAAGCGCTGATCAATCGGTTCCTGACCCAGGCACCTCTCGGTCAGCTACCGGCAGCGCTTGATCTCATTGTCCTCACCGGTCGGGAACGGGAGATCTTGGCGCTGGTCGCCTACGGCTTGTCGAACCAACAGATCGCCGAACAACTGTTTCTGTCTCCCCTCACGGTGAAAACCCATATCAACCGCGCCATGACCAAGCTCGACGTCCGCGACCGCGCTCAACTGGTCGTCATCGCCTACCAGAGCGGACTCGCCCACCCAGGAGGGCGACCCGCATGAATAGTTCCAGCACGGTATCAGCCCGTTTCAGATCGCCAAACGACGTCGTCTACATCCGCTGCTGCCCGGTCTGATCGACCATGGCATCCGGTGCCAGTAGCTCAATGGCGCGGCGAGAAACCTCGGCAGCGTCTTGTCCCGAGACCAGCACATAGTTGTCAGGCCGCACGACGGCCGCGGTAGCACCGAGACTGCGAAGCCAGTCATAGTGGGTGCCGTCCACATCGGACAGGACGACTCCCTGTGCCTGAGCGCCCAAGCCCACCAGAGTGATCCCCGCTGTGCTCACAGCCTCCGGATCAATGTCGGCCAGCGCATCTTCGGTCGCGAGAAGACGGAAGCCACTCCCGACCAGTTCGTCGAGGAGCGCGGTCATGCGCCCATTGCTCGCCCGGCCTTGGACCGACAGCGTACGGCCGCCAGGTCCGAAGAATCCGGGGCCCAGGCCGGGCAGCCGAATCCGGTCGGGTTCCACCAATGCGGCGCGACGGGTGCGCAGTTCTTCGTCGCGCTCAGCGGCAAGTACTGGATCACGCAGGGTGTGCTGGCGGCCTAGGCGCATGCTGGTGGCGGTGATCGCGCGTACGTGGGGCTCTCGTTCGGTCTGGTAGGTGTCGAGTACGGCAGAGTCGTGTACGCCGCGGAGCACCCAGTCGAGTTTGAAGGCGATGTTGCCCGCGTCGCGGATACCGGAACACAGCCCCTGTCCGAGGAACGGCGGCATCTGATGGGCGGCGTCGCCGGCCAGCAGGACTCGCCGGTCTCGCCATTGATGCGCGATCAGGGATCGGAACGTGTAGTCCGCGACCCGGACGAGGTCGGCGTCGTCGGTCGACAGATAGCGTCTTACCCGCTCCCAGGCTCGGGTTTTGCTGCGTTCAACGTCGAGGTCTGCCTCGGTGTCGAGCATGAAGCAGAAACGCTGGTGTCCTGATCCGGTCGTGATGATGGTGGTCGGTTCGTCAGGGTCGCCGATCTGGAGTGCACCCGGCAGACCGAGTTCCTCGGCCGGCCGTCGCAGTTTGAAGTCACACACCAGCCAGGGCTCGGAGAATCCCAGGTCGTCCAGTCCGATTCCCAGTGCCTCGCGGACGAAACTGTTGCCGCCGTCAGCACCGATCACATACCGCGCCGCGAAGTCTTCCCCGGTGTCGGTCCGTACGACGACCTGGTCGTCTTGCTGGTTGACCGCGGTGACGGTTGTGCCGAATCGAAGCTCTACCGACGGCAGGGATCTGCAGAGCTCGTGCAACGCGTTTTCCAGATCCGGCTGGTGGAACGTCGCCATGTCGGGCCAGCCGCTGTCACCGATGCTCCGGCACACCTGCTCGATCAGCAGTTCTCCTTGCCTGTTGCGCCATTCGTAGCGCTCCTGCACGTGCAAACCGGGCAGAAGCGCCGGTGCCAGCCCGAGTGCCGCCATGGTGCGTAAGGTCTCACTGTCGAAGCTCGCGGCGCGCGGCAACCCGTAGCGGCCCGGATAGCGCTCGAGGACCAGCACCGAGTGACCGGCCTTACCCAGCAACGCCGTCAGGACCAGCCCCACCGGCCCGCAACCCACCACGATGACATCTTGCTCACTCATAATTCGTTCCCTTCAGGGTGGCGGCTGTTCAGGGAAGCAGGACGAGCTTGCCGGGGCCGTGTCCGGCAATCCCTGCCTCGTGTGCCTTCGCGGCGTCATCGAGCGAGTAGGTGGCGTCGACGATGACCTTCAGTTCGCCCGATCCGGCACGCTCGGCCAGGTCGGCCCGAGCGGCGTGCCGAACCTCGGTGCCGACGTCTTGGCCGGGACCGTTGCCCAGCACTTTGATCCCGGCCGCGGCGCGCCGCTCAGACCCGGTGATCGAGGCAATCCTGTTGCGGTCGGCAACCAACTCTAGTGAGGTGTCGAGTGCTTCGTCGCTGCCAACCAGATCAAGCGCCGCCGTAACTCCGTTTGGCGCGGCGGCCCGAACTCGATCGAGCAATCCTGGTCCGTACATGACGGGCGTCGCGCCTAGGTCGCGCAGGAGCTCGTGGTTGGCCTCGGTGGCCGTGGCGATCACGGTCGCGCCTTGGGCGGTGGCCAGCTGGACGGCCATCAGCCCGACGCCGCCGGAGCCGCCATGGATGAGGACGGTGTCGCCCGTGCCGACTCCGGCCGCGTGCAGCGCGTGAGTCGCCGTGGTGCCGGTGAGCATCAGCCCGCCGGCTTCCGGCCAGTCCAGTGTTGCCGGCTTCGGTATCAGCGAGGTAACCGGCGCCGTGACGTACTCGGCGTAGGCGGCGGTGACGGGATAGACGATGACCTCGTCGCCGACCTGGACACCGTCGGCCTGCGGTCCGACCTCGGTCACCACACCCGCGCACTCCAACCCGAGCGCCGGCAGGTTGTCCGTGCCGACTCCTGCGGAGTCCTTGTTCTGGTCGGCGACCCGGTGAAAAGCACCGCTGTAAAGCTTCCAGTCGATCGGGTTGACCCCGGCCGCACGGATCTGAACCACAACGCCGTCATCGGGCGCAGTCGGTGCGGGAACCTAGGCGACTTCCAGCACATCGGGGCTTCCATAGCTGTTCGGACGAATGATTTTCGGCATGTCTTCATCATCAACAGTCAGTAATATGATGTCTAATGCATGTTTTACAGTATAAATATGCACATGATCGATATGAGGATGACCGATGCCTGAAGAGTTGGATCTGAATCTGCTCCGCGTCTTCGACGCCCTCATCGACACCAGCAGCGTCAACGAGGCGGCACTGCGTCTGCACCTGTCCCAGTCAGCGACCAGTCATGCCCTGGGCAGGCTCCGGCGAGCTATGAACGATCCGATCCTGGTGCGCGCCGGCCGACGCCTGGTGCCCACCACATTCGCGCTCGACGCAGCACCACGGGTACGGAATCTGCTCGCGACGGCGGCCACGCTCCGGGTCAGCCCCGAATTGGACGACCCCCGATCATGGGAGCGGACATTTGCCATTCGGCTGAACGACGGACTGATCCCGGTGCTCGCGCCGCGAGTGACTCGCCTGGTGACCGCGTCCGCGCCCGGAGTCCGGATCCGGTTTGTCCGCCAGGACTCCAAAGACCCCGATCAGCTCCGCGATGGTTCGCTCGACCTCGATGTCGGGGTGGTCGGGCCGCCGCCCCCCGACGTATTCACCGAAAGGCTCTTCACCGATCGCTTCGTTGCGGCTGTGGCGGCCGATTCCGCCCTAGGGCAGGCAGCAGAATTATCGGTCGACGATCTGTGCCGTTATCCACACATCTCGTCGTCCCGCCGAGGCCTGGCGCGCGGCCCGCTGGACGATGCGCTGAAACGTGACGGGCGTTCGCGGCGAGTTACGGCAGTCGTCCCCTCGTACGCGGTCGGTGCGTTGATCGCGCTGGAGCAAGATGTCATCTGTCTGGTGCCACTCACCGTCGCACGCCACTTGGTGGATCGTGCCGTCCCGTTGCGCTGGCACGAAGTCCCATACCACCTGCCGGAGGCCGACGTCGAGCTTCGATGGCACCGCCGAGCCGACACCGACCCGGCATCCCGCTGGCTGCGAGCCCGAATCCGTGAGGCAGTCCAGCCACTTCTCGAAACGTCACCGTAGGCGTGATCGAACCAAGACCGCGGACATCTCCCGGCGGCATGCGGCTCTAGTCAGCGCCGAGCTGATGTTCCATTCGGCCGACCACCCGGCCCGCGCGCCACCGTCCGCCGAGATCAGCAGCCAATGCGATGAGGCTCGAGCCTGCGGGCAGGGACAGCCGCGGCCCGCAGCAAGGATCGGCTGAGGCCTCCTCACGCCATCATGATGGGCGGAGTGGACGGAACGACCAGGCGGACGTATCCCGTCAGTTGCTTTAACTGGCCGTCCTGTTGAATCTCTTGTTGCGCCTCCAGGTGCCGCAGATGTGACCTCGAGTCATCCGTGCGGGTCGTGAGCGCGGTCGACGTTAAGCACCGCCTGAAGGCGGCGATTTTCGCCGGCGATCTTGTTTGATGCGTCGGAGTAGGCGTTTTCTGAACGACAGGTTTCGTCGTCGGACGACGTCCGTCTGAGCCACTCTGGGAACGGCCGCATCCCGGATCCGCCCTCGACACGCGCGGCCGGCGATTCTGTCATTATCACCGGTCCAAACCGGGCGGGGTTACCCAAAAGCGTCGGCTCACCCATGTGCTACTTGGTCGAGCGTGCGGTGGCGGAGTTCGGTCGCCAGCCTTGCCAGCCTCGGCACAACACGTAGGCGATCGCGGTGGCTACCACTAGGCCCGCGTCGATGGGCCAGGTGTTCGCAGCATCGGGAGTGTTGCTCATTGCCGCGACGATGCCGAAGACGGTGATGGCGATCTTGTGGAGGAAGATCAGTTCCCACGGGCCGCGTTGGTTGCGTGGGGCAACGATAATCATCGTGAGGAGGCCGACGAAGACGAGGTAGGCGAGGGTTCGCCAGGCTTCGGACATCAGGCGATCGGGCGCGACGTCGAACAGGATGCTGACGCCGTTGGCGAACGCGCCGAGTGTCGCGAGCGCACACAGGGCGAGCAGCCCTCGTCCGGTCTTGTCTGCCAGTGCGGCGGTGATCAGGTTTTTCTTCATGACTGCTCCTCGAGTGGTCGGGGATTCGCTTGCTTTACACCTGTTAACTTACATGTCCAGTTAACAGGTGTAAAGTGAATCGCGAGGCGACTTCGAAGGATCGTGTTCGCAACAAGCGCGGTGAAGGCACGCAGTTACGCGACGAGATCGTCAGTGGCTCGGCCAGGCTGCTCAAGCAAGGCGCGGAGCGCAGCGTCACGCCGCGCGCGGTGGCCCTGGAGGTAGGGATCTCCGCGCCGGCCATCTACCAGCACTTCGCCGACCGCGATGCGATCCTGCTGGCGGTCGCCGAGGTCGCCTTCGCCGAGCTGGAACACGAGCTGAACGACGTGGGTGACCACGCCGACCCCGCTGACCGGCTCCAAGCGGTCTCCGCGGCCTATCTGACCTTCGTCAAGTCCAATCGGCCGGTTGGCGGCGTTGGATGTCGCTGTTGCTCAGCGGGCTCTGGAGGCTGCGTCGGCGATGATGCCGGCCGCGACGTCGTGGAGTTTGATGTTGCCGGTCTGGGAGGTGCGCACCAGGAAGTTGAACGCCCGGTCGGGGTCGAGCTGATAGCGCTCCACGATAATGCCGATCGCCTGGCCGATGGTGTTGCGGGTGGTCAGTGCTTCGTTCAGGGTTTCGTCTTGGCGGCTCCAGCCCAGCGCGGCCGCGGCGAGGTTAGCGAACAGTACGGCGAGCCGGTGGTCGTCCACGCCGATGCCGTGGGGTTGGTGGGAGTACAGGTTGAACCCGCCGCGCACGTGGGGGTCGGCGTGGAACTGGAATGCCAGCTGCGACCCGATCCCGTACTCGGCGGCGACGCGGGGCCCGTACTTCGGCCAGCGCGGGTCGCTCCGGATGTCGTCGACCTGCACGACCGGCTCCTTGAGCACTGCCGTCAAGCATGGCCCCTCACCCAGTTCGTATTGCAGTTCGTCGGCCCGTACAGCGACGTCGTCGGTTGGGGCCAGGGTCTGGATTTTGCCGTCTTTGTCGGTGATTGAGATGCTCGCGTGGTCGATGCCTGGTGTCGCGGCTACGACCGCGGCGGTCAGGCCTTGCAGTGTGTCGTAGACGTCCATCGGGTAGTGCATCGACAGTGCGATCTTCTCCATGACAGCGACAAGCTCCGGGAGTTCCACGGCTCGGTCCGATCTCAGCCCCCGCACCTTCGGCGCGGGATGGCTACGTCGTCAATCGCCGAGGATGCACAGCTGACCACTGGGCGAAGAATCACCGGTGCTCCTGACAGTACGCCCGCAGCGCTCCGGGGTGAACACGGCACTCATGCGTCGTGCGATGCCGTTGCGGGCCTTCGCGCTGACTACCAGCACGACCGCCATTAGTTCGCACAGTGCCATGATGGATCGATGGAGGAAGCTCGCGACCTGCTGGAAACGCAACGACGACAAGCGCTCCGACGGCTGGCGAGCCTGACGGGCGACTTTGACGAGGTGGTCGCAGCCTCACGAGACTCCAACGCCGACGACGAGCACGACCCCGAGGGCGCGACCATCGCCTTCGAGAGATCTCAGGTCACGTCGCTTGTGCAACAGGTCCAGAAGCAGCTGGCGGAGATCGACGCAGCATTCGACCGACTATCAGCCGGCACCTACGGCACGTGCGAACACTGCGGCCAACCCATCAGTGCAGGCCGTCTACAAGCCAGACCTGCGGCCCGCACCTGCATCACTTGTGCCCAGCTCACATCCTCGTGAAGTGAGCCTTGCGGGCGACCTGGAGTTTTGTGTCCCCAGACGCGAGCGTTCGTGGACACCGCCGGCGTCGAAACGGATGGTGTGCGAGTCCAGACTGTCACTGGAACTGTTGCTGGGGCTCGCCGAGGCGCGCCTATGGGGTGAGCTCGGGGGCGAGACCGTCGCCGGTCGCGGCCCGAGCAAGGGCGCGGCCCAGCGATGGTGCCTGCTTGAAGAGATTGTGACCGGCGACGAAGAGAGTGGGCCCTGACTCCCAGACAGCTAGGCCGTCCTCACTCCACGGGAGGTCGGTCACCCAGCAGTGGACGAACTCACGCGGCTCCGGGTCGAGGCCCGGCAGGGCGCGTGCGACGTACTTGCGTGCGCGCTGGTCCAGTGATCGAACTGCTGCCGGGTCGATGAACGTGCCGTCGTCGCGGACGCCGACAGTTTCGCTGAGTCCGACGGCGTAGCGGGAGTTGCCGGGCAGCGGCGCCGCGTAGACGCCGACTTCGCCGAAGTCGCCGCTGCCGTCTTGCAGGCATGCGACACGTGTCGGAGCGGCGGCTTTCACGGCGAAGGTCAGCCGCACGTGTGCCGCGAGGCGGATTGGCAAGGAAAGGCCGACGCTCCGCGCCAGGCGGGCGGTTTCGCGGCCGGCGCACACGACCACCTTTGAGTATTCAGCGCAGCCGGTGACGCTGCGCACCTCGACTGCCGTACTGCTGTGCGGGTCGATCGAGATCACCTCGCCGGTGACGACCGCGTCCCCGAGCTGATCCGTGAGCGCCTTGATCGCGGCGCGGGTACGGATCGCGCCGCCCGTCTCGTCGAACACCGCCGGTCCTGAGTAGCCGGCGAGCAGCGGCATGCGGTCGGCGAGCTCGGCGGAGTCGATGGCGTGCGCGGCCACGCCGCCCACGCGGTCGAGCACCCGCAGCCGCGCGAGCGCGCTGTCGCCGATTGCCACCACACCATCTGATGAGACCAGTTCGACGCCGAACCGTTCGGCCCACTCCGCCCACACTCCGCGGCTCTCGCGCGCAAACGCGACAAGCCGGGGATCGTCGTGCGCATGCCGGAAGATCCGCGACTCGCCGGCCGACTGGCCGTGGCCAGGTAGACCGGCCTCGTACAGGTGCACCGCGACGCCCTGTTGACTCAATGCGTACGCGGTCGAGAGGCCAACGATTCCGCCTCCGACCACCGCAACCTCTGCCGAACCTGTCATCGGACCGCGCGAACAGTGGCTGCTGGTTGGGGGGTGAGGTCGCTGCCTGACCCGATGCCTTGCTGGTCGGGGACAAGAGCGGCATGTCGATCGGGCCCGTCGTCGTACTGTTGCTCGACGGCGGCAGTCAGGAGTGCGATTTGACGGTCGAGTGCTGGTTGCCGATCCGGTGGGGCCACCGTTTTGAGGTCCTGGAGCGCGGCGAAAAGCCGGCGCGGGATCTGTGGTGAGGCGGCGCCGGCGAGGCGGAGTTCGTCGAAGACGAGTCGGACGTAGCCGTCCCAGCTGATGACGCGTTCGATGAGCCGGAGTTCGCCTGCCGCGTCGCAGTGGCGGCCGGTGGGGAAGGTGCGGGTTGCGAGCTGGCGCAGGCCGTCGTGGAGGCGGTCGATCACCATGACGGCGGTAGTGGGGTCGGTGAAGGGCTGGGCGATGCTGCGTTCGGCGATGTCGACGAGCTTGCGGAAGCCGTAGGCGGGGTCGTCGCCGTGGGTGCGTTCGCCTGCGAGGACGACGAGGTCGGCCAGGTGCGTGTGGTCCAGACGGTCGGGGTGTCCGTCGATCCGGAACAAGGGGGCGCCGGCGGGTACGAAGTCACCCATCATCGGAACGAGTTCGAGCACGCAGTCGGCTTTCTGGGCAGCCGCGATCAGGGCTGGGTGGTCGAGGTCGACCACGATTCCGGGCTCGGGGGAAGCGACGATGTCACGCCGGCTCGACGCGGCCTGGCCGGGTGGGTAGAGCCGATCGATCTGTTCGTGGAGGTGGTCGCCGACCAGGTCGATCAGGCCGGCGACACGCAGCGAGTTCCCGGCGTGGTGAATGTAGAGGAACAAGGCGGCGATGCTGGCGAGCTGAAGTAGGTAAGCCATCAGGACCGTCAGCCCGGGTACGGTGCCGTCGCCGGCAGCGTTGACTTCTCGCAGCGCGAGGATGGCGAAGGTGAAGGTGGCCGCGAACAGCCCGTAAGCGAGTTGGCTGGCGCGGTCCTGCAGCAGTGCCCGCACGATCCGCGGCGAGAACTGGCCCATGGCCAGCTGTACCGCCACCGTGGTGACCGTCAGTACGAGCGTGGTCAGCGTGACCATGGCCGAGGCGATCGTGGCGAGAATGGACGACACCGCGTCGGGTTCGCCGGTGATGCTGGTCGGAATGAGGCGGTCGCCGAAGGCCCGGTCGATCGCCACGGTGACTAGGGACAGCACAATCGCTGCGAGCACGCCGAGCAGTGGAACGATCCACAGCTCGCCGCGCAGGCGGTGCCGGGCACGCAGCGACAGCATCAGCGACTTCCCCTCAGTAGGCGAATTGGTGCTCCAGTGCCCGGTGGCAGTGCGGTCAACCCCTCGGCGTGCCGCTGCGTGGTGACTTGTCCGGGGTCATCTCCCGGGCTGGAAGACGGCCCGGACGCAGCCGTCTTCCTTGTTCTTGAACATGTCGTAGCCGCGCGGGCCTTGGTCCAGTGGCATCAGGTGGGTGGCCAGGTGTTCGGTGGTGAGCTCGCCCCGGGCCATGTGCTCGAGAATTTGCGGGATGTAGCGGTGGCCGTGTTGCTGCGCCCCGCGCAGCGTGAGGGCTTTGTTCATCACCGCTCCGAGGGGAAATTTGTCGACCATCCCTGCGAAGACTCCGAGGGTGAACACGGTTCCGCCTTTGCGGCAGGCATGGATGGCTTCCCGTACGGCGGTCGGCCGGTCGGTCTGCAGCCGCAACTGCTGTTTGGCCTGGTCGTAGAGGTAGGCCGGGCCGGGACTGTGCGCTTCCATCCCGACGGCCTCGATACACACATCGGGTCCCTGCCACCGGTGGCTTCGCGCAGTTCGGCGGCCACGCTGACTTCCTCGTAGTTCAGCGTTTCGGCTCCGATGTGCTGCTCGACCTGCTGCAGGCGGTTGACGAACCGGTCGATCACGACGACGCGTTCAGCTCCCATGAGCTGCGCCGCGGCGGCGGCCATCTGCCCGACCCCGCCGGCGCCCCACACCGCGACCACATCACCGGGCTTGACCTGGGCTTGATCGGCGCCGGTCCACCCGGTCGGGGCAGCGTCGGAGGCGAACAGTGCGGTCAGATCGGGCACGCCGTCCGGGACCGAGAACGCGCCCTGGTCGGCGTAGGGCACCCGGACGTAGTCGGCGTGGCTGCCGGCGTACCCGCCGAGAGCATGGGAGTAGCCGTAGCAGCCGCCCGGCGCGAAGCCCCACAGTGCCTCGGTGATCGCTGGGTTGGGGTTGCCGTTGTCGCACAGCGAGAACAGCTTGTTCTGGCAGTACCAGCAGCGGCCGCAGCTGATAAACGAGCAGACGACGACCCGGTCGCCGACCTGATGGTTGCGGACCGCCGAGCCGATCTCGGCGACCTCGCCGAGGAACTCGTGACCGAGCACGTCACCAGCCCGCATGAACGGGACGTAACCGCCGAGCAGGTGTAGGTCCGAGCCGCACGTGGTGGTCAGGCTCACCTTGACGATCATGTCCTCGGCGTTGAGGAGCTGCGGGTCGGGGACCTCTTCGACAGAGGTCTGGTTGATGCCGGTCCAGCACAGTGCCTTCACAGCACTCCCTCCTGACCGGCGCGCCTGGTTGCCGCGTCGAGCAGCAGTCCGCCGGGTGTGTACCGGCGTTTGCCGTGCGGTGCCGGGTCGACCCTGAGCACTTCACCGACTTCGATGAGCTGTTTGGCCTGGCGTAGCGCCGAACGGACCGCCTGCTGCGGGGTCTCGCCCTCGGTCCGGGCTGCGGCGTCGTCCGATCCGGAGGCTCTGAGGTGACGCAGCCGGACGGCCAGCTCCGTGCCCTTGCCGCCGGGAGCGGCTCGGACCTCGACCTCGACGGTGTCGCCCAGGTCCGTGATCGGGTCGGGCCACCGTCCCTGCGGCGCTACCTCTTCTGGTGGGCGGTTGATCGTGACCGTGAGCCATCGCCGCTGCGACTCGTTGTCCGTGGATCCACGGGGAGATTGGAGGATGCGGCGGACAACAGCTCCGCCGACGACCCCGCCCGCCAACACCATGCTCACAACTCGTTTCATGTGTTATCTCCAGACGGTGACGATCGTGGGTGAAGTCACGGATGCCGCGGTCGCATGGACGAATCGAGCAGCTCGAGGATCATTGGGGCTGTCACGCCGAGGCGCAGCCTCTACTCGGTCTCCCCGGGCAGCTTGTACGCGAGCACATCGATGGTCTGGATGCTCGGTTCTGCGCTAAACAACTCGTCTGCTTGCGCGGCGAGTGCCTGACCGACGCCGCCCGACAGGTGGGCCTGGCGGGCGTCGTCGTCGGGGAACACGTCGAAGATCCCGAAGGTCGACTCGTCGTACTGGACAGCGAACCAGGCCCGCGTCCCCTGCTCCTGCTCGACGACGGAACGCGCGCCGCGGAGAAAGTCCGCGACGTCTTTCTCCTTGCCGGGCTTGGCCTGCACGATCACCGACAGCGCAACCTCGATCATGCTCCGCCTCCCGCCCGGGCCGGCTGCGCGGCCTGGCTGAACAGATCCACGATCGCGGCACAGAAGGCCGGGAGGTCGTCGGGCGAACGGCTGGTGATCAGGTTCCCGTCGCGTGCCACCTCTTCGTCCACGACGTTCGCGCCGGCGTTGCGCAGGTCGGTGCGGATGCTCGGGTACGAGGTCAGCGTCCGGCCCGCCGCGACGCCGGCCTCGATCAACGTCCACGGTCCGTGGCAGATCGATGCGACCGGCTTACCGGTGGCCATGAAGTCGCGCACGAAGCCGACGGCGGCGGCGTCGACTCGCAGCTGGTCGGGGTTCACCGTGCCGCCGGGCAGCAGCAGAGCGTCGTAGTCATCGACCGAGGCCGACTTGACCAGGACATCGACCGGGAAGGTCCCGGCCGCCTCCAGGTCGTGGTCGCGGGCCTGGATCTCACCGTCGTGCAGTGACAACAGTTCGGTCGCCGCTCCGGCATCCTGCAGAGCCTGTCTCGGTTGTTCCAGCTCCACACGCTCGACACCGTCGGCCGCCAGGATCGCGACCCGCTTGCCGTGCAACTCGCCTGCCATGTCCGGCTCCGTTCTGTGAGAGGGGTGCCGGCCTGCCCGCACGGGCAGGCCGGCTGCTTGCCGTCGAGCTCAACGTGAGAGGGACGGTCAGCGGGCGCCTGCTCCGGCCTTGTGCTTGGCGGAGCCGTTCGGGTGCAGCACGATCTTGGTCCAGCCGTCGTCGCGGTTGTCGAAGTGTTCGTAGGCGTCGACAGCCTGCTCCAGGGACAGGTCGTGGGACACGATCCAGGAGGGTGTGGCCTTGCCTGCGGCGATCAGGTCGCGCAGCCGCCGGTTGTACTTCTTGACCGGGCACTGTCCGCTGCCCAGGGTCTGGCCCTTGAACCAGTGCAGGCCGTAGTCGAAGGCCACCTGACCCTGCTTGGCCAGCTTGTCGGGGCCGCCGGGGTCCTGCGGGACGTAGACGCCGACCGAGCCGATGCCGCCGGTGAACCGCACCGACTTGACCAGGTTGTTCATCGTCATGTTCGGGTGCTCGGTGCCCTGAGGGTCGTGCGCCTGATAGCCCACGCACTCACATCCCCGGTCGGCCCCCAAGCCCATCGTCTGGTCCATCACGAACTCGACAGGATCGACCTTGGAGTCGTCGATCGCGATCGCACCGATCTGTTCGGCGAGCCGTAGCCGGTCCGGGTGACGGTCGACGACCATCACCTTGCCGGCCCCCTTGATCGTCGCCGACAGCGCCGCCATCAACCCGACCGGCCCCGCACCGTAGATCACCACCGAATCCCCGGGCAGCACGCCGGCCATCTCGGTGGCGTGGTAGCCGGTGGGGAAGATGTCGGCGACCATCACGTAGTCGTTCTCCTTGTCCACCGAGTCCTCACCCAGCCGCAGACAGTTGTGGTCGCCGTACGGAACCCGCAACAGCTCCGCCTGCCCTCCCTGCCAGGGCCCCATGTCGGCGAACCCGTAGGCGGCGCCGGCCATCTGCGGGTCCGGCTGGGTGGTCAGGCAGTAGTTGGTGAAACCTCGCTCGCAGTTCTTGCAGAACCCGCAGGAGACGTTGAACGGCAAGACGACCCGTTCACCGACCTTGACCTTGTCGACGCCCGCACCGACCTCGACGACCTCGCCGAGATTCTCGTGCCCGAACGTGCGGCCGGTCTCGAAGTCGGTGCGTCCCTCGTACATGTGCAGGTCCGACCCGCAAATGTTCGTGGCCGTGATCCGCACCAGCACGTCCGTCGGCCGTTCGATCTCCGCGTCCGGGACATCCTTCACGCTGATCTTGCGCGGTCCGTCGTACACGACAGCTTTCACGGTAAGCCTCCTGGGATCGGTACCACGGCAAGGGATGTACGGGCCGAATGCCCGGTCGTCCAACCCGGTCAATCGAGCAGCTAGGCGACACCTGTTCACCCTCGCAGTGACCACTGGCCATCACCAGGACAAGGTTTCTACTGCACATGAGCCGCGGCCTAACGCTGGTCCTGGTCAGCGTCAGCGGACGCGGCGCTCCGACCTCGCAGGATGTGCGCCGCGCCCAGACCCCCCATCAATCTGGCATCAGGTCTACCGTGGCTGATCATGGAGCTCCGACAGCTCCGGTACTTCGTTGCTGTAGCCGAAGAACAACACTTCGGGCGAGCCGCCCGCAGGCTGCGCATCGCCGCGCCGTCGCTATCCCAACAGATCCAGGCCCTGGAACGGGACCTGCACGTCACCCTGCTCGAGCGCAGCCCGCGCGGCGTGCACCTCACCCCCGCAGGCCAGCTCATGCTCGAACACGCCCGCGTCCTCCTCGCCCGAGCCGAACGCGCCCGCAACGAAGTCCGTTGCGCCGACGGCCGCCACCGCCACCTCACCCTGCACGTCGTGTCAGGCATGGAGCACGTCTTGGACAGCCCCCTGCGCCACCTGTCCGGGACAGCCTCCGGCCTGCAGGTCACCACTGCGACTAGCACCGACCACGACGCGATCCTCGCGGTCCGCGAAGAAAACATCGACGCCGCCATAGTGTGGGTCCGCGCCACGCGAGACCACGACCTCGCCGGAACCGTCCTGCAACAAGTCCCGGTGCACCTCGCCCTGCCCGCCGGGCACCGGCTCGCCGAAGCCGAAGCAGTCCGGGTCGACGACCTCGCCACTGAGACGATCGTGATGTTTCCCCGCAACCTGTTCCTCGGCATCTGGGACTGCATCATGGGTCACCTGTTCCCTGACGGGCCTTCTCGTCTGGACCAGGTGCTCACCCAACCAGACCTCATCAACGCCCCCGAAGCCCTACTGCGCTCGGTTGCTGCAGGTGACGGAGTAGCGCCGGTCGTCCCGGCGATGGCCGAGCACGTCCCGGTCTCCGGAATCGTCGTCCGCCCTCTCATCCCGCCCCTGCTGGCCCCCATCGAGCTGATCTGGCACGACCCCGCCCACCCCGCACTCAAGACTGTCGCCGCCCTCCTCACACACCACGCAACGCCACCGGCGGCGTGACCCGGCCAGCACGGACCGCGATCCAGCCGACCGGGCAACAGAAACCGAGTCCGCTCGCCGACGTCGAGACGCTCCCGGCGGACTGATCAGGTGACTGAGAGGCCGGTGTCGCGCAGCTGCTGCTCGGCGTCGGTGCGGCGCTGCCGAGGGTGCTTCAGTGATTCCTCGAGAGCGGCGACCTCGCCGAGCCAGGCACGGTCCTTGGCTTCGGTCAGGCGGGCTTCCGCGTTGCTGGCACGGAGTGCCGTAGGGGCGGTGGCACTCTCCGAGCGCGACCTTGCGCAGCAAGAAGTGGTCTTCGAACTCGGTCCATTCCTCGCCCGTGGCAGCGCGCATCTCGCCGAACGGGCGGGTTTCGCGGCGGCGTTCGATGAAGTGCTGGTGGGCGGCGATGACCTCTTCGGGAAAGACGGCGGTGTAGCCGCGGCTCACGGCGAACTCAGGGCCGCCCGGCGTCGACCGGCCGATTCGTCTGTGGTCGACCTGGCGCAGCGCCGACCCTGAGACAGCTAGGCCCTCCGTGACGGATTGGAGTCACCGGTCGATGCTGGCCATGTTCGCCTCGTTGTGGCGATCGCCCGCGGCCGGGGTGAGGTTGTTCAGGCGGTCGAGCTGCGCGGCGCTGAGTTCGATGGCGTCGGCGGCGGTGTTCTCTTCGACGCGCGAGACCCGCCGGGTGCCGGGGATGGGTGCGATGTCGTCGCCGCGGGTCAGCAGCCACGCCAGCGCGGTTTGTGCCGGGGTGGCGCCGATCTCGGCGCCGATGGCCTGTACTTCGTCGACGATGCGCAGGTTGCGCTGGAAGTTCTCGCCGGTGAAGCGCGGGTTCGTCTTGCGCCAGTCGTCGTCGGCGAAGTCGTCGACGGTGCGGATCTGCCCGGTCAGCAGGCCGTGCCCGAGCGGCGAGTAGGGCACGAATCCGATGCCGAGCTCACGCAGCAGCGGGAGGATCTGGGTCTCGACGTCGCGGGTCCACAGCGAGTATTCGGTCTGAAGCGCGGCCACCGGGTGCACGGCATGGGCCCGGCGGATCGTGTCGGGACCGGCCTCGGACAGTCCGATGTAACGGACCTTGCCCTCGGCGACCAGTTCGGCCAACGCGCCGATCGTGTCTTCGATGGGCGTGTTCGGGTCGACGCGGTGCTGGTAGTAGAGGTCGATGTGGTCAGTGCCGAGCCGCTGGAGTGAGCCTTCGACGGCGGCCTTCACGTTGCCGGGGCTGCTGTCGATCGTGCCGGGGCCGCCGCCTGAATGCGAGACCAGGCCGAACTTCGTCGCCACCACGACATCGTCGCGCCGGCCCTTGATGGCTTGGCCGACGATTTCCTCGCTGTGGAAGGGGCCATAGATCTCGGCGGTGTCGATGTGGGTGACTCCAAGGTCCAGCGCACGATGGATGGTGCGGATCGATTCGGAGTCATCGAGCCCTCCGCCCGTGGTGTAGACGCCGGCCATGGTCATGGCTCCCAGGCCGATGCGGGAGACATCGAGCCCGCCAATTGATACGTGCTTCATCAAGTACTCCTTGTCTAGAGGCCGTCAGGCCTGGTCGATGTTGTTCACGCTTGGGTTTCGTCGTAGGCCAGGTTGTCGCCCAGTTCGCGGGACGCCTCGGCCTGGGCGAGAAGCTCGGTTGCCTTGACCTCGGCGGCCTCGATGGCGTCCGCCCCGGCGACGAAGCGCCGCAGCGGCTTGTCCTGGTCGGCGATGGTGAGCAGGGCGCGGGCAAGTTTGGCGGGGTCGCCCGGCTGCCGGCGGTTCATGGCCTTCATGCCCTCGATCCTTGGGGCGGTACGAGAGGCGTAGTCGTCGATGGACAGCTCTGGCCAGGCAGTGGAGCCGTCCACGAGAAGTTCGGTGCGGAAGTAGCCGGGCTCCACGATGGTGGTGTGGATGTTGTACGGCTCGACGTCGTAGCGCAGGGACTCCATCCAGCCCTCTTCAGCGAACTTGGAGGCGGCGTAGGCGGCGGTGAATTCCATGCCGACGAGTCCGGCGGTCGAGATAATGGTGATGATGTGGCCGGCACGCTGTGCTCGCATGAGGGGCAGGACGGCGCGGGTGACATTCATCGGACCGAAGAGGTTGGTCTCGAACTGCCGGCGCATCTGGGCGGGCGAGATTTCCTCGAAATAGCCGGTGAAGAGGTTCCCGGCGTTGTTGATCAGGACGTCGATGCGGCCGAAGCGGTCGACGGCGGCCTGCGCTGCAGCCCCTGCGTCCGCGATGTCGGTGACGTCCAGCTTGGTGACCAGCAGGTCGTTGTGCGGCCCGTCCAGGGCCTTCGCGACCTCCTCGGGGCGGCGGCCGGTGGCGACGACCTGATGGCCGGCGGCGAGGGCCTCGCGGGCGATGTCCGCGCCCAGACCGCGGCCGGCGCCGGTGACGAAAATGACCTTGCTCATGGGTTCCTTTCAGGTGCCGTGGCGCCGCAAGTTTCGGCGGGCCGCACCGCTCTGGCTGGCACACCACCAACAGAACCGGTTGTCACGCTTCCGCGGGAGTCCCTGACGATGGGGTCACTGACAGGGACCCCCAAACCGGCCCAAGCGCTCGTAGAGTGAAATGCATGACAGGAAACGACCCCGACGGCGCCAATCGCGGCATCCGCGACGAATTCCGCGCGGAGATCCGGGAATTCCTGGGCACACGACGGGCCAGGGTCACCCCCGAGCAGGCCGGACTGCCCCTGTACGGCGGAGAGCGCCGACGGGTCACCGGGCTGCGCCGCGAGGAGGTCGCCCTCCTCGCAGGCATCTCCAGCGAGTACTACACGCGACTCGAGCGCGGCAACGCCACCGGCGTCTCAGAGAGCGTCATCGAGGGCATCGCGACGGCACTGCAACTCGACGAGGCCGAACGCATGCACCTGCTCGACCTCCTGCGCGGCGCCAACACGACCCGTCCACCGCGCCGCCGGCCCGTCCAGCAACGGGTCCGGCCCGCAGTGCAGCGCGTCCTCGACTCGATGACCGGCACACCTGCGTTCATCACCAGCGGGCGCGGAGACATCCGGCTATCAATCCGCTCGGGCGAGCCCTGTTCGCGCCGGTCTACGCAGACCCGGTGCGGCCCCCCAACAATGCCCGGTTCGTCTTTCTCGACCCACACGCGACCGTGTTCTTCCGCGACTGGGACCAGGTCGCGGGCGACACGGTCGCGATGCTGCGCGCCGAGGCAGGCCGCGATCTCTACGACCGGCGGCTGACGGACCTGATCGGTGAACTGTCCACCCGCAGCGAGGAATTCCGCCACCGCTGGGCGGCCCATAACGTCCGGATGCACACCACGGGCGTGAAGCTCCTCCACCACCCGGTCGTCGGCGACCTCGACCTGCCCTTCGAGACCTTCCCGCTGGGCTCTGACCCCCGCCAGGTCCTCGTCACCTACACCGCCGAGCCCGCATCACCCACGCAGGACGCCCTCAACCTGCTGGCCAGCTGGGCCGCGACCAACGACGACATCACGCGGTCCGCGCCGGACAACGAGTCCGAACCAGCCGACTCCGCCGATACACCCCACTGATCGACCAGCCACGCCCGACGAGCCGCCCGAGCCGCCGCCGAAGACCAAACCTTGCGTTCACCTTCAGCTCGAACTCGACGCGCCCCAGCCTGTACTCAACATCCAATTCGGACCCCAAGTTGCCCACGGCCACCGTGTCACCGGCCCGAACCTGGGCGAGAATTCCGCGGGTGCATTGACCAGATCAATCACCGCGTCATAGACATGTCCACGACGCGCACGCCCACGCAAGGCAGGACAAGCCAGCGGCCGCCTCAAGATAAATGGCGAGCTGGTGATCTCGGTCGAGGGCCGGTTGAGCTTCGACGCGCTGCAGCGGCGCATGGTCACCGCGCCGGCGGAGGCGAGGCATCTCGTCGCGACCGTGCCGGCCTCGTACGTCGCGTTCGATCTGCTGGCGATCGGCGGCGTCGACCTGCGGACCCAGCGCTGGACCGTACGCCGTACTCGGCTGGAGAAACTCGCCGCGAGCTTCGCGTTGCCGCTGCAGCTGTCGCCGGTGACAGCCGACATCGAGGAGGCACGCGAATGGTTCGACGTACTGCCTGCGGCGATGGGCGTCGAGGGCCTGGTCGTGAAGGGCGCGAGCTCCCGGTACGTCGGTGGCCGGCGCGAGTGGCTGAAAGTGAATTCTGTTGGGGTGCGTCGTGTTCGGTTGGCGAGCACCGCAGGTGATTTGCCAGGTCAGGGCGCTGCGCCACGTCCAGGAATGGTGCGCGACGGGTGTCGCGCACCGGGTGGTGGCGGCGGTGACGACGCCGGAAATGCCTGAAATGTCACGAGAAATGAGGGCAGGATCGTCGCATGACCACTCGGGACCGACTCGCACGACATTCCACCTTCTCCAATCCGGGCCGGCACGGCCGGCTGCTCCGTGAGCTGTCCGGGATCGAGGAGATCTGCACGGCAGTCAGCAATCTTGTCCTCCACTATCGCGCCGAGGCGCACCTGCTCCGCGATGACCGTCGCTGCGAGATCAACTCGCGCTGGGTCTCAACCCTTCTGGACCTTGATCAGGCACGGCATCCCCGCCCAGCGCTGGATCCACGGCCGCCTGGCGACCGGGTAGCGGGATGCTGTCGTGATCATTCCCTGCTCGCGGTCGCAGCTCTTCGCGAGCATGAAACCCCGGCACGGACCCGGGTGGGCTTCACCGGCTACTTCCCGGGACCTCCAGACTTCCGGGGCGATCATGTCGTCGCCGAATGGTGGAACGGCCACCGATGGCAGCGGTTCGATCCCGAACTCGAGCCGGGGAGTCGCTCATTCGACGTCCGCGATCTGCCGACCGGTGAGGGTGCACCCTTCGAGACTGCCGCGGAGGTCTGGACGGGCTATCGTGCAGGTCGCCTCGATTCGGTGCGCTATGGAGTGGCGCCGAACTCGGAGCTATCCGGTCCGGGATTCATCCGGACGTACGTGATCATGGAAGTCCTGCACCGGTACGGTCACGAGACACTCCTATGGGACGAGGTCGGCACCGGGATCACCGATTCCGATGCCGACGAGGTCGCCCGGCTGCTGCTGGCCGCCGACGCCGGAGATTCGGCGGCCGAAGATCACCTGGAGCGGCAGTTCCAGACCGACCCGAAGCTCCGACCGGCACCAACAGTCACCCAGCTCTCGCCGTATGGGGACCCACCGGTCACGATCGACCTCACGCCGCACCCTCGGCCGTGAAATTTTCGCGGAGGTGGCACGTCGAGGAGCGGCCGTGAACCTCAGTCTCAATGCCGGATGTTGAGCTGAGTCATCAGTTCGCGATTGGCCGCTCGGGCAGCGGTTAGCTCATCGCTGCGTTCTTCGAGCTGGCGGCGCAGCTCGAGGAGTTGTTGCTCGCGGTCGGTGAGCGCCCGCTGGAGGCTGCGGATGTCATCGGGTGCACCGAGACCACTGTCGCGAAAGACGGCCTCACCAAGGCTTTCCGATAGCCGGTTTTCCAGGGCACGGATGTGTTGCCGAAGCCGGATGTTGAATGCGCGCGTGTTGAGCAGGTCGGCACGAAGAGACGCGATGCTGACAGCGTTGTTGGTGGCTGCCGGTTCTGCTGGGACAGCGGCTGCGGCCGAAACTGCGGCGTGCAGGTCTGCACGGCGGTGGATGAAGCTGCGATGCACTCTGGCAGCACTGGCGATCGATGACACAGTGATTACCGCACCGGCGGAGAGACGGCTTGCGCGGCCGTCTCGTACTGGACCTTACTTCCTTCTGAGAGACGGCATCGACGGGTCAGGACATCATTTCTGCGGGCTACTTCCGTGATGTGGCTTGGACGGGTGCGGATCCCGCGCCGGCTCCAGGAGCTCCAGGGCTCGATCAGGTCGAAGGTGCCGCTGTTGGAGCAGGAACTGAACCGGCCACCCACCACTGATGAAATCGCTGACTACCTAGGGGCCACACCCGAAGAGATCACCGAGGCGCGGGCAGCCAGGGGCTGTTTCAGCGTGCTGTCCCTGGACCGGCCAGCTGATGGTGACAGTCTTGATCTGGTCGGCACGCTGCCGGCAGCGGCCGACCAGGACCTGGAGCAGTTCGAGACTCTGGACGAGCTCACGCCGCTGCTGGCGGATCTTGACGACCGGTGCCGGCGGATCCTGCACTTGCGCTTCGTCGAGGCCAAGTCCCAAACCCAGATCGGGCAGGTCATCGGCTGTAGTCAGATGCAGGTCTCTCGGCTGCTCAGGGCCACTCTTGACCGGCTCCGGGCCCAGCTGGGCGTCACCGCCATCGCCGCCTGACCTGCTCGATGGACGCTGACCAGCGCGGTACTAAGTGGGTAGCTGTCCGGTTTCGAGTACATGACCAGCGACGTCGCGCAGGCGCCGGTTGCCGTTTTGGGAGTGCTGCTTCAGCAGGGTGAAGGCCTGCAGCGGGTCGATCTTGTAGCGCTCCATCAGCCGGCCGACGGCCTGACCGACCTCCTTGCGGACATCGATCGCCTCGTTGAGCGAGGCCTCTGTCTGGGTCGACGCGACCGCGATCGAGGCGTGCAGCGCAAGCAACTGGGCCGCCTCGATGTCGCCCTCATGGAAAACGAACGGCTCCGACGAGACCAGGTTCAGGACACCGCTGGTGGAGTGCGCGGTGAACAGGCGAATCGCCAAGGCGCTGCGGATCCCGTTGGCGGCCGCGGTCGGCGCCCATTTGGGCCACCGATCATCGGCGGCGGTGTCCTTGACCAGCACGTTGCAGGATCGGTGATGGCCAGCAGGCTCGGACCCTCACCGAGGTCGATCTGCAGCTGGTCGGCGACAGTGACCAGCGGATCGGTCGCGGCGATCGTTTCCGGCGCTGGCGCCGCATCAGCATCACCGAAGCGTGGTCGTAGTGCAGCGCCTCGACGGCGAACTCCAGCACTCCGTCGACCGTGGCGACAACCCCGATCTGGTCGTGCAGGTTCATCGCCAGATCGCCGAAATCCGCAGCTCGGTCAGTCATTCGCGCCCTCCTCGCGCCAGGCAACATCAAAGACCGGCACTGGCCTTTGACGGGTTTCGAGCGTATGCAGCTGCGTAGGTTCCAGCCCTGCCAAGAGACGGTCTACAGGCCTAGGCCCAGCAACAGCTAGGGCGGCCTTTGGCGCACACGGGGCCGAACGCCAAAGGCCTGGATCAACCCAATCCCGGCCGGGACACAAAGGTGATCGTGGCGCTCCTGTCACCACCGCCGGCCGATCGCAAACCTGCGAGATGGACCCACCCAGCGTCACGGCAGTACGTCGGCACAGATCAACCGGCTGGCAGCCTCGAGCACGGGAGCGCCGGCCGCGGTAGCGCGAGATTCGAGCAGAGACCTGGCCAGCTCGGAGCCGATCAGATACATCTCGACCAAGATGCCTTCAGCAACTGAAATCACCAGCACCAAGTAGGCGAAGCTGAAAGTAGGGAACCGCTGATTGTCGTCGTGGTGGTCCACAAGGACCGCCCGCCTTCACGGCCATACTGCCCGGCCGAAGATTGGTTCACCGAGGACGGCACACCTTGGCTGGCGAGTCCGAAAAACCGACGGTCCTCACCCACGGTACGTGCAGACCGCGCCACGCACCCAGTCGAAGCACGTTCAAGCAGAAACTGGCCACTACCAACTGCCCGCTCAACGATGCCTCCGACGCCCATTGGGTGCTGGGGATTGAAGGCAACACGGGAGGTGGCTCAGGCGGACGACTTCCTCAAGCGCGAATAGTGCACGGTTCAGATACCGTTCGTTGTTAACGTATTGAGAGGACGTCCGTTGCCTCTAGCCACAACGCATCAATGTTGTGTTAGATGCAACGGTGTCTGAGGCAGGAAGCGGCCTTCCTGGAGCTGCAAACCTTGTGCTCGTAGAGGGACTTGGTTTCCTGCAGCCAGAGCTGGCGGTGCTGGAGGCAATGATCCAGGGCTGGGATCGTCAGCAGCAGGTCCGCACACCATGTATGGGTGCGGCAGGCCGATCCAGCGCCTGCTGGGCTCGGGGCCTCTGAGGGAACTCTGATTAGGTGGGCTTTGCTACGCGGCCATCCCGGACTCGGCGTGGTGTTTGGCGGTAATTGCCGAGCTGTGGTGAGCCAAGTCGGGGTCGCGTGGATCGGCCCGATGGCAGTTGACTCCTTGCGAGGTCCAGAGCCTTCCGCCGCCTGGTGAGGTACCGCCCCGGGGCGTAGCCGAGGGCCAGCCGGCCGCGTCGGTTCGGTGCGATGCATGCGCTGCGCGGCTATGATCCGGTCCCGGAAATCATCCTCGAAGTAGATCTGCCCGTGGCCTGGTCCGCCGTCGAGCCTGATCGTCGGTCCACCTGCCATCAGTGCACTCCTCAACATCATGGGTTCGGTGCATCAATCGCGGCGATGTCACCGAGGGGTCGTCGGACCGCGGACTGTTAGCGGTCAGGGGCCTCGGGTGCGGCTTGGCGGAGGTTGTCCTGGGGGATCCAGGCGATATGACCGTCCCGGACTCGCCCGAGCCATTGGCCACCGTCGCGAACCCAGGCATCCAGCTCACCCGACTCCCAGGCGGTCAGGTGCTCGACGCGCTGGGCGGGGTCGACGGTGCGTACTTCGTCGGCCGGCCGCGGGCCGTGAGCGTTGAACTGCAGGTCGAGGTCGGTCTTCAGTTGCTCGGCCGCGGCCCGCTCGAGGTTGGTGACGCGCCAGCCGTTGACGGCGCCGTCCCACGCCCCCCAAGGTGCCGGATCCGTCGTCTGAGAGTCGCACCGTGAACCGTCCAAGCATGGACTGACGGCAGCCTATTTTCGAACACATGTTCTAGTTTTGGAGGGTCGAAGGAAAGCATAGATGGCTACAACAATCCGCCGGAGAGGTCATTAACCGTCTGCCGAGCGGTTGCTGGGTCGCGGGACAGCCCAAAGTTGTTAGGAGCCAAAGCGAAGATGGCCGCGTGCGCCACGTATGCCGTCGCGTTGCAGGCCGGCGGTGCGATGAGGATTCAGTGAGAGCGGGCCCGGCCCGCACGGAAGGGATCGTCGTGTCAGTGCTTTGGCGTGGAACCGGCGCGCGGCTACTTCTTTCGCAGCAGGTACACGTCCCCGTTGCCTGATCGATCGCTGTTGAAGATGAGGTCGGTGTTGTTGATGAATGACGCATGGGCGTGCAGTAGCTCGTTGCTATGGCTTTCTTCGGA
>NZ_JBFBNQ010000009.1:0-450044 GCF_040687575.1 Kribbella sp. NPDC056861 | reverse complement strand
TCCGAAGAAAGCCATAGCAACGAGCTACTGCACGCCCATGCGTCATTCATCAACAACACCGACCTCATCTTCAACAGCGATCGATCAGGCAACGGCGACGTCTACCTGCTTCGAAAGAAATAGCGCTCACTGCGGACCGACTACATCAGCCAGCCACCGACGGCTCGGTCGGGGTTGGACGACTGTGAGCCCGTAGGGGCGGAACCGGCTGATCGGCGTACTGGCTGGCGCGGTAGGTTCGATGGAGTCATACTGCGGGGGCCTCAAGGTCCTCAACCTCACCCGCACCTCCGCAAAAAGGTGTGTGTGCCCGAACGGCAGTATCCATCCGGGCACACCCTGGCCCGGCCGGCCGAAATGCATAAGAGATGCCTCCGCATCATCAGGCCCGCCACCGCAGCAACACTCCGCCGATCGGCTAGTCGGGGAGCTGGCCGTGGGCGATGACGTGCTGGGCGATGTCGTGCAGGCGCTGGTTGCGGTCTTGGGAGTAGCGCTGCAGCGTCGCGAACGCCTGGATGGCATCCAGTTTGTAGCGCTCCATCAGCCGCCCGACGGCCTGGCCGACGTTTTTGCGGGAGTCGATGGCCAGATTCAGGGAGGCCTCGGAGCGAGCCGAAGCGACCGCGATCGAGGCGTGCAGCGCGAGGAGTTGGGCGGCCTCGAGGTCTCCCTCGCCGAACACGTAGGGCTTGGTCGAGACGAGATTGAGAACTCCGCTGGTGGAATGCGCGGTAAACAGCCGGATCGCGAGCGCGCTGCGGATCCCGCTCGCGGCCGCGGTCGGTGCCCATTTGGGCCACCGGTCGTCAATGACGGTGTCTTTGACGAGCACGTCGTCGTGGTCGGCGATGGCCAGCAGGCTGGGGCCTTCGCCAAGGTCGATCTGGAGCTGGTCCGCGGTGGTGACGAGCGGATCGGTCGCGGCGATGGTCTCGGCGCGGCGGCGGTTCATCAGCATCACCGACGCGGAGTCGTAGTGGAGCGCTTCGACCGCGAACTCCAGCACCGCTTCAACAGTGGCCAGTACTCCGACCTGGTCGTGCAGGTTCATCGCCATGTCACCGAACTCGCCGGCTTGGTCAGTCATCGATCTCCTACGCACCGGGCGCGCCAAAGAGACCCCCGGCGCGGTCTGCTTGGCGTTAACGAGTGCCTCGAGCATAGATCGTGCCTAAGTTTGCGGCGAGTAACCAGGCACCTTCGGGCCGATTCGTAGGTCAGTTCTGAGGGGTGCGGATTCTGGGGATGTTCGCGGTATCGAGGGCGTCGGTGATGGCGGGGTGGGAGGCGATCACCCGCAGTTCGCCGCGGGCCCGGGTCGGTCGGCGCCAGACTTCCTGCAGCGCGCGGACGGCGTCGTTGTTCAGGTAGGTGCAGGCCGACAGATCGACTGTCAGGGTCCCGGCGCACACCGGCCATACTTCGAACAGTTCCTCGCGAAACGTTGCCGCGATCAACCGGTCGACGTGACCGATCACGGTAAGCGTGACCACCCCGTCGGTCACTTCGGTCATGACCTGCCGCGCTCCTGCCTCCGGAATGGGCGGGTGGAGAGTCGTGGTCGGGTTTGGCGTGGTGCTCATGCGATCCCGATCGTGGTCAGGCAGCTGCGGAGCCGGCGCAGGCCGTCGCGGATCCGGGCTTTGACCGCGGGTAGTTTCGCGTCGAGCAGGCCGGCGACCTCGAGGTAGGTGTAGCCGTCGTAGAAGGCCAGTACCACCGCCTGGAGCTGAAGGTCGGTCAGCGATTTCAGGCAGCCGCGGACGGAGGTCATCTCGGACAGCCGGGTGCCTTCTTCGGCGGTCAGGTCGAAGCTGATCAGTGCCGCAGCTCTGGCGCTGTGGTCGAGATCGCGGTCCTTGGCGGCGCGTTCTCTACGGACCCGGTCGACAGCGCGGCGGTGCGCGATCGTGGTGACCCAGGTTTCCACCGACCCCCGGCCCGGGTGGTAGCGGGTAGCGGTGCGCCACACCTCGATCATGACGTCTTGGGCGACCTCTTCGGCCAGCGCCTCGTTGCGCAGGACACGACGCGCGATCCCGAAAGCCCGCGGCGCTGTCGCGTCGTACAGGATCGCGAACGCTTCGCGGTCACCTTCGGCGACCTGGCTCATCACCGCGGCCAGCGGCGGGGGCGGCCCGGTGGTGGTCTGAATGAAGATCGGTGTCAAAGACATACGCAAGCCAACTTCCCCAAGGGCAGGTACACACGAAGGTGTGCCGCCTAGGTCTGGGGCAGCGTCGCCTGGCCCGCTCGGACAAGAGGGCCTGTCAGTGACAGTACCTGCGTTCTGCGTAACGGACACCCCGTCGTGCCCGGCACCGGAAAAGAAGGGTGACCAGGCATCGACCACGCTCTGGTCAGGGCAGACCGAACAGCGACCTCAGAGGTGTTGGGGTTAGTGCTGGGTGGGTCCGATGGCGGGATCAGTGGGGCGGGGCGTGATGAGGTCGCCGGCGCTGGTGTCGTGGCCGGCGGTGAGCAGGTTGTTGACGCGGTCGGCGGCGGTGGCGAGATGGTCGGCGGCTTGGCGAAGGTTGCTGGTGGAGCCTGCGGTATGGGGGTCGTCGGGGCTGCGGGTGGTACAGGCTTCGAGGAGCAGGGCCAGGCCGGCGGCGGCCTCGGTGGCCGCCGCGATGACGCCGGGGTCGGTGAAAAGTTCGGCGTCGAGCTGGCGCAGGTCGGTCGACAGCCGGGACGCGGTGTAAACCACGAGCTCGAGAGCGACGCCGCCGTCAGGATCCGGGCTGGTGGCGTTCCTGGTTGTGCTGCGAGGTGCTGGTGCGCCGCTCCCGGCAGCCTCGACGGTCATCAGATGAACCAGAGCTGTCTTGTACAGGGCGTTGGCCAAGCGCGCGGTGACGACTTCGACGCCGACCGGTGTCCTGTTCGGCGCGACGATCCGGTGACGGTACTGCTGAATAGACGTGGCGATAGGCAGGGATCCGGATGGTCGTCAGCCGTTGACGGACGGCAGGATCCACCTGCCTACCAATCGATAGTGGACCTGGCCGCCCGGCGACGTCAACTAACCGCCCAGCCTGTCCGGGAGTTCTTCGTTCGGCGCGTACGCACAACCTCAGGACGTGGCGAAAACCATGACCAGCACGACAGCAATGGCGACGGCCGGCCAATGCCGGCCCGGTCTCGTCAGCGTCGCCTTGGTGGTCGCGGCAGCAATCGCGATCCCGATGGTGTCGAGCAGCCAAAGCGCCCCGCTGCGGGCCGGCAGTGCCCAGGTCACTTCGTGGCCGGTCCACACCAGCACGACGGCGGTGATGCCCAGCAGCAACACCCGTAGCCCCGGGCGCTGCCTTTCGGGTTGAGCTGACCTGGCGGTTTTTCGCGCCGATGATGCCGACGAGCGTGATTGTCCCCTGTGACGTGCCATCAATGACCCCACATCAACGCCCTGTAAGGCGGGGTCTTGGCCTGCTTACTTCAACCATCCCACCCGTATCCAAAGACGACGTCCGCGGCTGAACGGTCAGGCCCCCTTTAAGGGCCGGCGGCTATCGGCTGCAGAGGTCTGTCGCGGCGCGCGGTGTGGATCGGTGCACGGCGGGGTACCGACGCCACTCGCGCCAGGCGAGCTGCGGATGACGAGGAACCCTGCAGCTGACGCCGGGGCGAATCGAAGAAGGCGGAGACGTCACCAGTTCGGGCGGGGACCGTGAACAGGTGACGTCTCCGTTGACGATCAGCCGCTCGCGCCGGGACTAGAGCAGGCCGGGGCAGTTTCGCACCGATCGGGCAGGTTATCGGGTCAGCTACAGCGTCAGTGCTGCCCCAGACCCCGGCCGCTTTCCACGCAATGCCTAGCTGGGGGTTTCATGTCTCGCACCGCCGTTTCCACGCCGCATTCCTCCATGCCCTACCTCTTCGCGCCGGTGACGCGCGGGGTCGAGTGGGCCGTCGATCGCCGCGAGCTGCTGGAAGCCGCCGGTGCCGGTGATCACTGGGCTGTCGATCAGTTGTGTGACCGTCACGGTGCCGCCGCTGTTCGGCCTGGCCCGCGCGATCCTCGGTGGCCCGGGCGAGGCCGAGACCGTCGTGGTCGAGGTCATCACCCGCGCCTGCACCGATCCCGGCGCCACCACGACCTCGAGTGGAAGTGGCAGTTTGCGCCGCGAGCTGCCCGGCTCACCTACCTGTACGCCACCCGCTGCCTGGACACCACCTCCTCACGTTCAGGCAGCGGGTCGGCCATGACCACCATCACCGCAGTAGCCGAGCTCGCACGCCAGCAGCGTTCGGCGGTCGCCCTGGTGCAATGCGGCGACCACACCATGAGTGGCGTCGCCGACCTGCTAGACCTGCCCATCCCGGTCGTGGCGATGCTGTTGTGCTCCGGCCTGGAGGACGCGCAGGCCAACGGCTAGCGCGCTGCCGGCAGAAGTCTCCACCGGGCAGCAGCCCAGCCGGTATGACCGCCGACTACGGCCGCGAGGCACCCCGATGCCCGCAATCGCGGCAGCTCGGGAGCCGGTTGAAGATCGAGGCAGCGGGCACCGTGAGCAGGCGACGTCCCAACCGTGCGATCACGGCCTCCCGATCACAGCGCGCGAGTACCGGCCCGGAACTGGTGTGACACGGTGGCGTCTCTTCGCGTACGGCAGATCCTGCTCGAGGTGCTGGTCCTCGACCAGCCAAACCCGCCCGGCCTCGACGGCGACACCGTCTGGCACCGACTGTGCGCATCTGCGACCAGATCAATACCAGTCAGCGGCGCCAGCGTCGCTGACTGATGACCACCGCCGGGCACAGCGGCACCCTCGCCGCAACCAACGGGCCAGCCCAGGTGATGGAGAACCTCCAGCAGTCTCTCGGGGAAGGCCCGTGGCTGACCGCGTTCCACGACCAGCGTCCGGTCCTCGAGCACGACCGGGCCGGTGCTGGTGCGCACTGGCCGGGGTTCGCGCCCGCAGCAACCGAATCCGGAATCGCGGCGGTTTTCGCGTTCCCGCTCCAGGCGGGCGCAGTTCGGCTCGGGGTGCTCGACCTCTACCGCAACACCCCCGGCCCGCTGGACAGCCTGCAGCTCGGCGAAGCGCTCGACTACGCCGCCGCCGCGACGACCATCCTGCTCGACCTGCAACACGACACCACCCCCGACAAGCTGCATTCCCAGTTCGTCCATGCCGTCGACAGCCACCGCGATATCCACCAGGCCACCGGCATCATCGCCGTCCAGGCCGGCGTCAGCATGAACGAAGCGCTGCTGATAACCCCACCACCCCGTGCAGCGGGGCCAGCCAGGCCTGGAAAGGCGGCAGCAAATGAGCCGGGAGAGATGTTTAACGAACTCGCCGACACCACGCTGAACAGCCGCGTCCTGCTCGAGCAAGCCAAAGGCGTCATCTCCGAACGCGCCGGCATCACCGTCGAACACGCCTTTACCCTGCTCCGGGCCTACGCTCGTCGCAATCGCCGACAGCTCACAGCCGTCGCCAGCGCCGTCATCGACGGCACCCTCGCGCCGTCGGAATTCACCTCCGGCAGTGACTGATCGCGCTCTGCGAGGAACCCGGCCAAGCAGCAGTTCAGCCGGAAAACTCCAGCACACTCGGGAACGAGCAACACCCCGCCCAGTAAACGCGAGCAGAATTCCACGCTGACCTCGGCACCGGCAACGCCGTAGTCACGCTCGCCAAAGCAGGCGATCGGCTCACCACCGGAGTACCAACTGATCAACCGGGCTGCCTCGCGACAAAACCATCCTCTACGTGAGTGCCGTACCCACGACACGAGAACTCTTCTGGGAGCACATCCGCGACGTCCCGCACTGACATGATCGAGTTCCAGCTCGGTACCACGCTGCCCTCGAAGTCCGACCTTGCTCGCGAGATCCGCGGCAGCTCAGCCGACTCCGCGACGCGACCGGTGCGGCGCCGCGACACGTCGTCCTCGTTTTCTGGATGGTGGCCGTTGCAGCGTTCGTGGTGAGACCTTGCTTAGTACTCCGACCTGATTGTGTAGGTTCATCGCCATGTCACCGAACCTGCCTGCTTGATCGGTCATCCGTCCTCTTCCACGCTGGCGTCCAGTGCTGCGGTGACGTCCGGAAGGCCGGCGATCACGCGCAGCTCGCCGCGGGCCCGGGTCGGCCAACGCCAGACCTCCTGCAGTGCACGGACGGCATCGACACTGAGGTACGTGCAGCCCGACAGGTCGACTGTCAGGATCCCCACGCACACCGGCCACACCTCCAACAGGTCCTCGCGCGACGTCGCCGAGGTCAGCCGGTCAACCTGACCGGTGGCGGTGAGCGTGACAAGACCGTCGCTGACCTCGATCGTGACCTGCCGCGACACCGCGGACGTGGACTGGGCGTACGAGTGGGTCGTGGTGATCGCCGGTGCTGTGATGCGCGCGGTCATGCGATGCCCGCCGTGGTGAGGCTGTCGCGGAGTCGGAGCAGGCCGTCGCGGATCCGGGCTTTGACGGTGGGCAGCTTGACGCTGAGCAGGTCGGCGACTTCGGGGTACGTGTAGCCCTCGTAGAAGGCCAGCACAATGGCCTGGCGCTGGAGGTCGGTGAGGGCATTCAGGCAGCCGCGGACGTGCTCGATATCGGAACTCCTGGCGCGGCTTCGGCGGTGAGGTCGAGGCTGGTCCCGGCCGCCTCACGAGCAACGTGGTTGCGATCGCGGTCCTCAGCCCAGGCTCAATTGCACGGTACCTGCAGCGCGATCCTGAAAGCCCGGGACGCGGTCGCGTCAGAGACGGCGACGAACGCGTCACGGTCACCGTGGGCGACTTGATCCATCACCGCATCCAGCGATCGTGGTGGCCCAAGGTCTGGGGGAGCGTCGTTAGGCGCATCCGTCTGTGGCCTGCGCGTGGTACCTGCGTTCTGCGTGATGGCATCCGGGCAGCCGGCTGCCGACAAGATGGTGTTCGTAGCAAATAGTCCGCTGGATCGGCCGGAACTGGCCCCGTCTTGCTTGTCCTAGTCGTACGTACGAACTCTGAGGCTGTTTCATCGCGACACGGACGGGTACGTTTTGCTCACAGCATCAGTGCTGCCCAAGACCTCGGCGGCTCTCCATCGGAGCGCCCATCTGGGGGTCTTGCATGTCACACACAGTTCTTTCCACGCGCCGCTCGCCACGGCTGGCGAGCCCCGGGGTCGAATGGGCAGCCGATCGGCGCGATCACCGTCATGGTCAGCTCGTTGGCTTGTCGCGACTGCTGGAGGCTGCAGGCTCTGGTGACGCCTGGGCGGTCGGTGAGCTGTGTGACCGTCACGGCGCCGCGCTGTTCGGTCTTGCCCGCGCGATCCTGGGCTACCCGGCCCGGGCCGAGACTGTCGTGGTCGAGGTCATCGCCCGCGCCTGCATCGACCCCGGCGCCACCGCGACCGCGAGCGGCGGTGGCAGTTTGCGCCGCGAGCTGGCCCGGCTGACCTACCTGTACGCGACCCGCTGCCTGGACACCACTTCCTCCTCACGTCCAGGCAGCGGGTCGGCCATGATGGCCGGTCTGGCCGAACTCGCCCGACAGCAGCGTTCGGCGGTGGCGCTGGTGCAGTGCGGCGACCACACGATCGGTGACGTCGCCGGCCTGCTCGACGTGACGGAACCGGTCGTGGCGATGTTGCTGTGTTCCGGCCTGAAAGACCTGCAGACAGCCGACCGGCCGGCCGCCGGCGACGGATCTCGCCGGGCGGGCCGGCCGGTATGACCATCACCGTGCCGCAGCCGGGTGCCGCCACGGCGCCCGTTCCGTCGGTGTCCGATCTGGCTCCTGGCCTTGACCAGGTACTGCGGACGGTGCTGGAGTTGGCGGTCGTCGGCGGACACTGCGAGTGGGCAACGATCAGGCTCCGGGCGACCAAGCGGTACGCCGCGATCACCGTCTCCTCCGATCCGCGACCCCAACCCGCGCCGCGGCCGGTCGGCGAGCTCGCGGCGCCGACGTCGCGCGAGTGCAGCGTCTTCGGCGTCGAACTGGCTGCGGGCCGGGACTCGTTCGGTGTGATCGGCTTCTACGCGGCGCATTCCAGAGGGTTCAGCGCCACCGAGCAAGCAGCCGCGCAGCTGATCGCGGTCCAGGCTGCGTTGACGATCGGCGCGGTCCGGGCCGCGGCTGAGCTGTCGGAGGCGATCGGCACCTGCACCGTGGTCGCGCAGGCCCAGGGCATCGTGATGGAGCGCTACCGTCTGGACGGCGCCCGCGCGTTCGAGGTGCTGCGCCGCTACTCCCAAGACCACAACATCAAGCTGCGCGACATCGCGCACGACGTCGTGGTCTCCGGGCTCCTCCCAGCCGGCCGGCCGCGACGGAGATCCCGCCCGTGACGTCATCGGCCTGGTCGCGAGCCACAACAGCGGCACCCGGATGGTCCGCCTCCCACGCGCTCGGCTGCTTGGCCCAGCGCCCGGCAGGCCTCGTTTCGACGACCGTGGCCGGGGGCACCATGGGCAGGCGACGTCACGGCCGTGTGATCACGGTCCATCGTTCACGGCGCGCGAGTACCGGCCCGGAACTGGTGTGACAGTGGCATCGCTACGCGTTCGGCAGATCCTGCTCGAGGTACTGGCCATGGACCAGCCCGATCCACCCGGCCTCGACGGCGACACCGTCTGGGCCCGCCTGTGCGCCTCGGCGACCAGGTCGGTGCCGGTCAGCGGCGCCGGAGTGGCGCTGATGACGCAGGCCGGCCACGGCCGTACCCTGGCCGCCACCGACGGCCCGGCAGCGGCGATGGAGAACCTTCAGCAGACCCTCGGCGAAGGCCCGTGCCTGACCGCGTTCCACGACCGGCGACCAGTCCTGGAACACGATCTCGCCGAGGCCGGTGCGCGCTGGCCCGGGTTCGTGCCGGCCGCGACCGAGTCCGGGATCGCGGCGGTCTTCGCGTTCCCGCTCCAGGTCGGCGCGATCCGGCTCGGTGTCCTCGATCTCTACCGCGACACCCCCGGGCCACTGGACGGCCTGCAGCTGGGCGAAGCGCTCGACTACGCGGCCGCCGCGGCAACCATCTTGCTCGACCTTCAGTACGACGAAGCACCCGGCGGGCTGCACCCCCAGTTGGCCGACGCCGCCGACAGCCACCGCGCCATCCACCAGGCCACCGGCATCATCACCGTCCAAGCCTCGGTCGGCATGAACGAGGCGCTGCTGCTGCTACGGGTCCGCGCCTATGCCGAAGAACGGCCGCTGCTCGAGCTCGCCGAAAACGTGGTCGCCCGGACAGTGACCTTTCACCCCGAGGAAGACCATCATGAATAACAACCCCACGCCGAGCACGCAGGCGGTACCGGCCTGGAAAGGCGGCAAGCAAATGAGCAGGGAGCAGCGTCTCGCCGAGGTGTTCATCGAACTCGCCGACACCCTCGTCGACGACTACGACGTCCTCGACCTCCTCCACGTCCTGTGTGATCGCGGTGTCGAGCTGCTGCAGGCTGACGCGGCCGGCCTGATCCTGGCCGACCAGCGCGGACTGCTGCACGTGATGGCCTCAACCACCGAGGAAGCCAGACTGCTGGAACTGTTCGTACTACAGAATGACGAAGGCCCCTGTCTGGACTGCTACTCGACCGGCGAAAAAATCGTCAACATCGACCTGGACGAAGTCGAGGAACGCTGGCCGAGATTCCGCGCAGCGACCATTGCCGCCGGCTACCGCTCCACCCACGCCATCCCGCTACGCCTGAGGGGGCAGGTGATCGGGGTGCTGAACCTGTTCTGCACCGACCGCACGACCCTCAGCGACGCCGATATCGCGCTCGGCCAGGCACTGTGCGACATCGCCACCGTGGGGCTGCTGCAGGAACGCACGGTTCGGCGAGGCGAAGTGCTGGCCGAACAGCTGCAGGCCGCGCTGAACAGCCGCGTCCTGCTCGAACAGGCCAAAGGCGTCATCTCTGAACGTGTCGGCGTCACTGTTGACGAAGCCTTCGTTCTGATCCGGGCTCACGCCCGCCGCAACCACCTACAGCTCGGCGCGGTGGCCAGCGCAGTCATTGATGGCACCATCGCCGCATCCGAGCTGACGCCCAGGTAGCCAGCCGTAAGGGCCATGGCAGCGGCAGTTGAGGATCCAGCCCGTCGCCGCCACCTGACGCCGCCGGTTGAAGTCTCGCGCCCACTGAGCCATCAGGTGTTGGCCCGAGACCGCGCGAGCGAGTCCGCACCGGGGACGGCTGGCGCGGACCGGGGCTACCGCCCACGGCACCGGCCGTCCCGGGCAACTGATACGGGCCGGCCGAAGCATGCGGAACACTCCGAGCAACAACTATTCGGAACCAACGCCCCAACGGCTACCTTCATCACACCGATTGCAGACCACTTCGGACATCGTGCAGCCGACTTCGAACATTGACACAGCCGGCCGGGGCGAGCCGCGCCGACCCGTTCGGGAGATCCGCGTCGCGGCGTGGTAGGTGAACTACCTCGACTCGGCAACGATCGCGCAGTACCCGGCCGATCAGTTCGACATAGCCTCTGGTGCTTCGACTACTTTCAGCAGTGCCCGAATGCAGTTCCTGATCGGCACCTCACCGATGCTGTGTCCAGGGGTCCCTGCTCAGCCCGAGTTGGCGATGGCGAACAGGCCGGCCACGCCGACGGTATACAGGATCAGGACGATCAGTGAGTCGATGCCCATGCGGGCGATGCGGCGGCGCGGGCGGAACAGAAGCCCGGTGGCGTAGACGAGGGTGAGCAGGATGGCGAGGGCGGTGAGGTATATGTCGGTGGACTGTGCTTGCGGCAGCACGGCTTTGCCGGAGAGCAGGGTGGCCATCAAGAACAGTACGGGCAGGAACGCGTTGCCGCCGAAGATGTCGCTGATGGCGAGCTGGTAGTCGCCTTGCTTGATCGATGTGAGGCCGGAGGACAGCTCAGGCAGGGAGGTTGCGGCGGCCAGGACGGTGGCGCCGAACAGCACCCCGGACAGGCCGATCTGGTCGGCGATCGCGTCGCCGCTGCGTTCCAGCACAACGCCGGCTATCAAGGTGACCAGAGCGGCGGCGCCGAAGATGGTGGCGGACTTGGTGGTGCTGGTGCCTTTGCCGGTGGCCTGCTGCTCGTTGTGTTGCTGGCTGTGCCCGCGGGGCTTGTCCTGGTTGTCGGGAGCTTGGCCGGACTCGTGCCAGGGCAGCGCCTTGCCGGCGCGTTGCAGCAGTAGCAGCCCGGCTACCCACAAGATGACGATCAGCACCGGAGCAGGGGTCAGGCGCCATGCGATGAGGTTGTCCGGGAGTTGGCTGCCGGCGATCACGACCGCAAGCACCGCGACCACGAGCGCGGCTTCCAGGACCAACACCAGCGAGGCGGCGCGGTAGGTCAGCGGGCGATTGCCGCGGACGCCGAACGCGTCGAGCGCCACCAGGACGACGGTCTGGATCGCGATGCCGCCCAGGATGTTGCCGACCGCGACATCGATGTTGCCCGATACCGCGGCGCTGGCCACGATGGCGATCTCGGGCAGGTTCGTGGCGATGGCCAGCAAGATGAGCCCACCCAGCGCGGAGCCCAGGTGCAGGCGCACCGACAGTACGTCGGTCTGTTTGGACAGCTGGGTGCCAGCCACCCAGATCGCCGCCGCAGCGCCCACGAAGACCAGCAACAGCAGCGGCAACGACAGACCCGACATGGCCGACCTCAATTCTTCCAGCCGGCTGGAAGAACTTGCCGGTCGCGGGGTGCTGCCGCTGCAACTATTGCCGGTGACGCTGTCAGCGAGAAAGCGCACTAGTGGTTCGACATGCTCCCGGTACGTCGGTGAGCGACACGGTGCGCGCAGTGCAGCGCATCCAGTACACGCCACCGCCCGACCACGCTCGTCTGATGAAGGGCAACCAGAGTCACGGCGCCACGATAAGTGCTTGCGGCGCTGCGGCTTTCATGCGGGTGTTGAGCCAGGACAGCTGACGGGAGGTCTCAGCACTTGCCCCCTGCGCGATGTACAGGAGCTCCTCGTCGCGCAGGCCCTGGGCGGCTTGGATGATCACGGTCCAGCTGGTGAGTACCAGGGTGCCGAGGACGTGCAGGTCTTGCAGGTCGCGCAGAAGGCCTACCGGGCCGGAGCGGACCTCCGCCAGGCCGGCAGGGTGTAGCCGCTCTGGCTCTTGCACGTCGCTGTGGCCTTGTTTGCCATAACGGGCCATCACGGGCTCAAGCTGGGCTACGTGGTTATCGCTGAACTGTGCCAGCGCCTGGCAGACGAACAGCACGTCCGGGTGTTTCGCGTGGCCGTCGCCGATGATCCGGAAAGCCCCGGCCAGGGTCTGCTCACTGTGATGAGCCAGCGCGAGATAAGTGGTGAGGTGCATCACCGGTCCCCCGCCGCTGGTGCCAGCTCGGCAGTGCCATGATCGTCGGCCGGGTCATTGGGATAGCGAGGCGTCTTAACCTGCCGGGTGATCGTGGGTGAGCCGCCCATGGTCGGTGGAACTCCGTCGCCGGCGGGTGCGGAAGCTGCGGTGGTCGGAGCAGGTGACGGGTTGTCGCTGTCGCGTACTTTGGTGACTCGGCATGCGGCGGTCTTGAAGTAGGGCTGCTTTGAGACCGGGTCCCACACCGTCATGGTCAGTTCGTTGGCTTGTCGCGACTGATGGCCGGGCTTGGGATCGTCGAGGTCCCAGGAGCCGTAGTGGAACGGCGCGAACACCGCTCCCTTCATCACCTGCCCGACCCGGGCCTGCACCTCGATCGCGCCACGAGGCGACTCGACCTGTACGACGTCACCTTCGGTAATTCCCAGACGGGCTGCGTCCGCTACCGACAACTCGACCCAGGCCTCAGGTGCGGCATCATGCAGCGAACGGGAGCGGCCGGTCTTGGTGCGGGTGTGGAACTGGTACACGGTACGGCCGGTGGTGAACAGCAGCGGATAGTCATCGCTGGGCACTTCGTGGGCCGGAGTGTACGCGGCGCCTTTGAGAAACGCGCGGCCGTCGGGACGCAGGGCGCGGTGTTCTTGTTCGGTGACTGCCGCTCCGGTGAGCAGGTCGTGACCATAGGTCTCGCAGTAGTCGGTGTCAGTAGGGAAGATCGCGTCGGTGTAGAGCCGGTCGGTTCCTTCGGGGGCCTGGTCGTTGACCGGCCACGGGATTCCGGTGGGCCCGCGGAGCTTGTCGTAGGAAAGACCGGTGTAGTCGACCGGTCGGCCGCGGGTGGCCTGACGCCAGGCGTCGAAGACTTCCTCGGGTGTCTGCCAGGTCATCAGTGGTGCGCCGTCCTTGTCGCGGAAGTCCATCGCGGCGGCGTACATGAGGAAGATGTCCAGATCACTTTTTGCGTCGCCGGGAGGCTCGACGGCCTTGTCGGACAGGTGCACGGTGCGGTTGACGTTGGTGAATGTGCCTGTCTTTTCGCCCCAGCCTGCGGCAGGCAGGACGACGTCGGCCAGTTGTGCGGTTTCGGTGAGGAACAGGTCTTGGACGATCACGAAGCACTGGTCGCCGTCGAGGATGCGGCGGATGCGGGCCGATTCGGGCATCGAGACGGCCGGGTTGGTCGCGGCGATCCACAGCAGTTCGATGGTGCCTTCTTCGGCGTAGCTGAAGATCTGCATCGCGTGCGTCGGTGGGGACCAGTGCGGGATTTTCAGCGCGTCGACGTTCCAGAGATCGGCCAGTTCCTGCACATGAGCGGAGTTGTCCCAGTTGCGAAACGCCGGGAGGTCTCCGTCCGCGCCGCACTCACGGTTGTTCTGTGCGGTCGGCTGACCGTTCATCTGCAAGACGCCGGATCCGTCCTTGCCGATCAGGCCGCGCAGCAAGTGCAAGTTGTGGACGGCTACTGACGAGGCGGTCGCCTGATGTGATTGATAGAAACCCTGCAGCACCGTGGACAACACGCTGCGGCTCTCACCGAAAATCCGGGCTGCCCGCCGCAGGTCTCCGGCATCGATCCCGCAGATGCGAGCCACTTCTTCTGGGGTGTACGGGTCGACCATCTCCCGCAAGTCGTCAACGCCCACAGTGTGTTCGAAGATCCATTGCTCGTCGATCCAGCCGTTGACGAAAAGCTCACGGGTCAGTCCGTTCATCAAGGCCAGGTTGGTACCGACCCGCGGCGCGAGATGAACCCCTCCCGTCCGCTCGGCTTCTGCTGCCACCGGCGTCCGCCGCGGATCCACGCACACAATCACCGGCGGATCATCCGAACGGGTCCGGTCCAGGATCCGCATCCACAGCACGGTCTGGGTCTCGGCCATGTTGTGGCCGTAGAGGAAGATCGCGTCGCAATGTTCGATGTCGGTATAGGAACCTGGTTGACCGTCGGCACCGAACGACTCCTTGAACGCCGCCGCACTGGTCGCCGTACACAGACGGGTGTTGCCATCCATATGAGGCGTGCCCAGCCCCGCTTTGCCGATCACCCCCAGCGCGTAGTACTCCTCTATGAACAGCTGGCCGCTGGAGTAGAACCCGTGCGTCAACGGCCCTTTGTCGGCCAGCAGTCGTTGCGAGACCTCGACGATCCGGCCCATCGCGGTTTCCCAGTCCGAGTCCACCAACCGGCCCGCCTCACGCACCAGAGGCCGCGTCAGCCGGTCCGGCGACGAAGCCCACGGTGTACTGCCGTACAGGCCTTTGGGTCCCATCCGGCCATGGTTGACCACGTCACTCGCCCGGCCCCGAACACCGACCATGCGCCCGTCCTTCACGGCGATATCGCATCCGCAGCCGTTACTGCACAACAGACAAGCACTTTGCACCCAGCGGTCGACGTCGTCCTCGGCCACGCCATCGGCGAGATGAAGATCAACCCTGGCCGGCCACACCGTGCCCTTGGCGTGCGGGGTACGAGGCCCCCAGATATCAGCTATCCGGTCCGTCATCAGCCGCGCTCCTCTTCCACCGACATGAGCCGGCTGTACCCCTCGCATGCGTCTCACCGAATGGCCGACAACTTGCGGTGCCCAGGAACTGTTCGGCCTACACATTCCGTCAAGATGCCGGCGCGCCCTTCAAGTGCCGTGATCGATCAAGCAGTCGCGTTCGCTGGTTTCATACCGGTGCGCCGGGAAGCGTCCTGCACCAGGTCGACTCCCGCCGACACAGCCCACCTGGCCCGCCTCTTCAAGGACAGCAGTAAATCCGCCGAGTTGATCCGTCATCGAGCGGTAACCCGGCTGTCCACCCATCTCCGCGTCGTGGCCACGACGGCGGGTACCGGACAGCTTTAACACTGATCGCAACACTTCATGGGGAGTGCTATGACGAACATCAAGGTCAACTCGCGGCTGCTCGGTCTGAAAGACGTGAAGGTTCATGTCGACGACTACGGCGGCGACGGCCGGCCAGTCGTACTGATTCACGGCTGGCCGTTGTCGGGTGAGTCGTGGAGTGAGCAGATCGCGGCGTTCAGCGGTGCCGGGTTCCGGGTGATCACCTACGACCGTCGCGGATTCGGGCGCAGCGACAAACCCAAGACCGGCTACAGCTACGACACCCTCGCCGACGACCTGGCCGGTCTGCTGGAAGAACTCGACCTGCAAGACGTTTCCCTGGTGGGTTTTTCGATGGGCGGCGGCGAAGTGGCCCGCTACATCGCCAAGCACGGCCAGAAGCGGCTCCACAGCGTCGTGTTCGCCGCAGCGGTGACTCCGATGATGATGAACGAACCAGGCAACCCAGAAGGCCCGCTGGAGAAGTCGAAGGCCGCCGAGATGACGGCACAACTGACCGCCGACCAGGACAAGTTCTACGACGGGTTCACAACCGACTTCTTCTCGGCCAATGCCGACGGCAACCTTCTGGTCACCGAACAGCAGCACCAAGACGCCATCCGGTTGTGCCGGCAAGCTGACAAGGCCGCGGCATTGGAGGCGATGCAGTCCTTCGGGATCAGCGACTTCCGCGAAGACCTGACCAAAGTCACCGTCCCGACCCTGGTCATCCATGGCGACGCGGATGGCGTCGTACCGTTCGAAGGCTCGGGCCGGCGTACACACAAAGCAATTTCGCACAGCGAACTCGTCGTCATCGAAGGGGCCCCGCACGGGTTCAACGTGTCGCATGCCGACGAGTTCAACGGCGCCGTCACCGGCTTCTTGGCCCGGTCCGCCTGATGACCGACCTGGCCGCGAGAGCCGGCGAGCTGCTGCGGCTGCACCACACCGGAGAAACCCTCGTACTGCCGACCGTCTGGGACGCCTGGTCGGCCGTCGCCGTCGCCAACGTCGGCTTCCCGGCGCTGAGCATCGGGAGTCACCCATTGGCCGAGTCCCGGGGTCAGGAGGACAACGAGGGTATGACGCTGGACGACGCTCTCGACGGGATCCGCCGGATCACCGCGGCTGTCGACGTACCGGTGACCGCCGATGTGGAGTCGGGCTACGACACCCCAGCAGCCGAACTGGTGGAACGGGTGCTCGAGGCGGGTGCGGTGGGCATCAATGTCGAGGACACCGTGCACAGCGAAGGCCGGTTGCGTGACGTGCGGGAACACGCCGACTACATCGGAGCCCTACGAGCGGCGGCGGACCAGGCAGGCGTCGAGCTGGTGATCAATGCTCGCACCGACGCGTTCATGGGCAAGGTGCAGAAGTTCGACGATCCGCTGGCCGAGGCAGTACGCAGGTCACAGGCCTGCGAGGCCGCGGGCGCACGGTGCGTCTACCCAGTGAAGATCCCTGATGCCAAAAGCCTCGACGTTCTGCTGGCAGAGCTGTCCGGCCCGGTGAACGTCACCGCACATCCCATCGACGGCGCACCGTCGGGCTCCTTCGAGGATCTGCGCGAGGCAGGGGTCCAGCGGGTCACCTTTGGGCCCCTTCTGCAGATGGCGCTGACCAAGAAGATCACCGAGCTGGTCAAACCCTGGCGCTGACCTTCGGCCTTGTCGGCTCGGTGGCCGGGATGCACACAAGAAGGGAGCCGACCGGCACTTGCCGAGCGGCTCCCTTCCTGTTGTCGCGGGTCAGGTACCGGGGTGGAGAAGCACTTTGGTGTAACCGTCGATGCGCTTGTCGAACTTGTCATAGGCATCGACCGCGTCGTCCAGCGGGACTTCGTGGGAAACGATCACCGACGGTGTCGCGCGGCCGTGGATGATGAGGTCGCGAAGTTCCCGGTTGTACTTCTTGACCGGACATTGCCCGGATCCGATGCTGATGCCTTTCTCGAACGCGGCGCCGTAGTTGAACGCGATCCGGCCTTCCTTGGCCCGATCATTGGCGGCCTTGGGGTCTTCGGGGACGTAGACGCCGACGACACCGATGTGCCCGGTGGCCCGGACCGCCTTCACGAGGTTGTCCAAGACCATCTCGGGGTGCTCGTCACCGGCCGGGTCGTGTGCCTGATAGCCGACCGCTTCGACGCCACAGTCGGCTCCGAACCCGTCAGTCGCGTCCAGGACAGCCTCGGCCGGATCGGTCTTCGAAAAATCGATCGCAGTAGCGCCCATCTGCTCGGCCAACATCAACCGATCCGGCTCTTTGTCCACGACGAAGACCTGCGCTGCTCCGCGCAGCAGCGAACTGTGCGCCGCCATCAGACCAACCGGGCCGGCACCGAAGACCACGACCGACTTACCAGGACCGACCATCGCCAACTCGGTGCCGTGGTATCCGGTCGGGAAGATGTCGGACAGCATGGTGAAATCATTCTCGAAATCGCTGCCGGGAGGGAGTTCGAGCAGGTTGAAGTCGGCCCAGGGCACCCGCAGGTACTCCGCCTGCCCACCCCAGTACGGTCCCATCTGCGGATAGCCGTACCCGGCACCCGGGTTGCCCGACGGGTTCGCGCGCAGACAGGCCGAGGTGTAACCGTTGTTGCAATTACGACAGGTCCCGCAGGCCAGATTGAACGGCACCGAGACTCGGTCGCCGACCTTGATCCGCTCGACCCCGGCACCGACGGCTTCGACGATGCCCATGTTCTCGTGACCCAGGACCATCCCGGCGTCCAGCTCGGCGCGACCCTCGTACGGGTGCAGGTCGGATCCGCAGATGTTCGCGGTCGTGACCCGAATGACCGCGTCCAACGGCGTCTCGACCTTGGGGTCCTCGACCTCTTCAACGGCAAGTTCGTACGGCGCTTTGAAAACGACAGCCTTCACGGCTCTCCCTTCGAGCAAACCCCAAAGAGTTCGCTGCAGTGGATGGCAGCCGATGGCCGCCAACCAGCGACCAGCTCTCACGGCTGGTGCCCGAGCAGGCCGCTCTGTTCCGAACAACCCGGCACGCGCAACTGCCCTGTACCCCACCAGCAGACTTCCGAGTCCTCGCCTTCCTCGCCTCGCTCGAGCATGTCTGGTCCGGATGACAGCGCGAAAAGTGCTGACGCTCAGTTGATGGCAAGCCTTCCCAGCTGCTGCGGGAACGGATCGACAACGACGACGACCCAACGCTGGCGGCCGGGTCGTCGAAGCGACAGGCCCGCCACTCCCAGGAACACAACCAACGACCCCACGGCGTCGCCGATGCCGTCGAATAGCGGACCATGAAGGGGCCGCGCGGTCGGCGCCGTGGTGGCCCGGTGGGGCCGCGCATAGGTCTCTGGGAAACTTTTGCATCGAATCAGCGGATCAGGGCACTACAGCAAAGTGTGTATTGACCGTCGTCCAGCCTCGTGGCCGTGCCGTGACGAACGTCGCGAGGTCACCTCATGGATTGGTTCTGAACATCCTCGACACAGTCCCGGCTCAATGTTCCACCCCTGAGCAACGAGCCCAGCGCGAAGCTGCGACGCAGGTCCTGCTGCGGCAACGAGCAGCCTCTGCTGAACCCGGTGAACGTCAACGGCTGCTGGAGGCGATCGTACTGAGATGGACGATCTGGCACAGGTCGCGTGCTTGGCGCTGGTCAAGGTGACGAACAACTACAGTCCGGAGTCCGGTACGCCGTTCATCGGCTATGCCACTCCCTCGATCCGGGGCGAGATCAAACGCTACTTCCGTGACTCGGCCTGGGTGGTACGGATCCCGTGCCCGCTGCAAGAACTCCAAGGGGCCATCACCGCAAAGGTGCCGATGCTCGAACACGAGCTGAATCGTCCGGCGACCACCGCCGAGATCGCCGATTACCTTGATGTGAGCACGAGCGAGGTCGATGAGGCGCGAGCCGCGCGAGGTTGCTTCAGGGTGCTGTCGCTGGACGATCCCAGCAGCAGCGACGGGAACGGCTCTGCTCTGGATCTGGCAAGTTCACTGGCCGCCGAGACCGATCGCGACGTGGCCCAGTTCGAGACCCTCGATCAAATGGCTCCGTTCCTGGACGGCCTCGACGCCCGAACGCGGCGCATCCTGCAAGCGACCTTCGATCGTTTCCAGATCCAACTGAAAGCTGCCGCAGTCCACTGCCTGACCTCGTTGCCCGCTTTCTCACTTCTCTTGAGCAGAGGGTCGTTCCGTGGTCTGAAAGGCTGCGGGGCCGGGTACCAGCTGTCCATGCCAACGCGACCTCTTGCCCTCGTCACCGGCGCATCGAGTGGGATCGGCCCGGAGCTGGCGCGCAGGTTCGCCTTGCACGGCTACGACCTTGTGATCGCCGCAGAGGACTCAAAGATCGAAGCCGCCGCGACCGAGCTCCGTGTCGCCGGACCCGAGACCGTCCAGGTCGAGGCTCTGAAGCTCGACTTGTCGCAAACCAAAGGCGTCCAGCTCCTGTACAGCGCGCTGAACGGCCGGGTCCCCGACGCGATCGCACTGAACGCCGGATTCGGGCTCGGCGGCTCTTTCGCCGAGAACGACCTGTCGGTCGAACTCACGATGATCGACCTCAACGTACGCTCCACTCTCTCGCCACCTCGACATGCCGCTCGACATCGGGGCCGCACGCGAGCTGCTCCGCCATGTGGTCGGCCGTGACGAGCTTGGTAGCCGCGTCGGAGTTCACCGGGTTCGGCAGTTCCGACTGGACCTTCGATCCGGTGACACCGAACCGGAAGAGCCGTCTGGCTGACTCCGCGGCCTCCCCGACCGACGGTGCCCACGCGAGCGGGACTTCGGCGTACCGGGGTCCTTGCCCGCCGGCCTTCTCGTACTCCGCGATGAGGTCGGCGCGTGGTTCGGTGACGAACAAGGCATCGCCCAACTCGCCGGCGATACGCGCCGCGGCAGGTCCTCCGGCAGCGACCGCGATGCGGGGCAGCGGGTCGGGCAGGTCGAAGACCCGCGCATCCTCCAGCCGAAGATGCTTACCCTCGTACGACTGGTAGCCGCCGCTCCACAGCAGCCGGATGATCTCCAGCGACTCGCGGAGCATCTCGTGGCGCTGGGCAACGGCCGGCCAGCCCTTACCGACGATGTGTTCGTTGAGCCGCTCCCCGGAACCGATCTCGAGCGTGAACCGGCCGTCCGAGAGCAGCGCCGTGGTGGCAGCCGCCTGCGCGACAATCGTTGGTGGTACCGGATGAAAGGGCAGGTCACCCCGGTCGCCAGCTTGATTCGCGACGTCCGCGCCGCTGCGACCGCGAGCATCGAGAAGGCGAATCCGGAATGCTCGTGCTCCGACACCCAGGGATGGAAGTGATCGCTCAACTCGACGAAGTCGAACCCGGCCTCTTCCGCCCGGACGGCCTGGTCGACGATGTCGGTTGGCGAGTACGCCAACGCGATCAGTTTGTACCCGAGTCGCATCGAGCCTCCTTCAGTCTCGCGGGAGTTGCTCGTTGGGATCATCGTCCGGATCCGGCTCCAGAGCCGGATCGACCAAATCCGGGTTCTCGTCCGGGTCGCTGCCCGGGCCACTCGGCACGATCGGGGGAATCGGGGTGGTGGTCATCGCAGTACCTTCTGGTGGAAGATCTTCCAGTACCCCTGGGGTGCCGAAGGCAATCAGCCTGGGTACCAGGGGCGGAACCGACCGCAGGAGGAGCATGCCCAAGGTGCCGGCACTCGCGGAGTTGCAGCGGCGGCGGAGTGAGAAGTGGTACGGCCATGGCGACGGCGTGATCGCCGCGACAGTCGCGGAGATGGATTTCGAGCTGGCCGAGCCGATCGCGGCCGTGCTGCACGATGCCGTCTCCCGCAGCGACCTCGGCTACACCTCCGGCGTTCCGTCGTCCCTCGGTACGGCCTTCGCCGGTTTCGCCCGGCGCCGACTGGACTGGACGGTCGACCCCGATCGGCTGACGCTCGTCCCCGACGTGATGATCGGACTGATCGAGCTGTGCAGGCTGATCGCACCGGGCGGCTCGATCGGCTTCGCCAGTGCCGCCTATCCGCCGTTCCTCACCCAACTCCCGGCGGCCGGCTTCTCGCTGGTTCCGATGCCGCTGGTCGCCGACGGCGCCTTCGACCTCGACCGGCTGACCACCCAGTTGCAGGACGGGCTGGACGTCCTGATTCTCGCCAACCCGCACAACCCCACCGGTCGCGCCGTGCCGCGAGACGAACTCGTCCGCATCGCGGAGCTCTGCGCGCAGCACGACGCCTGGGTGCTCGCCGACGAGATCCACGCACCGCTCGTCCTGCCCGGCGCCAGGCACGTGCCGTGGCTCGAAGTCTCCGAGGCCGCCCGGTACTGCGGCATTTCGTTGACCTCGGCATCCAAAGCGTTCAATCTCGCCGGACTCAAAGCCGCGCTGCTGGTGACCGCCTCGGACCGCGCGCAGGACATCGTCAGCCGCCTCCCGCTCACCAACGACCAAGTCGGTCTCCTCGGCCTGCTGGCAGCTGAAGCAGCCTTCACCTCGGGCGACGACTGGCTGGACGACGTACTGCGTCAACTCGACCGCAACCGCACGGTCCTCGGCGACCAACTCCCAGGCGGCATCGTCTGGACTCCCCCGCAGGCCACCTACGTCGCCTGGCTCGACTGCACCGGCGCCAACGTCGGTGAAGACCCGGCCGCCTATTTCCTGGAGCACTCACGCGTCGCACTCAGCCCTGGGCGAACCTACGACCCCGCCGCAACCAACTTCGTCCGCCTGAACTTCGGCACAAGCGAAGAGCTCCTCACAGAGATGCTGACCCGGCTGTCTGACCGCGGTCAGTAGCGGGCCAGTTGCTCGAGCGGCTCGAGGTCCGCACGCCCGGTCTTCGACCCGACCGCGTCGTCCGTGATCCGGGCGATATCGGCCAGCGGCAGGTACCGGACCTCGTCCAGCCTGCTGTGGACAAGCGCGCGGAGCAAAGCGGGCCCAAACGTGTCACTCGTAGCCGAAGAGCTGGGTGGCGTGACGCTCGACGACGATCAGACCGTTCACCCGGTACACCGCCTGACCGCCACCCGAAGGCAACGGACCGTCCTGGACCAGCCGGACGTCGGCGACCCCCATCGACCCGCTGATGATGACGATCGACCAGCTGGCGTCCGAGGGGCTCATTCAGGCGCATGGCCGGCTCCAGGGATCTTGTCGATGACGTGCCGTGCGACCCAGTCGCCACCCTCGGTGAGGTTCAGGGTTGCCGGGCACGATCTTGACGGCGTTGTCGATCTCCATCACCTGGACGGCCGGGATCCGCTCGCGCCCGGAGATCAGCGCGGTCACCACCGGCGGATCGGCGTCAAGATCCACCTCGACATTGTCGACCTTGCCCAGCAACTGGTCGATCAGCTGCCGATCCAGCAGATGCAGCTGGGCATGCAGAACCGTCCCGCCATCGTCATCGCCCCGCTTTCGTCAGGATCATCAGCGGAATCGCCACAATCGATGCCACCAGCAACAAGTCGAGATAGATCAGCCCGAAGAAGTTCAGCATCCTGCCGTTCACGTGCTTGCCCATGTAGTCGGGATCGTTGGCGACGATCAGGATCGGCAGATAGGTCAACGGCAACGCCACCGCGGCGAACACCACCGAGTACTCCGTCACCTTCACCGGGTCGACCACCGTCATCAGAGTCAGGATCGCCAGCAGCAGGCAGATGATCATCACCAGCTGGATGCGCGCGGCCTGCCCCGGCCGGACGAACTTGCCCCACTGCCACCCGAAGTGCTGCGCGATCGTGTAGCCGCTCGACAGCGCCGTCTCGAGTGCCGCACCGAAGGTCGCCGCGAACACCGATCAGCACGATCGCCAGCCCGAGTTTGCCGAAGGCAACAGCCGCCGGGAGAGTCACCTGCCCGAGCGTCTCCACCTGGGCCCGTCCGGCAAATAGAGCACAGCGGCGAACCCAGCGGGAAGCCGATCAGCATATTCGACCGCTCGGTCGACAGATCCCGCCTGCTCCACCTCACCTCGACCCCACCACAGGAGAAGAAGAACACTTCGCACGGCGTCATCGCGGCGCCGAACAGCGCGATCGCATAGTACGCGTACGTCGCCCAGATCTCGTGACCGATGGGCTGCGGGTTGGTTGCCCGGTGCAGCAGCTCACCCCAGTCCGGCCCCAGCTTCCACAACGCGACGGCGAAGATGATCAGCAGCAGGCCCATCAGACCGAACATCGTCTCCAGCTGGGAGAACTTGACCCGCCAGGTCACAAGCCACACCGCTAGCGCGGCCAACGGCACCCAGAGCAGGTAGTTGACCCCGGTCGCCAACTCGAAGGCCAGCGCGACACCACCGGTCTCGGCGATCAGGGTCAGCAGGGTGACCGGGAAGGAGGCGACCAGCGCCACCAGTCCAGTACGACGCCCGAGGCGCTCGCGGATCGGGTCGAGCACAGGTCGACCCGACACAGCGACGACGCGACCGGACATCTCGGCGTACCGGCAGATGCCGATCACGCCAACGACCACCACCCAGCTCAGTCTCATCCCGAAGCGGGCACCGACCAGGGCGTTGGTGACCAGATCCCCGATGTCGACGAAGCCGCCGATCGCGGTCAGGATGCCTGAGCGCGACGGCAAAAACCTTCTTCACTTCTCCGTCTCCCCAGCTTCCGCAACTAGGACGTGACGTGCTCACGTGAAAACTCATCTGATTCAGCGGCAGACAACAAGCGGTATCACCAGGCGATGGCATGCCTGCCACGGCATATGCGCAGGTCACGAGAGTTATCGCATGCTGACGAGTGGTATTGACAAGCCTGGCTCCAGAAAGCGGTGGTTAGGGGTTCGAGTCCCCTCGTCGGCCCTGTGACCAGGGCATATGCCTGCGAGCGAATGCTCCTAGCACGGCCAACTGACCGCTTACTGACCGCATTGGGGTTTCTTCTATCCACGGGTGCTCCGCAGCCGCTCCTTCGTCGCGTCAGCTACGCCCGCTCCCGCCCACCCGACCTCCTGCGGGCTACGTCCGCTCTTGCGCGCTCCGCGCGCCGTCAACCGCCGCCAACCGGGACGAGGACCGTCGAGCGAGGTCGACTACACGCGACCACTCCTCCTCGGCTACATCCTCAAACATCTCCTCATGACCGATGGCGAGCTGGCCGACATCAAAGACCAGCTGGAGCAGTACGCCAAGGTCGAAGGCTTCGCGATGGGCACCATCTACACCGAGGAAACCGACACGACACCAGCCGCGTTCGAAGCCCTGATCGCAGCAGTCAACCGCTACGAGGTGACGACGGTGGTAATCCCGAGTCGGCTGCACTTCGCTGCCCTGGCAATCACGCACAACGTAAAGGACACCTTCGAGCGTGCGACCGGCGCCCGGGTCGTCATTGCGAACTCCATCCCATGATCTGGCGGAACCGGTGGGGCGTCGTCCTCATCTCCTCGGCGCAGTTGTGATCGCTGCGCACTCACCGGTTCCGTCATCACAACGTCCCTGTCTGAGTTCCCCGACCCTGTATCCCCTGATGACTCAGGCAGGGACTTCAGACCGGCTGGCGCGGATCAGGGAACGAGGCTGCTCTGCGCCAGCCGCTCCAACCTCCCGGCGTCGGACCCGTTGGGAGTGGCCGCGCCAACAACCCGAGTGCCCGGATGGCGGCAACGCAGCTGGGGGGAGGCCTCGAGGCGCTTTGAAGAAGCCGCCCACTATCTGTCCCTAGCCCCACCCAAAGCGCGCAGCTGGGTCCAGGAGATGGTCAGCGGTCAGAGAACAGCTCCTGCCCGGGAAGACCGCACTCACCCGAGCCCGGTCACCTGGCGCGATCCCGACAGACGAGCATCGGAGCCCGAGCCGGAAGATCCGTTTGATCCGACCGCCAGCCGGGTCATGCGCGATCTCCCTGTCCGCAAGCCTAAGGACAAGACACGCGGTGTCTCGGTCGACGAGGCAGGGGCGGCGGCAGGAGTGGGTCAGCGGATTCGACGAATATCGCAAGCAGGCCGACGATCTCGCGGACGAACTCGGGCTCGGCCGTCTGTGGACGACCTCGCACGTGGAGATAAAGTTCGCGATGTTCATGCGAGAGCGTGGACTAACTAACGCACGACTGATCCTGAACAACATCCCCTGCGACGACGAAGAGTTCTCCTGCGAGAACCTGCTTATAAGGTTCCTCCCACCCGGCGCGAAGCTGACGATCTACGCACCCGAAAACTTCAAACGCACCTACTCCACATCAGATGACGGGAGCAGTCGATGAGCTACACAGCACGCGCCAACCACAAGCGAGGCCAGTCCAGCGGCCCAGTCCAGATCACCGGCCCACAAGACATCGACGCACTGATCCTGGATCTGTCCATCGACGACGGCGACAACACGATCGCCGGCATCTACATCAGCGAACGCCCTGTCACAGCCCAGGGCCTCCCGGACCACGAACTCCGGATCGCCATCGACGGCGAACGCAAAGTCGGAGCCATCCGCTACATGTCCGGCAACAACGCCTGGTACGCCGTCGGCCAAACTCCAACCTCGCCGAAGTCCTCTACTTCTACATGGGCCATGACGAGCAGTACCCCCAAAGCTCCGAGATCACCATCGACGAGATCCGCACAGCCACCAACGAGTTCCTCGCCTCAGGAAGCAACCGACCTACCTTCCCAACCTGGTCCGAGTGGCCAGCAAACCTCTGACCTTACTTCGGTCGGTCCAATCCGAGCTGGCGTGTCTGCTCTGCAGCCCCAACACCTGCAATAGCAGCTAATAGTTCTCGCGTACATATTCGTAGGTCTTGTCGAAGAGTTGCCCTTTGATCGGGAGACCGTACTCCTTCAACACGGACCGCAGTTCCCTGCGAACATGTTTGTCGCCCGAGTCACTCTCGGTCCAACCGGTGTAAATGACCTCGATGACAATGGAGTCGATTCGAAAGACGAGGTCTGGCACGATCTTGTGCAGCCCGGAAGGCGTATTCTCCTCAACGATCTGAGTGAGTGCGCCGCTCCTGGGATCCAGTAGCTTCTCCAGGGCGTCCTCGTCTCCCGCCGCAGCAGCTCGGTCAGCGGCCACCACGTCCTGAGCGATCCGCAGAGCCTCTTCGAGAAACGCAAGCGAGTCTTCGACGTTCTCGATCGCCTTCGCCCGCAGCTTCTCGATACGCTCTGCCAACGACTTGTACACGGGGCTGTCATTGTCGTTGATTCGCCGCTTGAGGCGGGCTTCGATAGAGTCCAGCACCTCTTGATAGACGCTGCCCTCCTTCGTCTCCGGCGAGTCGGGTTCCGGGAGTCTCAGCTGCTCTGCGATCCTCTTCACCAACGCCAGGCCGGCGGCATCGAGCGTGACCGTCTTCGATCGCATCGACTTCACTTTGACATCGGACATATGGCCGTAGATCAGCTCGGTGGTCTTCGCGCCGAGACGGATCCACAGGAAAGCCTTGGAGATGTCCTTGGGCCGGATCGACTCGTACACCTTCGCGAGCCAGAAGTACTGCTGCTTGAACGGCTGAAGCATCGGGTTGGGGTCGAGGAACTCCCACACCGTCTGCAGCGCGACATAGGACTCGACGAACTCGGTGCGCTCGGTGCTGCCCTCCGGGATCCGCTCGTGGGCCTCAGCGAGCGACTCGAACGACGAATCAGTCGTGTCGATGCCGTTGAACAGATACAGGACACGCGTGAGGTCAGTGACGAATTTGCCTGCCAGCTTGGAAGCGTCCGTGACGTTCAGCTCGTCCTCTTCGTCTGCCTTCGCCCTAGGACCCGCGATCGCATTGCCGATGGCCTTCGCGAGCCCGATGTAGTCGACAACGCGACCGTAGTCCTTGCGCTGGCCGGTGACAGGGTTCTTCCACGGCCGGTTCGGTCGCGTGATCGTCTGGAAGAGGTTCGCATCCTTAGCGGGCTTGTCGAGGTACAACACGCCTTCGATAGGTGCGTTGAAGCCTGTCATCCACTTCGCGGTAACGACGATGAACGACAGCGGATCGTCGACCTTCTTGAAGCGACGCTTGAGCGATTCCTCCTGCGTCGGCGTCAGCAGGAACTTCTTGTACTCCTTCGGTGTGTCCTTGGAGTCGGCCACGTGCATCACGGCCCCGACCTCACGCATCCGGCCATCGAGCATCATCGCGGATCGGCGCTCCAGCTCAACCTCGATGGCGCCGACGTAGGCGACCACAAGACTCTGGTTGTAAGCCACGACTTGGGCCTTCTGCCCCAGGGGCGCGACGAAAGTCAGGAAGTGGTCGACGATGTCGGCGCACACAGCCGCGACGCGCTCCGGGTTGGAGAGGATCGTCTCAATGTGCGAGGCCTTGCCGGACAGATAGACCTTCTCCTCCTCGTCCAGCTCCTCCTCGGCCGCCAATTCGTCGAACGCCTCGTCCAAAGCCTCCTTATCGAGGCTGAACCCCACCGATCGGCCCTCGACGATGATGGGCTTCGTGAACCCGTCGGCGATGGACTGCTCCGGCGTGTAGCGAGACATGACGAAATCAGGGTCGTCCGGGTCGCCGAACAGCTTGAACGTCGAGCGATCCTTATCTTCGATCGCGGTTCCCGTCGCACCGAAGAACTTGGCGTTCGGCACCGCCGCGCGCCACGCGTCGCCGAACTTGCCCTGCTGCGAGCGATGGGCCTCGTCGACAAGGACGACGATGTTCGACCGGTCGTTAAGGTGGCCGGCTTCGGCGAACTTGTGCACCGTCGTGATGACCACACCCGGCTCGCCACTGCGGAGCAAAGCGTGCAGCTCACGCCTGTTGCCAGGCACAATCATGCGCGGCATACCGGCCGTCTCGAACATTTCCGCTGTCTGCCGGACCAGATCCTTCCGGTCGGCGATCACGATCACCGTCGGCGCGCCACCGAACTTCGCCGTCACCGCGTCGTCGCGCAGCAGACGAGCCGCCGCGAACGCCATCAGTTCGGTTTTCCCCGACCCCTGGTGGTGCCAGATCAACCCACCTGGCCGGCCCGCGAGCACCTTGGCATGGATCGCGAGAGCCGCCTCGAACTGCGGGTAGCGCGGCAGAAACTTGACGTCGACCTCGGACGCGTCCCGCGCATGGCGGAACATCACCAGATCCTTGAGGATCGGCAGCACCGTCTCCGGCCGAAGCAGCAGACGCGCCGCGCGCTCGACACGAGCCGGGCCGGTGACCTTCTTCGGATCGTCCTCGGTTGACCCCCACGGTGCCCAGATCTCGGAGTCAGGATCCGGGACGGCGCGGATGGGAGCCATCCGGAACTCAAGGCCCTCGGTGGCAAGGTTGAAGACGTTCGTCGCGAAGAAGTTCGGGTACTCCTCCTCGTAGACGTCGTAGATGTCCTTGGCGGCGTTCACCCACGACACCGTGTGCTTCACTGGCGTCTTCGTCTCGGCAACGACGAGCGGGAACCCGTTGACGTAGTAGACGACGTCGAATCGGCGCAGTTTGACGGCCCCTCCAACGGTGACCTCGTCCGCGACGGTGAACCGGTTGTTATCGAGGTCGTCGAAGTCGATGAGCCTACGGGGCACGTGTTTGCCATCGATGGTCGGGAACGAGTGGTCACCGCGCAACATCACGGTCAGCCGCTCATTGGCCGCAACGAGCCCGTTTTGTGCGTCCAAGATCACCTGGTTGACCTCGTGCACAACCAGGTCGGCAGACTCGGGATCGTCGACCAGCTCCGGGTTCAGCGCGAGCAGTGCCTCTCGTGCCCACTCCTCGATGATGACGTCATGCTCGTCACGGGGGAGCTCGTCGCCCATGACTCGATCCCAGCCAGCCTCCTCAGCCCACTCGAGGAGGGACCGCTGGATAGTGCTGGCTTCCGTCCAACCCACCTCAGAACACCCCTTCTAATTGTGCATCGTACGACTCTGAGATCTCGACCTCTCGATTGAGGAGCGCAGCGATGAGCGATGAGCGAAAGGTTCGAACGCGGATAAGTTCATCAGTAAGTGCATCCACACTCGACTCAATGGAATCCAAAATCTTAACAATTTCAAACTGCTCTCTGATCGGAGGTAGCGGAAAATCGAATCTCTCAACATCCCGCTTACTGATGTTTGGGTCCTTGCGGGAACTTGCAGCAACAAGACGCCATTTGGGGCAACCCGCCTTCAATACATGATGCAGGTACGCAGGATCCACATCACCTCTGAGACTTGTTACAGCACTGATCGCCTGGTTAGTAGTGGACTCAATACCTAGACGCGCAGTTCTACCGATCTGAGCAAATCCTCCATACATTGCGATCAAGATAGTACCGGCCGGAAAGAGTCGCACTGAGGACTCTGCATACCCCGCTTCTGTGATGCACTCGTCCGTCGCGGCCAGAACACGCTCATTTAGGTCACCTGTCTTGACCCACGGAATATTACCGCCATCAAAGTAGCGCTCCTGCTCCGAACGGCGTGGAGTGGCTCCAGACCGAACAGTTGCAACCGTTCCGATTCGATCCTTACTCCAACCCGAAGGCAAATTTTCAGTCCAGGTATCAGGAGTAGTCAGATCGGTCATTTCACTTTGCCAGTCACCCTCAAGACCTACTGAGAGCAGCGCCACTCTCAGCTTCGTTAACATATGAACAGCGCAATCTTTTTCGAGAACCGCAGCCGATATCTGTGTATCTATCGCAGCCATGGCATCAACGATGCGGTGCTGCTCGGCCAGAGATGGGATGTCCAGGTGCGCGCCAAAGAACTCGGGGAGCCGGACATTCAGCAGCCCATGTGCGCGTGCACCTTCCCTCAACGTCCCTTTAAGGGAGTCGAAGAAGAAGCCGCCGTTGCAGGCATGAAGCAGGTAGTCCGGCTCGATACCGGGGCGGGCTCGAAAGACGATGTAGAGCGTGGTGACAACGGCGGGTTCATCACCATTCCATCGAGCTACGACGCCCCAAGGTGCCTTCTTGGAAGTGCTCTTGTTGTATACGAAATCACCTGGTTCAACGACCCAGTAGCCACTGAGATCGGCACTCGCGACGCGCTTGTTGAAGTAGGTTTCCTGATCAACAAGGCCGCGCCCAGCGGACACAGTCAGAACCCGCTGATGCCCGGCAGAGTTCCTGACTGCAACTCGATCGGCCACATCGTCTAGCCGTTTCACCTCCCAATCACTCATCAGACGCCTCGAACATGCTCAAGTCGATACCCGCCGCCGTGAGGCGCTCGAACATGGCCACCTCCGTGGCGATGCGATGTTGTCGAGCATCCGCGTAAGCAACCATTGCCGTGCCGAGATCAGCGGTCGCCTCGGCGGCGACCTTGATGTAGCGGCCGATGTTGAGGTCGAAGCCGTTTTCCTCGATCTCCTCGAACGGCACGAGCCGAGCCACTGCGCCGCCCTGACCGTCGGGATTTGCCCCGGCTCTGTAGGCATCGACGAGCGTTTTGATGTCGCGCTCAGACATGACGTTCTGGTTCTTGCCTTTGTCGAACCGGGCCGAGCCGTCTATGAAGAGCACGTGGTCCTTGCGTTCGGCGCTCTTCTGGTCGCGGAAAATCAGCAGGCACGCCGGGATCGAAGTTGAGTAGAAGAGGTTGGGCGGCAGCCCGATCACGGCCTCAAGGAGGTCTTTCTCGAGGAGACACTGCCGGATCCGCCCCTCGGCGGCGCCACGGAACAGCACACCGCGGGGCATGACGACACCCACACGGCCGGTGCCAGGATTCATCGACGAAACCATGTGCTGAACGAAGGCGAAGTCGCCGTTCTTAGCCGGCGGCACCCCGCAGATCGCCCGCGGATCGGAAGCCCAGCGATCGGCTCCCCAGTTCGACAGGGAGAACGGCGGATTGGCGATGACCGTATCGAAGGTGCGGACCGCACCGGTCGTGTCTTTGAACGCCGGCGCACGAAGGGTGTCTCCGCGCTTGATGTCGAAGTCTTCGATCTCGTGCAGGAACAGGTTCATCCGGGCGATCGAGGCGGTGGTCAGGTTGATCTCCTGGCCGTACACCCTCAACGTGCGGTGGTCTTTGCCGGCCTCACGGAACTGGTTGATCGTCGCGACCAGCATGCCGCCCGAGCCACAGGTCGGGTCGTAGACCGACTCCCCCGGCTCGGGCTGGAGGATCCCGACCAGCAGGTTGACGACCTGACGGGGCGTGAAGAACTCCCCCGCCTTCTTTCCTGATTCGTCCGCGAAATTCTTCAGCAAGTACTCGTAGCCAGCGCCCAGCAGGTCGTGGGACACCGTCGATGGGTCCAGCCGAATCTGGTTGAACGCTGTGATGAGTCCCAGCAGCGCGGACTCGGGGATGCGCTCCTTGTTACCCCAGGAAGCGTCCCCGAACACGCCTGCCAGCGACCGTGGGTTCGCCTTCTCGATCCGCTGGAACGTCTTCGCGATCTCAGCACCGAGGTTGGTGATCTTCCCCGTGGCCTCGCTCCACAGCGTGCCCTCGGGCAGCTCGAATCGATGGAAGTCCGCCTCGATCTCGTCATCTAGGTCGTCTCCATACTGCGCGATCGCCTCATCGTGCTCGTACACCCATGTGTCGCTGATCCACTTCCAGAACAGCATCGGGAAGACGTACGTCTTGAAATCGGCTGGATCGACGGGGCCACGAAGAGCGTTCGCAGCAGCCCACAGGCGGGATTCAAGCTCTTGCTGAGTGATCGTCACAGAGAGATGGTCCTTCGTTGAAGTCGGTACCCCAATTATGGAGGAAGATACCGACATGATGCAGGAGATCGACACCGCAGCTGTCGGCCATCACGTCTCAACCGCACGGCGACGCTCTTCCAGCGATCGAGCAGGTCCTAGATTCCAATCGCCCCCGGGGCTGCTGCAAGGAATTCCGCACGCACATCGCGTAGTCGACGGCCGTCGGCAAGGGTCCAGAAATACCACCCATTGGTCACTCGCTTCCGAACATGCTTAGCTGCACCCGATGGCGATTCGAAGCGTCGACCATCCACCGTGATGTGCCCGTCTGCGCCGACTGTCGCCTCGACTCCGCTGAAGTCTCGATGGCTCGCGAGCAGCTTCTCACCGGACGTCAGCGGACCGGCCTCGATCAGGTGTTTCAGCTGAACCCAGTCTTGGGCCTTGGTTTGCGGATCGACCACCTGCCCACTGTGGCTGTGCGGGACGGCCCAAACCCGCAGAATCGCGTCAGCTAAATCGCTGGTGCGTCGATCGATGAGCTCTTCGCACCACTCGCTGTTTTCTGTCTGGGCGAGCAGACGGCCGGTCAGCTTGATTGTGTTGTGCTCGAGCAGCGCGCGCCGCTTGACCACCCACGGACTGTGGCACAGTTTGGAGTTCAGTCCGCTCGTCAGCAGGGTCAGATTTCCAAGGCGGTGCACCCGCTCCCTCCGGGCCTGTTCCGCTTCGAGCCCAACAACCGGCCAGTTGTCCATCCACTTTTGCGGAAGTATGTGCTCGATCGGGAACCCAGCCCGCTCCACCTGGGGCTGACCTGTCTCGGCGCGAAAGTTATTCTCGATCGCTTCGAGGAACGCGCGGAGACGGGCACGTGGATAGCGGCGGTAGGCTGACTCATTCATGAGCGCTGCCCGTACCTCGTCGTCCCCGGGCCAGTATGTACTCGTGACATTGAGGCGTGCGAGGTGAGCGATGACGCGATCAGCCACTGCATTGGCTGGGGCCGCAGAGTTCGCCTTGATGACATCTGCGACGATGCGGCCAAGATCGGAGCCGGCCAACCGCAAAAAGCTGACGACGTACGACCCAGCTCTCTGCAGCATCGATGATCGTGTTGATCACATCATGTGGGAGGTCACGCCCCGGCTCATGGAGCCATACAAACAGGGGTTTGAGGAGCTCGATACCGCTCGCATGCATGCGATAGACAGCCATCTCGACCCTATCGAGATCCCCACCGGGTCTACCCGCAGCCTCCGTCCAAGTCTCGTACTGGATGGCCTGTGCCTTGATAACGGGTAGCAGCTCGGCCATTTTGTGGACCGATTGATGCTCAACAAATGTCTTAAATCTCGTAAATGTTGACTGCGGATTTACCTCCTCGCCCGTCCGGGCAATTAGCCATTGATTGAGGAACAGCGAGCTTTTACTGACTAAATTGCGGCCAACACTGATTTCCCGGGTCCAAATTTGGTTTCAACGGCCAATCCTCCTTGTACGCCTTACTGGTATCACTCCCCTCGGCCTCAAGCCGCTGGAACACGAAGTTCCGGACTAGGTCGGCGGCGGTCAACGGCGTACCACGCGCATTGAGGGTTTCGAAGATCTCCTGTGAATTCTCTGCGGCGAGCAACTCAATAGTCACAAGTTGCAGGTCTGCCTGTAAAGCACTTGCAAGCTGATCAGCCTTACTTGCGAACTCATCGACTTCGAAATCACCCAGCCACCGAGTCACGACTGTCGTGAAATAGCGATGCGCACCAACGATCCGCGACTCAAAGTGCTTGATGCTCGCGTAGTCAACAGGCGCTTCGGCCGTCATCACCTCATCAAATGCGGCACGATCATTGTTAAGGTGGCGCAACTTCAGGCGACTCTCGCCTTCGGGCACGAAGTTGGCCGAGTTATGAGTCAATGATTCCAGCTGGCTGGCGAGTCGATTGAGTCCCGCTTGAGCAAGGACAGCACTCGTCGAGTCCGTGAGCAGCTGGAGTGTGGTCAGCCGCTGCTGTCCATCGATCACATTCCAGGTCGTGACCCTATTACTTCCAGCGTCATGAGCCTGAAGGACCACAGCTCCGAGGAAGTGTTGCTGATTCAGGTGCGGCTCCGCGATTCGCAGCTCAACAACCCGGCGGATATCCATCCATAGCGGCTCCCATTGCTCATCCTCTCTCCAAACGTACGGACGCTGGAAGAGCGGGATCACAAAATGCTGCGGAAGATTGAACACCTGCAGCGGGGTTCGCTTGAACGTTTCCACGAAGCGCATCCTCCCTCGACGTGTGAACATATTGACTCAGACTGATTCGACATGCCCACCTCGACAACCAAGCTTGACGCCGAATCCATGGTGGTGACCTGGGCAACAAGGAGATGCGTTTCAGGCGCTCGCCGCGCGCATGCGAAACAATGAGAGGTCGTAGCCGGTGCCCGTTACGCTGCTGGTCACTGGCTCCCCGTCAGGTGTCTTGAACTGAAGGTGACTGAGCGCAACGCCGGACAGGAAGGCACCTTCGACCGGATAGCCGCCTTCAGAACGCTTGATCTTCTCGGACAGTTGCTTGGCAAGGTACTGCGCGAGGCTTACTTGCTTGCCGGTGCCGACCCCGCCAACAGTCAGAGTCAGGCTAGTCACTAGCCCTGGATTCAGCTCGTCAACCTTGATAGCCAGCTGATATGTCGTGACCCATGCCATGCCGTAGTGATGGCCCAACTCATTCACGACCGGGACTGTCTCCAGCGCCTCAATGACCCTTGCCTCAATGTCGAAGTCGTCCCAAGTACTCATGCGTGGCAGGCTCTCCCCTGAAGAGTCTGCCGTCAATGGCTAGCGCTCCCTGCGCTCGTGGATCGATTGACGTTCGCTTTCGATCGCGTCTGCGAACCGCGCTCGGAGCTCGGCCAAGGAAGCGTGACCAGTGGCGGAGAGGCTTTGGAGCACTCGCGGCAGCGGGCTGCTGTACGACACATCCTTCATATGCGTGGTACACCCCGATACTCTCGATCGACAGCTCATCGCCGGCCTCTGCAAGCGCATAGGCGAGGACCTGGCGGAGCGTTCGAGGCAAGGAATCTTGAGGGCGCTGTTCGGATTTCACCTCGATCAACGTGTGACCAAGGAGCAGATCACCTCACCGAAGCGATCAGCGGAGGGCGGCTTAACGACGACAGTCCGCCCAGGTCGGACAGGATGGGCCGTGCCGACCTGCGGTACTGTCGTCAGAACTCGAGAAGCACCTCGATCGCCTCGCTGAACGGTTCAGGTCGCTGATATGTCCAGTACGCGCGCAGGTCTTCTGGCCTGGTGAGTTCGGTCTTCGAGAGCGGGTAGGCAATGGACTCCAGGCAAGCTAGCTGCCAGCAGAGACGTGCGGCCGCTACTTGCTGGTCGCCATCACTCACGTCGTCAGGATCCTCATGCGAGGGGACCTTTCGCCACATTGACAGGTCCGAATCATCTTCGCCTGACGGCTCGTAGCCAAGCGATCTAATCGCGTCTGTCCCCGCAGTTAGAGAGACAATTGCCGCCAGGGCGGCGTACGGCATCGTGCGGGCGAGATCAAGCCCAATGCGGATCTCGATCGCATCACCGATGAGAGTGTGCGCTCGCACTGCCAGCATGGGATTCCCGTGCACACCACCTTGTAGAGTTTTCGCCCACGACCGGGTGAACGGCTCGTGGTGCGGCAGGTGCTCTTCAAAGAACCGACTGATCGGGCTCCTCGGATCCTGGAGTGCGATGGCGATCGCCATGTCAGCAGGCACGACCAGAGAGCGGTGCTACGTTCGCAAGAACAGACGTCATAGGCCTCAGGCTTCCAGACCACTCCACGCGTCGCATCGTCCAATCGCATCGCGTCTACTGGCCGTTTAACTGACCGCATTGGATGGCAAATACTGCACGTCGACTGGCACTGATGACTACCTCGACACGATATTCTCGCAGGTCACGAGCATGTTCGAACAGCATCGACAAGTGTTGAGATGTCTGGCGGGCAAAGCGGTGGTTAGGGGTTCGAGTCCCCTCGTCGGCCCTGTGAAATTGGCATATGCCCATCGGGACATGCTCCCGAGGGCTGCAGCTCATCTTTTACTCATCCTTTGAGCCTTTCCTCGGCCGACTCCCGGGTTAACACGGTTAGCCGGAACAGGTGCTGAGCCCCGAGCGGGGCGCCGATCTGTGGCCAGTTCAGCCGATGGAACGGCGTACCACCGGGCAGGATCTCCACCAGGCGATCTGGGACCACGAACCGATCTGGAACTACACCGTTCTCAAAGGCCGATGGAATTGATCTGCCTGTACTGGGTGCTCAAGGCGCCTTTGCGTAAAGTGTCGGAGGTGTGGGCACCAGGGAAATAGCCGCGGGCGTACGGGAGGGCGACCCGGCCGGCGTCCCAGTAGGCCTGGCGGCGGCCGTCGATCACGACGATGCGGAGGTTGGGCTCTTCGCCGTTTGTGAGGCGTGCGATGTCCTGGGCGCAGGCAGGGATCTTGCGGGTGCCGCGGAAGGGCTGGTTCCAGATGACGTCCTTGATGGACGGTCCGTGGTGTGGGTTGAAGAAGCAGGGTGGTCTCAGTTCCGGGAGTGGTCGGCCGGTCGCTTGGGCGCGGAGGCAGGCCAGGGAGTATCTGCCGGTGGCCAAGGTGTCCGAGATGCGGGTGACTTCGGCGGCCTCCTGGAGGCCGGCCACCACGGCTTGGGAGTACTCATAGGCCTCCAGGGCGCGTTGATAGGCGATCCGTGTGGCGTCGTCCAGTTGTGCGCCGTCGAGTTCGCGGCCCAACAGGGACAGTTCTTCGCCGTACTGCGTGATGTCCTCGTTTGCCAGGTCGCGAATGGTGGCCAGCTCGTCACTGCGCTGCCTGCGGTCCGCGACACGCCCGCGGATCCAGGCGACGGCGGCAAGCAGTCCGCCGATCACGGCGAATCCCAGGACGATTTCTATCAAGAAGGGTAGTTCTGGCAACGATCACTCCTCATCGAAACTAGACCAGAAGGAGGCGAACAACTGGCCCAAGCGGTTGCATATGGCAACGAGTAGTTCAGCGGGGCTGGTCGAGGAGCGACAAAGCCTCTCGGGTTGCTGCCGCGATCAGCGCGTCGTGTCGTGGTGCGTTCTTGACGCCTTTGGTGGAGAGGATGGCCAGGACGATCGGGGCACGGCCGGGCGGCCAGAGGATCGCGATGTCGTTGCGTCCGCCGTAGCCCGCAGTACCGGTCTTGTCGCCGACCGTCCAGCCTTTCGGTACGCCGGCGCGGATCACTGTGTCGCCGGTGGTGTTCGTCTGTAGCCAGCCAACCAGGAGTGCGCGTTGTGGGGGCGCGAGGCTGGTGCCGAGGGTCAGTTTCTGGAGTGTGGTCGCGATGGCCGCGGGGGTTGTGGTGTCGCGTGGATCGCCGGGAACGCCGTCGCTCAGGGATGGTTCGTTGCGGTCGGAGCGGGTGACGGTGTCCCCGAGTTTCCGCAGACCGGCCTGGAAGCCGGCCGGGCCGCCGAGCTCTGTCAGCATCAGATTGGCTGCGGTGTTGTCGCTGTAGCGGACTGCTGCGGCACAGAGGTCCTGCAGCGTCATCCCGGTGCTGAGGTGCTGGCGGGTGATAGGTGAGTTGTCCAGGAGATCGGACCGTGAGTAGGTGATGACCTTGCCCAGTTGATTGCCTTGCGCAAGCAATAGTCCGGCGGCGAGTGCCTTGAAGGTCGAGGCGTAGGCGAAACGCTCGTCGGCGCGGTGAGCGACCGTTCGCTGGGAACCGGTATCCAGCGCGAACACCCCGAGCCGCGCGCCGTACCGGCCTTCGAGCTGGCGGAACGGCGCGGTTGACGAAGGCGATGACTGCGTGGGAGTCAGCGTGGGCATGCTCCTCCTACTCGGCGTCGGCGTCGGTCCCGAGGAGATCGGCGGATCTGGTGCCGCGGTGCAGCCGGCAACAGTCAGCAGCGCGACGGTCAATGAGGTCACGATGACTCTTTTCGGGAGTTCCCAGCGACATCTGTTCATGGTGGATCCAGTCTCGGCGCACCGGCGATGTAGTTCCATTTAATGATCTAGTCTCATTCCATGAAGCACGGCAACATTGATGATCTCTTCCCCTTCCGTGTCCTGGCGGCGGTGAACGAGTTCGGCACGGTTACCGAGGCTGCGCTGGAGTTGTCGCTGAGCCCGTCGGCGGTGAGTCAGCAGCTGCAGCGTCTCGGCCGGACCCTCGGGACGCCGATGACGATCAGGACCGGCCGCCGGGTGGCCCTCACGCCTGCCGCGCATGAGTTGCTCGCGCAGGTGAGTCCGCTACTCGACCAGTTCGACCAGGTGACCCGGCAGATGTCCACGCCGTCGACGCGCCTGACCGGGCGAGTCCGGGTCGCGGCGTTCACCTCCGCGATCCGCGGCGGCTTGCTCACCGCTGTTGCCGAGCTACGCGACCAGCACCCAGGACTGTCGATCAACATCGTGGAGCTGGAGGCGGACAAGTCCGAAGCGGCTTTGGCCAGTGGCCGGATCGACCTCGCCCTGGTCCCGCACTGGCGCGGTCAACCACGCCCACCCCACCCGAAGCTCACCAGCAGACGGCTGCTGGACGACCCGGCTGACATCATCTGCCTCCGCGAGGACACTGGCATCACCGCCTCGACCCCTCCAGAGATTCTGGTCGAGCGACCTTGGGTGTCCGCTCCGGGCGGAACGCTGGGCCATCTGCTCGCCGATGCCGGCAAGCCGCCACGGGTGGCCGCGGAGCTGAGCGATCTGGCGCTGCACATCGAGTTCGTCCGGGCGGGACTCGGGCTGGCGCTCGCTCCCAGACTCGGCCGCCCCGCGCTGCCGGAGGGAGTCATCGCCGTCTCGCTCGAAGACCCGCCGACGCGCGTGGTGTCGATCGTGACGCGCACAGCCCAGGACGAGGATGCGATCCTGCTCGCTGTCGCCCGGCAGATCCGGCAGCGATTGACCGGTACTACCGTCGACCTCCCCTGATCATCGGACCACGCCGCGATCTGCGAGGCCCGAATGTGCTGCCGTCCTTCGATGCGTGCTGGCAGACCTGCCAGCACGTGCCGCCTGGGGATCCAAGGATGTCATCGCCGCCGTGTTCGGTGATCCCAGCGGAGCACCTGCTCCCGCAGGAGGACCCGGCCGCCTTCGCGGAGGCCCTGCCTCTATTGATCAATTAGGTCTTTCGCATGCGCCGAAGCCCAGTCGTGGAGGGTGCGGGGAGCTTGACCGGTGAGGTCTTGCACCGTTGGGACGATCGTCGTCTCGTCTGCCTCGCCCTCGACGAACAAGCGGTAGAAAGCGTCGACGTACGCCGGCGGCGTTGACTCCGCGAGCTCCTCGCGCACCCGGTCGTTGGGGATGCCTTCGAAACGCAGTGGACGGCCGATCGCCGCAGCGACGATCGCCACCTGCTCCTCTGGTCGCAGCGCCACCGGCCCGGATACGGCGTACGCCTGATGCGCATGCCCGCTCTCGGTCAGGCACACGGCGGCGACAGCCGCCAGGTCGTCGGGGTGCAGCGTGGCCACTGCGACGTCGGGGAACGGGAGCCGCACGGTGTCCCCGGCGCGTAACTGGTCGAGCCAGCGCAAAGTGTTGCTCATCAGGCTGTACGGGCGCAGGAACGTCCACTCCGGTCCGTTGTCGCGAAGAGCCTGCTCGGAGCGGATGTGATAGGCGCCGACCGCATTGGTGAGGTCTCCGGACGGCGCGGCTGACGACGACAGCAGTACTACTCGCTGGACGCCTCGAACCCGCAGTTCCGCCATGGACTCGTCGATGCCCGGATAGCCGCTGTGGACGAACGCCGCGTCGACCCCGTCGAGCGCCGTACGGAAACTGCCGGCATCGTTGAGGTCCACGACGGCCACCTCGGCCCGTGGATCCACAGCTGCGGCACTCCGCGCCGAGGCCACCGCCCGTACTGCGTGCCCTCGATCCAGCAGACCGCGGACCACTGCACCACCAGCTTGTCCGGTCGCCCCGGTCACCAGAATCATGGATCGATTCTCCCCTCGCGGAAGGTCATTTCCGAACCCCAGAACAGCGCATCCCCTTCGCGCGGATCGGGTCCGTGATCGCCGACCCGATACAGTGTCGATGCCATGCGACGACTTCTTCTCAGTACTTTCGCCGCCGTCGTGATGGTGTCCGCCGGGTGCTCCTCCGGACCGGAGGCCGTCGCCCCCGCAACACCGCCACCGACACAGCCGAGCACGAGCAGTCCGGCACCGACGCCGTCGCCAACCCCAGCAACAGCGCCGTTCCGCAAGCTGGAGAAGCAGTACTCCGCACGGCTCGGAGTCTTCGCGCTGGACACCGGTTCCCAGCGCACCATCGCCTATCGCGCCGACGAGCGCTTCGCCTACGCCTCGACCTTCAAGGCGCTCGCCGCCGGCGTATTGCTTGCTCAGGGCAATGACATGAACAAGCTGATCCAGTACTCCGAGTCCGACCTGCTCGACAACTCGCCGATCACTCGCAAGCACGTCAAGACCGGGATGACCTTGCAGCAGCTCTGTGACGCCTCGATCCGCTACAGCGACAACGCCGCGGCCAATCTGATGCTCACCGAGCTCGGCGGCCCCGCAGGCTTCCAGGCCGGGCTGCGGAAGCTCGGCGACACCGTCATGCGCTCCGACCGCAACGAGCCGTCCCTGAGCGATGGCGTACCCGGCGACCCACGCGACACCACCACACCTAAGGCCATCGCGACCACCCTTCAGAAACTCACCCTGGGCAACGCCCTCCCGCCGGCCAAACGCGCTCTCCTGGTCGGCTGGCTGCAGAACAACACCACCGGCGACACCACGATCCGCGCCGGCGCGCCAAAGGACTGGAAGGTCGGCGACAAGACCGGTACTGCGGGCTACGGCGGCCGCAACGACATCGCCATCCTGTGGCCACCCAACCGGGCGCCCGTCGTACTCGCTGTCCTCTCCACCAAAGGCGTCAAGAACGCCGAACGACACGATGCGCTCATCGCCGCTGCCGCCGAGGAGACGTTGTCGCTGCTCAGCTAGGACGGCGGGACGCGAGGTGCTCGCCGAGCTGATCGAAGAAGGTGATGGTGCCGGCCTTCAGCGCTTCGAAGTGCTCGTCGGTGACCACGCCGGTCTGGTGGAACTCCTGCTCGGTGCCACCGTCGACCGCCCGAAGGTTCACGGTCAGCTCGGTTCGGGCGGGCTGGTCGGGGCTGTCGTTCTCGCTCAGCGTGAAGACCAGCCGCTCGCCGGGCACCGCCGCTCGGACGAAACCGTTGAACGGCAGGTCGATCGAGCCGTCGTCGGAGGTTTGCCGGGCTGCGAAGCGTCCGCCGGGCCGCAACTCCATCACCACTCCGCTGGTGGTGAAACCGCTCCCGACCCACCACTGGGCGAACTGGTCCGGATCGGTCCAGGCCGCCCACACGGCCTCCGGCACCACCGAGTAGACGTTGGTCAGAACCAGCTCATGGGGAGTCTCGGCGTCACCGCCGAAAACATAGGTCGAGGCGATCTTGCCGCCCTCGAGCTGGCGTACTTCGGTCAGCTCGGCCTTGCGACGCGGTGCCGTCGGGAACAACGCCTTGCTGTCCGCGCCCGCGATCAACGGATAGGTGATGAGCCGCAGCTCGTCGACCAGCCCGGCCTCGATCAGACTGGCAGTGATCCGCGCGCCGCCGACCAGGTAGATGTCTCCACCCTCCTCGGCCTTGAGCTCGGCCACCTCAGCTACTGACCGAAGGAAGGTCACGTTGGGCCAGTTCGCCGTCTCCAGCGTGGTCGACAACACGTAGTGCGGGGTCTCCTTGACGAAGTCGGCCCATTCCAGCTCGGCTGCCGTCGGCGGCTCGCCGGTGATCCACGCCGGCGTCTGCGGCTTCGTCTGCACCGACGTCCAGTAACCCTCGTAGCCGGGGTACATCCCGCCGCCCAGCAGGCAGGCATCGACCTGCGCCGTCAGCCCGAAGTCCTCCGACCACGACTCCGCCCAGTCCGCCGTCCCGTCGGGACCTTCGATCTTCGCGTCGAGCGACATCTTCATCGCCGCGATCAGCTTGCGCATTGCGTGCTCCGTCTCGTCGAGGTGGAGCCAGTCTCAGCAGCCGAACCATCCAAATCCATCAAATGATCCAGCCTGATTCCATGAAGCGGAGCAACATCGTGCGAAGTCCGCCGCGGTCAGTCCGCGAAAGTGAGCAGGACCTTGCTGGAGCGGGAAGGGTCGGCGGCCTCCGCGAAGGCGGCTTCGGCGGAGGCGAGTGGGTAGGTGGCGCTGATGATGGGCGCGAAGAGGTGGGGGTGCGCGGCGATGATCGCCAAGGCATCTGGGAGTTCGGAGTAGAAGCGGCTGGAGCCGGCGATGGTGAGTTCTCTGGTGACCGCTAGGTGCAGTGGGGCCAGGACGCCGTCGGCGGGGAGGTGGCCGACGTTGACCATGGCGCCGCCGGGGCGGAGGGCTCGGAGGGCTAGTGCTACGGCGGCTGGGGAGCCGGAGGACTCGATTACCAGGTCGGCGGGTGGGAGGGGTTCGTTGGCTTGGGCTGTGTGCGTTGCGCCGATCTGGAGGGCGAGCTTCAGCGGGTTGTCGTGCAGGTCGGTGGCTGTGATGGTGCGGGCGTTGCCGGCGTGAGCCAGGGCGACGGCGAGTAGGCCGATGGGGCCGGCGCCGGTGATCAGGACGTCGCGGCCTTCGACGGAGTGGCCGAGGTGTTCCAGGCGGCGCAGGCCGTGCAGTACTACGGATGCCGGTTCCGCCAACGCAGCGACCTGGAGATCCAGGCCGTCCGGCACGGGGACCAGTCGATGCGCCGGGATGACGAGGTGCTCGGAGAAGCCGCCGTCGGTGTGGGGGTCGCGGGCTGCGCTGCCTAAGTAGCGGAGGTTCTCGCACAGTTGTTGGTCGCCGCGCGCGCAAAAAACACAAGCGCCGCAGATCTGGGCGGGGTGCACCGCCACGCGGGTGCCGACCGCAGGACCTGATCCGTCAGCGGCGGGCCGTTCCACGACGCCGACCACCTCGTGGCCTAGCACCATCGGCCGCAGTAGTACTGATTCACCGACTCGGCCTGAGCGCCAGTAGTGGAGGTCGGAGCCGCAGATTCCGCCGAAGAGCACTCGCACGACCGCTTGATCCGGCGACGGCTCAGCCAAAGGCCGTTGCGAGATGGTCAGCACGCCAGGGCCCGAGACGACCAACGCGTCCACTCAGATCACCGCCGTCAGGCCGCCGTCGACGTAGATGATCTGGCCGTTGACGAAGTCCGACGCTGACGAGGCGAGCCAGATCGCCGGACCCACGATGTCGTCGACCTGGCCCCAGCGCCGGGCGGGCGTGCGCTGCGTGATCCAGCTGCTGAACTCCGGGTCGGCGACCAACGAGGCATTGAGGTCGGTGTCGAGGTAGCCGGGGGCGAGGCCGTTGATCTGCAACCCGTACGGCGCCCACTCGGCGCACATGCTTTGCGTCAGGCCGCCCAGGCCGTTCTTGGCGGCGGCGTACGGCGCTGTGGACGGGCGCACCAATGCGTTCTGCACCGAGCAGATGTTGACGATCTTGCCGCTGCCGCGTTCCAGCATGGGGCGGGCGAAGGTTCGGCCGACCACGAAAGCGCTGGTCAGGTTGACGTCGATGACCCGGCGCCAGTCCTCGGTGGGCAGCTCCGTCAGCGCACCCCGGAGCTGAATACCCGCGTTGTTCACCAGGATGTCGGGGCAACCATGCGCGGCGACAATCTCGTCGGCTGCTCGCTCGACCGCCACCTCGTCGACGACATCGAAGGCGGCCACGAACAGAGCATCGGCGGAGAGGTCCAACTCGGTACGCAGCTTCGAAGCGGCAGCCTCGACGCGATCAGGGTCGAGCCCGTTCAGGACGACGCGTGCCCCAGCGGCCAAGTAGCCGCGCGCGATCCCGAAGCCGATGCCGCGCGAGGAGCCGGTCACGACGGCCAGCCGGCCCGCCAGGCTGAACATCAGTGCGCCGCGTCCGGTCCGAGAACCTCGACCCGCGACGCCTTCACCAACGCGGTCGCGGCGGACTCGGCGGCCTTCGGATCCCGCGCCGCGATCGCCTCGACCACCCGCTCATGCCGTTGCAGCGAAGCGGGTGTGTCGGTGGTGAAGAGCTGATGCCGATCGGAGTACCGCGCATGCAGAGTCGCGAGCAGGGTCTGCACCAACTGGCTCAGTACTGCGTTCGCCGACCCCTCCAGCATCGTGCGATGGAAGCTCGTGTCGGCGATCACGAAAGCCGCCCGATTCCGTACGTCGTACGCCTCGCGCATCTGCTGCAGTTGCTGGTCCAGCGAGCCGGCCAGCCCATCGGCAGCCTCCCGCGCGGCCATGCTCGCGGCGACCGGCTCGACCGCCTCCCGCAAAGCCAGCAGCTCGGACAGTTGCCGATCGCCGTCCGGACCGTCGGCGCGCCAGCCGATCACCTGCGGATCGAGCAGCGCCCAGGACGCCTGCGGCTGGATCGTCGTACCGACCTTGTGCCGCGGCCGGACCATGCCCAGCACCTCGAGAGTGCGCAGCGCCTCCCGCACGACAGAGCGGGAAACCTGGTACTCCGCCTCCACCTGCTCAGGCGAAACGACACCACCGACCGGCAGGTCGCCGTGGGCGATCCGTTGCCCGATCGCGTCCACGATGCGGCCGTGCAGGCCGCGTGATCGCGGCCCGGGGTCAGCGGGAGGTGTCATTCGGGCTCCTCGGCACGAGCTCTTGTAAAAGTATGATTAAACAGACTATACATCCGGCGTGAGGATTTCCATCGATTGAGGAGCACCGACATGCCGAGGATCGCCGTGGTGAAAACGGGTGCCGTGCTGCTGGTCAGCACCGCACTGCTGCTGTCGGGCTGCAGCAAGGCCGGCGAGGGTGCGCCGGCGGCGACCCGGACCGTGGCCGAGCTGCCGGGATCGATCGACTTCAACGACGCCCAGCTCAAACAGGTCGAGGACGAGATCACCGCCGCCCTGCAGGGCAAGGACGTCAGCAAGGTCCGGGTAGCGATGGTGATCAACAACCCGTCGGCGTTCTGGACCGAAGGCCAGAAGGGGATGGAGGCGGCCGCCGCCAAGCTCGGTGTCAAGGCAACCTTCCAGGCGCCGGCCGGCGGTGACCTGAACCAGCAACTGTCGATTCTCGACACCCTGCGGTCGGACAAGATCGACGGCTACACCTTGTCCGCGGTCGATCCGTCGGCCGTCAAGGGCCCGGTCAACGCGGCACTCAAGGCCGGTATCGGGGTGGTCGCGATCGACTCGGCGCTGTCCGGGACCAGCTCCCCCGTCGTCTACCTCGGTACGCCGAACACCGAGGCCGGACGGCAAGCCGGTGAGGCGATGAAGAAGCTGCTCGGCGGCAAGGGCGAGGTCGCGATCCTGACCGGCTCGCTGACCGCGTCCAACGCCGTCCAGCGGGTTGCCGGTTTCAAGAAGGCGCTGGAAGGCACCGACATCAAGATCGTCGACACCCTCAACGACGACGCGGATCCGGCGAAGGCCTTGTCCAACGCTCAGACCGCGCTGCAGGCCAACCCCGGACTCTCCGGCATCTACACCGTCTGGTCGTACGACGGTCCCGCGGCGGGCCAGGCGATCAAGGCCGCGGGAAAATCGGGCTCGGTCGTCGTGGTCGCCGATGACGCCGAACCTAAGACCGTCGAGTTCGTTCGCGACGGCGTGATCCAGGCGATGATCCTGCAACGCCCGTACCAGCAGGGCTACATGGGCGTCTATCTGACCACCGCCCTGAAGGTGCTCGGCCAGGAGGCGACCGAGCAACTGCTCAAGCCGTTCGTGACCGAGCAGGACGGCGCCTCCACCCTCAGCTCGGGCATCGGCCTGGTGACGAAGTCCAACCTCGATCCGTACCTCGAGAACCTGCAGAAGCTTGGCGTGAGCAACAAGTGACCGCCACGGTCCACGTCACCGGGGTACGGAAGACCTACGGGCAGACCGAGGTCCTCAACGTCGACGAACTCGTACTGCGTGCCGGCGAGGTGGTCGCGCTGGTCGGGGAGAACGGCGCCGGCAAGTCGACGCTGGTCAGGATCATCACCGGGATGACCGCGCCGACCACTGGCCTCGTGCGTATCAACGGCACCGAGCTCTCCCCCGGCGATCCGGCCCATGCGCAGCAACTGGGTGTCGCCACGGTCTCCCAAGAGTTCCCGCTTGTCGGTCAACTGTCGGCTGCCGAAAACCTCATGCTGAACAGGCGATCGGGCAGTCGCCGGGTGATCTACGACCGGCGTGAGACCGAGCGGGCCGCGACCGCGCTTCTGGAGCGCCTCGAGCTGGCGGTGCCGGTACGTCGTCGGCTGTCGACGCTGTCGGTCGCGCAGCAGCAACTGGTCGAGATCGCGAAGGCGCTGGGACGCGAGCCTTCCGTCCTGGTGCTGGACGAGCCGACCTCCGCGCTCGGGTCGGTGGAGTCGCAGCGGGTGCTCGACCTGGCCCGCGAGTTGGCTGCGCAGGGCAAGGTTGTTGTTTTCATCGGGCATCGACTTGACGAGGTTCAGCAGGTGGCCGATCGGGTTGTTGTCCTGCGCAACGGTTCGGTGGTGGCGGATCTCGCGCCGCAGGAAGCCAGCCAGGACGCGATTGTGCGGGCGATGGTCGGCATCGAGCTGATGGATCTGGTGGGCGAGCTGCCGAGCCTGGCCGAACGACCTTCCCCGATGCTCGAAGTAGCCGGCCTGACCGCACCCGGCCTCGGCCCGATCGACCTGACTGCGCGACGAGGCGAGATCCTCGGAGTAGCCGGGCTGATGGGCTCCGGTCGGAGCCGGCTCATCCACACCTTGATGGGGTCGATCCCGGCGACCAGCGGCTCGATGCGGCTGGACGGTTCCAGCTATGCGCCACAGCACCCCGCCGACGCGGTCGCGGCCGGGGTCGGGCTGATTCCCGAGGATCGCAAGCGCCAGTCCTTGTTGCCCAGCGCATCGGTTCGCTGGAACATCTCACTCGCGGCCCTGCCGGCGCTCGCGAAGTACCGGGTCGGGTTGTCGCCGCGGGCGGAACGCCGGTTCACCGATGAGCTTCGCCGGTCGGTACGAGTCCGGTGCTCGTCGCTGGATCAGCCCGTCGACCAGTTGTCCGGCGGCAACCAGCAGCGCGCGATCTTCGCCCGCTGGTTTGCCACCAAGCCGAAGTTGTTGCTGCTGGACGAACCAACCCGCGGTGTCGACGTCGGGGCGAAGGCAGAGATCTACCGGCTGATCGAGCAGGCGGCGGCGCAGGGCGCGGCAGTCGTGGTCGCGTCGTCGGAGCTCGAGGAGTTGATGCAGCTCACGCACCGGATCGCAGTACTGGCACGCGGGCAGCTGGTCACGACGGTGGAGCGCGCGGAGTACAGCAAGCACGCGTTGATGACCGCGGCCAACCAATCCCCAGGAGACGCGCGATGACCGCAACCACAGCTGTGAATCGCTTCCTGCGTGGACAGGAGGTGGGCGTGGTCGTCGCGGTCGTCGTGCTGTTCGCGGTCTTCTCGACGGCCAGCGGCAACTTCGCGAGCGGCGCCAACCTGCAGACGATGGGCGTCGACCTCGCGCAGTACGGATTGCTTGCCTTGGGCGTCAGTTTCGTCATGCTGACCGGCGGGATCGATCTGTCCGTCGGCTCGGTGGTCGCCTTCTCCGCCGTCTGGTCGGCCTGGCTCAACGTCCACGCAGGACTCCCCGGCGCGATCGCGATCGCCGCGGCTCTGTTGACCGGAGCAACGATCGGTCTGGTGCACGGCTTCGCGGTGACCGCCATCGGCGTACCGCCGTTCGTGACGACGCTGGTCACCTTGGTGATGGCCCGCGGCGCCGCGCTGGCGATCACCGAAGGATTCCCGATCGATGGCGTCGGTACTGCGTTCACCGACCTCGCCCAGCTCCGCATCGCTGGTGTGCCGCTGCCGACACTGATCTTCGCGGGTGCTTGCCTGATCGCCTGGCTGTTCCTGGAACGCACCTACCAAGGACGCCAGGTGTACGCCGTCGGCAGCAACGCCGAGGCAGCTCGACTGGCCGGCATCCGCACCAACAGACGCATCATCCTGACGTACGTCGTCAGCAGCTCCTGCGCCGCGGCGGTCGGCGTACTGGTCGCTGGGCGGCTCGGCGTCGGTCAGCCGAGTATCGGCACCGGCTGGGAGCTGAACGCGATCGCCGCTGCGGTGATCGGTGGGATCAGCCTCACCGGCGGGATCGGCCGGGTGCTCGGGGTCGCATTCGGCGCGATCCTCCTGGTCTGCATCAACAGCGGACTGGTGATCCTGCACGTCTCCCCTTACTACCAGCAGATCGTGCTCGGCGCGGTGCTGGCGATCGCGATCGTCACCGATCGGCTGCGCGCCCGAACGACGGAGAGGAAGCAAAGATGAGTGCGGTCAGAGTGGCGCTGGCGGGGGCCGGCGCCATCGGCGAGATTGTTGCCCGTGACACCTATCCCGGCGCCGCAGTCGAGCTGGTCGCGGTGGTCGACCCCGATCAGAAGCGGGCGGAGGCAGTAGCGAAGTACAGCGGTGCTCGCGCGTTTGGTGAGTTGAAGGACGCGCTGGACGAGGTGGACGCGGTCGACGTCCGGGTGCCGCATCACCTGCATGCGCAGGTCGCGCTGACGGCGATCGAGCATGGCAAACACGTGCTGGTGGAGAAGCCGATCGCCACCACGCTCGACGATGCACGCCGGATCGTCGACGCGGCGCGGTCGGCGGGCGTCGTACTGGCTGTTGCTGAGAACTACCCGCATCTGCAGGCGGTTCAACAGGCTCGGGCGTTGCTGGCCGACGGTGTGATCGGCCGGACGCTCGCGGTGCGCTCCACCAGGGCGTACCAACTGGACGGAGTCTGGCGGCGTGACTGGCGAGAAGGCACCGGACCGGCGGGCGGCATCCTGCTCGACCAAGGCACTCACCAGGTCAGCCTGATCCGGCAGCTCGCCGGATCGGTCTCCGCGGTGTCAGCCGTCGGCTCGCACGAAACGCTGTCGCTGACCCTTCGGCTCGACAGCGGGATCGTCGCGCAATCCCTGCTCACCTGGCAGAGCCCCGGCACCTGGGACCAGTCAGAGGCAACCCTGTACGGCGACGCCGGGCGACTCGACGTCGTCGTGGACTACGAACAGCACCAGGGCGGTTACGCGCTCTGGACGCCGGATCGCACCGAGCGGCTCGGCAACGAGAACTACTACGACAGCCACGCCTCGATCGTGAACGACTGGGCGGCGGCGATCCAGGAGTCGCGCGATCCACTCGTGATCGGCGAGGAGGGTCTGGAGGACCTCGCCGTGGTGATCGCCGCCGCGGACTCATTGCAGGCAGACGGAGCTTTCATCGACGTGAGGAGACAGCAATGACCAGTGGGGTGAACCGACGCACGTTCATCGGTGGCAGTGCGGGCCTGGTGACCGGCGCTGTGGTGGCGACCGGAGTACAGCAGCCTGCCGTTGCCAGCACTGCTTCGAGGAGGGCTCTGATGTTTCGCGACGACTTCGGCGCAGTACCGGGCTGGGAACGCCAAGGCGTGGTGATGCGCCAGGACCTGCCCTGGGAGAGCTCGCTGCTGCAGGATCCGTGCCTGGTGTACGGCAGCGGCGGCGGTCCGCTCTTCAAGCTCTGGTACGGCTCGCTGCACGGTGTCGGCTACGCGACCAGCCAGGACGGACGCCAGTGGACCAAGCAGACCGAGCCCGTACTCCGCCCGACGCTGCCCACCGAGAGCAACGCGCTCAACCAGCCGAGCGTGGTCTACCAGGGCGGCCGCTGGCACATGACGTACTTCGGTGTCGCGGCCGACGGCAACGGGGCGATCCACTACGCGTCCGCCACGAACCCTGGTGGCCCGTGGACCAAGGGCGGCGTCGTCCTGACCTCGACGCTGCCGTGGGAGGACAGGTGGATCTACAACTCCTCACTCCTGTACGACGCCGGCGCCCGCCTGTGGAAGATGTGGTACACCGCCGGGATGATCGCCTCGGCCGGCGGCGAACCGGAGTACGTCTGCTACGCGACAGCCACCAACCCGGCCGGGCCGTGGACCAAGCACCCCGCCAACCCGCTGATCCGGCCGATGCAGGACGGCGGCTGGGCCTCACTCGGCATCGGCGGACCCAACGTGCGCAAGCTGCCTGACGGGACCTATGAGACGCGCATCGTCGGCTGGCAGGCCGACTATCCGTCCCGTGGCGGCCGCCTGACCTCGCCGGACGGCCTGACCTGGCAGCTCAACCGCTCGTCGATGGAGCTCGACCTAGGAGTCGTCGACGGGCCGGAGGACGGCATGATCTACCGGCAGTTCGTCGTCGAGCACCAGGGCCGCAAGTACATGTACTACAACGTGAAGAACAACCGGCCGGGCTGGAACGAGACCATCAACCTGGCGATCTGGAACGACAACCTGCAGACGATCGACCCTGCCAAGTGGTGCATGAACCAAGCCTGGCAGGTACCGACCGGAGCCTCCTTCACCGTCCGCGATCGGCAGGCCGTCTCCCTGGGCAATGCCCCCGCCGATCGCCCCCAGACGCTGCAGGGCAATGTCCGCATCGACGCGCGCGACTACACCCTGGCTGCGACCGTCACCCCACTCAGCCAGGCCGTCGGTGAACGAGACAACGTCCTGCTCGCCCGCTACACAGACCGCGACAGCTATTACTACGCCGGCATTGCGTCCTGGAACCAGAAGTACGCGATCGGCGTGATGGACAACGGCGTCAACACCAAGCTCGCCGGCACCGGAGCGGCCACCGACATCGCCGTCGGCCAGGCCCACCGCCTCGCCTTCAAACTGACCGGTTCACGCCTCGACCTCTACGACAACGACCAACTGGTCCTGTCCACCAACGACCCGACCCTGATCCCGTCCACCAGCTACGTCGGCCTGCAGACCACCGCCGGCCGCGCCCAAGCGAGATTCGCCGCAGTCTCCGTCGAACGCTGACCAACGAGAACCAAACGGTGGATCCGGCGTCAGGGAGCGAAGAGCGGCGCTAGGTCCACGAAGATTCGGTAGCTGGTGATCAGGCCGGCCTCATCGACCTCCCAGATCGATACGGCCGGCACTGTCACGGTGCGCCCGTCCAGGCGCGTATAGGTGACCGTCGTCTCGGCGACCGTGGTGCTGCCGTTGACCCATGCGTTCACGATTTCGTGACTGAGGCTCTGGATCATCGCGAAGAAGGCCCGGTTGCCAGCGGCGATCGCCTCCCGACCGGCCAGCGCCTCGTTGTTGCCGAACACGAACCGGCCCCCGTCGGCGAAGAGCGCGGCGAACTCGTCCGCCCGCTGGTCGTCGACCAACTCGAAAACCTTGTCTGCCGATGTCATCGGACCCCCTGGTGTCAGTCTCGGTCCCCGTGACTTCTCCTGGACTCATGCTCTCCGCCGGAACAGCTCGAGTCCACGGCTGGCAGGGGACGAATTAGGCTGCCTCCCGAGGCGTCGGCGGAGAGAGGCACGCATGAACCGTTCTGGCAGAAAGCGCACGGGGGCGGCAGGATTTCTGGCCGTCATGCTCTTCTTCGGGGCGGTGGTTGCGGCGCCTGCTCGAGCTGACGTCAGCGACAGCGCTCAGGTTGTCGAGTCTCCGGATAGGGAGCTCAAGGTTGCGGTCGAGACTGTCAACGGGCGGCTGAGTTACAGCGTGAACAGTCGCGGCCGGGTGCTGGTCGGTACGTCGGGCCTCGGGGTTGATCTTGCTGGGCGGCCGAGTCTCACGCAGGGGATGTCGATCGAGTCCGTCGAGCGGCGATCCATCGATGAGACGTGGAAGCCCGTGTGGGGGACGGCGAGCAGCGTCAGGAACCACGCGAGTGAGTTGACCGTGCACTCGGTGCAGGCCGGGACGGGGTTCAAGCTCGACCTGGTGTTCCGGGTGTTCGACGACGGGGTCGGGTTTCGGTACCACTTTCCCGAGCAGGCGGGGCTTACGTCGTACGCCGTGACGGCGGAGCAGACGGAGTTCGTGCTTGATCCGGTGGCGCGGAGTTGGTCGATTCCGGCGGGAAAGACGTGGTCGGCTGATGAGCAGCACTATCGCGATCTGCCGCTGAGTGGGGTGGCGACCGCGCAGACTCCCATCACTGTCTCGCCTGCCAGCGACGCCTACGTGGTGGTGCATGAGGCTGATCTGACTGATTACCCCAGCATGACGCTCAGAGCCACAGCGCCGGGGCGGTTTACCAGCGAGCTGATCGGGCTGCCGGATGGGACGAAGGCCAAGCTGAACGGCGAGTTCTCCACGCCGTGGCGGACCTTGACGATCGGTGAGCGGCCCGGCGAGCTGGGTGAGTCGCATCTGATCGAGAACCTCAACGACCCCTGTGCGATCTGCGACGACACGTCGTGGATCAAGCCGGCGACGTACGTCGGTGTCTGGTGGGAACTGCAGCGGCGGGACACCACCTGGACGGCCGGGCCCAAGCACGGCGCGACCACGCAAAGGGTCAAGCAGTACGTCGATCTGGCCAAGCAGGCCGGTGCCAAGTTCGTGCTGGCCGAGGGGTGGAACGCCAACTCGGGCGGCGCATGGGCCAACCAGGACTTCCTCACCCCGCAAGCCGACTTCGATCTCCCCGAGGTACTCCGGTACGCGGCGGCCAACGAGGTCGGCTACATCGCGCACAACGAGACCCGCGGCGACGTCGACTACTACGACCAGAACCTGGAGAAGATCTTCAGCCGGTACGAGGCGCTTGGTATCCACGCCATCAAGACCGGTTATGCCACGAAGTTCCTGCTGGGCGGGGTCAATCGCAGCCACTATGACCAGGAAGCCGTGAAGCACTACCAACGGGTGATCGACGCGGCCGCCAAGCATCACATCACGGTCGACGCGCATGAGGCGATCAAGCCGACCGGTCTGGCCCGCACCTACCCGAACATGATGACCGGCGAAGGCGTCGCGGGCATGGAGATGCAGAACTACATGGGCGCCAACGGCAACCCGCCCGCGCAGGCAACGATCCTGCCCTTCACCCGCTTCATGGGCGGCCCGGCCGACTACACCCCGGGCGTCCTCAACGTCACCTGGGATCCGGCCCGTCTCAACACCCGCGTCCAGACCACCTCGGCCGCGCAGCTCGCGCTGTACCCGACGTTCTTCAGCCCGCTGCAGATGCTCGCGGACACCCCCGAGAACTACGCCGCGCACCCCGGATTCGCTTTCCTCAAGGACCTCCCGGCCAGCTGGGACGAGACTCGTGTACTCGACAGCGTGATCGGCGACTACACCACAACCGCCCGACGCAAGGGCGACACCTGGTACGTCGGCGCGATCACCGACGAGAACGACCGGACCCTCGAACTCCCGCTCACGTTCCTCCCCCACGGCACCTTCGTGGCCGAGATCTACGCGGACGCCCAGGAGACCATCTGGAAGGGCAACCCCCTGCCGATCGAGATCCGCAAAGTCCTGGTCCGATCCTCCACCCGCCTGTCCATGTCCCTGGTCGCCGCCGGTGGCCAAGCAGTCAAGATCCGACCGGCGACAACCGCCGACACCCTCCCCTGGTACTCCGGTCCGCAGGCGACCTACCCAACCCCCGAAGCCACGCTGGACCCAGCCACCCAACAGCTCACGGTCAAGTCGTCTCTCACCAACGAAGGCAGTACCGTCGCCGACCTGGAGACCCAGGTGTTCCTCGACGGACGCCCAGCCAGCACCCCACAACATGTCCGTGTCGCAGGCGGTGGAACCCGAACTGTCACCATCAAACTCCCCGCCGCCGAGGTCCCCGACCGAGACTTCCGAGTCGCCATCGGCGCACCCACCGGCGAGCGCAGCGAGGCGACCCAGGTCCACCAACCGAATTCACTGCAGAACCTCGTCCGCGAGCTCAGACGATCAGGCGACCTCACCTCGTCCGCCGCAGCCGTCCTTCAACCCTCGATCACCACGGCAGAGACCAAGCTGCGCGACGGCGACCTGACCGGCCGACTCCTCGCCCTGCAAGACGTCCGGCTCAACCTCTACGGCCGATCCAACATCACCACAGCAGCCCGGACCGCGATCGACAACAACCTCACCACCCGCCTTGGCAGCCCGCAAGCGCTCTTCGCCCTCGCCCTCAAGGTGCGTCAGGCAACAATCGATCCCACCGTCTCGGCCCACCTGATGGCCGAGGTCAGAACCGCCATCACCGCAGCGATCGCGGCCGACCCAGCAGCGATGCGCCAAGCCGTCACCCGCTTCACCACCTTGGTCGAGGCGGGACCGATCCCACCGGAGACCGCGACGCAACTCCTTGCCGCGAGCAAGGTATTTGCCGCCGAGCCACGCCGGATCGAAGCGGAGACCGAGCAACTGGTCGCCGGCGCCTGCCGCCGTACGGACCACACCGGCTACACCGGCACCGGATTCGTTGCCTGCCTGAAGACCAAGGACAGCGGCGTCCGGTTCAACACCCCGGTGCTCGCCGACGGCCTGTACTCCGTCCGTCTGCGCTACGCCAACGCGATGGGCGCCACCCAGACCATGACGCTGGCCAGCGGCTCGCAGTCCCTCCAGCTCCAACTGCCCACATTGCCGAACTGGGATGTCTGGTCGGACCACCAGGTCAGCCTCAACCTCAGCCAGACCACCCCACTGAACCTCGTCTTCGGCCCAACAGACAGCGGCAACATCAACTTGGACTCGATCACCCTCGAAGCCGACCCAGGAGTCATCCGACGCTGAGTGTGTAGCCCAGGGGTACCGGCCGCACATGCCTCCGAAACCCAAAGCTCCCAGTACGCCGAAATCGCTGCTCACCACGGCGCAGGGACTCCGACTGTCGGACACCGATCACTCGCTGAAGGCCGGTTCGCGCGGGCCGACGCTGATGGAGGACTTCCATCTGCGCGAGAAGATCACCCACTTCGACCACGAGCGGATCCCCGAGCGGGTGGTGCACGCCCGCGGCGCGGCGGCGCACGGCACTTTCACCGCCTACGGCAACGCCGGGGCGGCCACCAAGGCCGGCTTCCTGGAGCGCGGCCGGGAGACGCCGGTCTTCGTCCGGTTCTCGACCGTGCTGGGCTCCCGCGGCTCGGCCGACACTGTCCGTGACGTCCGGGGTTTCGCGGTGAAGTTCTACACCGAGGAGGGCAACTTCGACTTGGTCGGCAACAACATGCCGGTCTTCTTCATCCAGGACGGGATCAAGTTCCCCGACATCATCCACGCGGGCAAACCGCACCCGGACCGGGAGATCCCGCAGGCGCAGTCCGCGCACGACACCTTCTGGGACTTCGTCTCGCTGCACACCGAGGCGACCCACCACGTGATGTGGGCGATGTCCGACCGCGGCATCCCCCGCTCGTACCGGACGATGGAGGGCTTCGGCGTCCACACCTTCCGGCTGGTGAACGCCAGTGACGAGACCTGCCTGGTCAAGTTCCACTGGAAGCCGGTGGCCGGCGTGCACTCGCTGGTCTGGGAGGAGGCGCAGATCGCGGCCGGCGCCGACCCGGACTTCCACCGGCGGGACATGGCCGACGGTATCGACAACGGCGCGCCGCTGGAGTTCGAGCTCGGCGTGCAGATCATGCCGGACTCGGTCGACCAGACCTTCGAGGGCATCGACCTGCTCGACCCGACCAAACTGGTGCCCGAGGAGCTCTGCGAGGTCCAGCTGATCGGCAAGCTCTCCTTGGACCGCAACCCGACCAACTACTTCGCCGAGACCGAGCAGGTTGCCTTCCACACCGGCAACCTGGTCCCCGGCATCGAGGTGACCGACGACCCGCTGATGCAGGCCCGGATGTTCTCGTACCTCGACACGCAACTGACCCGGCTCGGCGGCCCGAACTTCACCCAGTTGCCGATCAACTGCCCGCACGCGGCGGTCAACGACAACCTGCGCGACGGGATGCACCAGACGCTCGTCCACGACGGGATCGCGCCGTACCTGCCCAACAGCCTCGGCACCGATGCCGAGCCGGCGCCGGCCACGGCCAAGGAGGGCGGCTACGTGCACGTCCCTCGCGAGGTTACCGGCACCAAGGTGCGCGAGAACCCGGCGTCCTTCGCCGACCACTTCTCGCAGGCGAGCCTGTTCTGGGCCAGCATGACCGAGGTCGAGCGGGTGCACATCATCGAGGCCTTCACCTTCGAGCTCGGTAAGTGCTACGAGCAACCGATTCGCGAGCGGATGCTCACCGTGCTGGCGAACGTCGACGCCGACCTCTGCACGGCGGTTGCCGAGGGCCTCGGTCTCCCCGCGCCCCAGGGCAAGCCGGCGGACGCAGTACCGTCGCCTGCGCTGTCCCAGATCATCGTCACGCCCGGCCCGATCGCGGGTCGGGTCATCGGCGTGGTCGCGGCCGACGGCGCCGACCTGGCCGGGATCACCAAACTCCGCCGCGCAGTCGAGGCCCAAGGCGCCGTACTGCGCCTGCTGGCACCGTCCGGCGGCACGATCAAGAAGGCGCGGTCCACCCAGCCGGTCGAGCGCACCTTCCTGACTACCCGCTCGATCGAGTACGACGCCGTGCTGGTCGCCGCCGGCAACCCGGCACTCAAGGACATCAAGCTGACCGTCCTGCTCGGCGAACTGTTCCGGCACTGCAAGGTGATCGGCGCCTGGGGCGACGGCGCCGAGGTCCTCACCGCCGCCGGGATCGACACCTCGGCCCCCGGAATCCTGCTCGCCGACACCATCGGCAAGCCGTACACGACCGAACTGTTCGCGGCTCTCGGCCTGCACCGGGTCTGGGACCGCGCCGAGGTCATCATGAATTAGTTGCTTGCCTGGCGGCAGGGTGGGTACGGGCTAGAGATGAGTCACCACATCGAGATCAATGGTCACCGAGTGGTGGAGCTGGCCCAGGTGACGTCGCGAGTGTTCTTCGGTACCAGCACGATCTGCGTCGGGTGCGGAGCCCGGTTCGTTGATCGGCTCGAGATCGAAGAACGCTTCTGCCCTGCCGCCACCGTGGCCCACGGTCACCACCTGGTCGGCGACGACGGTCTGCTGTACTGCCGTCGGTGCCCGCTGGTGGCCTACGACCTGACGGACGTGGCCACCGAACCGAGTTGCCCGATGCCGCTCCAACCCTGAGTCAGCATACTTCGGCCGACGATATATAGTCGGCCCGGTGAGACACCTCCTCAAACCGGCGATCGCGTTCGTGGTGCTGTACCTGCTCGCGGTCTGTACGCCGTACGGCCAGTCCGTCGAGAACCGGTTCGGCGGCTACGCCTCGGACACGTGGGTCTCCCATATCCAGTACTCCGTGGGCCCGCCGCCGCTGCGGTTCGAGAACCTCACCTTCGTCGCCGGTGTCGCGCTGATCGTCCTCGTCGCCGTACTTCGCAAACAGTGGCGGCTCGCCGTCGCTGGCATCTTCGTCCCGGTCGCCACCGCTGCCAGCACTTACCTGCTGAACCGGCTGATCCTGCCCCGGCCGGACATCTCCAACGCACCGGCGGGTCTGACCGAGGTGAGCTTCCCCAGCGGCCACGTCGCCGTCACGGTAGGCGTCGCAGCCGGCGCGATCCTGGTCTCCACCCCACGAGCCCGCCCGTACGTCGCCGCGGCAGGACTGTTCTGGCTGGCGTTCGTCGCCGCCGCGGTCCAGAACCTGGGCTGGCATCGCCCCAGCGACGCGATCGGCGCGACCCTGCTGGCCTGCATCTCGTATCTGGTCGCCAGCCATTGGTTGCCCAAAGCAACACAATCGACACACAACCTTGGACTGCTCCCAGGTCTCGTGATCAGCACCGCCGGCGCGATCCTGGGCGCAGGCCGCACCGACTACTTCCCCGAAGCAGTCGGCACCGCCATCGTCGGCCTGCTGTGTGCTCTCATCCTCTGGTCCACCTTCGCGCAGGGCCTCCGCACCGGCCTGATCGCAGTACTGGTCCTGGCCATCGTCTCCACGATCGGCGTCGACTACTGGCGCAAGCACTCCGCAGTCACCGTCGACAGCAGCCAATCAGAGCCGGCAGTGATCACCGGCCCGGGCACCGCAGGCAAAGGGGTGACCGTCGGAAAGCCGGGCGCCACCACGAACATCGACTTCTATCTCGGCTTCAACTGCGGACGCTGCGCGGAGTTCGAGCAGGCGAGCGACAGCACACTGGATTCGATGCTCGAGAACGGCACCGCCACCATCACGTACTGGCCGGTCGTCGCTCCCGAAGCGGATCAGCGGCTGCCCAACCTGTTCGCGGTGGCCGCCGCCAACGGCAAGGCACATGGCTTCCTGCATGCGTTCTACAGCGATTTCGAGAAGGCGTGGACCGACAAGCAACTGATCGAACTCGGCGAGAAGCTCGGGCTGCCGAGGGGGAAAGTCACCGCGGCGCTGACGACGAACAGTTACCAGGACTGGTTCGGGACGCTGGATCAGACCACGATCGACCGCGAGATCACCGACCTGCCGGCTGTGCTCGTGAACGACCGGAAGTTGCTGGGCGACGAGGTCACCCTCGCCAACCTGAAGAGTGCGATCGGCTGACGCCGAGCGGGCTGCCGATCCTGCTGCTACAGGATCGGTAGCCGGTTCTCACCGGGAGCGGAGTTCTGTTGTCACCAAGGTGTTCAGTACCGGCTTGTCTTGTTGAGTGGCAGTGATCTGGACGGTTGTCCGGCCGCGTTCGTCCATCGGGCCCGGGTTGGCGGTGAGGTGGCAGGGTTGGTCGAATTCGACGTACCGGAAGAACTCGGTGTCGAAGCCGGTGGTGGTGACCCGGATCGGCAGGGCTGCCTGTGCTGCCTGGGCTGCGGCTTCGAGCAACACCATGCCGGGCACGTGATCGTGGGGATGGTCGAAGAGCACGCTGTGGCTGGTGTCCACCCGAAGTTGCCAGCGCAAGGCGCGGTCGGTCGGCGAGAGCACCACGTTGCGCGGATCCTGCCGACCCACCAGCGTCGGTGATACCGGGGACGTGAGTGGGATGGCCCGGCTGAAGGACTCCTTCGCCGAGGCGTAGGGGCCACGGAGCCGGTCGTAGATGGCGGGCGGATGGGCGCTGTAGTGCACCTCGGCGCCACCGACCGGCCGGCCGGAGGTCGACGCCTCGATGCGCGAGACCAGGAAGACCGATCCCATCCGGCGCCGGGTGATGGCCGGGTGGGTCACCTCCAAGGTGACCTCCTTTCCGTCGGCGGGAAGGTCGAGGGTGGCCGGGCAGATCCAGGACCGGATCCGTTCCCAGCCGAGGCGGTGGCCGAGCGGGATCTCGTGCACCCGATGGCTGAGCAGCGCCAGCGCCTGGCGCAGGCTTTCGGTGAAGAGCAGTGGCGTATAGCGGTCTTCCTCGCAGTAGAAGGTGTGTTTCGCCGGCCAGCGCACGGTGACTCGCTGGCCGAGCTCGGGCAGTTCCCCCCAGTCGACCACCAGTGCCTCGTCCAACTGGTCCTTGCGCACCAGGGTCCGGATCTCAGCGGTGCCGGGTGGTGGAGCAGCAGTGCTGTTGGTCATGACAAATTCCCCCCTGTGGGACGACAAGTCCGGGGACAGGGGCATGGATTGCCCCACCCCCGGATATAAAGTAAAGAATCTTCTTCTTTTCGTGAAGCAGTTCGGTGGAACCAGGGGGCGGTGCGGATGCCTGGACGGGTCGTGAAGCAGGCGAGGGCCGAGCGGACCCGGGCGGCGGTGCTGCTGGCGGCCGCCGAGATCTTCGCCGAGCAGGGCTTCTCCGGGGCCAGCGTGATGAAGATCGCCGACCGGGCGGGCGTGACGCTGGGCGGGGTCTACTTCCACTTCCGCTCGAAGGAGGAGCTGGCCCGGGAGATCGTCACCGGGCAGCCGGACTTCGTCGTACCGCCGGAGTCGTCGAAGGGTCTGCAGCGCGCCATCGACGTCACCCGGGTCTGGGCCCAGCAGGTGGCGCAGAGCCCGATGCTGCGGGCCGGCGCCCGGCTGGTCTGGGAGCAGGACCGCTTCATGCCGGGCGAGGAGAACTCCCACGAGCAGTGGACCGGTCTGGTGATGGCCGACCTGCAGACCGCGAAGGACGCCGGTGAGCTGCGGCCGGACGTCGACGTGAAGGCAGTGGCCCGGGTGGTGGTGAACGCCTGCACCGGCGCCCAGATGCACTCGTACGTCGAGACCAGGCACGAGGACCTGCCGGAGCGGGTCGAGGAGATCTGGCGCTGTCTGCTGCCCGCGATCGCGGTCGAGACACGAGACGGTCGGTAAAAGTACACCTTTCTGCGGCACAATCCTCAGAAACTGAGGGGGAAGCTATGCAGGGGAACCAGCTCGACGGCAGGACGATCATGATCACCGGCGCCTCGAGTGGCATCGGTGCCACAGCGGCCCGGTACTTCGCGGCGGAGGGCGCGGCCGTGCTGTTGACGGCTCGCCGCAAGGACAAGCTCGAGGAGGTCGCCGCCGAGATCACGGCAGCCGGCGGCCGGGCCGAGATCGCACCGGGCGATGTCACCGACCCGGAGGCGGTCGAGGCAGCCGTCGCCGCCGCGGTCCGCGCGTTCGGCCGGCTGGACGGCGCTTTCAACAACGCGGGCTGGGGAACCCTTGGCCCGCTGTTGCACGAGACCGACGACGAGGTCTTCGAGAGCGTGATGGCCGTGAACGTCCGCGGCGTCTGGAACTGTCTCAAGTACCAGCTGCCCGTGATGATGGCGCAGGGACCGGGCGGATCGGTGGTCAACACCTCCAGCACGGCCGGGTCGTTCGCGACCGGCGTTGGTTCGCCGTACGTCGCCGCCAAGCACGCGGTGCTGGGGCTGACCCGGGCTGCTGCCGCGGAGTACGGGGTGCATGGGATCCGGATCAACGCGTTGATGGTCGGGTCCACCCGGACCGAGTTGCTGGAGGCTGCCATCCGCGAGCTGCCTCAACTGGGGGTGGCCGCGACCGCGCGGTCGATCCAGCCCAGGCTGGCCGAGCCGATCGAGATCGCCCGCGCAGCGGCCTGGCTGCTGAGCGACCAGGCGTCGTTCGTCACCGGCGGGGCCGTCCCCGTCGACGGTGGCGCCAGCGCGATCTGAACATTTCGATCCAGGTTCAACTCATCAGGCGAGAAGATCCATTGACCATAAAATAAAGATCACTATGATTTTAGTGTCCTGGGGGGACGCTGCGTGACGTTCCATTTACCGGCGGACATATGTAAGGAGTAGTCATGACACAGGGAGTAGTGCGCGTCCTGGTTGTCGAAGGCGGCTCGGTCGAGGCAGAGACGAGGAGACGGGAGCTGCGACGGCAGGGGTACGCCGTGAGCAGTGTCGACACCGGAGCCAAAGCATTGCTGGCGCACCGAAGATCGGATTTCGTCCTGCTGGACCTGGATCTGCCGGACATCGACGGGCTGGAGGTCTGCCGCTCGATCCGGGCGGCCGGCGCCAAACCGATCATCTCGGTCTCCTCGGGTGACACCGAGACCGACCGGATCCTGGCCCTGAACGCCGGGGCCGACGACTGCCTGGACGCCCGCTGCGGTCCGCGGGAGATGCTGGCCCGGATCGAGGCGGTACTGCGGCGCTCGCTGCCCTGCCGGCAACCCGACCGGGTGATCAGCCGGGGCTCGCTGAGTGTCGACGTCCAGACCCACGAGGCCCGGTTGCGCGGCGAGCCGGTGAACCTGACCGGAAAGGAGTTCGAACTGCTGCACAAACTGGTCTCCCATCCGGACGAAGCACTTTCACGCAAACAATTGATGGCCAGCGTCTGGGAGACGAGCTGGGCCAATTCCAGTCGCACGATCGACACCCATGTCAGGAGTTTGCGGGCCAAACTCGGGGCCCGGTCCTGGATCATCACGGTGCGCGGTGTCGGCTATCGCATCGGCCGCGGCTGAGCGGACGGACACGGTCCTGCTGCGCTGGGAATCCCAGTGCGTCCCAGCAGGGCCGTGTCCGTCCACCCGGTCGGCCGACTCAGTGCAGGCTCGGGCGCTTCACCGGGAAGCCGTGCTTCCGGGAGATGACGACCACCAGCAGCACCGGCACCATCAGGGCCAGCACCGCCCAGGGGAACGAGGACGGTCCGGCCGAGGCGAGCAGAATTCCACCGACCGCGCCACCACCGGCCATGAAGGAGTTCCAGGTGGTCACCAGCAGAGCCTGCGCACTGGTACCGCCGGCGTCCGTGACGGCGGTCTGCAGCAGGGTGGTCACGCCACCCCAGCCCAGGCCCCACAGCACGATCGCCGCGTACACGACCAGGTCGCTGCTCGCGAGCAGCCCGAGGCCGATCGCGGCGATGATGACGAAGGCCGCCGAGCCGATGGTGAGCTGCCGCAGCTTGCGGTCGACCATCGCGCCGGTGATCACGATGCTGACGACGGACGCGATACCGAAGGTCAGCAGGACGGTGTCGCGTTGACCACCCATGCCGTACTCGTCGAGGAACGTCGAGATGTAGGTGTAGAGCACGTTGTGGGCCAGCACCCAGGCCGCGACGGTGAACAGCACGGCCACCACACCCGGAAGCTTCAGCGCCTTCAGGATCGGTTCGCGCTGGCCGAGCTTCTGGCCCGGCGCGGCCGGGACCGACACCGAGATCCAGACCAGCAGCAGCACCGACAGCGCGGCGACCAGCCCGAAGGTCAGGCGCCAGCCGAACAGGTTGCCGAGGAAGGTGCCGACCGGGATGCCCAGCGCCAGGGCCAGTGGGACACCGGCCATCGTGATGGAGATCGCCCGGCCCTGCAGGTGCGGCGGCGCCAGCCGGAGCGCGTAGCCGACCAGCTCGGCCCAGACCGCGGCGGCCGCGATACCGGCCAGCAGCCGGAACGTCATGGTCAGCGCGTAGCTCGAGGAGATCGCGGTGACGACGTTGGCGACGGCGATGACCGAGACGGCGAGCAGCAGCAGTTGCTTGCGTCCCCACGCCGCGGTCGCCACCATCAACGGGATCGCCGAGACGCCTGTCGCGATAGCATAAATCGTCAGCATCTGACCCGCCGCAGACTCACTGACGGACAGGTCGCGGGCCATCTCCGGCAGTACTCCGGCCGGCAGCGCCTCGGTGAGGATGCCGATGAAGGCCGCGGTGCTCAGCGCGAGAAGGGCGGACCAGGGCAGTTTGTTGCTCGCCCCTGTAGGCGGTGTGTGGTTCGAAGTCTCAGTCTGTGAAGTCGCCATGGTTTTATACTCAAACCTTTTCATTGATGTGAAGGTCAAGGTCATCTGAAGTGAGGTGCATCACATGAGGATCGGGTCTTTGGCCGAGCGCACCGGAACGTCCCGGCGATTGCTGCGGTACTACGAGGAGCAGGGCCTGATCGGCTCCACCCGCTCCGCCAACGGGTACCGCGACTACGCCGAGTCCTGTGTGGACAAGGTGATCCAGATCCGGGGGCTGCTCGACGCCGGGCTGCCGACCCGGGTGATCCGGGAGGTCCTGCCCTGCATGGACACTCCCCGGGCCATCCGCATCTCAGCCGCCACCAACGACACCATCGCGCTGCTCGAAGGCGAACGGGACCGGATGGCCGAGCGCATCCGCTGTCTCGAGCGCAACCGGGACGCCATCACCGCCTATCTCGAAGCAGTTCGCTTCGAGGCGGTCCGGGCGGCTCAGTCCGACGAGCTCCAGTTGGCGAACCCGGCCGAGGCAGTCGTCTCCGCCAAGGGCGCGTAGCGGACCTGGTTGGACAGCACCACGCCGTGGCTGGCCAGGTCGAAGATGATCTGGTCGCCGTCAAGGATGGTGAAACCCGCGTGGTAGCTGGCCTTGTCCGAGCCCAGCAGCAGGTAGTTCACCAGCCCCGGTCGGCGCAGCCCGGGGTACGAGAACAGGTGGTCGACCATGTCCGGGACGCGCTGGAAGATCGCGTCCGCGCCGCAGGTGAAGTCACCCTTCCAGGCCGGCACCCCGTCGCGCTCAATGATGATCTGCCCGGTGACCGTCTGCGGCGGCTCGCCCAGGAACAGCCACGGGGTCATCGAGGTGTCGCACAGCTTCGCGTACGGCGTCCAGCCCCACGGGTTCTGCAGGTGCAGCCCGATGTCGTTCAGGTCGTTGGCGAAGGTGTACCCCGCGTAGTGCGGGTTGCCGTCCTCGTCGTTGACGAAGACCAGCCCGACCTCCGGCTCCTCCAGCAGCGCGACCGCCGAGGCCGGCACGGTCAGCGGCAGACCGTTGGTCTCCAGCCAGGAGCCGGTGCCCTTGATCAGCCAGTTCGGCGCCTTGAACGGCTCGTCCGGCTTGGGCGGGTTGGGGAACTTGGACCGGTGCGTCCCCATGAACCCGGTGATCAGCGAGTTCCCGGCCGGGCCAGGGAGCAGCGGCGGTAGGAAGTGCAGCTCGGGATCATCGCCGGCGACGCTGATCGTGGCGGTGCCGGACGTCACCGAGTCCAGCAGCGCCTGGGTTCCGCCGCCGGCCAGGACGGCGTTGCGCAACTGGTCCTCGGCCACCGGGTACAGCGTGATCGGCTCGCCGGCGACCGGCAGGCCGAGTCCCGCGTAGCGCTGTCCGGAGTACTCAACTTCGAAAAGGATGGACATGCAGCGACTCTCCTCGAGCTCGTTGGGTTAGGTCGTTCATGACGTCGGTGATGCGATCGACGGAGGCTTTGATCCAGGGCAGGGCGACCGGGTCCGGCGAGGCCAGCGCGGCTGACCGCTCCGCGTCGGTTTCGCCGTACAGGCGGCTGGTCGCCACCCGGACCCGGAGCGAGTGGCTCGGTTCGCCGAAAGCCGTTCCAGGCAACAGCGCCACGCCGTACTGCGTACTGAGCAGCGCGGCGAGATCGTCTCCGCCTTCGATGCCGTGGACGCGCGACAGGCCTTCGCGGAGCGGCTCGAAATCGGGGTAGAGGTAACAGGTGGCCCGGATCGGCGCGAGTTCGGCGCCAACCGAGGTGAACGCTTCGGCCACCCGCCGGACGACACGTTCGTGCAGTCGGCAAGAGGCAGCCACCCGCTCGACCACCTCCGGCGGCTCCGCCAACGCGTACGCCGCGGCGGCCTGCACGGGAGCCGCCGTACTCGACCAGATCTGGCTGGCGATACTCACCAGCCGCTCGCGCAGCGCGCTACCCAGCGGCCCGGACGGCAGCCGGGCCACCCCGAGCCGCCAACCACCGACGGCCAGGTTCTTGGTGAGCCCGGTCGTCACCACCGTGCGTTCCGGCGCGAACAACGCCGGGGAGACGGCCCGGTCGCCGGGGGCGAAGACCAGGTCGCAGTAGATCTCGTCGGAGATCACCACGAGGTCCAACTCCTTGGCCACCAGGGCCAATTCGCGGATCGTCTCCGGCTCGGCGATCGTTCCCGTCGGGTTGTCCGGCAGGGTCACCACTACTGCGCGGGGGTCGCGTCCACTGGCCCGAGCAGCAAGCACCTGCGTACGAAGCTCCACAGGATCCGGTACGCCGCCCTCCCCCGGCCGGGTGTTCACCGGGATGGAGCGGAAGCCGGCCAACCGAGCATGCGCGGCATAGCTCACCCAGCTGGGCACTGGCACGACCACGTCTCCACCTACTGCCAGCAGCAGGGCGAAGAGCAGCGGCTTGCTCCCCGGTCCGCAGACCACGTCCGCCGGATCGGTAGGCAGACCCCGCCGACCCCAGTAGCCGGCAGCCGCCTCCCGTACCTCGACCGAACCAGTCACCGGTCCGTACGCGTTACGGCCCACAGCAGAGGCCAACCGCTCCCCCAGTTCCGGCAGCACCGGAAGGCCGATCTCACCGGTCGCCAGGAACAGCACGCGTTCCCCGGCCAGCCGACGGCGTTCGAACTCCTCGTCGGCGGCCAGCGTCGCCGACATGGTCACCGGTACGGGTGCGGTCACGGCGTCCCCGCGTACAGTCTCCGGAGCTCGACCTTCCGGACCTTGCCGGTCAGCGTCTTCGGCAGGACGTCCACGACCTCCAGCCGCTCCGGGTAGAACCGCGGGTCCTGGCCGGCGCCGCGCAGGTGCGCCTGGATCTCTTCCAGGGTTGGCCGTACGCCGCCACGCGACACCGCGACCGCGAGGATCGGGTCGTCCGCCTGTCCGGTCGCACCGAGCAGGGCGGCCTCGGTGATCTTCGGATGCTGGGACAGCACCGCCTCGAGCTCCGCCATCGGGACCACGTCGCCGTCGCGGACGATCGTGTCCTTGGCCCGGCCCAGGATCCGGATGCCACCCCGCCCGTCCTCGCGCGCCACGTCGCCGGTGTCGAACCAGCCGTCCTCCGACAGCTCCGCGTCGAACTTCTCCTGCTGCTTGAAGTAGCCCAGCGCCTGGGAGGCGCCGCGGACTCGCAGCCTGCCGACCGGCGCCCGCTTCGACGGGTCGTGACACAGGTCGACGCGGATCTCCATCGCGTCGATCGGCCGGCCGTGGCTCTGCGCCGCCCAGTCCTGGTCGTAGTCCAGCCGGCTGATGGTGATCGGCCCGAACTCCGACATCCCCCACACGGAGTACGTGCGAGAGCCGAAGGTGGCCCGCATCTCGTCCACCAGTCCTTGCAGGACAGGCGCTGCGCCGGTGACCGTGTGCTGCAGGCTCGAGACGTCGTGCGGATCCGCCTGCTGAGCTCGCGCCACTCCGGTGAGAGTGGGCGGCGGCCCGTACAGCAGAGTCGCGCGGTACCGCTCGACGAGGTCCAGCAGGCCCGCACGATCCGGGCCGTCCTGGAAGGCGACCGTTCCGCCCAGCATCACCGAGGCGAGCACTCCCTGACCGAAGCCCGAGTAGTGCACGAGCGGCGTGGTGACCGCTGCCACCAGGTCGTCGCGGAGCATGAACGCGTCCACATAGCCACGGACCCCGGAGTGCACCGTGTTCTGGCTGTGCACGACGCCCTTGGAGAAACCGGTCGTGCCAGAGGTGAAGAGCACGACGAACGGCTCGTCGGGCTGCAGCTGCAACCCGTCCAGCTCGTGCTCCCAGTGGGTCCGGACGAAGTGCTCATGGAAGTCGATGGAGCCCGCCGGGGCGGGACCGCCGACCACCACCAGATGTTCCAGCGGCAACTCGTGCTGGATCGCGCTGACGCTCTTGGCCAGTGGGTAACCGTCGAACTCGGGCACCGTCACGAACACCTTCGCCCCAGTCAGTTCGAGGCGATGACGCAGCTCGTCGTCCTGGCACTCCGGAGCGATCGGGCAGATCACCGCGCCGACCGCCATACAGGCGAACATCAGCGGCACGATCTCCCACCGGTTGGGCAGCTGGACGGCGACCAGCGCACCGCGCTGGACGCCGAGCTCCAGCAGCCCGCCGGCGAACCGGTCGGTCAGCCGGGCCAGCTCCGCGTAGTCCAGGGTGTCGGTGTGCGCCTCGTCGAGCCGGCGGCCGGCGATCGCCAGCTTCCGGGGCCGGACCGAGGCCTGCCTGCGCAGATCATCGAGAAAGGTCTCGTCCCGCCACCAACCCCGCCGCCGGTACTCCGCTGCGCCGCTCATCGCCGGCGCTTTTGGCGACGTTCCTGCCGCCGGGTCGCGAGCAGCTCGGGCAGCGGATCACCCGCACCGGCCGCCGCGATCTCTAGCAGGGCACGGGTGTTGAGCTCGACCCGGGTGCCTACCCAGTCGAACACCCACGCCTTGCGGGCCTCGGCGGGCAGGTCGAACGGCACGACCCGGGTGACGGCCAGCGCAGCCGACGCAGCCCCGCCGATGTTGGCGATCACGCCCGGCACCAACACGGTCCCGGCCGCTCGCGCCTTCTCCTGTGCCTCAGCCGTCGAGGCGATGTTGGCGCCCTCGACCACGAGCTCGGCCCGCAGCCGGTGCACGTTCTCCGCGTTGAGCGCGTTCTTCTGCGCCGCGAGGATCAGCAGGTCGGCGTCGACGTCCAGCCAGGCATCCGGCCCGTTCGACACCGTCACGCTGTCCGGCAACCTGGACCGGTCGATCCGGCCGAACTCGTCGGTGATCGCGACCAGCTCGTCGACCGGCAAGCGGTCCGCGCTGATCGTGCCCTCGATGTCGGCAACCCCGACGACCACGTGTCCGCGCTGCTCGAGGAACCGCGCGACCGCCCGGCCCACCGCGCCGAAGCCCTGCACCACGATCCGCGCCTCCGCGCGGCCACTGGCCTCCAGGGCGGTCACCGCGGCCACGCCGATCCCGTGACCGGTGCAGTCGATCAGCGGTTCGTAGTACGTGCGCCAGTCGATCGGCATGTCCGGGACACCGAGCCGGAAGCGCGGGTCGTACTTCGCCTCCTCGAAGAAGATCGCCCGGTCGGCCGGGGTCACTCCCATGTCGATGCCGAGGTGGATACCGCCGTGCAGCAACGGCTTGACCGTCCGGCCGAAGGTCCGGAAGGTGGTTTCGCGATCGGCGCCGTCGGCAACGATCCCGGCCTTGGCGCCGCCGATCGGCAGGCCGGCCAGGGTGAACTTCTCGGTCATGTCGCGGGCCAGTCCCGCGACCTCCGCTTCGGTCACACCCGGCGTCATCCGGGTGCCGCCCATGCCCAGGCCGTCGTAGAGGGAGTCGACGACCACCCAGCCCTTGAGCTGGCCGCCGCTGCCGTTCAGGTGGACGGTGAAGGCCGGGTTGGTCGCCTGGTCGAGGTCGCTCATTGGCAAGTCCTTCGAAGTCGTGAGGGAGGTGGAAGGTGGTAGTGGGAGTTCACTGGTAGAGCTGGGCGAAGCCGCGCAGGATCTCGCGCCCGTCGTCGCGGAACTCCAGATGCGCCTGGGAGCCGAAGATCCGGCCGTCGTCGGAGCGCAGGAACTCCACCGGCGCATGGTCGGAGCGGCCGATCGACCGGAATCCGGCCGGTGCCGCCTGCAGGTAGAGGGTGTGCCGGTGGAACACCGTCACGGTCGGCTTGACGAAGTTGAACAACGCCTCGTCCTTGTCCACCTCGGCGTCGTGGCCGCCGACCCGCTGCGGACCCTCGGCCAGTTCGCCGCCCTGCGAGACCGCGATGATCTGCATCCCGCCGCAGATCCCGAACACCGGGACGTCCGACGTCATCACCAGATCGACCAACGGCTTGTAGTACTCCGTGTCGTAGGCCCGCACCTTGGTCCCGCTCAGCACGATCGCCTGGTAGCGGCCACCCAGCTTCGCCGGTACCTCGGTACTGCTGACCACGTCGGTCGCCGAGCCGAAGTCCTCGAACCGGCGGCGCAGCTGGGGCAGGGAAAGTGTGCGGTTGTTGACGACCAGCACCCGCGATTGCGTCACGATCGTGCTCCTTGGTCTCGAGTGATGACGGTGCCGGTCCGGCCGGCCAGCAGCTCGGAGACCGGGGCACTGCCGATGACGACCTCGCGCACGCCCTGGTCGAGGGCCTCGCCGGCGGCACGCAACTTCTTGCGCATCCCGCCGGTGGCGCCCTTGTCGCGGAAAGCCGCAGCGCCTTCGGCGTCGATCCGGTCGACCGGTTCGCCGTCGATCAGCAGATGCGCCACGTCGGTGACGAGCACCAGGTTCGTGGCACCTGTGGCTCCGGCGATGGCTGCGGCGGCGCGGTCGGCGTCGGTGTTGACCTCCTGGCCCGCTTCGTTCCTGGCCAGCGGAGTCACCAGGTAGGCGTGACCCGGCCGCAGGTTCTTCAGCACCGTCGGCTCCACCTTGGTGATCGGCCCGACCAGGTTGTCCAGCTCCACCAACTGCTTGTTCTGCCACCACCAGCTCTCGCCCTGGCCGGCATGCACCAGACCATCACTGCCCAGCTGGCGCTCGACCGTGATGCCGCGGTACTCCAACCGAGAGATCACGTCCTGAGCCATCACCGCGCTGACGGTCTTGATGTCGGCGATCACCTCGGGCGTGGTCCACCGGCTCTGGTTGCCGTACCGGTCCCGCAGGATCGCGGACGGATCGCGGTACCGCGCGCTGAACTCCTTGAGCGGCTTTGACCAGCCGTGCACCAGGACCAGCGGGTGGTCCGCGCCGTGTTCGGCCAGGTCGTCCCACCAGGTTCCGGCCAGATCGTCCAGGCAACTGCCGCCGAGCTTGACGACGGTCGGTACTGCGGCGCTCATGCCGGCATCACCGGCTGCATCGTCAGGCCCGAGTCCTCGGGCAGCGAGAACCGCAGGTTGGCAGCCTGAACCGCTTGCCCGGCAGCGCCCTTGACCAGGTTGTCCAGGGCGGCGAGGGCCACGATCCGGCTGTTCTCCTCGTCGTACAGGACGGTCACGTCGCAGTAGTTGGAGCCGAGCACCGCCTGCGGGTCCGGCACCGGGATCAGGGTCTCGTCGTGCCGGCGGACCCGGACGAACGGCTTGCCCTTGTAGAAGCGGGTGTACGCCCGGTGCAGGTCGCGCTGGGTGAGCTCCGCGTCGGTGAACACGTAGCTGCTCGTCATCAGGCCGCGGACGTGCGATACGCCGTACGCGGACATCGAGAACGAGCCGATCGTGCCGGGCTTGCTGCGGTCGAAGAAGTCCCGCACCTCACCCGCGTGCCGGTGGCCGGTCGGCGAGTACGGCGCGATCGCCCCGTTGCGGAGCGGGTGCAGGTCCGTCGTCCGCAAGGACAGGCCGCCGCCGCTGGAACCACTCTTGCCGTCGACAACAACTGTCTTCAGCTCCAGTCCGAGCCCCAATGTCAACGGGGCAAGGGCAAGCGTCATCGAGGTGGCATAGCAGCCCGGCAGCGAGATCAGCGCGGCTCCCGGCAACTGGTCGGCGACCAGCTCCGGTACGCCGTACACGAAACGGTCGGCCAGCTCGGTCTGCCGGTTGACCTTCGGGTACCAGCGCTTGTGCAGTTCCGGCGTACGGATCCGGAAGGCGCCGCTCAGGTCGATGATGGCCGCGACCTTGTCGGCCAGCTGTTCGGCCAACTGTGCCGAGACCGGCGCAGGGGTGGCGAGGAACAGCACGTCGACCTTGTCCGCAATGTCCTCGGTCACCGGCTGCACCGTCAACCCGAGGTCGAACCGCAGGCCGGGATGCAGCTCGGCCAGGCGACGGCCGATGTTGGACGAGCCGCCCAGGAAGGTGAGCTCCATCTCCGGATGCTGGGCGATCAGCCTGATCAGGTCGCCGCCGGCCAGCCCGGAGGCGCCGACGATGCCGGCCCGGATCACGACAGCACCTCCTGCAGGTAGCCGCCGATGGCGTCAGCGACGTTCACACCGGTGGCCTGGGCGACCGCCCGGAAACCAGGGGCGTGGTTGACCTCGTTGACGACGTAGCCCTCGGAGGTCTGGAACAGGTCGATGCCGTAGATCCCGGGACCGAGCACGTCCAGTACGCCGTTGACGATCTTCGTCACCTCAGGGTCGTCTGCAGCGGCCCGGCTGAGGTTGCCCAGCGCCGCGTTGTTGCGCCAGTCCTCTCCGCCGGTGGTGAACTCGGCCACGCCGACCAGCACGTCGCCGACCACCAGGCAGCGGGTGGAGGCCCCACCGGCGAGGAAGGGTTCCACCAGACACGCCTGCTCGAAGGCGTGGCCGAGGTCCTCGACGTAGTCGTACAGGGAGTGGGCGGCGTCGGCGTCGCGGATCAGCGCGACCCGCTTGCCCATTCCGCCGTACACCGGCTTCAGGACCACCGGTGGCGCGAACTCCTTGAGCGCCCGGGCGAAGTCGGAGCGGGACAGCACCAGCCGGAACTCAGGGACCGGCACGTTCGCGGCGCGCAGGGCGGTTCGCAGTACGGCCTTGTTCTCGCACAGGTTGATCGCGCGGGCCGAGTTGATCACCCGGCTGCCCGACTCCTCGGCGAGGGTGGCGATCAGGCCACCACGGGTATAGCTACGACTTCGGAGCAGGATCGCGTCGAACCTGCTCAACGCGGTCACGTCCGACTGGCCCAGGCACAACGACTCGTCGTTGATCCACTCGACGGTCAGGCCGAGGTCGGGACCGGCCTCGATCAGCTGCCGCTCCTCCCAGGCGATCCGGTCCGCGACGATCGCGATGGACTTGGTCATCTCACTGGCCCCAGTCGCGCAGCTGTACCTCGACCATGGACAGCCGCAGCTGGCCGGCCTCGACGCCTTCGACCCGCAGCGTCAGCATGCACTCGGGGCAGGACAGCGTCTCGCCTTCGACCAGCGGCGGCACGGTCAGGTCGGTCTCGCACTCGGGGCAAATACCGGAAAGGGTGGCGGTGGACATCAGATAACTCCAGCGAGAAAGTAGGAATGAGGTGTCTGGCAGGTGAATTCAGCGGGACTGGAAATCAACGGCGGCTTTACGGATTCCGTCCCGGTCGAGCAAATGCCGGCCGTTTTCCAGCTGGTGGTCGATCAGCCAGGTGGTGAAGGAATCGACGTCGACGGTGAGGCCGGAATCCAGCAGTGCCCAGCGGACCAGCGCCGGGGTGAGCCGGGTCCGGACCAGCAGCTCACGGGTGTTGCCGACGGTCTCGGCCGGCAGCGTCTCGTACGCCTCCGGGTTGGTGAGCTGACCGGGCAGCTCGTAGGCGAAGGCGTGCGGCGAGGTCGGCCCGGACTGGAACGCGGTGCCCAGCCCGGCGCCGTGCAGCGCCACCCGGGACAGCTCGGTCAGGTGACTCAGGTCGAAGCGGGTGTCGCCGTGGACGATCCGCAGCGCCATCAACAGCTCGGCCAGCGGGGCGTTGCCACCGCGCTCACCGATGCCACCGACCGTTGCCGAGATCCACTGCGCGCCGGCCCGGACGGCGGCCAGCGAGTTCGCCACTGCCATCCCGAGCATGTTGTGGGAGTGGATCTCGATCTCGGAACCGTCGATCGCGGTCAGGTCGCCGATCACCGACTCCATCTGCCACGGCGACAGGTAGGCAACGGTCTCGGCCAGCCGGAACCGGTCGGCGCCGGCCTCGAAACCCGAAGCCACGTAGGGAACCAGCCGCTCCCGCGGCGTCCGGGCGCCGTCCTCGCCGCTGAACGTGACGTGGAAGCCGCGCTCCTTGGCCTGGGTGATCGCCGACCGGGCCAGCACCTCGACGAACTTGGCGCTAGGCGATCCGAGCTTGAGCTGGGCGTGCTCCGCGGAGGTGGGGATCGAGTACATGATGTGCCGTACGCCGAGCCGCTCCGCCTCGTCCAGCGCGGTGGCGACCTGCTGCCGGTCGCGGACCACCACGAGCGACATGCTGCGCTCCGGGCCGATCGCCTCGTGGGTGGCCAGGATCAGGTCCGCGTCCTTGCTCTTCGGACCGGAGATCATGCCGACCTCGACCAGCTCGATACCGGTCTTCACCAGCAGTTCTGCAATCGTTGCCGCGTCCTGCGGACCGAACTCGACGCCGGCCATATGGGCCGAGTCCCGCAGCGTCGCATCTGATAATCGGGGCTCGATCACTGCATCAGTCATTGCCGTTGTGCTCCCTTTGTGTGGGCGGTCATTGGGTGCCGAGATCAACCTTGAGGTCGGCAGCCGGTAACCAGCAAGCTGTTCACTGTGAAGAAATGTGAAGCCTTGTGGAGACGCGCCAAGGTGGGTGCCGAATTTTGGCTCGCCGCCGGTTTCGTGTGATGTTTCCGAAATCGCCCGGCCGGCGGAGCTACCGTTCTTGAATTCGTCTTCGGCCGATTCACGAACGAAGGGAAGGAAATGATGGCGTTTCCGAAATCCCCGGGTGCTGGCAATGACTCGATCACGTCATTGACCGAGCGGGTCCGTTATCTCGCCAGTCACCTCGCACGTCCCACCGCCCCGGACCGTGATCGTCAGCGGCACTGGGACGAACACCTCTTCAAGGCCCTGATCGCCGCCTACGGCGAGGGGCAGACCGGCGTACAGACTGCTGCTTTCCTGACCGCGCTCGGCGAGGGATCCCAGGATCCGGGTCTCGCCCTGGCGGTCACCACACATACCGTCCTGGCCACCGCGCCGCTGCGCTCCTTCGGGACCAGCGCGCAGCAGGAGCGCTACCTACCCCAGATCGCTGCTGGTGAATGGGTCGGCGGGCTCTCGCTGCGACAGACCCAGGGTGCGGCGTTCGCCTCCACCGTCTCGGCCTCGGCTGCCGACGACGGCTGGGTGCTCTCCGGCGAGCTCGAACAAGTTGTCCTCGGCAACCAAGCGCACCACTACCTGGTGATCGCCGAGCACAGCGACGGATCGCGGACGGCGTACCTGATCGACCGTGACACGGCTGGCCTGCGGGTCGAGGAGACCAGCACTTCGGCCATGCACAGCTGCCCGTGGGGGCGGCTCTCCTTCGACGAGTGCAGGGTGTCGTGGGAGGCCGTGGTCGGCACCGTCGGTGCGGCTGTCACCGAGACCGAGCCGCTGCTCGCCACGCTGGACTGGGTCTTCACCAGCGCTTCGTGGCTCGGCATCATGCGGGCGCTGATCGACGAGTCGCTGGACACCGCCCGTACCCGCGATCTGTTCGGCGCTCCGCTCGCGCACTCACAGTCCGTGCGGTTCCTGCTGGCCGACCTCGCCATCCAGGACGAGCTCGCCGCCGGACTGCTGAACCGCGCTGCCGCCCAGTTCGTCGGCGACGCGGCTCCGTCCCATCAGGAGGCAGCCACCGCCCGGCTGTTCATCGCCTCCGCTGTTCGCGCCGTCGCCGAGGGAGCCGCCCAGCTCGCCGGACCGGCCGCGTCGACAGCCGATGGGTTCGTCGAGCGGGCGCACCGCGACGCCCTCTTCTTCGCCTCGACCGGCGGCGGCGCCGACGTACTGCGCCCCGTGATCGCGGCATCTCTGCTCGGACTCGGCTGACCGTGAGGACCTCAACCGCCATGTACTTCGACGTCGACACCTTCTCCGCCATCGCCGGTCGCGCCACCCAGACAGACGCCACCGGCTCCATCCCGACCGAGAGCTGGCAGGAGCTGGTCGAGACCGGCTACCTGGGTCTCTTCCATCCCGAACACCTCGGTGGCAGCGGCGCCGACGCCGCGACTCAGGTCCAGGCGATGGAGTCGCTCGCCCGCGCCTGCTCCGGCACCTACTGGGCCGCCACCGTCTCGTCCCTGCTGTGCGGCAATCTCATGGCCACCTACGGAAACGAGCGCCACCACGAGCTGATCCGGTCGGTCGCGACCGGCGAGAAGCTCGCGGCCTTCGCCATCGTCGAGACCGCCGCCGGCAGCGACGCGGGCACCTACCGGACCTTGGTACGGCGTACGGGCGAGGGCTACACGATCAGCGGCGAGAAGTCGCGGATCACCAACGCCCCTCGTGCCGACATCGCCGTCACGTTGGCCCGCCGCGAAATGCTCCCCGGCGACGACGGCCCGGAGTGGTGCCTCGCCTTCGTCGAACTCGACCAGCCCGGCGTACGCCGGTACGACATCCCCCACATGGGTCTACGAGGCATGCCGTGGGGCGGCATCGTCTACACCGACGCCCACGTCGACGAGGCGAACGTCATCCCGGTCCCCTTCACCGAACTGGCCGAAGGCATGACCTGGGGCTGGCTCCTGGTCTCCGTCGCCGCGGTCGCCACCGCCGAGTCCGCCCTCGCCGCCTCGGTCCGCTACGCCCGCAAACGAGTCTCCTTCGGCCGCCCCCTCGCCCACATGGAAGGAATCCAAGCCCAACTCGCCGACTCCCGCACCCAGATCGACGCAGCCCGCCTCCTGGCCCAACGCTGCGCCGCCGAACGAGTCGGCGGCAACTCCGCCCGCCAACTCATCGGCATGCTCAAGGTCTACGCCACCGAGATGGCCGTCGAGGTCACCCAACGCGCCGTCCAGATCCACGGCGCCGCCGGCGTCACCCAGGGCCACGAAGTAGAGCGGCACTACCGCGACGCCCAGATGAACGTAGTCGGAGCCTTCGCCACCAACCGCCTCCGCGAACAGATCGCCGAAGGCCTAGGCCTAGGCCCAGCCGTCTACCGCCCCTTCGACTGGCTGACCCCCACCGGCCTTGCCGGCTGACATCAGCAGCGGGGCACCACCCCGGTGCCCCGCTGCTGCCGTACAACTTGAAGGTGGACTGGATAGAGCAAGTTCGTCGGCGGCCTGGGATGTACGTCGGCAGCACCGACTCTCGAGGAATCGACGAGATGGTCCGGGAGGTGGTGAGCAACAGCGTCGACCTGGCGCTGGTCGGCGCAGTGACCGAACTGCGGGTCCGGGTGGAGCAGGACGGCGGGTTCACGGTCACCGACGACGGACCTGGCATCGACGTGACACCGGGAGTTGACGGCGTACCGTTCCTGACCCGCGTGGCGACAACCCCACAGGACACCCCCGACCGCGGACGGGCATCAGCCGCACGTGCATCTTGCCTTCGGCGTCGGCCTGCAGGTGGTGTGTGCCTTGAGTGATCGGCTGGAGATCACCACGACCCGCGACGGCCAGACCTGGCGGCAGCGGTTTGCGGCCGGTCGAGCCGTTGACGGCCTGACCCGAGTGGACGGCAAGAGCATGACCGGTACGTCGGTGGCGTTCCGGCCGGATCCGGAGATCTTCGAGTCGCCGCGGCGCATCGAGCTCGGCGCGCTCGATCAGCTGATGGAAGACCTGGCGGCGCTGGTCCCGGGGCTGACTACGCGATTAGAGGTGGAGGAACGCGTGCGGCCGCCGGTTGACCACGCGGCGCTGCTTCGTGCCAGCCGGTCGTGGCAACTCCGGGCCGAGGATGGCCAAGACGCGGTGGTGATCGCGTTCGCCGCCGACAGCCACAGTCACGCGGCGAGCGGGCGATGGTTGCTGAATCTGCGGGAGCTCGTCGAGGTCGAGGAGCTCGGCGAGATCCTCGACAGGGCGTTGGATCAGATCGTTGGTCAGGTGGATCGCCGGGGTGTAACCGTGGTTGTGAGCGCGATGATGCTGTCGCCGGAGTACTCCGGGCCGACCAGGAGACGCTGTGACGATTCGCGACTGGAGCAGCTGATTCGGCGGGCGGTTACGGACAACCTGCCGGGGTTGCTTGCAGGTGATCCGTTGCTGCGGGCTGCTTTGCTGGGCTGACCGGCACGGACGCGGCGACGGCGTTGGCGGTGATGATCGCGGCGATGGCCAGCCATTCGATCAAGCCGAGCGTCTGACTGAGGACCGCCCAGCCCACGAGTACGGCGAGGAGTGGGTTGATGCTCATGAAGAGGCCGTAGAGGCCGGTGGGGACTTGGCGGAGGACTATCAGGTCGACCAGGAACGGGACGGCTGAGGAGAGTACGCCGGCGGCGATTGCGTAGGCGACGTACTGGAGGGTCGGCTTGTGGGTAAGGAGGATCCAGAGGCCGATGGGGAGGTAGACGAGCGCCGAGACGGTTGAGGCGGCGGCGGCGCCTTGGGCTGAGGGGAGGCGGGTGCCGAGGGTGCGGTTGAGGAGGATGTACGCCGCCCAGCAGGCTGCTGCGACCAGGCCTAAGGCGATGCCGAGGTAGTCGGTGGTGGGCTGGGGGCGCATCAGTACTGCGACTGCGGCGCCTGCGGCTAGGGCGCAGTACAGGTCTAGGCGGCGGCGTGAGGCTGCCAGGGCGACGGCTAGGGGGCCCAGGAACTCCAGGGTGACGGCGAGGCCTAGGCCGATGCGGTCGATGGCGGTGTAGAGGGTCAGGTTCATCACCGCGTAGACGGCGGCGAGGGCGAGGACCGGTAGCCACTCGCGGCGGGTGAAGGACCGGAAGCGTGGGCGGGTGATCCCGACCAGCAAGATCGCGGCGACCCATTGGCGGACAGCGACTACTCCGGCGGGGCCAAGAGCGGGGAAGGCCAGAGCGCCGGTCGCGGCGCCGACCTGGTTGGACAGAGCGCTTCCCAGCATCATCAGCACGCCCTTGGCTTTCATAGCTGCAGGATGTGCCTGCCGTAGCAATACGCAAAATGCATCAAACAGTCATCTATACGATGGGCGTATGGATGTGGAGCTGCGGCAACTCAAGGTCCTGGTGGCGATCGTCGACGCGGGCAGCTTCACCGACGCCGCGCTCGATCTCGGGGTATCCCAGGCAGCGGTCTCGCGGACGCTCGCGGCGCTCGAGCAGACCCTCAAGGTCAGGCTGCTGCACCGGACCAGTCGCACAATCGCACTCACCCCGACCGGCGCCCAACTGGTACCGCGAGCCCGTCGGCTGCTCGCCGAGATGGACGAACTGGTCCGCGAGGCGACCTCAGGTCATGCCACGCTCCGCGTCGGCCATGCCTGGTCGGCACTCGGGCAGCACACTGCGACTTTCCAACGCCGCTGGGCCGAGCGGCATCCCGACATCGACCTGCTGATGGTCCGCACCAACACCCCGAGCGGCGGCCTGGCCGAAGGCGGCTGCGATCTCGCCATCGTCCGTACTCCGCCCGACGAGAAGCACTTCGCCGTCACCGAGGTCGGACTCGAACGCCGCTTCATCGTGCTGGCCGCCGACGACCCGTGGGCACGCCGCCGCTCGATCAAGCTCGACGAGGTCCGCGACCGCACGGTGATGTCCGACCGTCGCACCGGTACGACGACCGCCGACCTGTGGCCGTCCGGCGATCAGCCGCAGCTCGAGGACACCGCCGACGTGGACGACTGGCTGGCCCGGATCGCGGCCGGCGGCGTCGTCGGGATCACCCCGGAGAGCACCGCCACGCAGTACGGGCGGGCGGGAGTTGTCTTCCGCCCGCTGCGTGATGCCCCGCCGGTCGCAGTACGGGTGATCTGGCCGCGGCACGATCCACACCCGGCGACTCAGGACGCGGTCGCCCTGATCACCGAGGTCTACCAGGGTTAGCCGACCTGCTCGACCGAGTCCGCGTGGCGTCGGGCAAGTTCGCGGTAGATAGCGGCGTTGTGGTCGACGAAGAGCTTGGCGTTGCCGTCGAGCGGAATGATCTTCTTCGCCGGACTGCCCATCGCGACCGACTCCTCGGGAATGACCACCCCCGGCGTGACCGTTGCGCCCGCGGCGACCAGCGTGCGGGCGCCGATCACAGCACCGTCGAGCACGATCGCGCCGTTGCCGATCAGCGCCTGTTCGCCGACCGTGCAGTCGTGCACGAGACACTGGTGCCCGACGGTCGCGTTCCTGCCGACCTCGCAGACCCCGGTGTTGACGTGGATGACCGAGTTGTCCTGGATGTTCGCGCCCTCGCGGATGATCACCTGGCCGAGGTCGGCGCGGATCACCACGCCGTACCAGACCGACGCGTCCTTCTCGACGACCACGTTCCCGACCAGAGTGGCGGTCGGCGCGATCCAGGCTTCCGGGTGCACGGTGGGGCTGACGCCCTCGAACGAAAACAGCGGCATGGTCAGCAGACTAGGCGACGGACCTGACCTTGTTCACCAGTACTGCGCCCGCCAGCGTGACCACCGCGGCCAACGCGTACAGAACCGGATAGCCACCGAGCACCTTCACCACCGGCGCCGCGATGGCCGGAGCGATCACCTGCGGCAGCGAGTTGGCGATGTTGATGACGCCGAGATCCTTCGCCCGATCGCGCGCACTCGGCAGTACTTCGGTCAGCAGCGCGAAGTCGACGGACAGGTAGACGCCGAAGCCGATCCCGAGGATCACCGCGCCGACCAGCGCCGCGGTCCAGGTCGGCCACACCGCGAGCACCACCGCGCCGACCGCCATCACCACGCCCGCCCAGGTGACGAAGACCTTCCGCCGGCCGAGACGGTCGGACCAACTGCCGGACGAGACCGCGGTGAGGATCACGCAGAGGCTGTAGATCGCCGTGAGAATCAGTACGCCGGTATCGGGGTCGCCGTACTCGACCGCGTCCTGCAGGAAGAAGAACAGGTAGAGCGTGCCCAGCCCGTTGCCCAGGTTGAGCAGGAACCGAGTCAGCCAGGCCCACCCGAAATCGGGGTACCGCCGAGGACTCAACCAGAAGCTCTTCAGGAACTCACGCCACACCAGCGGTGACTTCTCCGGCAGCCGCTCGTCGCCACTTCCCACCAGATAAGGCACGACCGACAGCAGCAAGAACACAGCACACGCGACATACCCAACGCCGATCCCACCGACCACCGTGGCAAGCCCCACGCCGACCAGCGCGCCGAGCGTCTGGGCCAGCGCGACCCACCCGCCGACGACACCGCGCTGCACCTTCGGCACCCGATCCGGTACTGCGGCAGTCACCGCCGCCAGCAGCGCGTTGCAGAACAGTTGCACCAGGCACCAGCCGACCACCATCACCGCGACGGCCGACGCACCCGACAGCACCAGCAACCCGCCCGCGCCACCCACAGCGCCGCCGAACACCCAGGGCACTCGCCGCCCGAACCGCGAACCGGTCCGATCGGAGACAGCACCCGCCACCGGGTTTGCCACGACCGAGACCGCCGCCCCGATCCCGGTCACCAGCCCGAAGACGAACTCCTTGTTGTCCCCCGCCACCGCCTCCGACTGCTTGGCCAGCAACACCTGGATCGGCCCGAGAAACGCGGCGAACACCCCGACATTCGCCAGCACGACGGCCGCCGTCCATCGCCCCCGAACCGCGACCGTCGGCTCGGCGAGCGCCGGTGTCATGGGCGTTGACGAGCAATCAGATCGCGGTACCAGTGGTACGACGCCTTGGGGGTGCGTTCGAGCGTCTCGTAGTCGACGTGGATCAGCCCGAAGCGCTGGGTATAGCCGGCCGCCCACTCGAAGTTGTCGAGCAGGGACCACTGGAAGTAGCCGCGAACGTCCACCCCGTCGTCGATCGCCGACTTCAGCGACCGCAGGTAGCCGTCCAGGTAGTCGATCCGGCGTTGGTCGGCGACCACCCCATCGACCGGTTCGTCGTTGATCGCGCAGCCGTTCTCGGTGATGTAGATCGGCGGCAGCTTGTCGCCGTACCGGGTCTTGAAGGTCCGCAGGATCTCACCGAACGCATCCGGTACGACGGGCCAGCCGAAGTCCGTCTTGTCGTAGCCCTCGAGAGCCCGCGGCTCGAACGGCAGCCCGGCCGGAATCGGGATGCCATCGGTCGCCGCCGAGTCCGGGTTACCGGTCGGCGCGCCGACCAGCGCCGGGGCGTAGTGGTTGAGCCCGAACCAGTCGATCGGCGTCGAGATGATCTCCAGATCCTCCGCGACCGGCCCCGGCATCCCGTCGCCGATGCCCGACGGGTACTCGCCGAGCAGGATCGGATCGGAGAACATCCAGTTGATCAGGTTGTCGTAGAGCCCCGCCGCCTCGACGTCCTCGGCGCTGTCGCTGGCCGGCCAGGTCGGCGAGTGGTTCGACGCGATCCCGATGTTCGACGCACCGCCGGCCCGCAACGCCTGGACCGCGCGACCGTGCGCCAGCAGTTGGTGATGCGCCACCGGCAACGCCTCGAAGCTGAGCTGCTTGCCCGGCGCGTGCCCGCCCACGGCGTACCCGATCAGGGTGAGCACCATCGGCTCGTTGATCGTCATCCACAACGGCACCCGGTCGGCGAACCGCTCGGCCAGGATGGTCGCGTAGTCGGCGAACCGGTAGGTGATGTCCCGGTTCAGCCAGCCGCCCGCGTCCTCCAGCTCCTGCGGGGTGTCCCAGTGGAACAGGGTCGGCGCAGGTTTGATGCCAGCGGCAAGCAACTCGTCGATCAGCCGGTCGTAGAAGTCCAGCCCGGCGCCGTTGGCCAGTCCTTTGCCGCCCGGCTGCACCCGCGGCCAGGAGAACGAGAACCGGTAGACGTCGACGCCGAGCCGCTGCATCAGCGCGACGTCCTCGGGGTACCGGTGGAAGTGGTCGCAGGCGACCGCCCCGGTGTCGCCGTTCGCGATCCGCCCGGGCTCGGCGCAGAAGGTGTCCCAGGTCGAGGGCCCGCGACCGGCCTCGGTCACCGCGCCCTCGATCTGGTACGCCGACGTCGACACGCCCCACAGGAAGTCGGGGCCGAAGGCAAGCTCAGCTGTCATTCGCATCCTCGGCGGCCGGGGCAGGGGTGTCCTTCGGCCGCGGCTTCTCCACCGGCCGGACGATGACGGCCGTCCCGTACGCCGCCACCTCGCTCATCGTCTGGGCGATCTCGTTGCAGTCGAAGCGCATCGCCAGGATCGCGTTCGCGCCCATCTGCTGGGCCATCTGGCACATCCGCATCACCGCGACGTGCCGCGACTCGGCCAGCATCTGGGTGTACTCCGGCACCTCGCCGCCGCCCAGCGAGCGGAAGCTGGCGGTGAAGTTCGACCCGAAGTCGCGGCTCCGCACGGTCAGCCCGAACACCTCGCCGAACACCTGCTCGGCCGTGTAGCCGGGCAGGTCGTTCATCGTCGAGACCAGCACCGGGTACGGCGAGCCCTGCGGCGCCACCCTCGGCGCGTTGTGCTGCTGCGGCGGGGGCGGCGGCTGCTGGTAGCCGTACTGCTGCTGCGGCGGGGGTCCCTGCTGGTAACCGGGAGGCGGTCCCTGCTGGTACCCCGGCTGCTGCGGCGGGTAGGGCTGGTTCGGGTGCGGTGGGTAATTCTGGTTCATGGCGTAATCATTGCCTGAAGACCTGCATCTCATAAAGCGAGTAGCCGTACGACGTGGCGCGTTTCGTTCCGGTCACCCGCACATAGCGCGCCTGGGCCGGCGCGAACCGCACCACATCTTCGCCACCATTTCCATTGGAGGTCGCGTAGACCTGCTGCCAGTTCACGTTGTCCCGCGACACCTCGACCTTGTACGCCGAGGCATACGCGGCCTCCCAGTTCAGCACCACCCGCCGCAGCGGCTGCTCGGCGCCCAGGTCGACCTTCAGCCACTGCGGGTCCGACCAGTTGCTGGCCCACCGCGTCTTGAGGTCCCCGTCAACGGCTTTGGCCGGCGGCGAGTTGAACACGCCACCCTCGTAGCTGCTCGCGGTCGCCGTCTTGCCGGCCGCCAGGTTGCTGACGTCGTCCCCACGTCGTGCCGGGAACTCGACCACCTGCTGGTACGTCGGCCGGTTGACCCACGCCATCTTGTCCTGGGTGATGCCACCCATCGGCTGGTGCACGATCTGGTCGGCGCAGAACTGGTCCCCCGCCGCGCAGTCACCGGTCGCCGGGTACGTCGTCGTCGCGGGCACCTTGGTTGCTGCCAGCAATGAATCCGAGAGCACCGTCCGGCAGGCCGCCAGCGCGCCGGCGCCGCAGTACGTCACCGGCTGGGCGGTCTTGACCGGGTCGCCGAGCACCTTGCGGAGGTCGCGCTGAACGAAACCCCACCAGCCGTTCTGGAAGGCCGAACCCTGCGCACTCGGTCGCTCGTCGATCTTCTGCGCGCTCACCAGGGAGTTGTAGAGATCAGGTCCGAGCCCCTGGAACTGAGCCGGCACCAGCAACGGCCACCAAGCGTCGAGAATCCGGATCGCCTCGGCGTGGTCATAGGTCTTGGAGGCTTCCGACGGCGACTTCCGATGACTCCCCGCCGCCTGCCAGGCCTGCAGCTTGGCCACCGCATCCGCGACCGCCGGATCGGTGATCGGCGCGCTCTTCAGCACTCGCAGCAGATACGGCAGCACCTGGTCGGCGCGCAGGTCGACGGTCGCCGCCGACTCCATCGCCTCGACCAGCTTGCCCCGGGTGAACTTCTGCCCGGATCCGATCACGGACTTGATCCGGTCGTCCAGCGGCTGGCTGCGATAGACCGAGTTGTAGCCGAAGTTGCCGTCCGCGGCCGAGAAGCCTGGTGCCTGCTTGTTGTTCCAGCTGGTCAGGTAGTCCTGGTTGACCACCTGCGGGTGCTGGGCAGCCGGCGTGTACGTCGCCCGGTTGGTGACCGGGTTCCAGCCTTGCCACTCGTACGTGCTCCAGGTCGGCAGGTTCGGATCGGCGCCGGCGGCGCGCACCGGGTTGTCGCCGGAGTTGTAGTACGCGATCGAGTTCTTGTCCGTGTAGAACCAGTTGAACGTGTAGCCGATGTTGCCCGCAGCCTTCTGGAAGTCGGCCGCCGAGTGGATCGCGTCCGGATCGTTGAACAACATGAACCCGAGCGCCGAGCCCGCCTCGTTCCCGTACGTCGACCGGTTCTTCGTGAACAGCACCGGCTTCCCGGCGACCGTCCCGCGATGAGTGACGATCCCGTACTTCGTCCGCTGGGCGACCAGCGTGTACGAACCGGCCGGCTCCGACGAGCCGAGGCTGGAGTACCAGGCGTTGTGCCGCTCCAGCTTCTCGATCGGGGTGCATTGGCCGCGGAACACGTAGGACGTCGAGTTCTTGCTCGGCGTACCGCCATTGGCTTCACACAGCGGTACGGCGTACGTGTCGGTGATGTCCTGTCCGGCCGACGTCGCGCTCCAGGAGTAGTCGGCGCCGCGACCGATCAGGGTGTAGAAGTTGAGTCCGGCGAAGGCGACACCGCGCGAGCTGACGCCCGGTCCCTGGAGTTCCTGGCGGAGCAGGAGTTGCGGAGCGAAGTACCCGGTCTGCGGGCCGTAGACGGCGATCGGGTTGCCGCTCTCGGTGTGCTGGCCGGAGACCATCAGCGCGTTGGACATGCCCTTCGGACCGAAGCCCTCCGGGAAGACGCCGGCGTCGAAGATGCCCTTCAACGCTTCCTTGGTCTGCGCCTTCTGAGGCGGCTTGACCCCAGAGCTGCTCTTCGGCTTCAGCGTCTTGGACGCGGCCGATCCGGTCTGGTCGACGACCTCCGGCTCCGGCGTGACCGAACCCCGATCCGGCATCGCGCGCCCGGTGGTGTTGCTGACCGTCCCATAGGGGAAGGACGTCCCGTTGTGCACGGTCGTGTTCGCCTCGGGATCGTTCTGCGAGCGGAACGACTCCCAGACCTTGGTGCCCTGAGCCACCCCGTACTTCGCCTGCGCCTCCAGCAACGCGAGCGCGGAGGCCATCTCGCCGCCACCGCCGGTGCCGAAGATGCCGGCCACCACGGCCGCGGTGGCGACCACGTCGGTCACCTTCCAGGGCTGCGGCGTCGGCAGCCCTAGCGCGACGTACTCGCCGGGGTAGGCGATGCCGACCGTGTTGATGTAGTGGTTGACGCCGTCCACCCAGGCCTGGATGTCCTTCTGCATCTTCAGCCCGTTGGCGCCGTAGAGATCGTCGGCGTCGTCGTACTGCTTCTGCAGGTCTGCCTCGTTGTACGGCGCGGTCCGCCAGAACTCCTGCTCGAACGCGCGGTTGCCCGCCGCGCCACCCGCGAACGGGGTCAGCTGGCCGCGGCCGAGGTGGCGGAAGACGTCCATCACGAACAGCCGGTCCTGCGCACCGGCGTACCCGGCGCCGAACATGGTGCCCTCGCGAGTGGTGCCGGTGATGTGCGGGATGCCGCGGGACTTGTCGCGCACGATCGTCACGTCGGCGCGCGGCTTGGTGGTGCTGGCCACGTCGGTCGGCAGCACGCCGAACGAGGCGTCGTCGAAGTACGGGTCGAGGCCGTCGTCGGTGATGCCCTGGGAGTTCCAGACCAGCTTCTCGTACGGCTTGACGGTATCGCTGAAGTGCGCGGGCCTGGTCCCGAATCCCTTGAACAGCAGCAGATCCGTGAAGGTCGCGTTGCCGTTCTGGCCGGGCGGCACGATGTCGGCGCACTGCCCGACGCAGTAGTCGACCGGCGCGGCGGCAGCAGCCGCCACCGGTTTGGCCTGGCTGGTGTTGGCCAGTCCGGCGGCCATCACTGCGCTCACCGAGAGCGCGGCCACCGTCGTACGGACAACACGAGTGAGCTGAGCGGGGGCGCGCGTCACTGGTCCTCCCAAAGTCGTCGTCAAAAACTGACGATGACTCACTAGTAGCATCAGGTCAAGAGTCTTGGACGCTTGACCTACTCGACGTACTGTGAGAGCGATCGAGAGGAGTCCGATGGCTCGCGTACCCGCGCAGGAGCGCCGCGCCGACCTGGTCCAGGCGGCGATCAAGGTCGCCACCAGGGAGGGTCTGGCCGCGACCACCACCCGCCGGATCGCGCAGGAGCTCGGAATCTCGGTCGGCATCGTGCACTACTGCTTCCGGTCGAAGGAGGAGTTGCTGCACGAGGTGATCCGGGTGATCGCGGAGGCGCAGGTGGTGGCAGCGCGGTCGGCGATCACGCCCGGCGGCGACCTGGCGGACAGTGTGCGGAACGCGTTCCTCGGCTTCTGGCGGTTGGTCGAGACGACGCCTGAGGCCCAACTGCTGACGTACGAGCTGACGAGTTGGGCGTTGCGCAACGCGGAGACCGAGCCGCTGGCCCGCGAGCAACGGGCGAGTCAACTGGCTGGGATCCAGGCGATTCTGGCCGAGATCTCAGCGGCGACCGGAGTCGAGTGGAAGGTGCCGGCCGAGCAGCTCGCGCGGATGACGCTGGCTGTCACCGACGGGGTGACGCTGGGCTGGCTGGTCGATCGGGACACGGCGGCCGCAGTACAGATCCTGGAGGCGTTCGCCGGTCAACTGGTGGAGCTGGTCAGCTGACCGTCGCCGGTTTGGCGGCGAAGGTGTTGCAGGCGGCGGGGTCAGCGGCATCGAAGCCGGCGCGTGACCAGCGGCTGTGGTTGGTCTTGTTGCCGTGGGTGCGCTGCGGGTTCCACTCGTCGCCGCGGTTGCGGACGGTCCACTTCCACTTCAGCAGCCAGGAGCCTCGGGCGGGGAAGAACTGCTTGTCGGCGCCCAGGTAGACGCCGCTCAGACAGGACGCCTGCAGCTCGCGCCGGCGACTCTCGAGCAGGGCCAGGGTGGAGTTGCTGAGGTACGACTCGCGAGTGTGCGAAGCCTGCAGGATGCCGGCCATCGACTGGACGTGATGCCCGTACTCATGGGCGATCAGGAACGCCATCGTGGTCCGGGTCCACAGCGGGTCGTAGGTCGCCTGGTTCTTCAGGTCGTAGTCGGCGCTCATGTAGATGGTGCCGTCGCAGTACACGGCGGTGCTGGTCAGATCGCAAGCGGTGTTGGCGGAACGGCCGGCGTACACGACGAGTTTGGGGGCCGTGAACGGGAAGCCGGCTTCGCGCATCACCGGGGCCCACGCCTTGTTGAGGCATTCGAGGAACTGGCCGTAGTACAGCTTCACCTTGGCCAGCGAGGTCGCCCTGGCCGCCGGCTCCTTGCAGCGCGAGGCCGGGATCTTGCCGACCTTGTACAGCTTGCTCTGCAGGACGATGCGATTGTTGGTCGCCATCGGATCGGCAGTGGGAGTCGGTGTCTCCGGTACGCCGGCAGGCGCGCTCGGGGCGATCGACGGCTCCGAGGTGACCGCGGTCGGCGACGCGGTGGGTACGACGGCGCTGATTCCCCGGCCCGGATCGGCCAGCCGCGCGGCGACCACCCCGGACCCCGCGGCGAGCGCGAGCGCCGTACAGATCAGTGCTGCCCGCCCCCACCTGACGTTCCCCATCGCTTGACCATACCCGTAGCAAATGGATGCTGACAGCCACTATGGTGATCCGCACCATGGGCATACACGAGCGGCATCGGTTGACCGAGGTGATCAACGCCAGAGGGACCTACACGCCGCTCGGAGTGTCCCGCAGCTCGCCCGGCGTCGCCGCCGCGGTCGCGGAGGCGCTGCCCGAGTTCTTCGTGATGGACCAGCTCGCCGACCGGGCCGGCGAGGCGCTCGCCTTGGCGACCGGCGCCCAGGCCGGCGCGATCACGCACTGCACCTCCGCCGGGATCACGTTGGCGATCGCGGCCGTGATGGCCGGTACCGATCCAGACCGGATCGCGGCGCTGCCGAACACCACCGACCTGCACAACCGGGTGGTGCTGCCGGCCGTGCACACGGTGGATTACGGCCAGTCGAACCTGCAGGCAATTCGGTTGTCAGGGGCAACAGTAGTGCTGGCGGGGAACGAAAACCGTTGCAGCATTGAGGATCTGGACGATGCGTTGGCGGGCTCTGAGGTCGCTTGTCTGTTGCTGGTGTCGTCTCGACTCGTCTCCGGGGAGCCGGTGGATCTGGCGGCCGCAGTACGGGCTGCTCATCGTCGGGGTGTGCCCGCGATCATCGACGGCGCGGGTCAGTTCCCCCGGACCGCGGATCTGCTGGCGACGGGGGCTGACGTCGTACTGATCAGTGCGCAGAAGTATCTGGCTGGGCCGACCGCCGGACTCGTCGTGGGTACGCATCGGCTGGTGCGGGCCGTTCGCGCGCAGGAGAAGGGCATCGGGCGCGCGATGAAGCCGACGAAGGAGTCGATCGTCGGTGTCCTCGCGGCGCTGGAGGAATGGCACGCGATGGATCGGGCCAAGTGGGAGGCGGATCAGGCGGCCAAGGTCGCTGCCTTCATCACTGCGGCCGGCAAGCTGCCTGGCCTGGTGGCCGAGGAGCTTCCGGACCCGACCGGTCTGCCGTTGTCGCGCGTTCTGTTGACCGTGTCCGGCGGAATCGATGCCACCACGCTGGCGGCCGCACTGGAACACGGCATGCCGGCCATCTACGTCAGCACGAACCGCAGTCAGGAAGGGCAGCTGATCCTCGAGCTGGTTCCGCTCGACGATGACGAGCTCGAGATCATCCTGACCCGGCTCGCGATGGAGCTGCAGGCCACCTGACATGACAAGACCCCGGCAACCACCTGGTTGCCGGGGTCTCGATTGTCAGATCACCGCTGGTAGGTCTTGTTCCCACCCTCGTAACGGCTGCTGCTCGAGCGCTCCGGACGACGGCTGCCGCCACCGCTGGAGCCACGGCCCTGGTAGCCACCGCCACCGCCGCCGAACCGCTTGCCGCCCTTGTTGAAGCCGCCGCTGCCACGGACCGGCTTCGGCGCCGGCAGCTTGACCGGGAGGCCCGACGGCTTGGTGCCACCGGTCAGCTCGGTCACCAGACCGTCGCCCGGACGGGCGCGGACCGGCTCGGCCTCGACACCGGCGGACTCGGCCATCCGGATCATGCCCCGACGCTGGTGCGGCAGGAGCAGGGTCACGACGGCGCCCTTGCCACCGGCGCGCGCAGTACGGCCGGCGCGGTGCAGGTAGTCCTTGTGCTCGGCCGGCGGGTCAGCCTGAACGACCAGGCCGACGTCGTCGACGTGGATGCCGCGAGCCGCGACGTCCGTGGCGACCAGCACCGGAACCGAACCGTCCTTGAACTGGTCCAGGGTGCGGTTGCGCGCGCCCTGGGTCAGGCCGCCGTGCAGCGCCGCGGCCATCACGCCACGGTCGCGCAGCTGGGTGGCGACGCGGTCGGCGCCCAGCTTGGTACGGACGAAGACGATGGTGCGGCCGTCGCGGCTGGCCAGCTCGGCCGTCAGCGACTGCTTGTGACCCGGCTCGATCACGAGCAGGTGGTGCTCCATCGTGGAGACGGTGGCCTGGCCGGACTCGGTCGAGTGCGTGACCGGGTCCTTCAGGTAGGTCTTCACGATCTTGTCGACGTCGTTGTCCAGCGTGGCCGAGAAGAGCAGCCGCTGGCCTTCCTTCGGGGTCATGTCCAGCAGCGTGGTGACGGCCGGCATGAAGCCCATGTCGCACATGTGGTCGGCCTCGTCGAGGACGGCCACCTCGACCGCGCCCAGGTCGGCAGCGCCCTGCTCACACAGGTCGATCAGCCGGCCGGGGGTGGCGATCAGCAAGTCGACGCCGCGACGCAGCGACTCGATCTGCTTCGGGTAGGGCAGCCCGCCGGCGATCAGCTTGATCGTCACGCCCATCACGTGGGCGAGCGGCTCGAGCGCGTCGTGCACCTGCATGGCGAGCTCGCGGGTCGGCACCAGCACCATGCCGCGCGGACGGCGCGACTCGGTGTGGCCACCGGCCAAGCGCATCAGCGTCGGCAGACCGAAGCCGAGCGTCTTGCCCGAACCGGTCTGGCCACGGCCGAGCACGTCCTTGCCGGCCAGCGCGTCCGGGATGGTGGCAGCCTGGATCGGGAAGGGCTGGCTGATGCCGTCCTTCGCCATCCGCTGCACCAGCCGCGGCGCCAGTCCGAGGGCGGCGAAGCCATTGCCCTCGGCAACCTCGCCGAGGTCCTCGATCGGCTCGAACGTGCGCTCGGGGCGGTCGTAGGCGCGGTCGCTGCGGTCGTAGCTGCGGGCCGGACGGTCGCGGTCGAAGCCACGGCTGTCACGTCCCTCGTTGGTGCGCTGGGCCGGCCGGTCGTCCCGGTTGAAGCTGCGGGCCGGACGCTCGGTCCGGTCGTAGCTGCGCGCGGGGCGGTCGTCACGGGCGGGACGCTCGGTCCGGTCGAAGCTCCGCGCGGGGCGGTCGTCGCTACGGGCCGGGCGGTCGTCGCGGGCCGGCCGGTCGAAACCGCGGCTGTCCCGGTCGTTGCTGCGGAAGGCCGGCTTGTCCGAGGAGCCCTGGTAGCTGCTCTTCGGGTAGGAAGAGCGCTCCGGGCGGCTGGTGCTCCGCTCGGCGGCGCGGTACCCCTTCACCGGGGCGTCCCGGCGCTCGCCGCGGCTGCCGCGGTCGGAGTACTGCGAGGGGCCGCCGCGACGCTCGGGAGCGGGGGCAACCTTCTCGACCCGGGCCGAGCTGCGCTCGGTGCCGGGGGTGTTCGGGGCGTCCAGCTCAGCGGCCATCCGCTCGCCGTACGACTGGGTCTGGAACTTCTTGTGCCGGGGCTTCTTCTGGCCATCGGCCTCGGAGCCTTCGGCGGGGACGAACTGGTCCTGGTGGTGCTGGGACACGCAATCTCTCTCTCAACGTCACGGACTGATGCCGGATCGGAGCCGCACGCGAGCGCCGGCCAAAATTCTTTGGCCGGACTGAACCGTGCTGGGCAGGAGATAGGCATCGACCTGCGGGTGCTATCGCGGATTGCACCCATGTCGCCGGTGGTCCATCAGCGGGATGCTGAAACCGACGGGTCGGAGCGCCTGGGAAATGCTCTGGTGACGCGACTCGCGCACCGACCCGAAAAGTATACCCCGTCCCGGCGCGGGCTCTGACCACGGCCAGTGACCACTTGAGTTAACGCGCGTAAACCACCGTCCCGGGCGCCCTCGCAGTACCGGGCGGATCTCGATTGCTCAAGTTCGCTTCAGCTCTTGTGTGGGCGATCTAGGGTGAAGGTATGGCGGAGGACACCATTCCCAGCAAGGACCACTGGCTCTCGATCGGGGAGATCGCCCACCGCTCCGGTGTCGCCGCGTCGGCCCTGCGGTTCTACGAGGACCAGGGCCTGATCACCTCCCGGCGGACGGCCGGCAACCAGCGGCAGTACCAGCGCGGCACCCTGCGCCGGATCGCGTTCGTGCAGGCCGCTCAACGGGTCGGACTCGCACTGGCCGAGATCAAGGCCGCGCTGGATTCGTTGCCGGGTGACCGTACTCCGAACCGGGCCGACTGGAGCCGGTTGTCGAGGTCCTGGCGCGGCCGGCTGGACCAGCGGATCGCCGAGCTCGAGCGGCTGCGCGACGATCTCGACGGTTGTATCGGCTGCGGCTGCCTGAGCCTGCAGCGCTGCAACCTCTACAACAAGGACGACCAGCTGGCCGAGCGCGGACCCGGTGCCCGCATTCTGAACGTGGGCATACCTGGCGAGTTATGACAGGTCATAGGCGCGCTGTCGGTGAACGAGGGTTAACCCCTACCTTTTTCCCGATCTGGTGTGAAAATCGCCGACTGTTGGCAGGCTCCGATCTGTAGCGATCAGTAATCCGCCGGTCGCTTTCCGCCACAGATCACGGAGTGAGGCCCTCCCATGTCGCATCGCCGTATCCTGACGTCCCTGGCCGGACTGGCAGCCGCAGCGCTCGCCGTTCCCGCCTTCGCCGCCGCCGCCCCCACGGCCGAGGCGCCCAGCACCACCACCGCCCCGACCACCGTCTCGGCGTACACCGGCTCACCGCAGGACGAGGCCGCCACCAAGGCGTTCTACGCCGCGGTGATGAAGTCCGTGAAGGCCAAGCAGGCCAAGTCCGGCAACAAGGCCGCCGCCGTCACCGTCACCTACGCGGTCGACGCCCCGACCTTCGCCGCCGAGATCGCTTCCAGCACGTCGATCTGGAACTCCTCGGTCAGCAACGTGACCCTGGTCGAAGGCAGCAACTACGACTTCTACTACACCGAGGGCAACGACTCGCGCGGCTCCTACGCGTCGACCGACGGCCACGGCTCCGGCTACATCTTCCTGGACTATGCCCAGGCCCAGCAGTACGACTCCACCCGGATCACCGCCCACGAGACCGGCCACGTCCTCGGCCTCCCGGACCACTACTCCGGCCCCTGCTCCGAACTGATGTCCGGCGGCGGCCCCGGCCCCTCCTGCACCAACCCGAACCCGGACGCCAACGAGCGCGCCCAGGTCAACAGCCTGTGGGCCAACGGACTCAGCAGCCTTGGCGAGAAGGCCGCGTTCCACACCTCCAAGTGAGGTAGCCCGCAAGAGCCTCCGGCTCGGACCGCCCGGCAGGGGACGGCTCCGGGCCGGAGTTCTTTGTGCTGGACCTATTCGGCCGGGTTGTCGTCGGGGGGCTCGTTGCCGGCTCGGCGGACGTAGCGCAGTACGCCGGCTGCTGTCATCACTACGCCGGTGCCGGCTGTGCCGAGCATGAGGGTGATGCTCGCGTGGCCCAGGTAGGCGCCGACGGCGTAGGCGACGGCTCCGATGCCGAGGGCTGGGAGCAGGAAGATGCCGATGCAGGCCAGGACGGCGTGCACGGTCATCCGGCGTGAGCTCGCGATGATCAGCAGCGGGTTGCCGTCCATGCCGGTCAGCGGTTGGCACTCGCTCTGGCGTTGTAGCTGGATCTTGGCTGCTTTGTCTTTGGCACGCTGAAGTTCGGCTTCGCGAGCGAGCTTCGCGCGATCGGCGCGGGCCTTCGCCTTAAGCTGCCGGATCTCCTCGCCGCCCTCGATCCTGGACCTGCGGCGCTGTGTCCTCAGTGAGCGGAGCTCTGACTCCGCCTCGTACTTCGCCTTCAGGCGAGCGACTCGGCGCTGCCGGAGGCTGGTCGGGCTCAGGCTCTGGAAGAAGACGCTCAAGCGTGTTCTCGGAGTGGGGGTGCTGCCGCCCGGTACGGGCTGAGTGGTGTTCGACATTTCCCCTCCCCTCCGGGCTGGGTGCCTCGCTATCCGCTGTCGACCGGGTGCCGAGTTGCAGAATCACTAGTATCAAGAAGTAACATCGCTCCATGCTAACTCCTACCGTGCTATGTAGCACAGAGCCTGATCGCGAAAAACTGCATCGCAGCCAGAGGATGCTCACGTGGCAAAGTGGCACTATGCTGTACGTACTGGGCGGTGCTGGTGGGGGTGGCGCTCGGACAGGGCGCTCTACGCAGAGGGCGAGGTGACCGGCGTGACCGAGGTGGTATCCGGTGGCGGCGCGGAGTTCGCGCGCGTCAAACTGCGGACGACGATTCGCAGGTACCGAGCCGGCGTCGGGCTGACGCAGAAGGACGCGGCGGAGGAGCTCGGCTGGTCGGTCAGCAAGTTGCTGCGGCTAGAGCAGGGGACGTCCCCGATCACGCCGTCGGACATGCGCGCGCTGATGTCCCTGTACCGCGAGACCGACCCAGAGGTGGTCGCGGAGCAGGTGGAGATCGCGAAGCAGGCCCGCGAGCAGACGACCTACGAAGCCTTCAGCGACATCGCGACCCGCGAGTACCAGGAGCTGATGGGGCTCGAGATGCGCGCGAAGGTCATCTACAAGTACGAGCCGTCCGTGATCCCCGGCCTCTTCCAGACCGAGGACTACGCCCGCAACCTGTCGCGGGCCCTGGAGCTCGGGCCGGAGCGGATCGAACGCCAGGTGGAGATGCGGATGATGCGTCAGGCCAACGTGCTCGAGTCGCCCTCCCGGCCGGAGCTGAACTTCATCCTCGGCGAGCCGGCGCTCAGCCGGAAGGTCGGCACCAACGAGGTGATGCTCGAACAGCTCAACCACCTGCTCGAGCTGGCAAAGGAAGGCGACATCACGCTGTCGATGCTCCCGCTGGCATCCGGCCCCCATCCCCGGATGGGTACCGCTTTCACGATCTTCCAGTTCGACGACGATTTGCCCGACACGTTGTACCTCGAAGGCGCCGACATCGAGACCGTCAGCATCGACAAGCCCGAAGAGGTCCAGATCCATCGCAAGCTGTTCGCCGAACTGCACGAGAAGGCCGACGACTTCCCGTCGTTCGAGGACGAGGTCGAGGAGATCCGCCGCTACCGGTTCTCACGACCCGAGCGGCCGACGGACTGAGTCACCTCCGCGACACCACGCTCGGAGCTCCGGCTTCACCACCGGACTCCGCAGCGTCGGCTCACCGCTGCTCGAAGCCGACCAAACCCTTCTGCACCAGCAGCCGCGTACCGGCCAAGCCGCCTACCAGGACGGCTGTGACACCGATGCCGATCTGCAGTGGAACGCGAACTGCGTCGACCGCAACCGCGGCGACCCCGGCGGTGAGCAGCAGGACTATCGCGCCGACGGCGAGGGTGTACATCGCCACGATCGCCGCGAGCACAAGGTAATTCTGGACAGTGCCCATCACCGCGTCCCCCTGGATGAGGCAGCTAAGTGCACCATGGTGAGTTCTCACCGGCCCTCGGCGCAAGACCTCGGACCGGCCCATCGTCGCTGTCCGTAGCCCTGTGGCTTAGTGAGCTGTTCTCGTTTACGCTCGTTGTCGGGGAGGCCACGATGTCGCTTGCACCGCTGGTGTTTCGCAAGAGCAGCTTCAGCCAGACCAATGACTGTGTCCAGTGGGCCCACGCGACCGACGGCGTCCACCTCGGCGACACCAAGGACCCCGGTGGTGTCACCTTTCGCGTCTCTCATCGCGAGTGGGACGACTTCACCTCCGCCGTACTGGCTGGAGCAGTGTCACCCGGACGCCTCATCTACAGGGCCGAACCAACTGGCGTGTCAGTCTTCCTGACTGCTGATCCCGCGCTCTCGTTGAAGTTCAACGAGTCCGAGTGGACAGCCTTCACCTCGGCCATCGCCGCAGGAGAAGTCCACCTGCGCTCCGCCGGTTGAAACCGGCCTATTCACTGCCCCTGACCCCACCGCACTTGCTACCAGCCGCAGACGTAACCGGGTGCCTTCGGTATCGAATTGACAGATCGCTAACTTACGGTGCTTCCGGCCGACCGTGATCGTCCGCTGATCTCACCCTTTGCTAGCTCACAGCGCGGCACTGCCCCAGCCACCCGCAGCCTCGCGCACCATCTCTTCTGTTCTTGTCTTCTTGTTCTTGCTCTTGTTGCTTGTCCTGTGGCTCACCCCGATGCCGACCGGTGGCGCGGCACTCTCCCAGCCACAGGCCGAGGTGCGCACTAAATTATCCTTGTTCTTTGCTCTTGTTCTTTGCTCTTGTTCTTTGCTCTTGTTCTTTGCTCTTCAGTTCTGGGTGGGGCGGTGGGGGCCCGTGGTGTTGCGGACTACGAGTTCTGGGCGGAAGAGGAACTCGGTGTGGGGAGTCGCGTGGCCTCGGACCTCTTCGAGCAAAGACTGGACGGCGGCTAGACCCATTGCCTGTACTGGTTGGCGGACCGTCGTCATCGGCGGGTCGGTGAATTCCATCATCGGGGCGTCGTCGTAGCCGACGACCGAGAAATCGCCGGGGACCGTGAGGCCGCGTTGGCGGGCGGCTCGGATTACGCCTAGGGCCATCATGTCGGAGCCGCAGACAACTGCGCTGACGCCGACGTCTAGCAGGCGTTGGGCCGCGGCATGGCCGCCTTCGACGCCGAACATGCTTAGTTGGACGAGGTCACCCAGGTCGGCATCGGTCAGGCCGAGTTGGGCTTTCATCGCGGTGCGGTAGCCGGCGAGTTTGCGCTGGACGACGATGAAGCGTTCCGGACCCGACGCGAAGCCGATCCGACGGTGGCCTAGGGCAACCAAGTGGGAGACCGCCAGCTCCATCGCGGCGTGTTCGTCGGAGGAGACGAACGGGGCCTCGACGCCGGGGAGCCAGCCGTTGACGAAGACGACCGGGAGGTTGCGGTCGACCAGGGACTGGTAGCGGCCGTGGTCGGCGCCGGTGTCGGCGTGCAGGCCGGAGACGAAGATGATGCCGGAGACGCCGCGTTCGAGCAGCATCTCGACGTACTCCTCCTCGGTCGCGCCGGACGGCGACTGGGTGCACAGCACGGGAGTGAAGCCGCGTTGGGACAGCGCCGACTCGATCACCTGGGCGAAGGCGGGGAAGATCGGGTTGATCAGCTCCGGCATCACCAGCCCGATCAGGCCGGCCGAGCGGCGGCGGAGCCGGGTCGGGCGTTCGAAGCCGAGGACGTCGAGGGCGGTCAGCACCGCCTGCCTGGTCTCGTCGGCGACCCCTGGTTTCCCGTTCAGCACCCGGGACACCGTCGCCTCGCTGACGCCGGCCTTGACGGCGATGTCGGCCAGCCTCGCTCTACTGCTCACGGCGGCACCTTACCCACCGGTCACTGAACTTGCAGCAAGAACCTGCAAGAAGTTGCAGCCTGACCTGCGCGGAAGTGTCCAGGGAGTGAACAGAACGGACAAGTCACACGCCGTACGCCTTGTCAGGAGCTGCCGGTCAGGTGAGGATGGCTGCACCCCCGCTTGGGGGCCTTTACTCGGATCGTCCGGCACGTTCCTGCCGGTGAAGGAAGGTACACAGTCATGGCTACTGTCTCGTTCAAGGCGGCATCCCGGGTCTACCCCGGTTCTGAGAAGCCCGCCGTCGACAAGCTGAACCTCGAGATCGAGGACGGCGAGTTCATGGTGCTCGTCGGCCCGTCGGGTTGCGGCAAGTCCACCTCGCTGCGGATGCTCGCGGGCCTCGAAGAGGTCAACGAGGGCTCCATCTACATCGGCGACCGCGATGTCACCCACCGCCCGCCGAAAGAGCGGGACATCGCGATGGTGTTCCAGAACTACGCCCTCTACCCGCACATGTCGGTCGCGGACAACATGGGCTTCGCGCTGAAGATGCAGGGTGTCTCCAAGGAGGACCGCGCCAAGCGCGTCCTGGAGGCCGCCAAGCTGCTCGGCCTGGAGGAGTACCTCGACCGCAAGCCGAAGGCCCTGTCCGGTGGACAGCGTCAGCGGGTCGCGATGGGTCGCGCGATCGTGCGTAACCCGCAGGTCTTCCTGATGGACGAGCCGCTGTCGAACCTCGACGCCAAGCTCCGGGTCCAGACCCGCACCCAGATCGCCGAGCTGCAGCAGCGCCTCGGCGTCACCACCGTCTACGTCACCCACGACCAGGTCGAGGCCATGACGATGGGCGACCGGGTCGCGGTGCTGAAGGACGGTCTGCTGCAGCAGGTCGACACCCCGCTGAACCTGTACGACAACCCGAAGAACCTGTTCGTGGCCGGCTTCATCGGCTCCCCCGCGATGAACCTGCTGACCGGCGACCTGGTCGACGGCGGCGTCAAGCTCGGCGACTACACCATCCCGGTCGGCCGCGACATCCTGGCCAAGGCCGGCAGCGACAAGACCGTCTCGATCGGCGTCCGCCCGGAGGCCTTCAAGGTCTCCGACACCGGCCTGCCGGTGAAGGTGGCCGTGATCGAGGAGCTCGGCGCTGACGCGTTCCTCTACGGCACCGCCGAGCACGACGGCAACCACCAGCAGATCGTGGCCAAGATCGGCGCCCGGATGAACGTCGAGAAGGGCTCGCTGATCCACCTCGAGGCGCAGACCGACAAGCTGCACCTCTTCTCGACCTCCACCGAGGAGCGCCTCACCGCCTGATCTCAGGTACTGCGTACAAAAGCTGGCCCCCGGAGTTTCCGACTCCGGGGGCCAGCTTTTTCAGTTCCGATCCAGCCGTACTTCGTCCGGATGCACCTGCAGCCGATACACCGACGTCACCGCCGGCCCGAGCACAACGCCCGGCGGCGTCAGATTGCTCTCCTTGACCAGATAATGCGGCCGCTGCTTGGTCTCGTAGTAGATCCGCCCGATGTACTCGCCGATCACCCCGAGCATCACCATCTGCAGCCCGCCGAGCCCGGTGATCGCGGCGATCAGCGTCACGTACCCCGGCATCTCCACGCCCTGCGTCGCCGCCACCGCGATCACCCAGATCGCGTACAGCACGGCCACCGTGGTGAGCAGCATGCCGACGTAGATCGCGGCCCGCAACGGCTTGTTGTTGAACGAGATCAGCCCGTCCAGCCCGTACTCGAACAGCTTGCGGAACGACCACCTGCTCCGGCCGCCACCGTCGCGCTGGACGTTCTCGTACTCGAAGACGACCGACTCGTAGCCGATCCAGGCGAACAGCCCCTTGGAGAACCGGTTGTTCTCCTCCAGCTTCAGCAGCCCGTCGACCGCCCGCCGCGAGATCAGCCGGAAGTCACCGACCCCGTCGACCAGTTCGACGTCGGCCCAGCGGTTGATCAGCCAGTAGTAAGTCCTGGCCAGAAAGGTCCGGGTGGCCGGATCACCGGCGCGGGTCCGGCGCGCGATCACCTGGTCGAAGCCGCGGCCGTGCAGTTCGAGCATCCGGCCGATCAACTCGGGCGGGTGCTGCAGGTCGGCGTCCATCAGCATCACGGCGTCGCCGCTCGCGTGCCGCAGCCCGGCGAGCATCGCCGCCTCCTTGCCGAAGTTCCGGCTGAAGGACAGGTAGCGCACGGTCGGGTCGGCGCCGGCGATCTCCAGCAGCGCGTCCAGCGTCCCGTCGGTGCTGCCGTCGTCGACGTAGATGATCTCGTACGGCTCGTCGGTACCAGCAAGCTCGCGGCTGACGGCCTGGTGGAACCGGGCGATCACGTCGGCCTCGTTGTAACAGGGAACCACGAGCGTCAGGCGCATTGCGCTCCAAGAGAGATGGACTAGACCGGCAGGAGTGTAACCTGGCGGGCGGCAGGCCGTCCGGCGCGCGGGGGCGCGGGCTCGAATCACATCCCGGAGGATCCTTGCACGCGGACGATACCCGTCGGAAGGGGCTGCCTGCGCCCGAGGCGTTGGTGGCGGCAGCAGTGGCCGCGTTGGGGTTCGTCGCGGCAGGCATTGCCCGGGGCACCTTTCCCTTCGGGGACAAGTCGCGGAGCACGAACGACCTTGGTACGCAGTACGTTCCGTTCTTCGCGCATCTGTGGGACGTGCTGACCGGGAACGCGCAGGGCGACTTCCTGTTCAACTGGCAGAGCGGTTTCGGCGTCGGCTTCCTGGCCGACTACGGCGTCGATCTCGGTAGCCCGCTGTCGTTCCTGGTGGTGCTGTTCCCCCGCGACGACATCGACCTGGCCGTGTTCGTGATCAGCACGCTGAAGCTGGCCCTGGCGGCCGCTGCGATGGCCTTCCTGCTGCGCCGGATGCGGCCCGGCCCCTGGTGGCTGGCCGCGGCGCTCGGCGCCTCGTACGGGCTGTGTGGCTGGGCGATCGACGACGGCGCCTACGTCCCGATGTGGCTCGACGGGCTGATCGCGCTGCCGATGTTCTGCCTGGTCGGCGTGTGGGCGCTGAAGGGCAGGCACCGCACCCTCAGCGTGCTGGTGATCGCCGTCTTCTGGGTCTCCAACTTCTACACCGCTTATATGGCGACGATCGCCGCCGCCCTCATCTTCGTGGTCGGCGTGCTCACCAGCGAAGCCGCCTGGGCGGACCGGCTACGCGGCGTACTCCGGTACGCCGTGGTCTCGGTCCTCGGCCTCGCGCTGTCGACCCCGATCCTGATCCCCCTCGTCAAAGCCAACGGCCTCGCAGCCCCCTCCCCTTCCGGCATCTTCGTCCCGGTACCGCTGGAGAACTTCTTCTCGCGACTCCTCCCCCTGTCCGAAGGCGTCGGCCGCGGCGCCGGCCTGTACGTCGGAACCGCGGCCCTGCTGCTCGCGGCGACGCTGCCGTTCAACGGTTCGGTCAGGGCGGTCACGCGGATCGCCTGGACCGCCTTGGCCGTGCTGGTCGGCGCTTCGTTCCTCTGGGCCCCGACGCACGAGATCTGGCACGGCTTCGACACCCCGAACGGAAGCCAGTACCGGCAGGGATTCGTGCTCTGCGCGATTCTGGTGATCGCCGCGTGGCTGTCCGTCGCCGATCGCGCCCCGAGCTGGATCGCCCTGGCCGGCGGCACCGCTTTGGTCGTCACACTGGCGATCTGCACGCAGCACAGTCCCTTGCTGACGAAAGGCAGCATCATCGTCCTGAGCTGCACGGGCGTCCTGATGCTGCTGGTCCTCCTGGCTCTCCGGTACGTCGGCCGCCCGCGCCTGGTCGCCCTGGTCGCAGCCGTCCTGGTCCTCGGCGCGGTCGGGGTGGAGCTCGCCTGGACCGCGATCGTCGTCGACGAGCAGCGCGGCAAGCTCCTGACCGTCTCGGCGCCACCCTGGGGAGCCAGGCAGACCGAGCTGGCCGGCAAGGTGCGCGAGGCATCCGGCTGGCCGCAGTACCGGACTGATCCGGGGACGGTCGAGACCACCAACGACCCGATGCTGCTCGGCGGCCAAGGCGGCGGCTTCTACAGCAGTCTGTTGCCGAAGACCCTCAACCAGACGCTGACCGAGCTCGGCTTCGGCTGGGCGGGCTACGGCCGTGCTTCCTACGCGCTCGACAACCCGGTCACCGACGCCATCTTCTCGATCGGCGCCAAGCTGGACGGCAGCGACATCAAGCGGGCCGAGGTGCCGCCGCTGGTCACCGTGCACCCCAAGCCGGCCGACGACGCGCCGCAGCCGGCCAGCGCTTTCGCCTTCCAGGAAAGGATCCTGGGCACGAAGGTGTACGACGTACCGGAGTACAAGGGGCGGAGCACCACCACACCAGGGGTGGTCTCACTGACCGCCCGGTGTGCGGTCGGGTCGCCTGTCTATCTGTCCTTGCCACGCGTCTCCGGCGAGGCACGGCTTGGGCCGGACGGCGACTGGAAGCAGCTCGCGGCGCCGCGGCGGCCAGGGATCAACACCAGCAGCGAGATGCTGAACCTCGGGCCGACGCCGGCCAGTGGGGTGGCGGTCGTGGAGTTGAAGGTCATCGACTCCGGCGGACCGATTCCGCTGACCGGCGCGATGGGGTGTCTCGATCCCGCCAAGCTGAAGGCAGCTGTCGCCGGGCTGCGCGCGTCGGGACCGACCGAGGTGAAGGCCGGTGGACACTCGATCGAGGCGACGTTGAAGCCCGGCAGTACTGGGCTTGCGGTGGTCTCGGTACCGCGGATCGACGGCTGGCGTTGCGCTGTTGACGGCGGCGACGCCAAGGAGCCGACCAACCTGGGTGGGCTGCTGGCGGTGGAACTGCCGGGGCCGAGTCAGAAGGTCAGCTGCAGCTTCCGGCCGCCAGGCCTGGATCTGGGCCTGGCAGCCGGCGGAGCCGCAGTACTCGTCACTCTTGGTCTTGCGCTGTTCAGCAGGAGAAGAAGAACCGCTAGTTGACGTCGCGGCGCCGGAAGACCAGCGCCCCGAGCAGGATCAACGCGACACTGGCGATGCTGAGGTACCAGGCGCCGTGCTCGAAGGACAGGTGCTTGGCGACCGAGTTGCAGTTGTAGCTGCCGCCCTCTCCGGTAGTGCACTGCTCGACGTAGTACGTCGTACCGTGCCCGACGAAGGCGTCGAAGTTGAGCCGGATCAACCAGGGCTGCGTCTTCTGCAGGAAGCCACCGAAGACGCCCTCGACGATCACGATGTACCCCATCACCAGGCCGATCGCCGCCGCGGTGTGCCGCAGCAACAACCCGACGACGCTACCCAGCGCCGCCCCCACCGCGGTCAGCAGGACGACCCGTCCGGCCGTCTCGAACAGATTGCCCCAGACCTTGCTCGTCGTACTGGCGGTGCTGCCGAGCTGGTCGACGATCAGGAACGTGCCCAGTATCAGGATGCCGGTGATCACCACCGCCACCGGGACCAGCCCGATCGCGGCGCCGAGCAGTTTGCTGCCGTAGACCCGCAGCCGGCGTGGTTCGAAGGTGAGCCAGTTGCCGATCGATCCGCTGCTGAACTCGGCCCCGAGGAAGCTGGCGCCGATCAGGAACGCGATGAACACCAGCAGGTACGACGATCCCTGCAGCAGACCGGGCATGATCTCGGCGAACACCGTCTGCGGCTTGCCGAACTGGTCGATCGTCGGCGGACCGGGGCAGAACTCCTGCAGCGACGGCCTCGGGTCGGGCGTCTGCGCGTACGACGCCTCGCAGTCCTTCTGGTACTGCGCTCCGTTCTGCTGCCAGTCCTTCTGCGCCTGCTCGAAGTAGGCCTGGTTCTGCTGCTGCTCGGCCGCCGACAACGGCCGGGCCTCGCGCCAGGTGGCGAACAGCAGGAACGCAGTGATGATCAGGACGGCCGCGACGCCGATGATCGTCAGCCGGCGCGAGGTCAGCCGGCGCAGCTCGACTCGGGTCAGCCGGATCACTGGACGCCTCCCAGACCCTCGTCGGCGGTGAGCTCGAGGAAGACGGACTCCAGGTCGGCACGGACCGGGATCAGCTCGGACACGTACAACTCCTGCTGGGCAAGACGTTTGGTCACCTCGGCGGAGTGCTCGGCGCCGTCGACGAAGAGATAGTTGCCTTCAGCCCGCACTGTCATGCCGGCCGCGGTGAGGATGGCAGCTGCCTGCTCCTGGTGCGCCGCGTGCTCACCGAGCGCGACCTTGACGCTCGACTTGCCGCTGCCGCCGATCACCTCGGCGACGGTGCCGGAGGCCAGCAACCGGCCGTGGCCGATGATCGAGACGGTGTCGGCGACCTGCTCGACCTCGGCCAGGATGTGGCTGCTGACCAGCACCGTCCGGCCCTGCTCGCCCAGCCCGCGCATGGTCTCGCGGATCTCCCGGATGCCGGCCGGGTCGAGCCCGTTGGTCGGCTCGTCGAAGATCAGCAGCTCGGGCTCCTTGAGCAGCGTCGCGGCGATCGCCAGCCGCTGCTTCATACCCAGCGAGTAGGTCTTGAACTTGTCTTTGCCGCGCTCGTTCAGCGAGGTCTCGGCCAGCACCTCGCCGACCCGGCGGCGGGGCGCGCCGATCGCGTCGGCGAGCAGTTCGAGGTTCTTCCGGCCGCTGAAGGCGGGGAAGAACTTCGGCGACTCGACGATCGCGCCGATCCGGCCGACCACGTCGGGGAGCCGGTCGGGCACCACCTGGCCGAACACCGTCATGGTGCCGGCGTCGGCCCGGACCAGCCCGAGCAGCATCCGGATCGAGGTGGTCTTGCCGGACCCGTTCGGCCCGAGGAACCCGTGCACGCCGCCGATCGGCACTTCCAGGTCAAGACCCTGGACCGCGACCACGCGCTTGCCGCGCCGGGTCCGGTAGGTCTTCCGCAGCGCCTGCGTGCGGATCGCCAGGTCAGGCATACCGTCCCTCTCGTTCTTCGCCACCTCGGCGAGGTGGACGCTCATCTTCGCAGAGACAGACGTCCACCTCGCCGGGTTTGTTGCTCGGTTGCCACTACTTGCCGAGCTGATCGGCGATGCTGCTGGAGACCGAGCTGAAGCCGGTCACCAGGCCGCGGTTCCTGCCGCTGGTGATGACCGTCCGCTCGCCGATGAAATCGCCGGTACGCGGATCGATGATGATCTCCTGCCGCCGCTCGCCGTCATCGCTGCCGTAGGCGATGCCGACCTTGCCGGCCAGGTTGGCCGCGCGATCCGACACCTCCAGGTGGTCGAGGTTGCCCAGCGCCCGGTACAAAGCGGACCGTACGTCGGCCGGCAGCTCGCCGGTCCGCAACGCGTCCGCGGCGTACACCAGCAGCTCGGTCTCGCCCCGGCCGTTGCGAGGGGCATCCTTCTTCAGCCGCTGGTACAGCGCTTCGGGATCGCGCGGCAGGCCAGCCACCCAAGCCGGTGTGGGGTCACCCCAGTTGCCCGTCTCGGCGCACGGCTGCTGGCCGGCGTCGAGGTAGAAGTCACCGCACTTGGCCCGCAGCACCTGCGGCTTCTTGCTTCCGTCCATCAGCTTGTTCACGAAGTCGAGGTCCTGCTGGGTGCCGGTGAGCAGCTTTCGGTTGCCGGTGATCACGCTGCTCTGCAACCACTCCTGGGTCCGGTCGGCCGGGATCCAGGTCTCGCTCAGTGACTCCTCGAGGTAGGTGACGCCCTTGTTCGGAGCTGTTTCGGTGAATCCTTCGGCCCAGGAGTGGGTGACCCGATGGCGGTACTTGCCGGGTGGGATGACCGGATCCTCGGCGACCACGTGATCCGCGGCGGAGTTGAGTTCCGCCTTCGCCTCGGCGCTGCCGCCGGGCGAGTTCGTGGCGATCAGGAAGCCGGTGACGACGAGGGTGACCACCGCGGCGGCCGCGGTCAACGCGTAGGCCCAGGGGCGCTTACGGCGTACCGGGCGGTCGAGGGTCTCCAGAAACGTGGCGCGGGACGACTCCAGCCGGCTCAGGTCGGTCGGTACGTCGTCGTGCAGCGCGCCGAGCGCGCGGTCCAGGTCGTCCTCGGACCACAGGTGGATCAGCTTGTCCTCAGTCATGGGTCGCCTCCTGGAGACGGAGTTGGCGGCGGATGCGGTGCAGGCGGGAGCGGACCGTGCCGACCGGGATGCCGAGCGCGTCGGCGACCTCGACGGTCGACAGCTCGGCCCACGAGGTCAGCAGCAGAACGTCGCGGTCACCGGGTGACAGGTCCGCGATCGCCGGCGCGATCCGGCGGGCCATCGCTTGCGCGTCCACCCGCTCCGCGACTGCTCCTTCGTGCGACGGCTGGTACGGCGTACTGCCGCTGTCCGCCCGCGCGGTGGCCCTGAGCCCCCGGACCTCCTGCCGGACGTGCCGGCGAGCGAGGTTCGTCGCGATTCCGTAGAGCCAGCCGCGGACCGCGGCGGTGGCGGGGTCATAGGTCTGGCGTTGCTTGAAGGCCGCCAGGAAGGTCTCGCTGACCAGGTCATGGGCATGCTCGGCGCCGACCCGGCGGGCGAGGTACCGGTGGAGTTGGGCGGCATAGGCGTCGAACAGGCGGCCGAACTCCGCACCGGCGTCCAGGCCGCCCAGCGCGGGCCTGTCCTCACCTGTGCCGATGTCAGCCTCCGGGCTGTCGTAGCGGATCGCTCTCATGCCTGTTGTTGCCCGCTGGGCGGGGTGGCGTTCACGCTAGTTGCATTTGATACCCATAGGGGGTATTTTTTGGGCTGTCGACATACCCCACAGGGGTAGCAGTGGAGAAGAGGAACCGCCATGACCACCGAAGACAGCGCCGAGCACGTGCACGGTTACACCTCGGAGAAGACCAGCCACCTGAAGCGGCTGCGCCGGATCGAGGGGCAGGTGCGCGGCCTGCAGCGGATGGTCGAGGAGGACAAGTACTGCATCGACATCCTCACCCAGGTCTCGGCGGCCACCAAGGCGCTGCAGTCCTTCTCCCTGGAGCTGCTGGACGAGCACCTGTCGCACTGCGTGGTCGAGGCCGCGCAGAAGGGCGGCGCGGAGGCTGAGGAGAAGGTCCGCGAGGCCTCCGACGCCATCGCCCGTCTCGTCCGCAGCTGATCACCGAACACCTTCGAGCTAGGAGCACTGCTATGCCCACCACCACGTACTCCGTCAACGGCATGACCTGCGGTCACTGCACCGCCGCCGTCACCGAGGAGCTCGGCAAGCTGCCGGGCGTCCAGGAGGTCGCCATCGACCTCGTCAAGGGCGGCACCTCCGCTGTGCACGTGACGAGCGAGGGCGCGCTGGACGAGACCGTGGTCCGCGAAGCGGTTGACGAAGCGGGCTACGAGCTGGCCGCACCGGGCGCGAGCGCATGACCAGGGCTGTCGCGATCCGGCTCGGCGCGTTCGCTGGTGCGGTGGCGCTGGCCTTCGCCGGCGCCTTCGCGATCGGCTCCGCGGTGGACCCGATCGCGGCAGCCAACCCGGCGCCTTCCGGCGAGCACGCCGACGGCGACGCCGGCGGGATGAGCGGCATGCCCGAGGGCAAGACCGGCGAGACGGGCGAGACGGGCGAAGGTCACGAGGCGGGCGGAGCCCATGAGTCCGGGCACAGCGCGTCCGATACCCAGCCACCCGGACTCGCGGTGTCCCAGTCGGGCTACACCTTGGCGCCCAAGAGCACCTTCTTCCAGCCAGGCAAGCCCCAGCAGCTCGCCTTCACCATCCAGGGCCCGGACGGCAAGCCCGTCACGCAGTACACGGCGACCCATGAGAAGGACCTCCACCTGATCGTCGTCAGGCGAGACCTCTCCGGCTTCCACCACGTGCACCCGACCCGGGCAGCCGACGGCACCTGGAGCATCCCGTTCACGTTCACCGCCGGTGGCCAGTGGCGGATCTTCACCGACTTCCAGCCCACCGCGCTCGGCAAGACCATCACCCTGGGCGCCGATGTCAACGTCAGCGGTCTCTACATCCCGGTCCCGCTGAACGAACCGGCGAGCGTGTACTCCGTCGACGGCTACGCCATCACCCTCGCCGGTACGCCGGTCGCCGGCAAGGAATCAGAACTGACCTTCAGCGTCAGCAAGGCCGGCAAGCCGGTCACCGACCTGCAGCCGTACCTCGGCGCCTTCGGCCACCTGGTGTCGCTGCGCGGCGGCGACCTCGCCTACCTGCACACGCATCCGTCCAAGGAGGCGAAGGCGGGCATGACCGGCGGACCGGGAATCATCTTCGGGACCACTTTCCCGACCGCCGGCACCTACAGCCTGTTCCTGGACTTCCAGCACGCCGGGAAGGTGCGCACCGCCGAGTTCACCGTGAACGTCGGCACCGACGGCACGGCGATCGTGCCGCCCAGCGAGCTGCCCGGCGCCGCTGAAGAATCTCCGCACGGACACGGATAGGAGGCCCAGCAATGACCACACCGGACAACTCCGTCGAGCTCCTGATCGGTGGCATGACGTGTGCCTCCTGCGCCAACCGGGTCGAGAAGAAGCTCAACCGGATGGACGGCGTCACCGCCACCGTCAACTACGCCACCGAGAAGGCGAAGGTGACGTTCACCGAGGGGATCAGCACCGACGACCTGGTCGCCACCGTCGAGGCGACCGGCTACACCGCTTCGTTGCCCACTCCCCCTGTTGCCGACAGCCCGGAACCCGTCGACGAGCTGCGGCCGCTGCGCGAGCGGTTGTTCGCGAGCATCGCGCTCGCCGTACCGGTGATTGCCCTGGGCATGATTCCGGCGTTGCAGTTCGACTTCTGGCAGTGGGCGTCGCTGACACTCGCGGCGCCTGTGGTGACGTGGGCTGCCTGGCCGTTCCACAAGGCTGCTTGGACGAACCTGCGGCACGGCGCCGCGACGATGGACACGTTGATCTCGGTCGGTGTGATCAGCTCGTTCATCTGGTCGCTCTACGCGCTCTTCCTCGGTGAAGCGGGTGCGCCGGGGATGAAGATGCCGTTCACGCTGATCCCCTCGCGGGGCAGCGGGGCGGAGGAGATCTATCTCGAGGTCGCGGCCGGGGTGACCACGTTCATCCTGGCCGGCCGGTACATCGAAGCGCGCGCCAAGCGGCGTTCGGGGGCCGCGTTGAAGGCGCTGCTGGAGCTGGGCGCCAAGGAGGTCGCCGTCCTGCGGGACGGTGACGAGATCCGGATCCCCGCCGATCAGCTTGCTGTGGGCAACGAGTTTGTGGTGCGGCCGGGCGAGAAGATCGCCACCGACGGGGTGGTCGTCACCGGTTCGAGTGCGGTGGACGCCTCGATGCTGACCGGTGAGTCGGTGCCGGTCGAGGTCGGCGCGGGCGATGCCGTCGTCGGCGCGACCGTGAACGCCGGTGGGCGGCTCGTCGTACGGGCTACTCGGGTCGGGTCGGACACCCAACTGGCGCAGATGGCACGGCTGGTGGAGGACGCGCAGAACGGGAAGGCGGCCGTGCAGCGGCTGGCGGACCGGATCTCCGGCGTGTTCGTGCCGATCGTGATCGGGCTTTCGCTGGCCACGCTGGGGTTCTGGCTCGGGAACGGGTCACCGACCGAGGTCGCGTTCACGGCGGCGGTCGCAGTACTGATCATTGCTTGCCCTTGTGCGCTGGGGCTGGCGACGCCGACCGCGTTGATGGTCGGGACGGGACGCGGGGCGCAGCTCGGCATCCTGATCAAGGGTCCGGAGGTGCTGGAGGCGACGCAGCGGGTCGACACCGTCGTACTGGACAAGACGGGGACCGTGACGACCGGGCGGATGGCGTTGGTCGACGTGCTGCTCGCCGAGGGCGAGGAGCGGTCCGAGGTACTGCGGCTGGCGGGGGCGCTGGAGCACTCGAGTGAGCACCCGATCGCGCAGGCGATTGCTCGCGGGGCTGCTGATGAGGTGGGCAAGCTCGCTGCGGTCGAGGACTTCGGGAACGTCGAAGGGCTTGGCGTTCAAGGGATCGTCGACGGGCATGCCGTGCTGGTCGGCCGGACGAAGTTGCTGGAGGAGTGGAGTCAGCAGCTGCCGGCGGCGCTGGCGCATGCGAAGGAGCATGCCGAGGCCGAGGGCAGTACTGCGGTCGCGGTCGGGTGGGACGGCAAGGCGCGGGCGGTGCTCGTGGTTGCCGACACCGTGAAGCCGAGCTCGGCCGAGGCGATTCGCCAGCTGAAGGCGCTGGGGTTGCGGCCGGTGTTGCTGACCGGTGACAACGAGGCGGTGGCGCAGAAGGTTGCCGCCGAAGTTGGTATCGACGAGGTGATCGCCGAGGTGCTGCCGGTGGGCAAGGTCGACGCCGTGAAGAAGCTGCAGGCAGAGGGCCGTACTGTCGCGATGATCGGCGACGGGGTGAACGACGCTGCTGCTCTGGCCCAGGCCGATCTGGGGTTGTCGATGGGCACGGGCACGGATGTCGCGATCGAGGCGAGTGACCTGACGCTGGTGCGCGGCGATCTCCGCTCGGCGGCTGATGCGATCCGGTTGTCGCGGACCACGCTGCGCACGATCAAGGGCAATCTGTTCTGGGCTTTCGCCTACAACGTCGCAGGTCTCCCGCTGGCCGCTGCCGGTCTGCTCAACCCGATGCTGGCCGGCGCCGCGATGGCGTTCAGCTCGGTCTTCGTCGTCAGCAACAGCCTGCGGCTGCGCCGCTTTCAACCACTTGACAAGAACTGACCCCATGGAGCCCTGGTCTGTGGCCCAGGGCTCCAGGGGCGGGTCAGCGGAGCCAGGCGGTGGTGTCGCTTGGCAGTTTGCCTTCCTCCAGCGGATTGCTGGTGAGCAGCAGCTCCGTGTGGGCCGGCAGGCTGATCGGGTCCGGCGTCAGGTTGACCACGCAGATCAACGTCTCCCGGGTGAAGGCCAGGACACCGGGCGGGGTGTCGAGCCAGGTGAGAGTGCCGTCGCCGAGCGCGGTACGGCGGATCTTCAAGCCGTTGCGGTAGAGGGCGAGCATCGAGTTCTGGTCGACCTGCTGGGACTCGACGGTGAGGTTCTTCCAGTCGGCGGGTTGCGGGAGCCACGGAGTACCGGCGCCGAAGCCGAAGGGTGGCTCCTTGCCGGACCACGGGATGGGGACCCGGCAGCCGTCGCGGCCTCGGTCGGAGCCGCCTGAGCGTTCCCAGATCGGGTCCTGCAGGAAGTGGTCCGGGAGGTCCTCGACCTCGGGCAGCCCCAACTCCTCGCCCTGGTAGACGTAGAGGCTGCCGGGCAGCGCCATCGCCAGCAGGGCGGCGGCGCGGGCCCGACGCTCGCCCAGCACCGGGTCGGTGACCATGCCGTGCTTGCGGTCCTGGTGCGAGAACGACGTGTCCGGACGCCCGTACTTCGTCACCGGGCGGGTGACGTCGTGGTTCGAGAGCACCCAGGTGGGCGGTGCTCCGATCGGCACGTGCGTGGTCAGCGTCAGGTCGATCGACGCGCGCAACTCTTCGGCCTCCCAGGGGCGGGACAGGAAGTCGAAGTTGAACGCGGTCTGCATCTCGTCCGGCCGCAGGTAGAGCGCGAACCGCTCCTGGTCCGGCATCCACATCTCGCCGACCAGGAACCGGCCCTCGTACTCGTCGCTGATCTGCCGCCAGCCGCGGTACACCTCGTGCACCTCGTCGTGGTCGGTGTACGACTCCTCGACACTGTCCAGGTCCTTGAACAGCACCGCGGCGCTGTCGATCCGGATGCCGTCGACGCCGCGATCCAGCCAGAACCGCAGGATGTCGTGGTACTCCGCGACCACCTCCGGGTTGCGCCAGTTGAAGTCCGGCTGCTCCGGGGCGAACAGGTGCAGGTACCACTGGCCGTCCGCGACCTGCGTCCAGGCCGGCCCGTTGAAGATCGACTGCCAGTCGTTCGGAGGCAGGCCACCCGCACGCCCGTCGCGGAACAGGAACCGCTCCCGCTCGACCGACCCCGGTCCCGCCGCCAGCGCCTGGACGAACCAGTCCTGCTGGTCGGAGCCGTGGTTCGGGACGATGTCGATGATGGTGCGGATCCCCAGCGCGTGCGCCTCCTCGATATAGGCCTCCGCCTCGGCGAGGGTGCCGAAGCTCGGATCGATCGCGCGGTAGTCGGCCACGTCGTAGCCGCCGTCGGCCATCGGCGACGGGTACCACGGGTTCAGCCAGATCGCGTCGATACCGAGCTCGGCCAGGTAGGGCAGCTTGGCTCGCAGTCCGGCCAGATCGCCGATCCCGTCACCGTTGCCGTCGGCAAAGCTGCGCAGGTAGACCTGGTAGATCGCTGCTCCGCGCCACCATGTATCCGACATTGCTTCTCCTTTGGGGGGTTGGGAGGGGGATCAGCCTTTGAGGCTTCCGGCGGTGAGGCCCGCCATGATGCTGCGCTGGAACACGAAGAAGACCAGGATCGTCGGCAGCGACGCGATCACCAGCGAGGCGATCAGCACGTTCTGCGGCATCTGCGCGGACAGCGACGCGATCCCGACGCTGATCGACATCTTGTCGGTCTCCGGCAGCACCAGCAGCGGCCAGACGAAGTCCTTCCAGACCGTGACGACCGACAGGATCGACACCACGCCGAGGATCGGCCGGGAGACCGGCAGCACGATCGACCAGAGGATCCGCATCGGCGAGGCGCCGTCGATCTCGGCCGCCTCCAGCAGCTCGCGCGGGATCGAGTCGAAGAACCGCTTGAGCAGGAAGATGAAGAACCCGTTCGCTGCCGCCGGCAACCAGATCGCCCACGGGGTGTTGAGCAGGCTGAAGTGGAACAGCGGCACGTCCTTGGCCACCAGGTAGGTCGGCAGCAGCAGCACCATCGGCGGGATCATCAAGGTGGCCAGCATCAGGGCCAGGATCACCTTGCCGAAGAACGGCCGCAGCTTGGACAGCGCGTACGCCGCGGTGACGTCGACCGCGAGGGTGAACAGCCACGCGCCACCGGCGTACAGGGCGGTGTTCTTCAGGAAGACACCCAGCTGGAGCTGGTTCCAGGCATCGGCGTAGACGCCGAAGTCGAAGGTCTTCGGGAAGAAGCTCGGCGGGATCTGGGCGATCTCCTCCGGTGACTTCAGCGCGCCGGTCACCATCCAGTACAGCGGGAAGACGAAGGCCAGCGTGAAGCCGATCACCACCACGACCAGCACGGTCCAGTAGATCACCTTGCCGTGCACGGACTGCAGGGCCAGCGGCGAGACCAGGCTCCTGGTCTCGTAACCGCGGTCCTTGCCCTTGCGCTTCTTCTTGCCCGTACGCCGGGGCGCGGGCGCCGGCGTGGTTGCCTCGAGCACCTGCCGCGGTTGCAGAGTCGTTGTCATCGGCCACCTTCGTTGTCCCGCGAGACGCGCAGGTAGATCGTCGAGAAGACCATCAGGACCACCATCAGCATCAGGCCGAGCGCGCCACCGCCGCCGAAGTCACCGAAGTTGAAGGCGTACTGGTACATCAGGTAGGCCACCGTCACGGTCGCGTTCTCCGGGCCGCCGCCGGTCAGCAGGTAGGGCTCGATGAAGACCTGCATGGTCGCCACCACCTGCAGCATCAGCATCACCAGCAGGATCAGCTTGGTCTGCGGGATGGTCACGTGCCAGACCCGCTTGAACAGGCCGGCGCCGTCCAGCTCGGCGGACTCGTAGAGCTCACCAGGGATGCTCTGCAGGGCCGCCAGGTAGATCAGGGTGCCGGTGCCGAGGTTCATCCAGGTGGAGACCAGGACCAGCGACACCAGCGCGGTACTGGAGGAGTCGAGCCAGGCCAGCGGCGGGATCCCGAACACGTCCAGGATCTGGTTGAACAGGCCGGCGCCCGGATCGTAGAACCACTTGAACAACAGCACGCCGACAGCCGGCGGCAGCATCACCGGCAGGTAGACGACGAAGCGCAGGTAGCCGCGCGCGTGCCGCAGTTCGTTCAGCACCACCGCGAGCACGAACGGGACCGCGTAGCCGATCACCAGCGACAGGCCGCTGAACGCGGCCGTGTTGATCCAGGCCGACCGGAACGCGGGGTCCTCGATCACGGTGCGGAAGTTGTCGAAGCCGACCCACTTGGCCGGGTCGACGAAGTTGTTCTCCTGGAAGGAGAGCACGACCTCGCGGATCATCGGGTACCAGGAGAAGAAGGCGAAACAGATCAGCGCCCCGCACAGGAACCCGTACGCCGTGAGGTTCCTGCCCACCGCGCGGCGCGCCGCTCCCTGGGGAAGGGAGCGGCGCACCGGCGGCTTCGCGGTCAGCAGAGCCATCAGGTGTTCTTGGCGAGGATCTTGTTCGCCTTGCCCTCAGCGTCCGAGAGCAGCTTGTCGATGTCGGCGTCCTTGCGGGTCAGCACCGCGGACATCGCCACGTCCAGGACGGCGTACAGCTCCTGCGCCTTCGGCGGCTCGAGCTTGTTGGTGATGTCGGCCTGCGCGTCGACGTACGGGGTGAAGTGGTCCACCGGGACGGTCGCGAACTGCTTGCGCAGAGCAACGATTTCCTTCCCCGGCGCCGAGTTGCCGTACAGGTCCGGGATCGGCAGGCCGACCGGGCGGCCCTGGGTCTTGGCCCGCTCGTAGTTGAACTGGCCCTTGCCCGGCGTCAGCTCGTGGAACTCCAGCCAGGCCAGCCCGGCCTTGATCTTCTCCGGCGTCGCCTTCGGGTTGAACATGTAGCCGTCGCCACCGCTCAGCGACGACTTGCCCTGCGACTCCGGTACGGCGGTCACGCCGTAGTCCTCGAACTTGCCCTGGAAGTCGTTGTTGACCGACTGGACCACGTCCGGCGCGCCGATCATCATGCCGAGCTTGCCCGAGCCCATCATCCGCATCAGGTCTTCCCACTGCAGCAGCTGCTTGGTGCCCATCGAGTTGTCGTCCCAGCGCATCTTCTTCAGGTTCTCCAGCACGGCCTTGCCCTCGGCGCTGTTGAACGCGGCCGACTTGCCGTCGTCGGCGACCATCGAACCGCCACGGGCGTACAGCGAGGCGGCGAAGTGCCATCCGCCGGTGTTGCCCGCGCTGTACTCACCAAAGCCCGTGTAGCCCGCGCCGAGACCGGCGATCTTCTTGGCGGCCTCCTGGACCTCGCCCCACGTCTTGGGCGGCGAGTCCGGGTTCAGGCCGGCCTGGGTGAAGAGCTTGCGGTTGTAGACCAGGCCCATGTTGTAGTTGTTGCGCGGCAGGCCGTAGGTCTTGTCCTCGGACTTGAAGACGCCCTGGACATCCGGGCGGACGTCCTTGAGGGCCTTCACGTCGGCCAGGTACGGGCTGATGTCCGCGGCCTGCTTGGCCTTGATGATCTTCTGCACGTCGGTGTAGTAGACGTAGAAGACGTCCTCCTGGGTGCCGCCGGCCAGCTTCGCCTGGAAGGTGTCCGGGTTGATGCAGGGGAACGCGTCCTTGCTCTGGATCGTGACGTTCGGGTGCAGCTTCTGGAAGGCGGCGACGTCCTCGTCCCAGCCGGCGCGTTCCTTCGGGTTGCTCTTCGGCGGCTGGCAGCCCACGGTGATCGTGACCGGGGCGTTCGCGTCGCCGGAGCTCTGTGCGGCCGGCTTGTCGTCCCCGGATCCACAGGACGCGGCCGCCAGGCCGAGCCCTGCCACGAGCAACAGGCTGAGCGCCTTGCGGTGGCTCGTTGTCCTCATCGATGTGCCCTTCTGCTGACGAGGGCGCTTTCCGTCCCGCCCCTCGGATGTGGTCCGTACCGTAGGCAACGCGACCGGATGTGCGCAATACTTCGATCGCAAGTTGCAAAAACGTGACTACGCGAGGGAACAAAACAAAACGGAGGCCTCGAACAGTTCCCTGTTCGAGACCCCCGTGGGGTGTCTGTCGTTGTCAGACCAGGCTTACACCTTGGCTGTCGACCTCAGCCGGGCGGTCGACGCGCGGACCACCAACTCGGGCTCGAACAGCAACTCGTCGGCCGGTACGGCGGCCCGCTCGATCAGCGCGACCAGCATGTCGACGGCGGCCCGGCCCATCGCGTCGATCGGCTGCCGGACCGTGGTCAGTGGCGGGTCGGTGCAGTTCATCATCGCGGAGTCGTCGTACCCGATCACCGAGACGTCGTCGGGCACCGACAGGCCGGCCCGGCGGACCGCCCGGATCGCGCCGAGCGCCAGGATGTCGCTGGCGCAGACGATGCCGGTGACGCCCTGCTTGACCAGCCGGCTGGTGGCCGCGTGGCCACCCTCGAGCGAGAACATGGTGTGCTCGACCAGGGCCGGGTCGGCCTCCGGCGAGGCGAGGAAGGCGTCCAGCTTGCGCCGCGACGGGATGTGGTCGCGCGGTCCGAGCACCATCCCGATCTTCTGGTGGCCGAGCGCGCGCAGGTGGCCGATCGCCATCTCCGCCGCGACCACGTCGTCCGAGGACACCTGCGGGAAGCCGAGATGGTCGACCGCCGCGTTGACCAGCACGGTCGGCAGCTTGCGTTCCTGGATCAGCTCGTAGTGCGCGTGCGGCGCATCGGCCTGCGCGTAGAAACCACCGGCGAAGACGACGCCCGAGACCTGCTGCTGCAGGAGCAGGTCGACGTAGTCGGCCTCGGAGACACCGCCGACGGTCCTGGTGCACAGCAACGAGGTGAAGCCCTGCTGGGCCAGCGCGCCGCCGACCACCTCGGCGAAGGCCGGGAAGATCGGGTTCTGCAACTCCGGCAGCACCAGGCCGACCAGCCGGGCCCGGTCGCCACGAAGCTGGGTCGGACGCTCGTAGCCGAGCACGTCCAGCGCGGTCAGCACCGCCTCGCGGGTCGCCTCGGAGACGCCCGGTTTACCGTTCAGCACCCGGCTCACGGTCGCTTCACTCACACCGACCTTTTTGGCCACCTCTGCAAGACGTCGAGTCATAACGCAAACACTACGCCATATTTCGCAAATTCTTGCAGTCGCTTACGTTCATTACCCGATCCGTCAGGAACTGACACACTGGTCACCGTGCCTCGCTTCGTCGCCACCCGCCCGGACACCGGACTGCTGTCACTCCCGTGGGACATCCCGCTGGAGGACTGGCCCGAGGACCAGCTCGTCGCACTGCCGCGCGGTATCTCGCGGCACGTGGTCCGCTTCGTCCGGGTGAACGGCACGGTCTACGCGATCAAAGAAGTGATGGAACACCTCGCGATGCACGAGTACCGGCTGCTGCGCGACCTGGAGCGCCTCGACTCCCCCTCGGTCGAGCCGGTCGGCGTGATCACCGACCGGCTGGACAAGAACGGGGAGCCGCTCGACTCGATCCTGGTCACCAAGCACCTGCAGTTCTCGCTGCCGTACCGCGCGCTGTTCTCCAGCACGCTGCGCCCGGACACCGTCAACCGGCTGATCGACGCCCTGGTCGCGCTGATCGTCCGGATGCACCTGCTCGGCTTCTTCTGGGGCGACTGCTCGCTGTCGAACACCTTGTTCCGCCGCGACGCCGGCGCCTTCGCGGCGTACCTGGTGGACGCCGAGACCGGCGAGCTGCACCAGGACATCTCCGACGGCCAGCGCGCGCACGACCTCTACACCGCCGAGATCAACCTGTTCGGCGAGTTCTCCGACCTGGAGGCCGGTGGCCTGCTCGACCAGGACATCGACCCGCTGGAGACGATCACCACCATCACCGCCCGGTACGAGGCGCTCTGGAAGGAGCTGACCGCGCCGGAGGAGTTCCACTCCGACGAGATGCACCGGCTGGACTCCCGGATCCGGCGGCTGAACGAGCTCGGCTTCGACGTCGCCGAGATCGACATCATCACCGACTGGGACGGCAGCCAGGTCCGGATCCAGCCGAAGGTGGTGGACGCCGGCCACCACTCCCGCCGGCTGCTGCGGCTGACCGGTCTCGACGTCGAGGAGAACCAGGCCCGCCGGCTGCTCAACGACCTCGACTCGTACTCCGCCGCGACCGACCAGCAGAACGAGGACGAGGAGATCGTCGCCCACGAGTGGCTGACCGACGTGTTCGAACCGGTTGTCCGCTCGGTCCCGCGGGACCTGAAGCGCAAACTCGAGCCGGCCGAGGTGTTCCACGAAGTACTCGAGCACCGCTGGTTCCTGTCCGAGCAGGCCGGCCACGAGATCGACACGATGGAGGCGGCCCGCTCGTACGTCGGCGACGTCCTGGCCGCCAAGCCGGACGAGAAGCTGACCCTGCCGCCGGCTCCGCTGCCCGGTACGACGCTCGACCCCGATCTGGACTGACATGCAACGTCTCCCCTCCCGCCTGCGTGGTACCGGGTAGGAGGTGGGGGATGGACTTCGACGAGTGGGTCAGGGCGCGAGGTGCCGCGCTGTTGCGGTTCGCGTACCTGGTCACCCGGGACCACACGCGCGCCGAAGAGGCAGTGCAGGACGCCCTTGTCGCGGCGTACTCGCGCTGGTCGCGGATCCAGAGCGCCGGTGATCCGGAGGCCTATCTGCGCCGGGCCGTCGTCAACGCCGACATCTCCCGCTGGCGCAAGTTCTTCCGTCGCGAGACGCCGGTCGGCGAGGCCGCCGGCTTCGACTCGGCGACAGCGGACCACGCCGGACCGTACGCCGAACACGACGCGGTCTGGGCTCTCTGCGCCTCCCTCCCGACCAAACAGCGCGCCGCCGTCGTCCTCCGGTACTACGAAGGGCTGCCGGACAACGAGATCGCCGAGATCCTCGACTGCACTCCCGGCACGGTCCGCTCCCAGATCCATCGCGCCCTGGCGTCCCTGCGGACGAGCCTGGGCACGACCGAGGAGGTCACCCACTGATGACCAGCCAGGAAGAAACCCTGCTCACGGAGAGCCTGGACCGGCAGGCCGCTCAGGCGCCCGACGACCGCGACCTGCTCAACACCGTGCGCTCCCGCCTGCGTCGCCGCCGCTCCGGCCGGGCAGCCGGTTCACTCGTCCTCGCCTGCGCGGCGGTGGCCACCGGCATCTTCGGCGTCCATTCAGTGCTGGGTCCGGGGGTGACAGCCGGTCCGGACGTTGCCCCGGCAACTCAGATCTCGCCCGGCCCGACACCGACCGAGGGCTGGCGCTGGGAGTCCTATCGGACGATCCAGCTCCAGGTGCCCAGCGACTGGACCTACGGCACGACCGACCGGCCGGCTTGCATGGTGCAGAAGAAGGAGCCCCCGTACGTCGGCCGCCCGGGGATGGTGCCGTCGATCGGCTGTCAGTCCTGGGTGCTGGGACCCGCGGTGCGTTCGCCGTACCTGTGGTTCGCGTCCTCGCGGCTGGTCGGCAGTCAGGACGCCGGCGACGGCTGGGTCGAGGAGACCCGGGAGTTCGACAACGTGAAGGTGACTGTCTTCGCCGGTGACGCGGCCCAACGAAGGCGCATCTTCGATACGGTCACCCCGATCGTCAGCGTCGACGGCAACGGCTGCCCGCCGGTGGTCCCGATCGCCGCGCCCCGCACCGGCAACCCGCTGGCGACCGTCGGGGCCGTCCGGTCGATCAGCGTCTGCTCCTACGGCGCTCAAGTCCTGACCGCGAGCTCCACCCTGCCGGCCGATCGAGCCCGCTCGACAGTGGCCGCCATCCTCGCCGCACCACGAGGCGGTGGACCCAACAAGCCGGAGTGCACTGACTTCAGCCCGGTCGACGTCCTGCTCCTGGTCAAGGGCAGCAAGCACGACGCCGAGGTCACCATCCGCTACAGCCAGTGCACCGACAACGGCACCTTCGACGGCACCACCACCCGCCGCCTGGCCAGGTCCTACCTCGAACCACTCCTGACCGGCGCCCACGCGCTGGCCGGCTGGACCGGCGAGAGCGGCCTCGGCCTGATCAACTACAGCCCCGCCAAGTCCAAGTAGTCAGCGCGGGGCATCCGGAAGACCTGGAGACGCGATCGGCAGTCCCAGGTCTTCCGCTGCAGCAAGCAACCTGCGGTCGTACGTCACGAAGGACGTCAGGTCGTCAGCCAGTACTGCGTCCGCGGTGGCGAGGTGAATCGCATCGAGCGACCGGAGGGCGAGCTCTTCGTAGGCGGCAGCGGTCGTCCGGACCAGCTCGTCGATCTCGTAGACGGCGATCCGGCCGAGCACGCCGGGGACGGCGGCCAACAAGGCCGGCTCGGTCCGTCGTACAGCACGAGGAAGCTCGACCTCGGCCAGGGTCGAGGAGACCAGCAGTTCGTCCGGTTGATCCACGATCCAGTCGACGAGGGCATCCGACTCCACCTCGCGACGGACGAGCTTCACCAGCGCCGCGGTGTCGAGGTAGATCATCAGTACCGTTCCTCGTCCCGCATCTCCTCCAGCAACTCACCAGCCTGCTGATCCGTGCGCACCGCACCCCGTGGGTGCGGCAGCGGGCCGGTGGTTCGCGGCAGCCGGAGCTTGCCGGTCTCCAGCAAACGAGCGACCGGGGACGGGGTGGCAGGGATCAGCCGGGCGATCACCGCGCCGCGCTCGGTGATCTCGATCTCCTCACCCTGCTTCACCCGGGCCAGCACCTTCGCTGTCTCCTGATTCAGCACCCGTACCGGAATCTCGACCATCGTCACATTGTAGTACATATTTGTCAGACACCTCCTCCGCCGCGAACCGTCCGTCGGTTCAGCAGAGAAGTTATCCGCGTTGAGACCTCGCCCGACGTCTGTCCACAGGACAGTTGATCAGCGCGGGGGCATTCGGAGGGCGCCGTCGAGGCGGATCACTTCGCCGTTGAGGAGTTGGTTGCCGACGATGTGGTCGACGAGGGCGGCGTACTCCGAGGGGCGGCCGAGGCGGGCCGGGTGCGGGACCTGCTGCTCCAGGACCTTGCGGGCGTCCTCGGGGAGGCCGGCCAGCATCGGGGTCTCCATCGTGCCGGGGGCGATGGTGACGACACGGATGCCCTTGTCGGCCAGGTCGCGGGCGGCGGTCAGGGTGAGGGCGACGATGGCGCCCTTGCTGGACGCGTACGCCGCTTGGCCGATCTGGCCGTCGTACGCCGCGATCGAGGCGGTCATCACGACCACACCGCGGTCACCGTCCTCGTCGGGCTCGAGGGCGATCATCCGCTCGGCGGCGAGCCGGAGCACGTTGAAGGTGCCGATCAGGTTGACCTCGATCACCTGCCTGAAGGTTGCCAGCGGCAACGGTCCCTTGCGGCCGACGACCCGGCCGGGGGTGGCGATGCCGGCGCAGGTGACGACCAGGCGCAGCGAGCCCAGCTCGGCGGCCGCGTCGAGGGCAGCCGTGACGGCGGCCTCGTCGGTGACATCGGTGGGCACGAACACGACGCGCTCCCCCAGTTCGTCGGCGATCGCCTTGCCGGCCGAGGACGGCAGGTCGCAGATCACCACGCCGGCGCCGGCCGCGGCGAACCGGCGTACGGTCGCCTCGCCCAGGCCGGAGCCACCACCGGTGACGAGCGCGACATCGGACTGGCCAAGCTTCATCGAACACTCCTGAGAAGATCGCGGCTGATCACCAGTCGCTGGATCTGGTTGGTTCCTTCGAAGATCTGGGTCACCTTGGCCTCGCGCATGTAGCGCTCGGCCGGGAACTCGCGGGTGTAACCGTAGCCACCGAGCACCTGGACCGCGTCGGTGGTCACCTTCATCGCGTTGTCGGTGCAGACCAGCTTGGCGATCGCCGCCTGCTGGGTGAACGGCCGGCCGAGGTCGCGCCGCCGGGCCGCCTGCAGGTACGTCGCGCGCGCCGACTCGGTCGCCGCGGCCATGTCGGCGAGCAGGAACTGGACGCCCTGGAAGTCCGAGATCGGCTGACCGAACTGCTCCCGGCCCAGCGCGTACGACGCCGCCAGATCGAGCGCGGCCTGCGCCAGCCCGACCGCGCACGCCGCGATCCCGAGCCGGCCCGAGTCGAGCGCCGACAGGGCGATCCGCATCCCGTCGCCCTCCTCGCCGATCAGGTTGGCGACCGGGATCCGGACCTTGTCGAAGTTGACCAGCGTGGTGGTCGACCCGGTCAGGCCCATCTTGCGCTCAGGTGCACCAAAGCTGAGCCCGCCGGACGAGGCCGGCACATGGAAAGCCGAGATGCCGTGCTTCGGATCGGCCGAGGTCCGCGCGAAGGTGGTGTAGAAGTCGGCGTGCGAGCCGTGCGTGATCCACGACTTGGTGCCGGACAGCACGTACTCGTCGCCGTCGCGGACCGCCTTCGTCGTCATCGCGCTGATGTCCGACCCGGCCTGCGGCTCCGACAACGCGTACGCGCCGAGCAGGTCGCCGCCGACCATGTCGGGCAGCAGCAGCTCGCGCTGGTCCGGCGAGCCGAAGTTGGCGATCGCGTAGCTGGTCATCGTGTGCACGGACAGCCCGACGCCGACCGACATCCAGGCCGCGGAGATCTCCTCGAGCATCTGCAGATAGACCTCGTACGGCTGCTCGGCGCCGCCGTACTGCTCCGGATACGGCAGGCCCAACAGCCCGGCCCGGCCGAGCGTGCGGAACGCCTCCCGCGGGAAACTCTCGGTCTCTTCCGCCTTCGCGGCGTACGGCGCGAGCTCGTGCTCGCACAGGTCCCGGACCAGGCCCAGCAGATCGCCGGCTTCCTCGGTCGGGAGCAAGCGGTCGACCGCCATCGGGCACCCCTCTCAACGAGCTACCGAAATGATACTCGCATTGATACTGAAGACCATACTTGAGTATCGTTCTATGCTGTCTCGATATGACAACAGTCGTCCCCGGGCGTCGGACCCGCAGGCAGTCGGAGCTGCTCGACCGGCTCCTGTCCCTGTTTCTCAGCCAAGGCTTCAGCAGGTTCACCCTGGACGACCTGGCCGCCGAGCTGCGCTGCAGCAAGACGACCCTGTACGCACTGGCGCCGAGCAAGGAGCAGCTCGCCGTCGAGGTGGTCAAGCACTACTTCAAGAACGCCACCGCGGAGGTCGAGGCGGCGGTCGCCAAGCAGACCCGGCCGGACCGCCGGATCGCGGCGTACCTGAACGCCGTCGCCGACGCGCTGCGGCCGGCCGGCCGGACCTTCCTGGACGACGTCGCCACGTTCGCGCCGGCCCGGTCGGTCTACGAGCGCAACACCCGGATCGCGGCCGACCGGGTCCGGTCGCTGATCGAGGACGGGATCGCCAGCCGGGCCTTCCGGCAGGTCGACATCGGCTTCGCGGCCGAGATGGTCGCGCACACCATGCAGGCGATCCAGCGCGGTGACATCACCCGGCGGACCGGCCTCAGTGACGCCGAGGCGTACCGCGAGCTGGCATCGTTCGTGTTGCACTCACTGCGTCACGACTGAGATGCGGCCGGTTGCTGCCAGCGACCGGTCTGGACCGCTCACAGTGGAAGGCTGTTCACCATGACTGCTTCTTTCAGCCGCGTGGCAGCACTGCTGGTCACCGGTGCGCTCACCCTGTCGGTCCTTCCGGTCGCCTCGGCGGCCAAGCCTGAGCCGCCGCGCTCCGCGGCCGCGATCACCGCCGCCCTGAACGAGAGCGTGGAGATCCCCGGCACCGCGTGGATGACCCGGCCGGACGGCACGGTCCTGGTCTCCTACGACTCGACCGTGACCGGCGCCAAGCTCCAGTCGCTGACCAAGCAGACCCGGGCACTGGGCGGCGACAAGGTCGTGCTGGAGAAGCTGCCCGGCAAGCTCAGCAAGAAGCTCGGTGGCGGCGGCGTGATCTGGGGCGGCGAGTACAAGTGCTCGCTCGGCTTCAACGTGCAGCGCAAGGGCCGGTTCTACTTCCTGACCGCCGGCCACTGCGGCAACGTTGCGTCGAACTGGTACCACGACGAGAACAAGACGAACCGGATCGGCACCGTCCACCACTCCAGCTACGCCTGGAACGACTACGCCCTGGTCGTCTACCGGTCCGGGCTCAAGCCGGGCGGCAGCGTGAACCTCTACAACGGCCGCTCGCAGGACATCACCAAGGCGATGAACCCTGGCATCAACCAGCTCGTCTACCGCACCGGCGCCACCACCGGGCTGCACAGCGGCCGGGTCACCGGGCTGAACGCCACGGTGAACTACGAGGACGGCCGGGTGGCCGGGCTGATCCGCACCAACGTCTGCGCCGAGCACGGCGACTCCGGCGGCCCGCTGTTCTACCGCAACTTCGCCTTCGGGCTCACCTCCGGCGGCACCGGTGACTGCCAGACCGGCGGCGTCACCTACTTCCAGCCTGTCGTCGAGGCCCTCAACGTGTACGGCGTCAATGTCTACTGATCCGGTACACCGAGCTTGGCCCGCGCGGTAGCGTTTCCTGAATGCAACTGAAGTTGGGGCCGCTGCTCCGGTACGTCGACGAAACCCGGGCGACTGTGTGGGTCGAGACCACCGAGGCCGGCGAGGTCGAGGTACTCGGGCATCGCACCCGGACCTGGTCGGTGCACGGGCACCACTACGCCCTGGTGCTGATCGAAGGACTCGAGCCGGCCAGCGCCACGCCGTACGAGGTGCACCTGGACGGCGAGAAGGTGTGGCCGTTGGCCGACAGTCCGTACGGGCCGAGTATGATCCGGACACCTCGGGCCGACGGGACGTTCCGGCTGACCTTCGGTTCGTGCCGGCGGTCGGCGCCGTTCGACGAGCAGGGGTTCAAGGATTTCGGGCCGGACGCGTTGGTCGCGCTGGCCCAGCGGATGGCCCCCGAGGATGTCGACTGGCCCGATGCGGTGCTGCTGCTGGGCGATCAGGTCTACGCGGACGACCCGTCGGACGCAGTACTGGAGAAGTTGCGGGCCACCCATGGTGATCGGCAGGACTCCGAGGTGGCCGACGAGATCGGCAACTTCGAGGAGTACACCTGGCTGTACGACGACGCCTGGCTGAACCCGGCGGTCCGGTGGCTGTTCTCGACCGTGCCGCTGTGCATGTTGCTCGACGACCACGATCTGCGCGACGACTGGAACACCTCGCTGACCTGGCGCCGCTGGGTCACCAAGCAGCCCTGGTGGCACGACCGGGTGGTCGGCGCCTATGCGTCGTACTGGGTCTACCAGCACCTCGGCAACCTGTCGCCGGAGCAGCTGGACAAGGATCCGACGTACGCCGCGATGCGCGGGCTGGACGACGAGGACGAGCGCAGCTCCTATCTGGACGCGTTCGCCTGGGAGGCCGACGAGGACCCGGCCTCGACCCGGTGGAGCTTCTACCGAGACTTCGGCGCCCGGTCCCGCGGGGTCCGGCTGGTGGCGGTGGATTCTCGGTGCTCAAGGCATCTGCAACCCGGTGAGCGGGCGATGGTCGACGCGCACGAGTGGGAGTGGGTCCGGCGGCACACGATCGAGGCGACCCAGCCGATCCACCACCTGCTGTTCGCCTCCACGCTGCCGTTCCTGCTCGCGCCCGGGCTGCATCACCTGGAGGGCTGGGACGAGGCGATCTCGTCCGGCGCCTGGGGTGCGCGCGGATCGCGGCTCGGCGAGAAGATCCGGCAGGGGATGGATCTGGAGCACTGGGCGTCGTTCCGCAACTCCTTCGACGACGTGACCGAGCTGTTCGGCGACCTGGTCCGGTCCGACGATCCGCCGAAGTCGATCCTGATGCTGTCCGGCGACGTGCACTGCAGCTACCTGGCCGAGGCGTCGCTGACCGGGGTCGAACACCCGCGGACGGCGATCCGGCAGCTGACCATGTCGCCGTTCCGCAACCCGGTCGGTTGGCATATCAGGCTGGCCAACAAACTGCTCGACAGCCGCCCGATGACCAAGGCGCTGCACGCGCTGGCCCGGTCGGCCGGCGTCCAGGACGTCGCGGCGAGCTGGCGGACGGCGTACGGGCCGTGGTTCGAAAACGGCGTGATGACGGTGATTGTCCAGGGTGACACCGCGGCGGTCGCGGTGGATCACGCGCGGCTGACGGCCGGGCGGCACGAGCTGCGGAGCACCTTGCGGCACGAACTCACCGGTTGAGGGTCCGCAAGAGGGCGGACGGAGGGAAACCCTTACTCTCCGAGTTCGCACGGGTACTTTATGACAGTTTCGGGTAGAACAGATCACGGTTGAGTCAAGAACGCACCCGCCCCGAGCGCGTTCTCATTCTGAGGAGGCTGACCGTGAAGTTCCCTTCCGCCCGCCGTACCGCAGCAATCCTGGCCGTTGCCGGATTGGCCGCTACCACCGCACTGCTGTCCAGCCAGGCGACCGCTGCCCCCGTGCAGCCGTCCACCCTGTCGGCCAGCGCCATCTCCGCCACGTTGACCCGGGACGCCTCGATCCCCGGCACCGCGTGGAACACCCAGCCCGACGGCCGGATCATCGTCTCGTACGACGACACGGTGACCGGGTCGAAGCTGTCAGCGCTGACCGGCGTCACCAAGCAGTTCGGCAGCCGCATCACCCTGGAGAAGATTCCGGGCAAGCTCACGAAGTACCTCAGCGGTGGTGACGCCGTCTACGGCGGCCAGTACCGCTGCTCTGTCGGTTTCAACGTCCGGAGCGGAAGCACCTACTACTTCCTGACCGCCGGACACTGCGGAAACATCGCCTCGTCGTGGTACTCCAACTCGGCCAAGACCACCCTGGTCGGCAACGTCACCGGCTCGAGCTTCCCGGGCAACGACTACGCGATCGTCAAGTACCCCGCCTCCTACACCAACCACCCTGGCAACGTGAACCTCTACAACGGTTCGTACCAGGACATCACCACGGCCGGAAACGCCTCGGTCGGCCAGGCGGTCAAGCGCAGCGGTAGCACCACCGGCCTGCGCAGCGGCTCGGTCACCGGCACCAACGCGACCGTGAACTACGCCGAAGGCAGCGTCTCCGGCCTGATCCGCACCAACGTCTGCGCCGAGGGCGGCGACTCCGGTGGCGCGCTGTTCGCCGGCACCACCGCGCTGGGTCTGACCTCGGGCGGCAACGGCAACTGCTCCTCCGGCGGTACGACGTACTTCCAGCCGGTCACCGAGGTGCTCAGCCGGTACGGCGTGAGCGTCTACTGATCTGTCTGAGCCCCTGACAACGGCTCTCCGAACGCCCCCTGCCGCTGGTCGGCAGGGGGCGTTTGTCATAACTCGCGAGTTAGGTATGTGCATAGCATTGGCTCGGCCAGACGAAGGATGACCCTCACATAGCGACGCCATCCGAGTACTCACAGAGACGCCGGGTAGGTCTCTCCTCGGTTAGGTCTAGGACGCATCCGCCCCCGAATGCGTCCTCATCGTGAGGAGACGAACCATGCGCATTTCCAGAACCGCAGCAGTTCTCGCCACCGCAGGACTCGCCGCTACCACCACTTTGCTGGCCACCCAGGCCAACGCCGCGCCGCCCGGCCCGGCAGCCATCACCGCGACACTGACCCGCGAGGCATCGATCCCCGGCACCGCGTGGGTGACCGACCCGAAGACCGGCGTCGTCACCGTTTCGTACGACGACACCGTGACCGGATCCAAGCTGACGGCGCTGACCGGCGTCACCAAGAGCCTCGGCAGCAACGTCAAGGTCGAGAAGATCCCCGGCAAGCTGACCAAGCTGGTCAGCGGCGGCGACGCCATCTACGGCGGCAGCTCGCGCTGCTCCCTCGGCTTCAACGTGACCGACGGCAGCTCGTACTACTTCGTGACGGCCGGCCACTGCGGCAACATCGCCGCCACCTGGTACGCCGACTCGGGTCACGCCACCTCGGTCGGCGACACCCAGGGCTCGAGCTTCCCGGGCAACGACTACGCCCTGGTGAAGTACCCGGCCGGTACGCCGGAACCGGCCGGCAACGTGGACCTCTACAACGGCTCGTTCCAGGAGATCACCTCGGCCGGTGACGCCTCGGTCGGCCAGGCGGTCCAGCGCAGCGGCTCCACCACCCAGGTGCACGACGGCACCGTCACCGGCGTCAACGCGACGGTCAACTACGCCGAGGGCAGCGTCTCCGGTCTGATCCAGACCAACGTCTGCGCCGAGCCCGGCGACTCCGGCGGCGCCCTGTTCGCCGGCAGCACCGCGCTGGGTCTGACCTCCGGCGGCTCCGGTAACTGCTCCTCCGGCGGCACCACCTACTTCCAGCCGGTCACCGAAGCCCTCTCCACCTACGGCGTGAACGTCTACTGACCTTCCTGAGCAACGACGAAGCCCCCCGGACCTTGCGGACCGGGGGGCTTCGGTTTGCATCAACAACCGAAGGCCCTGCCTGCTCACCCACCGATCTTCCCCGGTCACGAGGGCTCTGCCCCGACCATGCAGATTGCATAGACTTGCGTTGGAACCAATGGACTCTCAACAGGGGATATCGTGCGCGACGGTGGCCGAATTGCTGCACGCGGATTTCAGTATCAGTATCTGCGCACACTTGAGTACCTGCTCGATGCGCTTTCGAACCCACAGATTTCGGCGATCCGTATCGAAGGTCCCGTCCCGGCGGCATCCACAGATACCGTGGACTTCGACCTACTCGATCAGCAGGGCGACTCTCGCGTGGCGGTGCAGGTCAAGAGCAAAGCTCCGCACCTGACAACGAGCGGACCTGAGGTTCTTGCGACGCTTATTGATCTCATCTCGGTCCATCAGGCGCACGAGTACCACCTGCTGAGCAACTCACGGCCAGACAGGTTTGCACAATTGCTCTCTGACGAGCTCCCCTACCGCGGATCTGACGCTACAACTATTCGGCAGCGATTGGCTGATCTCGCCGCCGCTGCCCCTCGGCGTCTCGCGCAACTAGATGCCCTGTCCGACGCGCAGATGCTGCGATTCGCTCGCTCGCACGTTCGGTTCGATCCTCGGGATCGACAAGAAATCAGCGACGGTCTTCGTGAACGAATCCGAGAGTACCGCGAACAGCACCGCGCCGGGCTCGGTCATCAATCGGCTGGTCTGCTGACCGGCTACCTCATCGCCGAGGTCCTGCGCCGTTCCGGTGACGCTTCTGAATCGACGATCACGGTTCGGGACTTCCGGGCCGCGCTAGCAGTCGACAGTAAGACACTGGCGCGCACTATCGGGGTTCGGGACTGGGGCGTGATCGTTGGACAGATGCCTCAGCCACCAGACGTCGCAAGAGTCGACCTTCTCAAGAAAATCCGGACTATGCTGACCCGGCAACGGTCTTTGCCTCAACGAGTCAGTCTGATTGGACCGTCAGGCATCGGGAAATCGAGCCTGGCTGCTGGCTACCTTTGCGATTCAGCCGATTCTTACGACCTCATCGCATGGGTAGATGCCGAGACACCGGCCCTGCTTGAGCAGTCTTTTCGCGGGATTGCAGTTCACTTGGGTGGCTGGACGCACGAAGTGGTGTACGAGATCCCAGCCGACGCAATCCGTGACTACGTACACGTCGAGCTAAGTCGCATGGTGGGACGATGGGCACTGGTCTTCGACAATGTATTACCGGACCGAATACTCGAATCATGGATTCCCAACCATGGCTCTGGACATATTTTCCTTACCTCGGTTGACAGCCAAAGCAACCTTGGGGCAGCACACAAGCTAAAGGTCGGCAGGATGACGACCGAGCAGGCGATCACATTGCTGGCGACGCGTTTAGATCTGGGCAGGGACATTCCGCCGCAAGGCCTGGGCGCCCTTGAACGCCTTACTGACACCCTCGAGGGCTGGCCCCTAGCCCTCGAGCTCGCAGCTGGTTATATGAGCAGTTGCAACCTCGATATCACCGAGATCGACAGCTACATCGACATCATTCTCGCTCGGGCAGTCTCGGACAGTAGCGTCGTTCCACCAGGATATCCGTCGACTCTGACAGCGGCGCTGGCACTGTGCCTTGATCAACTAATGCATACCACGACAGCCGATGGGGAACTTCGCCCATCTGCACTGCTTGCGGTGAACATGCTAGAGCGGACGGCATTCCTCGCTTCATCACAGATTCCGGTCCACCTTCTCCTGGGTGCAGTAGTATTGGGTCCCGGCGCGACACCGATTCCTGATGGCCCAAGCGGTCCGATCTACCTAATCCCCGAAGAAATGCCTCTGCCAGAAATAGTTCGCGAACTGCTGAAATTCTCCTTGATCGAGTACGACACAAAACTGCCCCCGACCTCACTCGGCGCCGCCCCACCTGACGCGTACCAATCGATCAAGGTCAACAGCGTCGTCCAGGATTTCCTTCGTCGGGCCGCGCTCCGAAGGCCCAACCTTGCGGAGCGACTGACCAGACTGTCTCTGCATTTGAACCGGTGGTTCACGAGCGCCCTGGAACTGAACGAAGTGCAACGCGCACTAATCATCAGCAGCCACGCTCAAGCCTTTGTTGAATATACAAGCAATACCGACACGGACGTCACGGAGCGCGCCAACCTCATCGGCAACCTGGCCGGCTCCTACCGCGCAAGAGGCGACGAAGCCCGCGCTGAGCAGTACCTACTGAGGGAGATCGCTCTACTCTCGGAAAATGCCCCCGCCGGGGAAATTCTGGTAGCGCAGTCGAAGTACATGCTGGCCGAGATGTTCTTCGGATCATCGGAACTCGTGCTTACCACCGAATCAGACGCTGTACTGCATTTGGAGGCAATTCTCGGCTACGCGCTGAAGATTGCACTCGAGCACCCGAATGCTGCTGCAAAACTCGCGATCGACGCCCGTGAACTGCTTCGTCGACCTCAAGCGATTCAGCTCTCGAACAGCCATCTCCAAGGTTTGGAGGAAGCCTTCTCGAGCATCCTTTCCCAGATTGGCCCGACCGGTTATACGCGTGCGATCGACTCAATCCGATCTGCCTCGACCCTTATCTCTAGCGGCAAGGACGACGATGCAGAATCTACTTGCCGTACTGCCCTGGCGTCCGATGCGTTAACCGGCACTTCTCGGCTGGTCTGCCAACGCCTTTTGATCGAGGCTCTGGCTGGCCAAAAGAAATGGAGCGAGGCGACGCTTGAAACAGTCACACTGATCCAAACCCTAGGACCGAGCGGGACTCTCGACCCTATCTTCGTGGACCTGGTTCACAACCTCGCTCTACCCTGCATTTTCGCCGGACTCTCCGAGGGCACCATGCAGGCCAAAGAGCTGCTGGGAATTCTTACGGAATCGCCGAGATTTGCGAGCGCTATCAATGGTGCATCTTCGGCCACGCGAAACAGGCTACTATTAATGTCCGCGTTCCACCACTTGATGAGCAGTCGGTCAGCAGATGCCGAGACGATCCTGCTGAGGATCTCAGTTGAATCCCTGCATGATATCACCGCGGCAGAAAACATTGGCTGGTCGGCTGCTCACGGAATCTGCCACCTCGCCCTTTTCGAGCGAGCATTGTACTAGCCCGATCTGCCGCTGACCTTTCCCACTAAATCCTCGATGGAGAACTCCGAGCCATCTGATGCCCTGAAAACTGGCAGGATATTCCCGATGCGCAGGATATCGGCGGACCCAATGAGATCGAGCATCTGCCTGATGCGCACGTAGTCACCCACACGCCCCTCCAGTCCCTGGCTCCGGATTGCGTATAAAACTTCTGCGGCCAGAATAAGGCCTCGGCGAACGTTGCGCGGGTCGCTGATCTCGTGGCGATGGGCATGCTGGGCAGCCAGTGTGCTCGGTTGATACTCCAGCAGGTGTGTGGGTTTGTACAGCATGACAGGAGTGATTAGGCCGTCCATGGTTTGACCTTGGGCGAACGGCACAGCGTGTGGATCTTCGAAGTCGACCGCCACAAATGGGGCAACTGGGTCGATGAACCGCGAAATTCTCGGCAGGTGAATCACACAATGAGAACCAGAGGTCGGGTCGGCGCCTCGACTGGCAACCGGCTCACCACTGTGATCGCGAATGGTCAACGTCACATGGATTACCTGAGCGCTGACACCCAGAGACGTCAAGCAAGCAGCAATTTCGCGACACGCATCCCCGCTAACCGGTATCTGCGGCGCACGCAGTCGCCAGAGTACCGCTGCTGCCCAGTGCGGAATGAAATCTGGCTGAATATCAGGGAGTTTAGCCAGCGCCTCGTACGCCGATGCAATGTAGCTCCTCGCACGCAGAACAGCCACCACCTCCGAACCCAATGCCCGCAAAGCATTCGGTACTCACAGATCGATACACCTGCGATGTGGCCGAACCACTCAGTTCGGCCACATCCAATCAGGAAGAGCGGCGGCGGGAGATCTCGTACAGGGCGACGCCGGTGGCGATGCCCGCGTTGAGGGACTCGGTGGCGCTCGTCATCGGGATGGAGACGATGATGTCGCAGTTCTCCCGGACCAGCCGGGCCAGGCCCTTGCCCTCGGAGCCGACCACCAGCACGATCGGCTCAGTCGCGGCCACCAGCTCCGGCAGCTCCACCTCGCCGCCCATGTCGAGGCCGACGATCAGCAGGCCGGCGTCCTTGTAGGACTTCAGCGCGCGGTTCAGGTTGGTCGCGCGGGCGACCGGGATCCGGGCCGCGGCGCCGGCCGAGGTCTTCCACGCCGACGCGGTCATCGACGCGGTCCGGCGCTCGGGGACCAGCACGCCGTGGGCGCCGAACGCGGCCGCCGAACGGGTGATGGCGCCCAGGTTACGTGGGTCGGTGACGCCGTCGAGCGCGACGATCAGCGGCACCTGGCCGGCGTCGTACGCGCGGGACAGCAGGTCGTCCGGGTGCGCGTACTCGTACGGCGGGATCTGCACCGCGAGGCCCTGGTGGGCGCCGTGGCTGGTCATCCGGTCCATCTCGGTCCGCGGCACCTCGAGCAGCGAGATGCCGTGCTCGGTGGCGATCAGCAGCGCCTCGCGCAGCCGGGCGTCACGTTCGGTGCCCTCGGCAACATACAGCGCGTTGATCGGGACGCCGGCCCGGAGCGCCTCGACCACCGGGTTGCGGCCGTAGACCCACTCGACGGTCGCCTCGGAGTCCTTGCGGTCCGGACCGCGGCGGCCCGGAGTGCGCTCCTTGGCGCGCTCCTTGGCCTTGGCCCGCTTGTGCGCGGGGTGCTTGGTGCGGTCCACCGCCTTCGGCGTCGGGCCTCTGCCTTCCAGGCCCTGACGGACGCGGCCGCCCGACCCGGCGGTCGGGTTGCCCTTCGGCTTCCTGCGGATGGCGCCCTTGCGCTGACTACTGCCTGGCACTTCAGTTTCCTTCGGTCGGTTCGGGCTTGACGACCGTCCAGCGGGCACCCTGTGGGGTGTCCTCCACGACGACGCCGAGCGCCTTGAGCCGGTCGCGGATGTCGTCCGACGCGGCATAGTCCTTGCGTTCGCGGGCGGCCTGCCGTTGCTCCAGCAGCGCCTTCACCAGGCCGTCGACGACCTCGGTGAGTTCCTCGGCGCCACCGGCCCGCGAGGCCCACGGCTCGGCCAGCGGGTCCAGCCCGAGGACGCCGAGCATCGCGCGCACGGCGGCCAGATTCTCTTGCAGGGCAGGGGAATCGCCGTCGGCGACCAGCTTGTTGCCGTCCCGCACGGTGTTGTGCAGCACGGCGACCGCTCCCGGGGTGCCGAGGTCGTCGTCCATCGCGGTGACGAACGCCTCCGGCAGCTCGGTGGCCGGCGCGACTCCGCCGGTCACCTCGACGGCGCGTGCGACGTACCCCTCGATCCGCTGGAAGGCGGTCGCGGACTCCTCGAGCGCAGCCAGCGAGAACTCGACGACCGAACGGTAGTGCGAGCTGACCAGGTAGTACCGCAGCTCGATCGGGCGAACCTGCTCGACCACGCTGCGCACGACGGCGCCGTTGCCCAGCGACTTCGACATCTTCTCGCCGGCCGCGGTGACGAGCGCGCTGTGCATCCAGAACCGGGCGAACTTCTGCCCGACCGCCTTGGACTGGGCCAGCTCGTTCTCGTGGTGCGGGAAGCGCAGGTCGAGGCCGCCACCGTGGATGTCGAACTCGTCGCCGAGGTACTTGCTGGCCATCGCCGAGCACTCCAGGTGCCAGCCCGGGCGGCCGTCGCCCCACGGGGTCGGCCACGACGCCGTCCGCGGGGTGCCCTCGGTGTAGCCCTTCCAGAGCGCGAAGTCGCGGGGGTCGCGCTTGCCGCGCGGGTCCGCGTCCTCGGCCGGCTCCATGTCGTCGATCCGCTGGTTCGACAGCTCGCCGTACGCCGGCCAGGACTTCACGTCGAAGTACACGTCGCCGGAGCCGTCGGTCGCGGCGTACGCGTGCCCACGCTTGATCAGCTCGTCGATCATCACGACCATCTCGGGGATGTGCCCGGTGGCGCGCGGCTCGTAGGTCGGCGGGCGGCAGCCCAGCACGTCGTACGCCCAGTGCAGCTCGCGCTCGAACTCGTAGGCGTGCGCCCACCAGGGGACGTTCCGCTCGGCGGACTTGGCCAGGATCTTGTCGTCGATGTCGGTGACGTTCGCGATCACGGTGACCTCGTACCCCGAGCGCTCGAACCAGCGCCGGAGGACGTCGAACACGATCTCCTTGTAGATGTGCCCGACGTGCGGGGCACCCTGCACCGTCAGCCCACAGTGGTAGATCCCGACCTTGGCCGGGTGGACCGGCTCGAAATCCCTCACTGCTGCCGTCGCGGTGTCGTACAAGCGAAGTGTCACCGATCAAGGGTAACGGTCATTGCAGAGTGCTCTTGACAAATAATCTGCTTGCGGCGGTCTCATAGTCTCGATCGGTGACCTCTTCGCTGCCGATCGAGACCGACCGACTGACCCTTCGCCGCTACCAAGAGACCGACTACGACGACCTGCTGACGCTGCAGTCCAGCCCGGAGGTCACCCGGTTCCTGCTGTACGACCCGAAGACGCCCGAGCAGGTCAGGGAGTCGCTCGCCGGCCGGCTGGCCGACGTCGCGCTGGACACCGACGGCCAGGCGCTGACGGTCGCGGTGATCCTGCGCGAGACCGGTCAGCACGTCGGCGAGGTCACCTTGTTCGCGCACAACGTCGAGCACCGCACCGGGGAGCTCGGGTTCGTCTTCCACCCCGGCTTCCACGGCCGCGGGTACGCCGCCGAGGCGGCGGTGGAGCTGCTCCGGCTCGGCTTCGAGGAGCTCGGCTGGCACCGGATCATCGGCAGGCTCGACTACCGCAACACCGGGTCGGCGAAGCTGCTCGAGCGGCTCGGGATGCGGCTGGAGGCGCACTTCGTCCGGAACGAGTTCCTCAAGGGCGAGTGGACCGACGAGTTGGTCTACGCCGTTCTCGCGGACGAATGGAAAATCCGCTCGTAACTAATTAACCAAAGTCTGACACGTCACGGCACGCGTTCACCGCGACAGCGGGCGCGGGCGGGTCTACCGTCGAAATCATGACCGCCCGCCGCCCCCTTGCCGCGCTGATCACCGGCGTGGTCACGCTCAGCCTCCTCACCGTGCCGAGCGTGGCCGCCCCGCCACAGCAGCGAGAGATCACCTACCGCACGTGGACGTCGTCCGCCGACTTCCTCTCCGGCACCCGCTCCGGGACCACCGTCGCCGGTGGCGCCCTGCGCTTCGGCTCAGCCACCGGCACCACGTCGTACGTCGATCCGTTCGGCGACGGCAGCGCGAAGACCTACGAGCAGGCCAGTTGGGTGTCGCCGGAGGTGAGACCTGGCTACGGCCTCACCGAGCTGGTCGCCTCCTGGAACGCGACCACCCCGGCCGGCACCTGGGTCGAGATCGCCATGTCCGGCCGCTCCGACGAGGGCACCACCACCAAGTGGTACGTGCTCGGCCGCTGGAACCATGGCGACGACACTGCCGCCGGTGACATCCACCGCACGTCGGTGGCCGGCCAGGGCGACACCACTGGCAACGTCTCGGTCGACACCTTCGTTGCTCGCGCCGGCCGGTCGCTGGACCGCTGGCGGCTCAAGGTGACGCTGTATCGCCTCGCTGGTACCAAGAAGGTCCCGGTGGTGCAGTCCGTCGGCGCGATGGCGTCCCGGCTGCCTGCCGATGAGACAGTGCCGGTCAGCCCCGGCGGTGGCGCCTGGGGACGCGTGCTCGACGTACCGACGTACTCCCAGGAGACGCATATCGGCCACTACCCGCAGTGGGACGGTGGCGGCGAGGCCTGGTGCTCGGCGACGTCGACAGCCATGGTGCTCGACTACTACCGCCGGGGGCCGACTCCTGCCGAGACAGCGTGGGTGGATCCGGCTGATGCCGATCCACAGGTCGATCACTCGGCCCGGTCGGTCTTCGACTACAAGTACGACGGTGCTGGCAACTGGCCCTTCAACACCGCGTACGCCGCGACGCGGGGGCTCGACGCCTTCGTCACCCGGCTGCGCTCGCTGACCGAGGCCGAGCAGTTCATCAAGGCCGGTATCCCGCTGGTCGCGTCACTGTCCTTCGAGAAGGACGAACTGCCCGGCGCGGGCTACGGCACCAACGGCCACCTGATGGTCATCGTCGGCTTCACCACCACCGGCGACGTGGTGGTCAACGATCCTGCCTCGCACCTGATCAAGAGCAATGACGAGGTCCGGACTGTTTACAACCGGGCGGCCTTCGAGAACGCTTGGATTCCGCACTCGGGTGGGCTGGTCTACGTGATCCACCCGAGCGGCAAGCGACTGCCACCGAAGACGCACCAGGCCAACTGGTAGTCCCCACAAACAGGAATCGCCCGTATGCCGGGGGCGGCGTGCGGGCGATTCCGAAGTACTGCTCTGCAGCTTGGTTGGCTCAGCGGGTGAAGAGTGCCCCGGTGAGGTTGGTGGTCAGGTTGCGGAGCGAGTCGGGCAGGTACTGCAGGTGCCAGCCCCGCGGGCCGCGGTACCAGTGGAAGCCCTCGTCCTCGTCCTCGTCGGAGTCGGTCGCGACCAGGGCGTCGATCCAGCGCTCGGAGCCGCCCAGTACTACGGCGTACGGGAGAGCACGGGAGCAGAGCTCGGCGTGCTGGTCGGCGGGGAGTTCGCTGACGTCCATTTCCAGCAGCTCGCCGCGGATGGCGGCGACCTGGCCGAGGACGCGGCCGGCGGCCGGTGCCTTGGCGGGCATGTGGCGACCGATCAGCAGCAGTCCGACGCCGACTGCGGTGACGGCGATGCCGAGCAGACCCCAGGTGGAGATCAGGGCGAGCACGACAGTCAGTACGACGCCCAGTGCGGTGACCGCGATGCCGATGGTGGCCCACAGCGAGCGGGTGCGATCCGGGCGCTCGGTGAACCAGCCGCGCTTGACGACACCGTCGTACAGGGCGTCCTGGACCAGGCCGAGGTTCGCCCGGACTTGACGGCCGAGCTCGGAGACCAGCACTGAGTCGCTGTCACCGAAGATCGCGCGGATCAGGACGTTCTCGTAGCGCTGCAGCTCCTCGGACGGGGCGTTCGAGACCCGGCGCAGCTCCCAGTCGGGGCGGGCGAACTCGGTCTCGTGCTCCAGCTCGGTGATCGTGAGGTGGCCACGGACCGCCAGGTCGATGATGGTGGCGGTGACGTCGACCGGGTCGATCCGCTCGTCGATCAGCGTGCCCACCTCGCCGGGCCGCAGGTCGGCCGGCGGGGTGAAGTCGATCCGGGTGTCCTGCCCGAGGCTGAACAGCGACGCCGGTACGACGCGGCGCGGGTCGACCTGGTCGCGGCCGCGGAGCCGGTACAGGATCAGCAGCGCGAGGGCGCCGAGCAGCAGCACCGCGAGCGCGGTGATCAGCTGGGCGGTGTCGGTGGAGAAGGCGCGTTTGAAGGTCTTGCGGTACTCGACGATCGTGTTCGCGGCGATCTGGCCCTTGGGGAAGCCGATCGTGGTGCGGATCGTGTTGCCCGGCGGCAGGCCCTGCTGCTTGAAGGTCGGGCCGGCCGTCTCGCCGAGCTGCGACAGCGTGCACGGGGTGTTGCTGTCGATCGCGCCGGCGAAGCAGGAGACGTGGGTGACCTCGGGGGCGCTGTAGACGATGTTGACGTCCTGCACCGTCAGGCCCAGTCCGGTCAGCGGCGAGAACCGCACCTCGGTGCCGTTCAGCGTCTCGGCGACCGCGCCCTTGACCGTGTAGCTGAACTCCAGCTGGGTGTCACCGGACAGGTTGGCGACCGCGATCGAGGCGATGTCGCCGTTGGTGCTGAGCTCCTTCTCCTTCTCCGCGCCACCGGACCTGACCTGCAGATCCTCGATCTTCTGCACGTGGTCGACGTCGTCGGGCAGGTGGTCGCGGGTGACCACGAACCGGGTGAAGGTCCCGGTCACGTTGCTCAGCTTCCAGGTCTCGACGACCTTCAGCGAGCCGTCGCGCTCCACCCGGATGGTGCTGTCGAAATTGGTGACCACCGGGTCGGCGGCCGGGGTGGCGCCGGCCGGCACGCCGGTCAGGGCCAGGAAACCGAGGGCACACAGAGATACCCCGAGCAGACGTCTACGCATCGCCCAATCACACCGTATCGAGAGGGTCAGTACTGCGCCGCCGGTCGGCCGGAGCAGGTCGTTGCAGACCGCACCATACCGCGCCCTGCGGATCTGAGCCCTGCCTCGGATACCGTCAGGCTCCGTGTCCAACCAGTGGCCCCCCGGGCAGTACCCCCAGCAGCCCCCGCATGGCCAGGTGCCGCCTCCGCCGTACGGCCCGCCCGGCTCCGGTCAGCCCGGCCCCGGTGCGTACGGTCCCGCAGGTCAGCCCGGCCCGTGGCAGGGGCCGCCGGCCGGTCAGCAGTGGCAGGCGCCGCCTCCTCCGTCGCAGTGGGGCCCGCAGCCGCAGTGGCAGCAGCCACCGCCTCCGCAGTACGGGGCGGGGCTTCCGCACGGCATGGGCTGGGGTGCGCCTCAGCCTGGTGGACCGGGCTGGACCCCACCGAAGAAGAAGGGTGGAGCAGGCAAGGTCGTCCTGATCGTGCTGGGCATCGTGCTGCTCGGGACAGTGGGAGGCGTGGCCGTATCCACCTTCTTCAAGCACGACGACTCCTACACCAGCACCCCGTCGCCGACGTCGACCTACAGCCCGACGTACCAGCCGACGGAGGAGCCCTCCCCCCAGCCACCGACCACCCAGCCGACCCAGCCCGCGCCGACGACCACCACGACGACGCAGCCGCCGACAACCCGGCCGACCGCTCCCCGGACCTCCACCAGGCCCACCACCAAGCCCGTGACGGAGCCGAGCGATCTCGACGTCGTCGCCCGCAACAAGCTCTACAAGGCCGGCGTGATGAGCTCGGTGAACTGCAAGGAGTCCAGCGCGCGCCCCGCCACCGCAGCCGGCGCCCGGGCCAACTACGCCAACCTGGCCAACTGCCTGAACCGCTCCTGGCCCGCCCTGATCGCACGCGCCGGGGTGAAGTTCCGCCCACCGACGGTGATGTCGTTCTCCGGCTCGATCACCACCCCGTGCGGCAGCATGTCCGACCAGGGCCCGCCGTTCTACTGCCCGAGCAACCAGACCATCTACATGAACCTGTCCGAGGACATCGGCAACTACAAGCAGGTCAACGCGAACTACGCCCGGGTCTGGGCGCGGATGTGGATGCTGCACCAGTTCGCCCACGAGTACGGGCACCACGTGCAGGCCCTGACCGGCATCTTCCAGGCCTACGCCAACCTGCGCTACGAGGCGCCGAACGAGGCCGGGGAACTGCTGGCCAGCCGCCGGCTAGAGCTGCAGGCCTCCTGCTTCAGCGACATCTTCATCAGGTCCAACCAGCGCAGCTACCCGCTCACCGGCGAGTCCCTGCGGCAGTGGCAGTGGCTGATCGGGAACACCATCGACCCCAAGCGCGACCACGGCAGCAAGGCCAACCACAAGTACTGGGCCCTGAAGGGCTACAACGGCCGCGGTCCGGCCGCCTGCAACACCTTCACCGCCTCCCCGGCGCGGGTCTCCTAGGCGAAGTTTTGATGTTCGACGGGGAGACGGATCGCGCTCCTGGTGGTTAGCCTGGTTCCCCGGACGCGCTCTGTGTGTCCCGGGGGGATGAGGAACGACCGTGTCAGACCAGGAATGGAGCGAGCCACTCGGGCCGCAGCCTCCTCCGGCCGCGCTTCCTGACGGCTCCATACCGTTGTACGGCAACTACCCACTGCCAGGGGCACAGCCCCGGGTGGGCTGGGGGCCCGAGATCGGCGGCGAAGGCCGGCACTTCCGGCACGGGGGTCCACAGCCTCGAAGACGCCAGACCGGGCTGCTCTTCAGCCTGTTGCTGCTCACCGGTGTGGCAGCCCTAGTGGTGACAGTCGCTCTCGCGCTCCGCGAGGGCGACTCGTCTGCTACGCCCCCTGCGGCCGGCGTCGGGCAGGTGACGCCACCCGGCGGCCCGGACGACAGCCCCGGTACTCCGCAGTCGCAGGCCGCGACCCGGACCGTGACGGCCGACGCCTTCTACGCCACCGGAGTACAGCGCACTGTCGGCTGCCAGGAGGCGCAGGTCCCGCTGAGCAGGCAGGCGAACGTCCAGGCGTACTACGCGAACGTGACTGCCTGCCTGAACAAGGCGTGGGCCCCGCAGGTCCAGGCGGCCAAGGACACCTTCACGGCGCCGCGACTGGTCTTCTGGACCGGTGTGGTCCAGTCACCGTGCGCGGGCGGCGCCTCGGTGTCGTTCTACTGCGGGTCGAGCCAGACGATCTACCTGAAGTACTCCGACGACATCAAGCTCTGGAGCAGGTCGCCGGACACCGCGAACCGGGCCTTCGCGCGGATGTGGGCGACGTACACGGGAGCGCACGAGTACGCCCACCACCTGCAGCAGCTGACCGGTATCGCGACGGCTGCCCGGCAGCTCCAGTACGACGCGCCCGACCAGGACGCGCGGCTGGAACTGAGCCGGAGACTCGAACTCCAGGCATCCTGTCTTAGTGCGGTCTTCACCGGCGCCAACAAGACCAGCTACGGGATCAACGGTCTGGACCTGACGATCTACCAGAACTACGTCCAGGCGCAGACCGGCGACGAGAACAACCGCGGCGGGCCGCGGGACCACGGCGCCCGGGTCAATCATCTTTACTGGACCACACGCGGTTTCACCACGCTCGACAGTGTCAGCTGCAACACGTTCACGGCTACGGCCGGCAAGGTTTCGTGAGGAGTATCGATGTCGGACAACTGGACTCCACCCCCGGGGCGGAACCCGAACGAGCCGGAGGCGGAGGGTGACGAGCCCACCGACCCGCCGGCCCCGGGTCCTGCCCGCAGGGATGGCCAGTCGCCCTTGTGGTGGACCGAATCCGCCGAGAAGCAGAAGGAGTACCTGCAGCCCGCTCCTCCCGGCGAGCCAACCCCGTTGGTAGGCCCACCCGGCCAACGCAAGAACCTCACCTGGAATTTGCCGCCCTACAGCCAGCCCGGCACCACCCCCGGCCCGGGCCAGCGCGGAGGCGCGTCCGGCCCCGGCCAGCGTGAGGGCGCGTCCGGTGGTCAGCCGCCTGCGGGCCAGCGCGGAGGGGCGTCTGGCGGGCAGCCGCCTGCGGGCCAGCGCGGAGGCGCGTCCGGTGGGCAGCCACCTGCGGGCCAGCCGGGCGGGCGCCCGGCGGACGGCCGAGGATCCGGCCACCCAGAACCACGTCAAGGCGAGACACCGCCGTACAGCGCGGGTCAGGGTCCGGCAGGACAACCGGCCGGCAGCCGCGGAACCGGCCAGCCAGAACCGCGTCAGGGCGAGACTCCGCCGTACAGCTCGGGTCAGAGTGTGGCAGGGCAACCGAGCAGCGGTTCCGGTGCTGGTCAGGCCGGTGCAGAGTCTGCTGGGCGTACTGCGGGCTCTGGTGCTCGCCGCGCACGGCATGCGGGTCCACCTGCAACCGGCCGTCCCCCGCAGCGCCCGACAACCGGCGCAGGTGCGGGCACTGGCCCAGGCACGGGCTTGGGCGCTGGCGCAGCTTCCGGTGCGGGCAGCAGCGGAGTACTGGCTGGCGAGCCTCCGGTCTCCAGCAGCAGCTGGTCGATGGGCAGCGGCGACGGCTGGCAGCAGCCTGCTCCGGCACCCGCCGAGTTCCAGGGCCTCGGGCAACCAGTGCAGCAGCCGCCGACCTGGCAGTACCCGCCGATCCCGATCCCCCAGCCACCGGGCCCGGGGCGCCGGCGCAAGCCTCGCCGGCTCTCCAAGAACCTGCTGATCGGCCTGGTAGTGCTAGCCGTCCTGGTAGTCGGCACAGGCGTCACCCTCGCACTGAGGAACACCGGCGACGACAAGCTCCCCGCCGCCTCCAACACCCCGACAGCAGAGCCGACCGCGCAACCATCGGAGACCCCGACAGCAGCGCCGTCCACCCCGACGGTGCCGGCCCCGCCGACGGTCGACGAGATCGTCACCACCAGCAAGCTCTACACGGTCGGCGCGCTCAGCCCGACGCAGTGCCTGGAGCCGAAGGCGATCCCGAGCACGTACGCCGGCGCCAAGGCGTACTACGGCCTGATCGTGCCGTGCATGAACCGCTCCTGGTACCTGGCGATGCGGAAGGCGAGCCTGCCGTACCGCGCGCCGAAGCTGGTCGTGTTCGCCGGTCCGCTGAAGACCGTCTGCGGCCAGGAGAGTGGCAACCGCGCCTTCTACTGCGGCACCACCGAGACCATCTACATGCCGTACACGCTCGGTGTCGCCTACTACAAGCGCAACCCGATCTCCGGCCGGGTGTGGATGATGAACACGCTCGCCCACGAGTACGGCCATCACGTGCAGAAGCTGGCGGGTATCTACGCCGCCTCCCTGTCCCGCCAGGTCAACGCCGCCACCCCGGCCGAGCAGCTGGCGGAGAGCCGTAAGCGTGAGCTGCAGGCCTCCTGCTTCGGCTCGGCCTACCTGGGCGCGGCCGGCCCGTACATCCCGCTCCGCGGTCCACTGCTCGCCACCTGGAAGGTCCTGGTCGCCAACACCGGCGACGAGTTCTCCCGGCCGCGAGTCCACGACCACGGCACCCGGGTGAACCACAACTACTGGTCGGTGCGCGGCTTCAACACCAAGGGCCCGAACCTGTGCAACACGTTCGTCTCCACCCCCGCACTCACCAGCTGACCTAATCAGAAAGGCCCGGGAACCCTTGCAGTACAGGGGTTCCCGGGCCTTCTGCTGTTCAGACCTCAGAACAACCGGCGGGCCGACGACAGGTGACCACCGAAAGCAGTGACGAAGTTCGACAGCGACTCACCGATGTCGGACAGGTGCCAGTTCTCCGGGCCGGAGTACCAGCCGATCCCCGCGTCCGGGTCGTCGTCGTCATCGGTCGCCGCGATCTCCAGCGCCCACTTCTCCGTCAACCCCAGTACTGCGGCGTACGGCAGGCAGCGCGACGCGAACTCCAGCCGGTGGCTCTGCGGCAGGTCAGCAGACGTCTCGTCGGTCAGGTAGCGCTGCAGCCCGGCAACACGACCCAGCACTGCGGCACCGCGAGCCGTGCGCGCGGGAGCGACCTGCCCGGCCAACGTCAGCACCAGCCCGGACAGCATCACGGCGAATCCGACCAGCCCGAACTTGGTGACGATCGCGAGCACGATGGTCAGCACCACACCCGCGCCGAGCAGCACCAGGCCGGCCGTCGTCCACCGGTTGCGCACGGCATCGGGCCGGTTCGCGAACCAGCCCTGCGTGACGACATCGGCGTACAGCTGCTCGCGGACCAGGCCGAGGCGCGACCGCAGCCCGTGCCCGAGCGCGGACACCTGGACGGTCTCCCCTTCGGCGAACACCGCGTCCAGCAAGGCCTTCTCGTACGGCAGCAGCTCGGGGCCGCCCGCGTTCAGCCGGCGCAGCTCCCAGTCGAGCCGGCCGAAGTGCGTCTCGCGCGGCAGCTCGACGATCGTCAAGTAGTTGCGTACGGCAAGGTCCAGCAGGGTCGCGGTGATGTCGACGACGTCGGCCGTCTCGTCCACCACGGTGCCGACCTGGCCCGGCCGGATCCCGTCCGGCGCCGCGAACTGCGGCCCGTCGGCGCCGTCCAGCACCGGCCGCTCGGGCGCGCCCGGACCGACCTTGATCGCGTCCCGGCCGCGGAAGAACCACAACGCCGCCGCGCCCAGCACGCCGAGGCCGAGCAGCAACACGCTCAGCCCGACCGTCGACCGGTCGACGGTGAACGCGTTGCCGAGGCTCCAGCGGGTCTTGAACTCCGCGTTCGGTTTGACCGTCGCCTGGTCGCTCAACCCGGTCAGGAAGGTCAGCCGGCCACCCGCCGGTACGCCGTTCTGCTCGATCTCGAGCGCGGCCGACTCGCTCAGCTGCGACGTAGTGCAGGGCATGCTCGAGCCGACCCGGCCGGCGAAGCAGGTCACCCAGGTCGCGAACGGGACGACCACCGAGACGGTCGCCTTCGGGATGCCGACGCCGTACCCCTGGACGATCGGCCAGCTCACCTCGCGGCCCTCGGTGGAGTCGGCGACGACGTTGTCGACCTCGTAGCTGTAGACGATCTTGGCCTGGCCGGAGACCTTCAGGCTGAGCCGGCGGCCGTTGTCGACACCTTCGTCGGTGAAGTTCTCGGCCGGCTGCCCGTTCACCGTGGCCGAGATGTTGCGGATGTCGTAGCTGCGGTCCTCGTCGGCGTTCGACCGGACCCGGGTGGCCAGGGTGCGCGCGAACGTGTCGCCGCCGGCGGTCAGGTCGACCGTCTCCTTGACCTTCAGGACACCGTCGCCGTTCAGCGACGCCTCGGCGGCGTACCCGGTGATCTGGTCGTCCGCGGCCTGGGCCGGCAACGTGCCGAGGGCAACGAGGGGGACGGTCAGAGACACGAACAGGGCGGCCGACGACAGGCGGCTCTTCAGTGACATGGGTCGAGAGTAGTCTCGTGCCGGTTCGTCCTGCGAACTCCTGATCGCCGATTCGAAGGGGCAACGACACGTGAGCACCCCGTACGGGTACAACGGCCGTCCCCAGGACGGGGTCGCCCCGCCGCCCGGCGTCCTGCCGCCGCCGCAGCCGGGTCAGTGGCAGCCGGCTGGCGGGCCGCCGCAGCAGGCTGGGCAGTACCCGCCGCCGCAGTACGGCGGGCCCCAGCATGGTGGTCCGCCGCATGGTGGTCCGCAGTACGGCGGGCCCCAGCATGGAGGGCCACAGTACGGGAGTCCTCAGTACGGCGGGGCGCAGTACGGGCGGCCGCAGTACCAGGGGCAGTGGGGGCAGCCGCAGTACGGCGGTGGTCAGTTCAACGGCTTCCAGCCGCCGAAGCGCCGGGGTGGCGCGATCCGGCTGGTGCTGGTCGGCTTCACCGTGGTGGCGTTCCTCGGGATCGCGCTGGCCGTGGTCGGTGTGATGCTGGCCGGCGGCAGCAGTTCCGACACCGCAGTACCGCAGGTGAACGGCCCGTCGGTGGTCCCGACGGCGACCACGAAGCCGGCGAAGGGCTCGGCCGAGGACTACTTGCTGAACGCCCCGATCTACGGGGTCGGCGGCCTGGACGAGATGAACTGTCCCGCCGAGAAGCTCGGCGACGGCAGCCTGGCAGCGCAGAAGGTCTACTACGAGAAGCTCTTCAAGTGCCTGAACGACGCCTGGCGGCCGGCCTTCCAGAAGATCGGCAAGACCGACCCCGACCCGAGCCTGGTCGTCTTCGACCAGCCGGTCCAGACCTCCTGCGGCCGGTTCGAGCCGCTGTCCGGCCGGGTGCTGGCGTTCTACTGCTACGGCAACCACGTGATGTACACCGACGTGAAGCAGATGAACAAGGCCTTCGGCCCGAAGGAGGACCTGGCCTACCTGATGACGATCGCGCACGAGTACGGCCACCACGTCCAGGGTGTCTCCGACCTCTTCTACGCCCGCGCCGTCTACCTGCAGGAGCACCCCGACCAGAAGCTGGACAGCTCCCGCCGCAACGAACTCCAGGCCTCCTGCTTCGCCGGCGTCTTCAGCCGCGCGGTCGCGAAGTCGTACCCCTTCACCTCCCGGCTGAAGGAGTTCGAGTTCCAGGCCAGCAACAGCTTCGGCGAGACCGCCAAAACCCCCGAGTCCGAACGAACCCACGGCCTGGCCACCAGCCAGGGCTACTGGATCACCAACGGCCTCAACGTCGGCGAAACCAAGGCCTGCAACACGTTCGCGGCCAAGCCGGACCAGGTGAGGTAGTTTCCCCCGCGCCGCCTCACCGCTCGCTCCTTCGTCGCTCGCCGTTCGGCGCTCCCACCCACCCGTCCCTGCGGTTTCGGTCGTCACCCGGGGCGTTTCGCTTGACCCTCGGGTTTCAATGCAGCGGTACTGCAACCTGCCGCAGGGCTGTGGTTCAAGCCAGGCTGCAGGGATAACAACCCTTGGGTGACACCGAGTTTGACGATCGTCACCACCGGTGTAAGGATTGACTTCTAACTCCCCACCGTCCTCCGGGACTGGTGGGGCTTTTTCGTTCGCGGAGGATGTTTTGGGCGCGGAGTTGCGAACTTCGGTAGTGGTCGACTATCAGAATGTCCACCTCACGGGACACGGTTTGTTCGAGTCGACGAGGTACCTGCCGAAGCACGAGACGCTGGTCGATCCACTGTTGTTTGCCGGTCAACTGCTGGCCGCCCGCAACAGGCTGCAGATGCCGGGGATGGCGCACGCCACCCTGCGTCGCGTTCTGGTGTACCGCGGTCAGCCCTCGGTGGAGCACGATCCAGAGGGCTACGCCCGCAATCAGGCCCAGAAATCTCAGTGGGAGCGTGACGGGCGCGTCCAGGTGACGCTCCGGCCGCTGAAGTACGACTACGAGCGCGACGCCAGTGGTAGGCATGCAACCGACCACGAAGGCAAGAAGATCGTGAAGGGATCGCCCCGGGAGAAGGGCGTCGACGTCTTGTGCGCCCTGGCCGCCGTGAGGGAAGCCGGCGATCCGGCAACCGATCTGGTGATCCTCGCGACCTCGGACTCCGACCTGGCACCTGCCCTCGACGAGGTCCGCTCATTGGGCACCGCCAAAATCGAGACGTTCTGCTGGTACGACGAGGTGGCGCGGATGGGATTCCAGCTCCACCCGACCGACCGGACTCGGCGACTCTGGAACACCCGGCTGGCCGAGTCTGCCTTCCGTGCAAGCTGGGACCGCACCGAGTACTGAGCAGGCTGTTCCAGATCGCACGAACTCATCGCCTGAGGCTTGTCAGGGGGTGCGGACTGCTCGCGGGCTGCCGGCCGTGCGAACCAGCCCACGCCAACCACCGCGAGCACGCGACGGAGGAGCGCGCGATCTGACTCGCGCGACGAAGGAGCGTCCCCAGGGTGGGTGGGAGCACCAGAGCAGGAGCGACGGAGGAGCGAGTGCGGCGGCGCGCGGGGTCCAGCTGTTGGCGTGGAGTTCGGCTTCTCGTCGCCTGACCCGCGTATCATCCGCCCCGTGACTTTGCGACGGGGAGGCAGCGCTCCGCCCGTGCGCACGCTGGTGGATGTATTGCACGCATCAGCAACAACACACCCCGACGAGCCGGCGCTCGACGACGGCAGTGTCAGCCTCAGCTACCGCGAGCTGATCACCCAGATCACCAAGTTCGCCAAGCGATTGACGGCTCTCGGCATCGGACCGGGTGATCGCGTCGGCGTACGGATCTCGTCCGGGCACAACGATCTGTACGTCGCGATTCTCGGCACTCTGCAAGCAGGCGCGGCCTATGTCCCGGTCGATGCCGACGACCCCGAGGAGCGCGCCGAGCTCGTCTTCGGCGAGGCGGCCGTCGCGGCGATCGTCACCGACGATCTCGAGATCACCTCCACCCGCCCGGCGCCGTCGCCGGACGACGCCGACGGTTACTACGACTACCCGTACTCCGCCCGCATGGACTCCCCCGGTACGACGCCCGGCCCAGCGCGAGCAGCACACAGCGACGGCCCGACGGCAGACGACGACGCCTGGATCATCTTCACCTCAGGCTCGACCGGCGTCCCCAAAGGCGTCGCCGTCACCCACCGCTCAGCAGCAGCTTTCGTCGACGCCGAAGCCCGGATGTTCCTCCAAGCAGAGCCGATCGGCCCAGAAGACCGCGTACTGGCAGGCCTCTCCGTCGCGTTCGACGCGTCCTGCGAGGAGATGTGGCTCGCCTGGCGGTACGGCGCCTGCCTCGTCCCCGCGCCGCGTTCGCTCGTTCGCAGCGGCATGGATCTCGGCCCCTGGCTGGTCGCGCAAGGCATCACCGTCGTCTCGACCGTCCCGACGCTCGCCGCGCTCTGGCCGTCCGACGCACTCGACAACGTCAGGCTGCTCATCTTCGGCGGCGAAGCGTGTCCCCCGGAGTTGGCCGAGCGTCTGGCGGTCGACGGCCGCGAGGTCTGGAACACCTACGGGCCAACGGAAGCGACCGTCGTCGCCTGTGGCGCCCAACTGACCGGCGATGGCCCGGTCCGGATCGGCCTCCCGCTCGACGGCTGGGATCTCGCCGTCGTCGACAAGCAGGGCAACGAAGTACCAGAAGGCGAGATCGGTGAGCTGATCATCGGTGGCGTCGGCCTGGCCCGGTACCTCGATCCGGCGAAGGACGCGGAGAAGTTCGCGCCGATGCCGTCGCTCGGCTGGGATCGTGCCTACCGCAGCGGAGACCTGGTCAAGAACGAGCCCGAGGGGCTGCTGTTCATGGGCCGGGCCGACGAGCAGATCAAGCTCGGCGGCCGCCGGATCGAGCTGGGCGAGGTCGACGCGGCACTGCAGGCTCTGCCCGGCGTCACGGGCGCGGCAGCCGCAGTACGGACTAGTGGTGCCGGCAATCAACTGCTGGTCGGGTACGTCGTACCGGAGGACTCTGAGGCGTTTGACCGGCAAGCAGCTACAGAGCGACTCAGGGAAGCTCTCCCGGCCGCACTGGTCCCGCTGCTGGCCATCACGGACACACTGCCGACCAGGACCTCCGGAAAGGTCGACCGCAACGCCCTGCCCTGGCCACTGCCCGGCATGGATGCCGACGGACCGCCCGCCGCACTCGACGGGACCGCAGGCTGGCTGGCAGAGCGCTGGACGAAGGTACTGGGCGCGACGGTCACCGGCGCCGACAATGACTTCTTCCTGCACGGCGGCGGCAGCCTCGCTGCTGCACAGCTGGTCTCCGCCCTCAGAGAGCGGTACGCCGAGGTCACAGTCGGCGACATCTACGAGTACCCACGACTAGGCGCGCTCGCTGACCGGCTGGACGACTTCAAGTCGTCAACCGTGCCCGTGGAGATCCGCGAGGTCCGGCTGACCCCACCGGGCACCCAACTGCTCCAGACCGCGCTGACGCTCCTACTGCAGACAGTGGTCGGCGTCCGCTGGCTGGTCTGGCTCTTCACCCTCAACAACCTGCTGGCACTGACGGACGGCCCGCACCCGTGGATGCGCACAGTGTCGTGGTGGTGGATCCTGGCCGGCTGGCTGATCCTCATCACGCCCGCCGGCCGCATGGGCATCGCTGTCGTCGGCGCTCGACTACTACTCAGAGGACTCAAGCCCGGCGTCTACCCGCGCGGCGGCAACGTACATATCCGCCTATGGGCGGCAGAGAATCTCGCCGACGCCGCAGGTGCCGCCAACCTCGCCGGCGCACCCTGGATCGCGTACTACGCAAGGGCACTCGGCGCGAAGATCGGCAAGGGCGTCGACCTCCACACGCTCCCACCGGTCACCGGCATGTTCACCATGGGCCGCGGTGCCTCGATCGAACCAGAGGTGGACCTGTCCGGCTACTGGATCGACGGCGACCGGCTGCACGTCGGCACGGTCACTGTCGGCGCAGAGTCGGTCGTCGGCTCACGCAGTACTCTCCTGCCGGGCGCAGAGGTCGGCCGCAACGCAGAGATCGCCGCAGGCTCCGCTGTCTCCGGCAAGGTCCCGGCAGGCGAGCGCTGGTCCGGTTCACCGGCATCACGTGTCGGCAGAGCAAGGCATCCGTGGCCGGAGGAGCGCCCCGCTCGCGCTCCCTGGTGGGTGCTCGCCTACGGGGCCGCCTCCGCGTTCATGTCCCTCTTGCCGCTAGCAGCCGCAATCACCGCGATCCTGGTACTACGCAACGCCGTCACCGGCACCACCTCGCTCGGCGACGCCGCCCTGCACGCCCTGTACGCCATCCCGCTGATGACTCTGGTCGGCTTCCTCACGCTCGCCCTCCTGACGCTCGTCATCGTCAGGTTGCTCGGGATCGGCATCAAGCCCGGCCACTACCCCGTCCGTAGCCGGATCGGCTGGCAGGTCTGGGCGACCGAGCGGCTGCTCGACTCGGCCCGCACGCTGCTCTTCCCGCTCTACGCGAGCCTGCTGACGCCCTGGTGGCTGCGGGCGCTCGGCGCGAAGATCGGCCGCGACGTCGAGGCGTCGACCGTGTTGCTGCTGCCGAAGATGACCACTGTCGGCGACGGCGCGTTCCTGGCCGACGACACCATGATCGCGTCGTACGAGCTGGGCGGTGGCTGGCTGCACGTGGCCGGCGCCAAGGTCGGCAAGCGCGCCTTCCTCGGCAACTCGGGGATGACCGCGCCCGGCCGCTCGGTGCCCAAGAACGGCCTGGTCGCGGTCCTGTCGGCGGCCCCGAAGAAGTCCAAGGCCGGTACGTCGTGGCTCGGCAGCCCGCCGGTCAAGCTGCGCCGGCAGACCGTCGGCGGCGACCAGAGCCGGACCTTCAACCCGCCGCTGCGGCTGAAGTTCGCCCGGGCCGCGGTGGAGCTGTGCCGGTTCGTCCCGATGATGTGCACGGTCCTGATCGCGCTCGGGGTGCTGTTCGCCCTGCAGGCGCTCGACCTGTGGCTCGGCCCGTGGCCGACGTTCCTGCTCTCCGGCGCGGTGATCCTGGCCGCGGGCGCGGTGGCCGGCGCGCTGGCGACCATCTCCAAATGGGTCATCGTCGGCCGGACCAAGGCGATCGAGTACCCGCTGTGGAGCAGTTTCGTCTGGCGGAACGAGGTCGTCGACACCTTCGTCGAGATGGTCGCGGCGCCCTGGTTCGCGAACGCGGCCGCCGGTACACCGGTGCTGGCGCTGTGGCTGCGCACGCTCGGCGCGAAGATCGGCAAGGGCGTCTGGTGCGAGACGTACTGGTTCCCGGAGGCGGATCTCATCACACTCGGCGACGGTGTCACGGTCAATCGCGGCTGCGTTCTGCAAACGCATCTCTTTCACGATCGCGTGATGTCGATGAGCACCGTAACCTTCGGGGATGGGTCAACCCTTGGGCCGCACGGCATCATCCTTCCCGCCGCGTCGATCGGCGCCGGCGCCACGATCGGCCCGGTGTCGCTGGTGATGCGTGGTGAGAGCGTGCCGGCCGGGTCCCGCTGGGCCGGCAACCCGATCGCTCCCTGGCAGGGTTGATGGTTGCCCGTGACAAGGGTGAACCGGGTGAGGACACAGCCGGTGACCCCTATGTACCGTCCCACGGCAACGGCGGCTACCAGGTCGACTCGTACGAGCTGGACCTGGACTACCGGGTCAACAGCAACCGCCTGAGCGGCAAGGCGACCATCACGGCCGTCGCGACCCAGGCACTCTCCCGGGTGAGCCTCGACCTGGTCGGGCTGCGGGTGGCCAAGGTGCTCGTCAACGGCCGCCGGGCCGGGCGCTACGCCCACCGCAACGGCAAGCTGCACATCTGGCCGGCCCAGGCGATCTCCGACGGCGCCGAGTTCGTGGTGGACGTCCAGTACTCCGGCAACCCGGCTCCGATGGACAGCCCCTGGGGCGAGCTCGGCTGGGAGGAGCTGACCGAGGGTGTGATCGTCGCGAGCCAGCCGAGCGGCGCAGCCACCTGGTACCCGTGCAACGACCACCCGAGCGACAAGGCGCACTACCGGATCACCATCACCACCGATTCGCCGTACCACGTGGTGGCGAACGGGCGACTCGTCTCCCGGCGTACCAAGGCCAGCCGGACCAGTTGGGTGTTCGACCAGGCCGCACCGATGGCGACGTACCTGGCAACCGTCCAGATCGGCCGGTACGACGTACTGGAGCTGGCCACGTCACCCGTCACCACCCGCGCGGTGCTGCCCGCGTCGCAGATGCGCGACTTCCGGGAGGACTTCGGGCGGCAGCAGGACATGATGCGGCTGTTCATCAAGCTGTTCGGCCCGTACCCGTTCGGCGGCTACACGGTCGTGGTGACGGACGACGCACTGGAGATCCCGCTGGAGGCACAGGGCATCTCTGTGTTCGGCAGCAACCATGTGGACGGCAAGCGTGGGTCCGAGCGGCTGGTGGCGCACGAGCTGGCCCACCAGTGGTTCGGGAACAGCCTGACGCCGTCGCGGTGGCAGGACATCTGGCTGAACGAGGGCTTCGCCTGCTACGCCGAGTGGCTGTGGTCAGAGGAGTCCGGCGGGCTGACGGCCTCGCAACACGTCTCCAAGGCCCACACCCGGCTCCGAGGGCTGGACCAGGACCTGTTGCTCTCGGACCCAGGCCCCGAGCTGATGTTCGACGACCGGCTCTACAAGCGCGGCGCAATCACCCTGCACGTACTGCGCCTGCAGCTCGGCGACGAGTCGTTCTTCGAGCTACTGCGCACCTGGACCAGGTCGCACCGGCACGGCTCGGTCACCACCGAGGACTTCATCGAGCTGGCTGTGCAATTCACGCCGGACGCCGACGCAGTACGGGCCCTGTTTGCCGTCTGGCTGGACAGTGTCGACCTGCCTGCGCTTCCCCGACGCAGGCGCTAGGTCACTTGTCCGCAGCCTGGCTGGCGGCGGTGAGGAAGTGGGAGACGAGAGGCGACGGGTAGGCCGGGTTCCACGCCGCACCGATCCACCAGCTCGCCGCCTCACCCTGCAGCGGGATGAAGTGCACAGCGTCCGAGGCGATCGCAGCACTCGTTGCCGGTACTACGGCCGGCCCGACGCCAGCCGCGACCAGGGCCAGGACGGTCTGCAGGTCAGCGGCTTCCTGGAGGACCAGCGGCCGGCAGCCGAGTTCGGCGTACAGGCTGGTGATCTGGGCTGTCAGGCCCGGGCCGCGCTCCGGTTTGAGGCGCACCAGCGGCCGACCGTCCAACCACTTCGCCCGCCCAGCCGGGACCACCTCTCCAGCCGGTACTGCGAGCGCCAGCCGATCCTTCTGCAGCCGTAGCTGCTTGAGACCTGGCGGCACCGGCAACCTGACCAGGCCGACCTGGAGGCTGCCTGCCAGCAGGCGCTCGTGCTGGACTGCTGAGGACATGTCGTCGAGAGACACCTCCACCCGCGGATAGCGGCTGCGGAACAGCGCGACCGCTCGCGGCGCCAGCTGGATCGCGGACATCCCGAACCCGATGGCCAGCGCGCCTTCGACGCCGAGAGCGATCTGCGCGGCGCGGCGCTCGAACGCCTCGACCCGGTCCAGTACGTCGATGGCGTCCGGCAGCAGCAGCTCACCGGCCGGGGTGAGGCGGGCTCCGTGCCGGCCTCGCTCGAAGAGTGTCGAGGCCAACCGCCTTTCGAGCTGCTGGATCTGCTTGGTGAGCGCCGGCTGACTCGTCGCCAGCTCGACCGCCGCAGCACCGAAGTTCCCCGTTCGCGCCACTGTCACGAAGGCCCGCAACCGTTGAAGATCCATAACTTCAGGATATGGAATGCCGTTGAATCGCTATTGGACGGCATGAAAGATCACCGCTTCGATAGCGACTGTGACCACTCTGCGCAGCGCCGTCGTCCAGTTCGAAGCCGTTCCCGACCGACCGGATCGCAACCTCGCGACGATCACCCGGCTGGCCCGCCAAGCCGTTGCCGAAGGCGCCCAACTCGTCGTCTTCCCGGAGCTCTGCCTGCTCGGCTACTGGCATCTGCGCAACCACACCGCTGCCCGCCTGCACGAGCTCGCGGAGCCCCGTACCGGCCCGTCGGTCAGTCGGGTCCGGGAACTGGCGATCGAACTCGGGGCGGGTCTCGGCGTCGGCTGGCTGGAGGCGTCCGAGGGTGCCCTCTTCAACTCGTACGCCGTCTGCCTGCCGGACGGCACCGTCCACGTGCACCGCAAACTGCATGCGTTCGAGCACGCGGCGATCTCCAGCGGGTCGCGGTTCACCGTCTTCGACACGCCCTGGCAGGTCCGGGTCGGGGTGCTGATCTGCTGGGACAACAACCTGGTCGAGAACGTCCGCGCGACCGCCCTGCTCGGCGCGACCGTGCTGCTGGCACCGCACCAGACCGGCGGCACGGCTTCGGTCAGCCCGCACGGCATGAAGCCGATCCCGCGGTCGGTCTGGACCAACCGAGCCGACGATCCCGCCGCGGTCGAGCGGGCATTCAACGGTCCGAGCGGGCGGCAGTGGCTGCTGAGGTGGTTGCCCGCCCGGGCTCACGACAACGGGCTCTTCGTGCTCTTCAGCAACGGAGTCGGGGTCGACGACAACGAACTGCGGACCGGCAACGCGATGGTGATCGATCCCTACGGGCGGATCATCGCCGAGACGCCGGCGCCGGCCGAGGCCGTCGTACTGGCTGACCTGGATCTGGACCTGGTGCCGCTGGCAACGGGTCGCCGGTGGCTGCGTGGTCGCCGGCCCGAGCTGTACGGGATCCTCACCGAGGCCCAGGGCAACGAGTTGGACCCGCGAGCCGCTCGCTTCTCCTCAGCACCGGTGGATCAGTAGACGAGGGCGGTGGCGATGGCCGCGATGCCTTCGCCGCGACCCGTCAGGCCCAGCCCGTCGGTCGTGGTGGCCGACACCGAGACCTCGGCGTCGCAGGCAGCGCTGAGCGCCTTCTCCGCCTCCTCGCGCCGGGCCGCGAACCTAGGGCGGTTGCAGATCACCTGCACCGACACGTTCCCGATCTCGAACCCGGCCGCCCGCACCCGCCGAGCCGCCTCGCCGAGCAACGTGGCGCCGGACGCGCCCGCCCACTGCGGTTCCGAAGTACCGAAGTTCGATCCCAGGTCCCCGAGCCTTGCCGCCGACAACAAGGCGTCGCAGGCCGCGTGCGCCGCCACATCGCCGTCGGAGTGCCCCGACGGTCCAGCGGTCTCCTCGGGCCAGTGCAGCCCGGCCAGCCACATCTGCCGGCCTTCTTCGACGGGATGTACGTCGATCCCGGTCCCTACCCGTGGCACCTTCACGAGCTCCGCCTCTCCGCCAGGATGGATTCGGCCAGGATCAGATCCCGCGGCCGGGTCACCTTGAACGCGTCCTGCGACCCCTCGACCGTCTGCACCGGTACGCCGAGCCGCTCGCACAGCATCGCGTCGTCGGTCGCACCCCGGGTGTCGCCGGAATGGGCCCTGCGCAACAAAGAGGGCTCGAACCCCTGCGGGGTCTGGACGGCGACCAGCGTCGAACGGTCGGGCGTGTCGACCACCAGACCGGCAGCGTCGACGCGTTTGATCGTGTCGGTCACCGGCACCACCGGGATGACCGCGGGCGCACCACCGATGACTGCGGCAACGACTCTCTCGATCACGTCGGCCGGTACGAACGACCGGGCGGCGTCGTGCACGAGGATGCAGTCGATGCCTTCGGCAGGGACCAGCTCGAGGGCCAGCCGGACGGAGTCGGTCCGCTCGTCGCCTCCGGCAACAATCTTGAGCGCCACCGGACCGGAGTACGGCGCGAGGAGTCTCTGGACGGCGTCCTCGGTGCCAGGCGGTACGGCGACCACAAAGCAGGCGAGGTCGGCGGCGGTCGCTGCCCGCAGTCCACGAATGGCGTGGACCAGCAGCGATTCGCCACCGACCTCTCGCAATGCCTTTGGTGCCTCACCACCGAGCCGAAGCCCGAGACCGGCCGCCGGAATGATCGCCGCAGTACTCACGACCACATCATGCCGGACGGTTCAGCCGCGCGACCTCGACTCCACTGCTGACCGGTTGGTCAGGAGGCGAGGACCTCGTCGAGGATGGCTTCCGCCTTGTCCTCGTTGGTGTGTTCGGCCAGGGCCAGCTCGGAGACGAGAATTTGGCGAGCCTTCGCCAGCATCCGCTTCTCACCGGCGGAGAGACCGCGGTCACGTTCACGGCGCCACAGGTCGCGGACGACCTCTGCCACCTTCATCACGTCACCGGAGTGCAGCTTCTCCAGGTTCGCCTTGTAACGACGCGACCAGTTGGTCGGCTCCTCCGTGTGCGGAGCCCGCAGCACGTCGAAGACGCGCTCCAAGCCGGCCTGATCCACGACGTCACGCACGCCGACAAGATCGAGGTTGCACGCGGGGACCCGGACGACCAGGTCGTTTTGAGCGACGATCCTCAAGACCAAGTAGGTCTTGTCCTCACCTTTGATCTGACGGGTCTCGATGTCCTCGATAACGGCCGCACCGTGGTTGGGGTAAACAACCGTTTCGCCGACGTTGAAAGTCATATGTCACGTGCCCCTTTCCGGCTCCTATCCTACCACGCGGTCGCTGGTCCGGTTGGGGCGTTTGCGCTGGTCAGAGGCCACTTCCCGCCTTGACAAACGCTGTCCGGCGTGCCTCGTACGCGCGGAGATGGTTGCCGGGGACATCACCAAAAGGGGTGGTCGCCGTCGAGGTCACCCGCCGTGCTCGCTACGCTGTGCTCCGCCGGAGGCTTCAGCCCGCCGGCATCCACCCGGTTTGTAGGAGAGGGAACTCCAGTGCGCATCACGTTGTCTTCGCAGGCCGTTCGGCGCACCGCCCTGGCCGGAGCCGCCGTCGCTCTGAGCGTCGTGGTGGCGGGCTGCGGGGCCGGTTTCGACGCCCAGACGACCAAGCCGTACCAGCCGGCCGAGGGCACCAACGCGGAGTCCGGCGCGATCGTCGTACGGAACCTGCTGGTGCTCGCCGACGCCGAGGGCAAGGGCAAGCTGCAGGGCACGTTCGTCAACAACGAGCAGGGTGACGACTCCCTGGTGTGCATAGCGGCGACCGACGCCAAGCCGCCGGCCGACGCGGCGGCAGCGGCCAGCCCGTGCCCCTTCCAGACCTACGCCACGGCGCCGTTCCGGTTCGTCAACTTCAAGGCCCTCGACCTCAAGGCGGGCACCGCGCAGAATCTGCCGGCCCCCACCGGCCTCCCGGTCACCGTCGAGGGCGGCAAGCCCGGCCAGATGCTCAAGGTGACGCTGACCTTCGCCAAGGCCGGCCCGATCAGCACCTCGATCCCGGTGCTGACCACGGACCACTACTCCCCGTCGCCGGCCCCCGAGGCCGAGGGCGAGCACGGCTGATCCAGTTGGTTGCCTGAGCCTCAGGCTGATCTGAGGCTCAGGAGGTGGCCTTGGCCGCCTTGGAGAGCCCCGGCAGGATCTTGTCGAGCACCCACGGCACGCTCAGCACGCTGACCGAGCTCATCCCGGAGATGACCTGCTGATCGGTCATCAGGTACGCCGTACCCTGCTTGAACGCCGGCAGCGACGCGTACACCGGGTCGGCTGCGAACTTCTCCGGCGTCAACTCGTTGAGGTAACCGACCACCACCTCCGCGTTCAGCTCCCCCAGCCGCTCCTTGCTGACGGCGATCGCGAACTCCTTCTTGCCGTTCGACTTCTGCAGCGCATCGACGCCCGGGGAGTTCACGAACCCCATCTCGGTCAGGATCTGCACCCGCGGGTCGGTCGGCATGTAGGCGAAGTTCTGCGCGCCGTACGCCAGGATCGACAGCGTTTTCCCTTTGAACTCAGGGTGCTCCGCCGCCGCCTTGCTGGTCAGCTCTTTGATCCCGGCAACCAGTTTGTCCGCCTCGGCCGACTTGCCGAGCGCCTTGCCGATGATGGTGGTCTGGTCCTGCCAGGTGGTCTGCCACGGCGCCCCGGGATAGGCGACCGTCGGCGCGATCTCCGACAACTTCGTGTACGCCGCCTTGTCGAACCCCTCGTACGGCGCCAGGATCACGTCCGGCCGCAACGCCGCGAGCTTCTCGAACGGGATCCCGCTGCCCGTGTCCAGCAACGTCGTCTTGGCCGGGTCGAACTGCTCGGCGTTCCACGCGGTGGTCCCGGCCGGCGTCGGCCCGTACGTCACCTTCGGCATCCCCACCGGCGACTCACCCAGCGCGTAGACGACGTCCTGTGCATTCCACCCGAGCGTGACGATCCGCTCCGGCTTCTTCGCGATCGTCGTCTCCCCGAAGGTGTTCTTCAACGTCACCGGGAACCCGGCCACCGTCTCGGCAACCGGCGTCCGCGCGTCGTCGTCAGCACTGCCACACGCGACCAGCGCGGTGGACGCAACAAGCGCGGCGGCGGCCAGCGCGGCTGTACGGGACCAGAACATGAGGTGCTCTCTTTCAGCGACGAGGATATTGACTTAGGACAGCCTAAGCTAACCCATCGCCAGGGAGCTCGATCCATCGCGCAGCCGCCTCGAAGGTGTCCGTCGGGTTGCTGTTGAACGCGATCGCCGCGTCGGGGGCGTGGCGGCGTACCAGGTTGATCACCTGCTCGAACAGCTCGAGCTGATCCTCCGGCTTCCGCACCCCGCCGCCGATCACCACGCACTCCCACGACCGAACGCCCAGCGCGGCGGTCACCACCGCCGCGATGTCGTCACTTCCGTCGAGACCGAACAGACAGAACTCGGCCCCGACGCCCTCCTCGGCGAAACGAACTCGCTCCAGCTCGATCGCCTCAGCGATCGGCCGGGATCCCAGGGTCCGGGCACCCGATACGGATCGAGCCCGATCACGAGAACCCGGGGTACAGGAGCCGTCGTATCCATCCCTGGACTCTAGAGGCAACCCGCCCCGGAGATCAGGCCTCGAACTTGTACCCCAGCCCGCGCACCGTCACCAGGTGCGACGGATTCGACGGATCCTTCTCCAGCTTCGACCGCAGCCGCTTCACGTGCACGTCCAGCGTCTTGGTGTCGCCGACGTAGTCCGCGCCCCAGATCCGGTCGATCAGCTGACCGCGGGTCAGCACCCGCCCGGTGTTGCGGAGCAGCATCTCGAGCAGCTCGAACTCCTTCAGCGGAAGCCGGATCTCGGTTCCGCCGACGGTGACGACGTGCCGCTCGACGTCCATCCGGACCGGCCCGGCCTCGAGGGTGTCCGGCAGCAGCTCGACGTCGGCGCCGCGGCGCAGTACGGCGCGGATCCGGGCCAGCAGTTCGCGCGGGCTGTACGGCTTGGTGACGTAGTCGTCGGCGCCCAGCTCCAGGCCGACCACCTTGTCCACCTCGGTGTCCTTGGCCGACACGATGATCACCGGCACGTTGCCGCGGCTGCGGAGCGCGCGGCAGACCTCGGTGCCGGACAGGCCGGGCAGCATCAGGTCCAGCAGGACGATGTCGGCGCCGGCCCGGTCGTACTCGTCCAGCGCGTCGGGTCCGGTCTCCGCGACGGCGACCTCGAACCCTTCCTTGCGCAGTACGTACGACAACGCGTCGCTGTAGCTCTCTTCGTCTTCGACGACCAGCACTCGGGTCACGAAGCTGCCTCCTTGGTTTTCTCCGACGGGGTCGGCGTCGGGGGTAGCTCGGACTTCTCCTGGATGGAGCAGTCCGTCGGTTGCCCGGTCGCGGGATCGAGCCGCAGCGGGAGTCGGACGGTGAAGGTGGATCCCTGGCCCTCGACGCTCCAGACCCGCACGTCGCCACCGTGGATCGAGGCGATGTGCTTCACGATGGACAGGCCGAGGCCGGTGCCACCGGTCTCGCGGCTGCGGGCCCGGTCGACCCGGTAGAACCGCTCGAAGATGCGTTCCAGGTCACTGCTCGGGATCCCGACGCCCTGGTCGCTGACGGTGATCTCCACCAGGTCCCCGATCGGGTGGGCGGCGACCGCCACCCTGGTCCCGTCGGGGCTGTAGTTGACGGCGTTCTCGACCAGGTTGCCGATCGCGATCGCCAGCTGGTCCTCGCTGCCCATCACCTCGAGGGCGGGGTCGGTCTTCACGACCAGGTTGATCCCGCGGCCCTCGGCGTCAACCCGGCAGCGGTCGACCGCTGCCTCGATCACGCCGTTGATGTCGACCGGAGCGGGGTGCTCCAGCGGGTCGTCGCCCTGCAGCCGGGACAGCTCGATGATCTCCTTGACCAGCCGGCTCAACCGGCTCGCCTCGATCCGCATCCGGCCGGAGAAGCGCTGGACGGCCGGCGGGTCGTCGGAAGCCTCGGCGACCGCGTCGGCGAGCAGGATGATCGCGCCGATCGGGGTCTTCAGCTCGTGGCTCACGTTGACCGTGAAGTCGCGGCGGATCGCCTCCAGCCGGCGCTCCCGGGTCCGGTCCTCGACCAGCACCAGCACCAGCTGGCTGCCGAGCGGGGCCACCCGGGCGCTCACGTACTGCGTGGCGCCGAGCCGGCCGCGGACGATCTCCAGGTCCTGCTGCCGGATCTCGCCGTCGCGGCGGACCGCCCGGACCATGGTCAGCAGGTCGTCCACCACCAGCCGCTCGCCCCGGACGATGCCGAGCACGTGCGCCGGGGCGCTGGCCTGCAGCACCTGGTCCTCGGGGCCCATCACGACCGCCGACGAGCGCAGTACGGACAAGACGGTGGCGACGCCACTGGGCACGATCGGGTCCGGGGAGACCGGAACCTTGGTCTGGGACCGCTCACTCAGCACGAGCGCTCCGAGTGAAAGCAGAGCCAGAGCCGCGCCGATGACGCCGCCCAGCACCGCAGCCAGCGTGGGGTCCACAGCACCGATGCTACGCGGGCAACCAGCAGGGAAAGACCGAATGAGCACCCGATGACCGGAACGCGTCCTAACTGTTCATCGCGCGTTCACCACTCGTCGCCGACCGGCAACCTGGCTGGCATACCGTCCAGCGTGGGCGGGAACTGTTCCGTGCCCGCGGTCGCCCCGCCCACGCAGTACCGGACACACCACAGATCGGAAGCAGACACGATGCGCGACACCTATCACGAGCAGCTCGACGACATCCTCGCCGAGCTCGAACGGATGACCCGGACGGTGTCGACCGCCGTACGCCGCTCCACCACGGCGCTGCTGACCGCCGACATCCGGCAGGCGGAGGAAGTGATTGCCGCCGACATCCAGTTGGACGCGGCCGGCGAAGGCGTCGAGGAGAAGGTCTTCGAGCTGATGGCCCGGCAGTCCCCGGTCGCCAACGAGCTGCGGATGCTGGTCGCCGCGCTGCGGATGGTGGCCGACCTGGAGCGGATGGGCGACCTGGCCGCGCACGTGTCGAAGATCGCCCGGCTGCGCTACCCGGCCTCGGCGATCCCGGCCGAGCTGCACCCGGTGATCGAGGAGATGGGCGGCGTGGCCGGCCGGATGGTCGACGGCGCCGGTGACGTGATCAAGAGCCGCGACGTCGAGGCGGCCGCCAAGCTGGAGGCGGTCGACGACGAGATGGACAAGCTGCGCAGCAACCAGTTCCGGCTGATGATGGACGACTCCTGGCCGCACGGCGTCGAGGTCGCGGTCGACATCGCCCTGCTCGGCCGGTACTACGAGCGAATCGCCGACCACGCGGTCTCGATGGCCCGCCGGGTCGTCTACCTGGTCACCGGCGAGCTCCCGGTCGCCATCGGCGGCACCGCCGCCGGCTCCGGCGCCGGCGCCTCCACCCCCGGCCCGAACGGCAACGGCAACGGCAGCCACTGACCCTGCACAAGAAGTAGCCCCCGGCAACCAACGGTTGCCGGGGGCTACTTTGTTCAGCGGCCTTGGTTCTTGACTGCTTCGATCGCGGCGGCGGCCGCGGCGGGGTCGAGGTACTCGCCGCCGGCCTTGACCGGCTTGAAGTTCTCGTCGAGTTCGTAGTACAGCGGGACGCCGGTGGGGATGTTCAGGCCGACGACGGTCTGCTCGTCGAGGTTGTCGAGGTGCTTGACCAGGGCGCGCAGCGAGTTGCCGTGGGCGGTGACCAGGACGGTCTTGTCGGCGCGCAGGTCCGGGACGATCGCGTCGTACCAGTACGGCAGCATCCGCTCGACGACGTCCTTGAGGCACTCGGTGGCGGGTAGCAGCTCCGGCGGGAGGCCGGCGTACCGCGGGTCGCCAGCCTGGTCGAACTCCGAGCCGCGCTCGATCGCCGGCGGCGGGGTGTCGTAGGAGCGGCGGAACAGCATGAACTGCTCCTCGCCGAGCTCCTCCAGGGTCTGCTTCTTGTCCTTGCCCTGCAGACCGCCGTAGTGGCGCTCGTTCAGCCGCCACGAGCGGCGGACGTCGATCCAGGACCGGCCGGCCTCCTCGAGGGCGATGTTCGCCGTCCGGATGGCGCGGTGCAGGAGCGACGTGTGCAGGACGTCCGGGAGCAGGTCGCGCTCGAGCAGCAGCTGGCCGCCGCGGTGCGCCTCCTCCACGCCCTGGGCGTTCAGGTCGACGTCGACCCAGCCGGTGAACAGGTTCTTGGCGTTCCAGTCGGAGTGGCCGTGGCGCAGCAGGATCAGGCGGTAAGTCATGGAGCTGAGCTTACCGAGGCTCCAGCCAGCCCTTGAACGCGTCCAGATTCCGGGTCGACTCGCCGCGCTTGATCCGCCAGTCGTACTCCTTGCGGATCGACGACGCGAAGCCCAGCTCGAGGATCGTGTTGAACGACGTGTCGGAGTACTCCAGCACGGCGCCCAGCAGCCGGTCCACCTCGCCCGGCGTGATCGCGTGCAGCGGCACCCGGCCGTCCAGGTGGATGTCACCGAGGTGGTCGACGGCGAAGGCGACGCCGTACATCTTCAGGTTCCGCTCCAGCAGCCAGCGGTAGACCGCCTCGTGGTTCTCGTCCGGCCGGCGCGCGACGAACGCGTGCACCTGGACCGCCTGCGCGCCGACCGTCAGCGACACCGTCGTCTTCAGCTTGCGCTCGCCGGGCAGGTCGGTGCTGAACACCCCCGGCTCGGCCTCGGTGAACTCGAGTTCGTTCTCGGTCAGCACCTGGCGAATCACGTCCGCCGCGGAGACTCTCATCGACCAACCTCCTGGGCCAGTTCGGCCGCCATCGTCTGCTGCGCGATCCGGTACGCCGCCAGCGTCCTCTCCGCGGTCAGTTCCCAGCCGAAGCCACTCGCATGCCCGACCGCGGCGCGGCTCATCGTCTCGCGCAGCGGCGGATCCGTCGCGATCCGGCGCAGCGCGTCGGCGAAGTCGTCGATGTCGTGGCCCGGCACCAGCAACCCGGTCCGGCCGTCCGCGACCGCGGTCGTCAGCCCGCCGACGGCCGCCGCGACCACCGGCGTACCGCAGGCCTGAGCCTCCAGGGCGACCAGCCCGAACGACTCCGAGTACGACGGTACGCAGACCACCGACGCCGCCCGGTACCAGTCGGCCAGCCCGGCCCGGACCATCGGCTTCACGAACCACGTCACGTCGTCGACGCCCAGGTCACGGGCAAGTTCCGCGTGCGCCTCAGGGTGCTCCATCCCGTTGCCGGACGGCCCGCCGATGATCGCGACCACCAGCCGCTCGCGTAGCGACGGGTCCTTCGCCAGCATCCTGGCCGCGGCCCGGATCAGGATGTCCGGCGCCTTCAACGGCTGGATCCGGCCGACGAACGCGAGCACGATCGCGTCCTCGCGCAACCCGAGCGTCTTGCGTGCGACCGCCTGGTCGCCCGGGCTGAACACCTCCAGGTCGACCCCCGGATTGACGACGCCGACCTTCGCCGGCTGCGCGCCGTACAGGCTGATGAGTTCCTGCGCCTCGTCCTCGGTGTTGGCCAGCAACCGGTCAGCGGCCTCGACCACCTGCTCCTCGCCGAGCAACCGGGCCTGCGGCTCCGGTACGTCGTCGGCGGCCAGGCTGGCGTTCTTGACCTTCGCCATCGTGTGCATGGTGTGCACGAGCGGCACGGCCCAGCGATCCCGGGCGAGCAGCCCGACCTGGCCCGACAACCAGTAGTGCGAGTGGATCACGTCGTAGTAGCCAGGCTCGCGAACAGCCTCTGCCCGGAGTACGGCGCGGGCGAAGGTGCACAGCTGCGACGGCAGCTCGTGCTTCGACAACCCCTCGTACGGGCCGGCGGCCACGTTGCGCACCGTGACGCCTGGCAGCAGCTCGACCTTCGCGGGGATCGCGGACGAGGTGGCGCGGGTGAAGACGTCCACCTCGATCCCGAGCATCGCCAGCCGCTTCGACAGCTCGACCACGTAGACGTTCATCCCACCGGCGTCGCCGATACCGGGCTGGTCCAGGGGCGAGGTGTGCAGGCTGATCATCGCGACCCGCCGGAGAGGACGGTCTGCCAAGGGTTGGGTCACTTGCTCAGCGTAACTCCGGGGCTGTCAGGCGAAATCGGGACTTCTCCCTATCTGTCCGGCTCAGCCAGTAGCTGCCCGGTCTCGAGCGCCGCGGCGAGGCTGCGGGCCAGCACGTTCTTGACCTCGGCCGAGTCAGCGCTGAGCTCGTCGAGCACGCTGCTGCTGCCGGCCACCTCGGTGGTCGCCAGGAGTTCGAGGTACCGGTCGCTGTCCGCGGCCGCGAGGTGGGCGGCCGCCTCTGCGCGCAGTACTGCGTCTGCCAGCCGGACCTGCTGGGCGTACTGCTCGAGCTTGACGACCTTCGCTTCCATCGCCGCCGCTGACAGCTTCAGTGCCCGCCGCTGAGCACCGAGAACCTGGTCCAGCTGGGCTTCGTCGAGGCCTTTGCCGATCTCGGCCTGCTGCGCTCGCAGTACGGAGACCTGTTGGAGGACCCGGCCGAGGTCCCAGAGCTGTTCCGGCAGGACCACGTCGTTCTTCACCGCGTCGAGCAGCCCACGCCCGTTCACCTCGGAGTCCTCGACAGCCCGGACCGCGTCCTGAGCGCGAAGCATCAGCGCGGCCGACTCGTCGTCCCAGTCCGCCGCACTCAGGTACCGGCCGTGCCACTCGCGAGCAGCAAGCTGTTCGTCCTGCTCCGTCAGCGTTCCGCCGATCCCCAGCAGCACGAAGAGCCCTCCCAGTACTGCGAACGCGCCGGCCAGCCAGAAGGCCAGCCCGTCTGGCAGGACCGCGTAGAGCCCCCAGCGCAACAGGAACCAGAGGCCGGTCGCGATGCCTACGAACCCGATCAGGCCCTTGACCAAGTCACCGGTGACGTTCCGCGGCCCGACGCGTCGTTCGGGCGTCGGGTCGCTCGCCCGCACCATCGCCTCGGGGTACTCCAGCAGATGGGCGACGGCCACTTCCGACATGGCAGGCGAGAAGACCGGGTCCGGCGTACGGCGCTCCGGCTCCGGCTTGCTCAGGTCCTTATCCATGGCCCTCCTCCCCAACCATCGACGTTCTACTGTGCGGACGGGTTCCTCCGGTCGGCGAGCAGGCTGGGAGACTACAACCATGAGCGGAGCAGCAAGGCCAGTCGCAGTTGTCACCGGAGCCAGCAGTGGGATCGGGGCCGCGTCGGCCCGGTACCTCGCCCGAGAGGGGTTCGAGGTGATCTGCGCCGCCCGGCGGCTGGACCGGATCGAGGCGCTGGCCAAGGAGATCGACGGTCGCGCGGTGCAGTGCGACGTCACCTCGGCCGAGGACGTCGCAGCGCTGGCCGCAGCTGTCGGTGACCGGGTCGATCTGCTGCTGAACAACGCCGGCGGAGCGTTCGGGTTCGAGCCGGTCGCGGAGGCCGACTTGGCGGCCTGGCGGCAGATGTTCGAGGTGAACGTGATCGGCGTCGCGGCCGTCACCAAGTCGTTGCTCCCGGCACTCATCGCCGCGGAGGGCCAGATCGTCGTGATGGGCTCGACGGCCGGCCAGGTCGCCTACGAGGGCGGCGGCGGGTACGTCGCGGCCAAGCACGCCGCGAAGGCGGTCGTCGACACGCTCCGGCTGGAGCTGTGGGACCAGCCGGTCCGGGTCTGCGAGATCGCGCCGGGGATGGTGAAGAGCGAGGGCTTCGCGCTGACCCGCTTCGAGGGCGACCAGGCCAAGGCCGACGCCGTGTACGCCGGGGTCGCCGAGCCGCTGCTCGCCGACGACATCGCCGACATCGTCGCCTGGATCGCCACCCGCCCCAAGCACGTCAACATCGACCGCCTGACGGTCCGTCCCCGCGCCCAAGCCGCACAGCACAAGGTCCACCGGGTCACTCAGCCCTGAGGCGACCTATCTCAGGAGAAGTAATGGGTAACGGACTGGCCGGTACAGGCAGTCCGTAGCCCTCGTGCAAGCGGCGGCGGACAGCCTCCACCGGGAACGTCTCCGGATAGATCGCCAGCTTCACCGTCACCCCCTCGAGTGTTGCCCTCAGCAACATTTCCTCGACGGCCGGATCGGCGGCGCCACGCTCGGCGAAGATCGACCGGATGACGTCCTCGATCTCCCCCAACTGCGCGGCTTTGGCCGACTCGACCGCGGCGAAGACGTCATGCGTGCCCGGCTGCATCATCAGCGAGATCGCCAGCCGCTGGATCGGCAATGTGGACACCGCCGCCAGCAGGCTGCCGTCGATGATCCCGGCCAGCTTCTGGTCCGCACTGCCTTGCAGCGTGAGGATCGCGCCGATCCCGTCCAGCCAGCGGTCCAGCAACTCGGCGGCCAGCGACTGTTTGCTGGCGAAGTAGTAGGTGACCAGACCGCGGGAGACCGCGGCGCGCTGGGTCACGTCGGAGATCGACGCGGCCTCGTAACCCTTCTCGGCAAAGACTTCCAGGGCAGCCGCGAGGATCCGCTCGCGGGACCTCTCCCGCAGCTCACGGTTGGTGCTGGCCGATCGCGGCACGGTGCTTCTTCCTTGGCCGGCGGCCAGGAGTCGAGCCCACCCCCCACGGCGACTCGACCCCCGGTGGCGCGACCCCCCGAGGTACGGACCCCTCCCCAGGCGTCCATTTATAGACTGTACGTACAGCGAACGAATGTCAAAGAGTTCCGCGGATTCGGTCCTTCCCCGGGTGGCGCGTAGGATGAGACGGCTGCGCACTGCGTCTCCAGTGGCACGTAGGACTTGCCGTAGCCACCGCCTGACCTCAATCCGACTTGCTTGGAGCGCTTCCGCATGCCCCTCCGTAATGATCTGCGCAACGTGGCCATCGTGGCCCACGTCGACCACGGGAAGACCACCCTGGTCGACGCGATGCTGTGGCAGTCCGGCGCCTTCGGAGCCCACCAGCACGTCGACGAACGAGCGATGGACTCGGGTGACCTGGAGCGTGAGAAGGGCATCACGATCCTCGCCAAGAACACCGCCGTCCGGCACAAGATGGCCAACGGCGAGCAGATGACGCTGAACATCATCGACACCCCCGGCCACGCCGACTTCGGTGGTGAGGTCGAGCGCGGCCTGTCGATGGTGGACGCGATCGTACTGCTGGTGGACGCCTCCGAGGGTCCGCTGCCGCAGACCCGGTTCGTACTGCGCAAGGCGCTGGCCCGCAAGATGCCGGTGATCCTGGTGGTGAACAAGGTCGACCGTCCCGACGCCCGGATCTCCGAGGTCGTCGACGAGACCTACGAGCTGTTCCTCGACCTGCTCGACCACGACGCCGACCAGTCCGCGCTGGACTTCCCGGTCGTCTACGCCTCGGCTCGTGCCGGCCGCGCCTCGCTGACCCAGCCGGCCGACGGCGGGATGCCCGACTCCGAGGACCTCGAGCCGCTGTTCGAGACCATCCTGGCGAACGTGCCGGCCCCGTCGTACACCGAGGACGCCCCGCTGCAGGCGCACGTCACCAACCTGGACGCCTCGCCGTTCCTCGGCCGGCTGGCCCTGGTCCGGGTGCACGAAGGCACCCTGAAGAAGGGCTCGCAGGTCGCCTGGTGCAAGCACGACGGCAGCATCCAGAAGGTCAAGATCACCGAGCTGCTGATCACCGAGGCGCTCGAGCGCGTCCCCGGCGACTCGGCCGGCCCTGGTGACATCGTCGCGATCGCCGGTATCCCGGAGATCATGATCGGCGACACCCTGGCCGACCCGGAGAACCCGGTCGCGCTGCCGTTCATCACGGTGGACGAGCCGGCCATCTCGATGACCATCGGCACCAACAGCTCGCCGCTGGCCGGCCGGGTCAAGGGCACCAAGGTCACCGCGCGACTGGTCAAGGACCGGCTCGACCGTGAGCTGATCGGTAACGTCTCGATCAAGGTGCTGCCGACCGAGCGTCCCGACACCTGGGAGGTGCAGGGCCGTGGCGAGCTGGCGCTGGCCATCCTGGTCGAGCAGATGCGCCGCGAGGGCTACGAGCTGACCGTCGGCAAGCCGCAGGTGGTCACCCGTGAGATCAACGGCAAGCGGCACGAGCCGGTCGAGCGGCTGACCATCGACTGCCCCGAGGAGTACCTCGGCACCGTCACCCAGCTGCTCGCGGTCCGCAAGGGCCGGATGGAGCAGATGACCAACCACGGCACCGGCTGGGTCCGGATGGAGTTCCTGGTTCCGGCGCGTGGCCTGATCGGCTTCCGGACCGAGTTCCTCACCGACACCCGCGGTACCGGTATCGCGCACCACGTCTTCGAGGGCTACGAGCTGTGGTTCGGCGAGCTGCGCACCCGCCCGTCGGGCTCGCTGGTCTCGGACCGGACCGGCGTCACCACGTCGTACGCGATGGTGAACCTGCAGGAGCGCGGCACCATGTTCTGCGAGCCGGGCACCGACGTCTACGAGGGCATGGTCGTCGGCGAGAACTCGCGCGCGGACGACATGGACGTCAACATCACCCGTGAGAAGAAGATGACCAACGTCCGGTCGAACGCGGACGAGTTCGAGAAGCTGGTGCCGGCCCGCAAGCTCTCGCTGGAGCAGTCGCTGGAATTCTGCCGCGAGGACGAGTGTGTCGAAGTGACCCCGGACGCGGTCCGGATCCGTAAGCTCGCGCTGACCCAGATCGAGCGCGCGAAGCTCGGCCGGAAGAACAAAGCCTGATTCAGTAGCCCGTTCACCTGGTTTGCCGATCCGACGGGGGAATTTTCCGGATCGTTACCAACCAGATGGCGGGCTGCTGCGTCTGACCTAGTGAAAAGCACATCAGTTGGGGGAAGGAAAAGGACCATGGGCATTCTGCGTAAGCTCGGCGCCACCACCACGGCGGTCGCGATGGTAGGGGTAGGCGCTCTCACCGTCGCGACAACTGCTGAGGCCGCGGCTCCGGCCGCGAAGACCGTGGCGGCACCGAAGGTTGCGCCCAGGACCGTTGTCGCTCCGCTGGCGGCCACCAAGGCCAAGCCGAAGGCGAAAGCGAAGAAGACGGTCATCCTCCCGGGTCGGCGGCACGTCGCCAAGCAGTGCATGACCGGGCGGTACCTGTGCATCAACAAGAAGACCCGCAAGGTGATGTTCTTCGTCAACGGCAAGCTGGTCGCCGAGGGTGACGCGCGCTTCGGCGCGACCCGCACCCCGACCAAGAACGGCACCTTCAAGGTGTACCGCAAGTCGAAGAACCACGTCTCCTCGATCTACCACACCCCGATGCCGTACGCGATGTTCTTCGTCGGTGGCCAGGCTGTGCACTACTCGGCCGACTTCCGCGCCCGCGGCTACAACGGCGCCTCGCACGGCTGCGTGAACATGCGCGACAAGAAGAAGATCGCCCTCCTCTTCAGCAAGGTGAAGATCGGCGACAAGGTTCTGGTCTACAACGCCTGATCCCCAACGTCTTCTGAGCGGCGGCTGTCTCCTGCGGGAGGTGGCCGCCGCTTCGCGTTACCGGCCGAGTGCCTGCGAGAACGCCTTGTAGAGCCGGGGTTCCACCAGGCAGAAGGTGACCGCGTCGACAGTGGTCGGCGTCTCCCGCAGTACCCGTACTGCGATCTCGGCCGCCGACTCCTTCGGCCACCCGTAGATCCCCGCCGACACGGCCGGACAGGTCAGCCTGCGAACCCCCAGCTCGTCCGCCAGCCGCAACGCGTTGCGGTAGCAGGACTCGAGCAGCGCGGGATCCCGCTGCCCAGCGGTGTAGTTCGGCCCGACCACATGGATCACGTACTGCGCGGGCAGGTGGCCCGCCGTCGTCCAGCCGGCCTCACCGGTCGGTACGCCGTGGGGGTAACGCTCGATGCAGTCGGCAAGGATTGCCGGTCCGCCGGCCCGGTGGATCGCGCCGTCGACGCCACCACCGCCGCGCAAGGCGTGATGGGCCGCGTTCACGATCGCGTCCGCCTCGACAGTGGTGATATCAGCCGTCGAGAGGTCGATTTCCATGCTTGTAGCTTAGGCTTGGTGGGTTGGTGTCCGCCCGATGCCAACTAACTGATCCGCGTGGGCGTCCTACGTAGTACTGGGGACGGATCGACTTGAGGGGTTCCGATGCGCTGGACTCGTAGTGCGCTGATTGTCCGTAACGTGCTCGCGGCGGTGGTGGTCACGGCGGTTGCCGGGACGGCGATCACCGCTTCGGCCGCGCCGGAGCACCAGGCGAGCACCACCGAACTGAAGCCGGTGCCGTTCGAGGTCAAGGGCGAGCTGCCGATCTACCCGAAGGCCCTGTGGAAGAACGGTTCCAGCAGCGCCGAGGTGCGCAAGGTCGAGGCCCGGCTGATCCAGCTCAAGCTGCTCGACAAGCAGTGGCTGGACAACTCCTTCGGCACCATGACCCGCTCAGCGGTGAAGAAGTTCCAGACCTCACAGGGGATCCCGCCGCTCGGCTATGTCGACCAGAACACCTGGACGAAACTGACCGCCGCGACCCGGGAGCCCACCCAGGCCGAGCTGTACCCGCCGGCGCCGGTGGTGGACGGCAAGAAGCTCGACCAGCGCTGCGCGACCGGTACCGCGCTGTGCATCGACAAGACCAGCCGCAAGCTGCGGTACGTGGTCGACGGCGTGGTGAAGATGCAGTTCGACGTACGGTTCGGGGCGCAGAAGACGGCCACCCGCGAGGGCGGCTTCACGGTCGGCTGGAAGAGCCGCAACCACGTCTCGAAGCTGTACGACTCGAAGATGCCGTACGCGATGTTCTTCAGCGGCGGCCAGGCGGTGCACTACTCCTCGGACTTCGCGGCGCGCGGCTACAACGGCGCTTCGCACGGCTGCGTGAACGTCCGCGACCTGGCCAAGATCAAGGCGTTGTTCGACCTGGTGAAGGTCGGCGACAAGGTGATCGTCTACCGGTCGTAGTACCGGCTGTGGTCCCGGTGGGTCAGAGCGGGCGCGGGCCCCGGCGGCGGCGAATGCCCCAGCCACCGCGTCCGCGGCCGGATGCCGCCCGCAGTGCGGGCCGGGCGTCCACCAGGTAGACAGCCGCGGCGACGATCCCGAACAGGCCGATGAAGCTCAGCCAGCTCTGGAAGATCTGGGACAGCGTGAAGGTGGCCAGAATCAGCACCCAGCCGGGCTTGGTCAGCTTGTCGGCGGCGGTGAACACCGCCCGCGGCCGGAACGCCGCGTCGACCAGCGCGACCAGCTTCAGACCGAGCAGCGCCCACCAAATGACACCGATGGGATCACCGAACCCGGGAAACAGGTTCTGGAACGTGGCGAGGGGGAGCATGTCACGAGCCTAACCCAGGCACGGGTGGCCCACGATCCGTCGAACCTGGATCGGGGCCACCCGTACGCCGCAGAGCCGGGAAACTACTCTCAGTTGCCGACCTTGGCGGCGCCGGTGCTGGCGGCCTTGGTGGCGGTCTTCGCGGTCTTGCGGGCGCTGGTCGCGGTCGCCTTGACGTTGCGGGTGGCGGTGTCAGCGGTCTTCTTCGCGGTGGTGCGGGTGGCCTTGGCCTTGCTCACCGTGGTCTTGGCCTGGGCGACCAGGTCCTCGGACGCCTTCTGGTGACGGATCCGGGTGACCAGGTCCTTGCCACGGCCGGCCAGGTCCTCGTAGGTCTCCTCGGCCTGGCCGATGACGGTGGTCAGCCCGGCCTGCGCGACCGACGGCAGCTCCCGCAGGGCGGCCGGCACGGTCTTGGCGTTGGCGACCAGGGTCTCCAGCCGCTCGCTCAGCTCGGCCTGACGCTTGGCCAGCTCGGTCTGCACGGTGGACTGCACGGTCTTCTGGTCCAGCTTCGCGAACCGGGTGGTGACGTCGTCGCTGACCGCGCGGAACTTCTCCACCGCCAGGTCGGCGGTGCCGGCGATCGCGTACAACGGGGTGACGGGGGTGCGGGTTGCCATCAGGCATCTCCTCGTGAGGTTTTTGTCTTCGGGTTCAGCGGGTTCTTCGGGGTGCTGCTTTTTCGTGCAGGGGTCTTTTTGGCCGCCGCGGGCTTCTTGGCCGGCGCGGCTGCCGTTGTGGGCTCGTCGTCGGAGCCCTCGGTCGTGTTCTCACGGACGAACGAGCCGTACACGTCGAGCAGGACGCGCTTCTGCCGCTCGTTCAGCGCGGGGTCGAGCAGTACAGCATCGACCACACCCGGCGTACGCCGAGCGCCGTCCTCACTCTCGTCCGGATCGAGAATGCCGGCCCGCACGTAGAGCGTCTCCGCGGAGATCCGCAAGGCCTTCGCAAGCTGCTGCAACACATCAGCAGACGGCTTCCGCAGCCCACGCTCGATCTGACTCAGATACGGGTTCGACACACCAGCCAGATCGGACAACTGCCGCAACGACAGCTGCGCATGCCGCCGCTGCTCAGCGAGGTACTCCCCCACCGAACCAACTGCTCCAGCAGCACGATCACTCAACCTGGCCATACGTCCATAGTGCTAGCAGAGTGCTTGCAATTGCAAGCAAGGGCGGGGTGAGGCCGGTCACTTTGGGTTATTGCGTCCCTGCTGATGCCTTCTTCGTCTGCTCGCGGAGGCTCCCCGTCGCGCCTCGTGCTGCCTTGGAGTGCGAGGGTGAGGCAGCTTGTCAGGTGCCACAGTTGCTCATGTAGCGGAGTCCGCTGCTGCCGAGGGCTTGTGGTGCCAGGGTGCTCATCCTCGACCGCCCCTCCCAGGGCTCGTGGCGCTGCGCGCCACCTCGCCAGCGCCTGGATGCTGACGCGAAGATGTCCGAGGTGGACTCGTTCAGGCGCCCGCGTCACCGGAGTAAGCCCGCGATGCGGATCAGCCGATGTGCTTGGGTCGGTGGTGCCACGCCTGCTGATCCGGGATCGTCGAGGCCGAGGGCTCGTGGCGCTGGGCGCCACCTCGCTTGCGCCTGGATGCTCACGCGGGGCAGACCCGCCATGCGGATCAACCGATCGGCCTGGTCCGGGTGGGCCTGCCCGCTCATCTACGAGGTGCACCCGAGGCAACCTTCGGTGCATGGCTGCGGCGTGCACAGCGACAGGCAGTAGTAACTGTTCGGCTCTTCGACGGCTGATCATGCTCAGCGTGTCGTCTCGGCGCAGACCACTGCCTGTCGTCGTGCACACATGTGGACCGCATGCTGGGCTGCAATGATCGGCGTTCACTCGAGTCGAGGATGCGCGGCACCGTCTGCCGCGCTTGTTCCGAGCGACATCTGACTTTGCGCAGCCGCTCGCCGTGGGCTCGTGGCGCTGGGCGCCACCTCGCCTGCGCCTGGATGCTCACGCCATCAAGCCCGTGATGCGGCGAGACAGACTGACCACCCAGCAACGGTCGGGCTGCTGCTGCCGACGGCGATCCTCGAAGGCGTACTGGTCTCCCAGCAAAGCACACCACCCAGCACCAGCCCACCACCCGCATCGACTCACCACAGCCACAGCAGCAAGCAGTGCAGCTGATCCGCAACGCGGACTTACTCGCGTGAGCATCCAGGCGAAAGCGAGGTGGCGCCCAGCGCCACGAGCCCCTCGGCGGACGGGCAGCGAGTTCCAGCACATGAGCACCTGCGGCACCACCACACCAAGCCGAGCGGCTGATCCCCAACACAGGCTTACTCGCGTCAGCATCCAGACGCTAGCGAGGTGGCACCCAGCGCCACGAGCCCTCCGGCGACCGGGTGGTCGTGCAAGAGCAGGCTCGACACCACCGCACCAAGCAGGTCGGCTGACCCGCAAACGCAGGCTTACTCGCGTCGGCATCCAGGCGCAAGCGAGGTGGCGCCCAGCGCCACGAGCCTCCCGGCGAGCGGCTGCGCAAAAGCAGATGTCGCTCGGATCATTGCAGCCCAACACGCGGGCCAAATGCGTGTACAACGACAGGCAGTAGTCGTGCCGGGATGACACGCTCAGCGTGATCAGCCGTCGCCGAAGGCCGAAACAGCTACTACTGCCTGTCGCTGTGCGCGCCGCAGCCATGCACCGAAGGTTGCCTCAGTGCACCTCGTGGATGAGCGGGCTGGCCCACCCCCGACCGATCGGTCGATCCGCATCGCGGGTCTGCCCGCGTGAGCATCCAGGTGCAAGCGAGGTGGCGCCCAGCGCCACGAGCCCACGGACGGGCAGTCGAGCATGAGCACCCCGGTACACCACACCAAGCAGCTCGGCTGATCCCCATCGCAGGCTTACTCGCGTCAGCATCCAGGCACGGCGAGGTGGCGCCCAGCGCCACGAGCCCTCCGGCGAGCGGGCGTTGACGAGCAGCGCCGGCACCACCACACCAAGCAGCTCGGCTGATCCGCATCGCAGGTCTGCCCGCGTGAGCATCCAGGCGCAAGCGAGGTGGCGCCCAGCGCCACGAGCCCCTCGGCGGACGGCAGCGAGTTCCAGTGCATGAGTAGCTGCGGCACCACCGCACCAAGCAGCTTGGTCGATCCCCAACGCAGGCTTACTCGCGTCAGCATCCAGGCGCTAGCGAGGTGGCGCCTAGCGCCACGAGCCCTCCGGCGGACGGGTGTTGACGAGCAGGCACGCCACTTTCACCGCTCTGAGCAGATCGGTTGCCCCGCATCGGAGGCTTGCCACCGTCAGCATCCAGGCACGGCGAGGTGGCGCGCAGCGCCACGAGCCCTCGGGCGGGGCGGGCGTGGATGACCGGGCCGGCACCACAGGTCCAGGAGACCGGTCGATCCGGAACGCAGGCTTACTCGCGTCAGCTTCCAGGCTCTAACGAGGTGGCGCGCAAGCGCCACGAGCCCTCCGGCGAGCGGGCGTGGAAAAGCAGCGCCGAGCCCTGGACAGCCGGAAGATCAGACGGAAGGCCGGAGGATCAGGCGGAAGGCCGGAGGATCAGGCGAAAGCCGCAGCGTGCGGCTGGACCGCGCCCACCTCGACACCACCGCCGTACAGCGGCAAGCGGGTCTGCTTGGTGATCTCCTCGTGGTCGAGACCCAGGCGCTGCAGCGTCGCCGCCATCACCACCGCCCGGGCGCGCGGATTGCCGTCGTCGATCTTCACAGCCAGGCCGCGACCGTCGGCGAGGCCCACCGCGTAAACAGATTCAGCGCCGGCCTTGCAGAACAGACCAGGGATCGCACGCATCAGAGCAGACTCGTCGCGGCGGCTGCCGCTGGCGTAGTTGGGGTGCTCGCGGAAGGCGTTGGCAACACGGCCTTCCAAGGTGTCACCGGGAGCGGCGGCGAACAGCCCGAAGGACCGCGCGAGACCAGCCAGGGTGATGGCGAGGATGGGTGCCCCGCACCCATCGACAGCGACGTACGAGACCTTCTCGCCGGCGGAGTCCTCGACGGCCGTCCGGATCGCCTGCTGCAGCGGATGCTCAGGCGAGCGGTAGTCGTTACGCCCCCAGTCGGCACCGGTCGCGTCAGCACCTGTCGCGTTGCCGTCGTGATGGAACGCCCAGTCATTGGCCACACAGGTAGCGAGCATCGCCGCATGCTTACCGGAGCAGTTCATCGTGATCGGGTCGAGCCCATGTCCCGCGCGGACCCACTCGTCGCGGGCCTGGTCGTCGATCGGGTACGCCGCCGGCGTGCGCAGCGCCGACTCGTCCAGCCCGGCGCCCGCGAGGATCCGCCGTACGCCGTCCAGGTGAAACGCCTCACCGGAGTGCGACGCCCCGGCGAGCGAGAGCAGTTCGCCGTCCAGGTCGAGGCCGTTGCGGAGCATGCCGAGCGCCTGCATCGGCTTGTTCGACGAGCGCGGGAACATCGGCTGGTCGATCACGCCGGCCGACCACTCGACGGAGCCGTCGGGAGCGGTCACCACTACGGAGCCTCGGTGGTGGCTCTCGACGAATCCACTGCGGACGACGTCGGCCAGGAGCACAGGTTCGGTCACGGCTGAAACTGTACGGCGCAAAGGTCAGGGGCAAACAGCCAGATTGGAGATGATTCGGCTCACAGCCGGGCGCGGACGTGCAGCCCGACCTCGGGGTCGACGAGCAGCTCCTGGGTCGCGGTGACCGTCGGTTGGTCCTCGGCGACGACCTCGAGCACCGCCTCCGGGTCCACGTTGCGCTTGATCAGGGCCAACGCGATCGGCCCGTACTCGTGGTGGCGGGCCGCAGAGCCGATGAAGCCGACCTGCTTCTCCCCCACCCGTACGGCGTACCCGTGGCCGGGGAGGTGGTCGACCGAACCATCCAGCAGCAACCGGACCAGCCGACGCGGCGGCCGACCGAGGTTGTGGACACGCGCGACCGTCTCCTGGCCGCGGTAGCAGCCCTTGTCGAGGTGTACGCCGATACCAAGCCAGCCGAGCTCGTTGGGGATTGCCCGCTCGTCCATGTCCAGCCCGAGCCGGGGAGCGCCTGCCTCGATCCGCAGCGCCTCGTAGGCCCAGATGCCAGCAGCAGGACCCGCCTGCTCAGCGAAGGCCTGGAGGTCCCCTCTGGGCAGGAACAGCTCGTGGCCGCCCAAGGAGTCACCTCCGGCCCGCACTAGCGCCTGGGTGTCCGCTGACGGCTTCCCTGGCCGCCAGACGATGGCATAGGAGTCGGTGACGTCGGTGATCTCGACGCGGGACATGAAGACCATCTTCTGCAGCCACTCGACCAGCGCCGCGGCAGCGCCCGGCTCGGTGTGCAGCCAGAACGTCTCACCGTCGTCGACGCCGTACATGGCGTGCTCGACGTGACCCGTCGGGGACAGCAACAGGGCAGTGGTCGACGTGCCGGGCTGCAGGCCTTCGAAGTACTGGCTGGTGATCGCGTGCAGCCAGGTGAGCCGGTCGGGGCCGCTGATGGTGACCACGTCCCGGTTCGAGCGGTCGACGAAGCCCTTGCCCGCCACCAGGGCCCGCTGCTCACGCAGGTCGGTGCCGTAGTGCGCAGCGACCCCGGCGTCCAGGCCGTCGGCCTCCACGGCAGCCGGAAGGTCCAACAGAGGGCTCCGCGTCAGTGACATGTCACCAGCCTACGTCCACCGGCGTACGCCGACTGCCTCCCGCTGTGGGATGTGGACAACACCGCTCCCGACCAGGCTGGAAGCACCAAACTCGAGAGGAGCAGGACGATGACGACCAGAGCATTCCGGTTCGGTGTGGTGGGCAGTCCGGACCGCGGCGCCGACCAGTGGCAGCAGACCGTACGCCGAGCCGCAGACGCCGGCTACTCGACCGTGCTGATGCCAGACGGGCTGCAGCTACTGTCGCCGTTCCCCACCCTCGCAGTGGCGGCTGCAACGGCCGACATCCGCGTCGGCACCTTCGTAGCCGCCGCCCCACTCCGTACGCCGCGCGCAGCGGCCTGGGACGCCCACACGCTCTCTGTACTGACTAATGGCCGTTTCGACTTCGGCATCGGCACCGGACGCCCACAGGTCGAGCAGCAGGCAGCGGAGATCGGCCTGCCGTGGGGATCGGCCAAGGAGCGCCGGGACCAGGTCCGAGAGACGCTGGACCAACTGGCGAAGCTCGACGGCGACCAGCACACTCCGATCATGCTGGCGGCCGGTGGACCCCGCACGCTCGCACTGGCCGCCGCCCGAGCAGACATCGTCTCGCTGGCCAAGCCTGCTGCGGCGCCGCGCGAGGAGTTCGCGCAGTACGCCAAAGAGCTCCGCGAGCTGGCCGGGCCTCGTGCGGACGACATCGAGCTGGCCATGAACCTCTTCGCCGCCGGTACGACGGAACTGCCCGCCTGGAGCAAGCAGGCGACCGGCATGACCCCCGCGGAGTTCGAGGCGAGCGGCACGCTGATGCTGCTGCGCGGCACACCTCAGCAGATGGCCGACGAGTTGCAGCGCCGGCGCGACGACTTCGGGGCGTCGTACATCACCATCAACGCCACCTATCTGGACGAGCTCGCGCCGGTGGTCGAGCTGCTCACCGGGCGGTGAAGCACGCTGCCCGTCAACTCCCAGCTGTGGCTTGGGAGCTGACGGGCAGCGTTGAGGGGTTGGACAGATGGTTCTAGTGGTGGCTCGCGGTACCGCTGTCGACCGCCGGCGGAGTGCTCTCCGGTACGTCGCCCGCGTGGGTGTCGCCGGCCGCGAAGGCCGCCTCGTCGAACGGGTCCTCGCCGGCGAACACCTGGCGGGCCTGTTCCTTGTCGAAGGATCCGGTCCAGTGACCGACCAGCACCGTGGCGACCGCGTTGCCGGCGAAGTTCGTCAGCGCCCGCGCCTCGGACATGAACCGGTCGATCCCGACGATCAGGCCGACGCCGTCGACCAGGTCCGGCCGGTGCGACTGCAGACCGCCGGCCAGCGTCGCCAGGCCCGCGCCGGTCACGCCGGCCGCGCCCTTCGAGGCCAGAATCATGAACGCCAGCAGGGAGATCTGCTGCCCGAGCGAGAACGGCTGGTCCATCGCCTCGGCGATGAACAGCGACGCCATCGTCAGGTAGATCGCGGTGCCGTCCAGGTTGAACGAGTAGCCGGTCGGCACGGTGATGCCGACGACCGACTTGTCGACGCCGAGATGCTCCATCTTGCCGATCAGGCGCGGCAGCGCGGTCTCCGACGACGAGGTCGACACGATCAGCAGGAACTCGCGGCCGAGGTACTTCAGCAGCTGGAAGATGTTCAGCCCGGTGACGACCTTGAGGATCGTGCCGAGGATGACCACCACGAAGATCGCACAGGTGATGTAGAAGGCGATCATGATCTTGCCGAGGCTGACCAGGGCGTCCACGCCGGTGGCGCCGACGACGGCCGCGATCGCGCCGAAGGCACCGACCGGGGCGACCCACATGATCATCGCCAGCACCTTGAAGGCGAGCCGCTGGATGTGCCCGATCCCGTTCAGGATCGGCTGGCCCTTGCTGCCCATCGCCTGCAGTGCGAAGCCGATCAGCAGCGCGACGAACACGGTCTGCAGCACCTCGCCCTCGGTCAGGGCGGACAGCAACGTCTTCGGGATGATGCCGAGGATGAAGTCGGCCGTGGTCTCGTGCCCACCGGCCGCCTGCTTCTGGCCGGTCTCCCGCAGCTTGTCGGTCAGGTTCAGGCCGGAACCGGGCTGGACCAGGTTGCCGACCACCAGGCCGATGGCGAGCGCGACCGTCGACATCACCAGGAAGTAGCCGAGCGCGAGGCCACCGACCTTGCCGACGCTGGCGGCCTGCCGGACCGAACCGATGCCGAGCACCAGGGTGCAGAAGATGATCGGGCTGATCATCATCTTGATCAGGTTGACGAACCCGGTGCCGAGCGGTTTCAGCTCGACCGCGAAGTCCGGGAAGATGAAGCCGACACCGATGCCGAGCAACACGGCGACGATGACGGCGATGTAGAGGAAATGGGTCCGGTCGTTGCGGACCGGCGTCGGTCGGGGTGCGGTGGGGCTCGCCATGGGGGACTCCTGATTTGCCGGGCGGGCGGGGTTCTGAGTAACTGTGACGTGACGCACAGGACAACTGCGCATTTCGTTCATATCGTTCGCCAGCTGTCCGGATAGCGCGCCGCGCGGCATGCCACTGTCACGACTGGTGTGCACAATGTCGGCATGACCAGCCGCCCGTGGGAGCTCCGCCGCCAGGTGCTCTGGCTGCAGTCCGCCACGGCCGCGGTGATGGTCGCGCTGATCTGGCTCGTGCTGCTGGCCCGGACCCGCTCCCAGGCTGACCGGGACGCCGCCTCCGCCGGTATCACGCCGCCCGGCTGGGGTGATCTGATCCAGCTCGAGTTCCGGTCCCTGCTCGGGGTCGCCAGCTTGGTGCTCGGCGTCGCGGTGGCCGGCAACGCCCTCGTCACTTGGCGCGTACGCCGTACGACCCGCGGGATGGGCACCCAGTCACTCGCCTGGATGCTCGATTTCTACGAAGGCGTACTACGGGCCGCCCGCGAGGGTCTGTTGTTGATCGACACCGACGGTCAGGTCCAGCTGATCAACGACGAGGCCCGTCGGCTCCTCGGTCTGGACCAGGTCACGCCAGGTTCGACGGTGCAGGATCTGCACCTGCCGGCCACCTTGTCCGCCCTGCTCAGCGCCGGACGGACGGCGTACGACGAACTGCATCTCGGCGCCCTCGGCGTCGTCGTGGTCAACCAGCAACCGGCCCGGTCCGGGCGGATCGTCACGCTGCGGGACCACACCCAACTGCAGGCCTTGCTGGGTGAACTGGACGCCGTTCGCAGCCTGGCCGAGTCGCTGCAGGCGCAGAACCACGAGGCGTCGAACCGGCTGCACACTGTCGTCAGCCTGATCGAGATCGGGCGGCCGGAGCGTGCGCGGGAGTTCGCGGTCTCCGAATTGCAGCTCGCGCAGGCAATGACGGATCGCGTGGTCGGCACCGTCGGGGATCCGGTCCTGGCGTCGTTGCTGCTGGCCAAGTTGGCTCAGGCGCAGGAGCGGGGTGTGCTGCTCACGCTCGAGCTGGGCTCGGAGGCGCTGCACACGAAGCTGCCTGCGCAGGACATCGTCACGGTGGTCGGCAATCTGCTGGACAACGCGGTCGAGGCCGCGCGTGGCGGTCCGGCGCCCAGAAGGGTTGAGCTGAAGGCTTCCACGAGTGCGGAGTTCATCGATCTCGCGGTGACCAACACCGGGGCCGAGTTGGGGGCGACGGAGTTGGCTCGGATGTTCGAGCGTGGGTGGACGACGAAGGCCGAGCCGGGTCATGGGCTGGGGTTGGTGCTTGTTCGCAGTACGGTCGAGCGGTGGCAGGGGACGCTGATGGTGGACCCTGACTCCGAGCTGGACGAAGTACCGGCGTTGACTGTGCGGGTGCGGCTACCTCGGGCGGTGAGTGCTAGTGCCTGATTTGCGCGTTTTGGTGGTCGAGGACGATCCGGTCGCTGCTGAGGCTCATCGCGTGTACGTCGATCGGCTGCCGGGGTTCGTCTGCGTCGGCCTCGCCGGTACTGCGGCTCGCGCGCTGCACGTACTCAGCCGGGGAGAGATCGATCTGGTCCTGCTGGACATGAATCTGCCGGATGGTCACGGGCTCGACGTCGTACGGCGAATGCGTGCTGCGGGCAACCAGACTGATGTGGTTGCCGTGACTGCGGCGCGGGAGGTTGCCGCAGTACAGGCGGCTGCGCGGATCGGGGTCGTGCAGTACGTGCTGAAGCCGTTTGCCTTTGAAACGTTGAGAGATCGGCTCTCCGCCTATGCGCGGCAGCGACGCGCCGCGGAGGACGGTCAGGTCGTCGCCGATCAGGACGAGGTCGACCGACTGTTGCATCCAGCAACTAGCTCGTCAGTGCCGAAGGGGTTGGCCGGCTCGGTGCTGGATCGGGTGGTGACGCTGCTCGGCAACCGCGAGAGCTGGACCGCGGAAGAGGTCGCGGCGTCGATCGGTACTTCGCGGATCACCGCGCGGCGGTATCTGGAACACCTGGCCGACCAGGGACAGGCGCTCCGTACGCAACGGTACGACGGACGAAGCGGGCGACCGAAGGTCGAGTACTCGTGGGTGTCCGAGAGTTAGGACGAGACTTCGCCTCCTCAATCTTTTGGCATTTTGCGTATCGCGTCTGTCTCCAGCACTCGCTTTTGCAGGGACTTCAAAGCGTCCATGAAATCCGGCCCCTTAACAGCAGCGTAACTCACCTGGAAAGTCGAGAGCACACCTAGATCCAACACATAGAGGTCGGATCTACGGATAACAATTTTCAACTCTATAAGTGCATCAGCTGTGGCTTCGGCGACACGACTGCTACCGACTATTAGACGGTCGAACATTTCACCAAACAAACTGGGATTGTCTCCAGCGCCTGAGCGGAAAGACATGATAATCCGGCGGATCCAAAAGAACACCTCGTGCGAGATAGCCGGCTCGACTCCAGCCTCATTCTTCGAGATCTTGAAAATGAAGGGCCTCCATTGGAAACCTGCACCAGGAACATGCACTCGAAGAGAATCAGGGGGATAAGCGGTGACCCGCATGTCCGGCGGGTGACTCAATTCCCTAGCAACGATTAGAACACTGGCAACCTCGCCAGACTCATCCGACACAGTCACCTTCGATGCATTGATTTGGATTTCACTTACGACGAATACGACATTCGGGCCTATCTCAAACTCGTCTCCGCGCGCCGCAAGTACAACACCGTGATCCGAGACCACGATGCACCGCGATAGTGGAGAATAAAGCTCCAGAACTCCCGATGGTTCTGGTATTTCAAAGAGAAGGCTGTCACCGCGCCGGTCCGGATACTCTTCAAGCATCAAAACGGCACCGCCCCGTTCTGAGCTGGCAGCATACGACGCCATAGTGAGAGCCGGCGTTCCGGCCGCATATGAACGTATCAATTCATCAATTAGAAGCTCGTCGACTTGCGCAATAGAATTTGGCTGGACTGGGCCATCACGCCCCTCAAGTCCAATTCGAGCGCTCAGGCTATGAGCAAAGTGAGCAAAGAATGGTCCCGCTACTCGACACGCTGCTAGGAGGTCAGAGCGGCGAACGCCAAACAACTCACTTGTGGGCGATGTAGCTACGAAAGCTCTAACGTAGTCTGAGAATACAATGTTTGAGAAATCTCGATCGCTCAGGAACGGATGATCCAGAGCAAACGATGCTATCTGCTCTTCATACAGAACCTTATCGGCTGCGTCCAGCATAAGCGGGGGCACCAAATCGAACGAGATTGAAGATGTTACACCTAAAACTCGAAGGCATTGCTCCTCATTAGTGTATAACGTCCTACAATCTTCAGAAGATAGAGATAGAGACTTAGCTATCTGTTCGCGGACCTTATTTGCCTCGCGATTTAGAATACCTTCAACGATGCGCATCAGAAGGTAGCCGCGAGCAAGCCCTGCACCTCCATGCTCGAGCGACAACAGGCCCCCATCCGCCAGAGCAGCGGCGGGATTTTCTACCGCGAGTCGCTCTGATAAAACAAGCAAGACTGGCGGATAGCCCAAGAAATTCTCGGCCGCCTCCCAGTATTCCCCCGTGTTCCCCTCCTCGCCACTTAGCGCTTTCGCTAGATCACGGAAGACCTCATTCCGCAATTCACCGAACGGCTCCGAGTGAATTCTATGCACTCGATATGGGACACCGCTCTCTTCACGCCTATCTAAGGTATTATCGATCAGCTCGCAACTCTGCCCATATGAAAGTGCATTTATCTCACAAATTTCAGCTTTAACTCCGAAATCAGATAGAGCCAAGTATGCGGTCTCCACAGAATCTTTTCGACCGAAAATAATAACTTGCCTTGCCTGAGCCGGACTAGCGCCAAGAGTTTCCGAAACGTTCTTCAGGAAAGCAATAAAGTGCTCCCTCCCAGATAAGAGTTGCGCCTCATCAAGTGAGTCTAAAACCAGCGCAGCTCGCCCGCGCTGTAACTCATCGATGAAAGAAGGAGCAACACTCCATCCAAGCACATTTGCCAACCTGCCAGTCAACGTGTCGTGCCCAACCCGCAGCATAGCTAGATCTATGATTGGAGAATGTAGGTACCTGGCGACCGATTCTGCGGCAGCAGATTTACCCATCGCTCCCGGCGCTGTGACGAGAAGAACTGAGGCTGGTTCCGGATCCGAATCTTTCCAACTAACGTCCGGCCAGACATACCCAGGAATTTGTCCTGCCTCAGTCCGGAGTATTGAGTCAGGCTGTTCAGCGATTAGAAGAGAATCCCGTGCAGGCAGCGTCTTTACGAGATCGAGCAGATGAGCGCGGTGCGACATCCATGCAAGATAGCTCCAACGTAGTCGCCTAGATAGAGGCCGAGCCCTATCAATTAGGCGCGGACGAGCGTGGCCCAGAGGTGCGGCTGCAGCGGCAGACCCTCGGCGGCCATGTCGTAGGCCCACATCAGCTCGCCCTTGACCAGGCCGTAGAGCCGGTGGCCGGCGGCGACCTCCTTGGCCGTCTCGGTCCGGGCCACCACGTCGGTGCGCATCTCGATCTTGGCGCCGTCGATCTCGCCGTACCAGATCTCCGCGAAGCCGGTCGGGTGCGCCAGCACGACCTCGAGCTTGCCGTCCGGCTTGGGGCGCCAGAACCCGGTCTCGAGCGCCAGCGGACGCTCGCGCTTGCCGTCCTCGCCGACCACGTAGGTCTGGCTGACGTAGTGCAGGAACGGCTTGCCGTTGTGGCTGAAGTCGATCTGCTGCCCGAACTCGAATTTCTCGATCGTCGGGTAGTCACCGTGGCCGCGACCCTCCCACCGGCCGAGCAGCCAGGCGAGCGGCATCAGGTCGGGGTGCAGGTCCTGCGGGATCTCGAAAGCCATCTGTCCGCCTCAGCTCGCGCTACGGCCGCGGTACAGCCGGTAGACGACAAAGGCCGAGAACCAGCCCATGAAGATGGTGACGAGCACCAGCAGGGTCGTGAAGATGACGTGTAGCACGTTTGTCAGTCTAGGGGATGCCGGCGGCGGTCTGGGCTACGGTGGCGTGATGTCCCGCACGCTGGTGATCAAACTGACCGCAGGCGCCGATGAACCCGAGCGCGCCAACCAAGCCGTCACGGTGGCCGCGACGGCTGTCGCCTCTGGTGCAACTGTGTCGCTCTGGCTGACCGGAGAGGCGGTTTGGTTCGCCGTACCGGGGCGGGCCGAGGCTTTCGAGTTGCCGCATGCGGCGCCGCTGGCTGATCTCTTGGCGGCGGTGCTGGCCGGTGGTCAGCTGACGGCCTGTACCCAGTGCGTCAAGCGTCGCGAGCTCACCGAGGCAGATCTGCTGCCCGGCACGCGCATCGCCGGCGCTCCGGCTTTCACCGAAGAGATCCTCGCCGACAACGCGCAGGCCATCGTCTACTGAGTACTTGTCCTACTCGCCGATGCCCGGACCGTCTCGGCGGGCGCCCTTGTCCGCTCGGAGCTCGGCGGCGCGGTTGCCGGCGGTCTTGCCACCCACCTCAGCAGGCTCAGCCGTCCGCGGCTGAGTCGCCTGAGCGGCGTCGGCCTGCCCCTTCTGGAAGCCCTGCAGGTGCTTGATCTCGTCCTGCGACATCGGCTGACCGTTTTGTACGCCCTGCCCGTTCTGCCCGTTCTGCCGCGACTCCCGAGCCTCCTGCAGCGTCGTCTCCACCGCATCCGGCCGCTGCCGCCCGTTCTGCTCCTCCTGCCGAGCCGCCGCAGCCTGATCCCCACCGGTAGGCAACCCCGGCTGCTCCCCGGCGTCCCCCAGCTCCTGCCCGTCGCCCCGCTCCTGGCGCTGGTCCTGGCCCTGGTCCTGCGGCCCGACCTCGGCCTGAGGTTCGACCTGCCCCGGCCCGTCCTCACCGATCACCGGAGCCACCGCGCCATCCGCGTCGACGAACTCCCCGTCCTGCCCAACCTCAGCCTGCTGCTCACCGAGCCGAGCATCCCGCTCCTGATCGGTCTCCCCGATCACCTCAGCCGAAGCACCATCCGCATCAACAAACTCACCATCCTGCCCAACCTCAGCCTGAGCCTCGGCCAGCCGAGCGTCCCGCTCCTGGTCCGTCTCCCCGATCACCTCAGGAGCAGCACCGGCCTCATCCAGCACCGGCTCACCACTCTCCTGCTGTGCCGCCGACTCCTGCTGCGCAGCCGGCTCCTGCTGCTCCGCCGGCCCAGCATCCCGCTCCTGCTGCTCGACAGCTTGCTGCCCGGCCGGCTCCTCCAGCCCAGCAGGCTCCTGCTCACCCAGCCGAGCGTCCCGCTGCTGGTCAGTCTCACCAATTACCTCGGGAGCAGCCCCAGCCTCATCCAGCACCGGCTCATCCCGCTGCTGTCCAGCAGGCTCCTGCTCACCCAGCCGCGCATCCCGCTCCTGAGCTGTCTCACCGATCACCTCAGGCGCAGCACCGCCCTCATCAAGCAGCGGCTCGTCCCGCTCCTGCTGCTCGGCTGCTTGCTGCTCAGCTGGCTCCTGCAACTCGGCGGCTTCCTGCCGCTCGCCGGCCTCCTGCTGCTCAGCAAGCTCGGCCGCTTCCTGCCGCTCCTCCAGCTCATCCGCCACCTCATCAGCAACAACCGCCCCAGCTCCAGCAGCAGCAACCGCCGGCAGTACGTCACCCCCACGCGCCTCCTCCGTACGCCGGTTCTCCTCCGCCCGCTGCTGCTCGGCCCGCCTGCGCTCCTCAGCATCGCGCGCCCGCTGCTCCTCCTGCCGCTGCTCGACAGCGTCGACCTGACCGTTCCCGTTCGGGTCGACCCGCTCCTCGACGATCTCGTCGGTCTGCAGCTCACGGTCCCGGTTGTCGTCCAGCCCGTTGCGGTCCCGGTCGCGCTGCTCCTCCACCTCGCGCTGGATGTCCTCCGACGTCAGACTCGGATCGGCGTCCAGCCGGTCGCGCTGGTCCTGCTGCCACTGCGCCTCGTTCTCCAGCAGCGCCGTCCGGTCGTCGTCCGGCAGCCGGTCGAGCGCGTCGGCGAACTCCGGGTTGTTGCTGCGCTCGTGCACCAGGTCCTCGACCAGCGCGCGCCGCTCCTCGGAGCGCGCGGCTTCGCGCAGCTGCGCGTCCCGCATCCGCCGCGCCAGGTCGGAGTTGCGGTGCTTGGTCAACCGGGCGGACAGCATCCGGATCACCTGATAGATATCCCGCAGGATGTCTTCTTCGATCGATGCCATCAGGCCACCTCGCTCGCATAGACGGAGTACCCGAAACCGGCGCTGGCCTTGGCCGGCGTCACCTCGGGCTGGGTCGCGTATAGGTGCAGCTCAGCGCCAGGGCGCAGCCAAACTGCCAGATGACGGCGCCGCCCACGCCACTCCATCGGAATCCGCGGGTCGTCCCCCGGACCGACGAAAACCGGCTCGCCCCAGTACTGCCGGGCCAGCTCCAACTGCCCGGGCCAGTGCTCGTCGAGCCCGTCGTGCGCGTCGCCGATGTCCTCCGGAGCGATCTCGTACGCCGACCACCCGCTGCGCGGACTGTCCGGCAGTACGGCGTCGGGCAGCACCAGCATCACGGTACGGCGCGCGGTGACCAGCCCCCAGGTGTAGCGGTCGGGATCGATGTTGCCGGGAGCCCAGGGACGCCAGCCGGTGGCGGCGGTGACCCGCGACACCAGGGCGCGGATCGCGTCCAGACCGGTCTCGGGCGGACCCCAGACACGCTTCCAGTCGGACACCTCCGCGAGGTCGGCCATAGCGCGCTCGTCGTCCTCCAACGACCGCTGCTGCGTCCTCACTTGTCCCTCTCCCTTCACTCGAACCTGCCCAGCCTAAGGTCAACAGGTGGCATCGTGCTTGGACGCAAGCCGAGAGCCTGTGGATTCCACTCCTGTGAGCGAGCCGTAAGCCTCGGTACGGCGTACCAGCGGGCGTTCGCGAGCAGTAACCGCGCACGACCGCCGAGCAGCTGATTCCTGCGTTCTGATGAGAAGCATGAAGTTGCCGGAGCCACCCAGCGAGCAGTCGTTCCCCTCACCGCTGCACCATCCACGGGTCGCCACCGTGCTCGGGCGCTGGCTCGGGGTGGCGATCGCAATCTGCTTCCTGACCGGACTGCTCAGCCACTTCGCCCAGGTGACACCCGGCTGGCTCACGATCCCGACCCGCCCCGCGTCCCTGTACCGCGTGACGCAGGGCCTGCACGTACTCAGCGGCATCGTCTCCGTCCCGCTCCTGCTGGCGAAGCTCTGGACCGTCTACCCCAAGCTGTTCGCCAAACTCCCCTGGCCACCGAGCAAGCAGGCCCTCGCCACTGCCCTCGAACGCGCCTCGATCCTCGTCCTGGTCTCGGCCCTCGCGCTGGAGCTCTTCATCGGCTTCCTCAACACCCTCCAGTGGTACCCGTGGCCGTTCCCCTTCAAGGAAACGCACTACGCGCTCGCCTGGATCATCATCGGCGCCCTGCTCGTCCACCTCGCCGTCAAGCTCCCCCTGATCAGCACCCACTGGCGCCGCACCTCAGCCGACCGTACGCCGATCCCGCAGCACCCCGTCGATTCGTTGCCTCCAGCAATCACCGGCCTCAGTCGCCGCGGCCTGTTCCGCACCGTCGCCGGCGCCGGCACGCTGGTCGGCATCGCTTCGATCGGCCAGTCGGTACCGGCCTTCGGCCCGGTCGCCGTCCTGGCGCCACGCAAACCCAACATCGGCCCGCAAGGACTCCCGGTCAACCGCACCGCGAAGGACGCCGGCGTCGCCGCGGTCAACGCGGACTGGCGCTTCACAGTGACCGGCCCATCCCCGCTCTCCTACTCCCTCGACCAACTTCGCGCCCTGCCGCAGAACCGATCGGATCTCCCGATCGCCTGCGTCGAAGGCTGGAGCCAGGGCGCCCGCTGGGAAGGCATCCGGATCCGCGACCTGCTGCGGCTCTGCGGCGCACCAGAAGGCTCGCCGCTCCGCGTGGTCTCGATGGAGAAGGGCGGCTTCTACGCCACCAGCGAGCTACCACCCCAGTTCGCCGAGGATCCCTTGACCCTGCTGGCGCTACGCCTGAACGGCTCCGACCTGGACCTCGACCACGGCTTCCCCGCTCGCCTGATCGCCCCCAACCGACCAGGCGTCTTCCAAACCAAATGGGTCCACCGGCTGGAGGTCCTCAGATGATCCGCACAGCCAGAGCTGCACTGGGTGCGACAGGAGTCGGCCTCGGCCTCTGGGGTCTTCGCCTGCTACTCCAAGCAGTCAGCGTGGACGCTCTGATCCGCCTGCCGCTCTGGCTCGGCGGCGCCGTCCTGGTGGACGACTTCTTCCTGGTACCGCTGACCCTGGCCGCCGGCTGGCTGCTGACCCGCTGGTCGATGGGCCCCGACCGGCACCGCATCGTCGGCACCGTCCGCACCACCGGCCTGTACGTCGGAATCACCACGCTGATTGCCATCCCGTTGCTGATCAGGCAAGGCACCGGAGCCAACCCGACTGTCCTGCCGCGGAACTACCTGCGCGACTGGTTGTTGCTAGAGGCCACCATCATCGTGATCGGCCTCGCCGTCGCGGTCCTTCAGCGGCGCTTCACGTTCAGCAGGTCGCGGGCCTCGTCGGGCGACATCGGCGGGCGCTGAGCCAGCGTCGCCAACGCGGCGGCACGCTCGACCAGCTCCGCGTTGTGGGTCACCGGCTGCCCCTTGGCGAGCGTGAGGGTGTCCTCCATCCCGACCCGGAGGTGGCCGCCCTTCGACAGCGCGGCCAGCGCCACCGGCAACGTCGTACGGCCGACTCCGGTGGCCGACCACGACGTCACGCCGGCGGGAAGACCGTTGACCGCGGCAACCAACGCGTCCGGAGTACCGGGCATGCCGCCTGGCACGCCCATCACCAGGTCGCAGTGCACCTTGCCGCCGTAGGGCAGGCCGAACTTGTCCAGCAGCCGGTTGAGCGCCGCCACGTGGCCGAGGTCGAACAGCTCGAACTCCGGCACCACCTCGCGCTGCTGGCTGAGCTGGTAGAGCTCGGTGACGAACGGCCACGGGTTCATGAAAACGTCGTCGCCGAAGTTGACCGTGCCCATCGTCAGCGAGCAGGAGTCCGGTGCGGCGTCCAGCACCCGCAGACGGTGGTCGAACGGATCCGTCACGGCACCGCCGGTGGACAGTTGCACGATCAGCGCGGTGTTCTCCCGGACCGCGGTCACCGTCTCGGTCAGCCGGCCCAGGTCCAGCGACGGCCGGTGCTCGGCGTCCCGGATGTGGATGTGGATCATCGCGGCCCCCGCCGCCTCGCAGCGCTTCGCGGTCTCCACCAGCTCCTCTAGCGTGGTGGGCAGCGCCGGGCAGTCCGCCTTGGTGGTCTCGGCGCCGGTGGGTGCAACGGTGATCAACGTCGACGTCATGAAACGAATCGTGCCAGATCCGGGCCTGAAACGGGATATTTCGCGGCGAAGGGCCTCGATTACCGGACGATGTCCGGCACGACAGGATGGACCCATGAGAGCAGTCGTACAGCGGGTCAGTCAGGCGTCGGTCACGGTCGAGGGCGAGGTGGTCGGGGCGATCGACCAGCCGGGGCTGATGGTCCTGCTCGGTGTCACCCATGACGACACCGCCGAGAAGGCGGCCGCGCTGGCCGCGAAGATCTGGACCCTGCGGATCCTCCGCGACGAGCGCTCCTGCGCCGACGAGCAGGCCCCGATCCTGGCGATCAGCCAGTTCACCCTGTACGCCGACACCCGCAAGGGCCGGCGCCCGTCGTGGAGCGCAGCCGCCCCAGGGCCGATCTCCGAGCCCCTGTACGACGCCTTCTGCGCCGCCCTGGAAGCCCTCGGCGCCAAGGTCGAGCGCGGCCGGTTCGGCGCGGACATGCAGGTTGCCCTGACCAACGACGGCCCGGTCACCCTGATCCTCGACGCCTGACCCGATCGGCGCCCGCCCCGACGCCTGACTCGAAGACGCCCGGCGCGACGCCCGCCCCGACGCCTGACCCAAAGACAGGACCCCTGACTCCGGATCTCGTGGATCCGGACCCGGGGGTCCTGATGAAGCTACCTGGCTGAATCGGTGAGGTTCGGCTCAGCGAGGCTAGGTGGTTGGCTGGATCAGCCGATCACACCGGCGGCCGAGTGGCCGAGGACAACCTTGGTGTTCAGGCTGTAGACGTCGATCACCAGGGCGTTGACGGACACGTACCGGCTCTGACGCACGACCTGGTTGAAGGTCAGCTTGGCGACGCCGGGGATGTCCAGGGTGCTGTTCGGGCCCGTCTCGACCTTGTAGGTCTTGTTGCCGACCTTGATCGAGGCGACGCTCGAGGAGTGGTTCAGACCGACCTTGCCGTCCTTGGTCTTCCACGCGGAGGCGGAGGACTCGATGGCGCCGACCTGCAGGGTGCCGACCTTCACGCCCGCGATGTGCGAGGTGAAGTTGATGGCCGACTTCTCCGGTCCCGCGTAGCCGTTCTTCGTGGTGTAGACAGCGCCCACGTAGGCGACCTTCGGGATGACGACCTCGCCGGTGGCGTTGCGGACGGTCTTGCCTTCCGTGCCCTGGCAGGTGGCCTGGTAGGCGGTCTTGCCGGCCTTGACGAGCTTGTCGACGTGCGCGTACGAACCGAACGCGTCACCGATCACCATCGCGGTGGCCGGCTTGGTGATCTCCGCGCGGGTCTTCAGGACGGCGACGTCCACACCCTCGGGGATGTACTGGTTCTTGACGTTCGCGTGGATCACGACGGCGGTCGAGTACGAGTACTGGCCGGCGCTGGTCTTCACGCCGCCGACGCGGTTCAGCACGATGTAGCCCAGGCCCGGAACGGCGACCTTGTAGTTCGTGCTCGGCTTCAGCAGCGACTGAACGTTGACGCCGCCGATCTTGACCGCGGCGAAGGTGGTGCTGCCGCTGTAGGACAGCTGGCCGTTCTTGTAGACCGACGTAGTCGTGGTCTTGGCGCCGACCAGGTGCAGCAGGTTGCCGACCTTGATGTCAGCGGCGGTGGCGTTGCTGGTCACACCGTTGCCACGCGCGTCGTTGAACGAGTACGTGTTGGTGCTGACCGTCTGCGCGATCGCCTGCTTGTTCACGTTCGCGGTGGCGAGCGTGTTCTTGTCCGAGGCGCCCGGCTTGGTGGTGCAGCTGAACTGGCTGACGACCGTCGGGTCGCTGCCCACGATGCCGGCCTCGACGCTGGTGCCGAACGAGTAACCGCTGTAACCAAAGACCGGCGCGGCCGAGGCCGAACCTGAGGTCAACGCGATCGTCGAAGCTACGCCGACAACCGCCGCAACTCCTACGGCAGCGAGCTTCTTGTATCCGATGCGGGGTCTCATGACCCCTCCTCCCTGAGTGATGACGTGACCCTAGTGAGCGGGCCAGGACACAGACACAACTCAGCCGGTCGCGGTAGGTAACGAGCTGAACCCTCTCCGAGATCAAACCGTTATCCAATCCACCGCCCCGTGAGAACTGTGATCTTGCGCGTAACTTCCAACCGTGTAAGCGAAACCACACGAAGTCGCTGATTTTGCAGCTAGTTGCAGCCGCCGAGCAGCAGTCAGCCGCGGTTACTCGTTGCTAGCGTCCGCAGGATCTGACCAGGCAACGAGGGGGAAGCATGTTGCGAGCACCGTTGGTAGGACTGGCCGCACTCGGACTGCTGGCGGCGACCGCCGGACCGGCCCTGGCGGTCTCCCAAAAACTGCGCTGGAAGTTCGACAGCGTGAGCGCGGTCGTCACCACCGTGGCCGACGACTCCGGCAAGGGCCACACCGGTACCGCGGTCTCCGCGAACGGCGGCCAGATCACCGCCGTCTCGCCGGGCCGCGACGGGATCGGCAAGGCGGTGCAGTTCCCGGCGGTTTGCGCCGGCACCTGCCCCAGGGCCCAGATCACCAGCCCGGACGCGGCGGACCTCAACCCGGGCACGGCGTTGTTCAGCTACGGCGCCTGGCTCAACGTCACGCTGGCCGAGCTCACCAGCGACCACGGGTCCAACGTGTTCCAGAAGGGCAGTTCGGAGACCTCGCAGTGGAAGCTCCAGGTCGACGACGCGGTCGCCGGGCGGCCGAGCTGCATCACCCGTGAGGCCGGCGGCCTCAACTCGAAGAAGGCGTTGTCGAGCGTCGGGGTCGCCGACGGCAGCTGGCACAAGGTGACCTGCCAGCGCACCGCCACCGACCTGCAGATCCTGGTCGACAACGTGGTCCGCGGCTCGGTCACCGTGCCGGCGGCGTACGTGATCAACCCGACCGGGATGCCGGTCACGCTCGGCGCCCGGAGTACCGGCACGAACGGCGACCAGTACCACGGCCGGCTGGACGACATCTACTACAACCTGGACTGACACAGGCCGAAGGGCCCGTCGCGCAAGCAAACGGGCCCTTCGGGGTCAGCAGCGTAGATCAGACGGCGACGGCCACCTCGGCCACCTCGCCGTACTGCGCGACAACCTGCCGGTCGACCGGCTCCGCCTTCGGGGCCAGCGTGCGCAGCGTCCAGCTGCCCGGCGCCGCGAAGAAACGGAAGTGCCCGGTCGCGGAGGTCGGGACCTCGGCGGTGAACTCACCGGACGAGTCGAGCAGCCGTACGTAGGCTCCACCGACCGGCTCCTCGCCGCGCAGGACCTGGCCCTGGATCACGGCCTCCTTGTCGATGTCGACCCCCTTGAGGTCGAGACCGCCCTTCTTCGCGCCGCACATGTCAGGCCTTCCCGGGCTCGTCGCCGAGCGCGACCGGCACGCCGACCAGCGAACCCCACTCGGTCCACGAACCGTCGTAGTTCTTGACGTTCTCCTGGCCGAGGATCTCGTGCAGCACGAACCAGCTGTGCGCCGAGCGCTCGCCGATCCGGCAGTACGCGATGGTGTCCTTGCCGAAGTCCACGCCGGCGTCGGCGTACAGGGTCTTCAGCTCGTCGTCGGCGCGGAAGGTGCCGTCGTCGTTGGCCGCCTTGCTCCACGGGATGCTGGCCGCGGTCGGGATGTGCCCGGCGCGCTGGGCCTGCTCCTGCGGCAGGTGGGCCGGGGCGAGCAGCCGGCCGGCGTACTCGTCGGGGCTGCGGACGTCGACCAGGTTCTTGACGCCGATGGCCTTCTCGACCTCGTCGCGGAACGCCCGGATCTCGAGGTTCGGCTCCTTGGCCTGGTACTCGGTGGCCTCGCGCTTGACGGCGTCGTCGGTCAGCTCGCGGCTGTCCAGCTCCCAGCGCTTGCGGCCGCCGTCGAGCAGCCGGACGTCGCTGTGGCCGTACAGCTTGAAGTACCAGTACGCGTAGGCCGCGAACCAGTTGTTGTTGCCGCCGTAGAGCACGACCGTGTCGTCGTTCTTCACGCCGCGCTCGGACAGCAGCGCGGAGAACTGCTCCTGGTTGACGAAGTCGCGCCGGACCTGGTCCTGCAGGTCCTGCTTCCAGTCCAGCTTGATCGCACCGGCGATGTGGCCGGCGTCGTACGCCGAAACGTCTTCGTCGACCTCGATCAGGACAACGCCGGCGTCACTCTTGTGCTCCTCGACCCAGTCGGCCGAGACGAGCGAGGATTCCCTGCTCATGAATGCTGCTCCTAAGAAGTAGTAGCGGTGGATGGCGTACGAATGCGATGGATCAGTAGATAGGCCTCGCAACCGAGGCAGAGTCCGACGGCGGCGTTGACGAACGCGGCGACCAGGGCGAACCCGGTGGCGACCACGGCGAGCAGTTCGACGCCGGCGAAGTACCCGATCAGGCCGAGGACGGCGAAGACCAGGCCGACCAGCTGCGCGAACCGCGGCGGGGCCGCGTCCTCCAGCTCCATCGGCGGGCCGAGCCGGGGCCGGACCAGCCGCTTGAACAGCAGCCCGTACGGCGAGGCCTGGACGCCGAAGGCGACCGAGATCGCGAACACGACGGCCTGGACCACCAGGGGCCACGGGTTGTTCAGCACCAGAGTGAGCGCCAGGACGACCGTGGTCAGCGCCGCGGCGAACCGGAGTCCGCGCGGATCGACCTGGGGATGCGGTGCTGCCGTCTTGCTGGACATGACGACTCCCGGAGAAGGAGGTGGTGCGAGCCGGATCCGCCCGGGGAGTGCGGGAGGCGACGTACTGGAACCGTGCTCAGCTACCGGTTCCGGAGCGCTCGGGACGCCGCCTGGTCAGTGGGTACGACACAGGGACGAGCGCATGCGGCAGTTGTCCACTGCCCTGCGCTTGGTCAGCCATGTCGTGTACTCCACGCTCCCGAGAGTACGGAAAGCAACTGGGACCACCAGCAATGGTCCCAGTTGGTGAGACAACTGATCACATAGTGATATTAGTGACGCTGCGAGGACCCGATCACCACGTTGGTGGCGGCGACCTTGTCGTGCAGGGCCTGCTTCTTGTCGTCCCACAGCGGCCAGAGGTAGTTGATCAGGCCCAGGAAGCTGAACAGGGTGCCGACGACGGGGATCCAGCCGAGCAACTGGAACGCGTAGTCGGTGCCGAACCGCTTGGCGACGGCCGAGCCGGGCGGCGGGCCGGGCACGTCCCGCAGCCGCACGCTGATGCCGACCGCCATCTTGCCGGGGGTGGCGCCCTTGCGGGTCAGGAAGAAGTACTCGTACAGGAACGAGATGACCAGCGAGATCGCGGCCACCGGGAGCAGCCACTTGTAGACCTCGGGCGGCAGCTCGGTCATCGTCGGCGTTGTCGTATCGCCGTTGGCGGCGCGGTTGAACTCGTACTCCATCTGGTCGGCGAGGATCTTGATCGCCTGCCAGTAGAAGTAGCCGGCGAACGGCATGGTCAGGACGAACAGCAGCAGTCCGTCGAGGAACTTGGCGAGCACCCGCTTCCACCAGCCGGCCAGCGGCTGCCCGTCCGGCGTCGCCGGCACCCGCGGCGCGTAGCCGAAGCCCTGCTGCGGCTGATACCCCTGCTGCGGCCCGTAGCCCTCGCGGCCCATCCCCGGCTGGCCGAGACCCGGCCCGTGCCCGTGCTGGCCCTGCTGAGCCCCCTGCCCCGGTACGCCGTACTGCGGGCCGCCCGGCTGTCCAGCCGCCGGCTGCCCGAACTGGCCCTGGTACGGCGGCGGGCCCTCGCGGGGGCGGCGATAGTCCGTCCAGAATCCGCCGTCCCAGTATCTCTGCTGGGTTTGGTCCTGCGGATCGTCGTACCAGCCGGCGGGGAAGCTCATCGCCAAAGCATCACGTACCAGGAGGTCGCGGCGCTATCCGGGGCAGCTACCGGTCGGCCGAGCTGCCCGCGTCGATGGCCGCACCGAGGGCGGCGATCACGTCGGCCTTGCGCGGCTGGCCGCTGGCGCGGGTGACGATCGCCCCGGTCGCGTCGAGCACCAGCACGGTCGGCGTGCGCATGATGCCGAGCCGGCGGACCAGCTCCAGGTGGGACTCGGCGTCCAGCTCGACGTGCCGCACCCCCTCGACCATCGACTCGACCTCGAGCAGCGTCCGCCGGGTGGCCCGGCAGGGCGCGCAGAAGGCCGACGAGAACTGCAGCAAGGTGGCTCGCTCACCGAGCTCGCCACCGAAGTCCGCGGCCAGGACCCGCTCCGCCGCCGTCACGCTCTCCTCCACCGCATCCTTCTCACCAGTCGGCCGGCGGACCGCGCGGGTGCCGCGGAACCGGCCGTCGAAACGGGACTTGAGCACACTCAACGTGACGCCGAGCGCCAAGGCGCTGACCAGCACGATGATCCCGGGGCTCATGACAATCCAGACTACGTCGGTGGCCATTACGCTCAACCGGACGTTCAGTCCGTGGACCCGGCGGTAATGGACAAACCGGTCCGAGACATATTCAAACGGACGTTTAGAATCACCGCCGGTAATTGACGGGTAAGGATCAGCCCGCGGCGACCGTGATGACCACCCGGCGGTTTTTCTGCCGATTGGCATCCGAACTGTTCGGAACGGCCGGAGCCGCCTCGCCGAAACCTTTCGTGGTGATCTGCCCGGCGGCGAAATGCTCGGTCTTGATCAGGTACAGAGCGACCGCCTGGGCCCGCCGTTCGGACAGCCGCAACCCGTACGTCGCGTCACCGCGATCGTCGGTGTGACCCTCCACCCGGAGCTTCGCGGTGGACGAGGCGGCCTTGATCTTCAGCGCGATGGCGTGCAACGCCTTGGCCGCATCCGGACGGATCGTCGCCTGGTCGGTGTCGAACAGGACGTCCCCGGGCGCCACGTAGGAGACCGTCCCCTCGCCGGTGAAGACGTCGACCTTGTCCTGGCCGGGCAGCTTGCGCGACTCCAGCCGGGCCGGGTTGACGTCGACGTCGGGCAGCTTGAGCTCCGGCACCTTCACCGTCTGGACCCGCAGGTCCGGGACGTCGCCCTCACCGCGGACGAAGCCTCCGGGCCGGGCGGCGCCGCTCCGGGACACCCCACGCCGTACGACGCCCTTGCGGGTCACCGTGGGCAGCACGCCCTTGGTCTCGACCTGGCAGATCTGCGGCGACGTCACGGCCGGCGCGACCTTGCCGGCCACCGTCACGGCCGGGAATGCCGTCCCGCCCACCGTGCCGGCCGGGATCGTCACCGGCGGGATCGTCGCGCCAGTGATCTTGATCGCACCCAGGCAGCCCCCAGGCGCGTCGTACCGGATCACGCAGCCGGCCGGGATGACCTGCGCGGGGAGCGTGAAGCCTTCCATCGCGGTCTTCTGCTGGCCGCCTGAGTCGTAGGTCAGCGCCGGGACGGCCACCTCGGCGACCGTGAGCGGCGGCAGCTCCTTGACCGTCCGGCCGGGGCCGGGGGCGCACTCCGGGTCCGGCGCGGGCGTCGGCGTCGTACCGGGCGTGGTGCTGGTGGTGGAGGGGGTGCCCGGCGTGTTCGGAGCGGTGACGGACGGCTGCGGCGACGGTGGCGCGGAGCCCCCGGCCGACGGCGAATCGTCGTCGCTACAACCCACCAGCGCACCGGTCACCGCAATCGCGAGTAAACAACTCCTCACCAGCCGTGACCTATTCCGCATTGACCAAGTCTCGCATGCGAGCCAGCCCGGCGGAAATGCCGCCGCAACCTGTGTTACCCGCCGATTAATGTTGCGTGAACGATCCCCAAGTCGGCAGCACTCCGGTTGTGTAACGGTTAGTTTCGAGGCTGGCCGCATCGCGTTGACGCCGACGGCGGGGGCGACTACTTTCGACGGAGGCTGCGAGCAAGTTGGTGACTGTCCGCAGCCGTTCGCAGGACGACCGACGTGAGGCCGGTCGCGAGGCGTCACCCGACCCAGGGGTGTGGTCGGGTGAAAATTCGACCGCATTGTGCGGTGGGGGGTTAAGGAATGATTGTGTCGAGTCTGCCCATGAGTCGATTGAGTCTGGCCGAGATCTGGGACCGCATTTCCCATTTCTCCCTTTCGACGGACGACCTTTCCCAATGGCGAAATCTGGTCCCGTTGGCGGCCGCCGGAATTGTCGTCTGGGCCCTGTGGCTTTACCGGTTCTTCTTGTCCCGGCTGGCCGGGCCGATCGAGAACGACTTCACCACCACCACCTCGGTGGTGGTTCCTTCATTTCATGAGGATCCCGATATTCTGATGCGCTGCCTGGAGAGCTGGCGGCACCAGAACCCGGACGAGATCATCATCGTCCTGGACGTCGCGGACACCGAGGCCTACGAGCGGCTGGTCGCGCTGGACGACCCGCGGATCAACCCGATCCTGTTCAAGCACGCCGGCAAGCGCTCGGCGCTCGGCGTCGGGATCCGGATCGCCACCTCCGAGGTACTGGTCCTGGTCGACTCCGACACCAGCTGGGAGCCCGGCCTGCTGAAGGCCGTGCAGCGCCCGTTCATCGACCCCGAGGTCGGCGCGGTGAGCACCCAGCAGAACGTGCACGAGCGCACCACCAGCGTCTGGCGCCGGGTCGCCAACTGGCTGGTCAACCTCCGGTACTACGACTACGTGCCCGCGATGGGCCGGGCCGGCGCGGTCGCCTGCGTCTCCGGCCGCACCGGCGCGTACCGGCGCAGTGTCGTGCTGCCGGTGCTGGAGAACCTGGAGAACGAGTTCTTCCTCGGCCGGCGCTGTATCGCCGGAGACGACGGCCGGCTGACCTGGCTGGTGCTTGCCTCCGGCTACAAGACCGTGCACCAGTCGTCAGCCAAGGCGCTGTCGATGTTCCCGGCCACCTTCCGCGCGTTCGCCAAGCAGCGGATCCGCTGGAGCCGCAACTCGTACCGCTGCTACCTGACCGCCGTCTACAAGGGCTGGCTGTGGCGGGTGCCGCTGGTCACCAAGGTGACCGTGCTGCAGATCCTGCTGACGCCGGTGACGATGGGCATCACCATCGGCTACATGGTGTTCAGCCGGCTCGACTGGACCTGGCAGAGCTTCACCCTGGCCGCGGTCTGGATGACGATCGCCCGCGGTATCCGCGGCATCTCCCACCTGCGCAGACATCCGGGCGAGATCCTGTTGCTGCCTCTGATCGCCGTCACGGTCATCCTGATCGCGCTGCCGATCAAGCTGTACGCGTTCGTGACGATGAACCACCAGGGCTGGCTGACCCGCTCCGAGGACTCGGTCGGCGGCGAGGGCCAGGACGCGGCCTCGCTGATCCAGAAGAACCAGCAGACCGCCACCCCCACCCTGCAGCCGGCTCTGCACCACGAGGCCGGCCAGCCCAAGCACGCCGCCGGCAACCTGCAGACGGAGCCGGCCTCATGACCGCGCCGAAGAAGGGCCGCAAGCTCTGGCGTGCCGTCGTCGTGGTCGGGGTGCTCGGCGTGGCCGGACTGGTCTGGATGCAGTCCACCGCCGCCGGTACCACCGACGCCTCACCGACGCCGACCCCCAAGGCGACCCCCAGTGCGGTCAAGCCGGGCAGCACCACCCCCAAGGCGACCCAGCCGCCGGACTCCGACCAGCCGACCACCCCCGGCGAGGCGAAGGACGACAAGACGATCGACCGGCTGCCCTACCCGGGTGACCCGGAGGCCGAAGCGGCGTACGTCGCCGACGAGGACCGCCGGCTGGTCGAGGTGCGCACGGTCGACTCGCTGGCTCGCTGGAGCAAGACCTCACTCAACTCGCCGTACCGGATCGCCACCGGATCGGCGTACACGCTGGTGCTGACCCCGCGCCGCGAGGTGTACACGATCAAGGACCTGCTCGGGCTCGCCCCGCAGACCTTCATCCGGCAGCCGGACGGCGGCTACCTGCTGTCCGAGCACGTCGTGATCCAGAACGGCGCCACCCTGAACCTGGCCTCGTCCGGCGGCCTCACGCTGCGGCTGGCCAGTGACGGCAACGGCTTCGTCTCGATCGTCAACTACGGCGGCGTGCTGAACGTCCAGGGCGCGAACGGCCGGCCGGTCCGGATCTCCAGCTGGAACCGCGACAACGACGGCCCGGACACCCTCACCAACGACGGCCGGGCCTACATCCGCTCACTCGGCGGCCAGGTCCGGTTCCGGTACGCCGAACTGTCCGACCTCGGGTTCTGGAGCGGCCGCACCGGTGGCCTGTCGCTGACCGGTACCGACCGCCCGAACAGCGGCTCGCTGGACAAGCTCGGCGAGACGATGCGGGTCGGCAAGCGGGCCACCAAGGAACGTCAGGCGGAGAAGGACGCGAACAAGACCACCGCCGGCAGCCCGACCGGCCTGGACGGCGCCGGCAAGAACAGCCTCAGCCAGGTGCTGCCGGCCGGCAAGCTGCCGCTGCCCGAGGTGGACATCGCGGACCCGGAGTACAGCTACGTGTCCGCGCTGATCCAGAACACCACCGTCAAGCGGAACGCGTTCGGGCTGTTCGCGGCCAGCGCCAACGGGCTCGACATCCGGGAGAGCAAGTTCGACGACAGCCTGGTCGACGGCCTGGTGATGCACCGCTACGTCACCAACGCGGTGGTCGACTCCAGCACCGCGGACGGCAACGCCGGTGACGGCTTCGTGTTGTCCAGGGCAACGACCGGGATCGTGCTGTCCGAGATCGAGGCCAGCCGCAACCATCGCAACGGACTGACCATGTCCGGCCTGCCGCTGGCCGACGGCCCGAGCGCGACCGGTTCCAGCCTGGGCAGCTACGGCAACAACACCGTCTCCAACAGCAAGCTGGTGGACAACGCCCGGTACGGCGTCGAGGTGATCGGCGGCACCAACATCGGGGTGAACGCGAACGACCTGCAGGGCAACGACATGGGTGTCGTGGTCCGGGGCGGCGCCGAGGACGTCTCGATCGTCGGCAACCGGGTCACCAAGCCGATCCGGCAGGGCATCGCGATCCGCGACGGCGTCAACAAGTCCGTTGTCACCGGCAACATCGTCAGCGGCGGCAACACCAGCGTCTACGTCCGCGACTCGGCCGCGACGGTGCAGCGCAACACGCTGTCCGACGCCGACTCGCACGCGATCTCGCTGGTCGGCTCGGTGAACGAGACCAAGGTCACCGAGAACACCATCAGCGGCCGTGGCCCGAGCGCGATCGACACCAAGCGCGCGGCCGACGTCAACATGCACCGCTGGAAGAACGACGACGGTCACTGGCACGACACCACGCCCTTCGTGGTCACGCTCAAGCGGTTCCTGCAGCCGCTGACGGCGATGTGGCTGTTCCTGGCCGCCTTGCTGATCTTCACCGCCGCCCGCGGATCCCGACGGATCCGGCGCGTGGTCCACCCGTACGCCGACAAGGCGCCGGTCACCGACGGCCGGACGCTGTCCGCCGCCACCGTGCCCGCGTCCAACGAAAACCATTTGGGAGCCAGATGACCCGGCTGAGCCGGCTGCTCGAACTGACCAGGCTGAACAAGCTTTCCCGGCGTGAGTTGATCATCGCCGGCAGCGCGGCCGGGGCGGTCCTGCTGCTCGGCGGTGGCATCGTGGCCGCCGCCTGGCCGGATGACCGGTCATCGGCGCCGCCGGTGGCGGTGCCGTCGATCCCGGTCGTCCCACCCGAGCCCAGCATCCCTCCGATCACCGACGACCCGACCGATCCGCCCAGCACGACGGAGTCGTCCCCGACCGAGTCCAAGTCACCGGACGACTCCGGCGAAGAGGAGGAGGGCAACGACGGCAAGAAAAAGCCCGCCGATGCGCCGCTGATCGCCAACGCGGCGGCCGCCGGGCAAGGCCCGTTGCCGAACTCGGCAGCGGTCACCTGTCCGCAGGCGACCGTCACGGTGACCGACACCAAGAGCCTGGAAGAAGCACTGGCGAAAGCCACCCCCGGGGCCAGCATCGCCCTCGAGGACGGCAAGTACACCGGGAAGTTCGTCACCCAGGCGTCCGGCAGCGCGGAGCAGCCGATCTGGCTGTGCGGCGGAACGGGCGCGGTACTGGACGGCGACGGGATCAAGGGTGGCTACGTCCTCCACCTGAACAAGGCCAAGTACTGGCGGCTGGTGGGTTTCACCGTCACGAACGGTCAGAAGGGGGTGATGGCCGACACCACCGTCGGCACGGTGGTCCAGGGGCTGACCGTGCACGACGTCGGTGACGAGGCGATCCACCTGCGCGCCAACTCCACCGACAACGTCGTCCTGAACAACACCATCTCCAAGACCGGCCTGCGCCGCGACAAGTTCGGCGAAGGGGTCTACATCGGCTCCGCGGTCAGCAACTGGTGCACCACGAACAACTGCCAGCCCGACCGCAGCGACCGCAACGTCGTCAAGGGCAACAAGATGTCGCAGACCACCTCGGAGGCGATCGACATCAAGGAAGGCACCACCGGTGGACTGGTCGAGGGCAACACCTTCGACGGGTCGGCCCTGACCGGCGCGGACTCCTGGGTCGACGTCAAGGGCAACAACTGGCTGATCAAGGGCAACAGTGGGATGAAGTCGACCCAGGACGGCTTCCAGACCCACCAGATCCTGAAGGGCTGGGGAGACCACAACGTCTTCACCGGCAACATCGCGACCGTCGACGGACCCGGTCTGGCCATCGCCCTGCGCCAGCCCGCCGCCAACGTAGTTGCCTGTGACAACAAGTTCACAGGGGCCGGCGAAGGTCTCAGCAACATTCCCTGCCGTTGATTTTCTCCACCTGCGAACCTATGGGGGGTTCTGATGGCTGACAAGCCACGCATCACCGTTCTGGGCACCGGCTACCTGGGCGCCACGCACGCGATCTGCATGGCCGTTCTCGGCTACGAAGTACTCGGCATCGACACCGACGAGGCCAAGATCGCCGCCCTGGCCGACGGCCGGGTGCCGTTCTACGAGCCCGGCCTGCCCGAGATGCTGAGCAAGGCGCTCGACTCCGGCCGGCTGAAGTTCAGCACCGACATCGCCGACGCCGCCGCCTTCGGTGACGTCCATTTCGTCTGCGTCGGCACACCGCAGGCCAAGGACTCGCCTGCGGCCGACATGACGTACGTCGACGCCGTCGTCACCGACCTCGCCCGGCACCTGACCCGGCGCGCTCTGGTGGTCGGCAAGTCCACCGTCCCGGTCGGTACTGCGGCCCGGCTGACCCAGCTGCTCCAGTCGACGGCGCCGGCCGGCAAGCAGGTCGAGCTGGCCTGGAACCCGGAGTTCCTGCGGGAGGGCTTCGCTGTCGAGGACACGCTGCGGCCGGACCGGCTGGTCTTCGGGGTGGCCTCCGACTGGGCGCTGGAGCAGTTGCAAGGGGCTTTCGCGCCGCTGCTCGAGGCCGAAGTACCGGTGGTGGTGACGGATCTGCCGACCGCCGAGCTGGTCAAGGTGTCCGCGAACTCCTTCCTGGCCACGAAGATCTCGTTCATCAACGCGATGGCCGAGGTGTGCGAGACCACCGGGGCCGACGTCCAGCAGCTGGCGGCGGCGCTGTCCTACGACCCGCGGATCGGCGGCCGGTTCCTGCGGCCGGGCCTCGGGTTCGGCGGCGGTTGCCTGCCGAAGGACATCCGGGCCTTCATCCACCGCACCGAGGAGCTCGGTGTCGGGCAGGCGGTGTCGTTCCTGCGCGAGGTCGACGCGATCAACCAGCGGCGGCGGCAGCGGACGGTCGACCTGATCCGTTCGCAGGCCGGTGGTTCGCTGGAAGGTGTCACGGTCTGCGCGCTGGGGGCGGCGTTCAAGCCGGACTCCGACGACATCCGGGACGCGCCGGCCCTGGACGTGGCCCGGCTGCTGCAGGCCGAGGGCGCCATCGTGCGCGTCTACGACCCGCAGGCGATGGACAACGCGCGCAAGGCGTACCCGGACCTGCACTACGCCTCCGGAGTCGCCGAGGCGGCCGAGGGCGCGCAGGTGGTGGCGCTGCTGACCGAGTGGGACCAGTTCAAGGACATCGACCCCGAGTGGCTCGGCGAGACCGTCGCAGTACGAGCGATCGTCGACGGCAGGCACGCCCTCGACCCGGTGGCCTGGCAGGCGGCAGGGTGGGACTACCGGGCGCTCGGACGCGCTCACGAGACCGCGGCCTGAATCCGCATTGACGCGGGTTGATTGAATAGAGGCATGGATTCCGGGTTGACAGTGCGCCACGGCGTCGTCATCCCGGAATCCGAGCTCTCCTGGCGGTTCTCCCGGTCGAGCGGCCCCGGTGGTCAGTCGGTGAACACCACCGACAGCCGGGTGGAGCTCAGCTACGACGTGGCGAGCACCACGGCGCTGAGCGACGTACTGAGGGCGCGAGCGCTGGAACGACTCGGCTCGCGGCTGGTGGACGGTGTGCTGACTGTGACGGCGTCCGAGCAGCGGTCGCAGTGGCGGAATCGTGAGGCGGCGCGAGCTCGGCTGGCTGCGTTGGTTCTTGAGGCGATCGCTGCACCGCCGCGGACGCGGCGGCCTACGCGGCCTAGTAAGGGGTCGGTGCGGCGGCGGTTGGACGCGAAGAAGCAGCGCGGCCAGACGAAGCGGCTGCGAGGACGGCCTACCGACTGAGCGTTGGGCCGCCGCGGTCGCGGCCCGTGCCCCTGCCCCGCTGTCCGCGACCGGCACCCACTCCCGCGGGTTCGCGCCCGGCGCCCATGCCACGCGGCCCGCGCCCGCGCCCGGCACCGACCGACTGGAGGCCCTTTGGGTGGCTAGGCTTCGGGCGTGCAGGAACCAACGGGGAGCGGTGAAGGCGAGGAATTGCCGGAGCTGCAGGACATGAAGGTGCGCGGCAGATCCCTCAAGGTGTGGGGTATCGGCGCGGCAGTGCTGCTGCTGGCGATCTCAGCGGCGTTCGGCGGCTTGAAGAAGGCTGCTGACGAGACACCGCGGGTGGATGCCGGCCAGGCGATCGATGCCGGCCGGTTCGAGGTGACGATCCAGCGGGTGGTCACGGTCAAGGACCTGAAGCCGCTGTTCTCGCCCGACGACGGTGGCGCGCTGATCGCCGTGGTGACCAAGGTGAAGGTGACCGACGACACCGGCGTCACGCCGCCTGGCGACCTGGTCCGGCTGATCGGCGTACCGGGGATCAAGGACGACGCCGCGCCGCTGGGCAGCACCAACCTCCGCGACGAGACGCGTGATCCGGTCCTCACCCCGGAGTACGGCGAGGACGTCGCCTACGTCTGGAAGTTGCCCAAGGCCACTGAACTGCCGACCGAGGTGAAGCTCACCGTGCAGCACTACGAGCACGTCGAGTCGTCGCTGCTGGACAGCCACGAGAAGTGGAATCCCGACGCGCTCGCCGCCGAGAGCAGCGTCAAGGTGAAGGACAACAGCAAATGACCGCGCCACCGCTGGAGCAGGCCACTACCGGAGCCGGGCGACGCCGCAAGGTGCTGAATGTCGCCTTGGTGCTGGTCGTCCTGGTCGCGATCATCGGGCTCTACCGGCTGACGCCGACGCAGAAGGACGTCCAGGAGCCGATCGCGGTCAAGGGGATCGTCGGCAAGCCGGTCAAGACGCCGCGGTTCGAGCTGACCGTGCGCGGCGTCCAGGTCAGCAAGAAGCTGCGAATCCCACGATCCGCGCCGGACCGAGACACCTTGTCGGACTTCGTCGTCGTCGATGCGCTGGCAACGGCGACCCGGGAACCGCTGTATCTGAAGAACGTTTCGATCAAAGCTGCCGACGGCACCACCTATCTCGGCGCCAACCGGTCCGGCCTGCGTGAGGCAGACCTGACCGGGTTCCAGCTCTCGACCGACATCCCCGCCCGTGGTTTCTTCGTGGTGGAGATGCCCGCCGACCAGTTGCCGGGGGCGGTGCTGCAGGTGATGGAGAAGCCCTTCCTGAACGATTTAGAGCCCCAGGCAACCATCCCGCTCGGAGTGGAGAAGGACCAGCTGGACGGCCTGCGGAAGGACGTGGCGATCATGACCGCCGCGGATGCGTCATGAGCAGCGCTCGACGGGCCCGGCCGGGCTGGTTCCGGAAGAACACGCTGGCCTTGCTCTCCCTGGTCGTCACGGTGCCGCTAGCGGGTTGGTGGACGACACACTCCGACTACAAGTCCTGGTACGACGCTGAGCCGCGTGACGCGGTCAGGGTCGCGGCGGGCGGTACGTCGTACGCGGATGCCACCTGGTTCGCCGCGAGCGTCGAGCTGGATCCTGCGCCGACGCGCTCCACCGCCGTACCGAGTGCGCTGCCCGACGGGACGACCCGGGTACGGGTGTACTTCCGGATGCAGGTGGACGACGTAAAGAAGCTGGAATCGCTGAGCGGCTGCCAGGTGCATCTGCGCGCGCCGGACGGGCGGATCTGGGACGAGTCGAACCTGGAGGACGAGTTCCAGGACCGGCCGACGGGCTGCACGGGTGGTTTCGACGACAAGCCGGCCAGTTTCCGGGACCCGAAGATCGCGCCGTACTACGTGAAGCCGGCGGCCGGGAAGCCGTACGAGGCTGTCGCGATCTTCATCGTGCCGACCTCGGTGGCCGCTTCCGTCGAGCCGACGATCACCTGGGCTACTCGGCTGCCGGAGTACCTGGCATTCCCGAGGTAGCGGCGGTCAGGTCCGCGACGCCCTTGTCCTCCTGCGGGCCGGGCGCTGCGTGGGCCGCGTGGGTCTTGGTGTTCAGGTAGCCGGCCAGGCCCCCGATCATCCGGTCGTACGCCGCCGCGAGCAGGCTGACCTGGAGCATGATCTTCAGCCCGTCGGTGAGCAGGCTCAGCGGCTCGTCAAGAACCAGCCAGAACTGCAGCGAGTGCGGGCCGAGCACGTACTCCTTGAGGAAGATCCAGACCCCGCCGGCCAGGAACGTGACCACCGCCCAGGCGAGGAAGTAGCCGAGCATCGGCCGCAGCCCGGACCGAACCACCAGCCGGAACGCGTTGGCGACCGGTGTCCACCGATCCTTCCAGTCCGCCACCATCGAGTTGCCGGCCACCCGGACGATCTTCGGCGTCTGCTGCCACCGATGGGTGATCCGGTCGAACCGCCAGCGCCGCTCCGGCTTGTCCGCCTTGTGCACGGCCCGGCCGTAGATCACCGCGGTCATCGTGATCCACATCAACGGCAGCACCGCGGCGCTCCACAGATCACCGATGCCTGCGGCAACAAACCCGGTGACGGTGTCCCAGATCTCCCGGATCTTCTCGACGCCGAGCGCATGGTCGAGCAGCCAGAGGTACCCGTCGTGCACCCAAGCGGCGGCCTGACGCTCCTTCAGCCAGTCCTTCGGCGACGGGATGAACGAGGAGGCCTGGTAGATGACCACGAAGATCCACAGCGCCTCGAGGTAGGTGACGAACAACCGGCGTACGGGCCCACCGGTGTTCTTGCCCTTGCGCTTGAAGAAGAACCGCAACACGTACGCCGCCAGCCCGAGCCCGATGAACAGCCAGGTCGACAACGCCTGAAGCCCCGTCGGCTGATCATTCGCCGTACCCCCGTTGAGAACGGTCGCCAGGGTGTCGTTGACCTTGTGAACAGCCAGCTTGTACTCGTAGTCGAGCGCCTCGGCCTGCAGGAACTTGTAGGCCGCATAGAACGCCAGGAACGGCAACAACGCCGCCGCCAACGCGTCAACCGGCCGACTCTCCTTGCCCGGCTCGACTCCATCGGGCGCCAGCATGCCCTCCGCCACGGCCCGACGGTGGAACGGCAATTCGCCTCGCAGTACGAGGAACATCGCGACATACATCGCCAGCGAAACCACCACCAGCAACGCCAACACCGCAATCCCCGCCGCGTCAGCCTGCGCCCCCGCCTGCACAGCGACCCACTGCAGCCCCCGATGCACCAACTGCGCTACCAGAAACACAGCCAGCAACCGCGGCCAAGCCTTCCCGAACAAAGCCCCCGCGCGCCCCACCGTAGTGAGCAACGTCCCCGATTCCATCGCCACAACCGCGCAATCTACCGCCCCACAGGTTCCCCACCTGCTCTCTTGCGCTGTGGATAACGCCGCCACCATCCGCCAACCGGCGAATACACTCAGTTAGGAAGGACAGGGGTGCTGGGACCGCGAGCTGACCCGCTCGAAGGATCTCGGCGGGAGCGCCAGCATCCCTCAGTTCGGCAACCAGCCTGAACACCCTCCGAGGTGGTGTCGGTCGAGCCTTCGTCACCCGGCAGCAAGACCAGCGGTCTTTGCAGGGCCGGCCGCGTCCGAGCGTCCCAACAGAGCCATGAGCGTTCCCACGGCGATCAGCCGGGCGGGGATGGCGGTCCCGAGCGCTTGCTCAGCCCGCCCGACGGTAGGGCCGTGTTAGGGGCGCGGTCAGCAGGTAGGCCCCGCCCGATCGCCGCTTCGTAGGCACGCTCGCCGCGTCGAGGCTTCCGGGTCCACGAGCAGACCCTGGCCACCGCAGGAAACCGTTGTGCGAGGAGGGCATCAACAGCTAGTACCGCCTGCGCTTCGGCCCGCGACCCACGTGCGCGAAGTACCGGATCAGCCGCCGGCGAATGGCGGGAGGGCGTCGACCAGGGCACCGTCGGTGAGGCCTGCGTCGAGGTCTACCCGCTCGCCGTCGAGCAGGAACGTGCAGATCCCGAGCACGCGGGCCAGTTCCGGCTTACCCGCCGAGACCGTGCCCACCAGCTCCTTGACGGAGACCGCCTGGGCAGTTGCCGTCGACTCGCCGGCCGCGGCGCGGGCAGCGGCGAAGTACCTGATGGTCACTTCCGGCATCTGGAGGGGCCTCACTAATCGGTTAAGTCTTCGGCTATTATGTCAGCTTGCTGTTGCATCCAGTGTGTCTCGGGCCCCCGGCAATGACGCCGTTGGGGCCTGACGTGCAAAAGGACCGGTTCTCTCACCAGGGAGCCGACTACCCGCACAAGGAGACAGCGTGAGCACGTTGCTTCTGCTGACGAATGCGCTACAGGCCTCCACCGAGGTCCTGCCGTCGCTCGCCCTGCTGCCACACCAGATCAGGATCCTGCCCTCCGAGGTCGCCGCTCTGGTAGACGCCCCCGACGCTGACGCGGTCCTGCTGGACGCCCGCCGTGACCTGGTCACGGTCCGCGGTGTGGCACGCCTGATCCGCACCACCGGGATCGCCGTACCGCTGTTCCTGGTCGTCACCGAAGGCGGCTTGACCGCGGTGAACGCCGACTGGGGCGCCGATGACGTCCTGCTCGACACCGCCGGGCCGGCCGAGATCGAGGCCCGCCTGCGACTGGTGATCGGCCGCTTGGCCGCCGCTCGTAACGAGGATCCCGACACCTCGCTAATCCGCAGCGGCGACGTGGTGATCGACGAAGCCTCGTACACGGCGAAGCTCAACGGCCGCGCGCTCGACCTCACCTACAAGGAGTTCGAGCTGTTCAAGTTCCTCGCGCAGCACCCTGGCCGGGTGTTCACGCGGGAGCAGCTGCTGCAAGAGGTCTGGGGCTACGACTACTTCGGCGGCACTCGCACGGTCGATGTCCACGTACGCCGCCTGCGCGCCAAACTCGGTCCCGAACACGAGGCCCTGATCGGCACCGTCCGCAACGTCGGCTACCGCTTCGTCATCCCGCCTTCGAAGGACCGCGAAACCGCCGACGCAACCGTCTGATCCAGCTCTGCTCTCGGCGTCGATCCGCCTCGGATTACTGTCTGGGATTGACTGTTGCGCCGTTCCGGACTGGACCAGGCGCATGAGTTCCGAGCTTGACCCGGCGCGTATTCGTGCTGCTACCGTGCGTATTCGGTCTTTTTCACGGAAGGTGACCGATGGCGCACGTCGCTCCGACTTCGCACCGCCGAGGTGCTCGTGCTTCACACCGCGGCGTCCGCACCGACGGCCCGATCCAGCCCACAACCTGGCTCGGTGTGACTTTCGCTCTGATCTTCGGCCTGGTTCTGACCGGCCGCTCCCACGTCGGCGTGCACGCCGCCGGAATCACGCTCCTGCTGATGCTGATCCCGCTCACCCTCGCCGTCGCCGCGAGCGCACTCCGCCAAGGTCTCGGCTCCGCCACGGCAGCCCTCTCGACCGCCATCGCCTTCGCACTGGTACTGCTGAAGTTTCTTCTCTGAACCATCCCGGCGGAACCGCGATCTCACCAGCGCGGGGCGCTTTCTGACCGCGCTCATCCATTGCCGAAGACAACTAACTTGTCGCCGAGTCCGCTAGAGCGTCGCCGCTGCTGGTTGCTGGTTCCGGCCGCCAACCGACGCGCCTCACCTGCGGGCTGAATCTCGGCGCCCGACCGCCTCTCGAGGAGGCGGCCGGGTACCGGGATCCGGTACTGACTACGAACCGATGCTGATCCGGTCCGTCGGACCCGGGGTGTACGGGTCGTGCGCTGCGAGGTACGTGGCGAAGGCGTCGATGTCCAGGCCGCCGAAGAACTTGTCGGTCGCCGTGGTGAAGGCCGGGAAGCCGTCACCGCCGTCGGACAGGAAGTTGTTCGTGACGATCCGGTACGTCGTACCGTCCACCAGCGGCTGGCCGGCGATCTTGATCGAACCCGCCACCACCTTGGCGCCCGGCGCCGCGGCCGGGTTGTAGGTGTAGGTGATGCCCGAGATCTGGAGCACCTTGTTCGCGGCCTGGTTGGTACCGGAGAACTGCTGCTCCAGCAGGGCCTTGATCTGCGTCCCGGTCATGTCCATCGAGACCAGGAAGTTGTTGAACGGCTGCACCGTGAACGCCTGGCCGAAGGTGACCGCGCCCGCGTTCGACGCGAGGTCGGCCCGGATTCCGCCCGGGTTCATGAACGCGACCACCGGCGTCTTGCCGTTGGTGACGGTCGACGGGTCGGCCAGTTGCGCGTCCGCGATCAGGTTGCCCAGCGGGGACTCCTGCGAGTCGTCCACCGTCTTCACCACCGACGGGGTGGTGATGTGACCGATCACCTTGGACTCGATCGGCGCGACCAGGCCCTGGTACTTCGTGATCAGCTTGGTGATCGCGCGGTCCTTCGGCACGTCCTGGGTGACGATGTGGTTGTTCGCCAACGTGTTCAGCCGGTCGACGTCCTTGGTGGCCAGGTCGATGCTCAACCGGACCTCGGTGACGACCTTGCCGAACGACGAGGCACTCGTCACCAGACGCGGCTTGCCCGCCGGGTCGTTGATCGAGCAGTTGTACGCCTGGTGGGTGTGACCGGAGATGATCGCGTCGATCGCCGGGTCGAGCGTCTTGGCGATGTCGGTGATCGGGCCGGAGATCCCCGGGCAGCTGTTGAACGCCCGCGGGTCGGACGGCAGCCCGCCCTCGTGCAGCAGCACGACGATCGCCTCGATACCGTCCTTCTTCAGCTTCGGCACCAGCGCGTTGGCGGTCTCGACCTCATCCTTGAAAGACAGCCCCTCGACACCGGACTTGGTGACGATGTTCGGGGTGTTCTCCAGCGTCATCCCGATGAAGGCGACCTTCTGCCCGCCGCGGAACTTCTTCACCGTGTACGGCGCGAACAGGGTCTTGTTGGTGTTCTCGTAGAACACATTGGCCGACAGGTAGTCGAAGTCGGCGCCCTTGAACTTCGCCTTCGGGTCCGGGCAGGAATTCTGGTTGTTCTGCCCGTCGCCGTCGTTCAGGCAGCCGCCCTTCTGCATCCGCAGGAGTTCCTTGTAGCCCTCGTCGAACTCGTGGTTGCCGACCGAGGTGGCGTCCAGCCCCATCTCGTTCATCGCCTCGATGGTGGGCTCGTCGTGGAACGCGGCGGACAGCAGCGGCGAGGCGCCGATCAGGTCACCCGCGGCGACAGTCGCCGTGTCCTGACCCTGCGCGTCGGCCGAGTCACGCAGCGCCTGCAGCTTGGCCGCCAGGTACTCCGCTCCGCCGGCTGGGGTGCCGTTGACGTTGCCGCTGGAGCTGGTCGCCGGGTTGGGCGCCAGGTTTCCGTGGAAGTCGTTGATCGCGAGCAGTTGGATCTGTGTGTGCGTCGGCTTCGGTTTCTCCGGCGCAGCCTGGGTCACGGTTCCCCCCGTGGCCAAGCCGAGCACCACAGCAGCGCCGGCGGCCACCAGGGCAACAGCCCGGGGTCCCCGCAGCCACTTCTTGTCTCGTCCTGTGAAGGCCATGTCTTCTCCGTCGTCGTTTCGATCACCGCTGGTGCGCGGTTCCCGAAAATTACCCTGCTACGGCGTGGCTGACCAAGGTCTCGACGATGAACTGAGCAGGACCTTTTACGGTATCGAGGTGACCCTCGAAGTCGTTCCCTCACCGTTGCCCTCGGCCACCGCCGCCACCGTCACCGAACTCGCTCGCTCCGCTGCTCTCAGCGACGGGGTCAACCCACTCTCCGAGCACACTTTGCTGCACCTGGAGGGCGAACACTCCGGCGACGCCCACTTCCTCACGTACGCCGGCGAACCAGGCTCGGCCGAGCTGGCGGGGTACGGGGCACTCGGCCCCGACGGATCCGCTGAGCTGGTTGTCGCCCCGCAGTACAGGCGACAGGGATTCGGTACTGCGCTACTGCGGATGCTGCTCGACCACGGCGGCCCGGGGCTGCGTGTGTGGGCTCACGGGCGGCTGGCGGGGTCGGACGAGCTCGCTGGACGACTTGGGCTGGAGGTGACGCGGGAGCTGTACTTCCTGCGTCGTGCCAGCGCGCCGGTACCTGCGGCTGTCTGGCCGGAGGGGGTCACTGTGCGCACTTTCGTACCGGGACAGGATGACAGCGCCTGGCTGGCCGTGAACGCCGCTGCCTTCGTCCACCACCCGGAGCAGGGTGGTTGGACGCAGGCAGACCTGGCTGATCGGCTGCAGCAGCCGTGGTTCGACCCAGAAGGCTTCTTCCTGGCCGTGACGGACGACGGCGCAATTGCCGGCTACCACTGGACGAAGATCCACGACGACGAAGGCGACACCCCGTTTGGCGAGGTGTACGTCGTCGGCGTCTCCCCCGACCACCAAGGCAGCGGGCTGGGCAAGGCGCTAACCGTCGAGGGCGTCCGCCATCTCCAGGAGGATCGCTCGCTGTCGTCGGTGGTCCTTTACGTCGACGGCACCAACACCGCTGCTCACCGGTTGTATACAAATCTCGGCTTCACCACCGCGTCCCTGGACGTCCAGTTCGCGCCTGTGAGTGGTGCCACAGCGGATTCATCTGGTAACTCCGCGTCATAGTTCGCTTGCTAGCCCGTCTCACCTGCAACCAGGAGCCGTCCGAGCGATTTTCCCCCAGCCGGGCGGCTCCTGGCCTCAAGCAGTTATCCACAGGCTGCACGAAGTGACATCCCACCGCGCTCCCGCCTCCGGTTACGATCGAGATCGACTACGGAGAGGTGACAAGCGTGACAACCCGCAACAGGCAAGCCATCGCGTGACCCTGGCCTGCCTCTGCGCTGCCGCACTGGTTGGCTGCACCAACGACAGCCCAAAGGCAGGCCAGCCAAACACGGCGCCACCGCCGTCGTCATCGATGCCAGCGACGTCACCTAGCGACACCACGTCAACGCCAACGTCGCGCTTGACGGCACCTCCATCCAGGCCGGCGACCGCCGAAGGCGCCACGCTCGCTTCTGCGGAAGCCTTCGTGGGCTATTACGTGAGCCTGATCAACTACACGTACGACAGTGGCGATGGGCAGCCACTGCTCTCGGAAAGCGACAAGGGTTGCGTCGGATGCAACGCACTCGCGGCATACCTTCGCAAGATCAATGGCCGAAATGGCGGCTTGCAGGGCGACTACAAGACCACGCTGCTGGACATGAAAGAGATTGTTCGCGGCGACGAGGGCCGTCTGTCCGGATCCGCTGCCATCAAATCGGGGACTTATGAGGAGCGTGCGACGCCGGGCGCCTCACCCGTCCCACAGGAAGGACGGACTGGTTCGCTGAACTTCTCGCTCGCATCCAGTGCTGGGCACTGGGTGATGTTCGAGATGCAACTCAAGGAATGATTCGGGTGACTAAGGCTACGAAGACCGCCGTATGCGCCATCACCCTCGCGGCGTTGTTCAGCACCGGACTACCGTCAGCGGCTAGTGCCTTCAGCCAGTCAAGCAACACTGCGACAGCTCGCCTACCGCAGACCTCAGTGACCAAACCGCCACCCAGCCCATCCCGTAAGGGGAAGAAGCCTAAGACGAAGGTGGAGTTGAAGGCGTGGGGAGCGACTGTCACTAGTCGGCAACAAGCTGGTCGTGGATTGCCAGGCGATGGGAAGCCCTCCAAACCTAAGGGCTCTGAGTATCCATCGTCACCGACGAGACCTCGAAATCGGGTACCGATCAAAAGCGTTGCTACACAGGACTTTCGTCTCGGCGTCGGGATCTGTGGGCACTCTCCCACGATGACCAGATGCCTCCCGGCCATGGAAGAAGATCCAGCCGAGCAACCGAATCCTCCGCAGGCGACTCCGAGCATGGTGGTCGCGGTCCGGATACCGCTACCGCAGGATGTGGAGTGGGCGCAGGTTCTAGCCGAGAGCAAGAACGTTCTGTTTCCGAAGCTCAGCGTGAAGGTGCAGCCGGTTGGGCGAACACTGGTCAACCAGAACACCATCGTTTTTACGGACGAGAGCACGGTGTACAGGCAGACCGTGAGCGTTCTTGGCTTTCCGGTGCTCGTCGAGGCTATGCCGATGAGTTACACGTGGAATTTTGGTGATGGTGCGTCGGCGACGACCACGACACCGGGGCGGCCCTACCCGGCGATGGACATCACACACAACTACATGAAAAAAGGTGGGGTGAGTTTGACTCTCACCACCAACTACGCAGCCCGCTTCAATGTTGCTGGCACCGGATGGCAATACGTCGATGGGACGGTGCCCATTACTGGACCCGCGACTGCGTTGCAGGTGCGCGAGGCGGTGCCAGTCTTGGTTGAGCAGGGTCGGTGAGCCCTCTCAGGTGACCGATATCGAGCACGCCGGTCGGTGGCCGGTACCCGTAGGGCTTGTTGCACAGAGTCTTCGCGTGGTGGCGCAAATCCGGCCTCGAAACCCACAGGGCCGCTCATCCGACGCTGCTCCCACGGCTGGTTACGATTGAGATCGACTACGGAGAGGTGACAAGCGTGACAACCCGCAACAGGCAAGCCACCGCATTGACCCTGGCCTGCCTCTGCGCTGCCGCACTGGTTGGCTGCACCAACGACAGCCCAAAGGCAGGCCAGCCAAACACGGCGCCACCGTCTTCATCGTCGACACCCGCAACCAGTGTCCCGACGAGCAACCCAAGCAGCACGATGACCACGCCCACCGCGCCGCCCGGCCGCCCCTCTACAGCAGATGGCCTGGGATTGTCGGCCGCAGAAGATTTTCTCAAGCACTACATAGACTTGCTGAATTTCACCTACGCGACAGGGGACACCCATCCGCTGCTCGCGGCGAGCGACAAGGGATGCGTCGGTTGTCAAGGAACTGCCGACTATCTGCTTAAGACGAACGCCCGGAACGGTGGCCTGTCCGGTGACTACACGGATCATTTGATCGATGTCAAAGAACTTTTCCGTGGTGACTCTGGTCGACTCGGCGGCTCTATGACGGTCCGATCTGGCAACTACATCGAGCGCCCGACTCCAAGCGCATCGCCCGTTCCGAAGCAGGCACACACGGAAACCTGGCAGTTCACCTTGGCGCCAGCCAAAGGGAACTGGGTGATGTATGAAATACAGGTCGACCAGTGAGCGCCAATCCCCTCCGGACAGCATCTGTTCTGTTAGCAGCGGCATGTTTCATGTTTACTTTCGCAAACCCATGCGGAGAAGCTGCACACGCCACCTCAGGCTCTTCGGCTGTATGGCTGGATAAACCCAGTCCGAAGCCAAAGAAACCTAAAGGCACTATGACATTGGTGAAAGCTGGGTCTCAGGTGACCCTCACACAAGAGCAGGCCAGTCGCCAGGAAACCAAACCGAAACATAAGAAGGCGACGTACACCAATAGCAACGGGGTGAACTCGACCTCGAGATCAACCGTTCGCCCTTCGACTCAACACAAAGCACAAGTGCCATTTCGCCTGAATATCGGCATTTGTGGTCACCCCGGTGGGAATACTCCTGGGCTGACTAGGTGTCTGCCGGCTATTGAGGATGATCGGCCCGTGGAGCAGCCCAACTTGCCGGTGGCTACGCCGAGTATGGCGGTGGCGGTTCGGATTCCTCGGCCTGAGGATGTCAGCTGGGATCAGGTGTTGAGTGAGGTCAAGGATGTGGTGTTTCCGCGGTTGGGTGTGAAGGTGCAGCCGACTGTGCGGACCTTGGTGAATCTGGAGACGATTGTTTATACGGATCAGAGTCGGGTGTCGATGACTACCGTGACTCTGTTGGGGTTTCCTGTGGTGGTTGAGGCGACGCCGTTGAGTTATACGTGGGACTTTGGCGACGGGGTGTCTGTCACCACGAGCACGCCGGGGCGGCCGTATCCGGCGAAGGACATCACGCACAAGTACATGAAGAAGGGTGGGGTGAGTTTGACCCTCACCACCAACTACGGCGCTCGGTTCAATGTGGCCGGTACGGGGTGGCAGTACGTGGATGGGACGGTGCCGATTACCGGGCCTGCTACTGCGTTGCAGGTGCGGGAAGCTGTGCCGGTTCTGGTTGAGCCGGGGCGGTAGGCCTAGCCGAAACCGACCTGAAGTCAGCCCGCAGGGTTGAGCGCCTTGCGGATGGCAGCGGTTAGCCGGGACTGGGCGGCTTGGGTTTCGCCGGGGAGGGCGAGGATGTTGGCGAAGCCGTGGACCATGGCCGGTTCGCAGACGTGGGTCACGGGGACGCCGGCTGAAGCGAGGCGGGTGGCGTATTCGTTGCCTTCGTCTCGGAGGGGGTCGAAGCCTGCGGTGACGATGTGGGCGGGGGCGAGGCCGGTGAGGTCTTCGGCTAGGAGCGGGGAGACCAGGGGGCTGGGGCGGATCTCGGGGTCCGGGGTGTAGTGGGCTCGGTACCAGAGGATGTCTTCTTCGGTGAGGAAGAAGCCTTCGGCGAAGAGGTCTCGGCTGGGGCGGCGGCCTACCAGGTCCAGGGCGGGGTAGATCAGCGTCTGGTGGGCGGGTGGGGCGAAGCCTCGGAGGGCGCATTGCTGGGCTACTACGGCGGCCAGGTTGCCGCCGGCGGAGTCGCCGCCTACTCCTACGTAAGCCGGGTCGGCGCCTAGGTCTTCGGCGTGTTCGAGGGCCCAGTTGAAGGCTGCGATGGCGTCTTCGGCGGCTACGGGGGCCTCGGCCTCGGGGGCCAGGCGGTAGTCGACGGAGAGGACGCGAATGCCGGCGTCGTCGGCCAGGACGCGGCAGTAGGCGTCGTGGGTGTCCAGGTCGCCTGCGACCCAGCCGCCGCCGTGGAAGAAGACCAGCAGGCCGCCGCCTGAGGACGGGGCGCTGCGGGGGACGTAGAGGCGCGCGCCGAGTTGGCCGTCGGCGCCACGGACCGTGAGTTCGGTCACTCGCAGTAGTTCGCGGCGGGGGCCGGCGACCAGCTTGGACAGCGTCAGCAGGTTCCCGCGGGCGGACGCGACCGACTGCTTCGTTGCGTTCGGCAAGAGTCCTTCGATCCGCATCAGCAACTGCAGTTCCGGGTCCAGGACGTTGCCGTCGATCTGGATCGGGGCGCCTGCCAGCCGCCGCCGGACCGCGAGGGGCAGCACCGTCACCGGCCTCAGGGCGTTGCCCTGCACAGTCTCAAGGGCAGTCCGCAGCAACGTGTCCACTCGTCGGTTCACAAGGAGTGACGCTAGCAAGAAGGGCCGCCATGCCGCCTAGGCCACCTGCTGTTCACCCGGGGATGGGATGCTGGTCAACGTGGCTGGAGACTTGTTGGCGTCGCACAACCGGGAATATGACGTAGAACCCCCGTACGACATCGCGGAGGCCGGCGACCTCCCGAAGGACCGGTTCTCGGACCGCGAGCTGAGCTGGCTGGCGTTCAACCAGCGGGTGCTCGAACTGGCCGAGAGCGACCGGGTGCCGCTGCTCGAGCGGGCCAAGTTCCTGGCCATCTTCGCCAGCAACCTGGACGAGTTCTACATGGTCCGGATCGCGGGGCTGAAGCGGCGGATCGCCGCCGGCGTCGCAGTACGGGCCGCCAGTGGGCTGCTGCCGCGGGAGGTGCTCGACCGGAGCCTGAACCGCAGCCGCGAGCTGATGGACCGGCAGGCCGAGACCTGGCGCAAGGTGGTGCTGCCCGCGCTGGTCGAGGAGGGCATCGACATCCTCCGCTGGGACGAGCTGAGCAGCGAGGAGCGGGAGACGATGACCCGGTTCTTCCGGGACCGCGTCTTCCCCGTACTGACCCCGCTGGCCGTCGACCCGTCGCACCCGTTCCCCTACATCTCCGGCCTGTCGCTCAACCTGGCCGTCGTGGTCCGCAACCCCGACACCGGCGGTGAGCACTTCGCCCGGGTCAAGGTGCCGCCGCTGCTGCAGCGGTTCGTCACGGTGGCCGACGGCAAGTTCGTCCCGCTCGAGGACGTCATCGCCGCGCACCTGGGCCAGCTCTTCCCCGGGATGGAGGTGACCCAGCACCACACCTTCCGGGTCACCCGCAACGAGGACCTGGAGGTCGAGGAGGACGACGCGGAGAACCTGCTCGCCGCGCTCGAGAAAGAACTGCTGCGGCGCAAGTTCGGCCCGCCGGTCCGGCTCGAGGTGGAGGAGTCGATCGACCCGAAGGTCCGCGACCTGCTGATCTCGGAGCTGGGCGTCACCGAGGCCGAGGTGTTCGAGCTACCCGGCCCGCTGGACCTGCGCGGCCTGTTCACCATCGCCGCGCTGGACCGGGCCGAGCTGAAGTACCCGGCCTTCGTCCCGTCCACCCACCCGCACCTGGCCGAGGTGGAGACCTCCAACCCGGCCGACATGTTCCACGCGCTCAAGCAGCGCGACGTGTTGGTGCACCACCCGTACGACTCGTTCTCGACCAGCGTGCAGCGGTTCATCGAGCAGGCCGCTGCCGATCCGCACGTGCTGGCGATCAAGCAGACGCTGTACCGGACCAGTGGCGACTCACCGATCGTGGACGCGCTGATCGACGCCGCCGAGGCCGGCAAGCAGGTACTGGTGCTGGTGGAGATCCAGGCGCGCTTCGACGAGCAGGCCAACATCAAGTGGGCCCGGCAGCTCGAGCACGCCGGCTGCCACGTCGTGTACGGCGTGATCGGGCTCAAGACGCACTGCAAGCTGTCCATGGTGGTCCGCGAGGAGCCGGACGGCCTCCGCCGCTACGTGCACATCGGCACCGGCAACTACCACCCGAAGACGGCCCGCCTGTACGAGGACCTCGGCCTGCTCACCAGCGACAAGGTGGTCACCGAGGACGTCGCGCACCTGTTCAACCACCTATCCGGGTTCGCCCGCTCCAGCGGCTACCGGCGGATCCTGGTCGCGCCCCAGTCGGTACGCCGTGGGCTGCTCGACCGCATCGAGCGCGAGGTGCAGCACCACCTGGCCGGCCGCCCGGCCCGGGTCCGGATCAAGGTGAACAGCCTGGTCGACGAGGCCCTGTCCGATGCGCTGTACCGCGCGTCGCAGGCCGGCGTACCGGTCGACCTGTGGATCCGCGGCATCTGCACGATCCGGCCGGGGGTGCCCGGGCTGTCGGAGAACATCCGGGTCCGCAGCGTGCTGGGACGCTTCCTGGAGCACAGCAGGGTGTTCTGGTTCGAGAACGGCGGTGAGCCGGAGGTGTGGATCGGCTCGGCCGACCTGATGCACCGCAACCTGGACCGCCGGGTGGAGGTACTGGTCCAGCTGAAGGAGCAGGACCACGTCACCGAGCTGTGCGACCTGTTCGACCTCGGGTTCGACGAGCGGACCGGGTCCTGGTGGCTGCAGGCCGACGACACCTGGCAGGCGCGGCTGACCGATGAGGACGGCGAACCGCTGCGGGATCTGCAAGAGCGGCTGATCTCCACGCGTGGCCGCCGTCGGCAGACGGATCCGATTACCTAAGGTTGACACTGTGAGCAACCCGGCGACCGTGATCGCCGCGGGTGGTGTGGTCTGGCGGGACGGCCGCGACGGCCGGCGGATCCTGCTGGTGCACCGTCCCCGGTACGACGACTGGTCCCTGCCCAAAGGCAAGCTGACCGCGCACGAGCACGTGCTGTCGGCCGCTCGACGGGAGATCGAGGAGGAGACCGGGCAGCAGGTCCTGCTCGGTCCCCCGCTCGGCATCCAGCGGTACGACGTCCGCAAGAACGGCAGCGTGGTGCCGAAGATGGTGCACTACTGGTCGGCCCAGCTGACCGGTCCCGAGCAGGAGTTCGTGCCCAACGACGAGGTCGACAAGCTGGAGTGGCTGCCGGTCGACAAGGCCCGGCGCCGGCTCAGCTACCCCCGTGACGTCGAGATCCTGGACGCGCTGAACGACGTCACCCCGGTCGTCTCGACGCTGGTACTGGTCCGGCACGCCCAGGCCGTCAAGCGCAAGGACTGGGACGGCAAGGACACCAAACGGCCACTGACCGAGACCGGCCAGGTCACGGCCGAGCGGCTGGTCGAAGTACTGGCCGCTGTCGGCGTCGACCGCATCCGTAGCAGCGACGCCGAGCGCTGCCTGGCCACGATCAGCCCGTACGCGGCCGAGCTCGGCCGCCAGATCCACGTGCACCCCGAGATCTCGGAGCGCGGCTACGAGGCCGATCCGTCAGCGCTCGACGGGATGGCCGAGCACTCCTGGAAGCCCGGCAGGATCACCGTGGTCTGCTCGCACCGCCCGGTACTGCCCGCGCTGTCGAAGGCACTCGGCCTGAAGGTCGGCAAGTTCTCCCCCGGCGCTTTCCTGGTCGCCCACCAACTCGAAGGCGGCCGGCTGGTCTACGAACGCTTCAGGGCGCCCTGAGTACGTCGGCAGCCTTCGCCGCCAGCGCCTCGATCCGGGGATTCAGCCCGCTGAACTCACTCACATGCCGCTCGACGATCTCCTGCTGCATCGGGATCTCGGCCTGATCGAGCGCCGCGAACAGGCCCGTCGACGTCCCGCACCGGACGAAGGCCAGCGCGAAAGCCACCTCGGCCTTGCTCGGCCGGTACTCCCGAGCCGGTACTGCGGGCTGGAACTCGGCGTCAGCGGGCAACCCGGCCGGTCGCACAGTTCGCGCCGGCGCAACCGCGACGTGCACCCCCGCCTTGATCCCGTACTGCGCCAGATCCCCGCGCGGGTTGAACTTGTCGCCGGACTTCAGCCGGTAGCCGGCTCCCACCAGGCAGCTGGTGATCTTATTGCTATAAGCAACGACCATCTCCTGGGACCGCTTCGCCCGGGTCTGCACCATCGCGTTGCCGAGATCGGCGTACCGGCTGCGCAGCGCGCTCACCTCGCGCGAATCGCCGAGCGGCGCCCGCGCGGCGGACTCGCAGCGGGCAGCAGTCTCCTGGAAGGCCGGCTCCTTGCGGGTGATCAGGGCCGGCCGCGCTGCCTCCGCCGCGCCGAAGCCGTACCGGCGAGCGGCCGCCTCCGTCCGCGGACTGATTGCCGGACGCAACAAAGCGCTCGCCGCCACCCCGGGACCGGAGCTGAGCTCGCGCTCCTGCGGGTAGCCGTGGTCGGCGAGGCAGTCGAGGAAGAGCTTGAGATCGGCCCGCTCGATCACCGTCACATCAGCGTGCCGGTACAGGTCGAACGGTTTAGCGCCGGCCGGCAACGCGGGCAGTTCGGCGGACCGTGGGACGGGATCCGCACCGCAACCGGCGGTCACCGCCAGCACCACCGCACCGATCATCACCGCAACTGCACGCATGGCCGTCCTTTCGAGAGATGCCGGAACCGTCGGCGCCCAGTGGGGACGGGGAATCACCCCCGTCCCCACTGGAGGCGTCAGCAGTTGCGGCGCTCGTGCTTGTTGTTCTCGTCGTTCAGGTCGTTGGCGAAGTTCGACCACGACCCGGACCGGGCCGGGAACTGCCAGCTGTCGTTGACGATGTCGCCGGACTCGGTCACGCAGACGTTGCTGACCGTGTCGCGGTTCTTGATCGCGCTGGCGTTGTGCCAGAACGGCAGCGTCCGGCCACCGGAGAAGTTGCCTTCGTTCGCGTGCGCCAGCGAGCCGTAGTAGAAGTGCCGCTGCCCGCCGCCGCCGTTCGAGTCCTCGCTGAAGCAGATCTCACCGGAGTTGCAGGCGACCTGGCCGTCGCCGCGGTCGACCGCGCTGGCCATCATGCCGCCGGTCACCCCCATCGCCATGGTCGCGACGATTCCCCCGGCGATCCTCGTGATTACGCGCATTCCCACTCCCTGGGTCGGATTCACTGACCGCCACCGACGGCCATACCAGTAGTCAATCCGCCCGCTCAGCGGGTGACCCGTGTCGTTCGGACAACCGTTCCCTGTCCGCAAGCACAGGCCATCGGCAACAACCCTGTCCGAACGGCCAGCTTGACCACGTGGGCCCGGTTGCGCGCCTGCAGCTTGGCGAGCAGGTTCGAGACGTGGAACTTGACCACCCGTTCGCTGCGCTGCAACCGGGTGGCGATCTCGCGATCGGTGTGGCCGTCGGCCACCAGACGCAGTACTGCGTACTCGCTCGGCGTGACCTGATCCAGCGACACCCGCGGTACCGGCGTCTCCTCGATCAGCGCCGGCCGCAGGGTCGGCGGCTCGTACCGGAGGATCTCGGCGCCCAGCGTCGGGCTGATCCAGCCGCCGGGCGCCTGGCCGGTCCGGATCGCCACCAGGCTCGCCCCGATGTCCTCCGCGGTGGAGACGATTCCGTCCACCCCGGCAGCGACGTACTCGCGAAGTTTGCTCACCTTCGGCACCTCGCCGGTGACGAGCGCGACCACGCTGACCGACCGGGGCCCGACGGAGTCCCGGACCCGGACCAGGTCGACGATCCCATTTCCGAGTGAGGTGTCCACCAGCAGTACTTCGGGCCGGCCGCGCCGGATCGCCGCGGCAGCGTCGGCGTACCCGGCGACCGCACCGGCCACCTCGATCCGCACCTGGTCGTCCACCAGCGTCCGGATACCGGCCCGGACCACCTGGTTCGGCGCCACGATCAGCACCGTCACTTGTCTACATTCCAGTTCCATCGCTACGGTCCCCCGACCTTTCGGGATGCGGCCCGCGGCCGGAGCGTGCCGCGGGTCACCACTCGCCCTGCTGGCGATCACCTCTGGTGACCGCCTCTGAACACACTGCGACACGCACAGACCCGACACAATCTGTTCGACGTTCCTGAAACAGCCGTGGGCCGGGCCGGATGACGCCGGTCAGGGCGGGTATGTTCCTACCGAGGCGTCCCACCGGGCGCCGGCTCACGGAGAGGTCGGGGCGATGACGACGATGCGAGAGCTCACTCTGATCGGAATCCGGATGGAGTCGCCCAACCGGGCGCCGGTGATGATGCTGCGCGAGACCGAGGGCTACCGGTACCTGCCGATCTCGATCGGCTCGGTCGAGGCGACCGCGATCGCCTACGAGGAGCAGGGCCTGCGCCCGTCCCGGCCGCTCACCCACGACCTGATGCGCGACCTGATCGAGGCCTTCGGCGTGACCATCGAAGCGGTCGAGATCGTCGAGTTGCGCGACGCGGTCTTCTACGCCGAGTTGGTCCTCGGCAACGGCGCCCGCGTCTCGGCCCGGCCGAGCGACTCGGTCGCCCTCGCGGTCCGCCTCGGTACGCCGATCCGCTGCACCGAGCAGGTGCTCCAGGAGGCCGGCGTGGCCACCCCAGAGGAGGAGCAGGCCGAGCTGGAGCGCTTCCGCGCGTTCCTCGACGGTGTCGCGCCGGAGGACTTCTCCAGCTGACCGATTGCAACAAGCTGCAATCTGTCTTCAGTACTGCGTGCCGCCTGCGCTAGGTTGCACTCCGACGTACTGGCGGCGCCGGGGGGCTGATGCGCCAGGCTTACCTCTCCTGGGGGATCTCTCCATGCGCAAGACAATCGCTGCCGGTACGGCTGCCCTGATCCTGCTCGGCGGCGCGCAACTTCCCGCCTGGGCGGCCTCCGGACCCGAGGCGCCGACAGACCTGCAGATCAGCTGGACCGACGCGGCCAACGGACGGCTCAAGCTGAGCTGGACCGATGGCGGCGAGGCGAACAAGGTCAGGGTCGAGTACCAGGACGCCGATGCGCTGGTGCTGCTGGCCACAACGAAACCCGGCGAGGCCAACGAGCTCAGCGTGCGCAGTACCTCGGTGTACGCCAACCGGGTCGCCCGGATCGTGGTGGTCACCCGCGACGAGGCCGGAGTCGAGAGCGCCGCGGCCGTCTCGCCCTGATTCGACACCAACCGGCCTGCGGCGGCGAGTCTCTTCACGGCGGCGGCGCTGGCGGACGGCTCCGTCCGGTTGACCTGGATCCGCGAGCAGGCCCCTCAGGACACGATGCCCCACGACCCGCTCGACCGGACTTCGGCAGACGAGCAGGTGGTACCGACGATCGAGCCACCGTCCGGCTCGGCCGAACAGTTCCCGGTGCCGACGGAGGCCAAGTCGACGACCATCCCGCCGCGACCCCGGCCGTACCGCGTGGCCCTTCGCAGCCAGAACGAGTGGGGCACGACTGTCGCCCAGTACCAGTCGACCGCCCGGGTCACCACGTTGACCACTTCGTTCGCACTGCCGGCCGTTGGCCAGTACTTGAGCACTATCCCGTTCACTGCGGGTGTCGGCTCGCCGGAATGCTTCGGGATCAGGTGCGGCTACGGCCCGGTCTACCTGCAGGCCCGCGCTGACTCGACGAAGCCCTGGGCGACGATCGGCACGTACGGCGGTGGAGGGCCCGACTTCGCGGGCAACCTCGGCGTGTACGGCGGACGGCAGTACCGTCTGTTCGTACCGGCCTGGAGTTACAGCAGCAGTGAGTTCTTGGTGGCCCCGCCGATCTCCACCTCGGCCCGGTACTCCGCTGCGCAGGCCAAGTTCGCTGTCGTCGGCTTCAACACCGCCACCGCGAAGGTCGGCCAGGTCGTCAAGACCACCGTCAGCGTCCTCCCGGCAGGCAGCGTCAAGGCCAGCCTCCAGTGGTACGACGGCAAGGTCTGGCACCACTCGACCTACATCCAGCTCACCAAGGGCAAGGGCACCTTCAGCTTCAAAGCGGCTGGACGCGGCACCACGCGGTACTGGCGGGTGACCGTCCCGAAGATGACCATGAACGGCCTTCCGATCCTGGCGACCCCGAGTCGCTCCTTCAAACTGGCGGTGCGTTGAGATGCGTAGAGTGATTGCTGTTGTTGCGGTAGCGGGGCTGTTCGGCGCCGGAGTACAGGTGCCGGCTTGGGCCGCGGCGCCGGCCGCGCCCAGCGAGGTGCAGGTCAGTTGGAGCGATGCTGCCGCAGGTCTGGTGAAGACCACCTGGACCGACGGCGGCGAGGCGAACAGCCTGTCGATCGAGTACAAGGACGGCACCACGGCCGCCTGGGCAACGCGCAAGGCGAGCCTGCCGAACGAGGTGATCGGTGGTCAGGCGGCGCTCAACAAGGTCGCCCGGATCAGAGTCGTTTCGATCGATGCGGCCGGGGCGCAGAGCACCGCGGCCGTGTCGCCGTGGTTCGACACCAACGTGCTCGGCGTGCCGACCGTCACCGCGGCGACCCCGCTGGCGGACGGTTCACTGCGGCTGACCTGGAAGCGCACCACGGTCGCCGACTCGACCCCGAACGACCCGCTCGATCTCACTCCCGGTCCGGAGAAGATCTCGCTGAAGCTCGGGATGACGTTCGATGACGGCCCCGAAGAACTCTTCCCGCAGCCGGCCGGCGTCAGTACCGGGGTGATTCCGCCGCGTCCGCATCCGTACCCCGCGTTCGTCCACCTGCAGAACGAGTGGGGCACGGTCAGGTCGATGCGCATCGTCGCGGCCGAGATGAAGGTGCTGCTCCGCAAGGTCCCCGCCTTCACGCAGTACGGCCGGCCGATGACAATCGTCGGCCAGGCAGGTGCGGATGGCTGCCTGAGCAGCTCCGGCTGCTCGCTGTGGCAGGGCTCCGGCATCCCAGTGACAATGCAGACCCGGGCCGGCCAAGCCAAGCCCTGGGAGTACGCGGGCCGGTTCACCGCCTACGCCGACACCGAGAAGTACAACGTGGGGTTCGAAACCAGCGGTACGGCGATCGGCGGCCGGGAGTACCGCTTCTACGTGCCCTCCTGGTCCTACCGGTTCTCCGACGAGTGGTGGGTTTCCGGACAGGTGTCCACCACTCCCCGGTTCATCCCCACCCAGGCCTACTACCGCGTGGCCGGCTTCAACGTCCTCACCGCGGGCGTCGGCCAACTGGTCAAGACGACCGTCGACGTCCAGCCCGCCGGCACGGTGAAGGCCGACCTGCAGTGGTACGACGGCAAGGTCTGGCACCACTCGAGCTACATCCAGCTCACCAAGGGCAAGGGCACCTTCAGCTTCAAGGCAGCGGGACGTGGCACCACGCGGTACTGGCGGGTGGTCGTCCCCAAGATGACCATGAACGGCCTGCCGATCGTGGTCACGCCCAGCAAGGCCTTCAAGCTCACCGTTCGCTGACTTCAAAGGAATCACATGCTGCGCAAGACGCTGATTGGCGCGACCGCTGTCGCCCTGCTGGCCTGTACTCAATTGCCGGCGCAGGCTGCTGCTCCGGATGCCCCGACGGACCTGCAGATCGGCTGGGCTTCGACGGCGGAGCAGATTCGGGTCAGCTGGACCGACGGCGGGGAGGCGAACCGCATCTATCTGTGGCACGACGGGTCCACGCAGCCGAGCCTGCTGTCCAGAACGGTCGTCGGTGGGACGAACGAGAAGTTGCTGCCCACCCGCTACTTCTCCAGCAGCTGGATCACCCGGATCGTCGTCACCACCGTCGACGCCGCGGGAGTCGAGAGCACGCGGACCGAGTCGCCGCGCTTCGACGCCGACCGGCCGCCGGTGCCGGTGCTCACCGACGCGACTCCGCTGGCCGACCAGTCGCTGCGGCTGACCTGGACGCAGCCCGCAGTACCGGCGGACGAGACTCCCGATGACCCGCTCGACCGGCCGTGGACCGAGGCGAAGGTCGGCCCGGCGATCTGGTGGAACTCCGGGGCGCCCAAGGCCGAGGAGTTCCTGAAGCCGTTGGGCACCACCACCGCGATCGTGCCGCCGCGTCCCCGCCCCTTCCCGGCCGACGTCACGGCTCGCAACGAATGGGGTGCGGTCACCTCCGACCGCACGGTCACCTTCGCCACCACGGCGCTGACCCTCGGAGTGCCGGCCACCAACGACTTCGGACGCGGTATGCCGATCCAGGGCGTCGCCGGGCCGAGATGTATCGCGCCGTCGCTGGACTGCGGCGTCGGAGACATCAGTGTGGTCATGACGTTGCAGTCCCGGGCCAACGCGAGCAAGCCCTGGGCCTACGCCGGCCGGTTCACCGGCAAGAGCAGCGGCTACCTCAACTACGCGAACGTCTTCGGCAGCCAGCAGTACCGGCTGTACATGCCGACCTGGAAGTACTTCCGCGACCCGCACTGGACGGTGACCTCGCCCGTCTCGACCACCGCGCGGTACTCCGCCACTCAGACGTTCTTCCGGGTGGCCGGGTTCAACACGCTCAACGCTCAGGTCGGGCAGGCACTCAAGACGACCGTGGAGATCAACCCCGCGGCAACGGTGAAAGCCAGCCTGCAGTGGTACGACGGGAAGGTCTGGCACCACGCGGCGTATATCCCGCTGTCCAAAGGCAAGGGCACTTTGAACGTCAAGGCAGCAGGCAAGGGCACCACTCGGTACTGGCGGGTGGCGGTGCCCCAGATGACCTACAACGGACTACCGCTCGTCGCGACCGGCAGCAGGGCTTTCAAACTCACCGTGCGGTAGACCCCGGTGGCGGACCATGCGGAGAAGATCATCGGCCACCACGGCGGCGAACCGGGTCATCCTCGAACGGCAGTACAGCTCGGTCAAGGAACTGGTGGGCAGGACACTGGTATCGGACCGTGACCCAATAGGCGTTTTGGTCACTCTGGGTCACGGTCCTTAACTCAGTTCATCTGCTGGTCTCCTGGCGGCACGCCAGGCGTCGCGATTGCTACCGGAACCGTTCACCGCTCGTTCATCCTGCACGGGCCACCCGGTCATCTGGTCTCCCTACCGTCTGTGGAAGTTCAAGAAGTCTGAATCCCGCAGAAGGGCAACACTCTCGTGTCCGTCAATCGCCTGCTCCGCGTCGGCACCGTCGCCGTGGCATCCCTCGGCGTCCTCGCTCTCAGCGCCTGTGGCTCCGACCCGGAGCCGTCCGGGACCTCGAACCCCGGTGGCACCAGCTCGTCGCCCGCCGGCGGCGACTGCCCCAAGGGCACCCTGAACGCCGAGGGATCCTCGGCGCAGAAGAACGCCATCGAAGAAGTCATCGCCAAGTACAACGAGAAGTGCGCCGACGTCACGGTGAACTACAACCCGACCGGTTCCGGCGCGGGCATCAAGCAGTTCAACGCGAGCCAGGTCGACTTCGCCGGTTCGGACTCCGCCCTGAAGACCGAGGCCACCGACGGCGGTGAGACCGAGGCGGCCGCCGCGACCAAGCGCTGCCAGGGCAGCCCCGCGCTGAACCTGCCGATGGTGATCGGCCCGGTCGCGGTCGCCTACAACGTGGACGGCCTGGACAAGCTGATCGTCGACGGCCCGACCGCCGCCAAGATCTTCCAGGGCACCATCAAGACCTGGAACGACCCGGCCATCGCCGCCCTGAACCCGGGCGCCAAGCTGCCGACCGCCGCGATCGCCGTCTTCTTCCGCTCGGACGAGTCCGGCACCACCGAGAACTTCACCAAGTACCTGGCCGCGGCCGGTGGCGGCGCGTGGACCGGCAAGCCGGCCAAGAAGTGGACCGGCACGGGCGCCGGCAAGGAGAAGTCCGCCGGTGTCGCTGAAGGCGTGAAGAGCACCAAGAACTCGATCACCTACGTCGAGTGGAGCTACGCGGTCGACAACAAGCTCGGCGTCGCACAGGTCGAGACGGGCTCCGGCCCGGTCGAGCTGTCGGCCGAGTCCGCGGGCAAGGCGCTGGCGGCTGCCAAGCCGGCCGGCACCGGCTCCGACCTGGCGCTGAAGCTGGACTACGCGACCAAGGCCCCGGGTGCCTACCCGATCATCCTGGTCACCTACGAGATCGCCTGCAGCAAGGGCCTCCCGGCCGAGAAGACCGCACTGGTGAAGAGCTTCCTGACGTACTTCGCCAGCGCCGACGGCCAGGCCTCGCTGACCGAGCTGAAGTACGCGCCGCTGCCGGAGGAGACCCGGACCAAGGTCGACGCCGCCATCCAGGCGATCAGCTGACCCAGCCGGACCTTCGGAGTACGGCAAGCTGTGAGCCCCGGTCGTTCGTCACCTCGGACGGCCGGGGCTTCGGCTCGCCAGCTCGATCCCCCGCATCGACCAGGCGCTTGGAGCAGCATCGATGAGTAGTACAGACGGCACGGCCCCGCCCGACCGGCCGGCCGACCACACCCCCGGGAAGAAGCTCGACCTGGGCCCGGTCGGGCATCTCGGCGACCGGTTGTTCTCCGGCCTCGCCCACGGTTCCGGCGGCCTGGTGGTCGTCATCGTCGCGTTCGTCGGCATCTTCCTGCTCGCGCTGGCGATTCCGGCGCTGGCCGACAACCACACCAGCTTCCTCTTCTCCCGGGTCTGGGAGCCAGGCGGTGAGACTCCGCGGTTCGGCATCGCGGCGCTGTTCTACACCACCTTGATCAGCTCGATCATCGCGATGGTGATCGCGGTCCCGATCGCCGTCGGCGTCGCGCTGTTCACCACCTACTACTCACCCAAGCGGCTGGCCGCGCCGGTCTCGCACGCGATCGACCTGCTCGCCGCGGTGCCCTCGATCATCTACGGCCTGTGGGCGATCATCTTCTTCGCGCCGATCCTGCGCCCGGTGATCGACGGCCTGAGCTCCGCGCTCGGCTGGCTGCCGCTGTTCGAGAAGCCGGCCACCGACAACCTCGGCGTCGTGTTCACCGCCTCGGTGGTGCTGGCGATCATGATCCTGCCGGTGGTCACCGCGATCAGCCGCGAGATCTTCGCCCAGACCCCGATCACCCACCGCGAAGGCGCGCTCGCCCTCGGCGCGACCCGCTGGGAGATGATCCGGATGGCGGTGCTGCCCTACGGCCGCTCCGGCGTGGTCAGCGCCTCGATGCTCGGCCTCGGCCGGGCGCTCGGCGAGACCGTCGCGGTACTGATCATCCTGTCGGTGCCGAACGGCAACGACCCGTGGAACTCCTCCATCTTCGCCGGCGGCGAGACGTTCGCCTCCAAGATCGCCAACAACGCCGCGGAGTTCGACTCCCCGGAGAAGACCGGCGCCTACATCGCGGCCGGCCTGGTGCTGTTCGTGGTGACCTTCCTGGTCAACTCCGCCGCCCGCCTGATCGTGGCGCGCAGCGGCCCGGGCGGTAAGCGGCCGCGCCGCAACCGCCGGGCCGGCACCAACCCCGCCGAGACGCAAGGAGCCGCATCGTGACGACCCTCGCCGCGAACAAGCCGGCGTACGACGGGCAGGCGCTGGATCTGACCGGCAAGTCGGGCGCCCGGGCGTTCAGGAACACGCTGGCCACCGTGCTGATCGTGCTGTGCTTCCTGGTCGCGCTGGTACCGCTGCTGTGGATCCTGTGGACCGTTGTCTCCAAGGGCTACCACCTGCTGCTGGACCCGAACTGGTGGAGCCAGTCCCAGCGCGGCATCACCGTACGCCGGGTCGGCGGCGGCGCGTACCACGCGATCATCGGCACCCTGATCATGTCGCTGATCTGCGCCGCGATCGCGGTCCCGATCGCCATCATGGGCGCGGTCTACCTGGTCGAGTACGGCAAGGGCACCAAGGCCGCCCGGGTGGTCAGCTTCATGATCGACATCCTCACCGGGGTGCCGTCGATCGTCGCCGCGCTGTTCATCTACGCGGTCTGGATCACCGTGTTCGGCTTCAACCGGGTCGGATTCGCGGTCTCGCTGTCGCTGGTGCTGCTGATGCTGCCGGTGGTGCTGCGCTCCACCGAGGAGATGCTGAAGCTGGTCCCGGACGAGCTGCGCGAGGCGTCGTACGCGCTCGGGGTGCCGAAGTGGAAGACGATCCTCAAGGTGGTGGTGCCGACCGCGTTCGGCGGCATCATCACCGGCGTGATGCTCGGCCTGGCCCGGGTGATGGGTGAGACCGCGCCGCTGCTGATCCTGGTCGGCTACTCCAAGAACATCAACACGAATCCGTTCGACGGGTTCATGGGCGCACTGCCGACGATGATCAACCAGGACCGCACCGAGTTGGCGTTGCAGCCGGCGGCGGACCGGGTGTGGGCCGCGGCGCTGACGCTCATCCTGCTGGTCCTCCTGCTCAACCTGCTGGCCCGCGTGATCGCGCGGTTCAGCACCATCAAGTCCAAATAGTCGAGAGGTACTGAGTCGATATGGCTAAGCGCATCGAGGTCAGCGGCCTCAACGTCTACTACGGCGACTTCAAGGCCGTCGAGGATGTGTCGATGACGATCGAGCCCCGCTCGGTCACCGCGTTCATCGGCCCGTCCGGTTGCGGCAAGTCCACCTACCTGCGGACCCTGAACCGGATGCACGAGGTGATCCCCGGCGCCCGGGTCGAGGGCAAGGTGATGCTGGACCAGCAGGACCTGTACGCCAGCGGGATCGACCCGGTCGCGGTCCGCCGGGTGGTCGGGATGGTGTTCCAGCGGCCGAACCCGTTCCCGACCATGTCGATCTTCGACAACGTCGCGTCCGGGCTGAAGCTGAACGGTGTCAAGGACAAGAAGAAGCTGACCGAAGTGGTGGAGGCGTCGCTGAAGGGCGCGAACCTCTGGAACGAGGTGAAGGACCGCCTCGACAAGCCCGGCGCCGGGCTGTCGGGTGGTCAGCAGCAGCGGCTGTGCATCGCCCGGGCGATCGCGGTCGAGCCCGAGGTGATCCTGATGGACGAGCCCTGCTCGGCCCTGGACCCGATCTCGACGCTGGCGATCGAGGACCTGATCGAGAAGCTCAAGGACAAGTTCACCGTGGTGATCGTGACCCACAACATGCAGCAGGCGGCCCGGGTCTCGGACCAGACCGCCTTCTTCAACCTGGCCGCCACCGGCAAGCCCGGCCGGCTGATCGAGATGGGCCCGACCAAGCAGATCTTCTCCAACCCGAACGAGAAGGCCACCGAGGACTACATCACCGGGCGTTTCGGCTAACCGGCAAAGGCATTCGGCCGTAGTAGGGTCAGTGCCTTCTCAACGTTCTCCGAAGGGACCGTGGTGAGCACTCCGACGCCTCCTGGCGACGACAAGGACGACCAGAACCGGCCCCAGGACAATCCGGAGCAGCCGGGCGGATACGGGCAGCAGCCCGATCCGTACCAGCAGCCCGGTCAGCCTGGGGGCTATGGGCAACCAGGGCAGCCTGGCCAGTACGGGCAGCAGCCCGGCGAGCCTGGTTACGGCGAACAGCCTGGCTACGGCGAGCAGCCCGGGTACGGGCAGCAGCCGGGTCAGCCCGGTTACGGCCAGCAGCCCGGTCAGCCTGGCTATGGCCAGCAGCCGGGTCAGCCCGGGTACGGCGAACAGCCCGGGTACGGTCAGCAGCCCGGCTATGGTCAGCAGCCGCCCGGCCAGCCCGGCTACGGCCAGCAGCCTGGCGGATACGGGCAACAGCCCTACGGCCAGCAGCCCGGTGGCTACCCGGGCCAGCCCGGCGGTTACCCGGGTCAGCAGGGCGCCTACGGCTACGGCACCGGCGCACCGCAGAACAACACCCCGCAGACGCTGGCCATCATCGGCATCGTCTGCTGGTTCTGCTGTTCACCGGCCGCGATCGTCCTGGGCTTCCTTGCCCAGAGCAAGTTCCGTGAGCAGGGCAAGTCCGACACCCTGGCCAAGGTCGCGTGGATCGGCGGCATCGTCGCCTTCGTGATCGGCGTCATCGGCTACAGCGTCGGCCGCTAGCTCCACCCAGCACTTCCGCAGTACGTCGTACGGCGTCGCTCGTCAGTCAGTTGAGGTTGCGGGCGACGCCGTAGACGACCAGCAGGACAGCCAGCGCCTTGATGCCCCAGTCGAGAGCGCGCGGACTCAGCCGCAGCCGGGGCAGCTTGACCAGCCGGACCCGCTCCAGCCCCCAGGCCAGCAACTGGTAGCCGATGGCAACGCCCATCAGCGGGCCCAGGACCAGTACTACGGGGTTGAAGTGCCAGGCGGCGTCCAGATCCCCCCGGAGCAGCGCCGCGGCCATCCTGGTCGCTCCGCAGAACGGGCAGTTCAGCCCGGTGGTGGCGTGCAACAGACACGGGATGCCGAGCTGCCGCGAGCCGGACAGTTGGTAGATCGCTCCCAGGGCGAAGCCGCCGACGCCGACCGCCGCCAGACCGAGCACCTTGCGGTCCACCGGTTCGACCGGCCCTCGCGGGCGGAGGACGACTCCTTGCTGTGTCAGGGTCACGCCTCCAAGGTAACTCCTGGGCCTTGGAGGGATCCGCTCGGGCAGTTCATCCGTCGGATGGTCCGTAGCTTCCACTAGCCTGCAATCCACTCCTCACTTTGTCACTAGAAGGGACCGTCGTGAGCACTCCGACGCCGCCGCCGGGTTACGGCCCGCAGGACTCGAACCAGCCGGGACAGTACGGTCAAGAGCCCGGTCAGTACGGGCAACCCGGCACCGGCCAGTACGGGCAGCAGCAGCAGTACGGGCAGCCGCCGCAGCAGCCGGGCTACGGTCAGCCGCCGGCGCAGTACGGGCAGCAGGCTGAGCAGTACGGGCAACAGGCTGGGCAGTACGGACAGCCGCAGTACGGGCAACAGCAGTACGGTCAGCAGCCGGGCTACCCGCAGCCGTACGGGCAGCAGCCGTACGGGTACGGCGCTCCGACGGGTGCGCTGGCCGAGTGGCCGCTGCGGGTCGGCGGGACGCTCATCGACAGCGCGCTGGTGATGGTGCCGTACTTCATCGGTCTGGCCCTGGGCCGCTCCGTGCACAGCATCTTCCTGGTCGTCTTCGCCCTGGTGGCGTTCGGCGTCGGCATCTGGAACGTCGTCATCCGGCAGGGTCAGACGGGTCAGACCCTCGGCAAGACCGTGGTGAAGATCAAGCTGGTCGAGGCCACCACCGGGCAGCCGGTCGGGCCGGGCAAGGCGTTCATCCGCCAGCTCACCCACATCCTCGACGGGGCGGCTTGCTACGTCGGCTACCTGTGGCCACTGTGGGACGAGAAGAAGCAGACCTTCGCGGACAAGATCAACGACACCCTGGTCGTCAAGCTGTGAGAGGACTCCAGTGACCACCCCTCCTTACGGTCCCCAGGACCAGCCGCCCGGGCAGCCCTACGGCCAGCAGCCAGGCCAGTACGGGCCGCCCGGCCAGCCCGGCGGGTACGGGCAGCCGCAGTACGGGCAGCCCGGCTACGGCCAGCCGCAGTACGGCGCTCAGAACCCCTACCAGCAGGGCTACGGCTACGGTCCCGTCGGCGGCGGTGAGCTGGCCGGCTGGGGATCGCGGGTCGGCGCCTCGCTGCTGGACGGCCTGGTCTCCGGCGTACCGGTCATCATCGGGTACGTCGTGCTGCTCACCAGCGTCAGCAACAACGGCGAGAACATCTACTCCGACGGGAGCCCCTCGTCAGGAGCGATCGTCGTGTTCGTGATCGGCATCCTGGCCAGCATCGGCCTGTGGGTCTGGAACCGGGTGATCCGGCAGGGCAACACCGGTCAGAGCGTCGGCAAGAGCGTGCTGGGGATCAAGCTGGTGGACTCCGCCAGCTATCAGCCGATCGGCGCCGGCAAGGCGTTCCTGCGGGACTTCCTGCGCGGCATCTTCGACCAGGCCTGTCTGCTGAACTCGCTGTGGCCGTTGTGGGACGACAAGAAGCAGACCTGGCACGACAAGGTGATGTCCACCTATGTCGTGAAGCTCTAGCGCGACAAGAGGATGCCGGCGCAGGTGACGGACCAGAGCACGCTGGTGAAGGTGCCGATGATGAATCGCTCCGCCACCGCCTGGGGCGTCACCGACGCCGGCTGATCCGGAGCACGCAACTCGGGGTAGCGCGCGAGGCCCTTGATGGCCAGCACGATCGCCACTCCCTCAGGCCAGCCCGCCACGATCGAGCCGAAGATGGCGCCGCGCTCGAGCGCGCCGATCAGCGCGCCGCCGCGGAGTACTTCACCGGCTTGCTGCGTCGACTGCGACCGGGTGTTTCCCCGGTCGACCAGGGCCAGTACCGAGGTCGTCAGCGGTCCTCCCCCGGATACAGCGAGCGGACCGGCCAGCAGGAGCAGGATGTTCCACCAGGCCTCCCGCCAGCCCTCGACGCCGTGCCCGGTGAGCAGCACGATGGCCGCGGCCGTCAGACAGCCCAGCATCAGCCCACTGAACACGATCGCGAGCGTCGAGCCCGAGTTGGGCAGCCACGCCAGTACGGCGAACAGCAGGCCGGCCGCGGCCAGCGCCAGGACCACCGCCGTCATGCAGCGTCCCCTGCCTCGAGCAGCTCTGCCGCGAGCACTCGCCCGCGCTGCTCCTCGGCGAAGCCTGCCGCCTGTGCCCGTTGGGTCACCGCAGATTGGCTGATCCCCAGTTTCACGCCGATCTCCCGCCTGCTGAGTCCTTCGGTCAACAGATCTGCCACTGCCCAGCCGCGGTCGCTGCGGCGACGCAGTACCGATGCCATCAGCCACAGGACGCTCTCGGCCTGCTCGGCCAGGTGCTCGTTGGCGCCGACCACGTTCACGTGGTGGGGGCTGATCTTGGCCCGGTCGACCGCCTTCCGGGCCAGCACGAACGCGTCCCCGCTGCCCGCCCTGGTACTGCGGGGCAGCGGCTGGTCGACCGAGCCGACCCCGACCCCGACGTACCAGCTGTCCGCGCGCAGCAGCTGCACGATCACGTCGACGGTGGCACGCGCGTCCGACAGCACGCCCTGCACCTCGTCGCCCGCCGTCCGCTCGAACTTGCGCAGTAGCCCGATCCGCCGTGGCCGCCGGTTGAGCGTAGTCAGCAGCTCGGGTACGAGATCGCTCGTGCTTCGGCTGCCTCGCTGATCTACCGTGAGAACGAAGACCACTGTTCTACACCTCCCTCTCAACGCTGATTAAGGCTACAACCTTATTCACGCAGAGTGAAGGGAAAAACCTGAACCGGTTCGCCCGATCACTCACCGTGATCATCCCGATGGCCACCGAATTCCCAATTCTCCGCTGAATCCGGCCCTTCGCGCACCCCGACTCACCGCCGTTCTCACACGGAGTCAGGATGTTTTCGGACCGATTCAGCAGCGGACCGGGCAGTCCCGAAATACTTCCCGGGGTACCCCGGGCGCGCAGGCCCGGAGTACCCCGGATGGGTCAGTCAGCCAGCGGCAGGTAGAGCTTGGCGTCCTTGGCCTTGAACGTCTCCGACATCTCGGCGAAGCCGGCCTCGATCGCCTCGGCGGTGTCCAGACCGTTCTCCGCGGCGTACTTGCGGATGTCGGCGGTGATCCGCATCGAGCAGAACTTCGGCCCGCACATCGAGCAGAAGTGCGCGGTCTTGGCGGGCTCGGCCGGCAGCGTCTCGTCGTGGTACGAGCGAGCCGTGTCGGGGTCCAGCGAGAGGTTGAACTGGTCCTCCCAGCGGAACTCGAAGCGGGCCGTCGACAACGCGTCGTCCCAGTCCTGCGCGCCCGGGTGCCCCTTGGCCAGGTCGGCCGCGTGGGCGGCGATCTTGTAGGTGATCACGCCGACCTTCACGTCGTCGCGGTCCGGCAGGCCGAGGTGCTCCTTCGGGGTGACGTAGCAGAGCATCGCGGTACCGAGCCAGCCGATCTGGGCCGCGCCGATCGCGCTGGTGATGTGGTCGTAGGCCGGCGCGATATCAGTTGCCAACGGCCCCAAAGTGTAGAACGGCGCCTCGTGGCACAGCTCCTCCTCGAGCCGGACGTTCTCGGCGATCTTGTCCATCGGCACGTGTCCCGGGCCTTCGATCATCACCTGGACGTCGTGCTGCCAGGCGATCTGGGTCAGCTCCCCGAGCGTTCGCAGCTCGGCGAACTGGGCCGCGTCGTTGGCGTCCGCGATACAGCCCGGCCGCAGTCCGTCGCCGAGCGAGAAGGTCACGTCGTACGCGCGGAGGATCTCGCAGAGCTCCTCGAAATGCGTGTACAGGAAGGACTCCTGGTGGTGCGCGAGGCACCAGGCGGCCATGATCGAGCCACCGCGCGAGACGATGCCGGTGATCCGCCGGGCGGTCAGCGGCACGTACCGCAGCAGCACTCCGGCGTGCACGGTCATGTAGTCGACGCCCTGCTCGCACTGCTCGATCACCGTGTCGCGGTAGACGTCCCAGGACAGCTCGGTCGGGTCGCCCTTCACCTTCTCCAGCGCCTGGTAGAGCGGCACGGTGCCGATCGGGACCGGCGAGTTGCGCAGGATCCACTCGCGGGTGGCGTGGATGTTCTTGCCGGTGGACAGGTCCATCACCGTGTCAGCGCCCCAGCGGGTGGCCCAGACGAGCTTCTCCACCTCCTCCTCGACCGAACTGGAGACGGCCGAGTTGCCGATGTTCGCGTTCACCTTCACCAGGAACTTCTTGCCGATGATCATCGGCTCGGACTCCGGATGCCGGTGGTTGACCGGGATCACGGCCCGGCCGCGCGCCACCTCGGCCCGGACGAACTCGGGCTCGACGTTCTCCCGGATGGCGACGTACCGCATTTCCTCGGTGATCGTCCCGGCGCGCGCGTGCGCCAGCTGGGTCAGCGGCTCGCGGCCGGCCACCCAGTCCCGGCGTACGGGCGGAAGCCCTGCCTGGACGTCGATCTGGGCGTTCACGTCCGTGTACGGCCCGGACGTGTCGTACAGATCGAAGTGCTCCCCGTTGGTGAGGTTCACCCGCCGCTGCGGGACCCTCAGCTCGGAGGTGTAGATCTTCTCTGATCCGGAGATCGGGCCCGTGGTGACATTGGGCCGGACAGAGTTGTTCACAGTGGTCACGATGCTCCCTACGCCGGAATTACCCGGACAGGTTCGGCGGTCGGCGGCGCCGGGATCGAACCCAGCCGCCCTCTCAGCCCGCTACAGCGCGAGCTCCCGCGGTATCAACTTGTCGCCGTCACCCTAGCCTCCGTTGACCGAGCGGGTAACGTCAGCTCATGCGCGACATTGTGTACCCGCCGGTGATCGGCCTGGTAAAGACCGGCTTCAAGGTGCTCGACCTGGGGATCACCATGGTCGGGACGGAGCACATCCCGACCACGGGCGGTGCCGTGCTGGCGGTGAACCACATCAGCTACGTCGACTTCGTGATCGGCGGCTACGGCGCCCAGCCGAGCAAGCGGCTGGTCCGGTTCATGGCCAAGGAGGTGCTCTTCCGCAACCGGTACTCCGGTCCGCTGATGCGCTCGCTGCACCACATCCCGGTGGACCGCGGCGCGGGCGCGGCGTCGTACCGGCAGGCGGTCAGGTACCTCCGCGACGGCGAGCTGGTCGGCGTCTTCCCCGAGGCCACCATCAGCCGGTCGTTCGAGCTGAAGGACTTCAAGTCGGGCGCGGTCCGGATGGCCGCCGAGGCGGGTGTGCCGGTGATCCCGATGATCCTGTGGGGCACCCAGCGGATGATGACCAAGGACCACCCGCGCGACTTCTCCCGGCACCAGAAGGTCTCCATCACCGTCGGCGAGCCGATGCACGTCGCCCCGGAGGACGACGCCCTCGAGGCGACCGCCGAGCTGCGCGCCACGATGGCCGGGATGCTCGACCGCACGATCAGCTCGTACGCCGAGAAGCCGGCCGGCGCCTGGTGGCTGCCCGCGTCGTACGGCGGCAGCGCGCCGACACCCGCGGAGGCCGACCGGCTCGACGCCGAGGAGCTGCGCGAACGCGCCGCCAAACGCCGGAAATAGGCAGTAACTCCGCACAGCCGATCCAGTTATAGCGGTAATCGGTATCCGGACGAGGGGTTGACCCCAGGGCGGCCCACGGGTACCAAAGGTCTTTGGTAGTCGAAGCAGGACCTGGGGGGTCCCTCTCGACGGCAGGCTGCCGCGTTCCCGCCCCGGGCGCTCTGTCTGCGGTCATCGGGCTGGGCGGGGGGAAATGACAATCTTGTACGGATCAGACGAAGAGCTGCACCTCTTCGAGCCGGGGAAGCTGAGCATCCCGGGCAACGTCGCGGAGGAGATCCCGGACGTCGGGGTCTACTTCCTGTACTGGGCGACGCAGAACCTGCGCCCGGAACAGGCCCGCGAGATCGAGTCGGCGGTGAACGGCCGGCGCTGCCAGAACGGCTGGTTCCCGCTGGAGAGCCTGGACAATCTCGGCCGCCGGGGCGCCTGGCGGGGGCCGCTGACCTACCTGGCCCAGATGACCGCGAAGGACCCGGCGATCGTCAAGGCGTGGGCGACCATCAACATGCCGCCCGACGGCCACAAGGCGCGGATCGAGGACACGGCCGACCGGCTGCTGCACCAGCAGGGCCATGCCGCCGCCGCGACCTGGGTGATGGCGGTCCGGCCGCACGCGTTCCTGAGCCTCACCCTGCTCGGCGACTCCCTCTACAACAACTGGGAGAGCTCGGTGGCCTCGCTCCGCCCCAAGGACGTCGCGAGGTCGGTCCGCCGCTGGGGCCGCTAGTGGAACTGCGGGATGATCAAATACAACCCGTAGAGAACTGCACCTACGCAAGCCAGGAAACAGACGCCTGCCACCGCGGTGTCCGCCGGTGCCGTGCCCTTCTTCTCGTCGATCGCCACCGCGCGCCGCGACAGCGCGGTCACCCCGACGGCGAACAGCACCGCGATCCCGACCCCGAAGACCAGGCTGGCGATCGCGACCTGACCGAGTGCGCTCCAGTCGATGTGCATCCGTGCCTCCTCAAGCAGCCGGTACTGCGCTCGCCGGGGTCGCCGTCGCGCCCGGGTACTCGTTGACGTTCTTCGACGTCACCGGCTTGCGCCGCGACGCGTAGTACAGGCCACCGCCCGCTGCGGCCGCGGCGACGGCGATGATCGCGACACCGGTGTTGCCGGAGTTGGCGACCCTGCCTGCGAGTGCCCCGACCAGGGCGGCGGCCGGCAGCGTGAACAGCCAGGCCAGTGCCATCCGGCCGGCGACCGTCCAGCGGACCTCCGCGAGACGCTTGCCGAGGCCGGCGCCGAGGATGCTGCCGGAGCAGACCTGGGTGGTCGACAGCGGGAAGCCGAGGTGCGAGGAGGCCAGCAGGACGGCAGTGGAACTGCTCTCGGCCGCGAAGCCCTGCGGGGACTCGATCTCGGTCAGGCCCTTGCCCATGGTCCGGATGATCCGCCAGCCGCCCAGGTAGGTGCCGAGCGCGATCGCCAGCCCGGCGGCGAAGATCACCCACAGCGGCGGCCGGGAGCCTGCCGCCAGACTGCCCGAGGTGATCAGCACCAGCGTGATGATGCCCATCGTCTTCTGCGCGTCACCGGTGCCGTGGGCCAGCGAGACGAGCGAGGCGGAGGCGATCTGGCCGACCCGGAAGCCGTCGTCGACGGTCTTCTTCCGGGCCCGCCGGGTGATCGTGTAGGCCAGGTAGGTGCCCAGCAGGGCGACCACACCGGCCACGATCGGGGCGGCGACAGCCGGCACGATGATCTTCTGGACGACCGTGCCGAAGTTCACCGCGCCGCTGCCGGCCGCGATCCAGGTGGCCCCGATCAGGCCGCCGAACAGGGCGTGCGACGAGGAGCTGGGCAGACCGACGTACCAGGTCAGCAGGTTCCACAGAATCGCGCCGACCAGGCCGCCGAAGATGATCGGGACGGTGATTTTCGCGTCGTCGACCAGCCCGCTCGAGATGGTCTTGGCGACCTCGGTGGAGACGAAGGCGCCGGCCAGGTTCAGGATCGCCGACAGGCCGACGGCGACCTTCGGTTTCAGCGCGCCGGTGGCGATCGACGTCGCCATCGCGTTGGCGGTGTCATGGAAGCCGTTGGTGAAGTCGAACACCAACGCGGTGATGATGACCACGATGACAAGGAACGACAGATCCATCTCGTCCACATCCCGGAGGGCGGCGTCAGGGGCGCTTTCGACGCTAAGCCCGCCGGGTTAAATCGCAGTGAACTGAACTATTCCAGGATCAGATGGACAACGAAGTACACCCCGGCAGCCACCAGACCGGCGGCCGGAATCGTCATCACCCAGGCCAGGACGATGCCCTTCGCGACGCCCCAGCGGACCGCTGACAGCCGCTTGGTGGCGCCCGCGCCCATCACCGCCGAGGTGATCGTGTGCGTGGTCGAGACCGGCGCGTGCAGGCCGATCGCCATCACGTAGAGCACGGTCGCGGCGACCGCCTCGGAGGCGAAGCCACGGGCCGGGTCGAGGTGGATGATCCGGCGCCCGAGGGTCCGCATGATCCGCCAGCCACCCGAGTAGGTACCGAGCGAGATCGCGGTCGCGGCCGAGATCTTCACCCAGGTCGGGATGCCGTCCTCCTTGTTGACGTGCCCGGTGGTGAGCAGCGCCAGGAAGATCACGCCCATCGTCTTCTGGGCGTCCTGCAGACCGTGGCCGAGCGCCATCGCGGCCGCCGACAGCGACTGCGCCAGCCGGAAGCCACGGGTGGTCTTGCCGGGGTTGCTGCGGCGGAAGATCCACAGGATCGCCGTCATCAGCAGGAAGGCGCCGAAGAAGCCGATGGCCGGTGACAGCACCATCGGGATGACGACCTTGTCGACGATGCCGGACCACAGCACCACGCTGGTGGAGGCCAGTCCGGCGCCGACCAGGCCGCCGATCAGGGCGTGCGAGGACGAGGACGGCAGGCCGAAGTACCAGGTGATCAGGTTCCAGGTGATCGCGCCGACCAGCGCAGCGATCACGATCACCAGGCCGTGCTGCCCCGCCGGGATGTTGATGATGCCCTTGCCGATGGTGTCGGCCACCTCGGTGCCGAGGAAGGCGCCGACGAAGTTCATCACCGCCGCCATCACCAGGGCGACCCGCGGCGTCAGCGCCCGGGTGGAGACCGACGTCGCGATGGCGTTCGCGGCGTCGTGGAAACCGTTGGTGTAGTCGAAGGCGAGCGCGATGACGATGACCGCGATGACGAGCGCGAGCTCCACGCTCAGCTCTCCTTGACGGCGATCTGCTCGACCGTGTTCGCGACGTGCTCGAAGGCGTCGATGGCGGCCTCCAGCAGGTCGACCACGGTCTTCACCTTCATCACCGTCAGCGCGTCGAACTCGCCGCTGAACAGCTTGGCGATGATCCGGCGGTGGACCGCGTCACCGGTGTTCTCCAGCCGGTTGATCTCGATCCAGTACTCGGCCAGGTCCTTCATGGTGCGCAGGCTCGGCATCGTCTCGGCCGTCAGGGTGGCCATCCGCTGCAGCACCTCGATCTGCTCGGCCACCTCGGCCGGCAGGCTCTCGAGACCGAAGAGGTGGACGTTGTCGACCGCCTCCTCCATGAAGTCCATCACGTCGTCGAGATCGGAGGCAAGCCGGTAGATGTCCTCCCGGTCGAACGGCGTCACGAATGTCGAGTTGACCCGGCGAATGATCGAGTGGGTCGTCTCGTCCGCCGCGTGTTCGGCGTCCTTCATCTGGACTGCGATCTGGTGACTCGCGGACAGTCCCGATCCGGCCGTGCTGCCGAGCAGCTCAGCGAGAATGCGGGATCCGTCCACCAGGTGGTTGGCGGATTCGGTGAACAGGTCGTAGAACGTCGGGTCGTTCGGACGCAGACGTAACCGCACTTCAAGCTCCGGGTGAACGAGGGACAAACCGTGAACATGCTAGGGGCAACGGACCGCTGACGGAGCATCCGCCTGCTCAAGGTACCGCGAGATGACGGCTACGTAGACTCAATGCCGCCGGAAAGTGATCGGAAGACTTCACCGCGTGACCACCGCATAGAGGTCGAACACCCCCACCACGAGCACCAGACCGGCCGCCAGCCGCAGTACTCGCTCGGAACCCAGGGCGGTCGGGCGGACACCCCGGCGGTAGACCGCGCTGACAGCGGCCCAGCAGCCCAGTGCGAGCACTGTGACGACGATTCCGAGGCCCAGCCGGACGTCAGACGTACCGTGGCCGGAGGCAAGCAGCAGGCCCCCGTTGACGACCAGTCCCAGCGACGTACGGCGCCAGGCCAGCAAGGTGCGTTCGGCCTGGAGACCAGGATCACGTTCTGTGTTCATCGCCACAGGCTGAACAACAGGCCGATCAGCCCGACCACGGCGATTGTTGCCCCCAGCACCAAAGGCACCCTGGTCACCGGGAGTGGTCCGCCGGTTCGCATCGCGGTCTGATTGGCCTGCCAGCGCCGGAAGGCGCCTGCCGTGGTGACGATCCCCGCGGCGACCAGGATGATGCCGATGATCCGCGCGGGCCACCGGTCCGGACCGAGGTCCAGGAACTGTACTGCGGACAGCCCACCCGCGTAGCAGGCCAGCGAAGTGCGCAGATAGGCCAGGTAGGTGCGCTCGTTGGCGAGCGTGAACCGGTAGTCCGGCTCCTGCTCGGGCATGCTCATCCGCAGCTCAGCAGGCCGTAACTCTGCTTGAGCGTGAGGACCCGGCGAGCGCTGGTCCGGACACCCTCCGCGAATCCCATGTCCTGCTGGGCCTTCGCGACCAGCGCGTTGATCATGGTCGAGGTCAGCGAGGCCTTGGCGGTGATGACGATGTCGCCGCCCGCGGCGACGAACCGGGTGGCCCGCTGACCGGCCGGCACCGACGCGACCTCCGCGGCCGCACCGACGTCGTCGGTGATCACGACCCCGCCGTACCCGAGATCGCCGCGCAGCATGCCGCCGATGATGGTCGGCGAGAACACCGCCCGGTTCTTCGGGTCGATCTTGGTGTAGGTCACGGTGGAGATCATCACCAGGTCGGAACCGGCCTGGATGCCGGTGGCGAACGGCGCGAGATCGCTGTCGTTGCGGGTGGTGACGGTGTCCACCACTCCGGAGGAGAAGTCGGTGTTGCCCTTCACCCGGCCGAGCCCCGGGAAGTGCTTGACCGAGGTCATCACACCGGCCGACTTCATCCCCCTGACGAAGGCGGCGACGTGCGGGCTGACCTTCTCCGGCGTGTTCCCGTAGCCACGATCCAGCGCTCCGATGGGCGCGTTGCCATCACCGAGAGACGCCGGTACTACGTCCGCGACCGGCGCGAGGTCCATGTTCACGCCGGCCTGCTTGAGCTGGGTGGCCCAGGTCTTGGCTTGGGCGGTCAGCTTCTGGTCGGACCAGGTGGCTTGCACCGTCGCGGCTGGGATGCGGTCGAAGCCAGAGCCCTTGAGGCGCTGGATCTTGCCGCCTTCCTGGTCTGCGGCGATGAAGGGACGCACACCCTTCACCGTGGCCGCGGTGCTCGCCGTAGCCATCGCAGTACGGGTGTGGGAGGCGCTGCCGCCGGGGCCCATCAGCAGGAGGCCGCCGGGCTTCTGGGCGGTGGCGATGGCTCGCTCGGCCGAGGTCATGCCGTTGGTGGCGATACCGGTCATGATCAGCTGGGCTGCCTGCTCGCGCAGAGTAAGTTGCTGGAGCTTCTGGTCCACGCAGCTACCACCAGGCGGTGGTGGCGTGACGGTCTGGCTCGGTGTCTGGCCTGGAGACTGGCTGGGCGGCTGGATCGGCGTACTCGGTGGTGGGGTCTGCCGAGTGACCGTGGAGGAGGGCGCAGTACTCGGGCCCGCCGTTGGGGTGTCAGTGTCGCCGCAGCCTGCGAGCAGGGTGGCCGCAACTACTACGGCCAGTGCTCGGCTTCCCGTGGTCTTCATCCCGATCATTCTTGCCCATCGAGCTAGGCGGGCGAGGGACCAGCGCCCTTCGGCTCCCAGACAGCGCTGTCGTAGGTGCCGCCGGAGTGTCGGGCCAGGGCGGCGCAGATGTCCAGCAACTGCTCGACCTGCTCGCCGCTGAGCGCGTCGAAGACGGCCTGCCGGACGGTCTCGACATGGCCGGGCGCGGTGTCCTTGAGCTTCTGCCGGCCTTCCTCGGTGATGATCGCGACCTGGCCACGGCGGTCCGACTCGATCCCCTCGCGGCGGACCCAGCCGACCTTCTCCAGCCGGTTCACCGCGTGCGACAGCCGGCTGCGCGAACCGAGGGTGGAGACGGCGAGCTCGCTCATCCGCAACCGGCCGTCGTCGGCGTCGGCCAGCCGGACCAGGATCTCGAAGTACGTGTGCGGCATCCCGGCGTCGCGCTGCAGTTGCTGCTCGATCCGGCCGTTCACCACGCGCTGGGCCGCGATGAACGCTCGCCAGGCCCGCTGCTCTTGGTCATCCAGCCACCGTGGTTCCGCCATGGTCGCAGCGTAACGAGATCCTGGTCCTCGTGCGCCGTGGGCGGACCGTGATCAGCAGAACAGCCAGCGCGCAGAGCAGCATGCCGCCGACCGCGAGGGCGCCGATCGTCTCGCCGAACAGCAGGAAGGCGAAGACCATCGTCGTGGGTGGCACCAGGTAGAGCAGGGCGCTGATCCTGGTGGCGCCGGACAACTTGAGGTTCACCAGGTACAGGCCCCAGCCGCCACCGGTGGCCAGGACGACCAGCCACAGGACCGCGCCGTAGAACTGGACTTCGTGCGGCACGGTCAGTTGGCCGGTGGCTGCGGTGACCGCGACGAAGAACACGCACGAGACGAGACTCTGCAGGCAGAGTGCGTCCAGCAGGTTGGCGGTCGGCTTCCGGTGCCGCTCCCAGATCGTCCCGGCCACCAACCCGAGCAGGCCGCCTAATGGGAGGAGGAAGAGGACTGCCTTCGCGTGGCCCGCGCCAAGGTCATCCGCCACAACCAGGGCTACCCCGCCGACGCCCAGGACGAGGCCAAGCCACTGTTTGCTGCTGACTCGTTCTCCCAGCAGCGGACCGGCCAGCGTGGCGATCAGGATCGGTTGCAGCGAGCCGATCAGGGCTGTCACTCCGGCCGAGATGCCATGGTCGATGCCCGTGAAGATCAGGCCCAGGTAGAGGCACTGGGTGAGCAATGCCATCACCACGTGGGTGACGAGATCGTTGCGAGTCAGCCGCGGCCTCCGCTTCAGCAGTACTACGGCCGCGATCGCTCCGGCGAGCAGATAACGCCAGGCGAGCAGATCGAAGGCCGACGCGTACTCCGTTCCCCAGCGGGCGCCGATGAAGCCGCAACTCCAGAACACGACGAAGCCGCTTCCGGCGAGGACTGGGAGCGCCTTGGGATTGATCATGCTCTCCAAGTAACCACACCGGTCGGTATACTGTCAGTATGGTCGTTCACCAGGCGAGACTTCTGACGGACCGAGGCGAGCTGGAGGCGGCCCGGTTGACGCCTGCCGGCGAGCGCATCCTGGCGGCGGCGTCGACGCTGTTCTACGAGCGCGGGATCCGCACGGTCGGCGTCGACGCGATCGCGGAGGCCGCCGACGTGACGAAGAAGACCCTGTACGACCGGTTCGGGTCGAAGGACAAGCTGATCGCGGCCTACCTGGAGCGCCGGAACCGGGTGTGGCACGCGTTCCTCGACGACCAGCTGACCGAGCGGCGGCCGGCCTCGCCGGAAGAGATGATCCTGGCGCTGTTCGCGGCGCTGACGGACTGGATGGCCGAGTCACGGCGTGGCTGCGGCTTCATCAATGCGAGCGTGGAGCTGGCAGCGCCCGACCACCCGGCGATGCCGGTGATCGTGGCGCAGAAGCAGTGGATGCGAGCGGAGTTCCTGGCGCAGGCTGTGGTGGGCGGCTTCGAGCGGGTCGAGGAGCTGGCTGATCGGTTGCTGTTGCTGCACGAGGGTGCGCTCGTTTGCTTCCGGGTGGCGGCGATGGAGGATGCGCCGGAGGTGGCGCATCGGGCTGCTGCGGATCTGCTGGACGGTTGGCCGCGTCGCTAAGCAGGTGGCCGCGCCGCTAGGCGGTCAGGTTCGTTTGGCGACGGTCAGGCCGACAAGACGGGACACGACCATCGCGACGTACCCGAGGCCGGCCAGCTGCTCGATCATCACCACCGATCGTCCCCAGGACGTGATCGGCACGATGTCACTCAGCCCGGTGCTGGACAGCGTGGTGAAGCTGAGGAACAGCAGCTCCATCCAGTTGCGGTCCTGCGTCGGGTTGACCGCGGCGGTGAAGCTGCCCGGTACAAGCGCCTGGACGAAGACGAACAGGTAGGCGAAACCCCAAGCCACCAAGGTGAACGTGGCACCGGTGGCATAGAGCTCGTCGGAGCTCACGTCGTGGTCGCCCAACATGTAGCGGAGCAGACTGTAGGCGGCATAGAAGTAGAAGGCCGCATGCAGCGCGTTGGAGATCGGCACGATCGCTTCGGTCGGCCAGAAGACGTCCACCAGCGACAAGATGACCGCCGGAATTCCCAGGCAGACGCTGACCCAGGTGAGCCCCGGCGTCGAACGCACCGAGAAGACCGCCAGCGTCAGGACGACGATGCCGAGGATCTCGAACGCGACCCGGCCACCGCGCGAGCCCTCCATCACCGGATAGACCAGGACACCGAGCAACTGGACGACCAGCAGGATGGCGGACGGATGCCGCCGGGCGCTGCCCACCAGCGTCATTCGGACGCCCCGCCCGTAGCTGCTCCGTCGATGCCTGCGGTGGCCGCTCCGCTCGTGCCCGCCACTTCCGGTGCTCCTCCGACCGTTGCACCGCTTGTGCCTGCGGCCGCCGCTTCGGTTGCCTCGCGAGAGTCGAGGATCGCCTTCCGCCGGGCCAGCCGATGACTGCGGCGGATCTCCGCCTCACGCATCCGCCGGTGATCCTCATCAGTCTCCGGCACCACCTGCGGCACAGCCCGCGGCTTCCCGTCCTCGTCAACCGCCACAAACACCAGGTACGCCGTCGCGACATGCACCTGCGGCCCGACCGCATCCCACCGATCAGCCGTGATCCGCACCCCGATCTCCATCGAGCTACGCCCGGTCCAGTTCACCTGAGCAGTGAAGTGCACGACATCGCCAACTCGAACCGGAACCACGAACACCATCTCGTCCATCGACGCGGTCACCGCCGGCCCACCCGAATGCCGCGCCGCAACAACCCCGGCGACCGAGTCGACCAGCGTCATCACCACTCCACCGTGCACGGTGCCGAGCAGATTCGTCTCGTGCTGGGCGGTGATGTGCGAGAGCGAGAGCCGGGTGGCCGACGCGGAGCGGCTCGTCACCTGGTCGCGCGCGCCACCCTCGGCCGGCGTGCCGTCTGCGCTGGGGGTGGCGGGCATGGTGTCGCTCCTCGGTGGTTCCTGGTCGTTCCCGGGTCGGGTTCGGTCGGTTCGATTCGCAGAATATCCGGCGGTTGTCCACAGCCACGAAGTACCGGGTCGGCAATCGCCCGAACACTCGTACTTTCTCTGTCGAAGGAGGTGGACAGCATGCTCACTCACGACAACTCCACCGAACGGGCCCTAGGCAACGAACCCGAGGCGCTCGCCCCACTGACCCGGGCCGAGGCCGCACACCTGGTGCGGCTGAGCCTCGAGGCCGCCGCCACCCACGCCCTCCCCGCACGGTACGACGGCGCCGGAGCCCTCATCCTGCAGCCACCCGGCGGCCGGTTCGAGGCAGGCCTGACCAACCTGGCAAGAATCGTGGCCGGCCAGCGACCACACCACTGGCCCCGCCTGGTCGGCGAACACTTCGACCGCCTCGCCCACGCCGTGCGCCACGGCCCGCCCCCACTCCCCGCCGACCCACAGCGCGAATTACTGCAGCGCCTAGCAGTGAAGGACTCCCTCGACCCCCGCCTCCTCGACGCGGCCCCCGAGTTCGTGCCGGGTCTCGTGTCCGTGCCTGCAACCAGCACCAACGGCACCATCACCATGTACTTCGCCCCGGAAACAGACCTCGGTCTGTCCTGGTCCACCGCCGAGTCCTACGGCCTCCGCAACCTACGCGCCCTGACCGACACAGTCACCTACGCGGAACACAACGGCATCCAGGTCGCCATGATCACCGGCAGCGACTTCGCCGCCTCCCGCGCCCTGGTCCTCGACACCGTCCTCCGAGAATCCCTCCAAGTCGAAAACCCGCAGTACGGCGTACTGGCAGCAATGCCAGCCCGAAACCTCCTGCTAATACACGTCATCACCGACCTGTCCGTGATCCCCGCCCTAGGCCTGATGCTCAACCTCGCCGGCCGCTCCCATGCCACCGACCCCGGCCCCCTGACCCCCTGGGTCCACCTGGTCACCCCCACCGGCTGGCACCTGGCCACCCGCCCCGACACCGACCCAGGACCTGGCCTCTCCCCACACTTCATCAACCTCATCCACAGACTCGACCAGGCCTCGTGACGCCATGAACACCCCCAATGGCAAAGTCAGATCCATGGAGCAGCCGACACCAAACCCTCCCAAGGCAGACCCGAGCAAAACCCTGCCCACGGCCGCGGACGAGACCCCCTCCCCGCCTGCTCAGCCCAGGCTCTCCGACCTCGCAGCCGCGAACGGAACCCCCGCCGAGTCAGGTGTGCCAGGTGCCTCCGATGCAGATCTTCGGGGAGCATCCAACCTCCGGGAGTTGTTCGGCAACGCAGCAACCCGCGCCGCGCAGTACCGGGAGTCCCTTGGCGACCGACCAGTCGGCGCAACCAAGACCTTCGCCGAAGTACGAGCCGCCTTCAACCGCCCCCTCGGCAGTGCCGGCCGACCACCTGCCGAGGTGATCGATGAGCTCGCCACCCTCGCCGAGGCCGGCCTCGTCTCCAGCGCCGGTCCGCGGTACTTCGGCTTCGTCGTCGGCGGAGCACTCCCCGCCGCGAGCGCCGCCGACATCCTCGCCACCGGCTGGGACCAGAACGCCTGGAACAGCGTCCTCTCACCCACCGCAGCCGCCGCCGAGGACGCCGCAGGCAACTGGCTCAAAGACCTCCTCGGTCTCCCCTCGACAGCCTCAGCCGGCTTCGTCACCGGCGCCCAGGCAGCCAACACCGTCGCCCTCACTGCGGCCCGCCACCACGTACTGAAGAACGCAGGCTGGGACGTCGAAACAGACGGCCTGGCCGGAGCTCCAAGCGTCCGGATCCTCGCCGGCGAGGAGCGACACGGCACGATCGACCGCTCACTGCGCCTACTCGGATTCGGCTCCGGCACCCTCGAACTCGTCCACAGCAAGGCCAACGGTGAGATCGACCTCGACGACCTGCGCGCCAGACTGACCGACCACGAAGGCCCCCTGATCGTCTGTCTCCAAGCGGGCAACGTGAACACCGGCGCCTCCGACGCTCTCGGCGAGGCCTGCGACATCGTCCACGAGTACGGCGGTTGGGTTCACGTGGATGGCGCGTTCGGCCTATGGGCGGCAGCAAGCCCAACGCACCGACATCAAGTGGCCGGCGTCGAGCGCGCCGACTCCTGGGGCTGCGACGGCCACAAATGGCTCAATCTCCCCTACGACAGCGGCTTCGTCTTCTCCGCGCACCCCGAGTCACATGCGGCCGCACTCGGCTACAGCGCCTCCTACCTGGTCACCTCAGACGAACCAGAGCCAGGCGACTACGTCCTGGAGTCCTCCCGCCGAGCTCGCGGCTTAGCGGTCTGGGCCGGCCTGCAAGAGCTAGGACGAGACGGCGTCACTCTCCTAGTCGACCACTGCTGCGCCTTGGCCAAATCCCTCGCCGAGCAACTGACCACGGCAGGCTATGAGATCGGCAACGAGGTGGTCCTCAACCAGATCCTGGTCTCCTTCGGCAGCGACGCGGAGACCGACCGAGTGATCGCCGCCCTGCAAGCCACCGGCACCTGCTGGATGGGCGGCACCACCTGGCACTCCAAGCGCTACATGCGCATCTCGATCTCCAACTACCAAACCACGCCAGCCGACCTGACCCGAACCCTCCAAGCCATCCAGTCCGTCACCCACTGAAGCCCCGGGAGGCCAAGGCAAGGACAGAGGCAGCGACAGACCAACAGACAGACAAAGACTGGGCGGCGCCCCGGCAGATGAGGCACCGCCCAGTCGGCAGTGAAGCTTTATTTCACTGAATTTCTAGTTACTGCTGGTAGTGCGTTTGTCCGACTGGGATCAGGCGGCCGGCGGCATCAGAACGGTGTCGATCAGGTACACGGTCGCGTTGGCAGTCTTGACGCCACCACAGATCACCTTGGCGTTGTTGACCATCAAGTTGTCACCGGAACCGGTGACAGTGACGGCGCCCTTCTCGACGCTGACCTGCTTGCCGACCACCGCGGCCGGGTCGAGCTGGCCCGGGATCACGTGGTAGGTCAGGATCTTCGACAGCAGCGCACTGTCGGTCTTCAGCGTGTTGATCGTCGCGGCCGGGATCTTCGCGAACGCGGAGTCCACCGGAGCGAACACCGTGAACTCGCCACCGTTCAGCGTCGAGACCAGGTCGACCTTCGGGTTCAGCTTGCCCGACACCGCAGCAACCAGGGTCTTCAGCAGCGGGTTACCGGAGGCGGCGGTGGCCAGCGGCGCGGCCGCCATGCCGTCGACCGAACCGGCGCCGGTCGGGTTCGCCTTGGCGTAGTCGGCGCAGCCCGGGCCGACCAGACCAGCGGCGTTGTCCATCGACGCGGACGCCGACGGGGTCTCCATCGGGGCCGAGGACGAGGAGGTGGCGGACGGGCTGTCGCCGGCCTTGGTGTCGTCGCTGCCACAGGCAACAGTTGCGAAGAGCAACGAAACGGCGGAGGCGGCGAGGGCTACACGCTTGATGGTGTGGGACATGACGATCCTTCTCCTTGGGGTGATGACTTTCCTGACGCGGCCGCTGAGGGACCGCCAGGTACTTACTTGCTGTTGTTGGTTTTTCGGGTACTGCCGCGGTGCTGGTGATCGGTTACTCGACCATCACCACCGTGTTGTGCAGGCCGCTCGACCCGTTCGGTCGCGGCGCGGCTCGATCGGCTGTCTGCACCTGTCCGGTGGCGTCGGTCGCCCGGACGGTGAGTGTGTGGTTGCCCGGCGTCGCGTCCCAGCGGAACGTCCACTGGCGCCAGGTGTCGATGGTGTCCTCGGCCGCGAGCTTCGCGGGCTGCCAGTCGCCGTCGTCGACCTGGACCTCGACCTTGGTGATGCCGCGGCGCTGCGCCCAGGCGGTGCCGGCCGCGACGGCCGGTCCGGCCTTGATCCGGGCGAAACCCTTCGGCACGTCGATCCGGGAGGAGGTCTTGATCGGCGCTTCGACGGACCAGCCACGATCGGTCCAGTAGGCGCTGAAGTCGGAGAACTTGGTGACCTCGAAGTCGACGATCCACTTGGTCGCGGAGACGTACCCGTACAGGCCGGGCACCACCATCCGGACCGGGAAGCCGTGTTCGAAGGGCAGCGGTTCGCCGTTCATGCCGAGCGCGAGGATCGCGTCCCGCCCGTCGGTGAGCGCCTGCAGCGGAGTGCCGATGGTGAGGCCGTCAACGCTGGTCGACTTGACCGCGTCGGCGCCGCCCTGGACACCGGCTTCGCGCAGCAGCTCGGCGATCGGTACGCCGATCCAGCGGGCGTTGCCGACGTACGGTCCACCGACCTCGTTGGAGACGCAGGTGAGGGTGATGTCGCGTTCGATCAGCCGCCGGTTGAGCAGATCGGCGAAGTTCAGCCGCAGTTCGCGGTCGACCATGCCATGGATGCGCAACTCCCAGCTGCGCGGGTCCACCTTGGGGACGGTCAGCAGCGTGTCGACCCGGTAGAAGCTCGGGTTCGGCGTGACGAACCGGCTCACGCCTGGGACATCAGCAGCCACTCCGGCGGGGATCGCCTGAGCTCTGTCGGCAGGTACAGGAATCTTGATCGCGCGTCGGGTCGCCTCGGTGACGCTGTCGGGGAGCAGTTGCGAAACCGCCAGCCCGCCAACTCCGGCAACACCAAGAGCCATTGTCGTCACCATGAACTTGCGCCGATCAAACCCGTCAGGCGCCTCAGCCTCGCCGTCAGCACCTGCGGCAGTGGAAGCCGAGCTGGTGGCAGACGCAGGTGAGCTAGCCGAAGCGGGAGCGTCAGCCGAAGCCGAGCTGGTGGCAGACGCAGGTGAGCTAGCGGAAGCGGAAGCGTCAGCCGAAGCAGGCGTGGCAGCAGCGCCGGGGGTGTCAGCCGTCTCGGCGGAGCCGGGCGTGTCAGCTGAAGCCGACTCCGGAGTGGACGCGGGAGTGGCGGATGCCGCGGGTGAGGTGGATCCTTCGGCGGCGGGGATGTTCCGGCGTCCGCCGCCACCGAAGGGATTGAGGGAGAGAGCCCGCAGCACCAGCACCATGCCGGTGGTTGCTATGAGCAACGTCACTACGCCAGGCAACACCTGGACGAAGTGGTTGGTGGCCAGTGTGCGTCCGGTGGCGGCGGCGAGGATCGCCAGTGCGCCAAGGAGAACCGTCATCCCGACAGCGACCCGCGGCTTCGAGGCACCGATCGCGCCGGCCAGCAGAGCGAAGAGGGTGACGACGAGCAGCACGACGCCGATCAGTACCGGCTTGTCGGCGGTGCCGAGGTTCTTGACGGCGAAGTCTTTCGCGGGACCCGGCGCGAGGTCGATCAGCTGGGTGCCGACACCGACCACCGGGGATGTTCCGCCGGCCAGGGCGGCGGTCAGTTCACCCAGGCCGAGTCCTGCGCCTGCGGCGAGCAAACCTCCCAGCGCTGCCAGGGCCCTGCGTTTCCGTGTGGTCATGCTGGTACTTCGGGCCTGACCACACCCCGGATGGGTGTGGAGCGAAGAAAGTTCTCACCCCGACGACACCCAAAGGATTTCGCTTACCCGTCAGGGATTCTGCGGTTCCACGTAGTCCCCCGGCCAGTCCGACCACCGGATCCGGCTGAGGTCGCGGATCTCGCCGAGTGTCGACCACTCGTTCCGCCCGAGCCGGGCCAGTGGCTGCAACCGGGTGATCTCGGGGTGATTGCCGTCCAGCACCGACTCGTCGATGCTGATCTGCCGCACCTGCCCGATCACCACCGTCGAGTCGCCCAGCTCCAGCGTGGTGTGCAGCGTGCACTCGATCGCGACCGGCGACTCGGCCACCCGCGGTACGGCGACCGTCCTGCTCGGTTCGAGGTGCAGCCCGACCGCGGCGAACTCGTCCACCTCCGGCGGGAAGTCCGTCGCCGTCGCGTTCACCTGCTCGAACAACGCCTCGGCCGCGAAGTTGACCACGAACTCCCCGGTCGCCTCGACGTTGTTCAGGCTGTCCTTGCGCCCGACCGAGGTGAACTGCACCATCGGCGGCCGCACGCACGACACCGTGAAGAACGAGTGCGGCGCCAGATTGAGCACACCGTCGGCCGACCGGGTCGACACCCACGCGATCGGCCGCGGCACGACCACCGCGTTCAGTACTGCGTAGAAGTCCCTGCTGCCGACAAGCTCCGGATCTACGTCTCTCCGCACATCCGCCAGTATGTGCCCTATGGATCGACCACTGCGCGACGCCCTCGCCACCCAGTACGGCGTACCGGCCGAATCCATCCGCGAAGCGCCAGGCGGGGTAGCCAACCGTGCCTATGCCCTCGGCAACGATCTCTTCGTGCGGATCCCCCGCACCCCGGCCTTCGACCAGGACCTGATCAAGGAGTCCACCGTCATCCCAGTCGCCCGCGCGGCCGGCGTACGGACTCCCGGCATCGTCGCCTTCGACACCACCCGAGCCCTCATCGACGCGCCGTACATGGTGCTCGAGCGAGTCCACGGCACCGACCTGGTTGACACCGACGAGCCCTCACCCGCCTTCTGGCAAGAGGTCGGCAGCCAACTCGCGCTGCTCCACCAGGTGGAACAACCACCAACCGGCGTCCACCCAGACAACGGCGGCGGAGACCCCCGCCCAACCGTCGACCAACTAGCCACAGCCGGCTACCTCGACCCCGGTACTGCGAACTGGCTCCTAGCCTGCTTCGACCACCTGACAGGACTCATCCCCGACAATCTCCCACCGGTCCTCCTGCACGGCGACCTGGCCCAACAGAACCTGATGACCCACGACAACCACCTGCAAGCCCTGATCGACTGGGGCGACGCCGCCTGGGGCCCACCCGGCATGGAGTTCGCCAAACTCCGCCTTGACCACGTGCTCCCAGTACTACGCAACTACCCGCACCACGAAGGCCTGGAGGCGAGCATCCTCTGGTTCCACCTCAGCTGGGGCATCAGCGGTCTCGCCAAGCCCCCACAGCCCGGCCAGCGGCACTGGACCGCCCCACCGCCGAGCCGACTACTGGGCGTACTGCGCTTCTACGCCTCGTCACCGCCCACCCCCTGGCGAGAACTGCTCAGTCAGAAGGCGCAGTACTGACACTCACAATTCCCGCAAAACAAGGGTTCGCCCACTTGTCACGACATGGGGCAGACTGAGGAACTGTGACTGACTACGTAGCCGCTCAGGACCGGTACGACGACCAAATGACCTATCGGCGCACTGGCCGCAGCGGACTGCAGCTGCCGGCGATTTCGCTGGGACTCTGGCAGAACTTCGGTGGTGACAAGCCGCTCGACACCCAGCGCGACATCCTGCGCCGGGCCTTCGACCTCGGTGTCACGCACTTCGACCTGGCCAACAACTACGGCCCGCCGTACGGCTCGGCCGAGACCAACTTCGGCGGCCACTTCGCCCGCGACTTCAAGCCGTACCGCGACGAGCTGCTGATCTCCAGCAAGGCCGGCTACGACATGTGGCCGGGCCCGTACGGCCAGGGCGGCGGGTCCCGCAAGTACCTGCTCGCCTCGCTGGACCAGTCGCTGGAGCGGATGGGCCTCGACTACGTCGACATCTTCTACTCCCACCGCTTCGACCCGGACACCCCGCTCGAGGAGACGATGGGCGCGCTCGACACCGCCGTCCGCTCCGGCAAGGCCCTGTACGCCGGGATCTCGTCGTACTCCACCGAGAAGACCCGCGAGGCCGCCGCGATCCTGGCCGAGCTCGGTACGCCGCTGCTGATCCACCAGCCGTCCTACTCGATGCTGAACCGCTGGATCGAGGAGGACCTGCTGGACACCGTCGGCGAACTGGGGATCGGCGTGATCGCCTTCTCGCCGCTGGCCCAGGGCCTGCTCACCGACCGCTACCTCGGCGGTGTGCCGGAGGGCTCCCGCGCCTCCAAGAAGGGCGCCTCGCTGGGCTCCGACCAGCTCACCGAGGAGACCCTCGGTCACGTCCGCGCGCTGAACGAGATCGCCAAGCAGCGCGGCCAGTCGGTGGCGCAGCTGGCGCTGGCCTGGACGCTGCGCGACGACCGGGTCACCAGCGCGCTGATCGGCGCCTCCAGCGTCGCCCAGCTCGAGGACAACCTGGCCGCGGTGAAGAACCTGAAGTTCACCCAGGACGAGCTGGACGCGATCGACGCCGACGCGGTCGAGGCCGGCATCAACCTCTGGAAGAAGAGCTCGGACCACTAGGCACCGGCGAGCCGTGAGCCGGCGGTCCAGCTCACAGAGCCGGACCCGCACGGCGATCGGCCCGCACAGCGATCGGGCCCGCACGCGATCGGGCCTGCACAGCGATCGGGCCCGTCACCACCGGATGCCTCCGGTGGGACGGGCCCGATCTGTTCCCTCCCCCACTGCGCCTGGTCGTGAGGGTGGGCCTGGTTCCCGCCGCCGCTGCGCCTGGTCTGCGGCGGTGGGTCCCTGCGCCCTCCCCCGCTGCGCCTGGTGTGCGGGGGAGGACGGATCATGGGGTGCTACTTCAAGGCATCGATCGCCTTCTTCGCGCCGGGGTGCAGCTCGACCGGGTCGGTCTCGCCGGCCTCCTCGATCTTGATCCCCTTGGCCGCCGCGTTCACCGCGATCAGCGCGTCCTTGTTCTCGAAGATCGCCGTGGTCAGCTTCTCGGCCAGGTCGTCCGGCATGTTCTTGCGGACCAGCAGCACGTTCGGCACGATGATGGTGGCCACGTCGCCCGGCTGCTTGTAGGTCGCCGCCGGGATGTTGCCCTGGGCATAGATCGTGCCGTAGGTCTTGTTCAGGGCCGGCAGCAGGTCGGTGATCGGGATCAGCTTGACGTCCTTGCCGAGGCTGGTGGTCAGGTCGGTGATCCCGCCGGTCGGCAGTCCGCCGGACCAGACCAGCGCGTCGATCGAACCGGCCTTCATCCCGTCCACCGACTCCGGCAGGCCGAGCCGCTGGGCCTTGACGTCGCGGGCAGGGTCGAGTCCGGCCGCCTCGAGCAGCCGCCGGGCGATCACCTCGGTGCCGGAGTTCGGCGAACCGGTGGAGACCCGCTTGCCCTTCAGGTCCGCGATCTTGCTGATCCCGGCCGAGGCCCGAACCGCGACCTGGGTGTAGTTCGGGTAGAGCCGGGTCAGCGCGACCACGTCCTGCTTGGTCTTGAAGCTGTGCTCACCCTTGACCGCGTCGGCGGCGGTGTCGCCGAGCGAGAAGGCGATGTCGTAGTTGCCCGCGACCAGACCCTGGACGTTCTGCACCGAGGCGCCGGTCTCGCTGGCGGTCGCGCGGTAGCCCTCGACCTTCTCGGAGAAGACCTTCGCCATCGCGCCGCCGAGCTGGTAGTAGACACCAGTGGTGTTACCGGTGGCGATGGTGAGCCGGCCGCTGTCGGTACCGGCACCCCCGGCCTCGGGCTCTCGTTGCCCTCCGCAAGCGACCAGGGAGACGGCAGCAGCGAGCACGACCACGGCGGCGGGGAGGCGTCGACGGGTTCTCATGAGGCGGCAGGTCCTTCCGTTGGTTCGGTCTGGCGGGCCCGCCGGACCAAGTTGGTGACGACGGCGACAACTAGCAAACCGATTCCGGCGGCGATGGTTACGGGTGCCAGGTAGAGCAGCAGCAGTGCCGCGGGGATGCAGATCAGCCGCTCGGCCCAGCCGGTCGCGACCACGATCCAGCCACCCGTCACGACGGCCAGCGCCGCGACGGCGAGGATCGAGACGGCGAGGGTCCACACCATCCCGATCAGGCTGCCCTGGCCCAGCAGCCGGGCGCCGTTGTCGGTCAGCACGAACGCGAACGGCACCAGGAACGCGGGCAGCGTGTACTTCCAGGCCTGCCACATCGTCGGCATCACCTTGCCGCCGGTGATCGCGGACGTGGCCACCGCGGCGAGCGCGGTCGGCGGGGACACCTCGGACAGCACCGCGTAGTAGAAGATGAACATGTACGCCTCGGGCGCGGTGACGCCCAGCTGCACCAGCGCCGGCGCGATGATCACGGCCGCGATGATGAACGACGCCGTCACCGGCACCGCCAGGCCGAGGATCAGTACTGCGAACGCCGACAGCACCACGGTCAGGATCAGCACCACGGTGTGGTTGTCGGTCAGCCCCTTGGCCGCGTCGACGATGATCGAGGCCAGGTTGAGCCCGAGCCCGGTCTGCGTGGTCACCGCGACGATCACGCCGGCGGTCGCGCAGGTCGCCACCACCGGCAGCACCGAACGGGTGCCTTGGGCAAGCGCTTTGAACAGCGGCCCGGCGGTCAGCCGGTGGTCTTTGTCCAAAAAAGATAAGGCGAACTGGATCAGTACGGCGTACACGACGGCCTTGAACGGCGGCACGTCCACCGCCATGAAGGCGATGATCACGAACAGCGACAGGAAGTGGTAGCTGAAGCGCTTGAGCAGCTTCCAGGCCGACTGGGTGGACGGCTCGCCCTCGGTGGTGCCGTGCCGGCGAGCGTCCATCTCGATCGCGAGCAGGATGCCCAGGTAGTACAGGATCGTCGGGATCACCGCGTAGCCGAGCACTGTCAGGTACGAGACCTGCAGGAACTCGGCGATGATGAACGCGGCGGCGCCCAGCGTCGGCGGCGACAGGATCGCGCCGATCCCGGCCGCGGCGAGCATGCCGCCCGCGGGCTCCGGCGGGTAGCCCGCGCGGCGCAGGATCGGCCACGAGACGGTGCCCAGCGAGACGGCGGTCGCAGTACCGGAGCCGGAGACGCTACCGAGCAGGAAGCCGGCCAGGGTGACGGTCCGACCGGGTGCGGTGCGGCTGCGCTTGAAGGCGGCGAAGGACAGGTCGATGAAGAACTTGCCTGCGCCGGAGTAGTCCAGCACCGCGCCGTAGATGGTGAAGAGCACGATGTAAGTGGCGGCGACGTTGAGTGGGGTGCCGTAGAAGCCGGCCGTGCCCATCGTGAACTGGGCGATGATCGCGTCGAAGTTGAAGCCCTGGTGGGCCAGCGACCAGGTGTAGGGCAGGAAGCCGCCGTAGTACGCGTAGGCGATGAACACCAGGCTGACCAGCGGCAGCACCCAGCCGGTGGTCCGGCGGCAGGCCTCGAGCAGCAGGACGAGGAGCAAGGCGCCGGCCAGCACGTCGAGGCCGGTCGGGGTCTGTCTGCGTTCGAGGAAACCGTCGAAGTCGAGGAGCGGGTAGAGACAGACCACCAGCGCGACCACCGCGAGCACCCAGTCGGTGATGCCCGGATCATCGGTCGAGCGGTTCTTGAACGGATTCAGGAAGGGCGGCACCTTCCAGCCCCGATAGCACACCAAAGTGATCGGGAGGACGGCTGCGAGAAAGATCACTAAGTAGAACTGGGTGCCGGCCGAGAGCGGGAAGAACACCTGGACCAGGACGCCGACGCTGATCACCGCACACCAGACCGAGATCACCCGGTCCAGGGCAGGACGAAGCCGCCGAGCGGGCTTTTCCTGCTCGTACTCGGCAAGTTCGGACTCGGAGAGCGTGGTGCTGCCGCCCCCCGTTGATGCACCCACAGTCATCGACCGATTCCCTCCTGTGTTCGAAGGCTAGTGTTGCCGACCACGCCACGGAGTCGCATGATTACGTCTTTACCAAGATCTGACACATAACCCTCTTCCCTGCCCTACGATCACGGCATGAGCGGCGCAGTCAGGATTTTGTTGGTCGAGGACGATCTCGATATCGCGAACGCTCTGATACCTGCGTTGCGCCGGTACGGGTTGATGGTGACGCACGTCCGGACGGCTGCGGACGCGCTCGCCGCCGACCCTGGTGACCTCGTGCTGCTGGACCTCGGGCTCCCCGACGGCGACGGCATCAACGTGTGCCGGCAGATCCGCACGGTGTCGGACGTACCGGTGATCGCGGTGACCGCCCGAGGTGAGGCGGCCGACCGCGTCCGAGGTCTGCGCAGTGGCGCCGACGACTACGTGGTCAAGCCGTTCGCGATCTCCGAACTGCTGGCCCGCATCGATGCTGTACTTCGCCGTACCGGTTTGCTGCAGCCCCGCCCCAGGGTGACCGTCGGCGACCTGACCGTGGACATCGAGGCCCGCACGGTCCAAGTCGCCGACAAGCCCATCAGCCTGACCCGCAAGGAGTTCGACGTGCTAGCTGTGCTGGCCGCCCACCACGGCCGGGTGGTGCCGCGCGAGCAAGTGGCGCTGTACGCCTGGCAGTCCGTCTTCGAGGCTTCCTCGCGGACGATGGACGTGCACGTCGCGAGCCTGCGGGCCAAGCTCGGCCGGCCCGAACTGGTCCAGACCATCCGCGGCGTCGGCTACCGCCTCGGTTCGGACTGACCCTTGCGTCGTCGCCTGCTGCAGTCCCTCGTCCCGATGGTGATCCTGCTCGCCATCATCGCCGCCGTCCCGCTGGCCAACTTCATCGCCACCGGCGCGTCCCGCACCCTGTTCCTGTCCCGCAGCAACGACGCGGACTGGTTCGCCACGATGGCCGAGTCGCCGCTGCAGTCCAGCGACGTCGCCAGCCTGCGTGAGCTCGCGGTGCGCTACCACCAGCTCTACAACACCCCGGTCTTCGTGGTCGACGTCGACAGCCGGGTGATCGCCACCTCGCGATCCGGCGTGGTCGTGACCGAGCCCGAGATCGCCCGCGCGCTGTCCAGCACGCTGGCTGGCCGGTTGCCCGCCGAGCCGCCGGCGATGTGGCCGTGGCGCTCCGGCGACATGGTCGTGGCCCGCCCGGTCGTCAACAACGGCCGCGTCCTCGGCGCCGCCGTACTGCGGGTGCCCACCGAGCGCGCCCGCGACCAGGTGCAGAACGGCCTGCTGCTGCTCCTCGGCGGCCTGCTGATCAGCATCGGCGCCGTCGTCATCGGTATCGTCCGCCCGGTCACCCGCTGGGTACTGCGCCCGCTCAACGACCTGGACAACGCGACCCACCAGGTAACCCGCGGCGCGCTCGACACCCGCGTCTCCACCGACGGCCGTGCGCCCGAACTCCGAAGACTCGGCGACAGCTTCAACTCGATGGCGCTCAGCCTGCACCAGGCGCGACAACGCGAGCGAGAGTTCGTCGCCGACGCCTCACACCAGCTCCGTACGCCGCTGACCTCGGCCCGCATCCACATCGAGGGCCTGTCGCGGCTGTCGCCGACCGCACGGTTCGCGCTGAGCGACATCGACCGGCTCGGCCGGATCGTCCAGCGACTGTCCCGGCTGGCCGGCTCAGACCGCCCAGGTGATGCCGAGGGCAACGAAGAGCCGCTGGACCTGGCCCAGGCCGTCAAGGAGCGGCTGGTCGGCTGGAAGGCCGTCTACGCCGCCGACGACCTGGAACTGATCATCGGCGAGATGGTCCCCGGTGGCGTCGCCTCCGAGCTCGAGGTCGACGACATCCTCGACGTCCTGCTCGACAACGCCTCGAAGTACGGCGCGCCTCCGGTCGAGGTGTCGGTCCTCCGGGACGGCACCGAGGTCGTCCTCTCGGTCCGCGACCACGGCCTCGGCCTCGGCTCCCGCGACCTGAAGAAGGTCGGCGAGCGGTTCTGGCGCAGCGCGCACCACCGCGAGATGCCCGGCACCGGTCTGGGCTTGGCGATCGTCCGCTCCGAGGCCGCGCGAGTCGGCGGCCGGGTGGTGGCACGACCGCCGATCGGTGGCGGTCTGGTGATCGAGGTGCGGGTGCCGTTGATCGACGACTACGACTTGTAGTCCTGCGGACGTGGTACCGGACTCAGATGTGGTTGGTCCGGTACCAGCGCTCGGCCGCCGGGTGCAGCGGGATCGGCATCGTCGCGATCGCCGAGCGGGCGTCCAGTGAGCCCGCCTCCGGGTGGATCTTCATCAGGTCGGCCTGCCGGCGGAACATCGTGTTCAGCGTCCACCAGGCCCAGGAGTCGGACAGCCCGCGCTTGGCGAGCAGGTAGTTCGGGATGGCGAGGGTCGGTACCGCGCTGGCGAGCGAGTAGACCGACGGCGGGATCGACGACAGGATGTAGCCGCCGAAGCGCTTCAGGGCGATCTTCTCGGCGACGTCGCCGATGTCGACCAGCCGGAAGCCGATCGTGTTCTGCAGCTTCTTGATCGGGTCGGTCGGCAGGCCGCCGCTCCAGATCAGCGCGTCGATGCCGTTCTTGACGTTCGGGTTCTCCGCCTTCGCGGCGAGCATCTCGACCGCCGTCGCGAGGTTGTAGTTCACCGTCTTGACGGGCTTGAGCTTCGGGTTCGAGCCGTCGATCTTGGCCTCGGCGATGATCCGGTCGGCCACCACCTTCGTGCCTGACTGCTTCGGCCCGACGCTGACCACCTTGCCCGCGAGGCCGGCCAGGTTGGAGATCGGGGAGGCGGTCGGGACCACCACGTGCACGTAGTTGTCGTAGGCCCGGGCCAGCGCGGTGAACCGCAGGTTGCCGGTCGAGAAGATCCCCTTGCCCTCGAACGCGTCCAGCGCGGAGTCCGACAGGCTGAAGGCGATGTCCGCGCTGCCCCGGTCGAGCATCCGTAGGTTCTGCACCGAGCCCTCGGTCGGGATGGCGTCCATCTTGACCCCGGTCACCTCGGTGACCAGCTTCGCCAGGCCCGCGCCGTAGATCGCGTAGACGCCGTCCAGGTTGCCGGTGGCGATCCTGGCCGGTCCGGCCGGGGCCGGCTCGTTCGACTTTCCGCGCGAACAACCCGGCGTGATCAGGGTTGCCGCTGCGGCGGCGCCGAGGCCGAGGGCATGACGGCGATTCAGGAGGCGGGGACGGTCCATGGAGACAACCTAGAGGGCTTGTGGTTCGGAGGCTACTTACAGTGCTGGAACGAACAGGGTGTGGACGGGCCCCGGGTGGATGTGACAGCGTTGTCATCGCACCGGCCGCGAGGGCCGCGCCAGACCTTCATCGGAGGATGATTTCGTGCACGACGACCGTCAACTCATCGAGGAGCGGCTCCAGCGCGCCCTGCGGGAGCGGATCCGCCCCGCGATCTACGGCGCGGCCGTCCCACTGGACATCAAGGTGTGGCACGCGCCTGGTGAGCCGGTGCCGCCCTCGGAGGCGCTCGCGGCCTCCTACGAGCCGGCCGAGATCGGCCTGGCCTGGGGACCGGCCTGGGGCACCGCCTGGTTCCACTTCAGCGGCCAGGTGCCGGCCGAGTGGGCCGGGGCTGAGATCGAGGCGGTCATCGACCTCGGCTTCAGCGGCGGTCCGGGCTTCTCCGCGGAGGGCCTGGTGCACACCACCAAGGGCGTCCCGCTGAAGGGCCTGCACCCGCGCCAGACCTACGCGCCGCTCTCCATCCTCGGCCCGGACGGTACTGCGGCAGCGGCCGGCGACTCGATCGAGTTCTACGTCGAGGCCGCCGCCAACCCCGAGGTACTGGGGTACAACGCCTTCGCCCCGATCTCCTCCGACATGGGCTCGAAGCCGGAGCCGGGCGGCAAGCCGATCTACCAGCTGACCCGCGCCGACCTGGCCGTCTTCAACGCCGAGGTCTGGGACCTGATCCTCGACCTGGAGGCCCTCAACGGCCTGCAGAAGGAGCTGCCGAAGCAGGAGCCGCGCAGCCGCGAGATTCTCCGCGCGCTGAGCCGCGCCCTCGACGTGCTCGACTACGAGGACGTCCCCGGTACTGCGACCGACGCCCGCGCCGAGCTGACCGACGTACTGAGCCGCCCGGCCCACGCGAGCGCGCACCAGCTGTCGGCCGTCGGGCACGCGCACATCGACTCCGCCTGGCTCTGGCCGCTGCGGGAGACCCGCCGAAAGGTGGCCCGGACGATCTCCAACGTCGCCACCCTGGCCGAGGAGTACCCCGAGCTGGTCTTCGCCTTCTCGCAGGCCCAGCAGCACGCCTGGGTGAAGGACAACTACCCCGAGGTCTGGGAGCGGCTGAAGAAGGCCGTTGCCGAGGGCACGATCGTCCCGGTCGGCGGGATGTGGGTCGAGTCCGACACCAACCTGCCCGGTGGCGAGGCGCTGGCCCGGCAGTTCGTGCACGGCAAGCGGTTCTTCCTGGACGAGTACGGCATCGACACCCAGGAGGTCTGGCTGCCGGACTCGTTCGGCTACACCGCCGCGCTGCCGCAGCTGGTCAAGCTGTCCGGCTCGAAGTGGTTCCTGACCCAGAAGATCTCCTGGAACCAGAAGAACAAGTTCCCGCACCACACCTTCCTGTGGGAGGGCCTCGACGGCACCCAGGTGTTCACCCACTTCCCGCCGATCGACACCTACAACTCCGACCTGTCCGGCCGCGAGCTGGCACACGCCCAGCGCAACTTCGCCGAGAACGGCTCCGCGACCCGCTCGCTGGTCCCGTTCGGGTACGGCGACGGCGGTGGCGGCCCCACCCGCGAGTTCGTCGCGACGGCCCGCCGGGTGGCCAACCTGGAGTCCTCGCCGCGGGTGACGATCGAGTCGCCGACCGAGTTCTTCAGCGCTGCGCAGGAGGAGTACCCGAACGCGCCGGTCTGGTCGGGTGAGCTCTACCTGGAGATCCACCGCGCGACGTACACCTCGCAGGCCAAGACCAAGCAGGGCAACCGGCGCAGCGAGCACCTGCTGCGCGAGGCCGAGCTGTGGTCCGCCGCGGCCGTGGTGGCCGGCAAGCTCGACGTCTACCCGTACGAGGAGCTGGACCGGATCTGGAAGGCCGTGCTGCTGAACCAGTTCCACGACATCCTGCCGGGCAGCTCGATCGCCTGGGTGCACCGCGAGGCCGAGGCGACGTACGCGAAGCTGGCGGCCGAGCTCGAGGCGATCATCGGCAAGGCGCAGCAGGCGCTGGCCGGCACCGGTGACGCGCAGATCGTCTTCAACGGCGCGCCGCACGCCCGTGAGGGCATCGCCGGACTCGGCGCGGGAATCACGGTCGGCGAAGGCCCGGCGGCGACGATCGAGGACGGCGTTCTCGACAACGGCGTGATCCGGGTGACGATCGACGAGCGTGGCCTGATCACCAGCCTGTACGACGTGGCAGCACGCCGCGAGGTGATCGCTCCGGGCAGTACTGCGAACCTGCTGCAGCTGCACGTGGACACCCCGAACCAGTGGGATGCCTGGGACGTCGACTCGTTCTACAAGAACAACGTCCGTGACATCACCGAGGTCGACAGCGTCGAGTTCAGCACGGTCGACGGGGTCGCCACGGTCGTGGTGAAGCGTTCCTTCAACCGGTCCAGCGTCAACCAGACGCTGCGGCTGCGGCCGGGCGCGAAGCGGGTCGACATCGAGACCTCGATGGACTGGCACGAGTCGGAGAAGTTCCTCAAGGCGTCCTTCCCGGTCGACGTGCACGCCGACCGGTCGGCGTCGGAGACCCAGTTCGGGCACATCTTCCGGCCGACCCACCAGAACACCTCGTGGGACGCGGCGAAGTTCGAGATCGCGGCGCACCGCTGGCTGCACGTCGGCGAGCCCGGCTACGGCGTGGCCGTGGTCAACGACTCGACGTACGGGCACGACGTGAACCGGACCGCCCGCGAGGACGGTGGCACCACCACCACGATCCGCACCTCGCTGATCCGGGCGCCGCGCTTCCCCGACCCGCAGACCGACCAGGGCGTGCACGTGGTCAACCACGCGCTCGTCGTCGGCGCCGGGATCCCGGAGGCGATCGAGGAGGGCTACCGGATCAACCTGCCGGAGCGGGTCGTGACCGGGGCCGAGGGCACCGACCCGATCGTTGCTCTCGACAACGGCAATGTGATCGTCGAGGCGGTCAAGCTGGCCGACGACCAGTCCGGCGACGTCGTCGTCCGGCTCTACGAGTCGTCCGGCGGCCGCGCACGCACCACCCTCACCACCGGCTTCGCGGCCGGCTCGGTGACCGAGGTCGACCTGCTCGAGCGGCACCTGACCGACCGCGAACTCACCGGCAACGCGGTGAGCTTCGAGCTCCGCCCGTTCCAGATCCTCACCCTGCGCTTCACGCGCGCCTGATTCGACGCTGGAAGGGCCGCCCATGTCCCGGGGCGGCCCTTCTGCCGTTTCTCAGCTCGCTTTGGCGTTCCGCCGTACGTCGGTCCATGCCGAGTCGGTGCACAACCCACAGCCCGGCCCGGTGAACTCGGCCGCCGCGGCGCTGTTGCCGGTCAACTGGTAGGCGAACCAGGCGGTCACCACGCCGCGGAACCCGCCGCCATCACCCGTCGCCTCGGGATGTGTTGCCCCACGCAACGACCCGTAGACGGCCGGCACCTGCGGGGCCAGCAGCCACATCAACTGCACGAGAAGCGGCAGCACAATCAGGTCGTAGGATCCGGACAGGAAGAGCGCCGGCCCCTTGAGCTGACCCGGCGCCGCCAACGGCCCTGGCTGAATCGGAACGGTCGTGTCGACCCGCTGGTCCTGCCCGGCGTTGATCGCCCCCGCGCCGCCTTGCGAGTGCCCGGACGCACCGATGTGCTCCAGATCGACGTGCCGGTAGAACTCACTTCCCGGATCACGGTCGAAGCCCGCCAGCAGGTCGATCCCCGCCTTGATTTCGGTTCCACTCCCGGACTGCTCGGTGTTGGCCGCCGCGACGATGAACCCGTGACTGGCCAGGTGCCGCAGGAGTCCGCCGTAGGACTCCGGCACCTCAAAGGTCCCGTTCCCCCAGAGCACCACCGGTCGCCGCCCGGTCAGCGTCGCCGGGTAGTAGAGCGTGTGATTGGCCAAGACCTTGACCTTGACCGCCGATGGGCCAGGCTGAGCCCACCGCGGATCAACTCCACTGGCTGAGACAGCCAGGCTCTGCGAGCCTGACGCAGGCGAGGCGGCGGCGAGCGCTGGGGTGAACAGCAGGGAAGTTGCTGTCAGCAACGAGAGTGCGAGCCTCTTCATCGTGCTGCCTGGGTGGCGACGATGCGGCCGAAGGCGGCCATACCTGCCTGACTGGGATGCAGCGGTGCTGCGATCGAGCTGGGGATCAAACCCTCCAGCCACCGCGACCCAACCGGCGCGCACGCGTCATGCCCGATGCTCGGCGTCCGCAGATCGACGTACTCCGCCCCGTGCGCGGCAGCTTGCTGGGCAAGCATCGTGTTGAGCCGGTCGACCGTCGCCTGGAGATAGTTGGCGTCAGCGGACCAGACCGGCACCAGCGGCCAGCAGCCGTTCGGGCGGATGTAGGTCCCGTAGCCGGTGACCAGGATCTTCGCGTGCGGCGACAACTCACGGATCCGCTCGAGCGCGGCGCCAACTGCCGGCCCAGTCGCCGTGATGCGGGCAGCGAGCTGGTCCTTCCCGCCCGCGGTGAAGCGCGCCTTGCACGAGGAACCAGCAGGCGGCGGCAGCAGATTGATGCAGCTCAGCGCCGCGGTCACCAGTCCGGTGTCGTTCCCGCCGATGGCGACCGTCACCAAGTCGGTCGTCGATTTCAGCGAATTGAACTGCGGCGCCAGGATGCCGAACTGCCGACCGGTGAAATCAGGGATCACCGCCCCCGAGCAAGTCACGTCGGTCAACCGCGCCCCGAGTTGCTTGGCCGCGATGTGCGGGTAGTTGACGCCCGACCGCAGGCACGCGAGGTCGATCTGCCACGGGATCAGCGGCCCGGCTGCCGACGAGTCGCCGATCGCGACGTACTCCAGCGGATCCGCGGCCTGAGCGGTGGTGGTAGCCGAAGCCAGTACGCCGGCCAGCAGCGCCACCGCTCCGGCCAACCCCAGCGAGCGTCGTCCGAACATCCTCACCCTCCGCATTCTTTTGATCACCAGAAGCTTGATGAGTAATGTTCGAACACAAAGCATGGCCAGGTCGCTGGGGCGCACCCCAGACTTCAGGGGGCAACAGTTGTGACAGATCACAAACTGCTGGTCGGCGGCGTCCCCGCCCACGAGGTACTGACCAGCAATCTCGGCCGACTGGTCGACACCGTCCTGGAGCAACTGGTCACCGCGATCCCGCTCTACGCCCAGCTCCCGCACGAGGAGCTGCAAGGCGACATCCGCCGGGTCACCGACCGCACGCTGCGCGCCTTCATCGAGACGTTCCGGACCGGCCGGCCACCGACCAGCGAGTCGCTCGAACCACTCCGCGAGTCAGCCACCCGCCGAGCCGAGGAAGGTGTCCCGCTCGAAGCACTGCTGGCGGCGTACCACCTGGGCGGCCGGATCTGCGCGGATCACGTCGCCACCGGCTTCCGGCCGGAGGAGCTCGCCGACGCGCTCACCCTGAACCGGCTCATCCTCGACTTCCTCCAGCTCGTCACCGCCGCGGTCTCGTCCAGCTACTTCCAGGAACGCCAGACCATCGCCGGCGAGGACCTGGCGACCCGGCAGTCCCTCCTCGCCACCCTGCTCGACGGCGGTCCCGCGGCCGAGGTCGCCAGCCGGGCCGGCCTCCGCCTCCCCAGCCGGTACGTCGTACTCGGGCTGGCGTTCGGCGCCCACCCCGACGAGCAGCAGCCCGGCGTGGATGCCGAAATCGTTGCCCGCCGCAAGCTTCGGCGGATCCGGCTGGAGCTCGACCGCGCGCCGGCCGGACCGGCGATGTCGAGTCTGACGCCCGCTGACGGCATTGCCTTGCTGCCCGAATCCTTAATCCAGCTTGAAGAGTTGCGACTCAGGATGAGCAAAGCGTCCGGCGTTCAGGTGACCATGAGCGCGACCGCCGCGACGCCGGAGGAGATTCCGGCGGCGGTGGAGTTGGTGCGTGAGCTGCTGGACGTCGTGCGGATCTATCGACTGCCGGCCGGAGTGCACCGGCTCGAGGACCTGGTGCTCGAGTACCAGCTGACCCGGCCGAGCCCGGCACGCGATCAGCTGGCGTTGCTGCTGGCTCCGCTGATGACCCGGCCGGATCTCCTGCAGACGCTGCGCTGCTACCTCGGCCACGGCCGGAACCGGCGACAGACCGCCGCCGAGCTGCACGTCCACGCCAACACTGTCGACTACCGCCTGCGCCAGGTCGGCAAGCTCACCGGCCTCGATCCCGCCCAGACCGAGCAACTACCCCGCCTGGTCGCCGCGCTAGCTGCTCACGACGCCTCCTGACCCCGCGAGCACGCCACCGCCCACCGCGACCGCCGCCCCCGACCGCGAGCACGCCACCCGGCCGACTCCCCTCGTTCACGATGCTGTCGTAGCGTGGCAGTCAGACCTGGGAGGTGCCATGACCCCGCCTACGCCCTTGCTCGGCGCGCGCACGCTCGATCGAGAGACCGCTCGCTCGCTACCACCCGGATCGCGCCTACCAACCTTCGTGCAGACAGTGATGTTCGCCCGGCACCGCAAGACCTTCTTCCCGCAACTGCGGGCAAAGTACGGAGATGTCTTCACGATCCGGCTCGTTCCGTCCAGCCGAGTCGTCGTGGTGCTCAGCCGACCGGACCACATCCGCGAGGTGTTCAGCACCCCGCCATCAGTCGTGCACGCAGGTGAGGGCAACACCGCGCTGGCGCCGATCATGGGGCAGCACTCGCTGTTGCTGGTCGACGACGACGATCACGTCCGGATGCGACGGCAGCTGATGCCGGCCTTCAACGGGCACGCGCTGCGCGGGTACTCCGAGATGATCGCCGTCCTGGCCCGCGAGGCGGTCAAGACCTGGCCGATCGGTACGCCGTTCCGCCTGCACGAGCGGATGCGGGATCTCACCCTCGAGGTGATCCTGCAGGTGGTCTTCGGCGTCACCGACTCGGACCGGCTGGACCGGTTGCGTCCGCTGGTCGAGAAGGTGGTCTCGGTCGGGCCGGTCATGATGCTCGGCGCCTTCTACCCCAAGCTGCTCAAGCTGCCACCGTGGCGCACCTTCCTGCAGGCCCAGCAGCAGGTCGACGAGATCCTGTACGACGAGATCGCCCGCCGGCGCACGGACCCGGAGCTTGCCGAGCGCAACGACGTACTCTCCAAACTGCTTGCCGCAGGCACCTGGTCGGACATCGAGCTGCGCGACCAGCTGGTCACCCTGCTGCTCGCCGGCCACGAAACCACCGCGACCTCACTGGCCTGGGCCTTCCACGAACTGGCTCGCCGACCTGACCAGTTGCAAGCCGCCCAGCAAGCAGCAGACACGAACAACGCCGACTATCTCGAAGCCATGGGCAAAGAAGCCCTGCGCCTGCATCCGGTCGTCTACCAGGTAGGCCGCCGCCTCACCGAGCCGACCACCATCGCCGGCTACCGCCTCCCCCGCGGCACCACCCTGATGGCAGCCATGGGCCTGGTCCACGCCGACGAGCAGAACTTCCCCGGCGCCGGCACCTTCCGCCCGGAACGCTTCCTGACCGACACCCCACCGGCCGCCGGCACCTGGATCCCCTTCGGCGGCGGCACCCGGCGCTGCATCGGCGCCGGCTTCTCCCTGCTGGAGTCCACCGAGATCCTCCGCGCCGCCCTCACCCAGTACGACGTACGAGCGGTCCGGCCGGAGGCAGAAACAGCACAGCCGCGGAACGTGACCCTGGTCCCGTCCCGCGGCTGCGAGGTCATCGCGACAAAGCGCTCCTAGTCTTCGAGGTCGCCCACGTCGCCGAGGTCCACGTCCTTGAGATCGGCGAGATCGCTCTCGTCGTCCAGCTCGAACGGCTCGTCGTCGTTCACCACGTGAACCGCCGCCTCCTCGGCGCTGGCTCCCGCGCCGTCGAAGCCGACGTCCTCGGCCACCAGATCCTTCTCCTCATCGGCTCCCGCACCCTCGTCAGGCGCGACCAGCCGGCCGGAGCGGACCTCGCCGACCTCCGGACCACCGACGTTCTCGCCGTCCTCGGCGTACGGGTCGATGTCCGGCTCCTCCTGCGCGATCCGCTGGTCCAGCGTCTCGCCCTCCAGCGCCTCCTCGGCGGTGGTCCCGAAGCCTTCGCCCGCGGACCACTTCTCCGGCGGCGAGTAGCCCTCGTCGAGCAGGTCGTCCACGCCTCGGTCGTTCAGCGTGTCCGAGGCCTGCAGCTGGTCCTCGTCGTCGACGCTGTAACTGCCGTAGTCCTCACGGTTGTTCTCGGTCATGCCACCACCCTCGCTGTCCGGGCCACCTGAATCAAGGCGGCGCCCGGCAGCCCGGTGCCCATCTCACGCCACGGCATCCCTGATGATGGGCGGATGGATCCGGTCCGGCTGACCCTGGAGCAGTTGCGCGAGCTCCGCGACGACATCGCTCCGCGCGCCGCCCGGCGCTCCCGAGCCTCCGTCAACCGCCGCCTCGAGCGCTGGCGCAACCGGGCCTTCTTCATCGCCCAGTGCGCCCTGGCCGCCGCCATCGCCTGGGCGATCGCCCGGCACGCCCTGGGCCATCAGCAACCTTTCTTCGCCCCGGTCGCCGCGATGGTCTGCCTCGGCTTCAGCTTCGGTCAGCGCCTGCGCCGGGTCGCCGAGGTGATGGTCGGCGTGGCCGTCGGGGTCGGCGTCGGCGACCTGTTCGTCCGGCTGTTCGGCACCGGGGTGCTGCAGATCGTCTTCGTCGTCGCGCTCGCGATGAGCATCGCCGTACTGCTCGGCGCCGGCAACCTGATGACCACCCAGGCCGGCGTCCAGGCCGCGATCGTGACCACCCTGCTGCCCAGCGACGGCGCCGCCTTCAACCGCTGGGTGGACGCCGTCCTCGGCGGCATCGTCGCGTTGGCAGCGGCAACCATCGCGCCTGCCGCCGCAATCAGGCGCCCGAGGCAACAAGCGACCGCGGTACTGAACGAGCTGTCCGCGATCCTGGTCGAGACCGCCGACGGCCTGCGCAACCATGACGACGAGGCGGTCACCGACGCGCTCCGCCGGGCCCGCGAGTCCGAAGCCCTCCTGGACGACCTCCGCAGCGCCGCCGACGAGGGCATCGCGGTCATCCAGCTCTCCCCGTTCCGCCGCCGGCACCGCGGCCGGGTCCAGGAGATCGCCGACCTGGTGATCCCCCTCGACCGGGCGATCCGCAACATCCGGGTCCTGGTACGCCGGGCCGCCGTCTCCGTCTGGCGCGACGAGCGGATGCCCGACGAGTACCCGCTGCTGCTCGACCGCCTGGCCGACGGCACCCGCCTGATCGCCGAATCCCTGTTCGAACCGGCCGCCGACGTCGCCGCGCACCGCGTCCTGGGCGAGCTCGGCCGCCGTACCGCGGTCCTCCCGACCCCACCCGCGCTGTCCGCCGTGGTGGTCCTCGGCCAGATCCGCTCCACCATCGTCGACCTGCTCGAGCTGACCGGTACGACGTACGACGAGGCCCGCGCCTTGGTCCCGCTCCGACCTGACGGATTAGACGAGAAATAGGCGTCGAAAAAAGTTTTTCGGAATCCGCGTCATACCTGGTGAGCCCGTGCGTCTCTTAGGCATGACGATCCACCGACTGATGACAGTCATCGCCACCGAGCAGGTTCACCTGCGCCGCGATGACCGCAGTGCCAAAACCCCAGAAATCGACCGGAGCGACGCTGCCGCCAAGCAGTAAGGCGCGTACCGGACGAACGGCCAGGCGGCGTACCCGAACGATCTTCCCCACCGAGGTAGATCGCACGGAAGTCGCATGACGCTAGAGGCGCCCATTATGCGAGCGCGCCGCCTGGACCGTTACAAGAACCACCCGCTGGTCATCCTGACGCCGATTGCGCGAGGCTCAGGCCGACCCGGGTGGTTCTTTCTTTACCCGGCCTTCTCCACCACCACTTCGGTCGTCACCGAGTTCGCAATGAAGCACTCCTGATGCGACAGGTGATGCAGCCGATCCAGCACGGCCTCGTCCGGCGTCTCCCCCGCGAAAACAATGACGGGCCGCAGCGTCACCTTGGTGACCGCCACCCGGCCGGCCTCGTTCTTGGCCATCACGCCGACCGCGTGGTCGACGTAACTGTCGACCACCAGCCGCTTCTTCGCCGCGATCGCGAGGAAGGTCAGCATGTGGCACGACGACAGCGCCGCCACGAACGCCTCCTCCGGATCGACCGTGCCGGAGTCCGTGCCCAGGTACGCCGGATTGGCCGAGCCGGGCACGGTCACTCCACCGTCGAAGCGCCACTCGTGGTCGCGGTTGTAGCTCTGGTAGGTGAACTCGTGCTCACCACGGCTCCAACTGACGTCCACCACGTGCTCCGACATCGACTCACCTCTCCGCGACGGCGCCCCGGTGTCCCTTCGACGCCGTGACAGGGTTGAATCGTACGGCGAACGGCCCCGGCAGGTCGGCGACGAAGTCACTGTCGTACCGCGCTGCCATCCCGGCGACCGGGAAGTCCGTCGTCACGTACTGCGCGCCGCTGGCCAGCGCGACGCCGACCCGGCTGGTCTCGTTCGCCCGGATCGTGGACAGCGGCTCGTCGGAGCGGGTCCGGATCAGGTACCCCTTCTTGACCAGCCGCTGGATCTCCGCCTGGTTCGCACCCCGCGGGTCGTTCACCTGGGTGATCGCGGCATCCGGCTCGCCCTCGGGACCGCGGGTGAAGACCGCGCGACCCTCCAGGCTCGGCTTGCCGTCGCGGTACAGGTCGCGGATCTCGCCCGGGCCGCCGTTGTCGAAGTAGAACAGCACCTTGCCGCGGGCCTGCTTGAGCGTCGGCCAGCCCTTGGTCAGCACCGACTGCTCCAGCGTCTTGCCCGGCTTGCGGACGTCGTCCGGCGAGAGCAGCCTGTCCTCGCTGAAAACCGAGCGGATCTCGGCGTCGACGCTGTTCAGGTTGCCCAGGTCCCACGGCGGAGCCTTCACGCCGCCCGCGGCGACCACCTGCGGGTCGGACTGCTTCAGCTCGAGGTTGATCGTGATCGGCGCGGCGTTCGGGTTCTTGTCGCTCCACGCCTTGACCTGCTGCAGGCAGAGCACGAAGGTCCGGCAGTTGGTGTTGTAGTCGAAGTCCGCGATGTGCAGCACCTTGATCCCCGGCTGGGCCAGCGCCGGGTCGGTGAGCGGACCCTGACCGGTCAGCTTGCGCAGCAGCGGGTAGGTGTAGAGCCCGCCGGCCGGGTCCGGGAACAGGTCCAGCTCCAGCGACCGGACGTTCTGGTCCGCGAGCTGCTGCGGGATCGAGGCGTGCGAGTACCAGAGGTCGACGGCTCCCGGGTTCAGCTGCTGCTGCGCCTTCTGCTCGTTCGCGCTCAGCTCCCGGTGGTACGAGTTGTGCGACCCGATCTGCTGGACCTGGTTCATCCGTACGCCGGACCCGGAGGTCTGCGCCTCCGCCTTGCCCGGCAGCGCCGCACTGCCGGCGAGACCGGCGCCGGCGACGGCCACGGACGCGAGCCCCGCGACGAGTTTCCTGCTGACCTGCATCTGTTGTCTCCCTCACTCAACCCGACTGACGATCTCCAGGGTGATTGTCGTCTAGACCGGTGTCATCCGGCTGACCTCAAGCTGACAGCAAATCGTGCATTGCCGACCCTGTGCAGATGGCAACGTTGTCCCCTGCTGGAGGCACAATGAAGACCATGGTCACCACAGCCGCCGGCGAGGAGCCGGGCCCGGACGCCGGTACGGCGTACCCGCTGCGCCGGACGCCGACCCAGGACCGGGCCAACCGTCAGGTCGAGCGCATCCTGGACGCGGCCTGCGCCGAGGTGGTCGAGCGCGGCTACGACGCGGCCTCGACCAGCAGTATCGCCCGGCGCGCCGAGATCGCGGTCGGCAGCGTCTACCGCTACTTCCCGGACAAGCGCACCCTGATCCAGGCGATCGAGCGGCGCAACCAGAACCGCTACACCGAGACGGTCCGCGAGCGGCTGGCCGTGGTCGCCGACTGGCGCGAGGCGGTCGACGTCACGCTGGACACCTTCCGCGAGATGCACAACACCGACCCTGGGTTCCGCGCGGTGGTCCTGAGCGGCCTTGGCGACCCGGAGCTCGAGACGACACCGGGTGAGTTCGACGATCAGCACGCGGGCGAGTTCGCCGAGCTGCTGACGCTGCGGTTCGGGGCGACGGACAGCCACGAGTTCCGGATGAGCGTGACGCTGACGATCGCGATGGGCGAGGCGCTGGCCCACCTGGCCGACCGGGTGCCGGCCGCCGACGCGGAGTACGTGCTGGCTCAAGGCCGCCCGGCCCTGCATCACCTGCTCGAGCCGCACCTGCCGGCCGAGCCGCGGGCCTGAACTACTGCCCCCGAAATCACCAGTTGCTCGAGCCGGAGGCGCTGGCTCGAGCAACACACATTCTGAACTGCCTGAGAAGTAGGACCTACCCCTGCGACATCGCGGATCGCGGGCCGATCTGCGGCCAGTAGCTGACCTTCCCCGCGATCCGCGCCCGCCGGGGCGCCCGGATGTCGTAGCTGACGATCACCCGGTCGTTCTTGGCGTAGCTGCTCGCCGCGGCCAGCGGAATCATCCGCTGGACCTGGAACGGGCCCTCGCCGTGCCGCGTGTAGTACTCGACGGTGATCTCCAAGCACTCCGCCATCGCACCACTTTCGAGCTGTCCGCGAACCGGTCCCCGCACCCGCGTCACTCGTCCGGCTGTCTTCTCCACCCCATCACTGCGGCGCCGGACGCCCGCAACGATGTCTGCCACGATGCATGCCGTGACCAGCAGCACCAGGCCTAAACCACCGAATACAACGATAGTCAACATGGCACTCACCCCCGACGCGCCGCCCGCTGCGGCGCGGTCGTTGTCGAAACTGGCTGTACGGGCCTTCCCGTACAACGGTGAGACGGCGGCTGAGCTCAGTCGGTTCCCACGTAATGACAATTGTGGTTCAGCTGACGCCGGACATGCCGAACTGATACCGCGACGGCACCGGCCGTGACGTGCCCAGCTCTCGCTGCGCCCACTGCCAGTACTCCGCCAGCGGGTTCACGCCCTCGCGCAGCCCGGCCAGCTCGATTCCCTTGTCCAGCAAGGCTTGTGCGCCACTGGCATCGCCGATCTGCAACAAGTGCTTGACCCAGGCCAGCTCGATCCGCGGGTGCGACCGCACCGCCTCGGAGGCCTTCCGATGGATCTCGGCGGCCAGCCGGCTGTCCTGATTCTCCACAGCCCAGTCGAGGGCTTCTACATACAACGGCAGCAACTCGCGCGGCGCCTCGCTGATCGCCTGCTCCCACTCGCCTGAAGACACGGCGAGATTGCGCCGCGCCCAGACAGTCGGCCGATGCCGCAGCGACTGCTCCCAGGCTTCGACCGCACCCGCTTCGTCTTCCGCGTACCAACGGGCGACGCCACGGTGGTACCAGACCAGCCAGTCGTCATCCGTGATCGCTTCGAGCAGGTCCTTCCACCCGACCAAGGTGCCGTCCGGCGCATCCTCGGGCGACAGCGGCTCGGGCATCCGCCCTTCCAGCACCGGCAACCAGGCGCGTTCGCGGTCCGTCATCGTCTCGTCGGCGAACGGCGTACCGGCGGAGACCTTCCACCCCGTACGCCGCAACTCCAGCGCGCCCCATCCCGACCCGGTCGCCAACTGCTCAGCCGGCTCCGCATCGATGACGGTCGACCACTCTTCTTCTCGACTGGCCAACGAGGCAAGCACCGGCTCCAGTACTGCGCCCGCCGCGGCGCGCGCCTTCCCCCAGTCCTCCGCGTGCGCGGCGACCGGATCGACCGACACCCGCCCGTACGCCTCCAGCCATTGCCAGTTCGTTGCTGCAGGCAACTTCAAGTGTTCCATCTGGGTCCGGGCCAACCCGGCCTGGATCTCGGCATACCCATGCCCCTGCAGCCCCGGCGACAGCCACTCCTGCCACCTCCGCCCACCCTCGGCCTCACCCCACACGAACAACTTCCGCCCCCGCAGCAGATCCGTCGAGGCCTGCGCCAATCCGTTGCCCTCAGCATCGACCGACGCGATCCACGGCCGCTGCTCCGGCGGTACCTCGAAGAAGAAGTCGACCGCCCGCTGATGCCGCATCGGATAGGTCAGATCACTCCCCTCGTACTCCGGTACGCCGATCAGGTCGAGCCGGTTGCCGTAGCCGAACCGCCAGGCCTGGTCGGCCGGCGCCAGCACCCGCGTCTCCGGCGACTGCTCGACCGCGATGTTCGACCACCAGTACGCCGGGACCGCCTCACTCGACGGGTTCTGAATCCGCGCCCCGACGTACAGCTGGTCGGAGTCCTCGGGGAGCCAGAAGTCCAGCTGGACGACCAGGTTGCGGGTCCGCTCCAGCTCCCAGAGGCGCAGCACCGGCGTACCGTCCGGGCCGTCGACGCGGGCCGCGTGCATCGGTGAGCAGGTGCCGGTCCAGTGACCGGTGCTGCCGAGGTTCCACTCGACGCCGCCCGCGAACCAGGCATTGCGCAGCGCGAGGTTGGCCGGCTGGAGCACCGGGTTGCGGTACAGCAACTCCTGGCCGCTCGGCTTGTGCACCAAGGAGTAGAGCCGGCCGCCGAGACTCGGCAGGATCGTTGCGCGGAGGTGACTGTTCTCCAGCACCAGCGACGGCAGCGCGCGCTCGACCAGCTCGCGGTCGTAGCCGTCCTGGTCGAGACAGGGCAGGGTGCCACCGAGTTGCCCAAAGCCGATGTTCCCGCGCATCTCCGGCGACAGCTCGGCGAGGTTGTCGATCTGATGCAGCTCCTGCACCGAGCGCAGTGGCGGCAGCGGGTTCTCCGTGCCGAAACCAGCGACGGGCAGAACCAGGTCTTGCGCGGAAAGGGTCGTCACCAGGTAAATACTTGCAACTTTGCGCAGTTACGTCCAGCGCGCCCGGAGGTCGGCTATACATGGACGACCGACGCGAGGGGATGGGCACCGATGGATGCAGATGTGATCGTGGTGGGAGCCGGCCTGGCCGGGCTGGCCGCCACCGCCGAGCTGGCCGACGCGGGCAAGAAGGTGCTGCTGCTCGACCAGGAACCGGAAGCCTCCCTGGGCGGGCAGGCGTTCTGGTCGTTCGGCGGCCTGATGTTCGTGGACTCACCCGAGCAGCGCCGGATGGGCATCAAGGACTCCCGCGATCTGGCATTCCAGGACTGGCTCGGCTCGGCCGGTTTCGACCGGCTGGACGACGAGGACAAGTGGGCCCGGCGGTGGGCCGAGGCGTACGTCGACTTCGCGGCGGGCGAGAAGCGGCCGTGGCTGCACGCCCAGGGTGTCCGGTTCTTCCCGGTGGTCGGCTGGGCCGAGCGCGGCGGCTACAACGCCGACGGCCACGGCAACTCGGTCCCGCGCTTCCACATCACCTGGGGCACCGGCCCGGGCCTGGTCGCGCCGTTCGAGCGCAGGGTCCGTGAGGCTGTCGCCAAGGGGCTGGTGGAGTTCAGGTTCCGGCACCGGGTCGACGAGCTGACCGTGACCGGCGGGGTCGTCGACGGCGTCTCGGGCAAGGTGCTCGAGCCGAGCACCGTCGAGCGCGGCGTCTCCAGTTCGCGGACCGAGGTGGAGGACTTCGCGCTGACCGCGCAGGCGGTGATCGTCACCTCCGGCGGTATCGGTGGCAACCACGACCTGGTCCGCGCCTCGTGGCCGGAGCGGATGGGCAAACCGCCGAAGGAGATGATCTCCGGCGTACCGGCGCACGTCGACGGCCGGATGCTGGCCATCACCGAGGCGGCCGGCGGCCGGCACGTGAACCGCGACCGGATGTGGCACTACACCGAGGGCATCCGGAACTGGGACCCGATCTGGCCGCTGCACGGGATCCGGATCCTGCCCGGCCCGTCCTCGCTCTGGTTCGATGCCACCGGCAAGCGTCTGCCGGTGCCGTTGTTCCCCGGCTTCGACACCCTCGGCACCCTCGAGCACATCATGAGCACCGGCTACGACTACAGCTGGTTCGTGCTCACCCAGAAGATCATCGAGAAGGAGTTCGCGCTCTCCGGCCAGGAGCAGAACCCGGATCTGACCGGCAAGGACATCAAGGGCGTGCTCGGCCGGGCCAAGGGCGGCGCGACCGCGCCGGTCCAGGCGTTCATGGACAAGGGCGCCGACTTCGTCGTCCGGAACAACCTGTCCGACCTGGTCCGCGGCATGAACGAGGTGACCGGCACCGACCTGATCCAGTACTCCGAACTGGAGCGCCAGATCCTGGCCCGGGACCGGGAGATGGACAACACCTTCACCAAGGACCTGCAGGTCACCGCGCTGCGCGGCGCCCGCAACTACCGCGGCGACAAGCTGATCCGGGTCGCGCCGCCGCACAAGATCCTCGACCCGAAGGCCGGCCCGCTGATCGCGGTCAAGCTCAACATCCTCACCCGCAAGTCGCTCGGCGGCCTGCAGACCGACCTCGACGCCCGGGTACTGCGCTCCGACGGCACGCCGCTGCCCGGTGTCTACGCGGCGGGAGAGGTGTCCGGCTTCGGCGGCGGCGGGATCCACGGGTACCGGTCGCTCGAAGGCACCTTCGTCGGAGGATGCCTCTTCACCGGCCGGACCGCGGGTCGCGCCGCCGCCAAAGCAGTGTCCTGAGCACCCACCCGGACAGGGGATCTTGTGTGCTCCGATCCCCTGTCCGGGTATCGACCCGGCTCCTAGCGTTGCGCCCAGTCAACCCTGGGAGGACCCGCCATGCGCCGCCTCGCTCTGTCCGTCACCGTCCTGCTGCTGGCCGGCGGAATCGCCGTTCCGGCCGAGGCCCACGGCTGTCCACGCCTTCGGGTGCCCGGTACGCAGTACCAGGTGGTGGCGTGTCTGGACGACCTGACGACGGCGGGAACGGTCGCGTCCGGGCACACCAACCCGGCTGACTATGCGGGGCTGACGCACGCGGCGCTGCCGCAGCAGTCGGGCGTGCGCGGAGTACAGATCGACGGGTACTTCCCGGACAGCTCGCGGACGAACACCAACCACGGGTGGAACCACGACTCGCAGTACGTGATCAGGCTGCCGGAGAAGTGGAACGGCGGACTGGTGGTGGCGGGCTCACCCGGCGTCCGGGCGCAGTACGCGAACGACCGGGCGATCTCCGACTGGGTGCTCGCGAAGGGCTACGCGTTCGCGGCGACCGACAAGGGCAACACCGGCGCGAACTTCTTCACCGACGGAGTGCGGCCGGGTGATGCGATCGTCGAGTGGAACCAGCGGATGACCCAGCTGACCCGGGCCGCGCGGGCTGTCGTCGCCCAGCGCTACGGACGCGCGCCCCGCGAGGTGGTGGCCGCCGGGATCTCCAACGGTGGCTATCTGGTCCGCTGGCAGTTGGAGAACCATCCGGAGCTCTACACCCGAGGCGTCGATCTCGAAGGCACCCTGTGGACTGTGCGGGGACCGAACCTGTTCACCTTCCTGCCGCCCGCGATCAAAGGCTATGAACAGCAACAGCCCGCGCTGATCACCAAGGCCGGCTTCGATCCCCGCTCCGACTTCCTCTGGGACTTCCACTACTCGGTCTACTGGAAGCTGACCCAGCGGATCTACGCGGCTGAGCTCGATCCGACGTACGCCGGAACCGAGGCGGACTACGACTACGCGTCCCGACCCGCGGCGCAGCAGGCTGTCCGGCGGATCGCCCTGACCGGCAAGATCGGCCGACCACTGACGACGTACCACGGCACGCTCGACAGCCTGTTGCCGATCAGCCAGGACTCCGACACGTACGCCGAGCTGGTGCGGCGGGCGGGGCGGTCGCGACTGCTGACCTACCAGCGGGTCGAGGCGGGCAATCACGTCGACGGTCTCGTCGACGCCCACCCCGACCGGCTGGTACCGCTGGTTCCCCTGCTGCAGCAGGCGATCGCAGGTTAGAACACCATCGTCAGGAGGTCGGCGAACAGCTCGTGCTCGTCGACCTCCAGGCCACGGTTGGTGAACCACGTGCACATGTTGTGGCAGTCCCGCAGCAGGAAGTCCATCCCCTTCGGGTTGCCGACGATGTCGACCACCTGCGGGAGATCGATCATCACGATCCGGTCGCCCTGGGCCAGCACGTTGTACGGCGACAGGTCTCCGTGGGCCAACCCCGCCCTGGCCAACTCGCGCATGCCGTCCCGGAGCTGCTCGTAGTACGAGGTGAGCAGCTCCCCCTTGGGCCGGACCTGCGCCAACCGCGGCGCCGCGCCGCCGTCACCGTCGTCGATGAACTCCATCAGCAGTTCGGTGCCGTCGACCTGGACCGGGTACGGCACCGGGACACCGGCCTTCCAGAGCATGCAGAGCGCGCCCCACTCCGCATAGGCCCATTGCCCGGCCGCGACGCTCCTGCCGTGCGACGACTTCTTCGCCATCGCGCGGGCGTCCCGGCTGTTGCGAGTACGCCGGCCCTCGACGTACGACGTACTGCGGTGGAACGAGCGGTGCTCTTCGCCGCGGTACCGCTTGGCGGCCAGCAACGACCGCTTCGCCGGGTTGTCGCCGATCTGGGCGACCGCCCGCTCGACCAGGAAGACATCGGCTTCCTTGCCAGTTTTGAGGATGCCGAGCTCGGTATCGATCGCGGCCTGTTCCGTCACAACCCACGAAGGACGTGGCTGCGCCGTCGAATGGGGGCCACGAGAACCGCGCTCGACATCCAGCCAGGTGGACCAGCGCTGATCGGCCGCGAGTTCTTCTTCTACTTCGCTGAAGTTGAAGACGAAGGCGTCGGCGACCTCTGGTTCGCTGGTTTCGTCGGTGAGGTCAGGAAAGAACGGTGGTTCGGTACGAAAGACGTCGGAAGACATCGGATGTGCTCCTGGAGAAAGAAGTGAGGCTGACGCGGGCATGCCGCAGCGCAGTGATAGCCATTCGTCCAGCCCTCCTTAGTCCAGGCAGCAGTCGTCGCTGCACAGTTCTGGATCAGAATGCGGCCCGGCTCCGGGCAGCGCAACTGATTTATTTCAGCTCCACGCCGTGACGAGCCGGCGGGCGTGATCCCGGAGCTCGGCCCGCGGCGGTACGGCGCCGCCGGTGAGGACGATCAGCACGATCGGACCGCAGAGTTCGGCCACCGCGAACTGGTCGTTCGGGAGCTGGCCGAGTTGCGGGCGCAGCTGCTCGAGCACCACCCGGGTCGGACCGGCCAGCAGGTCGGCCGCGGCGACGAGGCCGGCCACCTCGGCATCGTGTTGCGCCTCGCCGAGCAGGGCGCGGTAGCCGACTCCCGCGGGCTCGGCGGTCAGGAACCGGCCCAGGGTGGCCAGGTAGTCGGTGATCGTCCGGACGGGATCCTTGTGAGCTGTGACAGTGAGCTCTGTCCGGGCGTCGTCGGCGCAGGCCTCGATCAGGATGTGCGCCTTGGTCGGCCACCAGCGGTAGACGGTCTGACGGCCGACACCGGCCCGCTCGGCGATGCCCTTCATCGTCATCGCCGAGTAACCGATCTCGGTCAGCAGGTCGTCGACCGCGTAGAGAACGGCCGCACGGGCGGACTCACTGCGAGGGCGCCCGGGAGGAGCGGTCTGAACCATGGCCGTTAGCTTAACGAGTCGCCGTGTGCCGTTACTCGCCGCGGGTAGCCGGCCTGAGCGCCACCGCGACCACCACCGTTCCCGCGACCAAGGTGACGACACTGACCACTCGCAACGCGTCGTGGGCGCCGACAGTAAAGGCATCGGAGAGTCGGTCGTGGCCGCTGGACGCGATGGTGCCGACCACCGCCACCCCGAGTGCGCTGCCGAGCTCGCGAGTAGCCGATTGCAATCCGCCCGCGACGCCTGCCTGCTCGGGTGGCATTGCTGCCATGAGTCCGGCAGTCAGGCTTGGCAGGGCGAGGGCGAGACCCACACCGATGACGACGAGCCACGCGGCGTACGCGAGGTACGGCCCGGCGGTCGACAGGCCGAACAGTCCGCCGCTGATGGCGACGAACGCGGCGGCCAGCGTCACCGGAGTACCGACGCGGTTGATCAGGCCGGGGACGAAGCGGGCGAGGAACAACAGCGGAAGGGCCAGCGGGAGGGTGCCGAACCCGGCTTGCAGGACGGAGTACCCGCGGCCGTACTGCAGCAGCGAGGCATTGAGGAAGAACAACCCGAAGCTGCCGAAGAAGGTGACCAGCATGCCGAGGCTCGAACTGCTGAGCAACGGGATCCGGAACAACCGGGGATCGAGCAGCGGGTGCGGGATCCGGAGCTCGGCGACGACCCAGGCCGCGGCCAGCAGCACGCTCAGGACGAACATTCCGACCACGAGCGGGCTGCGCCAGCCTTGCTCCGGTCCCTCGATGATGCCGATCAACAGCGCCACGGTCGTGCCCACGAACAGGATGGTGCCTGCCGGGTCGAGGCTGCGGGCATGCCTGCTGCTGATCGGCACGGTCCTGGCGACCCAGACCGCGCAGGCCACCGCGATGACGGCGACGGCCGCGAACAAAGTGCGCCAGGACCCACTCGTCAGGAGCGCGGCGCCGCCGGTGTTGCCGATGATTCCGCCCATCCCGGATGCGACTGCCCAGGTGGCCAGCGCGCGGGTACGACGTTCTGGCGGTATCGCGTGAACCAGTACGCCGATGCAGTTGGGCAGTACCAGCGCGGCGCCGAGACCGGTCACCGCGCGGCCGGCCAGCAGCACCGGGATGTTCGGCGCGACGGCGGCGATGGTCGCGCCGACGGCGAAGGCCGCGAGCCCCGCCAGCAGCACGCCTTTGCGGCCGAACCGATCGCCTGCGGCGCCACCCGGGATGACCAGGCAAGCGAACACGACGACGTACGAGTCGACGATCCACAGCAGTTCGGCCGAGTCGGGGTGGAGGTCACTGGCGGCCAGCATGGGCACGGCGAGGTTGGTCGCCGCGACCAGGCCGACCACCAGGACCGTGCAGACGGACACGCAGGCCAGCACGAGGCCGGCGGTGCGGGTCCGGCTGACGGTCGTCAGTTGGACAGAGTTCATCTCACTCGCCGCTGTACGCGCCGGCTTTGATGTCCTCGACCAGCGTCGGGCCGGTCGGCGACCAAGGCAGCTCCGCCCGGGTGATCTCGCTGGAGGCGCTCATCGTCAGCCCGAAGAAGCCTGCGACGAATCCGAAGTGCTCACCTGCATCTGCTGGGGCGATCGACGTGACGGGCAGGTTCAGCGCGATGCCGAGCGCCTCGGCGATCTCGCGGGTGGTGATGGCCTCCTCCGCGACCACGTGCATCCGGAAGCCGGCCGGGGCGTGCTCCATCCCCAACCGGAGCAGGCGTGCCGCGTCCGAGCGGTGCACTGCCGCCCACTCGGTGCTGCCGTCGCCGATGTAGCCCGACACTCCGCGGCGACGCGCCGCGTCGGCCAGGAAGGTGACGAAGCCCCAGTCGCCGACGCCGTGGACGCTCGGCGCGAACCGGGCGATGACAGTCCGGACGCCGCGGTCGGCGTACTCGAGAGCGAGGTTCTCACTGCCACCTCGCGGTGCGTCCGGCCCGAACTCGGGCGACTCGTCGGTCTCCAGCGCCGCCCTCCCCTGCACCAGGCCGGACAGTCCGTTGGCCAGTACGAAGGGCTTGCCGGTCCCGACCAGCGCCTCCGCCATCGTCTCGACCGCGGCGCGCTCGGCCCGGTCGGACTCGGCCGGGTTGCCCCAGTCGTGCTTGTTGGCCAGGTGGATGACCGCGTCCGCCTCGGAGGCGCCACGACGCAGGGAGTCGAGGTCGTCGAGATCCCCGGCGAGGGCGGTCGCTCCCTTCGCCTCCAGCTTGGCCTTCGAGGCGTCCGACCGCGCCAGGCCGATCACGCTGTGGCCCTCGCGCAGCAGTTCGTCGACCGTGGCGGATCCGATCCAGCCGCTGGCGCCGGTAACAAAAACTCTCATCGCAGTGTCCTCTCGTCGGCACCGAATCTGTTTCGGTGCACCGTGTATCGAAAAGATAGCATGATTCGGTGCACGGTGTCTCGTATTGAGGAAATGCCGGAACCAGTCGTCGCTCGGGGTCAGCGAGTCAGCGGGTCAGCGGTCGGCCAGGTCGGTGATGGTGACGTCGATGCCGTCGGTGCCGAAGGGCGGTTCGACCGGACCCAGCAGGTCGGTGATGATCTCGAGGGTGAGGGCTCTGACCTGTTCGCCGAGGGCGGCGAGGTCCTGGCCGTAGGAAGCGACCACCTCGACGACCGCACCGGTGGCGCGGCCTTCCTCGCCCACGAAGGAAACGCGGGCCAACTCGCAGCCCGGCAGCGCGCTGATCGCCACCCGAAGATGGCTGACCAGGACGTGGTCGGCGATGTACAGGGGTCCGCCGCCGTCGGCCTCGGCGAGGATCGGGCGGGAGCGGCGGGTGACCGAGCGCAGCTTCTGCTGGATGTGGGTGGAGATGTCGACCCAGCCCGGCTCGGGCGCTGAGCGGGCCTCGGCCGCTGCGCGACTCAGGATGTCCTCGCTCATCGCCAGTCCTCCAGCTTCTCCTGGAGCGCTATCCGGGCGCGGGCCAACTGCCCCCGCACTACGGTCGGCGTCGTCGCGAGCACCTCGGCGATCTCGTGGTAGCTCATCTCTTCGATCTCACGCAGCAACCAGACAGCTCGTTGCCGGTCGGGCAGCTCGGCCAGCGCGGCGTCGAGCGCTTCGAGCAGCTCGGTCCGGACGGCGGGGTCGACCGGATCGGATCCACCGGCCGGCAACGCGCTGAGCGTCTCGTCGCCCACTGGCGTCGGTCGCTTCTTGCGCAGCAGGTCGATCGCCTTGCGCGCGGTGAGGGTGAACAGCCAGGTCCGCAGGGCAGACTCGCCACGGAATTCGGGAAGCGCCTTCCAGGCCGCGACGAACGCATCCTGGACCACCTCCTCGGCATCGCCGTGATCGTTGAGCATACGGCGCGCGTACCGGAACATCGCCGGACCGTGCCGCTCGATCACCGCCGCGAACGCGTCCGCGTCCCCCAGCGCGGCGGCCCGGCGCAGCGCGTCGTCACCGGCCTGCGACCAACCGTCGGCCCGCGGCCGTACGGTAACTCGCACCGATCCAGTGACCCCGTTCACACGAACAACCTAGGCGACGCGCGTGACGACTGGGTACCTGACGTCGTCTTACTGAGTGTCGAACACTGTTGCAGTAGGCAAACAACTAGGGGACAGCATGGCTGAGACGAGCGTGACCACCAAGGCCGGTACCGGGGTCGTGGCCGATCCGGTGCCGAGCGCACTCGTGAGCGAGTACGGCCGGACCAGCATCGCGGACACCGTGGTGTCGAAGATCGCCGGAATCGCTGCCCGGGAAGTCACCGGCGTACACAACCTCGGCGGCGGCACCGCGCGTGCGGTCGGGCTGCTGCGCGACCGGATCCCCGGCTCCCGGACCAACCTGTCCCAGGGCGTCTCGGTCGAGGTCGGCGAGAAGCAGGCCGCGATCGACATCGAGGTGGTCGCCGACTACGGCGTCAGCATCGCCGACCTGGCCCAGGGCATCCGCCGCAACGTGATCAGCGCGGTCGAGCGAATGACCGGCCTGGAGGTCACCGAGGTCAACATCGCCGTCAGCGACGTCCACCTGGCCGGCGAGGACGACTCCGACGACGACACCACCGAAGAGCTCCCGGAACGCCGCGTCCAATGACCCACCCCACCTCCCCCGGCACCTCACCCGGAGGAACCCACAACACCCCCGGCACCACGCCTCCCGCGCTGCAACCACCCGCAACTGCAGATGCGACGCAGGAGCGCTCGCCTCTGGCGAGTACTCCGCGTGTCACCGCTGGTGGTTCCCCGCCTCGCGCCGCAGACGCCGCGGCGGGCGCTCCGCAGGAGCCGGCAGCCGGAACCCCGGCGGCCTCCAACGAGGTTTCCTCACCCTCACCTCGCGCCGCAGGCGCGGAGGCGGGTGCGGCGACTTCGGCTCAGCCTCCTTCTGCTCCGCCCTCGGCGGAGCTGGCTGAGCGGGTCGCGGCCGCCGTGCGATCCGTGCCTGGAGTGGTCGGCCTGCACGGTGGAGTGTTCGGCGAGGTCGCCACCTATCTGCCCGGGCGGCGGGTCGCCGGCATCCGGATCACCCCTGAGCGTGCCGAGGTCCACCTCACTCTGGTCTGGGGCGAGCCGGTCCGCGCGACCGCGGAGATCGTCCGCGATGTGGTGGGCGAGTTGACCGGAGTACCGGTCTTCGTCACCGTCGAAGACGTGGTCCGCACCACCAGCCTCGAAACCAGTCTCGAGACCAGCAGCAAGACCAGCGTCGCCGGCGCGCTCGACGGCGCCGGCGCCACCTCGACCGCTCCCAGTATCGGCGGCAGCACCGCCGGTTCAATCACCGCCAAGGAGATCTCGTGAGTTATCCGATCATCGGTCTGTTCGCCGGGCTGCTGCTCGCGGTCGCGGCCGCGGCGGGCGGGTTCCTGGGGTTCTTGCTCGCGCTCGTCCTCGGCGGTGTCGGCTACGCGGTCGGACGCTATCTGGAGGGCGCGAAGTCCATCGACGACGTCTTCCGGCCGAAGCGCCGTGGCTGACGACGCTCTGCTCGCCCCCACAGCCGGCACCGAACCCGCGACCGACTTCGGGGCCGCCGCGGATGATCCCGGCACCCGGGGGCGCACGGAGATCAAGACCCGGGTGACCGAACGGATCGCCGAACTGGCGGCCACCAAGGTCCCCGGCGTCGCCCGTCAGGATGCCAGCTTCGGCCGGGGCCTACCGCGTGCGGAGGCGCGGCAGGCCGGCGAGCGGGTCCGGCTCCAGGTCAGGATCGCTGTCCTCTGGGGCCGCCCGCTCGCCCAGGTCGCCGCCGACACCCGCACGGCAGTCGCCGAGCAGGTGAACGCGTTGACCGGTCTCATCGTCGACACCGTCGACGTGGACATCGACACCGTCCTTCCCGTCCGCGAACTCGCGGTCGCCGAGCCGCCGCGGAGGGTCTTGTGACAGAGAAACTTGGCAGCGGAGCCAAACGCCCGGTCCGTACTCCGGCTGTCGTCACCGTCGCCGCTCTCTCGGCGATCGCGCTCGGCCTGCTCGGCGCCGCCGCGATTCGCGATGCCCTGCAAGGACTCGACGTGATCCAGGGCGAGTCCTGGTCCGGCTGGCTGGCCGAGCGCCTCAAGCTGATCGAGCCCGCCGACTGGATGCTGCCGGCCGGCATCGCCGCAGTACTGATCGGCCTGTGGTTCGTGATCGCGGCGCTCAAGCCTCGCCGTACGACGCAGTGGCGGGTCGGTGAGTCCGCGGTCTGGATCCGCCCCAAGGACGCCGCGCGGCTCGCCGCCGGTGCGGCCTCGGAGGTCGGTTCGGTGCTCTCGGCAACGACCTCGGCGGGTCGCCGGAAGATCACCGTGAACGCCGTCAGCACCACCGATGCCGCTCACGTCGACGAGGAACTCACCACCGCGGTCACGAACCGGCTGGCACCGCTGAACCGCCCACCCCGTATCCGCATCCGGGTGCGACTGGAGGAACGCTGAGATGGGCCGAGGACTGATTGCCCTGGACCGCGTGGCCGCCTTCGTGCTGGGCCTGCTGCTGCTCGCGGGTGGCGCCGCCGCACTCGCCTGGAAGTACGACGTCTTCGCCGACGCTCCTGATCGCATCCGGCTGCCCGACCTGCCGAACCTGGTCACCGAAGATTGGTGGCCTTGGGCAATCGGCGCGGCCGGGATCACCTTCGTGCTGATGGCGTTGAGCTGGCTGCTGCGGCACATCCCGCGCCGCCGGATCAACCGGCTCTCCCTCGAAGGCAGTTCGGCGGAAGGCCGGCTCACCGCCGACGTCGACTCGGCAGTCGGCGCCGCCGCGCAAGTCCTCGCCGGTACGCCGAACGTCCGCTCCTGCAGCGGTCACCTGATCACCGACCGCGGCGAGGTGGTCGCCGAGCTCAAGACCACGATCGAACCCGACACAGACCTCGACCAGCTCCGGCTCGCCACTGAGCAGGTGCTGACCGAGCTACACCAGATGGTCGGCCGCGAAGAGCTCCGCACCCGAGTGCTCCTCCGTACCGCCCGCCAGCAGACCACAAGCCCACGAGTGATCTGAACCGACGCACTTAATGGAACTGCGAGCGTGCTGTCGGGCGTAGACGTAACTGCTGCGGGGATGCGATCGAGCGGCGGGTGATCTCGGGGAGCACCTTGTCCTGCCAGGCCGTCGAGGCGTCCAGCTGCCGGCGGTGTTCGGCGTACGCCGTGTCGCTCGGGAAGCTCGCGAACCAGGCGAGCACGATCTCGTCCCGCAGCGGCAGCGCCGGAAAGTTGTTCTCGGCAACGAGTGTCTCGAAGGTCGCGGCGATCGTGGCGCCGGTGCCGGTCAGCGCCGGGGCGATCTGCTCGGCGAAGTACTCGCTGAAACCGTCGTCGATCGAGCTGCGGTGGTAGACCGCACCGGCGACCACCGACGACGCAATCTCGGTGGCGCCGATCGGCGGCCGGGCAGCATTCAGGTCCGGGTAGCCGTCGCGTAGCTCGATCGGCCGCAGCAGCAGGGCGTTGTCGGAGTCCAGCATCGTCTCGTTGGCTTCCGACCCGCGCGCCTTCCAGACCGGCCCGTAGTAGAAACCGTTCAGCGCCGCAGCCCGGGTCGGGAGGTCGGTGAAGCCACGCAGCCAGACGAAGCGATCCGGATCATCGAGATCCCGGAACTGCCCGGCGATGTGCATGCCGTGCTCCTCCTGACCCTCGACGAACGCTTCGTCGAAGACCCGGATCAAATCGTCGCGGCGTCCCGGATGCAGGGTGTACTGGCGCAGATCCACCACGGCACAGCACTTCTCGTCGCCCATCTGTCTCCTTCGGTCGACTCCCAGTCAATCGCGGAACCCTGACAATCCCTGTCAGCGTTTGTCGGCCGGGTACCAAGTCGCGATGATCGACGAAGCGCGCCTGTCCACGTATCTGCAGGACCACTACGCCGGGTCCGCGGCCGGGATCGAGCTGTTCAAACGAGCCGCCGACCAGCAGAGCGACCCAGTCGTCCGTACTGCGCTGGCAAAGATGGTGCAGGAGGTCGAGGAGGAGCGCACCGCGTTGGAGCGCTACCTGGCCGCGATCGGCGCCAAGCCGGATCCGCTCAAGAACGCCGGCGCCTGGGCGGCCGAGAAGCTGGCCCGGCTGAAGCCGAACGGCGAACTCATCCGCCGCTCCCCGCTGAGCGATGTGGTCGAGCTGGAAGCGCTCCGGATCGCGGTCGAGGGCAAGGCCGCCGGCTTCCGTCTTCTCCGCGCACTGGCCGACGACGAACCTCGCTTCGACGCCGCCGAGCTGGACAGCCTGCTGACCCAGGTGGACCAGCAGATCGAGGACCTGGAGGTGCTGCGGATGAGCACCGCCACCAAGGTCTTCCGCGGCCACGCCTGAGCAACAGCTCTGCGAATACCTCGCTTGAGCAGTAGCTAACAAAGACCGCAGCCCCCGGCAGATGCCGGGGGCTGCGATCTTCTGGTAATTGCTGGTTACGTGAAGATGCTCACGCCACCGGGCCCGACCAGCAGGCCGACCACGATCAGTGCGGCGCCCATCAGGAGCTGACCGCGAACGAGGGAGACGATCCCGGAGATGACGAGGATCGCCGCGATGATCCAGAGAATGGTGAGCATGTCGTGCCTTTCTCTCTGAGCCGGAAGCGGACACCGACTTCCGGCGGCTGTACCCCGTGCATGTACACGTCGAGGACCCCTCCCGACGCTCTTGCCGACCATCAGGTGCCCGCCGCCGACCCCCGCAAACGGTGTCCGGATCGGAAGACGGGATTCAAACAGCTGTAACACGGGCGGCCTTGCGTGCGCCGACGGTGTTTGGTCTGGTGGAGGGAGTGGTTCAGCAATGACGCCACTCGCCGCAGGACGACACGACGGGGTCTCTCACCGTGACGATCACACCTGTCCGTAGTACCGAAGCCCGCAGTACCGAAGCACGTAGTACCGAATCCCAGCAGTTGATCGCCGATTCCACCCAGGAGTTGCTGGCCCGGGCGGAAGGTCTGCCCGAGCTCGAGCGGCAGCAACTCCTCGACGAGGTGATCCTGCTGAACGCGCCGGTGGCGCGCTCGATCGCCTCCCGCTACCGCCGCAAGGGCGTGGACACCGACGATCTCGAGCAGGTCGCCTATCTCGGGCTGGTGAAAGCCGCCAACGGCTACCGCCCCGACGCCTCGAGCGCCTTCCTCTCGTACGCCGTACCGACGATCCGTGGTGAGCTGAAGCGCTATTTCCGCGACTGCGCGTGGGTGGTCCGTCCGCCGCGCCGGGTCCAGGAGATGCAGGGCTCGATCGCGGCCGCCGAGCCGGAACTCACCCAGCAGCTCGGTCATCTGCCCAGCGACCAGGAGACCGCTGACGCGTTGGGCACCGAGGCCGGCGAGGTCGCCGAGGCGGCGTCCGTGCGCGGCTGTTTCAACACGCTCTCGCTGGACGCCCCGGCCGCAGCGGACAACGGCGCCCGGCTGGCCGACACCGTGGCCGATGCGGAGGTCGGCTACGAGCTGGTCGAGAACGTCTCCACCCTGGCACCGGCGGTCTCGGATCTCGACGACCGCGATCGGCAGATCCTGGCGCTGCGCTTCTGCGGCGGGCTCACCCAGGAGGAGATCGGCAACGAGCTCGGGGTCAGCCAGATGCAGGTCTCCCGGCTGCTCCGCGGCATCCTCGACCGGCTGCGTGCGGACCTCACCAAGCCCGTTGACCAGGCCCGTTGATTGAGAACCCTGCCGCCGGGGCACCGGGGGCAGGTCCGCATCGCATCGACAGAGGAGCAATCGTGGGTATCGGTGACAAGATCAAGAACGCCGCTGAAGACGCCAAGGGCAAGGTCAAGGAGATGACCGGCGACGCGACGGACAACGAGGACCTGCAGGCCGAGGGCAAGGCGGACCAGTCCGTCGCCGACCTGAAGCAGGCGGGCGAGAAGGCCAAGGACGCCTTCAAGCACTGACCAGTTCTTCTCGGGGAGTTGAGCCCCGACCGCGACCGGATCTTCGGGTAGCGTCGGTCGGGTGGACTTCGACGAAGCGGCCGACGCGCTGTACGCAGCGCCGTCGGCCGACTTCATTTCCCGGCGCAACGAGCTCGCCAAGGAGCTGAAGGCGGCCGGGGACCAGCTGGGTTCGACCCGGCTGAAAGCACTGCGGAAGCCGACCGTCGCCGCCTGGCTGGCAAATCTGGTCGCCCGCGAGCTGCCCGACGATGTCGACGATTTGCTGGCGCTGGGCGACGAGTTCCGCGCGGCGACCGCCGACCTCGACGGTGAGCGGCTCCGCGATCTCACGCCGAAGCGGCACAAGCTGCTCGACCAGCTGGCCAAGTCGGCCGCCGGTCTCGCCGATCGCGAAGGGCAGAAGGTCAGCGCGGATGTCGCGCAGAAGCTCCGCGAGACCCTTGATGCCGCACTGGTCGATCCGGCCGCTGGGGAGGCGGTTCGCGACGCACGACTGACCAGCGCGCTGCGGCATGTCGGCTTCGGGGTGGTCGACGAGAGTGGCGAGCCTTCCAACGTCACCGCGCTGACCGACGAACGGCGTCAGCGGGCGAAGGATCGCCGCCGGGCCAAGGACAACGCGGAAGCCGAGCCCGAGGTTGATACCGAGTCTCCTGCGGAGAGGGCCAAGCGCGAGAAGGCCGAGAAAGAAGAGGCCGACCGTGAGGCGGCGGAGAAACTGGCCGCCCAGAAGGAGTTCGAGGACGCGGTCACCGCGGCGGAGGCTGCCGAGGCGACGGTTGCCGATCTCGACACCCAGCTCACCGATGCCCGGGACGCGCTGATCGAGGCGCAGGAGGCCGTGCACCGGATCGGCGAGGAGCTGGACGAGGCCCGCAAGGCCGCCCGGGCGGCGCAGAAGGAAAGTCGCGAGGCGCGGAAGCGGTACAACCGGCTCTGATCTGGGTACTCGGGGCTTGAGCGGCCCACCAGAGAGGACACAGACGATGGCACGCGCGATCTGGAGTGGGTTCATCAGCTTCGGCCTGGTCTCCGTACCGGTCGGCCTGTACTCCGCGACGCAGGAGCACGAGCTCGACTTCCACCAGTTCCAGCGCGGTACCTCGGACCGGATCCGCTACAAGCGGGTCAACGAGCGCACCGGGCGAGAGGTCGACTACGAGAAGATCGTCAAGGGCCACGACGTCGGCGGCGGCGAGTACGTGATCGTCGAGCAGGAGGAGCTGGCCGACATCGCGCCCGGCCGCTCGCGCTCCCTGGAGATCAGCCGCTTCGTCGACCTCGACGAGATCGACCCGATCCACTTCCAGAAGAGCTACTACCTGGCGCCCTCGGACGGCGATAACGCATCGTCGTACGGGCTGCTCCGGGACGCCCTGGCCAAGACGAACCGGGCGGGTATCGCGTCCTTCGTGATGCGCAGCAAGGAGTACCTCGCCGCGATCCGTGCCGACGGCAACGTTCTCGTCCTGGAGACGATGTTCTTCGCCGACGAGATCCGCGATCCGTCCAAGGAACTCGGCACCCTGCCTGCCAAGGCCCGCACCACCAAACAACTCTCGATGGCCGTCGACCTGGTCGAAGCGATGAGCGGCACCTGGCGCCCCGGCGACTACAAAGACAGCTACACCGAACGCGTGAAGAAGCTGGTCGCCGACAAACGCAAGGGCAAGGAAATCGTCCTCACCGAGGAAGCCCCCGAGGCGACCACCAGCACCGACCTGGTCACCGCGCTGCGAGCCAGCGTCGAAGCCGCCCGCGCCCGCCGGGCCGGCGGCCAGAAAACCCCGGCGAAGAAGGCCCCAGCCAAGAAGACCACCGCCGCCGCCGCGAAGAAGGTACCCGCGAAGAAAACCGCAGCCGCAAAGAAGACCACTGCTGCGAAGAAGACCACTGCCAAGAAGGCGACCACCAAGGCCCCAGCAAAGAAGACCGCCAAGAAGGCTTCCAAGAAGGCCGCCTGAGCCGCATGCTCAAGGCCTTGAAGAAGCCCCCTGCCTGGGTCAACTTCCTGCTGACCGGCATCCCCTTCGGCGCCGCGCTGGGTGCCTACAGCAAGATCGACGGCAAGAGCACCGGCTTCGCCATGATCTCCGGAGCCATCACCGGACTGCTCTTCGGCCCATCCTCCGTCGCTGGCAGGTCGCGCAGCTGATCATCTGGAGCCTCTTGCTGGTCTTCAACATCCTGCAAGTGCTCGACGAGTTCTCACTCCTCCGCGCGCTCTTGACCCCGCTCTACTTCTTCCTGGTCGTCTACCAGTTCTACCGACCGTGGTACCTCCACCAGCGGATCGAGCAGCTCAGCAACTAGCACACTGCAACAACCTGCAATCCTTCAAAAGCAGGTGCACCACCCAACCAGCGCGGGTACTGCCAGCCCATGCGCGCATCGCTGAAGAAAATCCCACTCTGGGCAGCCGGTCTCCTGTGTGCCGTGATCTTCGGTTCGTCCATGGGCGCTTACACCAAGTACGAGGGCGGAAGTAGCGACTTCGCCCTTGTCTCCGGGGTGGTCAGCGGGCTCGGCATCCTGCTCGTGGTGATCTTGATCGTCCGCAGACAGGATTTCGCCACGCAAGCGGCGCTAGGAGATCTGCCGGCAGCCGTACGCCGTGGTGCGTATCAAGCGCAACGACGCAGCCGCCCGGTCCCCACCGATCCAGAGGTTCGGTCGGCGGCGATCAGATTGGCCGAGTACCGGCTGGTCCAGCTCCTCCGCTGGCGCAACGTCGTCGTGGTCGGCTGGGGGCTCTGGCTGGCCTTCAGTGTCTTCACCCTGATTCGCCAGCCTTCGCTCTGGCGCCTTGGGTTGGTGGTGCTCTACCTCTTCCTGATCGGCCAGCAGTTCTACCTCACCAGGTCTCTCCGCAACCGGGTCGAAGTTCTCAAAGCCGAGTCCGAAGGAGACTGAAGAGTCATGCGCGCTTCGCTGAAGAAGATCCCACTCTGGGGCAGTGTCGCTTTGCTGGGTGGTGTCGTTTTCGGGCTTGCGATGGGGTTCTACACCAAGTACGACGGTGCGAGTACCAGGTTCGCCGTCGTGGGAGGGGTGCTCACCGGGCTGAGTTTCGGTCTGGTGACGGCTCTGGCCTGTCGCAGACTGATCCGGCGATGGCAAGACGCGCTAGGTGACATTCCATCGCCGGTACGCCGCGCCGCCGACCGGGCGCTGTGGCGTTGGCGGCCTGTCCCCGCTGATCCGGAGGTCAGGGCAGCGGCGATCAAGGTGGCCGAGTACCGGCTGGCTCAGCTCGTTGTCTGGCGAAGCCGCTCACTGGTTCTCTGGGGGATCCTCCTGGCCCTCAGTATTTTGCTCTTGGTCCGTGATGTTTCACTCTGGCGGATATTTGACGTGCTGGTCTTTGTCTTCTTCCTCAGCCAGCAGTTCTACGCTCCCAGGGCTCTTCGTCGACGGATCGAGGTTCTTGAAGGCGGTTAGCGCAGGGTTTCCAGGAGGATGGTTCGGAGTTGGCTGGCTGGGCTGCGGGGGCCTGCGTCTGAGCGGATGGCTACGTAGCCGGTGTTGAGGGGCGGCAGTTCGGGGTCGGCCAGCAACTGCAGGCGGCCTGCGTCTAGGTCGTCCTGACACAGGTAGAGCGGCAGGACGCTGGCACCTGCTCCGGCTAGCACCGCGCTCAACACGCCTCGCAAGTCCGGTACGACGACTGCGACGCTTCGGGTGAGGCGGGTGCCGAAGACGCTGCGCCAATAGCGTCTGAGGATCGGCGCCTCCTCGGCGTACGCGACCAGCGGAATGTGGCGCAGCTGGTCGGGCGTGGTGACCGGCGTACCGGAGTACCAGCTCGGTGCTGCCACCAGCGCGAAGGTTTCGTCGTACAGCGGTGTCACCCGTACGCCGGCCCGGCGCGGGCGGACCGAGCTGATGACCACGTCGAGCGAGCGTGCGACCAGGCCGTCGATCAGCTCGTCCGGCAATCCGAAGCGGGTGCGGAGCTGCAGCCCATCGGCCACTCGGCCGGCCAGCGCGGGCAGCACCTGGTGGCTGATGAAATCGGCCGGACCGCCGAGGTGGACCGTCCCGGCGATCTCCAGTTCGTCGACCACCAGACCCTGCAGCGTGTCGATCGGGTCGCCGACTCGGCGGGCCAGCTCGTCGCCGGCGGCGGTCGCCAGTACGCCGCGCGCCTGCCGCTCGAACAGCGGCCGCCCGATCGCCGCCTCCAGCGCCTGGAGATGCGCCGTCACGGTCGGCTGGGACAACCCCAGCTGCTCCGCCCCGGCCGTGATCGAGCCGGCGCGGTGGATCGCCAGGAAGCTCCGCAGCAGGTCAAGTGAGATCGACACATCGGAAATCCTATGCCTTTGTCGATCTATCCCTATTGGTCTCCGATAGGTCGACCTGGTCATGATGGACGCATGACACGCGTACTGATTGCCCTCACCAGCCACTCCGAGCTCGGCGACACCGGCCGGAGTACCGGCTTCTACGCCTCCGAGGCCGCCGAGCCGTGGAGCGTCTTCACCCAGGCCGGATTCGAGGTCGAGGTGGTCTCGGTCGCCGGTGGCAAGCCGCCGGTCGACGGCGTCGACGAGGCCGACCCGGCCCAGCAGCAGTTCTTCGCCGAGGCCGACCTGGAGCACACCCGGACCGCGGCCGACCTGAACGCCACCGACTACGACGCGATCTTCTACGCCGGCGGGCACGGCGCGATGTGGGACTTCCCCGGCGACAAGGCCCTGGCCTCGCTGGCCGCCGGGATCTACGAGAACGGCGGCGTGGTCGCAGCGGTCTGCCACGGCCCGGCAGCGCTGGTCGAGCTCCGGCTGACCGACGGCAGCTACCTGGTCGACGGCAAGAACGTCGCAGCCTTCACCAACGCCGAGGAGAACGCGGTCGGCCTCACCGAGGTGGTCCCGTTCCTGCTGGCCGACGCGCTGACCGCGCACGGCGCGATCCACCACCCTGCAGCCGACTTCACCGACCAGGTCGTCACCGACGGCCGTCTCGTCACCGGGCAGAACCCCGCGTCGGCACGCAGTACTGCGGATGCAGTGACCGCGGTGCTCACAAAGGCCTAAGGCAGCAGATAGGCGCCGGGGTTCGCGGGCGCCCCGGCGTCGAGCCAGCGATGGAAGCCGTCGGGGTTGCGCCGCTCGAACTCGTCCAGGCAGATCCGCCGCACCTCGGCAACCGCCTGCCGATCGCGCGGCCCAGCACCGTGCGCGAGCGTCTTGCTCGTCTCACCCCAAACTCCGCACAGCTCCTCGATCGACAGCGGGCACTGCAGCGAGGCGATCAGCTTCTCGTCGGCGAGGTGGTCCTCATGCGTCAGTTCGCCGTGCTCCAGATCGCCCTGCTCCAGATCCCCGTACTCCGGATCGCGCCGCCGCCGTCGGCGCCAAGGTCGCCGCTCGCGCCGGGTGTCCGGCAGCGCCAGATCGACCAGCACGAACACGATCGCGGCGATCAGCACGATCAGCACCCCGATCGCTCCCCCGCCGAGCAGATGGGCCAACCCCGGCACCGCGAGCACAGCTCCAGCGGCAGCCGCAGCGATCAGCGACGGCGACCCGTACGGCGACTCGTCAGCGAGGTGTTTGATCACCGCGGCCAGCGGCCAGATCAGCGCGAACACCACGGCGAGCAGCACCGATGCGGCCAGCGGACCGAGCAGCAGTACCCCGGCCAGCAGCCCGGCCGTGCCGATGCCCACGCCGGCGGCCACCGCCGTACGCCGAAGCCAGAGGGGAACGCGCATCTCACCCACCCGTGAAGAAACTGCCTGCTTGATCAACGAGTTTCCCGGGCGTTCCGTTCCGGGACCGGCGTGAAAGGATCCCGGCTGTGGCCAGCACAGCGATCCGGACCCGTACGGCGACCGACCTCGACACCTGCGTGCTGATCCTCGCCGAGGTGCACAAGACGGCCGGCTACCCGGTGAACTGGCCGGCCGATCCCGGCGGCTGGCTGTCCCCGGACAACGCGCTCGGTTGCTGGGTACTCACCGTTGACGACGAGGTCGCCGGGCATCTGATCGTCACCGCTGAGGGTGATCAGGAGGCACTGGTCGAGCGGCTCTTCGTCGATCCACGGCGTACCGGCGGCGGGCTCGGCGGACAGCTGCTGGCGTACGCCGTTGCGTTTGCCGCGGAACAGCACCGGCGCTTACTACTCGACGTGGTGGACAGCCGTCACGGCGCAGCCGGCTTCTACCGCAGGGCAGGCTGGCGCGAGATCGGCCGGACGCCGATCGACTGGGGTGGCACTCAAGCTTCGGAGTTGATCCGCTTCTCCGCTCCGTCGTCCTGAATCTCATCCAGCGGGTTCGCGAGCTCGTCGGTGAGCATCCGGCCGAACCAGACCACCAGGAAGCAGATCAGCACCGGCCCGACCCCCGCGACGATGAAGACCGCAGTCACGCCGAACAGGCTGCCCGCCGGCCCGGCCAACGCCATCGAGACCGGCATCAGCAACAGCGAGACGAAGAAGTCCAGGCTGGCGATCCGGCCGCGCAGGTGATCGGGCACCCGGCGTTGCAGCAGCGTCCCCCAAATCACCATCGCCGCGGACCCCGTCGCGCCCACCACCGCGGCGCCGGCCGCCATCACCCACAGATCCCGCGCGAAGCCGAGCACGACGATCGGCGCTGACCCGACACCCCACATCAGCGTCATCACGGTCAGATACCGCCGGGGCAGACTCCGCGACGAGATCAGCAACGCGCCCAGCGCACCACCGATCCCGAACGCCGCCAGCACCAACCCGAAGTCGCCCGGCCCGCCACCGAGTTGGTCCCGGACCGCGAACGGCAGCAGCACCTCGAGCGGCCCGAGAATCAGCAACACATACCCGGTCCCGAACAACAACGATGCCAGCAACCACCGCGTCGCCCGGACGTAGCCCCAGGCCTCCCGGAGATCTCCCACCATCGCCCGGAACCCAGGAACCGCGGTGCCTTCATCGGCTTTCACCTCACCGCCGAGCTCCGGGTGAACTCGCATCGCCGCCACACAGCCGGCGGAGAACAAATAGGTCAGCCCGGCCACCAAAATCGCCATCCCCGGCGACAACGCGGCAATCGCCAACCCACCGAGCGCCGGCCCGGTCGCCTGCTGCGCCAGCGGACGCAGTACCCCCTCCAGCCCGTTGGCCGCCAGCAACTCGTCCGCGGGCAGCAACTTCGGCACCAACGCCGTGTACGCCGGGATCAAGAACGCCTCGCCACCACCGATCAGCACCGCGCCGACCGCGAGCTGCCAGATCTCCAGCCACTCGGCCAGCGCCAGCCCGGCGAGCACCAGCAGCACCACCCCGCGCACACTGTCCGCCACGATCATCACCGACCGTTGCGAGAGCCGATCGGCCGCGATCCCGCCGAACAGCACGCACACCAGCAACCCGACGCTGTACGCCGTGGTCACCACCGACAACTGGACCGGCCCGCCACCGAGCTCGATCACCTGCCAGGCCAGCGCCACCAGCCACAGCCCGCTCCCGAGCAGCGCCACCGCCAGCCCGATCCACAGCAGCTGGTAGTCGCGATGGCGCAACGGCCGAACTGCCTTCCACCGGACCTTCTTCATCCCGCCACCCTACGAGCCTTCACCGACAGTCCGGACCCCATTAACGATCCCGACGCGTGGGCCAGGGTGCGGCGGGGTGCCACTTCGGCGGATCATGGTGCGGGTGAGGATCATCGACGCAGTGCCCGCGCCGTGACCGCCGTCGACGAGTTGTTCGCCGAGCGGGTCCGGACCCTCCAGCCGGTCGCCTGCGAACACCCCGCCGAGGTCCTGCTCAGCTTGTACGACGCCCAGCTCGGCAGCCGGCACGCCGACCTGGCCGCCAGGTGGCTGCAGTCGCAAGGGCACGGCTACTACACGATCGGTTCGGCCGGTCACGAGGGCAACGCGGCCGTCGCCGCGGCTCTCCAGCCGACCGACCCCGCGCTGCTGCACTACCGCTCGGGCGCCTTCTACCTCGCCCGCGCCGCGCAGCACCAGGACAAGGACGGCCTCCGCGACATCCTGCTCGGCGTCGCCGCGGCCACCAGCGAACCGATCTCCGGCGGCCGGCACAAGGTGTTCGGCCGGCACGATCTGGCGATCATCCCGCAGACCTCCACGATCGCCTCGCACCTGCCGCGCGCGATGGGCGTCGCGTTCTCGATCGCCCGCGCCGCCAAGCTCGGCGTACCGTCGCCGTGGCCTGCCGACGCCGTCGTGGTGACGAGTTTCGGTGATGCCTCGGCCAATCACTCGACCGCGACCGGCGCGATCAACGCGGCCCTGCACGCGTCGTACCAGGGCATCCCGATGCCGCTGCTGCTGGTCTGCGAGGACAACGGGATCGGGATCAGCGTCCGCACGCCGGACGGCTGGATCAAGCAGACCTACGGGCAACGCCACGGCCTCCGGTACTTCGATGCCGATGGCACCGATCTCGCGGCGACGTTGACGATGGCAACGGAGGCGGCGACGTTCGTCCGGCGGAACCGGCGCCCCGCGTTCCTTCGGTTGCGCACGGTCCGGTTGATGGGCCACGCCGGGTCGGACGTCGAGGCGGCGTACCGGAGTCCAGCCGAGCTGCTGGCCGACGAGGAGCTCGATCCACTGCTCGGTACCGCGCGGTTGCTGCTTGCCCTCGGCTACCAGCCCGACGACGTGATCGAGCTTTACGAGAACAAGCGGACCGAGGTGCTCGGGATCGCGCGCGACGTGGCGGGGCTGCCGCAGCTGGATTCGACGGCTGCGGTGGTGGCGCCGCTCTCCTATCCCGACAATGTTGCGGTCGAGGAGTCGTTGCCTGGTCACCATGTTGATGTCGGCAAGAGCGAGCCGCTGACGCTCAGCCAGTCGATCAATCGCGCGCTGGGCGATGTGCTCACGTCGTACCCGGAGGCGTTGGCCTTTGGCGAGGACATCGGGCGCAAGGGCGGGGTGTACGGCGTGACGCGGGGGCTGCAGAAGTCCTTCGGGGCCGCGCGGGTCTTCGACACGTTGCTGGACGAGCAGTCGATCCTCGGGTTGGCGCTGGGGGCGGGTGTCTCGGGGTTGCTGCCGCTGCCGGAGATCCAGTACCTCGCCTATCTGCACAACGCCGAGGACCAGTTGCGGGGCGAGGCGGCGTCGCTGAAATTCTTCTCGCAGGGCCAGTACCGAAATCCGATGGTGCTGCGGATCGCGGGCTACGGCTATCAGAAGGGGTTCGGCGGGCACTTCCACAACGACGACGCGATCGGCGTACTGCGAGACATCCCGGGGCTGGTGATTGCCTCGCCGTCGCGACCCGACGACGCCGCGGCGATGCTGCACACCTGCGCGGCGGCAGCCCGCGCGGAGGGCACGGTGTCGGTGTTCCTGGAGCCGATCGCCTTGTACCACCGGCGCGATCTGCACGAGGACGGCGACGACCAGTGGGTCACGCCGTACCCGACGGAGCACGTGCCGATCGGCCGCGGCCGGGTGTACGGCGAGGGCCGCGACCTCACCCTGGTTACCTTCGGCAACGGCCTCCCGATGAGCCTCCGAGTCGCCGCCCGTATCCCCGGCTGCCGAGTCCTCGACCTCCGCTGGCTCGCCCCGCTCCCCGTCGAAGACCTCTTGCGCGAAGCAACAGCCACCGGCCGCGTCCTGGTGGTCGACGAAACCCGCCGCTCCGGCGGCGTCTCGGAAGGCGTGCTGGCGGCCCTCATCGACGCCGGCTACCAAGGTCAGCTGGCCCGGGTAACCAGCGAAGACTCCTTCGTCCCGCTCGGCAACGCCGCCCTGCAAGTCCTACTCAGCGAAGAAACCATCGAGACAGCAGCCCGCAAACTACTCAGCTGAAGAGGCGCTGCCAGAAGCTTCTTTTGGATTTTTCGGCAGGTTCTGTCGCCCTGGCACGCGCACGAGCAGCTTGGCGCGCCTCGTGGCCCTCCAGCCACTGGGCGAACATCTCTTCCTCATCGACCGGCCCGACCGGAACAACCACTCCGGTCGCGTCGCGGATCTGCAGCAGGATGCGGCGATTGAGATCCTGCAGATAGTCGCGGACCTCAGTCTCGGTACGCAGTACCGCCAGCTTCTCCTGCAGCGCCTGCTTCTCCTTGCGGAGCTGCACCGACGGCGGCAGCAGCGCGTCGGTCTCGATCTTCTCCCGGCGGATGAAGTCCTTCACCCACCAGTCCGGATCGTGCGCGTCGGCCAGCTTCGGCAGCGGTTTGCCCTCACCGGGCAGGCCGTCGAAGTCGCCGCGGTTCTGGGCCTGCTTGATCTGCGCCTCGACCCAGTCCTCGGTCTTCATCCCGGGCGGCTTGCGCTGCGTCATCTGTACGCCCTCCAGTCAACGACAAGGTTGCGGTACGACGACCACTTTACCCTCTTGTGATTGCATTCACAAGCGGATCGGCAGCCCCCACATCCGGCTCCCCGGCTCGACCAGCCCGTGCCGGACCGCGACGATCCGCAGCATCCGTAGCGGTCCGAAGATGAACCCGATCCCGAGCGGCACCTCGATCACCAGCGCGCTGATCAGCGCCTGCAGCAGATCCGCACCAGGCTGACTCGTCATCACGTCGAACCACGCGTCGCAGATCAGCAGGACGCCGGACGCGAACGCCGTCGGGAAGACCAACTGCTGCCGTCGCCAGCCCGCGATCGCGGTCGTCACCAGCATCGCGATCAGCACGATGTCGAAGCCGACCCAGGTCGCACCCCAGTTCCGCGCGACGTAGTGCCCCGGCAGCGTGACCGCCAGGTACACCGTCCACGGGATCAGCGTCACGACACACGCCACCAGCACCACCAGCCGCCGCTTGCGAAGCCGCTCGAGCGTCCGCCCACCCGGCGCCGGCCCCCGCGCGGCCACCAACCGCCGGACCAGCTCCCGCCGCTCCGCCGGCGCCATCGCCGCGATCTCCTCGTCACTGAGACTCACCCCAGCACTCTCACACGCCACCCCCGCCCGGTCCCCGCCCGCCACCCACCTCAACCCCACCCACTTTCGGGGTCAGCAGGAGGCGCGCTGGGTGGGGTTGGCAAGGGCACCGCGATGACCGAGGCTGGGCAGCACCGAAGCGCCGATCGAGAGGACCCACCTGTGTCGTCTGTCATCTTGTCCGTGGTCAACGGTGAGCGGGTCCCGGACCCGATTCGCAGTACGCCGTCCACCAACCCGGCGAACACCGCCGAGGTGGTCGGCACCATCGGGGTCGCGGGGCCGGACGTGTTCGTCCAGGCCGCCCAGGCCGCCAAGGACGCGCAGCCGGGGTGGGCCGCGTTGCCGGCGCCGCAGCGCGGTCAGGTGATCGCGAACGTCGGCCGGCTGATGACCGCCAACAAGGACCGGCTGGCCGCGCTCGTCACCCGCGAGATCGGCAAGCCGCTCGCGGAAGCGCTCGGCGAGGTGCAGGAGATCATCGACACCTGCGACTTCTTCATCGGCGAGGGCCGCCGGCTCTACGGCCAGACCGTGCCGTCGGAGATGCCGGACAAGCAACTGTTCACCTTCCGCCGCCCGATCGGCGCCGTCGCGGTGATCTCGGCCGGCAACTTCCCGGTCGCCGTACCGTCCTGGTACATCGTCCCGGCGCTGCTCTGCGGCAACACGGTGGTCTGGAAACCCGCCGAGTACTCCGCTGTCGTCTCGAACGCGTTCTACGAGATCTTCGCGCACTCCGGCGTACCGGCGGGCGTCTTCAACCTGGTGTACGCCGACGGCCCCGACACCTTCGCCGGGCTGGAGCAGTCGCTGGCCGCCGGGCTGATCGACAAGGTCGGGTTCACCGGCTCGACCGAGGTCGGCAGCCGGATCGGCGAGCTGTGCGGCCGGCACCTGCAGACCCCGTGCCTCGAGCTCGGCGGCAAGAACCCGATGGTGATCACCGAGGACGCGGACCTCGACCTGGCCGTCGACGGCGCGCTCTTCTCCGGCTTCGGTACTGCGGGTCAGCGGTGCACGTCGCTAGGAACGGTGATCGTGCACGAGTCGATCCACGACGAGTTCGTCACCCGGTTCAGCGCCGCGGTCGCGGCTGCCGCGATGGGCGACCCGACCCAGGACGTGTTGTTCGGGCCGTTACTGGACGAGAAGTTCGCGGCCGGTTTCGAGAAGTCGCTCGGCTGGATCGGCGCGCAGCACACCGTGATCGGCGCGACCGGCCGGGTCGGCGCCGACAACCCGCGCGACGGTTTCGTCGGTACGCCGGAAGCGGGCTTGTTCTACCACCCGGTGATCGTCGACGGAGTCCAGCCCGACGACGAGCTGTTCCTCAACGAGACCTTCGGTCCGGTGGTGGGCATCACGACGTACCGGACCCTGGACGAGGCGATTGCCCTTGGCAACAAGTCTGGATACGGCCTGTCCAGCTCGATCTACACCACCGATCCGAACAAGGCGTTCCGGTTCGCGCAGGGGATCTCGGCGGGCATGGTCAGCGTGAACAACTCGACCTCGGGCGCCGAGGCGCACCTGCCGTTCGGTGGCAACGGCAAGTCGGGCAACGGCTCGCGGCAGAGCGGGATCTGGGTGCTGGACCAGTTCACCCGGTGGCAGTCGCTCAACTGGGACTACTCGGGCAAGCTGCAGAAGGCGCAGATGGACACCGTCACCGTTGAGGCGGATCACGACTTCCTGTTGCCATGACCCTGCCGGAGACGGCGAACGTGGTGATCGTCGGCGGCGGGGTGATGGGCACAAGTATCGCCTTCCACCTCGCCGAGGCCGGCGTCACCGGCATCCTGCTGCTGGAGCAGAACGAGCTGGGGTCGGGCTCGACCTCGAAGGCGGCCGGCGGGATCCGGGCGAACTTCTCCGACGAGCTGAACATCGCGCTCGGCGCGCGCAGCCTGGAGGCGTTCGCCCGGTTCGGCACCCGCCCTGGGCAGGAGATCGACCTGCACCGGGTCGGCTACCTGTTCCTGCTGTCGTCGGACGAGCAGGTCGAGTTGTTCGAGCAGAGCACCCGGCTGCAGAACGCGGCCGGTCAGCCGACCCGGATGCTGGACGTCGACGAGGCGGTCCGGCTCGCGCCGATCCTGTCTCCCGACGGCCTGGTCGCCGGGTGCTTCTCCCCCAACGACGGGCACTGTACGCCGGAGTCCGTCGTCCTCGGGTATGCAACCGCCGCGCGGAAACTCGGCGCGCGGCTGGTCACCGGCTGCGAGGTCATCGGAATCGATGCTGTGGGCAATGAAATCCGCGGCGTCCGGACCAGCCACGGAACGGTCGCCACGTCGACCGTGATCTGCGCCGCCGGCGCCTGGTCGGGTCCGCTCGCCGCGATGGCCGGAATCGACCTTCCGGTCACTCCCCTGCGACGCCAGATCGTCGTGACAGAGGCGATTCCGGGCCTGCCGCGCGACCTTCCGATGACGATCGACTTCAGCAGCACGTTGTACTTCCATGGCGAAGGCCCTGGCCTGCTGGTCGGCATGTCCGATCCGGACGAGGAGCCTGGCTTCCACCTCGGCCGATCGGAGGCTTGGCTGCCGCGGCTGACCGCCGCGATGGAGCAACGAGCGCCGTCGCTGCTCGACGTGGGCCTGGCGAGTGGCTGGGCCGGTCTCTACGAGAACACACCGGATCACAACGCGCTGATCGGCGAGGCGCGAGAGGTCAGCCGTTTCCTGTACGCCACCGGCTTCTCGGGGCACGGTTTCCTGCAAGGCCCCGCGATCGGGGAGATCATCCGGGATCTCTACCTGGACAGAGAACCGTTCGTTGACGTCTCACCGCTCGACGCCACCCGCTTCCAGACCTCAGGCCTGCGGTCCGAACAAAACATCATCTAGAACTCTTTACGGGCCGTCCGAGTCCGGCCAGTTCTCCGGGTCGCACCAGGCCGGATCCCAGCCCTGGGCGGCGCAGTACTGGGCGATCAGCTCCTCGCGGGTCGGCGGGCGGCGCGTCGTCGGCCGGGTCGTCGGCTTCACCGTGGTCTTGGTGGCCGTCGGTTGCTTGGTCGGCGTCGTCTCGCGCTCTTCCCGCTCTTCGCGCTTCTTCGTGGTCCGCGTCTTGGTGGGCGTCGGCGTCTTGGTCGGCTTGGTGGTCTTCACAACCGGCGGCGGCGCCGAAGTCTCAGCGGTGGTGGTCGTCTTCGGCGGCGTGGTCGGCTGCACCGACGGCGTCGGCGTGCGGTCGTCGACCGCCGGCAGAGCCTGCGAGTCCGCCGGACCACCGTCGAACAGGCCGATCGCGGACAACGCCCAGAAGTTCACCACCAGGAACAGCGCCAGACCTCCGGCGCCCAGCGCGACCACGCGCCGTGAGGGACCGCCGTACCGGCCGACGGGGCCGCGGACCGCGTTGCCCTTGCCGTCGACCCAGAACTTCCAGTCGTCGGGCGCGGCCGGCCACTCCGGATCCGGGCGCCATGTCTTCGGCGGCATCCAGCTGCGGCGGGGCGGCGTGGGCCAGCTCGGCGGCACTACGAACCGCTTCACGAATCCTCCACGTCGCCGACGAAAACCCGACCCAGGCTAATGGATCGGCCAGCACTCCCGACACCCCGGTCGGCGAGCATCCACCGACCGGTACCAACCACCAACGACCCAGCCGAAGGAAAAGCTACTGCCACCCGGCGTGTTGGCTTCACTTATTGGGGATTGGCGCCCTCGACCGCATCGGCCGACGCCTCATCACCCCGAGCCCGCAGCGAGGCGACCACCCCCTCGACATCGGCCGCCGACCGGTTCTGGCTGAGCTTTTCCTTCGCCTCGATCCGGCTGATCACCAGCTCGACTCCGACGATGGCCCGCAACTGGCCCGCGACGAACTCTGCCGGCGCATCATCCACCGACCACGGCTCGTCGAATCCGCCTTCGTGCTTGGCCGTCAACTGCCGGACCAGCTGATCGAGCCAGACCGGATCGTCGTGAATCACCAATTCGCCGTAGACATGGGCGGTCACGTAGTTCCAGGTCGGCACGACCCGACCGTGCTCCTGCTTCGACGCGTACGCCGACGGCGAGATGTACGCGTCCGGCCCGGTGATGATCGCGAGTGCCTCGCCGGTCGCGGGCGTCTTCCACTGGGGATTGTTCCGCGCGAGATGCCCACGCAGTACGCCGTACTCGCCGGCCGACGGGTCGTAGACGAACGGCAACAGCGTTGCCAGCAAGCCGTCCGCAGTACTGGTGATCAGGTCGCCGGCGCCGTGGTTGAGCAGCAGATCTCGTACGACGGAGTCCGCGGCGGCGAAGTGTTTGGGGATGTACATCTACTTGACGATCAGCTTGCTGGCTTGGTCGAGCATGTCGGTGGCGAACCGCTCACTGAAGCCGGCGGCGAAGCCCGTCAGGCCGAAGACCGCGACGGATGCCGGAGTACCGACTGCGGCGCCGGCCGCCAGAACGCCTGCCAGCAAGGTGAAGTAGCCGAGGCAGCCGAAGATCGCGCCCACGCCGGGGCGGAACGCGCCGAGCATCACGCGTTGCCAGCGGGAGGCGCTGTGGTCGATCACCAGTGAGCCGTTGCCCATCCGCTGGATCACGCTGATCGTCGCGCCGAGCGCCGACATCGCGATCGCGGCGACCAGCACCGACGGCACCAGCGCACTGCGCCACCAGGCGTTCGCGGCGACGCCGAACAGGATGACCAGTACGAACGTCGGCACGATTCCACCGAGCACACCCTGGAAGTACTCCAGTCGCGCCTGCCGTTGCAGCAGTACGTCGACCCGCGCCTTCACCACGGTGATCTCGTTCTTGGCGGCCGCGATCGCCGCCGCGACTTCCTCGGGGCTGGCGCCACCGGCAACCAGGTCGGCCGCGACCATCACCCGGGTCAGCCCGGAGTACGCGTGGTCGGTGGCCTCCTCACGCTGCTGGACGACTCCCCTGCCCTGCAGGTTGTAGAGCGCTTCGCGGGCGATCACCTTGCAGTCGATCTCGGCGTCGACGAGGTCCGGCGGCGGCGAGTTGAGGATCGAGTAGACCGCGCGGTCCTTGGCCAGCAGGCAGCCGCCGACCACCTCGCTGCAGTAGTACTCCTTCTCGATCCCGCCGTGCACCTCGCTGAATCGCTGTGACAGCACGGGAATCAGCCAGTTGCCCGCGTCGCAGGACAGCTGGTCGGTCGAGGCCGCGAGTTGATGCGCCTGGACGAGATGCCGGAACGTCGCCGGGCCGTTGACCGCCGCCTGGTAGAGGTCGGGGAAGCGGGCGGCCGACTCCTCGCCCGCGGCGGTGGACGGCACCGACTCCAACGGGGGCAGCGCTTCCGCGGCGGCCTCGGGCCTGAGCAGTGCTTCCTGGGCGGCCTCGGGTCTCGGCATCGGCAGCGGCTCTGGAGGCAACGGTTCAGGCAACGGTTCGGCGGGCAACGGCTGGACGGACGACGGCTCGGCGGGCAGGTCCGGCATCGAGTTCATTCGCCTACGGTACGGCGGGCGGCCCACTGGTGTCGCGGACCTGCAGAACCATCGGCAGATAGACCGGTTCAGTATCGGAGTCGTTCACCAGCAGCTGCTCCAGGATCTCCCCGGCCCGTCGCCCGAGCTCGTCGCGCGGCACCGACACCGTGGTCAGATTCGAGTGCGCGACCCGCTCCAGCGAGATGTCGTCGAACCCGATCACCGACAACTCCTCCGGTACGCCGACGCTCAGCTCCCGCAACCGCGCGATCGCCCCGAGCGCGACCAGATCGTTGTAGGCCAGCACCGCGGTCGCGTCCGACTCCAGCACCGCCGCGACAGCGTCGTACCCGGCCTGGCTCGTCGACCCACCACACTCGACCACCGTCACCTCGAGCCCGAACGCCCGCGCCGCCTCGAAGGCACGGACCCGTTCGTCGTTGCCCCACGAGGCCGACGGCCCACTCAGGTACGCCGCGCGCCGGTGCCCGAGCTGCGCGAGATGCCCGCAGACCTGGGTCATCCCACCGGTGAAGTCGACCGAGATCGACGGCACGCCGGCCCCCGCGACCACCCGGTTGAACAACACCATCGGGTGATCGCGGCCGAGCAGCTCGACCAACTCGGCGCGAGGCATCCGCGGCGAGGCGAGCAGGACGCCGTCGCAGCAGCGCATCAGATCCTCGACCAACTCGAACTCCAGCGCGGGATCCTCGTCGGACTCCATCACCATCATCCGGCGGCCATGCGCACGGGCGACCGCCGAGACGGCCTTCAGCACCTCGGGAAAGTACGGGTTCGCCAGGTCCGGCACCAGAACCCCGATCGTGCCCCACTCGCCCCGGGCCAGCCCCTGAGCAGCGGCGTTCGGCCGGTAGCCGAGATCGCGGACGGCGTCATGGACCCGCGAGACCAGCGTCGGGTCGACCCTCGCGGTGCCGTTCAGCACCCGCGAGACAGTCGCGGCCGAGACCATCGCCGCCGTACTGACGTCGCTGATCGTCACCCGCGGGGACCGGCCCGGGCGGTTCTGCACCTAGCTCCTCCACAAGGTCATGAAAACGCTTGCTCAGCGTGGCGTAGCGCACTGGATTTCACAAGACTGTTCTCTGAAACCGCTTTCAGACGAGCTCTTGCCGACTGGCCCGCACCGGACTAGTGTCCATGGGCAAACGCTTACCGAGAGGCTTTCCCATGCAGCTCGACCGACTCTCGTCGTTCCCGGTCACCGCGTTCGACGCCGATGGCGCACTCGCGCTCGGCCCGTACCGCGAGCACCTGCGGCACCAGCTCGACGCGCGTCCGGCCGCGATCTTCGCCGCCTGTGGCACTGGTGAGTTCTTCTCCCTCACCCTCGACGAGTACGCCGCCGCGGTCCGCGCCGCTGTCGAGGAGGCGGCCGGCGCGCTGCCCGTCTTCGCCGGCACCGGCTACGGCACCGCGATCGCCCGCCAGTACGCCGAGGCCGCGCGCGAGGCTGGAGCCGATGGCCTGCTGGTCTTACCTCCGTACTTGGTCAAACCCTCGCAACAAGGTCTGGTGGATCATTTCCGCGGCCTTGCGGCGACAGCGGGCCTGCCGCTGATCGCCTACCAGCGCGACAACGCGATCTTCACCGCGGACGGCGCCGCCGAGCTGGCGCGGATCCCCGGCGTGATCGGCTTCAAGGACGGCCACGGCGACCTCGATCTGCTGCAGCGGATCATGGCCGTCGCGCCGGACCTCACCTACTTCAACGGCCTCCCGACCGCCGAGGTGACCGCCCGTTCCTACGCGGCGATCGGCGTCCGGGCGTACTCATCGGCAGTGCACTGCTTCGCGCCCGAAATCGCCCACGCGTACGAGGCCGGCCTCGACCAGTTGCTCCCTGACTTCTACCTCCCGCTCGTCAAGCTGCGCGACAAGGGCGCCGGGTACGCCGTATCGCTGGTCAAGGCCGCCGTACGTCGCCGGCTGACCGACGTCGGCTCGGTGCGCTCACCGCTCACCGACCCGCTGCCCGAGCACCTCGAGGAGCTCGATCAACTCCTGGACCAAGGCCTGACCCTGGTCCGGAAGGCGGCCGAGGCATGAAGATCAGCCAGATCGTCATCACCCCGATCGCGATGAAGGACCCGCCGCTGCGCAACATCCAGGGCATCCACCAGCCCTACGCGCTGCGCTCGATCCTCCAGGTCCAGACCGACGAGGGGCTGACCGGACTCGGCGAGACGTACGGCGACCTCGCGGTGGTGACCGCGCTGCGTCAGGTAGCGCCCCGGCTGGCCGGGCTCGACCCCTTCGACCTCAACGGTCTGGAGCGGATCATCAACGAGACGCTCGGCTCGGCAGCCGGGCTGGCCACGCACGGACTGGTCGGCGAGGCGAGTGACGAGAAGACGCTGGCGACCGTGCTGTCGGCCTTCGAGATCGCCTGCTGGGATCTGCAGGGCAAGGCGCTCGACCGTCCGGTGGTCGAGCTGCTCGGTGGCAAGGTCCGCGACGCGGTGCCGTACAGCGGCTACCTGTTCTTCAAGCCTGCCGCGCATCTGCCGGTGCCGGACTACGAGGCGGACCGCTGGGGCGAGGCGATGGATGCCGAGGGCATCGTTGCTCAGGCCCGCAAGATGGTCACGGAGTACGGGTTCAAGTCGCTGAAGCTGAAGGGCGGCGTGCTGCCCGCGCTCGACGAGGCCGACGTCATCCTCGCACTGCGGGACGCGTTCCCGGGGCATCCGCTGCGGCTCGATCCCAACGCGGGCTGGACCGTCGAGACCAGCATTGCTGTCGGCAACAAGCTCGACGGCGTACTTGAGTATCTGGAGGATCCGACCGCGACGATCGACGGGATGGCCGCGGTCGCCCGTGAGGTGTCGATGCCGCTGGCCACCAACATGTGTGTCACCGCTTTCAGCCACCTGCCGCCGGCGATCCGCGTCGATGCCGTCCAGGTGGTGCTGTCCGACCACCACTTCTGGGGCGGGTTGCGGCGGTCCCGCGAGCTGGCTGCGATCTGCCGCACCTTCGGGATCGGACTGTCGATGCACTCCAACTCGCACCTCGGCATCAGCCTCGCCGCGATGACCCACCTGGCCGGCGCGACCCCCGAGCTGACCTACGACTGCGACACGCACTATCCCTATCTGGTCGAGGACGTCGTACAGCCAGGTGTGCTGAGCTTCACCGACGGCGCGGTCAAGGTCCCGACCGGTCCCGGGCTCGGCGTCGAGCTGGACCCGGACTCGTTGGCCCGGCTCTCCGAGCAGTACGAGAAGTGCGGCTTCGACACCCGGGACGATGTCACGCCGATGCGAGCGGTCCAGCCGGACTGGGACCCTGGCGTTCCGAGATGGTAGCGCCCCGATGGTGAGACACGGCGCCTTCGCCTACACCTGGGATCTCGTCGGCGATCCCTCGGCGGCCGCGCGCTTCGCTGACCTCGGCATCGACACCGTGACGCTGCAGGCCGCCTACCACTCCGTGCGCGCCACGACCGCCTGGCATCCGGCCCACCGCATCGTGCACGCCAACCACGCGGCGGCGTACTTCCGGATCCGCCCAGAACGCTGGCGCGGGCTGCGACCGCTGGCACCCAATTGGGCCGTCGACGACGGAGACCGCTTCGGTACTGCGTCCGCCGCGCTCACCGCGGTTGGGCTCCGCACCGAGGCGTGGGTGGTGCTGACCCACTCGTCGGTGCTCGGGCGCTCCGCACCGCAGTACGCCGTGATCAATGCCTATGACGAAGTCATGAGTTATGCCTTGTGCCCAGCCCAGGCCGCTGTGCGCGACTACGCGTTGACGACCGTGCAGGAGATCTGCGAGCAGTACGACGTACCGGCGTTGATGCTGGAGGCTTGTGGCTGGCTCGGGTTCGAGCACGCCAGTCAGCATGAGAAGACCGCGGGTGCGGATCTCTCCGCCTGCGCCCGTGACCTGCTTTCCCTCTGCGTCTGCCCAGCCTGCGCCGAGCGGCTTGGGCTGGACGTCCTGCAGCTCAAGGCGGACCTCAGGCGGATTGTCGATCGCGAACTGCAAGAAGGAGTCCGGGCCGGGACCAGCTTGGCCGAGGCCCTCGGCAGTGAGCGCGCCGAGGCTATCTACCGGCATCGGCGTGAGGTGATCAGCGGGTTGGTCCGGGAGGCGGCGAGTCTGGCCGGCGATCGCGACCTGTTGCTCATGGCAACTGATGATCCGCAGGTGACCGGGCCGGACGTCGGGGTCGAGCTGGCCGGCTTCGAGCCGGCGCCGGCCGCGTACGTGTTGAAGTGCTGGGACGACGAGGAGCCGGCGATCGCCCGGATGAAGGCCGCCGCCGCGCGGACCGAGGTGCCGTTGGTTGCCAATGTCAACGCGGTCGGTGAGCATTCGTCCGAGCTGCCCGCGCTGGCCGCGCGACTCGTTGCGGCGGGCGCCTCGGAGGTCCGGTACTACCATGCCGGACTGGCGTCGCCCGCGCGCCAAGCGGCCATCCGTGCCGCTGTCCAGGAGGTGACCTGATGCTCAACGGCCTGTACGTGATGGACCTAGCCCGCTTCCCCGACATCTACGGCGAGGACGAGCGAGCCGCGATCGAGCAGCAGCTCCGGATCGTTGCCCCACCCCTGGCTCCGGCCGAGCTGACGGCTGATCTGCTCGCCGACGTCGACGTGCTGGTCACCGCCTGGGGCGGACCGCAACTGACCGCTGAGTTGCTGGAGTCTGCTCCCCGCATCGGTTTGGTCCTGTACGGCGCCGGCTCGGTGCGGTCCGTGGTGACCCCGGAGTCGTGGGCCCGCGGTGTCCGCGTGACCACAGCCAACTCCGTGATCGCCGAGTCGGTGGCCGAGTTCACCCTCGCCCAGGTGCTCTACGCCTTGAAACACGGCTGGCGCTACGTGCTCGGTTCACGGGAGCGCGCCGAGGCGTTGCCGCGGGCAAACAACGAGCCAGGCGCCGCCGGATCCGTGGTCGGCCTGATGTCGCTCGGCGCAACAGGTCAGGCAACCGCCCGTTTGCTCGGCCGGCACGAACTGGACCTCCAGGCCTACGACCCGTACGTCGATCCCGCAACCGCGGCATCCCTTGGAGTCCGCCTGGTCTCGCTGGAGGAGTTGTTCGCGACCTCCGACGTGGTGTCGCTGCATGCGCCCGTCCTCGACGCGACCCGCAAGGTGGTCAGCACGGAGTTGCTGTCGTCGATGAAGCACGATGCGACGTTGATCAACACTGCACGGGGAGCGTTGATCGACGAGGACGCGTTGGTGACCGTACTGCGGGAGCGCACCGACCTGTTCGCCGTACTGGATGTGACTGATCCCGAGCCGGCGCTGCCCGGATCGCCGTTGTTCTCGGCAACGAACATCGTGGTGACCCCGCACCTGGCCGGGACGCTGAACACCGAGCGCCGTCGGCAGGGACAGCTGATGGCAGCCGAGTTGAAGCGCTACGTCGCCGGTGAGCCGCTGGAGCACGAGATCTTCGAGTCGGGGCAGGCGAGATCCGCATGACGCTTCTGGTGATGGTGCCGCCGCAGCGCGAGAGCACCGCGGGCTGGGCAGAGCGGTTGATGGCCGAGGTGCCTGGGTTGACCGTGGCTCGACCGTCCGCGGAGGATGCCGCCTGGGCGTTGCGGGAGGCGGACGCGGCGTACGGCGTACTGCCGGTTGAGTCGCTGGCGGCAACTACGCGGCTGCGGTGGTTCCAGGCGCAGCAGGCCGGTCCGCCGCCTGGGTTCTACTACCCGGAGTTGGTCGCCCATCCGGTGGTGGTGACGAACATGCGCGACACCTATACCGATCATGTGGCGACGCATACGTTGTCGTTGGTGCTGGCGCTGTGCCGCGGGTTGCCGCGCTATATCCGCGACCAGCAGACGGCTTCATGGAATCCCGACTGGGATCCCGAAGCGATCGTCTCCTTGTCGGAGGCAACTGCTCTGGTCGTGGGAGTTGGTGCTCTGGGCACCGAGATCGGGCGGCTGCTGGCTGCCTTCGGTACTCGGGTGACCGGGATCGACGTACGACCCTCGGCTCGTCCAGGATTTGCCGACGTGTTGCCGGTGGAGGCGCTGGACGAGCAGCTGCCGCTGGCCGACCTGGTGATCCTCACCGTGCCGCACACGCCCGACACCGAGGGGATGATCGACGCGCGGCGACTCAAGCTGCTCAAGGCGTCGGCGTACTTCGTCAATGTCGGGCGCGGGCCGACCGTTCAGCTCGACGCGCTGGATGCGGCGCTGGCAGCCGGGCAGTTGCGGGGGGCCGCGCTGGATGTGTTCGAGACCGAGCCGTTGCCGGACGACCACCCGTTGTGGCGGCGTCCCGAAGTACTGATCACCCCGCACGTCGCAGGAGTCGGGCCGCACGAGGCAGAACGGCGCTTCGCCGTGCTGCTGGACAACGCCCGGCGGTTTGTTGCCGGTGACACCTTGATCAACGTCGTCGACAAGTCCAAGTGGTTCTGAGAGGAACGCCAGATAGTCATTCTTCCGCCCCGAAGGAGTTCCGTCATGCGTGTTGCCCGCCCTCTTGCCCTGCTGTCCGCCGTCGTCGCGAGCGCTGCCCTGCTCACCAGCGGCGGTGCGAGCGCAGTACCGGCTGCTGCTTGCACCTATCCCGCCGAGGTTCTGGACCTGACCCGGTGGAAGGCGCAGATGCCGATCGACGACCCCAACCAGTCCGGCACCCAGATCCTGCAGGTACTCCGGCCGCGGCTGAACACGTACGTGCTGTCGCCGTGGTTCAAGCCGACGTCGTCGTGTGACGGCGTGCAGTTCCGCAACGCGGTGAACGGGGTGAAGACGCCGAACACCACCTACGCCCGGTCCGAACTGCGCGAGATGCAGACCAACGGCACCACCGAGGCCAAGTGGTCCTCGAACTCCGGCACCCACACGATGGTGATCGACCAGGCGATCAACCACCTGCCGAACAGCAAGCCGCAGGTGATCGCCGGCCAGATCCACGACGGCAACGACCGCTCCACCTTCCGGCTGGACGGCAAGGCGCTCTACATCACCCGCGACAACGACACCCACTACAAACTGGTGAACAGCAACTACACCCTCGGCACCCGGTTCCAGGCGAAGTTCGTGGTCAGCAACGGCTCGATCAAGGCGTACTACAACGGCACCCTGCAGACGACGATCCCGGTCAGCTTCACCACCGGCTACTTCAAGGCCGGCGTCTACACCCAGGCGAACTGCGACAACTCGTCCCCGTGCGACACCAGCAACTACGGGCAGAACACGATCTACGGTCTGTCAGTCAGCCACAGCTAGCCAGACCCACCAGCCGCGCCCCGGCAACTGCCGCCCCGCGTCGGCTCTCGCGAACTGCTGGTTTTTACAACCACCCCGCGCCGCAGCACCAGAAGGTGCTGCGGCGCGGTAGTTGGGTGGTTCTCAGTGCTTGCGCTTCTTGGTCGTGTCCTCGACCTCGATCTGCTCCTTGCGCACGGTGTCCGTCACCTGCTGCTCCTCGCGGATCGTCTCGGTCTCCAGACCGACCCGCTCGACCGCGACCGTCTCCTTCGCGATCACCGGGCGCTCCTCGTGCAGCACGACCTCGCGCTCTTCCTCGCCGATCTGGCCGGTGCCCGGCTTGCCGTCGTTGATCGGCTCACGGACGACGCGAACCTCCTCGTGGCTGACCGGCACGGTGATCTGCTGCTCCTCGGTCACCACGTGCTTCTGCAACCGCACCCGGCCGGTCTCGACCGTCTCGGTGCCAGCGCGCAACTGCTCCTCGGAGCGGACCATCGACTCCTGGCCGGCCATCCCGGCGCGCGCGTCCTTGCCCTGCTTGGAGTTCTTGCCCTGAGCATCCATGCCGGCCTGGCCGTTCATCCCCGGCTGACCCGCCTGACCCTGCCGACCCGGCGCGCCGGCGGTCAGGTTGTAGTGCCGGTACAGCTCAGCGGCCTCGGCCTCGGACAGATGTCCGTTGTCGTCGATCCGCGGCGCGTCCTTGATCAGGTCCTTCGCCGCGCCGACGTGCAGTCCGTCCTGCTCGGCGCGCGCTCCCATCAACGGGACAAAGGATTCCTTGGTGCCGAACAGCCCGGTCTTGACCGTCACCCACTCCGGGGCGCCGGACACGTCGGAGGCGTAGAGGTGGGACGCCGTACCGACCTTCTGGCCGTCGATGTCGTAAACGTCCTGGCCCAGTGTCCGTTCCAGCTCCTGCGTGGTGCTCATTCGAAACCATCCCCGTTCTCGTTGTCTTCGGCAACTTGCCTGCAGACGTCGAGTACCCGCAGTGACGATCAGCAAACAAAGAGTGGTCAGACCACGTATTCGAGCAACGCGGCCAGATCCACGCCGTACGGGCGGTCCTCGAGAATCGGCGGTACGACGTTCGCAATCTCGCCGAAGAGTTCTTGTAACCCTGCTGGGACAGGGCGTTCCGACAACGCGAACGCCTGATGGACGGTCAGTAGCTCGCACGCGGCCACCTCACGGGTCAACCGAACCGCCTCGGTCAGCACGCCGACCGCCTCCCAGCCGAAGCTCTGCACATCCTCCTGCCCGTTGGAGGTCTCGAGCGATCCGATTGCCGACGGCAACGCGAGGCGGCGCAGGTAGTGGCTGGTGGCAACCGCTCTCTTGTGCACCGTCACCAGCCCGGCCTGCGGACCCGGTGCGGTCGTCAGCTGCGCGGGCAGCCCGGTGACGGCCGGATCGAGCAGCCGGTGCATCCGGGCGGTCGAGACCTCCGCGGTGTGCGCCAGGGCGGCGACCAATTGGTCGCAGTGTGCGGCCAAGTCGAGTCCGTGGAAGCCCGCAGTACCGACGAAGTCGCCGTCGAGAAAGGCTGGGGAGTCGGTCACCCCGGTCAGTGCTCGCTGCACTGCTTCGTCGAGCCGCGCGACCGAGCGTTTGAGATGTGAGATCACCTGTCCCGCCACGCGGAACGAGACCGGTGATTGCAGGGTGCGTGGCGCTGGTTCGGGGCCTGCTAGCTGGAGGATCAGCTCCAGCTCGGCCGCCAGCAGATCGTCGCCTCTTCCACACAACGGGTTGTACGGATCGCGGTTGGCGCCAATCACCGCGATCGCTCCAGCAGCAATCAAACTGAGATTCTTCGAGAGCCGCTGAGCATTCTCGACCTGCAGCCAGGCACGCCCAGTACAGCCGGGAATGCCTGCCAGCAAAGCGATTCCCTCCTTCGGCCCTAACTCGAACGGCGGCAACACTCCCTTGGCAGGCATGGTCAAGAACGAACCGATGCCGATCAGTGGACCGAAGGCATGTGCTAGCGGAATGATCTCGCCGGCCGAGCCGGCTCCACTCGCTGGGATCGCGGGCACCAAGCCGCTGTTGAGCATGGCAACGAGTTGCAGACACAGCTCTGGAGAGACCGCGGCATCGCCGGTGAGGAAGGTTCTCAGGCGCGCCAGGACCACCGCACGCGCCTCCATGGGCGGGAGCCAAGGCTCACCACCTGCCGCTCGCGCTTGGAGCAGATTGCGTTGATGGACGCGCTGCTCGGCATCATTCAGCCGAACCTTGCTCAGGGCACCCATCCCGGTGGTGACGCCGTACACCGGCGCGCCGGCGGTCAGCGCCGCCAGGGCGGCGTACCGGGTGGTTTCGAGGCGTTCGAGCAGACCGCGGGAGAGCTCGATCGGGCCGGGGTCGGACAGGCTCAGGTCCGCGGCGTCGTCGATCAGCACGTCAGTGGAACCTGAGCATCGTGCCGACCTCGGCCGCTTCGGCCCGGCGGAGGATCAGGTGCGCGATGGCGACGTCCAGCAACGACAGCCCGCGATGCCAGAAGAGGTTGCGTTCGGCATCGGTCTCGCGACCGGGCTTCTGGCCGGCGACGATCTCGCCGAGTTCGGCGTACAGGGTCTCAGGCGACAGCCGGCCGGTGTCGACGTGCCGGCGCAGCGAGCCGAAGCGGCCGGACCGCGACTCGCGCCAGTCGTCGACCACCACCTTGTCCATCACGTCCAGCAGATCCAGCTCGACCGCGCTGACCGTGCCGTACGGGACGACGAACGCGCCAGGTCGTACGGCGGCGGTCCGCAGCAACGGCTCGGGCTCGGTCAACCGGGTCGCCTCGACGATCACGTCCGCGCCGTCGAACGCCTCCTCGGCGGTGGCGACGACCCGCACCGGCGTGGACAACTCCGCGGACAGCTCGGCCGCGAACTTCTCCCGCGACTCCGGCCGCCGCGACGTCACCCGGATCTCGTCCAGGTCGAAGAGATCGTCGAGCATCGTGACGTTCCACCACGCAGTACCGCGGGCGCCGGCGTGTGCGAGCACCTTGCTGTCGCGGCGCGCCAGGTACCGAGCACCCACGGTCGTCATCGCCCCGGTCCGCGCGGCGGTGATCATCGTCGCGTCGAGCACCGCCAGCGGTACCCCGGTGGTCGGGTCGAACAGGGTCGCCATCGCCAGCTCGCTCGGCAGCCCGACCTGGTAGTTCGGCACGAAGTCGCCGACCACCTTCACCCCACTGATGCCGTGCTCACCGAGCCGGTTCAGATGCCCGCGCAGTACGTTGAAATGCCCGATCCCGCCGTTGTCCGGGGTCAGGTGCACCCGCGGCTCGAAGCTCGTCTGCCCCTCACCGTGATCGCGGACCGCCGCCTCGACGGTGTCGACGATCTCCAGCCTGGTCAACTCGAGCGAGTCGATCTCGGGACCGGACAGAAAGCGGAGCCAGATTCCATCAGCCATGTCCTGCATCGTGCCAGGCGCCGCCGAACCCGCCCGGGAGCGACCAAGGAACGGGCATCAGCTACCAAAGTCAGCCCCCACCGGCCGCCGATCGCGCTACGTTCAGCAGATGTCCACGAATTCGGCCACCAAGACGGTGATCGGCCACTCGGCCGTCGACAAACTCGTCCTGTACGGCGGACTGCCGCTACTCGGGCTGGCGCTCGGCTACTTCCTGCCCCGGATCGCCGACTGGGCGATCAAGCAGTCCTGGGTCCCGTGGCGCCGCCCACTCGAGTTCATCGCCGAGTCCGACAGTTGGTGGGTGGCCGCGATCTGCATCGCGATCGGCGTGATCGGCGGCGTACTGCTGGCCGCGATGGCGCTGGAGGACACGCTCAAGACGACGATCAGCACCACCGAGGTCGAGTTCCTGAAGAACCAGAAGACCACCCGGGTCTCACGGGAGAAGGTCGCGCTCGCCTTCCTCGACGGCAAGGAGATCGTGCTGCAGGATTCCCGCTCGGCCGAGCTTGCGCGGGAGAAGCACGACCAGTTCGCCAGCGAGTCGAAGAAGATCGCCGATGCCTTCCGCGGGCATGGCTATCCGTGGTCGGATGCCGGGGATCCGCATGGGAGCGAGTTTCGGCGGTGGGTCGAGGACGATCCCGACGTGTCGCCGGCGGCGAACGCGGTATTGCGGGCTCGGTCCAAGGCTTTCGATCAGGGGGACAAAGGCAAGGCTGATCTGCGGGAGCTTCGGCTGGAGGTGGCGAAGCTTGGGTATGTGATCCGCGATCGGGACAAGAAGCAGTATTGGCGGGCTGTTGGCTGAGGTTTGACGCCCACGCCGGCTCCTACGTCGCCTGCTCCCCACCCCCCAGCTACCTCGCTCCTTCGTCGCTCGTCCCGCTGCCTTGAAGGCAGAGGTGTGCCGGGGCCGGTCTGGCGGGTGATCAGGTGGTTGGGTGGCTGCTGACGCCCGCGCCGGCTCCCACGTCGCCTGCTCCCCACCCCCCAGCTACCTCGCTCCTTCGTCGCTCGTCCCGCTGCCATGAAGGCAGAGGTGTGGCGGGGGCACGGCTTGGTGGGGCGGACAGGTGTTGTTTCTTAGGTGCTGGTCAGGTGACGGGCCCGAGGAGCGGCAGCCGCTCAGCGGTTAGCGCGGTGGTGTGGTTGGCGGCGAGACGTGTGCGGCGGGCATGCGTTGGTGAATGAACAGACTCTGCCAGCCTGACCGCGCGAAGCACGCGCCGCGAGCCAGGCCGATCAGCCCTGGAGCAGCGCCAGAGCAGCCTCGGCGTACGCCTGTTCAGCGTCCTCAGCCGAGTGCCTACTGTCGGTTAACACGACCGTGTACCCACCGTCAGGCCCAGTCTCCAACCGCTGGAAGTGCCCGCCAAGCAACGCCCGCAACTGATCCTCACGAGGCAACCAAATGACTTCGCGCTGCTCGATGCTGTCCAGCGCCCACTCGGTCGTGCCGTTGAAGCCGATCACCTTGTCGCCGTTGTAGTCGTGGATCTCGACGGTCATATCGCTGACGACGAACACGTCTTCGTCCATCTCCCGGTCCGGTACGACGAACCGGTCACCCGGGCCGGGCGCCCACAGCGCTCCAGCCTTCCGCAACCTCCGCGCCTGCTCAACCGTGATCACCCCTCCATCGTGCCCCGGGGTACCAAGCAATCAAACGAACAGACCAGCTGACGGTCCAAGGCAGCGAACCGGGCGACGAAGGAGAGAGAAGCTGGGGTGGCGTGCAGACGGTCAAAGAGCTAGCGCAGGGCCACACCAACGGCGCAACACCTGACCACCCAGCTGAGCGCGCCCCCGGCACACCTCCGTCTTCACGGCAGCGGGACGAGCGACGAAGGAGCGAGGGAGCTGGGGGGTGGGGAGCAGGCGACGAAGGAGCCGGCGTGGGCGTACCCCAAGAAACGACATACGGCCGGCCAGGTACAGACAAGGCCCCTCAGCAGTGTCCGTACCTGGCCGGCCGTGGCCGGTGGCACAACTTCCTCCTTTCAAATCATCGAGCTACCGAGGAAAGGGAGGAAGATTCAGCGAGCAAGCGCCGCGCGCAGCTCAGCCGCGCGGGCGGCGACCCGGTCGCGCGCCGCGATGGTGAAGCCCTGGGTCTGCAGCTCAAGGATCGCGGTCGCCTGCAGCTGGCTGACGCCAAGCAGCCGGCGGACCCGGAAAGCGGCGGTCAGCCGGTCCGATGAGCCTTCGATCGTCCGCAGTACCTCGGTACGCCGGTCGAAAGCGGCCAGTACGCCGTCGTAGATCTCCAGCTGCGTGTACGCCGAACGGTCCGGCTCGGCCGGCGCGACGGGCTCGTCCTTGGCGGCGCCCCGGACGACCTGACGCCACAGCGCCGGTACTGCGTGGCGGGTACGGGTGCGAGTCCGGGTGGTCGGCTGTGCGTAGGTCATCGTCATATCGGTTGCGCTCCTGAATCGAGTGGTGAGTGTCAGCCGAGCTCGGCGACCGCGCTGGCGGCGCGGGCAGCGCACTTCTTGCCGGGTGCGGACCGGGTCTCGAAGTGCCAGGGTTCGTTGTCGTAGGTGCGGCAGACGCCGTACTTCCAGCCGTTGGCGTTGAGCCAGACCATCGCGGCCTGCGGGGCGATGTCGACCGCCTTGCCTTGGACGTGCTGGGACAGCTCCGGCGGCAGCACCCAGCGCATCGCGGCCTTGGTGGAGCCGTACTTCGCGACCGCCTCCTTGAACAGGCGGGACTGCTTGGCGGCGCTGCGGCGGCCGGAGTTGATCCGGATCGTGACTCCGTCGGCCGCGGCGGCGTTGATCGCCTTCTGCAGCCGGGCGCGCAGCTTCGGGGACAGGCCCTCGATGCTTTCCTCGGAGTACTTCGAGGTCTCGTCAACCCGGGTCGACTTGGTGGCCTTGGGCGACGGTGACGGCGACTTCTTCGGTTTGGGCGACACCGTGGGCGTCTGGGTCGGCGTCCGCTTCGGCGTACTGGACGCGGGCGGCGGCGCCGGCGGTGAGCCGCCCGGTCCGCCGGCGACCACGGGCTGCTTGTCCGCGGCGGAGTCGAAGTCCAGCAGGTCGGCCACCTGGTTGTGCCAGAGCAGCACGGAGGCGACCACGGCCAGACCTGTCACGGACAGCAACCAGCCCCGCACCCGGAAGGTGCGACGTGGTGGCAGGTCGTTGGTCATGGGTACAGCCTCTCGGTTCAGCGGGGTGCGCCGCATCGGTCCCAGGGACCGTCTGCCCTGGTCGTTAGTCGGACCTGGGTATGGGGTCTGACGCTCGTTGTCATCCAAAAGTTGGAGACCCCGGCCGTACAAGCGCAGGAGCCGTAGATTGTCATGGACGACTACGCTCAGCAAGGTGAGCCGTCGGAGTCGTAGCTCGAGCGATGCTCGTGCCCAGGTGCGTGCATCGCGGTGTTGCAGAAGTGCCCTCGATGCGGAGCATCGTGGGTGCTTCTGCAATGCCGTGAGGTGCGTGCCTGGGTGCGAGCAGCGCCGAGCTACGACTCCGACGGGTCACCCAAGGTGATGGGCTATTGGCGTCGGCTGCCGGCCGTGCAGCAGGATCTGTTGCTGGCGGCCCTTGTCGGCGTGGTGTGGTTCGTGGGGCTGGCGGCGATCAACGGCAGCCAGCTGCGGCCGAAGAATCCGAGTGTGTCCGTCGTCACGGGGCTGTTCCTGGTGATGACCGTCGCGCTCGTCCGTCAGGTACCACGCACGATGCTGCTCTGCGTCTCGCTGCTCTACCCACTGTTCTATGCGGCGGCGGAGACCGGACTCGCTGAGCAGCTCGGGTTCAGCTTCCTGCGGGCCCCCGCGATCAGCGACGCTGCGCTGCAGTCCGAGCTGCATCTGATCCCGCTGCTGGTGGTCGGCTATCTCGCGGCAGCGAGCGGAGTACGCCGGTTCACTTGTCTGTTCTTCACCATGGGCAGCCTGGCGGCGCTGATGATCGGCTTGCCGGCAGTCGTGGCGATCGTGATGAGCAACGTCTCCGAGAGCGTCTACCGGTACGGCGAACGCTATGCGAACCTGCCGCGGGACATCTACAGCCTCTACGACTACATCGACATCTCACTGTTCGTCTTCGCCGAGGCGCTGATCTGCGGCATGGTCCTGCTCGGCGCCAACGCGCTGCGCCGCCGCAAGAACATGCTCGTGCTGGAGCAGCGCAACTCGGCGCTGGTCCGGTTGCGGACGATCGAGGCCGAGCGCGCGGCCGCTGCCGAGCGGACCAGGATCGCCCGCGACCTGCACGATGTCGTCTCGCACCACATGAGCGCGGTGGTGATCCGCGCCCAGGCGGCCGACCGGGTCGCCGACCAGAAGCCCGAGGCGCTCCGGGAGGCGGTGCGCTGGATCGCCGCGAGTGGCCGGGAGGCGCTCACCGCGATGCGCGAGACGGTGCGAGTGCTGAACAACGGCGTACCGGGGTCCGGCGTCGAGATGGCACCGGTGCCCGACCTGGCCGACGTGGCGCGGATGGGCGACCGGCTCAAGGCGGTCGGGATCAACGTGACGATGCAACTGCCGACCCGCAGCCGGCAACTCGCCTCCGCCACCGACCTCACCGCAGTACGGATCATTCAGGAAGCTTTGACCAATGTGATGGTGCATGCGAAGGCCACTGCCGCGCATGTCAGCTGGCAGAGTGGGCCGCAGGGCGAGTTGCTCACCATCGACGACAATGGCAGCGGCGGGCCGCCACCGGTGAACGCGCTGGAGACAGCCCGCCGGCAGGAGAGCGGCCGCGGCAACGGACTGATCGGAATGCGCGAGCGCGCGCACGCGAGCGGCGGCACACTGGCCGTCGCCGCCGGACCACTGGGTGGATGGAGAGTGCAGGCATGGTTGCCGCCGCAGAGGTGACGGAACAGATCAAGATCCTGGTGGTCGACGACCAGGGCGTGATCCGGATGGGGCTGGCGATGATCCTCGACCACGAGCCCGATCTGACCACGGTGGCGCAGGCCGGCGACGGCGAGGAGGCGCTGCGGATGATCGCGCAGTACGACCCGGACGTCGTGCTGATGGACATCCGGATGCCGGTGATGGACGGGCTGGAGGCGACCGAGCGGATCACCAAGGCCGCCAAGGAGTCCGGCCGCGAGCGGCCCGCCGTGCTGGTGCTGACGACCTTCGACGACGAGGCCTACGTGCTCAGCGCAGTACGGGCGGGGGCGTCGGGGTTCCTGCTCAAGGACACCGACCCGGATCTGCTGGTGGCCGCAGTACGGGCGGTGCATCGCGGTGACTCGCTGGTCGATCCCGCCTCGACACGGGTGCTGCTCGAGCGGTGCGTGGAGTTGGAGCGGCAGGTCGGCAGCAGCCCGGCCGACACGGTACCGGCCTCCGCGGGACGCTGGGCCGGGATGCTGGGCCACCTGAGTGAGCGCGAGCGCGAGATCCTGGTCTGGATGGCACGCGGCCTGTCCAACCGTGACCTGGCGGCGAAGCTCTTCGTCAGCGAGACCACAGTGAAGACCCACGTCAGCAGCGTGCTGTCCAAGCTCGGGCTGTCCAGCCGGGTCCAGGCCGTCGTCGTCGCCTACGAGGCCGGTGTCGTCCGGCCGGGCGAGGCCGAGGTGCGCTGGGAGGGCTGACCTCACCAGCGGGCGGTGCTCAGATCAGCAGGTACCAGCCGCCGACGGCGGCAGCGATCAGTCCTACAACGGTCAGTAGCTGTGCGAGTAGCGACGCCTGGCGGCGGCGCGGCAAGAAGTCCCCGGTCATATCTTCAAGCCTGCCTGGGAAAGCGCCGCCAGCCATCCTCCCCGGGGAGGGTTCCGGCGTGACTCAAGTCGCCCCTGGGTGGGCCCCAAATCATCCCCAGGGATGACAACCGATCACATTGTTGCCGTCGGCATCAGTCCGGCTACGCGCCGAAGTACTCCGCGGCGACCTTCTTCGGCACGCACATCCGCCAGGCGTCCTCGATCAGCTCGCGCAGCTCGGCCCGGTCGATCGCGGCCAGGTCGACCTCGATCCACTGGTAGCGCTCGTCGGCCTTGCTGGGCGGCAGAAACTTCCCCGGGTACGCCGCCAGCGCGGCCGCCCGCTCCTCCCGCGGGAAGCCGATCCCCATCGTGCGCTCGTCCCGCGACAGCGCCAGGTAGACGATCCGGCCGACCCGGAACTTGATCCGGTCGCGCACTATGACCTCATAACTGCGGGGCAATCCCTTGCACACCGCCCGGATGTCCGCTAAGTCGACCATCGATTTTTCCTCCGCTTTGCGCAAACCAGGCCGAATGTCACAGCCGTGTCCCAGCGACTTTACATCCGGGGCACGTCGGGAGCTGTCAGTGATTACGGCATTGCTCGATGAGAGCGCTCACGCTAGCGTCCTGGAAATGAGGCAAACCAGTGTGAGGAAAACAATTTCAGTCACCGGGTCCGCCATTCTCGGATTATCCGGCGTAATGCTGGCGAATCCTGCGGCATCGGCCGCGACGCCATCTGCCAAGCATTGCGTGGGCAGCGCCGAACGAGGCACCCAGCAGTGCTTCGGCACGCTCGACGAGGCGCTCGGCCAGGCCCGCAAGCAGGTGGCGACCAAGGGCCCGCTGCAGGCTCAGGGCGAGGTCATCCAAGGGACGTTCTTCGATAATCGCGACTACGGCGGGGATTCTTTCACGGTCACCGGCGCGGGATTGTGCGACGGTTCGGACGGCGTCATCAATTACCAATTCAATTTCCCGCCGGAATGGCACAACCGGATCAGTTCGGTACAGCCGTGGGCGAGTTGCAAGATCTGGCTGTACCCCGAGGCCGACCTCAACGGCGACCGGGACGGACCGTTCAAGGAGAACACCGGCTGGATCGGAACGATGCTGGACGACCGGACCGTCTCCGTCGGTTTCAGCTGATCAACCGCCCCTACATCAGTGAGGAAGTAGAGCCATGTCGAAACGTCACGCCGCCATCACCACCGCCGCGCTGCTGTGCGCCGCGACCACTCTGACCGCCGCGCCGGCCTTCGCCGCCGACGGTCCCACCGGCCGCGAGTTGCTGGAGAAGTGCGACCAGGGCACCGACACCTGCACCTTCCATCCCTACGGGCCGCCGGAGGTCTTCCGCGGTGACGTGCACCAGGTCGGCGACGCGGTCTACAACTGCACCGCGGATCTGCAGCGCTCGACCGTCAAGTGGTCGGAGACGACCGGTGAGTCGAACAGCTTCGGCGTCTCGGTCTCCGCGGAGTACGGGTTCTCCGAGGTGTTCAAGGTGTCGATCGAGACGTCGTACCAGCACACCTGGGAGACGTCCAGCACGGTCGGCCAGGACGACAGCGTCGATGTCCGGCCGGGTGAGAAGGGCTGGGTCGAGCGGGCCACCGAGATGAGCCGGGTCAAGGGGCAGTACGAGATGCACTTCCCGGACAAGTACTACGACCACTACATCTGGTACCAGGAGTTCGAGGCGGTCGGTCCGGTGAAGGATGCCAAGGGGCTGATCACGAAGAAGACCGCGCCGATGTCGGCCGAGGAGAAGGCTCAGCACTGCGGTTGATCCGAGAACTCGACGCCCACCGCTCCGGCGGTGGGCGTCGAGTTGTTTGGTTCCGGTCAGCGGCGGAGGCGGCTGGCCACTGCGGGGATGACGATGGCGGCGGCCACCAGATGCGTGGTCATCAGGATCGCCTTGGTGGCGGCGTCTGCGTCTGCGAGCAGGTCGGGGATCCAGGAGAGCACGGTGAGCGCGATGGTGGTGCGGAGCCAAAGGGTGCGCGGGCTGGCGGCGTACCGGCGGATTGCCAGGGCGAGGAGTAGGCCGAGGGCGGCGAAGAGGACGGTCATCGTCGCGAAGCCTGGCGGGGGGATAGGTTCCCCCGCGAGGGCGAGACTGGCCCCGGCTGCGTGGCCGATGGCGGAGACCGCGGCGGTGGCGGCAGCGGCGAGGACGGTGGCGACGGCGCCGACCAGCAGGAGCGAGCCGGCCGACGGTACGCCGGACGCGGTGGTGGACGTGGCGGCGGCAGCGGTGCGGGTGGTGAACGTGGTGGCGGCAGCGGTGCGGGTGGTAGACGTGGTGGCGGCAGCGGTGCGGGTGGTGGACATGGTGACCTCCGGTGGTGGGATCAGAACAGGAACAGCGGGTCAGGCGGGCACGTACTTCAGCGTGATGACGCCGGAGTCGTAGGCCTTCGAGTCGACGAGCTTCAGCTCGGCGCGGTGCAGCAGGTCGGTGAACAGCGGCTGGCCGTTGCCTAGGGCAACCGGGTAGAGCTTGAGCCAGTACTCGTCGACGACGTGGTGCCGGACGAACTGCTGGACCGTCTCGACGCCGCCGAAGAGGACCAGCCCCTTGCCCTCGGTCTCCTTGACCGCCTTGATCTCCGCGGGGATGTCGGCTGTGGCGAGCCGGTCGCGGGGTGACAGCAGGCCGGTCAGGGTGCGGGAGAAGACGATCTTCGGCGTCTCCACCATCCAGGTGGCGAAGTCGACCAGTTCGGGCGGGCTGTCGGGGTGCGCGGCCTGCGCCGAGAACGCCTCGTTCAGCTGGTGGTAGGCCTTGCGCCCGGTGATCATCGTGTCGACCTCGGCCCGCAGTTGCTCGGTGAACTCGACGTTCAGCTGGTGGTCCATCAGCATCCAGTCCAGCTCGCCGGCGGGCCCGGCGATCGCGCCGTCCAGGGTCATGTTGCTGACCAGAATCACTTTGCGCATCGCGCGCCTCCTCAGTCGTTGCTCCCGGTGGCCGATCGGCCGGGTAGCCTGCGACGAGCGTCGCCGAACCGCCCCTCGGCAGTCGTCCTCAGTTCTGGTGAGATCGCGGTCCGGGGTGTTTTCGGGAGACAGGGAGGGTCCAGTGCCGCCGACGGTGAGTCCGGTGCTGGTCGGCCGCTCGGCCGAGTACGCCGCGCTGCTGGCGGCGTACGAGCGGGTGCGGCAGGGTCAGGCCGTCACTGTGCTGGTTTCCGGTGAGGCCGGGATCGGCAAGTCCCGGCTGGTCTCGACGGTGACCGCCGCGCTGCCATGTGACCCGCTGGTGCTGACCGGTGGCTGTCTGGAGCTGGGCGCCGACAGTGCGCCGTACGTGCCGTTCGTCGCGATCCTGCGCGACCTGGTCCGCCAGTACGGCCGGGAGCGGGTCGACAAGCTGCTGCCGCTCTCCGGGTCCAGTCTGGCCGCCTGGTTGCCGGGCCAAGCTCCGACCGAGGAGACCCATGGGCGCATCCAGCTGCTGGAGGACTTCCTCAGCCTGGTCACGCAGGTGTCCGAGGACGGCCCGCTGGTGATCGTGGTCGAGGACCTGCACTGGGCCGACACCTCCAGCCGGGAGGTGCTTGCCTACCTGGCCAGGAACCTCGGCGGACACCAGGTGCTCCTGGTAGGGACAGTCCGCACCGGCGAGCTGGTCCCGGGGCACCCGGGCCGCAGGCTGCTCGCGGAGCTCGGCCGCCGCATGGACGTCGTACAGGTGCCGTTGGAGGCCCTCTCCCGGCAGGACGTCCGGGCGCTGCTGACAGAGCTGGAGGGAAGCGCCGCCGACCCTGGCCGGAGCAACCGCATCCACCAGCGCAGTGGCGGCAACCCCCTGTTCGTCGAGGCCCTACAGAGCGCCGGCGGAGTCTCTACCGCAGGCCTGACCGACCTACTGCTCGACCGGATCTCCGAGCTGCCCGCACCGGCCGTCGACCTGCTCGCAGTCATCGCGGTCGCCGGCACCCCTGTCGACGACGACCTCCTCCAGGCCGTGGCCGGCCTCTCCCACGACCACCAACAGCCCGTACTGCGAACGCTCGTCGAGCGCCAGCAGCTAGTCATCCGCGACGACGGCTACTGGATCCGCCACGACCTGATCCGCGAAGCCGTCTACCAAGCCCTGATGCCCGCCCAGCGTCGTCGCCTGCATGCCCGGTACGCCGAGGCGCTGTCCGGCCACCCCGAAGCCACCGCAGCCCTGGCCGAGCACTGGATCGCAGCCGACGAGCCCACCAAAGCTCTACCCGCCGCCTTGGCCGCTGCAGACCGCGCACGCGAGCAGTACGCGTACGACGAGGAGCTCCACCTCCTGGAGCAGGTACTGGCCCTCTGGGACCAAGTGCCAAACGCATCCCCCGCCCAAGTGACGGTCAGGGAGCGAGCCGCGTTCGCCGCCTTGGCCGCGGGCCAGGCCGCTGCCGGCATCACGCAGTGCACCGCCGCACTGGCCGAACTGGACCCAGCCAAAGAGCCTGAGCGGGTCGCGAAGCTCCTCGGCCTCCGCGGCACGCTGTACCTCCAGCAGACGGGCGGCGGCCTCGACGACCTGGCCAACGCCACCGCCCTTGTCCCACCCGGGACAGCGGACCGCACGCGCGCCTGGCTCCTCGCCCGGCGGGCGCAGGTCGCGCTGTCCGTGCAGGACGATTCGGCCCTCGCGCTGGCCGAGGCAGCCCTCGAACTCGCCACCAGCTGTGCGGACGACGAGAGCCGGGCGCGTGCACTGGCGACTCTCTCGGCCATCCGCGGCCAGGAAGGTGACCTGGCGACCGCGACAGAACTGTTCACCGCCGCCTGCGAGGCCGCCCTGGCAGCAGGCGACCACCACAGCTACCTGACCGCACTGCAGTGGCACGCGGTCAGCCTGAACTTCGCCGGCGAGTACACCCAAGCGGCGGAGCTGACCCGGACCGGTCAGCAGGAGGCGGAGCGGCTGGGCATGGCCCGCTCTCGCGGCAGCATGATGGCCGAGAACCGGGCCTACTCGCTGGCCGGGCTCGGGCACTGGGACGAGGCGCTCGAGGTGGTCGAGGACGCGCTCGCAGACGAGCCGCCGCCGCTGTTCCAGCTGCTGGTCAAGCTCATCGCCGCGGAGATCCTGCTGCACCGAGGCGAGATCGACCGGTACGACGAGATCGCAGCGGAGGCCACCGCGTTCCTGCGGGACCACCCGGACGCCAGTGCGGTCCGCAGCCAGTTCCTGCCGCTGCCACTCGAACGCGCCCTGGCAGTCGGCGAACTGGACCGCGCCGGCGAACTCCTGGACGCGCTGCTGGAGCCCCGGAACGAGTCGCTGGACGGCACCGAGATCCTGCTGGCCGTCCAGGCCGGCATCCGGCTGCTGCACGCCCGCCGCCTGACCAGCCCGAAGAAGGCAGTCAAGGAAGACGTCGCCGCCCGGCTGCGCGACCTGGAGGCGTTGGCCGGTCGCCAGACCGTGCGCACCCGAGTGGCGGACGCTGTCGGCCTGGCGGTCGCGGCCGCAGTACGGGATGCGCCGCTGCAGGAGTGGGACCGGGTCGCTGAGAGCTGGCGTGCGGTCAACAACCCGTACCAGCTGGCCAGCACGCTCGTGACGGCCGCGCAGGTGGCGCTGGCCACCAGCAACAAGTCCGGCGCCCGGATGCGGCTGCGGGAGGCCCGTTCGCTCGCCACCACACTGCGATCCCAGCCGCTGCTGACCCGCATCGAGGAGTTGGCCGAGCGGGCTCAGCTGACCGGCGAGCAGTCCGCGGTCGGCCCGGGCGCGGAGCTCGGCCTGACGCCTCGAGAGGTCCAGGTACTCCGGGTTCTCGCCCGCGGCCGCTCGAACGCGGAGATCGCGACCGAGCTGTTCATCTCCGTGAACACGGTCGCCACCCACGTCGCCCGGATCCTCACCAAACTCGCCGTCACCACCCGTACCGAAGCGGCCGCGGTGGCCCACCAGCACGGGCTCGCCTAGCCCTGTCTGTACCGTGGTCGGATGCCTGAAGCAATGGTGAGCGCGGTCGAAGGCGCTGAAGTGGTGTTCCGCCTCAGCGACCCTGAGGATGCGTTCACCGGGGTGCGGTTGTGGGAGGAGCTCGGCCTGGCGGCGGAGCAACTGGAGTTCAAACCGGTCGAGGGCGGCTGGGAGCTGCGGCTGCCACGACCGTCGGTGCACCGGATGGAGTACCTGTTCGACATCGCCGACTCCGGCATGCGGACGGACCCGACCAATCCCCGCATCGTCGGTGGCGCGTTCGGCGAGCACTCCTGGCTGCCACTGCCCGGGTACGTCGAGCCGGAGTGGATCACGATCGAGCCGATCGCCTCCAGCCTGACCCCGCTGCCCGTCGACCCGACGCCGGTCGGTCCGATCGACGTCCAGATCTGGACGCCGGACGGCATCGCCCCCGGCTTCGAACTGCCGTTGCTGCTGGCCCACGACGGCCCCGAGTTCGCGATGTACGCCGGCCTGACGCACTACGTCGGCGCCATGGTTGCCGATGGCACGCTGCCACCGCTGCGACTCGCACTGATCAAGCCGGGCTCCCGCAACCTCTGGTACGCCGCCAACCCGCAGTACGCGGAGGCGTTGACGCAGCACGTGGTGCCGGCGGTCACTTCGGCGTACCGGAGCAAGAAGCCGGTCATGATGGGCGCGAGTCTCGGGGCCCTCGCAGCGCTCTACGCCGAGTGGCACCACCCGGGCACGTTCGCCGGACTCTTCCTGCAGTCGGGATCGTTCTTCTCGCTCGAAACCGACCCGCAGGAATCCAAGTTCGAGTACTACGCCGAGGTCACCGGCTTCGTCAGCACCGTGCTCGCCGCCACCACTGCCCCGAGCAGCCCGAGCATCGCGATCACCGCCGGGACGCCCGAGGAGAACGTGCACAACAACCGGGTGATGGCGGCCCACCTGTCCCAGCTCGAACTCGAGGTCGACTTCAACGAGACCCCGGACATGCACAACTTCACCGCCTGGCGCGATGTCTTCGACCCCTGTCTAACTGATCTGCTGAACCGCGTCTGGGACTAGGGTCGAGCGGGTGCTTAAAACACTCGCTGGATTCGGTGCGTTCGGGCTCTTCTGGGGAGCGTGGGGCGCGATCCTGCCTGCCGTGAAGGCCGAGGCTGGTATCAGCGACGCGGGACTGGGCGGCGCCTTGCTGTGCATCGGACTCGGCGCGCTCTTCTCGATGCGCTTCACCGGCTACCTGATCGACCGGTACGGCGGTGTGGTGCTTCCCGTGGCCGTCCTGCTGTTCGCGGCCTCCGGCGTACTGCCCGCCTTCGCCGGCTCAGCCGTCGCGCTGGGTGGCGCACTCTTCCTGCTCGGCGCGACCTCAGGCGCGACAGACGTGGCCATCAACGCCACCGGCTCATCTGCCGAGGCAGCCAGCGGCAAGCCACTGATGAACCTGGCCCATGGCCTCTTCTCGATCGCAGTAGTCCTCGCCAGCCTCAGTACTGCGGCCCTCCGCGCTGCAGGGGCCGGTGCACTGCCAGTACTAGGCGGTGTCTTCGTCCTGATCGCCCTGGTCGTCGCACTCGTCCTGCTACCGGGCGCTACCAAGATCAAGCCAGTCCTGCAGGACACGGCACCCCGCAAGCTGCAACCGGCACTGCTGGTGTTCGGCGGCCTCTGCGCCCTCGCCTTCGTCGTAGAGAACGCCTGGCAGAGCTGGAGCGCCGTACACCTCGACACCACCCTGGGGGCATCCCCCGCACTCGCTTCCAGCGCACCGGCCGTCTTCGCCGCCGCAGCAGCTACCGGCCGACTCACCGGCAATGCACTACTGAAAATGCTCAAGCCAGCTCAACTCTTAGTAGCCGGTGGCATCATCGCTGCGCTGGGTAGCGCACTAGCAGCGGTAGCCGGCAACCCCTGGCTGGCACTGGTCGGCATAGCCATCGCGGGCCTCGGTACGTCGGTCTGCGCGCCTACCCTGATCAGCATGGCCGGGGCGTGGGCAGGGCCTGAGCGGCGAGCCAGTGCCATCTCCACGGTCACCACGATCGCCTACCTGGGCTTCCTGCTCGGCCCTGCCGCCGTCGGTCTCTTCTCCAGTCTCTGGTCGTTGCCTACGGCATTGGGTGGGGTAGCAGTACTCGCTGTAGTCGTCGCTGTCCTCGGCCCGGTGGCAGGACGCGCTGGGACCAGGCAAACCTCGTAAAGACATGGCAAGGTGGCGTCCGGGAAACACTAGGAACTGGGGTGAGGCCGCATGGAGCGTGAACAGGTTGAGCTGGATGCGCCAGGGCTGGACAGGCCCGGCACACTGATCCGCTACGGCCACTACGGCCGTCCGGTGCTGGTGTTTCCCAGTGAGCAGGGCCGGGCCTGGGACTACGAGAACAACGGCATGGTCGGCGCAGTCGCCGACCTGATCGAGGCCGGCCGGGTCAAGCTGTACTGCGTCGACTCGTACGACCACGTGAGCTGGTCGGACCGCAGCATCCCGCTCGAGGAGCGTGCCCGTCGGCATGGGCTCTACGAATCGTGGATCCTCGACCAGGTCGTCCCGGCGATCGGCAGCGACACCCCGGGCGCCACCGACATCATCACCACCGGCTGCAGTCTCGGCGCCTTCCACGCGCTCAACTTCGCAGTGAAGCGCGCCGACCTGTTCCCGGTCGCGATCTGCCAGTCCGGCAACTACGACGCGTCCAGCTGGCACGCCTGGGGCGAGCGCGGCGAGGCGACGTACTTCAACAACCCGGCCGACTACCTGACCAACCTGGAGGGCGACCACCTGGAGTGGCTGCGCCAGCGGCTCTTCCTGGTGCTCACTGTCGGCCAAGGCGACTGGGAGACGCATCCGACCGGCTCGCTGCCCTCGGCGCGCGCCACAGCCGCAGTACTGGCGGAGAAGGGCATTCCCCATGAGCTCGATCTCTGGGGACACGATGTAGCCCATGACTGGCCTTGGTGGCGCAAGCAACTCGCCCACCACCTGCCCCGCTTCGTCTAGCCTCCCCACTCCTTCCTCTTCCTTCCTTCCCTTAGGAGCCCTTATGCCTGACCGCTCTCAGCACCTGATCGGCTTGTTGCTCGGCGCCGAGGAAGACTGGCCGCAGGCGTTCGAGGCGCTGTTGCGGCGGGTCGGCCCGGTCACCACCGGCGGCACGACGCACGAGTTCACCACCGACCGGCTGACCATCGAGCCGTTCGACCTGAACGACCCGGTCCGGGTCGAGCTGGTGATCGACCGGCTCGCCTACTGGTACTACCACCCGCGTGAGTGGCTGAAGAAGGCCGCGCTGATGAACGGCACCTACCTGCTCAACTCGCCGTTCACCTTCCAGGCGATGGAGAAGCACAGCGCGTACTGCGCGATGCTGCGGCTCGGCCTGAAGATCCCGCGGACCGTGCTGGTGCCGTACAAGAACCCGGTCGACAACGTGCGCTGGGCGTACACGTCGAAGAAGTACAACAAGTCCTTCGACCTGGACGCGATCGCCGACGACCTCGGCTACCCGATGTACATGAAGCCGTTCGACGGCGGCGGCTGGCGCGGCGTCTCCCGGATCAACAACCGCGAGGACCTGCACAACGCCTACGACGAGTCCGGCGAGATGCTGATGCACCTGCAGGCCACGGTCGAGTACGAGAAGTTCGCCCGAGCGCTGTCGATCGGCGCTGAGACGATGGTGATGGACTTCCAGCCGGACGAGCCGATGCACAACCGGTACGCCGTCTCGCACGACTTCCTCAGCCCGTCGGCCGGCCATCAGGCGGTCGCGATCAGCCGGATCGTGAACGCCTTCTTCGGCTGGGAGTTCAACTCCTGCGAGATGCTGGTGGCCGGCGACTCGGTGCACCCGATCGACTATGCGAACGCCTGCCCGGACGTCGCGATCACCTCGCTGCACTACTACTTCCCGTGGGCGATCAGCGCGCTGGTGAAGTGGTCGGTGTTCTCGCTGGCGACCGGCCGCAAGACCAAGGTCGACCTGCACACCGAGCGGTACTTCGCGATCGCCGACGACGACTCGCTCGACTACGACGCCAAGCTCGAGGGCTACCTGGCGCTGGCCGACGAGTACTTCGAGACCGCGAAGTACCACGCGTGGTGCGCGGAGAACCTGCCGCACTTCGACGAGCAGCTGGTCGAGTGGGTCCAGGGCGAGGACTTCGACCGCATCCTGCGGGAGACGGTCGCGGCCACCTACCCGGCGCACGAGCAGGAGAAGTTCCTGGCGCACTTCCGCGGCCTGACCGGGTTGTGGGTCACCGACCAGAGCAAGTAGCCGGCACTAGTCCTAACGGACGACCGCCTCGTTCTTTCCGACGAGATCGTCCGCACAACAGACACCTCAGCAGGTCGCAGAGCGTCACCCGGGTAGACACATTCCGCCCCCGGGAGGTTCGACGTGCGCCGCGTGCTGGTACGGCTGTCCGGTTGGTCCCTTGCGCTCTTCTTCACCCTGGTGATCGCGGTGGTGGCCGCGTTCTTCATCGGTTACCAGCGGACCGGGATCCCGGAGGTGAACGAGGAGTTCCGGGCCAACGCCACCGTCGTGACGTATGCCGACGGCAACAATCAGCTCGGCTCGTTCTACGAGCAGAACCGCAAGTCGGTGCCGTTGAGCGAGGTGCCCAAGCAGGTCCAGGACGCGGTGATCGCGGCCGAGGACCGGAGCTTCTGGACCAATCCGGGGATCTCGCTGCCCGGGATGGCCCGGGCCGCGCTGGCGATTGCCCGCGGCAAGCAGTTGCAGGGCGGCTCGACCATCACCCAGCAGTACGTGAAGGTGATGTACCTGACCCAGGAACGCACCATGTCACGCAAGCTCGACGAGCTGTTCATCGCGACCAAGGTGAGCCGCACCCAGGACAAGAAGACGATCCTGGAGAACTACCTCAACACGATCTACTTCGGCGAGGGCGCCTACGGCATCCGGGCGGCCGGCCAGGTGTACTTCGGGGTCGATCACCCCAAGGACCTGAGTGTGCCGCAGGCGGCATACCTGGCGACCGTGCTCAACAACCCGACCTGGTTCGACTCGGACAATCCGGCCGCGGCTCGCCGGACGCTGGGCCGCTATCGCTATGTGTTGCACGGGATGGCGGAGATGGGGACGATCAGGGCCGGCCAGGAGACGAAGTACCGCAAAGCCCTGCCGGTGTTGAAGAAACGCCCCAGGGGCAACCGGTACGCCGGTCCGACCGGTTATCTGCTCGACCTGGCGCGACGAGAGCTTGCGCAGTACGGGTTCGACGGGGATCGGCTCAGCGGCGGCGGGCTGCGCGTGGTCACCACCTTCGATCGAACACTCCAGCAGCGCGCCGTTGCGGCCGTCGCCGGTACTCCGGGGCTGCACGCCGCGCTGGCCTCGGTCCGGCCGAAGACCGGCGAGGTGGTGGCCTTGGTCGGGGGCAAGGACTATCTCGAGAACCAGCAGAACTGGGCCACCACGAAGGCGCCGCCGGGCACGCTGCTGCGCCCGTTCGCCCTGGTCGCCGAGCCGAGTGACAAGAGCGACAGCGGTGTCTTCTTCGATCTGGTCGACGCCCGGCAAGGTGAGCGCGTCTCGCTCGCCGCCGAGGCCGCAGGGATCCCGCGCATCCCGAGGGCCGACCGCGGCGCTCCGGGGCTGGGGCCGGACCCGTTGGCCTCGCCGCTGGATCTCGCAGCCGCCTACGGCACGCTCGCCGCCGATGGAATGCGGGTGCGACCGCACGTGATCAAGGAGGTGAGGGACTCGAAGGGCAAGGTGCTGTGGTCCGCCGATCCCAAGCCGGTCCGGGTGTTCGATCCGAAGATCGCGCAGTACGTCGCCACTTCGCTGACCGGTCGGGGCGCGCGGGTGACCGGGCTGAGTATCGAGAAGCGGCGCTTCAACAAGAAGTGCCGTTGCAAGAAGTACCAAGGCAGCAAGGACACGGTCGCCAACTGGTGGATCGGGTCGACGCCTGAGCTCTCGACCGCGGTGCTCCTCCGGGCAGGCAAGGAAGGCGAGTCGGACCTCGGCAAGGTCGGCGCCGACGAGACGCTGCCGATGACTGTCTGGTCGACGTACACCGGCCCGCAGTTGTTCAGACCAGCAGTGCCACAAGGGCCGCTGCGATGAGCAGCTGGATCGCCGCCGACACCGCACGGCGAGCTGGATGACCCGACTTGAGCCACGGGAGCTGCGGCCAGGCCCAGCCGGAGTACGCGGTCGCTGTCGCCATCAGGGCGAGACCGACCACCCAGAGCCAGGGCGGCAGGGTCTGCCAGTTCGCGGTGGCGCGGGCGAAGAGCAGGAAGATGAAGCCCGCCGCCAGGACGACCAGCAGGTCCAGACGGTCGCGGAACTTCCTGGCGCGGATCTGCCAGAGGACGAGCAGCGGGTAGACGACGGCGAGGGCGGTCACGAAGTACTTCACGACTGGGCCGCCAGGAGCTCGGTGGCGAACTCGTCGACATCCACGGCGACATCCGAGAGGACGACCACGGCACGCTTCTTCTCGAGGTCGAGACCGACGAAGGAGCGGTAGCCGCCGGTACCGCCGTTGTGCCAGACCATGCTGCGCTCGGTGCCGGGCAGCGGGCTGGTGAGCCAGAACAGGCCGATCCGGTCGCCCTGGTCGAAGTCTCGCTTCGGTGCCAGCGCCTCGACTCCGATACCGCGCAAGCGGGACTGCAGGAGCAACGCGAGGTCACCTGCGCTGGAGACGATCCCACCGGCCGGCGCGTAGCCGTCCTGGATCCACGGCGCCTCCTGGCGACCACCGGAGCTGTAGCCGTCCGGGGCTGCCTCCTCGGCGTTGGTGGGCACGCGGGTCTCCTGCATCTCCAGTGGCTGGAGGAGGCGCTGACTCAGCAGGTCGGAGTAGCTCATGTCTGCCTTGCGCGCCAAGGCCTGGCCCAGCAGGGCTCCGCCGACATTCGAGTACGCCGGTTCGCCGCGGCCGCCGGCGTCGGCTTTCGCCTGGCCGATCAGGTCGTCGACGTCGTACGGGTAGGGGTTGCCCGCGTTGAGGCTGACCAGCAGGGACCGCGCGACGTCCTGCGGCCTGGTCGACGTCCGCGGCAGGCCGGAGTAGTGGGTGGCGAGATCTTCCAGCGTCGCGGTGGCGACCTCGGCATCACCCAGCGGGAGCAGCGTGCCGACCTGCTGGTCGAGCTGCACCTCGCCGCGGCGTACCGAGTCGGCCAGCAGCAGCCCGGTGATTGCCTTGCTCACCGATCCGATCTCGAACTGGCTGTGCTCGTTGGCGCCCCGGCCGGCGAACGTCATCGAGTTGTCGCCGATCACCGCGACTTCGAGGCGGTGGCCGGCGCCGGTGTAGTGCTGGTCGATGTACGCCGAGAGCTTGGTGTCGCCGGTCCGGGCCGACTCCAGCTCCAGCGTTCTGGGGCGGACCAGCCAGCCTGCGAACACGACAGCAAGCGCAACCAGTACAGCGATCACTTTCACGGCTTACCTCTGCAGGGCTTCCAGGATTGCCAGGAGGGCGACCACTCGTGGTGGTGGGACGGCGAAGGTACCGCGAGACGGCGTATGGAGCCAGCCTTCGGCGGTGAGTTGCCGCAGGTGGTGATAAATCTGCCCACTCGTTCCCAACCCCTCGACCTCGCTCAACGCGCTGACGGTCGCCCGCCCCCGGCTGATCTCCTGCAACAGCGTGAGCCGCACAGGGTTGCCCAAGGCAGCCAACTGCCCAGCCATCCCCGCCCACCCCTCACGTTCCCGCAGTTGCCCCAAGGCAACAGCCGCTGCGGCGCGCTCGCCGCCTGCGGCGCCGAGCGCGGAGGGGACAGATGCAGCGGCTCCTTGCCCCACATCTCGTTCTTCTTCCGCGCCGCCCGCCGGCCGCAGGCCGGCGGGCGGCGCGTGCTCTTGGGCTGTGGACAACAGCGCGGATTCGAGCGCCGCCAAGCGGCTCTCCAGCTCTGCGAGCCGGTTATCCACAGCCTTCTCCACATTGTGGATAGTACGTAGTTACGTAGCTATTGCAAGTACCGCCGACCGTAAGCTGACCAGATGCGTGACGACCAGGTACCTGCGTGGTGGCAGCGACTAGGGCTCGACGGCCTCATCGACGTGCATGTGCATTTCCTCCCCGACCGGGTGATGGACGCCGTCTGGGCCTACTTCGACCAAGCAGCAACCCACTACGGCACCGCCTGGCCGATCACCTACCGCACGACAGCGGCCGAGCGGCTGCAGACACTCGACGACCTCGGCGTACGCCGCTTCCCCGCGCTCGTCTACCCGCACAAGCCGGACATGGCGGCAGGGCTCAACACCTGGGCGAGGGACTTCGCGGCGACCACCCCGGGGTGCGTCTCGAGCGGGACCTTCTACCCCGAGCCCGGCGCAGCGCAGTACGTGAAGGAAGCGCTGGAGCAAGGCACCCGCATCTTCAAGGTGCACGTCCAGGTCGGCGACTACGACCCACGCGATGACGAGCTGGACGCCGTCTGGGGTCAGCTGGCCGAGGCTGCCGTTCCAGTGGTTGTCCACTGCGGCTCGGGCCCGATCCCTGGTCGCCACACCGGTCCCGGCCCGATGTCCGACGTACTGCGTAAGCACCCGCGTCTCACCGCGGTCATCGCCCACCTGGGTATGCCGGAGTACACCGAGCACCTAGCGCTCGCCGAGACCTACCCCAACGTCCACCTGGACACCACGATGGCCTGTACGCCGTTCACCGAGGCCTTGGCGCCGTTCCCCCGGGACCTGCTCCCCCGGTACGCCGCCCTGCAGGACCGTGTCGTCCTGGGCTCCGACTTCCCCAACATCCCGTACGAGTACGCAGTACAGCTGGAGTCACTGGAGCGCCTCGACCTGGGCGACGACTGGCTGCGAGCAGTCTGCTGGGAGAACGGCCTGCGACTACTCGGTGGGTAGCTGCGCGGCAAACCAGGCCAGCGTCAGCCCGGTGAGCAATGCGTCGCGGTCGAGCGACAAGTCGACCAGCTGAGCGTTCCAGGCCAGCAGTGCGGTGCTCAACACCAGCGCTGACACCTGCTGCCGCTCGTTGAAGGCAGTGAGGTTCTCGTTGAACCAGCGGACCTCAGCCAGCTCCACCGCGTCCAGGCCACGCTGCTCGGCCTGCGTCTCGGTCACTGCCGTGTACGCCGGTGTCGCGGCCAACCCGTTGCGGTCGTCGCCCACCTGGTACTCGCCGTACCCGAGGCGGCACATCAGCTCGTCCCACCCGGCCGCGGTCCGCCGGCTCGGCGACCCCTCGGGCAGACCCGCCAGCGCAGTCCAGGCGATGGACGGGATGACCAGGTGGTAGCCGCCCTGCGCTTCGTACGGGAGGGCGGTGTCGAGCACATCCATCACGCCACTGGGCCAGGCGTGGGTCAGCAGCACCGGCTGCGCGTTCGGATCGGCAGCGCGCAGGTGCAGGAAGTGCACGAACTGGCCGGCGATCTCGGTCGTGTAGTGGTCGTAGGTGTTGAGCCGGCTCTCCTGAGCGCGCCAGTCGAAGCCGCTGACCCAGTAGTCGAGCAGATCGTCGGCGTAGGCGGCAGGCACGATTCGGTCGAGTCCGGCCGCGATGTAGTCGCCGCCGTCGCGGAAGCCGCGCAGCCGCTGGTACAGCGAGTCGAGCTCGGCCTGCGGCACCCGTAGCCGCAATCGCCGAATCTCCGCCGTGCGCTCAATCGCCACCCATGAACCTCCGCGTCTCCCCCACCTCGATCGACCCTCTCCCAACAGCATGACGCCTGCGCCTTTCAGAACGCTCACCGCGGTCGGCCTTTCAACCACGATTGCACCTTTTGACAGCCCGGAACCAGTCCAGAACCGGTCCGGAACCGGTCCGGACCAGCCATTGCCGACGCTCATTCCAACGTTGTACTGTCGTCTGCGACCGCATCCCTCCAGCTCACGGGAGCCCTCGATGCCCACCGCAGCACCTCGCCCCGAGCACCCTCGGCCGCAGTTCACCCGCCCCGACTGGCTCAACCTCAACGGTGAGTGGCAGTTCGAGATCGACCGCTCCGACTCCGGTCTCGAGCGGGGTGTCCACGAGCGCGAGCTGCTGCAGCGGATCACCGTGCCGTTCGCGCCGGAGAGCCAGCTGTCCGGGATCGAGAACGTCGACTTCCTCGAGGCGGTCTGGTATCGCACGACGGTGACGATCCCCGCCGACTGGGCCGGCCACGACGCCGTACTGCACTTCCAGGCCGTCGACCACGACGCCACCGTCTGGGTGAACGGCGTCGAGGTGGTCCGGCACCGCGGCGGCTTCACCCCGTTCAGCGCCTCGCTCAGCAGCGTGGCCGCCCCGGGCGAGGAGGCCACCATCGTGGTCCGCGCCCGCGACAGCCGGTACGGCGTACAGGCGCGGGGCAAGCAGTCGCAGCCGTACTTCAACGCCGACTGCCACTACACCCGGACCACCGGCATCTGGCAGACCGTGTGGCTGGAGGCGGTCCCGTCGGTGCACCTGAACCGGCCGCGGATCACTCCCGACGTCGCCGGCTCCTGCTTCTACGTCTCCGTCCCGCTCTCGGCCAACAAGCCGGGCTGGAAGGTGCGCGCCGTACTGTCCGACGACGCTGGTGAGGTCGTCGCCGCCGAGGTACGCGCGGATCTCGATCTCGCGCCGCGTCTCGTGCTCGCCGTACCGGCCGACCGCGTCCGGCTGTGGGACACCGTCGACCCGCACCTGTACGGCGTCGAGCTGGAGCTGATCGATGCCGACGGCAACGTCGTCGACGCCGCCGACAGCTACGCCGGACTGCGCTCGGTCTCGATCAACGGCCAGGCCGTGCTGATCAACGGCAAGCACGTCTTCCAGCGGCTCGTCCTCGACCAGGGCTACTGGCCGGAGAGCCTGATGACGGCGCCGTCCGAGGAGGCGCTGGTCGCCGACATCGAGCTGAGCCTCGCCGCCGGGTTCAACGGCGCGCGGCTGCACCAGAAGGTCTTCGAGGAGCGCTTCCTGTACCACGCGGACCGGCTCGGCTACCTGGTCTGGGGCGAGTTCGGCGACTGGGGCGCGAACGTCGCGAACAACACCCAGAACGACAACCAGCAACCGTCGGCGTCGTTCGTGACGCAGTGGCTGGAGGCCGTCGAGCGGGACTTCAACCACCCGTCGATCGTCGGCTGGTGCCCGCTCAACGAGACGCACCAGTTGCTGCACGACCGGATCACCCAGCTCGACGACGTGACCCGGGCGATGTTCCTGGCCACCAAGGCGGCCGACGCGACCAGGCCGGTGCTGGACACCTCGGGGTACTCGCACCGGGTGCCCGAGACCGACATCTGGGACTCGCACAACTACGAGCAGGACCCGGTCGAGTTCGGCAAGCAGATGGCCGGCCTCGCCGACGGAGCGCCGTACGGGAACACGGGTGGTTCGGACGACAAGCCGATCTCGCTGCCGTACACCGGGCAGCCGTACTTCTGCAGTGAGTTCGGCGGGATCTGGTGGAACCCCGAGGCCGCGCAGGCGTCCGGCAACGACAACACCCAGTCGTGGGGCTACGGCCAGCGGGTCAAGGACGAGGCCGACTTCTACGACCGTTTCACCGGGCTGGTCGACGTGCTGCTCGACAACCCGTTGATGTTCGGCTACTGCTACACGCAGCTGACCGACGTCTTCCAGGAGGAGAACGGGATCTACCGCTTCGACCGCAGCAACAAGCTGGACGTGCCGCGGATCAGGGACGTGCAGATCCGCGCCGCGGCGTACGAGAAGGAATGAGTTCACAGCACTAGGACGGTTCCGTCGAGTGGGACCTTCACCCCTGCCGCCCGGATCCCGGCGTACTGCGAAGTCGCCGGATCCAGGGCGGGGTTGGTGTTGTTGAGGTGCGTATAGGCCCAGTTGGTCCCCGGCTGGGCCGCACTGAGTTTGCGGATCCGCTCCAGGCTCGCCTCGATCGGCAGATGGCCCATCACGGACTGCGCCTTCGTCGTCGCCTCGGCCTTGTCCACCATCTCGCCACCGTCATGGAAAGTGCCGTCCAGTACGACGTACGTCGCGCCGTCCACGAACTCGTCGAAGCCCTCCGGCCAGGTCGCCAGACAGGGTGCGTAGACCAGCACGCCACCAGTGGCCGGATCCTCGAACCGATAGGCGACCACCCACGGGCCGCTCGCCGCACCGGTCACGTACTTCGGCTGCTTGTTGCTGACCGCAAGCACCTTGACACGCAGGCCGGCCACCAGCTGGTCGGCGCCGATCGTCGACCAGGTCCAGGCGCCGTACTTGCCCAGCGTCGACCGAACCTCGGTCAACGCCTGCAGGACAGCGGGCGGCGCGAACACCTCAAGCCCGCCACCCTCGCGCAGCATCAGCAGCCCGAGCGTGTGATCCAGCTCGGCATCGGTCAGGAAGACGCCCTTGATCGGCGTCTCGCGCGGTCCAGGACCGGCCCGAAGCTCTTTGCTGGCAAGGATCTGTGAGCGAATGTCCGGCGACGCGTTGACCAGGTACCAGCTGTTGCCATCGGCACTGATCGCGAGACCGTCCTGGGTGCGTGGCACCAGGCCCGGATCGGAGCAGGTCGGGCAGGCGCAGTTCCACTGCGGGAAGCCGCCACCGGCCGCGGTACCGAGCAGGATCGCCTTCATCGGCGCATCTCGAACTCGGTCTTCGTGGTCGGGGTCCGCAGGATCAGATCGACCAGCTCGCGATCCGGCGACTTCTTGCAGACCGGGTCGGTCGCGGCTCCGTCACCGGTCAACAGGAACGCTTGACACCGGCAACCACCATGATCGATACCGCGTCGATCGCAGCTCCGGCAGGTGTCGCTCATCCAGTCCTCACCGCGATACGCGTTGAACGACTCCGAGCCGTACCAGATCTCGTGCAGCGACTTGGTGGTCGCGTTGTCGAGATTCAGCGTCTCGATCGCGCTCGCGGCCGGGCACGGCAGCACCGTCCCGTCCGGCGCGATCGTCAACTGGCGTGCGCCCCAGCCGTACATGCACGGCTTCGGATACTCCTCGTAGTAGTCGGCGACGATGTAGATGACCTGCATCTTGCCCTTGAGCCGATCAATGGCAGCCCGTACCACGGGCGCCGCCGCGGCGAGCTGCTCCTTGGTCGGCATCAACTGCTCGCGGTTGCGCAGCGCCCAGCCGTAGTACTGGGTGTTGGCCAGCTCCAGCCGGTCGGCGCCCATCTGCTCGGCCAGCGCGATGATGCCTTAGAGCTGGTCGTGGTTGGCGCGATGAAGCACGACGTTGACGCTGAGCGGGAGGCCGGTGCGCTTGATCAGCTCGGCGGCGACGATCTTGTGGTGGTGCGCGCGGGTGCCGGCGATCTTGTTCGCCCGCTCGGCATCGGCGGCCTGCACCGAGAGCTGGATGTGGGAGAGACCCTTGTCCACCAGGTTGCCGAGCCGATGCTCGCTGAGCCCGAGACCGCTGGTGACCAGGTTGACGTAGGCGCCGAGGTTCGCGGTGTGCTCGATCAGCTCCGCGAGGTCGGGCCGGCCGAGCGGTTCACCACCGGAGAAGTGCACCTGGAGAACACCCAGCTCACGCGCCTGGGAGAGAATCTCCTTCCACTGCTCGGTGTTCAGCTCCTGATCGCGTTGCAGCAGCTCGAGCGGGTTCGAGCAGTACGGGCAGTGCAGCGGGCAGCGATGAGTCAGCTCCGCCGTCAGTCCGAGAGGCGCCTCCGTCATGACCACTCCACCACCTGTCGATCGGCGAGCCGGGTGAGGACGTCGGCGACCTGCTGGGCCTGGACGCCGGCGTACTGCTTGCTCAGGGCAAGGGTGATCTCGTCGACACTGGTGTCGCCGTCGCACAGCCGGAGGATCGCGGTGGCGGTCGGGTTGGGGACGAGCACGCCCTCGGGGTACAGCAGCACCTGCAGGTCCCTGGTGTGGTCGTAGGTCATTCGCACCCCACGCTTGAGCCGGGGCTTCACTCCTTGGCCGCCGCACGTTCGATCGCGTCGAGCATCGACCAGAGAACGTCGCATTTGAAGGACAACGCGGCGATCGCGGCGTCCTGCTGCTCCCGGGTGACGCTGTGCTCGACGACCAGGTCGAGTGTGCCCTGCCCCTCACCGGAGACCGCGTCGATCCGATTGGTGAAGTAGGCCAGATCCTCGGCCCGGATCCACTCGTACGTCGCCAGCATGTCCGCCACCCGCTGCTTCATCAGGTGACCGGAGAACATCTCGGTCAGCCCGGAGGCCACCGCCTCCACCCAGGGCTTCGTCCGCGCGAACGTCACATAGGCATCGACCGCGAACCGTACGCCGGGCGCGAGGTGCCGCTGGTCGAGGACCTCCTCGCGACTCAGGCCAACCGCCTCGCACAGCCGCAGCCAGCGCTCGAGTCCGCCGTCGTCCCCGGTCCTGCCGTCGTGGTAGACGATCCGGTCGAGCCACTGGCGCCGGACCTGCGGGAGCGGGCAGTTGCTGATGATCGCCGCGTCCTTCTGCGGGATCATGCTCTGGTAGTACCAGCGATTGGCGGCCCAGAGCCGCAGCTCGCGCTCGTCGAGCTCGCCGGCGTGCAGACGCCGGTGGAACGGATGAGTTCCCCAGTACCGGTACGACAGCCCGCGTAATGCGGCGGTGAATTCCTCGGCATTCATCGTGGACACACGTGCCTCCGCAACCGACCCACGCACAATGGAACGTCACAAGTGGAACCGGGCAGGAACTAATGCCTTGTGACGGAACTGGCCTCAGGGGAATTCGGGGGCGGAGGCCCTGCTGGGCAGGACCTCCGCCGGCGGGGTCTAGTCGACCCGGGCCGCGTAGGAGGTGACCTCGGTCGGCGTCTCGAACTCGAGGAAATCAGGGGCGATCCAGGCTTCGCGCTGGGTAGTTTCCACCATGGTGTACTCCTTGCGTCGTGACGGGGGGCGCCGTCATGAGATACCCGGCCCGGCAGGGCCGGGAGCTGCAAGATATGACTTATGCAGGGAGTTTTACTAGCCCTGTCCGAAGTCTGGAATGCGCATACCGCACGAATTCGGGAATGTAAAGGCTTACAGGGTTCCGGTCACCAGTTGCAGTCCGAGACTGCTGAGCGCCACGGAAATCCACAGCAGCGCTCCCAGCGCCAGCGGCCGCCAGCCGGCCTTGCGCAGCTCACCCGGTCGCATCGAGAGGCCGATGGCAACCAACGCCGCGGTGATCAGGAAGGTGCCGACCAGCGCCAGGCTCTGCTGCCAGGCATCCGGCACCAGACCGACAGTCCGCAAGGTGGCCGCCACGATGAAGCCGATCAGGAAGAGCGGCACCATCCGCCGCCAAGGCAGCTTCTTCTGCTGACTGGTCGACGCGTCTTCGCGACGGGACTTGAGGATCACCAGGCCGATGACGACCGGGATCAGCATCAGGGAACGGGTCAGCTTGACGACAAGCGCCTGATCGCCGGCCTCCTGGCTGTAGCTGTAGCCGGCGGCAACTACCGACGAGGTGTCGTTGATGGCAGTGCCGGCCCACAGGCCGAAGGCTTGGGCGTCGAGACCGAGCAGGTGACCCAGCGGCGGGAACGCAAGGACCGCGACCACATTGAAGGTGAAGATGGTGGCGAGCGCATAGGCGACCGACGCCTTCTTCGCGCCGATCGCGGCCGTGGCGGCGGCAATCGCCGACGCGCCGCAGATCGCAGTACCGACGCCGATCAGCGTCTGGGTATCGCCGCGCACTCCCAGCATCCGCCCGAACAACCAGGCGCCACCGAGCGCGACAGCCAACGTCCCGAGCATCACCGGCAGCGAGTCGCCACCGACCCGGACAACCTGCTGAAGAGACAAGCCAGTGCCCAGCACAACGATCGACAACTGCAGCAACGTCTTGGAGGCGAACTCGTACCCCGGCCGCGACCAACTGCCTCGCAACGAAGGCACCAGCACCCCGGCCAGGACGCCGAGCACGATCCCGAACACCGGCCCGCCGATCACCGGAACCAGTCGCCCCAGCGGCACCGCGACGGCCGCCAGCGCGAGCACCACCAACAGTCCGGGTACCCGCTCGATGAAGTGGCGTGAGACAGGTTCACCCTCAGCAACAGCCGGTGACCTAACCTCGACGTGCACCACGAGCCGGTACCTCCTGACGAAAATGTGCGTACATTTAAGTTAGGAGATGACCGGACATTTGGCAACCCGGTACGAGCGGAGAGGTCCGGATGAGCGAGCGCAAGCTGGATCGCAGCGGTGCCCAGCCACTGTGGAAGCAGCTGCAGCAGGAGCTGGTACGCCGCCTCCGCGCGGGCGAGTTCGACGACCTCTTCCCCGGTGAGCTCGCGCTGGTCGAGGACTACCAGGTCAGCCGGCACACGGTCCGGCAGGCGCTCGGCAAGCTCCGGGCCGACGGGCTGATCGTCGCCGAGCGCGGCCGCCAGCCGCGGGTCGCCACCTCCCCAGAGATCCGGCAGCCGATGGGTGCGCTTTACAGCCTCTTCTCGTCGGTAGAGGCGTCCGGCCTGCCACAGCACAGCGTCGTACGGGCGCTGGATGTCCGGGCCGACGGGGTGATCGCCACCAGGCTCGACCTGGAGGCTTCGATCCCGCTGGTCTACCTGGAGCGAGTCCGGTTCGCAGGGGACGAGCCGCTGGCGCTGGACCGCGTCTGGCTGCCCGCCTCACTCGCTGACGGGCTACTGGACGCCGACTTCAGTCACACCAGCCTCTACCGCGAACTGACCGAGCGCACCGGGCTCCGGCTCGACTACGGCCGCGAAGACATCCGGGCGGTCAACCCGACGCCGGCGGAGCGCGCATTGCTGCACTGCCCCGCCGACGCGGCTGCCTTCTCGATCAACCGGCTGGGGCATGCCCAGGGACGCAAGCTCGAGTGGCGGCACACCGTAGTACGGGGGGATCGGTTTGCACTGGCTGCGGAGTTCTCGGCGCATGACGGGTACCGCCTGGCGCCGTCGACGGCCGGGGCTGCACTTTCTTAGAGGGTGATGGATTGCAGGTGGTCGACCACGGTGAAGGTCGAGCCGGCTGCCTCAGCTGAGGCGCGCAGCTTGGTTAGTCCACCCCAGTCGACGGCTGGCTTGTCCAGCGGCTGATCGAAGTCGTCCCAGTGAGTGGCGACAACAGTGGGCGCCTTGATCGTCTGCAGGAGCCGATCGGTGACGCCGGGCTCTCCACCGGGCGCCGCCAGCACCACGTCGACCTCTAGGTCTCTTAGCGAGACCGGGTCGAAGCCTGCGGTGCTGAGGCTGAGGATACGCAGTCCGCCGATCGTGATGACGTAGGCGAGCGTGCCGCCCTCCACCAGGTCCGCGATGGTCCGCGGCCGCGCCGGTACGTCGCCCGGCCGTGTCCCCGGGAACGCGAACTGGTGCCGCTTGCCACCGCACGAGTGCAGCGACCGGAACACCTCGACGGTGAACCCTTCGAACGGCAGGTACTCCCCGCCGCTCACCTGCGACAACTGGTCTCCGGGCGCTCTCATCGCCCGCAGCAGGTTGAGGTGCGTCTCGTTACCGAGCACTGTCGCGCCGGTCTTGCGGGCGACGTACGGGACGTCGGGGATGTGGTCGTAGTGCCCGTGGTGCACCAGGATCGCGTCGGCCGTGCTCACGTAGCGATCGACCACCTCGGGACGGCTGACCACCTTGGTCTTCGCGTCGGCGCCTGCCGCGCTGTAGGTGCCGGTGTGGAACCTGGTCAGCCAGGGGTCGGTGAGCACCACCGCCTTTCCGCACCTGAGCTCCCAGGCGTGGTTGCCCCACCACGTGAGCTTCACCGGCTCTCGCTGTTTAGTGGCCGCCTCAACTCCACTGGTACTCCGCCAGCCGACCACGCCCGCAGCACCTGCCGCGGCCGCCGCCGTCCCTGTCAGCACTCCCCTACGACTCAAAGTCACGCCGTCTCCCTCACTCGAAACCGGACCGTCAGTCAAGGCGTGGCGTAGTGCTCATGTCGAATATGCTCTTACATATGAATCGATCTTCTGGTGATATCGCTGCAGGTCAGCAGGGTCATGCTGACTGAGCGCTATCTGCAGATCTTTGTCGCGCTGGCCGAGGAACAGCACTTCGGCGACGCGGCGCGGGTGGTCGGGATCACCCAGCCGCCGCTCTCGCAGGGGCTGCGGCGGCTGGAGGCGATGGTTGGCGCCAAGCTGTTCGAACGCGGGCCTGGTCAGGTCGAGCTCACGCCGGCCGGGGTGGCGTTGCTCCCCTACGCCCGGCGGGCACTGGGTGCGATCGACGAGTTCCACCACGCCGCTGTCGCACAGGTGCCCGATGGCCCGGAGATCCGGCTTGGACTGGCGCCCGAGGTGCCTGCCTCTGTCGGTGCGGCAGTGGCCGCTGCGTGTGGAGCAGCCGTCCGCGGTAGTCGAGTCACCGCCGTCTCAGCGCCTACTAGCTCGTTGGTCAACCAGGTCTCCTCTGGCCGCCTCGCGATGGCTGTAGTGCTCCACCCAGCTGTCCTGGACGGTCTGCAGGCAGGCCCGGTCACCCTGCTCAGGAGCTGGGCGCTGGTGCCGACATCGCTGCACCCCGACGACGGTCAGCCGCTGCCGCTCCGCAAGCTTGGCGGCCTGCCCATCGCAGTACGGCCGCGTGCGGAGGCTCCTGCAGCGAGGGATCTGTTCCTGGACACGGTTGGCCTCCACCGGCCCGGTGGCGGAACAGTGGTCGTCACCGACGACAGGGCGGCGCTAGCGATGGTCGCTGCCGCCCAAGCGATCCTGGTGACGCCGGACGACTCCCTCCAAGCTGCAGGGGTCGGCAGACATCGCCTGATCGACGACCCGCTCCCTGTTCGCCTACGGCTGGTCTGGCCGCAGTCCCACGCTCTCCCGGCCGAGGTCATGGCAGAACTAGCCAACGCCCTGGTGACACCGTGACCGCCCGCATCCGTGCCGCCTTCGACGACGCAGGTGCGCGCGGCTGGCTCCATGCGATCTCCCTGGACCACCCGGACCAGACAGTCGACCTGGACCCGGACGTCGTCGTACCGATCGCCTCTGTCTACAAGCTCCCGCTACTGGCCGCCTACTGCCACCTAGTGGACACTCACCACCTCGACCCGCGAGAGCAGCTCACACTGCAACCAGCAGACCGCATCCCCGGCGCTACTGGCCTGTCGATCTTCCACGACCCGGTAACGCTGTCCCTGCGCGACTTGGCCGTCATGATGATGACCGTCTCCGACAACGCTGCTGCGGATGCCCTACTCAACAAGGTCGGAGAGGACCGGCTGTCCGAGCTACTGCGGTCCTTTGGCCTCCACCACACGTCGGTACGACGTGGGGCCGCCAGCAACCTCAGCGAGCTGCGACGGCGTACAGGGGCGAGCGATGTCGACGCAGCGTTCGCAGTACTGGCTGACAACGACCAGACGGACCCAGTGGGTGTCTACGACGCCGCTGGGATGGCTGCCAGCACTCCCAGAGACATGACGACGCTACTGGCTTCACTATGGACCGGCCAGCTGCTCTCGGCGGAGCAGACCGCGTTCGTTCAGAAGGTCATGCAGCAGCAGGTCTTCTCCCAGCGAATCGCCTCCGGCTTCCCGTACGACGGCGTACGCGTCGCCGGAAAGACCGGAACGTTCGGGGCGCTGCGGCACGAGGCCGGCGTGGTCGTGATGCCCGGCGGCGACGCCTACGCCGTCGCCGTGTTCACCCATGCAGCAAGGGGCGATCAACGGCTGCCACGCGTCGACGCGGCCATCGGCGAGGCAGCCCGCCTGGCCGTCGACCAGTTGCGTTAGTCAGCGACCACGGCGTACGCCTCGACCTCGATCAGCGCGTCTGGGCGGAACAACGCGACGACCTGCACCGCAGTACTGGCGGGCGGGTTCGCCGTGTCGATGTACGCGTCCCGCGCGACCCGGACGGCCGGCAGGAACGCGATGTCGGTGACGAAGAAGTTGAGCTTCACCACCTCGGCGAAGGTCGCGCCGGCCGCGGCCAGACAACGCTCCAGATTGGCGAACACCTGCCGGGCCTGCGCCGCCGGGTCGTTCTCGCCAACAAGGTTGCCTTCGGCATCAAATGCGACCTGCCCGGCGATCGCCACCCACCGGCCCGGACCGGTCACCACATGGCTGTACCCGTTCCCCGGCGCGACGCCTTCGGGGTTCAGATGACTGAGCTGGCTCAAGAGCTTCTTCCCATGGTCTGGACCACCATCTTTACCGCTTGGCGGTGTCAGAGGTGTGACAGGGAACACGCTCCAATGGGCAATTGTCGGCGAAACGGCCTAGCCTTCGGCCATGACTGAGTTCGAGCCCGACACCGAGCTGGTGTCCCGTCTCTCGTTGCCCAGCCACGTGATCGTCCAGGTGGACGGCCAGTGGCGGCGCGGCTGGTTGATCGGCCGCGAGCACGAGGACACGGGATGGATCGGCGTGGTGCAGTACGAGGACGACGACGGTACGGAGCACACGGACCGCCTGCCGGCGGGCCAGATCGCGGAGCCGGAGACGGACCGCCCGACCGAGGTGAGCACGCAGTAGCTCTCAGAGGAGGAACACACAGGAAGCCCCCGGGAGCATCCGGGGGCTTTCGTGTGTAACGACAACGTCGGGGCGCCTCATGCGACAGACGAGAACCCCGCCCCAGGCCCTTCGGGCGGTTGACCTGGGGCAGGATCCTCAGTGGCGTTACACACGGTGTATCGCTCGTTACCGGGTCGGCGTTACAGGTTTTCGCCAAGATTCCTGGTGGCGATCAGCCGCTGGGCCACGTCGCGCAGCTTGATGTTGCTGTCCTGGGAGTAGCGACGCAGTACGGCGAAGGCCTGGTCGTCGGTCAGGCTGAACCGTTCCATCAGGATTCCCTGCGCCTGGCCGATCAGCTTGCGAGCCTCGATCGCCTCCCACAGGGTCGACTCGGTCCGCGAGTTGGCGATCGCCACCGCGGCGTGGTCGGCGTACACCTGGGCGATCACGACGTCCCGCTCGGTGAAGCGATCGGGCGTCTCGGCGTACAGGGTGAGGGCGCCGACGACCACGGCCGGCGTACTGAGTTGGACGCTCAGCGCGCTGCGCAGCCCCGGCACGGACCAGCTCTGCCAGCGGGGGTCGGAGCCGAGGTCCGCGCTGACAACCGCCGATCGGTCGTTGATCGCATCAAGGGCCGGACCTTCGCCGGTCCTGAGCTGCGCGCGGTCGGCCTCGTCGGCCAGGGCGGTGGCCGCGTGCGGCTCCAGCCGGCCGGCCCGTTGAACCAGTACGACGCTCGCGTGCTCGACACCGATCGCGGCCTGCGCATAGCTGAGGAACCGCCTCGCGGTCTGCTCGGCATCGGGCTGCTCGTGCAGGTCGAGTGCCATCCGAGCCAGCAGCTGGGCCAGCTCGTCGTTCACCTCGCGGCTGCCGGGTGAGGCAGGAGGAGTTTCACCGGGAGTCGTCCTCGGGGTCGGTCCGTCGTCGCGGGCGGCATGCTGCGCCACCCGGCTGACTTCCCAACCTGGATGGATCCTACCCGGTGGACCACCAGGCGGATCGGAGTACCGGTGGTGGGTGTCCTGGACAAACGGCAGCCCCGGCGCACGCCTCTGAACGCCGGGGCCTGGAATGACCAATCTCTCGAGCGACCAGCCCCTCCTGGTTGACAAGTGCCCTTTCGTACCGTGGCCAATCACCCGAGGAGGGGCTGATGGCAACTTTCAGAAATTGATCGCCAGCAGCACCCGGCCGGACTCCGCGCCGCGGATGTCCAGGCCCTTGATCTGGTTGCGGTGCAGCTTGGTCGTGGTGGCCGGTTTCACCGTCGTACCGGGGGCTGCTGTCCAGGTCGCGAGCAGCGTCGCCTTGCCCGTCTCGTCGGTGACGTAGAGCTCGTAGCCGCGAGCCCGTTCGCTCGGCGTCGCCAGCTCCTCGTAGCGGCAACTGATCTCGATCGTCGTCCCCCACGGCTCGTCCACCAGTCGAGCGTCGGCGGTCAACTTGCTCGCCACGGTCTGCGCGAGCACCACGGTGTCGCCGTCCGGCTCCCCCCTGCTCAGGGTGCCCTGGATGACCACACCGGCCACGGCCGCGGTGGCGGCTGTCGCAGCCACCACCGCAGCCAACCGATAGCGCTTGCTGCGCCGGTCCCGCTGCACACTGCGCACCAGGCCCGGCAACAGGTTCGGCGGCGGGGCGGTGATCGTGGCCAGCGCCCGGTCGTCCGGCAGTACCGCCAGAGTCCCCGGTACGCCGGCCAGCGACGCCACCTCCGCCGAACACTCCGGGCAGGTGTGCAGGTGCTCCTCGTAGGCCCGCCGATCCCTCGCCGACAAAGCCCCGAGCAGGTACGCCGCGTCCCACTCCCGGTACGGGTCGCTCATTCCTTCGTCACCCCCCTCTCCTGCAGCGCGAGCTTCAGCGCCCGCAACCCATAGTGCAGCCGTGACTTGACCGTGCCGGCGGGGATGTCGAGCTCCTTGGCGATGTCGGTGACCGTGCGGCGTCCGTAGTACGCGCGCACGATCACCTGCCGATGGTCGTCCGACAACTGCGCCAGCGAGTCCGACACCAGCCACGCATCCAGTACGGCGTTCGCGTGGTCGGCGCTCGGTCTCTCCGGCAACTCGTCACTGGCCACCTCACGGGTGACCCGGGCGCTGCGCCGGTCGTCGATGACGAGATTGCGCGCCACCGTGAACAGCCAGGCGCGCGCCCCCGCCTCGTCCTCGGTCAGGATCTGCGGGCGCCGCCACGCCCGCAGCAAGGTCTCCTGAACGACGTCCTCGGCGAACCGGTCGTCCCCGGTCAGCCGGACGACGAACCGCCACAACGAGGGCGCGTGCACGTCGTGCAGCTCCCGCAGCAGTGCCGCACGATCGTCGGCCACCGGCACTCCTGTCCTGTCGTCGAGGTGCTCATCTTCCGGCTCCGCCGGGGTCACTCAGTCGCAGCTGCCAGCTGCCGCGCCTCCTGCTGCTTGAACACCGGCAGCCGCTCCACCGCCCAGGCCCCCGACCCGAGGAACGCGATCAGCAGGAACGCGAACGCGAACAACGCCGCCTTCTCCCCACCGTTCTGCACCGGCAACAGCGCGCCGGCCTGATGCACGCTGAAGTAGGCGTAGGCCATCGACCCCGAACACAGCAGCGCGGCGTACCGGGTGCCGAGCCCCAGCATCACGAACGCCCCACCGACGAACTGGATCGCCGAAGCCCACCACCCCGGCCAGACCAGTGCCTCCACCTGCTTGGTGCCCAAGATCCCGAAGATCGCCGCCGCCCCATGGGTGGCGAACAAAAACCCGATCACAATCCTGAAAACCGCCAGTACCTGATCCTGCCAGCGCTCCAGCACACTCATCACTTGCTCCTCACGGTGAACGGACGGGTCCACGCACCCCCTTCGCACAGCTGGTCAGGCCGCGCTCGGGGATGCCCTCACCCCCGAAGAACGACCGACCACCCCATCCGGTTCAACGCCACGTGATCTTTTAACTACCCTCCGAAACCAGTGGACTCGCTGGTCTACCCATTCGCGATCCACCCCCCAGACCTGCCAGACTGTCCCCAACACCCAGGGCCTCTAGCTCAATTGGCAGAGCAGCGGACTTTTAATCCGCGGGTTGTCGGTTCGAGTCCGACGGGGCCCACTTCGTATCTCGTACTGCGGACGCCCGCGCGCGGCTCCTGCGTCGCCGTGCTCCCCACCCCCCGGCTACCTCGCTCCTACGTCGCTCGTCCCGCCGCCGTGACGGCAAGGTGTGCCGCGTCGCCTGCTTATCCACGGCGGAGCTCGACGGGGCCTACAGCAACTCGTCTCCCACACGCCACCTCCGTCGCAACTCGCGGTCGTGCGCGGGTTGCTTGCTACCGAGTGGCACAGCAAGCTGGTCGGCTACTCCGCCGATCTGAGAGCAATCAATGGAGCAGATCGGCGTCTCTCGCAACACAGTTCGCGCGGCAGTCAGCCGCCTGGAACATGAGGGATTGGTCGAAGATCTCGGCGGAAGCCGCAGGCGAGTGGTCAGCCAGCGCATGCGCTTTGACTTCGACATGTCCAAGTTCGAGCTCGGCGCCTACACCAACGACCCACCGCCGGCAAAGACCAATGGCTTACCGGGTCGAGGCAGCGAACTGGACCGGCCGCCAGGTCGTCGTCAACGTGAGCGAGCTGCCCACGCCATCTTAGGTCGCGGAGTTCCTCGCGCTGGAGAAGGCCGGCACGCCAGCCGCCCCGAGGAAGGCATCCCAGAACGGGTCGCGATGATCGGACACGTGGACGCCACCCGACATCGCTTACAAGCTCATCGACGGCAGGGCGCCCCTGATGAGCCCCGAAGACACCAGTGCTCCCCGGCGGCATCTATCACGCCCTCGGCTTCCGCCAGGTCCGCTTCATCGACAACATCGAAGTCCGCATACCCACCGCCGAAGAGGCGGAGTTGATGTACCTGCCACCGGGCACCGCGGCAGGCCAGCACGCCCGAATCGGAATCGATGAGACCGGCCGCCGTGTCCGCGTCCTGATCCACGTCTGGGCCGGTGACCGCCAGGTCATCACCTACGACCTACCCGTACCCGAACGGCGCCTCCCGACCAACGGAGATCCCCAGTGACCACGTACCACGTACGCGCGGCCGTAGAGGTCGACGTCGAGGCCGTTCTAGCCCTCCGGCGCCATGCCAAAGAGTGGCTCAAGGCGGCCGGAATCGAACAATGGACCAAGAGCGCGTACGGCGCCCGCGTCATCGAAGGATGGATCGGCGCCGGCAGCACCTTCACAGTCTCAACCGACGACGGCGAGATCATCGGCAGCCTCTCCCTCGACAAAGGCGACCCAGACTTCTGGACCCCTGAGGAACTGAAGGCACCCGCCCTCTACCTCTACAAATTCATCATCCGCTCAGACCACTGCGGCTCCGGCCTGGGCGATGTCCTCCTGGATTGGTCCGGCTGCCGCACTGAGTTGGCCGACGCCTCTAGCTACGCCTCGACTGCTGGCGGGACAACGCCGGCCTACACAAGTACTACCTAAATCGCGGCTTCCAGTACCTCGCCACACGCACTCACCCCACCCGCATGTCCGGCGCCCTCTTCGAAAGACCAGCCAAAGTCCGCCTAGCCGTCAATAGAGATTCGAAACTGATCGACCACACTCTTGGTGGCGAACTGTTCCCCGCCGGCTCCGTCGACTTCAACAGGTAGCATCACCACCTGAACGCCCCTAGAGGTAGCTATGCCGGGGCTCGCACCCCGATCCGATTAGCTTCGAGCCATCTACTCCGCAGTCCCCAAGAGACGCTCAGCCTCAAGATCGATTTGTGCCCTACCCGAGTCCGGTAGACGGTCGACATACTGACGACGGTAGTCGCCTTTCAAGATATCTGCGCACTTGCTAATTTCGACGGTCTTGCGCGCGTCATCCAGCTGTGACGCCTCCGCTACGCGGTCCATGATCTTATCAAAAGCCTCCCTATTCATTCGACGGCCGAGCTGGATTCCAAGCAGACTCGGGAAGATTGTCGCAAACGTTTGACGCGCTTCAGTGGCACTCGGGGCCAGAGTTAAAAAGTTCAACAAAAATTCCGGCCTCATAGCGTAGCGACCATTATTTGCGCGAACAAAGTCTCGGGTATAGTGCAGGATCTTTGTTTCGCTTGTAAGCCACCATGTTGCCCAGCCGAATTCGCTAGACTTCGCCGCTTCGCGGTGCCGATTGCGACGTCCATATACCGCTAATGCAACTAGAGCGTCGTTCCTCGCTAACCTTGCATCCTTCTTCACTTCGGACAATTTTTCCGTAAGCGCCTCGACTTCCGCCGGATTGACAAGTGACTCAAGATCGCTCTTCGACTCAAAATCAAAGCCAAACAGAATCTGAAGGTACCGTCTTAACTCTTCCTCGCCATGAGGTTTATGCAAGTTCTTGGGGTCGCAGAACTGCCTGACGAATGCCGTCCAGTCGACTGGCCTTCGCCTTCCGAGGTCTTTATTCAGCCTTGCATAGAGGTAGGCTCGCAGCATGATATGTGGTGCTTGGCTAGCGAAATCATAAGTCAGATAGTCTTCAACCGCGCGAATATGGTTCTGATGCTCATAGTCAGCCGCCCGAAAGTGACTGATTACCTCTTCGAGCGCGGGTCCCGTGAGAATCAATTTCGCGCCTGCACGCACCGCCAAGAGCAATGTGTTTCTTGTCGTCTGATCCGGCTTTGCAAGATAATGTTCGCTCAAAGCGCGGATAATCTGATCCGATCCAACATACAAGCGGAAATCAGCGGTCATATCCTGAAAAAACTCAAGGAGCTTCGGTTCAGTCTTCAATGTAAACAGTAGGGCATATGTACGCGATAGTTTCTTCAGGTACTCCCGTTCGGTCTCGCTGGACTTGTACAGGACACCACGAAGGATCTGAAATGCACCATCGCCCACTCTCTGACCAAACTGCCCCGTTACGCCTTCCTCAGTCAATGCATTCCGAAGGCATTCAGTAATGGTTGGATACTCGTGCTCGCCTTCATCTTCCAAAAACGAGGAAAATTCAAGGCCCTCTCGCTCGAAGGCCATCCCCAGAGCGCGCAAGGCGATCTCACCCGCCCTACGGATCCCCACTTCACCCAAGCCATCTACACGAGGCGCAATAGACTGCAAACGCTCATGAAAACCCGCTAAGACATTCAGTCGCAATGCTTCATCCGCGCTATTTTCGTCGGCTATGTGGCGACGCGTCTCGAAGGGCAAAGCAAATGAATCTTCCGTCTTATGCCATCGAACAGCACGCCCATCCCTATAGTCCTTCTTCGACATCACTTTCAAGCGTCGATAGAGCCGCGGCTTAATCAAGGTGTGGACGCCAGGCAGTTCGGCGTCAATGCGATTCATTACTTCTTCCGCGGATCGCAAAATACCTTTATCGGGGTCAGTACCCTCCAAAGCCCAGAGCGCGAGCGCATCAGTCATCGCATTGACTAATGACTCATCCCCGGCACGATGCTCCATTTCTTGGGCGAGAAATACATACACCGCCGGAGACGCGACATGTCGCGAAGGCGATAGCAGTCGAGAAGCTCCGATTTGACGCAAATAGTCTGTATAGTGACGTAGGTGGTCATCGAACGCAGCCTGCGTCGCCGAGCTGGCATTCAGATGTACTGTTATATAGTTGCCATCACGAATAAGTATCGTGACGTCGAGTTCGTCCGTGAGATCACGTTCCACACGATCCGAATGCTTAACAGTTCTTGAAGTTAAATAGGTGAGGGATTTAGGCGCCCTCCCGAATTCTCTAAGCCGGTTGACTGTGCGACGGATCTTATTTTCAGCATCCGACTCAACTGATGCTTGATAGTAGACTTCGGGCCTCACCTTATCCGCAAAAATAGCGCCATCGCGAGCATCAGCGCCGCCATCCTTAATGCCACCGACCGGGACAAAGGTTGCTCCAATTAGTGAGCCATAGAAAGAGTTGGCAAATCTTTCGAATGGAAAACCCTCCGCTCGGTCAAGTGCAATCTGCACTAACTCCTGCGAAATTGCCTCGGTCCCCACAAGCCACCCCGATCTCTCAACATCCGCGTTGGCACCCACCACGCGCGTTCTCGCCGACTTCAACTCTTGGCACGCCAGACCACGCCTCCTGGGCGGTCGACCTAGCAGACGCTTCCAACGCTTACGCCAGACTCTCCTATCCGAACCCCCTGAGCAATCATGCCGCCACTACGACACGGAGGGAGTCCCATGGGATACCCCGTGATTTTGGACGGGAAGCGATGGGATCTGTCAGGGGCAATCCGCAATCCCGATCGGGTATACATGCAGGTCAGAGGGACGGTCGGGAACTAACGGGCACATCTGTCGAGCATCCGGGGCGAATCTGCCGGTTGTCGGTTCAAGTCCAACTGGGCCCACTCTGTACTGCGCACGCCCACGCCGGCTCCTTCGTCGACTGCTCCCCACCCCGGCTGTCTCGCCCCGTCGTCGCTCGTCCCGCCGCCGTGAAGGCGACCTGTGTCGATCACGGGCCTGTCCACGGGCAAAGCCGACGGCGCCCATCAGCGCCTCGCCCCCACATGCCTCCTCCGTCGGCACTCTCACCCACCCCGGTTCGCCTCTCCTCCACCGCGGCTCGCGGTTGTATTCGGCGCACCTGCTGCCACGTCACCCGGAGGGCCGTGCGCGCGATCCCGACAGGACACAAGTTGCGCGCGCACACCAGATGATCGACCTCGCCTAGCTCGAGGGCGGTGTCGACCGATGCGACCGTGGTCAACTCGACGGCCGTCGACGTGCAGGATCGTCCGCCAACCCCCTCAACGACGACGGCTGCCGCGCACTACCTTGGCTTCGATGTCCATCGACGAATCGTGGCGTGAGATCGAGCGCCTCCTGCCGCCCCGGATTGCCGCGACTCTTCGCCCGCCGGCGAGCGAGGAGTCGCTCCAGGCATGGGCAGAAACCGTGGGCAGCTTGCCGCAGCCGCTGGTTGAGCTGTACTCGGGTCATGAGGGCACTGATCATGCCGGCGGCAGCAAAGCCTTCTGCTTCGTCGGCGCTTGGTATCCGTTGCCGATCGAATCCGCGATTAGGTACTACCACCAGGTGCTGTTGCTGACCGACCTGTACAACACCGCGCCACTCATCCCGTTTGCGATCGGGATTGACGGCTCTCTGCTGAGCGTGTCGCCGGACGGGTCGGCGCCTGTGCAGATCGTTTACACGGACGGTCCAGGAGGTGTGCATCTGCCCAGCATCGAGAGTCTTGTTCAGCGGACTGTCGCGGGCTTGCGGGACGAAGATCCGGAGTACCGGCTCGAAATCACGCCGGACAATCTTCTCTGGGTTCATCGAGAATATGAGGCTGAGCACCTGGGTCGGGGGCGTTGCAGGTAGTTGCAATTCGGTTGGTGTGCCTGGTTGTTCTCGAAGGCGTCTGGAACGGTCGGAGCGTCGAGTGAGTCCGGTCCTGGGGAGGAAACTTGAAGCGCATCCGTGTGTCTGTGTTGCTGGCTGCCGTAGTCGGGCTGGTCGGTGCGTTACTCATAAGTCCGGCCGCTGCAGCCGTGACCTCGTTTCACGCCTGGATCACTTGTGATTCCGTGACCAACAAGATCGCCACCGGCGTGACCGGGTCGTACGGCGTACCGGCCAACACCGCGGTGAAGGTCGAGTTCAAGGTTGAGTTCGGGTACTACGCGACGGCCGCCGCATCGGCCAAGATCCCGGCGATGGGGTCCGTCACCACGGTTGCTGGTAAGTCGAGTGCGGCTGGGGATCTGACGGTTAGCGGCTATAGCCGCAGTTTTCCGATCAGTGCCAATCTCTTCTACACGGAGAAGGTCGCTGCCACGGTGAAGGACGCTGCGGGCAACATCCTGACCAGTCGGACTGCTACCTGTAACTACGACCGGCGGACCAATGTGACGTTGACGTGTGATCACGAGACGCAGACGATCACGGCTCGGGTGGAGGGCGCGCAGTTCAACGAGCCGCAGCCGATGGGATTGCAGATCAAGTACGAGCGCAGTACTACGTCGCAGGCGTCGGCCATTGACCCGGTTTTCACCATGCAGCGGTTTACCTGGGCGACGAAGGGCGTCTCGCCGGTCAACGGGGCGTTCAGTCAGGTTGGGTTCTCGGATCCGGCTACTGATTACTACTACCAGTCGCAGACGGTCTGGGCGACGGTGAGTTCGCCGTACACCGGGCGGGTACTGGGGTTCGGGACTGCCACCTGCGTCTACTCCGACCACCGCAATGACTGAAGAAGATGTTCACCAGAGATGTCGGAATGCGCCAAGGCGGTTCGTAGAGAGGGTGTAAGACCGGTGACGGGCCGGTCCGGTAGCTAGGAGATGACGATGAGCAACGTGGCGCGGCAGCTGAAGGAACTGTTTGTTCCAATTCATGAGGTTGTCTACATGGCTGATGAGCCGAACGACGAGCTGCAGGCACTGGGGTACGAGGGGTACTGGCCGCTGTACTTCGCGTCGCGGTCGGCGCCGTTGGGGAAGGTGCCGGCTGAGGTTGTGGATGCGTTGTTCTACAACTTCACTCCGGGTGAGGCTGCCGCTTGCATCCCGAGCGTCTGGGAGGTGGCAAGTCCGGAGGAGGTGCTTGCGGCGCGGGAGCGGGGGTGCGTCAAGGCGCTGCGGCGGATTCTGGGTGAGCTGGCCGACAGTCCGGTGATCGCGCGGGCGGCTGAGCTTGCCACGCGGGCTGCGTACAACGCACCGGCGGAGGGTCGGGGCCTGTACGCCGGGCTCAAGTCGTTGCCGGTGCCTGCGGAGCCGCTGGCGCAGCTCTGGCATGCGGCGACCTTGCTGCGCGAGCACCGGGGTGACGGGCACAACATCGCGCTGGTCGCGGCGGGGATCGATGGGCAGCAGGCGCATGTGCTGTTGGCGCTCTACCTGGGGATGAAGCCGCGGGAGTTCGGGCGGCTCGATCCGTTGAGTGACGAGCAGTTGGAGGCGGTCGTCGCTGGGCTTCGGGAGCGTGGGCTGGTCGACGCCGATGATCAGTTCACGCCGGCCGGCAAGAAGCTCCGGGACGAGATCGAGGAGCTGACCGACAGGTTGGCGGCGCCGGCGTACAGCTGTCTCGAGCAGCACGAGATCGACGAGCTGCTCACCGACCTCGGGCCGGTCCTGGAGAAGATCAACGCCGACCGGCCGTTCTAGGAACCTTGCGCAACGAAACCCCGCGAGGTAGCTTTCGCTACAACATGTAGCGAAAGCGGGTGTACACGTGGCTGGTCGGCCTCGGGATTCTGGGCTGGAGAAGCGATTGGTGGCGGCCGGGTGGGAGCTGCTGACGACCGACGGGTACGACGCCCTGGCGATGGCACAGGTGGCGGTCAAGGCGGGGGCCCATCGGACTGATGTGTACCGCCGGTGGCCGAGCAAAGCGCGGCTGGTGGTCGATGTGCTGGCGGAGTACTTGCCGCCGGTGCCGGATGTGGATACCGGGTCGTTGCTGAACGATCTCAGGGCCTTCGTCCAGGATCTCGCCAAAGCGTGGAATTCTCCCTGGAACGACGGGCTGGTCGGGTTGCTGGCTGACTTGCGGCACGACGAAGAGGCCAATGCTGCCTTCAAACAGATCGTCGCGCAGCGGGATCAGCCGGTGGTGAATGCGATCGCGCGGGCCGTGCAGCGCGGGGAGATCGGTCAGGTTCCCGAGTTGCCGTTAGTGGGTGACTTGCTGGAAGGGCCGTTGATGCACCGCAGGGTGTTCGGTGGGCGGCCGTTGTCGGCGGACGATCTTGAGGTGGTCACGCGATCGGCGTACCGGCTTCTCACGGGGACGGCCGTGACGGCGTGACCGAGCTCCACGAGTTGAGCGCAACAGAGCAGTTGGATGCCCTGCACAACAAAGCCATCAGCTCGCGGGAGCTGACCGCGCATTACCTGGAGCGCATCGAGCGACTCGATGGTGAGCTGGGCGCGTTCACGACGGTTGATCCGGAGGCTGCTCTCGAGCAGGCCGGCCGGGTGGACGACCGGCTGGTCAGCGGGCCGCTGGCGGGGCTGCCGCTCGGGATCAAGGATCTGTACGCGACGGCCGGGCTGCGGACGACGTACGGGTCGGCCGCGCTGCAGGACTTCGTGCCCACCGAGGACACCCGGACTGTCGGACTGCTGAGGCAGGCTGGAGCGGTCATCGTCGGCAAGACGAGTACGTCGGAGCTGGGCGCGACTTGCTACACCGAGCACGACGGGCGAGCGGCCGTTACGCCGTACGACACGACTCGCTACTCAAGCGGCTCGAGTGGTGGCGCGGCGACGGCGGTCTCGGCTGGGCTGCTTCCGCTGGCTCATGGCAGCGACTCGGCCGGCTCGATCCGTACGCCGGCAGCGGCTTGCCATCTGGTCGGGATCAAACCGAGTCGTGGGCTGGTGAGTGCGGCGCCGGCGGTGTCGTTCTTCAGTGCGGGGACGGAAGGGCCGATCGCCAGGACGGTGGCGGATGCGGCGCTGCTCCTCGAGGTGATGGCGCAGCCCTGGGCCGGCGATCTCTACGGCTGGCGGCTGCCGGCCGACAAGCCTCGCAGTACGCGGGCCTTGAAGGTCGCGATGTGGACCGACACCGGACTCGACGACGTCGACCAGCATCCCGAGGGCCTGGCCGCGGTACGCCGTACTGCGGATCTGCTGCGTGAGCTCGGACATCACGTGCAGGAGATCGCGATCCCTGCCAGGCTTGACGATCCCACCCAACAGGCGGTCAAGACGTGGTTCGCGGCGGCCGTCGGATTCGCAGTACCGGCGTTGGTTCCGGCGGAGCGCAGGCATCTGCTCAAGCCGTACACACGTCATCTTCTCGAGAGCACCTTGTCAGCCAATGATGTGATGACCTCGCAGGCGGTTCTTGCCCGCTACGCAAGCACTTTCCTCGCGACCTTGGACGAGTACGACGTCGCCCTGACGCCCACCACCAACGGTCCGCCGGTTCCGATCGGGCATTTCTTTGCCAACGGCACCGAAGGTGAATCCGATCTGATGCTCGCCTGGTCCTGCCACACCCCGTGGGCGAATCTGACCGGTCAGCCGGCCATCTCGTTGCCTTCACACCTGGACCCCGACGGTCTGCCGCACAGCATCCAGCTGGTCGGTCGACCCCGTCACGATGCCGAGCTGATCGCTCTCGCCGCACAGCTCGAGACGCCGTGAATCCCGGCGAGGGCCTGACCGAGCAGTACGCCGTACTGCCTGACGGGCGCAAGCTCCGGACCATCGTGGCCGGCGCGGGGCCTGGGCCGCTGGTCGTCTTCGAGGCCGGCATGAGTGCGCCAGCCGCTTCGTGGATCCATACCCAGCGCGAGATCAGCGCGCACGCACGCACACTCTCCTACGACCGCGCCGGGTACGGCGGCAGCGATGTCGATCGCCACGACAGGACCCTCGAACGCCTGGCCGACGACCTCACGTCGTTGCTTGATGCCCTCAACGAGACCGGGCCGGTGGTGCTCGTGGGCCACAGCTGGGGTGGTCCGATCATCCGCGAGTTCGCCGACCGGCACCCGGACCGCGTTGCCGGGTTGGTGTTCGTCGACGCGTCGCTCGCCGAGGTGATGCCTGAAAAGCCGGCGAAGATGAAGCGCGCCTTTCAGCTCCTGGCGCTGGTTGGACAGTTAGGTGGCAAGAACCTGATTCGGCGAGCGACCGTCCAGCACCCGTTCTCCCCCGAGATCAGCGAGACCGACGTCGCCATCCTGCTGCGCGACTACGCGTGTGCCCAGGCGATGCGGGCGGGCGCTCGCGAGGCCGCGCAGCTCGGTCCCGCGCTCGAGACGATGCGACGACTCCAGGCAACCGGTACGCCGGACGTCCCGACCGTGTGCCTGCAAGCCGGCCGGGTCGACCGTGGCATGACCATGCTGCGCCCGATCTTCAACCAGACCGCCACCGACCTGATGGACGCCGTACCCAATGGCACCTGCATCGTCGTCGAGAACGCCGGGCACCTCATCCCGCAGGAACAACCCGCCGCCGTCCGCGACGCAATCCTCAAAGTAGTCGCCCAAAGCAATTAAGCGTCAGGACAAGTCGGCGACTGGTGTGGCCGGGTCGTTGTCCAAGGCATTGGCCAGTTGCGGCACCAGCAGGTCCAGCGCGTAGAGCAGCGCCTGTGGGCCGCTGTAGGCGAGGGATCCGGACAGCGGTGTCTTGAAGGTCGTGTATAGCGTGCGGTCCGTCTTGACGACCTTCAGCTGGCCGAAGACCGGGCGCTTCAGCATGGTTGCCTTGGTCGCGCCGTTGATGAACAGGACATCGCGGTCGAGCAGGTCGAGCCGCTCGTCACTGATCTCCTCTTTCTCCTGCTGGGCGGCGAATCCCAGCGCGTCGAAGAGCGCCCGGCGGGGATCCTTTGCCGCCAGCAAGTAATGCTGACCGTTCTCCGGACCGAAGTCCTCCACCAGCACCTTGCCGGCGAACTCCGGATGCGCCTTCTTCGCCTCCTCCAGCTTCGCGTTCACCTGGTCCACCAGGGTTTGCGCCTCGGCCTGCTTGCCGAGCGCCTTGCCGGTGGTGAGCGTCTGGACGTCCCACGGGGTCTGCTCGTCGGCGTACTGCTTCGACTGCACCACCGTCGGCGCGATCGCGGTCAGTTTGCCGTACGTCGCTTGGTCGATCGTCTCGTAGATCGCCAGGATCAGGTCCGGCTTCTCCTGCGCGATCGCCTCGAAGTCGAGCTCGGCGGAGAAGGTACGGATCTGCTTGTCGCCGACCGCCGCCTTCACCCACGGGTAGTTCGGATACTCCTCGAACCACTCCCGCGTGCTGATCGGCACCTCGCCGAGCGCCAGTACGAAGTCCTGGTCGTTCCAGCCCGCCGTGACGATCCGCTCGGGCTTCTTGGTGATGGCCGTCGTTCCGAACTTGTGCTCGATACTGACCGGCCAACCCGCGGGCGCGGTGGCACCGTCTCCGGCGTCGTTCTGGCTGTTGCTGCAGCCGGCAACAGCCAGAACGAGCGCGGCGAACACGGCGGTCGAGCGCCGAAACAGAGAAGCCATGCGAGTTAGGTTAGCAATACCTAACTAGATCTGAGTAGCCGCGAGCAGGTCCTCCAACGAGGCTCGGGTGATCGGGTAACTGAGCAGGTCGAGGGTGCCACGTTCGGTCACGTCGGCCTGGTCCGCGTCGGACGGGTCGATGGCTTCGCAGATGGTGTTGTACATCCAGTTGAGCCAGCCACTGACGGCGACCGCGAAGGATGAAAGGTCGAGTTTTGGCCAGTCGGCGGCTTCGAGGTAACCCGCGCGAAAGGCCGAGACCGCCTTGGGGTTGAGGGTTGGGCGGAGGGTCCACTGGCAGAGGGCGAAGCCGACTTCCAGCGCGGGGGTGAGGGAGCCGGCGAAGTCCCATTCGGTGATGACGAGTTCGCCGGCGCGGCCGAGGCGGACGTGTTCGGGGATCAGGTTGCTGTTGCAGAGGATCAGGTCGGCGGGGTCGACGTCGATTTCGATCCGGCGCAGGTCGGCCAGGTCGGGGAGGGATTCCGCCAGTTGGTCGGCCCACGGTTTGCCAGCGGCTCGCGCTCGGCCGAGGAGTTCGGACCAGTCGGCATCGGATTTGCGGCTGGTCAGATACCAGTTGAGCGGCGTCCGGCTCGGGATGGCCAGCGCATGCAGTTTCCCGTACGCCGTACCGATGCCTTTGGCAACCATTGTCGGGGTCGGGATGACCGGCGCCGGGCCGACCTCGATCCACTCGTGGACCCGCCAGTGCTGGCCCTGGACCGACGTGATCAGGCGACCATCAGGCGTGCGCACCGGGGTTGGAGCGGCGACACCGACGGCGACCGCGGCGTCGCACAGTCGGGCGCCGACCTCGGCTTGCTCAGTGGTGATCCAGGCATAGACCGTGACGGCCAGCCAGCGGCCGCGGTCGGTCACCAGCGACCAGCAGCGACCCATCGGCGTGAACGAAACCGGCGATGCCGGAGCAACAACATCCCCAAGACCAAAGGCCGCGGCCAACTCTTCGGCGAGACCGACCGGAGCAATCGGTACTGCGGCCGCCCGCCGCTCGGCCTCGGACTTCAGCTCGGCCCAGTCGCGCATCCCGTACTCCGTCGCCAGCGCTCGCTGCGCATCGGCCAGCGATGCGGTGGGACTGGATTCGCGGAGCGCGGCCAGCAGGTCCTTGGCCTCTTGGCGCAGGAACCCCAGGCTCGGCTTGTCAGGCAGGAATCTCACAACGCGTCCTCTCGCGCCCGGACTCGCACGGGCCACAAGGAGCACGATGCCCTGGCCAATGAGGTAGCAGCGGGGTGGCTTCCAGCCTTCCGGCGAGTCTCGACGCGGCCCCAACCACGCTGCCCCTGACGCTAGCCGACCCCGCACGATCCGGTCAACGAACCCGGCTAGCCCCGCCACCAGCCGCCCCGGCTAGCCCTGCTGCTGGCCGACGCAACTAGCGCCTGGTGAGATCCCCGACGATCAACCCGGCCAGCGCATCGCTCGCGGCAGCGACGGTCGTCCGGCCGCGGGTCAGTTCGCTGGCCAACGCCTCGGCCGCCCCGAGCAGCCCGATGCACCGCAGCTCGAGAGTTGCCAACGACAACGACGAGTACGGCGCCAGCGCCCGCGCTATCATCGCCGTGTACTCCGCGTCGAGCGCGTTCTGCGCAGCCTCCGTCTCCGGATTCCCCTTGAGCGCGGCCGACAGCGCGCCGGCCTCGGGGATATCGGTGACACAGGCGAAGTACGCCGTACTCATCACCCGAGCGGTCACCTCGACCGTCGGCTCGGCGGCCTCCAACGCCGTCGCGAGCGCGGCCCGGTGATGCTCGTCGAGTTGCCGATACAGCGCCAGCAGCAAGCCGGCCCGCGTCCCGAAGTGGTCGTAGACGATCGGCCTGCTGACCCCGGCGGCCTCCGCGAGCGACACCAAGGTCAGACCGTCGGCGCCGCGCTCACGCAGTACGCCGAGGGCAGCTTCGAGCAATTGCTCGCGTCGGGCGTCCTTCGACAACCGGATCATTGTCCTCCTTGAAACTGCCTCCCAGCCTAGGCTACAAAGTGTAGGTTACAAAATGTAGCTACGAGAGGAAGAGCGTCAGATGAAACCCGTACTGATCCTCGGCGGCTCCGGCCAGGCAGGCTCCGACACCAGCGCATTGCTGCGGAAGTGGCACCCGGACCTACCCATCACGATCGCCGGTCGCAACCTCGCTCGTGCCCAAGAGGTCGCCGACGAACTGGGCAACGCGACAGCCGTCACCGTCGATCTCCAGCGCACCGATCTGGGTCTGCCGACCGCGGACCAGGCCGGCGGCGCGTCAGCCACGGCCGAGGCCGACTACTCAGCCGTGGTCGCCCTGCTGCGAGACGAGCGCTACAACGGCCTGCGCTACGCCCAGGACCACGGCCTGCCGTACTTCGGCATCTCCAGCGGCCCGGCGGAGATCGCGCCGGAGGTCATCGCGGTCGCCCAGCGCCCGACCGCGTCGCCGGTCCTGCTCGCCAGCCACTTCTTCGCCGGGTCCGTAGTCCTCGCGGCACTGCACTCAGCCAGCGAGTTCAGCCGCGTCGACAGCATCCACATCACCGCAGTACTGGACGAGCAGGACATCGGCGGCCCTGCAGCACTGGCAGATCTGGAGCGCTGGGCAACGATCACCTCATCAGGACTCGTACGCCGCGACGGCGTCTTCACCTGGTTGGCCGACACCGCGACGGAGGTCCGGCGGCTCGACGGAAGCACCTTGCCGGGGCAGATCGCGCCCGGGGTGGACATCCCCAGCCTCGCGTTCGCGACGGGCGCCCTCAACGTCCAGCTCGACTTCGCTGTCAACCAAGGTGATCATGCGGCCGCCGAGATCCAGATCGACCTCCAAGGCCTCAACCAAACCGGCGATCCCCTCCACACCACCCACTCACTCACCCACCAAGCCGGCCAGCGCCCGCTCACCGCAGTCGGCATCGCACTCGGCGTCGAGCGCCTGCTCGGTCTCCGCGACACCCCGTCGTACGGGTCCCCGACGGCCCAGAGATCTACCCCGGTACCGCCAGGCATCCACACCCCCGAGTCCCTGATCGACCCCGGCTACGCGGTCGAGCGACTGCTCGAGTCCGGCGCCGACTTCGCCGAGGCAGCCGTCCGCAGCTGAGGCTTTGTGCTACGACTGCCTGATGGTGGATGAAGAAGGCGGACGCCGGGAACTGTTGGCCGATGTCCCGGGAGCGGGGGCGTCAGGCGGCGGCGAGAGTCTGACGACGGTGCTGGTCGCGTTCGTGGCGAACGTGTTGATCGCGATCGCGAAGTCGGTGGCGGCGGTGATGACGGCGTCGGCGTCGTTGCTGGCCGAGGCGGCGCACTCGTGGGCCGACGCGGGCAACGAAGTCTTCCTCCTGATCGCCAACCGGCGAGCACACAAGCCGGCCGACGAGCTGCATCCGCTGGGTCACGGGCGCGAGGCGTACGTCTGGTCGCTGTTCGCCGCGCTCGGGCTGTTCGTCGCGGGCGCCGCGGTCTCCATCACGCACGGCGTCCAGGAACTCATCTCCCCGGAACCGGCCGACCACTTCATCATCGGGTACGTCGTACTCGGCGTCGCCTTCGTCCTGGAAGGCATCTCCTTCCTGCAGTCGGCCCGGCAAGCCCGCGCCGAGGCGAACACGCTCGACCGGGATCTGATCGAGCACGTGCTCGCGACCTCGGACCCGACGCTGCGCGCGGTGTTCGTCGAGGACGCCGCCGCGCTGGCCGGCCTGGTCATCGCGGCGGCCGGTCTGCTCGCGCATCAGCTGACCGGTTCGTCGATCCCCGACGCCGTCGGCTCGATCCTGGTCGGCCTGCTGCTCGCCTGGGTCGCGCTGCTGCTGATCAACCGCAACCGCCGATTCCTGGTCGGCCAAGAGGCAGATCCGCAGGTCCGCAAGGCCGCGCTGCAGGCCCTGCTGGACGCGCCGGAAGTTGCCCGGGTCACCTATCTCCGGCTGGAGATCGTCGGCCCCCGGATGATCTCGGTGATCGGCGACGTCGACCTCACCGGCGAGGACACCGAGTCCCATGTCGCCGTCCGGCTCCGCGCCCTGGAGGCCAAGATCGCCGCCTCCCCCGCGGTCGCCGGCGCAGTACTCAGCCTCTCCGCCCCGGACGAACCGACTCTGAGTGTCTGATCTCCCCGACGCCGTCAGGCAGGCGGTCAACGGCGCCGAGGTACTGGCAGTCGAGCTACTCACCGGCGGCTTGGCCAACAACACCTGGCGGGTGCGGTTGACCGACGAAACCGTGGTCGTGAAGTCCTCGAATGACGAACAGTCCGGCGTCTTCGCGGCAGAAGCGGCAGGCCTCGCCGTACTACGAGCCGAGGGCCTCCGCACTCCCGACGTCATCGGTGTCACCGACAACTCGCTGACGCTGGCGGCGCTCGATCCGATCACCCCAGGCACAGACGAATTCTGGGAAGCTGCCGGACGGGATATCGCCAGGCTGCACACCAAGACCTCGCCACAATACGGCTGGCCGGAAGACGGCTGGCTGGGACGGCTCCCACAGGAGAACGCGTGGGACGCCGACGGCCACCGCTTCTTCGCGACCAGGCGAGTACTGCGCTATCTCCGCGAACCCATGACCCAGGACGCTCTCTCCCCGCAGGATCGAGCCGCGATCGAGCGACTCTGCGACCGGTTCCCCGACCTTCTTCCCGAGGCGCCGGCCGTGCTGACCCATGGCGATCTGTGGCGGGCGAACGTGATCGCGACCCCGGACGGCCTGCCGGTCTTCATCGACCCGGCGGTGAGCTGGACCTGGGCAGAGGTCGATCTCAGCATGATGTTCTGCGCCGGCGGAGTACCGGACCGGTTCTTCGCGGCGTACCACGAACTCCATCCGCCTGAGCCTGGTTGGCAGCAGCGGCTGCGGCTGCTCAACCTGCGCGAGCTGTTGAGTGTGGTCGCCCATTTCGGGGCGGTCGGGGACAACGTCGCGCAGATTCGGGCCGTGGTCGCGACCTATCGATAGGGGTCGTCGGCCGGTAGCCAGCAGGTGGTGAGGTCGGCGCAGAACGGCGGGATGTCGTCGGTCAGGGCGTGGATGCTGGACTGGATCGCGGCCCGCGGGTCGGACTTGCGGGAGATCAGCGACCAGGTCCAACACGGCGCCGGGTCGATGACAGGGCGTTCGACCAGGTCGGCCGGGGTCGGCGTGGTGGTGCGCTTCGGGTTGTTGAGGACCGGGCGGCGCAGGCGGCGAATGTGCTCGTGGAACGCCGGGCCGGTCAGGCCGCCGTCGTCGACGTACTCGAGTCTCGCGCCTGTCGCGCGCGCCAGCTCCTCGGCGTACTCGTTCCAGGACGACCAGGTCGCGATGTCGGCGTCCACCAGGATGACGACGTCCTTCGCGCGGACCGGCGAATCGTCGGGGCCGGGCGAGACGGCGTACAGGCGGTCGGCGCCGATGAAGCGCGCCTCCAGGTCCTGCTCGGCCAGAGCGGGAGTCTTGATCCACGCGATTGCCAGGTCGACGCTGCCGTCGGCGACCCGCGCTGCCTGCGTGTGGGACGGCATCACCCAGGCGTCGATCCGGAGCCGGGCGATCCCGGAGACGCGGGTGAGGAGGTCCGGCGGGTGCCAGCTGACGTAGCCGAGGCGGACCGGTTCGGCCTGGGAGAGGCCGGCGGCTGAGCGGCGCAGCTCGTCGGCCTGGTTCAGCAGGTCGCGGGCTGGCGCCAGCAGCGCTTCGCCGGACGGCGTCAGGGTGACCGAGCGGCGGTCGCGGTCGAACAGCCGGATGCCGAGGTCGCGTTCCAGTGCCTTGATCTGCTGGGACAGCGACGGCCCGGCGATGTGCAGGCTGGCGGCGGCGCGGCCGAAGTTGAGCTCCTCGGCCACCGCGACGAAGTACCGGAGCTGCCGCAGTTCCATCTGAGCATCGTAGGCGTTGCCTCCCAGCACGGAGGCAACAAGTCCTGGAACGCCATGCTGCGCCGCGCCACTATCGAGTCAACGGAGAACGATCGCTCTCCCTTGATCAGCAGAAAAGAGCAGCACAGTGAGCACCCAGAAAGTCGCAGTCGTGACCGGAGCGTCCCAGGGCATCGGCGCCGGCCTGGTGACCGCCTACCGCAAGCTCGGGTACGCCGTGCTGGCGAACTCGCGAACCATCCAGCCGTCGGACGACCCGTTCGTGCTGACCGTGCCCGGCGACATCGCCGCCCCCGGCGTCGGCACCGAGGTGATCCAGCAGGGGCTGGCCGCCTTCGGCCGGATCGACACCCTGATCAACAACGCCGGGGTGTTCATCGCCAAGCCGTTCACCGACTACACCGACGAGGAGTTCGACCTCGTCACCGGCGTCAACCTGCGCGGCTTCTTCGAGGTCACCCGGTCCGCCATCAAGGCGATGCTCGACCACGACGGCGGCCACATCGTGAACGTCTCGACCAGCCTGGTCGACCACGCCAACGTCAACGTGCCGTCCGCGCTCGCCTCGCTGACCAAGGGCGGCCTGAACGCCGTCACCAAGTCGCTCGCGATCGAGTACGCCGCCCGCGGCATCCGCGTCAACACCGTTGCCCTCGGCATCATCCGGACGCCGATGCACCCGGAGGAGACGCACGCGGCGCTGGCCGGACTGCACCCGGTCGGCGAGATCGGCGATGTCTCCGACGTCACCGGCGCCATCACGTACCTCGAAGAAGCGCCTTTCGTCACCGGCGAGATCCTGCACGTCGACGGCGGCCAGAGCGCCGGCCACTAGTACCCCGCACCGGGCGGGCGGTCCTCCCACCGTCCGCCCACCCCTCAAGGAGCATCAGTCATGAGCATTCTCAGCACCCTGCTCGACCAGTGGAAGGCCGGCATCGACGCCCACGACCCGGCGGCCGTCGCCAAGCTCTTCACCGACGACGCCATCTTCCAGGGCCTGCACCCGTACAGCATCGGCCCGGCCGGCGTCGCGGAGTACTACGCATCGCAACCGCTCGGCATGCGGGCCGACTACGAGATCCTGGAGACCCGGCAACTGAGCGACGATCTCGTCCTCGGCTACCTGGAGGTCGCCTTCTCGTTCGTCGACCGCCCGACCCTGAAGGTCTTCCTCAGCATCATTGCCCGACGCAACGACAGCGGCTGGCAATTCGACCACTACCAGGTCTCCAAGCTGGGTTAGGAAGTAGCTAACTTACAAGTGGGTACTTCCCGCCGACGACCGGGTGACCTAGCGTCAACGGCATGGCAGACCTCGAACGGAACAAGCAGATCGTCGTCGACTACTACCAGACCGCGTTCGACGGTGAGCCGGAGAAGGCCGCCGAGCAGCACGTCGGCGACCGCTACGTGCAGCACAACCCGATGGCCTCGGACGGCACCGAGGCCTTCATCGGCTTCGTCAAGTGGCTCCGCGGCGAGCACCCCGAACTGAAGCTGGAGATCAAGCGGGTCGTTGCCGAAGGCGACCTTGTTGTCACCCACTCGCACCTCACCCTCGAGCCCGGCGAACCAGGTCAGGCGCTGGCCGACTTCTTCCGGGTCGAGGACGGCAAGGTGGTCGAGCACTGGGACGTCATCCAGGACATCCCGGCGACCGCCGCCAACCAGAACTCGATGTTCTAGTCTCCCTGTTTGCTAGCTAATGTTAAAGTGGAGCATCAAACATTAGCTAGGAGTTGGCGTGAGCGTTGCGGAGCTGATCGCGGCCGGGTTCGCGATGGGTGGCGAGCGGCTGGTCGCGCTCGATCTGGTGGACACGAAGCTGCTGGCGGTCGATCCGCCGGTAGACCTGATCGAGACGCCGGAGCAGTTGGCGAAGTGGTGGGAGCTCCAGCACGCACGGTTGCCGGAGGGCCCGGTTCCGGACGGTACTGCGGTGCGGCGGTTGCGGACCGCAGTACGGGAGGTTCTCGACGCTCAGCTGGAGGGTCGCCAGGCGTCACCGAGCTCGGTGGAGGAGCTCAACGCGGCGGCCGCAGGTGCGCCGCGGAGTCTGCGATTGACGGTGACGGACGACGGGCCGCGGGCCGAGACGCGGTGGCATCCGGAGTACGGCGGGAATGCCGCGCTGGCGATGATCGCCGGCGAGACCATCGAGCTGCTGACCGACGAGGCCCAGCTGAGCACGCTCCGACGCTGCGCGAACCCGAACTGCTCGATGCTCTTCCTCGCCGAGCACAAACGACGGCAATGGTGCATCGGCAGCGTCTGCGGCAACCGGACCCGGGTCGCTCGGCACTACGAGAAGACGAAGCGCTCATGACCGGCTTCCACGAAGGCGAGTTGGCGGTCCAGCAGAAGGCCGGGGTCGCGCACGACGCGTCGCGGCTGGAGGGGATGCTGCGGCCGGCATCGCTCGAGGGTGGCGCCAAGAAGTTCCTGGCGCAGCGCGACTTCGCCGCGATCACGGCGCGCGATGACGACGGGCGGTTGTGGACGACGGCCTTGTCGGGATTGCCTGGCTTCCTCGCCTCGCGCGACAGCACGTTGACGATCGGTACTGCGCCTGGCGCGGGCGACCCGTTGCACGGAGTACCGGCGTGGCAGCCGGTCGGCGTACTGGTGATCGACCTGGCGCTGCGGCGGCGGGTGAGGATCAACGGGGAGCTGGTTCATAGTACCGGGGAAGAGTTGGAGATCGCGGCGGAACAGGCGTACGGCAACTGCCCGCAGTACATCCATCCGCACGAGGTGACTCAGCCCGCGTCGAGCTTGCCGGTCATCACGGACGGGACGCTGGGTGCCGAGCAGAAAGCGCTCATCGAGAACGCGGACACCTTCTTCCTCGGTACCGCGCACCCGACGCGTGGCGCCGACACCTCCCACAAGGGCGGCGAGCCGGGCTTCGTGCGGGTCGAGGGCGGCGACGTGTGGTGGCCGGACTATCCCGGCAACAACATGTTCAACAGCCTCGGCAATATCGCGATCGACCCGACAGCCTCGTTGCTCTTCCTCGACTTCGCGACCGGCACGGCGTTGCACCTGACCGGGACAGCGACCATCGAGTGGGACGCTGGGGGCGAGACAGGCCGGGCGGTCCGCTTCCACCCGACCCGCACAGTACTCAACAGCTGGAGCTGATCATGGCGACGCTGCACTCGCTCAATGTCGGTCTGCCGAAGGACGTGGCGTGGAACGGGCGCACGGTCCATACGGGAGTGTGGAAGTCGCCGGTCGAGGGGCCGCGGATGGTACGGCGGCTGAATGTCGACGGTGACGGGCAGGGCGACCTCGGCGGCCACGGAGGTGAGCAGCGGGCGGTGATGGTCTACCAGCTCGACTCCTACGCGTACTGGCAGGAGTACTTCGGGCGCGACGACTTCACCTATGGGATGTTCGGCGAGAACTTCACGGTGGACGGGTTGCCGGATGACGAGGTGTGTATCGGCGATCGGTACCGGATTGGCGAGGCGGAGTTCGAGGTCAGCCAGCCGCGGGTGACCTGCTATCGGGTCGGCATGCGGCTCGGCGAGCCGGAGCTTCCTTCGTTGCTGGTCGCGCATCATCGGCCGGGGTTCTACCTGCGGGTGATCACGGAAGGTGTGGTCGAGGCTGGGGACGAGATCGTTCGTACCCGGGTGGGGCCGGAGGCGTTGAGCGTGGCCGATATCGATGCGCTGTTGTATCTGCCGGATCGGGATCGGGAGAAGCTGCGGCGATCGCTGGAGATCCCGGCGTTGAGCCCGGGGTGGCAGCAGTCTTTTCGTGAGCTGGTCGAGCAGTACTCCGCGGCGCAGTCGGCGGCTGCGGCTGGCGGCGAGGCAGGCGTCGCTGGGCAGACGGCGGCTGCGGCTGGCGGCGAGGCGGGTGTCGCTGGGCAGACGGTGGTTGCCGGTTGGGCTGGTTTTCGGGCGCTGGCGGTCACCGCGGTGGTGCACGAGAGCAGCTCGATCTCGTCGGTTTGCTTCCGTGCTGTTGATGGTGAGGCGTTGCCTGCTGCCCGGGCTGGGCAGTACCTGACTCTTCGGGTGACGCCAACTGCTGGGTCGTCGGCGGTCCGCAGCTACTCGTTGTCGTCAGCACCGGGCGCAGCGGAGTACCGGATCAGCGTCAAGCGCGACGGGCTGGTGAGTAGCTTCATCCACGACCACCTGACCGCGGGGATGACCGTCGACGCAGCCGCGCCGCGCGGTGACTTCGTGCTGACCGACGACCCTGGGCCGGTCGTGCTGGTGTCCGCGGGCGTCGGCATCACGCCGGTGCTGGCGATGCTGCATGCACTTGCTGACAGCAAGAGTTCATCAGTGGTTTGGTGGATTCACGTGGCTCGCGATCCTGCGCAGCAAGCCTTCGCCGCCGAGGCGAGTGAGCTGCTGGCGACTCTCCCCCAAGCTCATCAGCACGTCTTCTACACCGCCGATAGCCAGCGCCCTGGTCGCGAGCAGTTCGCCGCGCTGGGGTTGCCGGCCGACGCGACGGCGTACGTCTGCGGCCCGGCCGTATTCATGGCCGAGATGCAGGAAACTCTTGCGGAGTTGGGGATTGGGCGCGTCCACACCGAGCTGTTCGGCGCTTTGCCGTCGATCAATCCCGGGCTGGTCGATCAGCGCGCGGTACCACCCCATCCGCCAGAAGGTGCGCCGGGCAACGGTCCGCTGATCACCTTCGCCCGCAGTGGTTTGTCGGTGCCGTGGTCCGAGCAGCACGCCTCGCTACTGGATCTGGCCGACGCGTGTGACGTACCGACGCGGTGGTCGTGCCGCACGGGTGTCTGCCACACCTGCGTCACGCCGCTGATCTCCGGCGAGGTGACCTATCGGCCCGAACCACTCGAGCCGCCGACCGCCGGCCAGGTGCTGCCTTGTTGCGCCCGCCCGGCCGGCGATCTGGTGCTCGACCTCTGAGCCGCTCGCCTACTTGGCGATCTCCCAGACATGGCCGGCCGGGTCGGCGAAGGCCGCGGTACGGATTCCCCACGGGCGATCCATCGGGCCGTTGAGGAACTTGACGCCGCGGCCGGACAGTTCGGCGTACAGGGTGTCGACGTCGTCCACCGGCACGGTGAGCTGGAACCGCCGACCCGCCTCCGCGCCGCCGACCGGTGCCGGGTCGATCAACTCGGGCGCTTCGGTGACCTGCAGCAGGTTGATGAGCAACTCACCGACCTTGAAGGCGACCGACACTTCGTCCCCGCCGTCGAGTGGCAGCCCGAACACCTCCCGGTAGAACCGCTTGCACTCGTCCAGGTCCTCCACGAACAACGTGATCGCAAAAACCGACCGCGCCCAGGGTGCTACTTCACTCATCACCGTCTCCTCTCGAATGACCTTGCGCCCGCCACGTCGGAGCGGCCCCGGCCAACTCGACATTCCGACCCGGCATGATGGAACGGTGAGCGAAGACCTGACACCGGAACTGGCCGCGACCATCGAAGAAGCCTTCGCCCGGCGCGACCGGGAGAACATGCAGCCGACCATCGACTTCTTCGAGGATCTGCTGAGCAAGCATCCCGGCAACCCGTACGTGCTGTATGAGGTCGGCGGCTCGTACGACACCGCCGGTCAGGAGGAGAAGGCGGTCCCGTACTACGAACAGGCTCTGCCTGGTTTGAGTGGGGACATCAGACGGCGGTGTCTGCTTCAGTACGGCAGCACGTTGCGCAATCTGGAGCGCTTTGATGAGTCGCTTGCGGTTTTTGCGGCGGCTTGCAAGGAGTTCCCGGAGTCTGACTCGCTTCGGGTTTTCAAGTCGCTTACCCATCATGCGGCTGGTCACCCTGATAAAGCGCTGGCGACGTTGCTGCTGGTTATTGCTGACCGGGTGGATACTCCGGAGATCAAGCGCTACGAGGCGGCGATTCGGGGCAATGCGGAGTACCTTGCCACGCTGAAGTAGGTCGGTGGGCGCGGTGCTTGACCTGGTTGCTAGCAGGCGTTGCCTATCCCCGGGGTGCTGGGCTGGTGGTTGCTGTGGGCTTGCTGGCGGCGGGCACCTTGCTTGAGGTTCTCGCCGCTGCGCCGCAGAAGTAGGTGAGCAGGCCGTCCGTAGTTGAAGCGGGGGTCCGTGGTTGGTGCCGGCGTCCGTCGATGGTGCCGGCGTCCGCGGTTTGTACCGGCGTACGTGGTTCGTGGTTCGTGGTTCGTGGTTCGTGGTTCGTGGTTCGTGGTTCGTATGTGGTTGCTGTGGGCTCGCTGGCGGCGGGCACCTTGCTTGAGGTTCTCGCCGCTGCGCCGCTGAAGTTGGTCTAAGGCCGAGGAAATTTGATCGTCTGGCTGTGGCGCGGCGGGTGGGTTAGCAGGCGCAGGCTATTCCGGTGGGGGCGGTTAGGGGGTCGGAGGGGCGGCGGGTGATGCCGTTGGCGGTTTCGACTGGTAGGCCCTCGCGGGTCCAGTACTCCATGCCGCCGATCATTTCTTTGACTGGATAGCCGAGTTTGGCGAACTCCAGGGCTGCTTTGGTGGCGCCGTTGCAGGCTGGGCCCCAGCAGTAGGTGACTACTGGGGTGCCCGGTGGGACTGCGGAGGTGGCACGGGCGGTGATCTCGGCGGTTGGGAGGTGGATTGCTCCTGGGACGTGGCCTTGGTCCCAGCTTTCCTGGCTTCTGCTGTCCACCAGGACCCAGCCGGTGAGGCCGGCGCCGATGTCTGCGGCTACGTCTGATGGGTCGGTCTCGTAGGTGAGTTTGCTTGCGAAGTGCGCGATGGCTTGCTGTTGCTCGGCGGGAGCTGTTTTCAGTACTGCTGACATGTCGTCTCCTTCAGGCCAAGGTCAGTTGGAGAGACCAGCGTCAGGCAGCGGAAGCACCTCCCACCAGTGGCAGGAATGACCTACTGCGGCAAATTACTGCCACGGCGTCGGTGGACCAGTGGAGGGAGGTCGGTGTCCCGGATCTTGGCTCGGGCGCGGGCTGTTTTGATCGCGGCGCTCAGTGTTTCCACGTCGTACGCGCCGTAGTGGCGTTGGCCGTTGACGAAGAAGGTCGGGGTGCCGGAGACGCCGCTGAGGTCGGCGGACTCGACGTCCTGGGCGACTCGGGCAGCCGCGACGTGACGTTTGACCTCGTCGTGGATGCGATCGTTGTCCAGGTTGAGTTGCTGGGCGTACGCCATCAGGTCGGCGGGCTTGAGGTTCTCCTGCTTCTCGAGCAGCAGGTCGTGCATCTCCCAGAACGCACCTTGCGCGGCCGCCGCCTCGGAGAACTCGGCTGCGATCTGCGCGCGTGGATGGACGTCGGTCAGGGGTAAGTGACGCCAGACGTAGCGCAGGTCGTCATCCTTCAGCAGATCTCGCACGACGGGCTCCGCGAGTCCGCAGTACGGGCATTCGAAGTCGCCGTACTCGACCAGGGTGACCGAGGCTGTCTCCGGGCCGCGGATGTGATCGCGCTCCGGGTCGACCGGCTCGATCAGGTCGACCAGTTCGTCGACGTCGCCCAGCATCGCGACGGCCTTGCGCGCTGGAGACAGCAGCCGGGCCGCCTGGAAGACCAGCCAGGTGAGGATCGTGGCGACTACCACCGCGGACAGCAGACCGAGCTTCGCCTCCGCCAGCGCCGGGCCCTCGAACGCCAATGTTGCTATCAGCAACGACACGGTGAAGCCCATGCCGGCGATCGTGCCGCTGCCCGCGACCGCCGCCCAGCCGACCTGCGGACGCAACCGGCCGCCACTGAACCTGGTCAGCAACCACGAGGCCGTCATCACCGCGACCGGCTTGCCGATCACGTAGCCGAACAGGATGCCGAGCGTGATCGGCGACCGGTACGCCTGGGCGAGGAAGCCGCCGTCGATCGTGATGCCCGCATTGGCGAGGCCGAAGATCGGCACGATCAGGTAGCTCGTCCAGGGGTGGTAGAAGTGCTGGAGGCGTGCGTTGGGCGAGAGCGTCGAGGTCAGACCAAGGGTCGCCGACCGGGCCAACTCCGGGGTCGGCTGCTCGCGGAACAAGCGGAACAGCCCGGTCGCCTGCTCGAGCTCGTCGCGGCCCGGTGAGTACGCCGAGGCGGTCAGGCCGATCGCCAGGCCGGCCACCACGGGGTCGACACCGCTGGTCAGCAACGCGGCCCAGGTGACCACGCCCAGTACGACGTAGACGCCGACCTTGCGGATCTGGAACAGGCTGGCGGCGACGAGTACACCGAAGGCGATGATCGCGATCATCAGCGGCATGAACTCGATGTCTTCGCTGTAGACGATCGCGATCACCAGCAGCGCGATCAGATCGTCCACCACGAACACGGTCAGCAGGAACACCCGGACCCGATCCGGCACCCCGCGCCCGACCAGCGCCAGCAGGCCGAGCGCGAGCGCGGTGTCGGTCGACATCGCGACACCCCAGCCGTGCGCGCCCTCGCCGCCGTGGTTGAAGGCCAGATAGATCAGCACCGGCGCGGCCATCCCCGCCACGCCGGCCACCACCGGAAGCACGAACCGGCTGCGGTCGCGCAGGTCGCCCAGGTCGAACTCCCGGCGCGCCTCCAGCCCGACGACCAGGAAGAACAGCGTCATCAGCCCGCTGTTGACCCACTCCTGCAAGGTCATCTCGAGCTGACGACCGCCGAGCGCCAGCGAGAGATCGGTGTGCCAGAAACCGTCGTACGAGCCGGGCGAGAGGTTGGCCCAGGCGAGTGCGGTCAGGATCGCGATCGCGAGCACGCCCGAGCTGCCCGACTCGGTCCGCAGGAAGTCCCTGATCGGCGCCGCGAACTCCTTGGTCCAGGTCGTCCGCCCGCTCAACAGCCCCGAGAAGTCAGCCATCCCGCCCTCCAGTTGCCTCGTCCACTGGAGTGGTCGCGAAGGACTCGACATAGGTGAGCACGGCGTCGAGCGCTGCTCGCAGCGGAGCGACGTTTCGCCTGGTTTGCGTCAGCAGCGTGCCGCCCTGAAGCGCGGCGAGCAGCGCCATCGCCAAACCTCGCGGATCAGCCTCTTCACGAAGTTCGCCGCGGTCCCGCATCGCCTGCAACCCCTCGCGCAGCAACTGCTCCCACTGCTCGAAACCGACGGCCAGGCGGCCTCGGGCGAGCAGGTCACTCTCGGCCACCTCGCCGGCCAGCGAGCCGAGCGGGCAACCGCCTTGGCAGTCGTTGTCGATCAGCCGCTGCACCGCGGCCGACGCCCAGCGACGCAGGGCCGCGAAGCTGTCGAGCGCGCCCAGCTCGGGGCTGCCGTGGAACTCGATCACGACCCTCGCCTGGTGGTCGACCACGTCGGCGACCAGGCTGCGTTTGTCCTGGAAGTAGTGGGTCATCTGCGAGCCGCTGACCCCCGCGGCCGCACGGACGTCCTCGATGCTGGTGCCCGCGACGCCGTGCGCGTAGATCAGGTCGGCGGCGGTGGAGACGATCCGCTCCTTGGTCGCTCGACCCTTCCGCGTCAGCTTCGCAGTACCGGTCATGCGGACACCTTACTCGGTCTTTTGGGATGAGTAACCCAGAACAGCATTGACCCCGCAAAACCGGTTCATAACAAGATCGGACATCCGGCTACCACTCCCGGGGGGCGAGGCTGCATGATGTCCGCTGAGGAACACTCCAGCCACGGGGTGCCCCCCGACGATGATTCATGTCTGGAGCCACGATGGCTGACTTCGAGGTTGCCGCGCCGACGTCTGCGGACGCCTTCGCGCAACTCGCTGTCGAACTGCACGACGCGCCCGGCGTCGAGGAGACCGTCGATGCGGTGGTCCAGTTCGCGCTGCAGGCGCTGAACTGCATGTACGCCGGAATCGCACTCTATGTGCGCGGCTCGCGACCCGAGGTCGCCGCGAGCACCGACCCGGTCGTCAACGACGTCTACGAGCTGCAGATCAGCTCGGACGTCGGCCCGCTGATCACCGCCCTGCGGGATCGCGACAGCGTGCTGATCCGGGACACCAGCAAGGACGAGCGGTGGCCGGAGTGGGCGGCGAAGGTGGCCGGCCTCGGGGTCCGCAGCGTGCTGGACGTGCCGCTGACCACTGGCGACGGCAGCCGCTCGATCGTCGGCGTACTCGGCCTGTACTCCGCTGAGCCCGATGCGTTCGGCGAGGACGACGAGGCGATCGCGCACATCCTCGCCCGGCACGCCTCGGTGGCGGTCGCGTCGGCCCGGCACGAGGAGACGATGGCGCAGGCGGTCGACGCCCGCAAGCTGGTCGGCCAGGCGATGGGCATCCTGATGGAGCGCTTCGACGTCGACGGCGATCGGGCCTTCGCCATCCTCAAGCGCTACTCCCAGGACACCAACACCAAGCTCCGCGACGTCGCCCAGCAACTGATCGACACCCGCAAACTTCCCCATTAACACCCGCGGGGGCGGCGGTAAGGTCGGCAGGGTGGGAGTGGGAGCTTGGCGGCCGTTGAGCGGGCCGTCACATCAGGTCGCATTGGAGATCCTGCTGGACGGGCCCCTGTCGCGGGCCGAATTGGCTCGGCGGGTGGAGTTGTCGGCGGGGAGCCTGACCCGGTTGACGAAGCCGATGCTGGAGTCGGGGCTGCTGGTCGAGGTACCGGGTGGGCCGGCTGATCCCAAGGTCGGGCGGCCGTCGCAGCCGCTGGACATCGTGCCGACCTCGCACCACTTCGTCGGCGTGAAGCTGACTGGGGACACCGCGCTCGGGGTGCTGACGACGCTGCGGGCCGAGGTGATCGCGACCGAGGAGCGGCCGCTGCCTGATCACTCCCCTGAGGCCGTCGCGGAGCTGGTGGTGGAGATCGCCCGCTCGTTGGGTGACGGGCGGCCGGCGATCACTGGACTCGGAGTGAGTCTGGGCGGGCACGTCGACAGCTCCGGCGACGTACTGCGGGGCGACTTCCTCGCCTGGGAGGACGTGAAGTTCCGGCAACTCATCGCCGAGCGCACCGACGCACAGGTCGTGGTCGCGAACGACGTCACCGCGGTCACTGAGGCGATCCACTGGTTCGGCGCGGGGCGCGGGATCAGCAGGTTCTGCCTGATCACCATCGGCGCGGGGGTCGGCTACAGCCTGGTCGTCCACGACAAGCTGGTCGACACCACCGAGGCCGGGCTCGGCCTGGTCGGTCACACCCAGCTCGACCCGAACGGCCCGCCCTGCGAACGCGGCCACCACGGTTGCGCAGGCTCGATGCTGACCACCGACGCCATCACCACCCAGATCAGCCAGGCCCTCAACCGCCCGATCGGGTACGACGAATGCCTCGACCTGGCCGCCGCCGGCGATCCTGAAGCAAGTCGCGTGGTGAAGGCTGCCGGGCACGCCCTGGGCCGCCTGATCGCGGCAGCCAGCAACTTCACGATGCCCGAGGCCGTCATGCTCGGCGGCGAGGGCGTCCGGCTGGCGACAGTCGCCGCGACCGAGCTCGAGGCGGGCCTCCGGGCCGACCGTCACCCAGCAGCCGTCGCACCGCCGATCATCCTGCAGGACCCGTCCTTCACCCAGTGGGCCCGCGGTGCCGCAGTGATCGCCATCCAGACCTTCGTTCTCGGCAAGTAACTGGCTATCTCAAAATACCCAGTTACACTGATCTCCATGGATGAGCTGGTACGCCGCTGGGCGCACGGCTGGTGCCTGTGTCGAGGCCTGGCCGCCGCGCAGGACCACGAGACCGCCCTGGAGGTCACCCTCGACCTCCCCGGCAGGACGCGTGAACTCTTCGCGCTCACCGACCGCACGGACGTGATCGACGACCTCGCGATCGAGATCACCAAGGCCACCGAGCCGACCTGGCTGACCGTCACGACCCAGCACCCCGACGCGACAGCCGCAGTACTGGAGCAGGCCGGGTTGGAGGTCTTCGCCGAGCGATGCCTCCTGATGTCCATCGACCTCAACCTGCACGCAGAAGCCGCCACGCCGGCGCAGTACCGGGTCGAGACGAGCAGCGACGGACCGCTGGAACGCACACGAATCCTTGATGCCCAGGGCAACATCGCAGCTCGCGGGATGGCCGCGATCGTCGGCCAGGACGCCGTCATGCACGACATCCAGACCGACCCGGCCCACCGCCGCCTCGGCCTCGGCAGTGTCGTGATGGCGACCCTCAGCAGCCGGGCACGCCAACGCGGCGCCGCCACCGGTCTGCTGATGGCGACGCCCGAAGGCGGCTACCTCTACACCAGGTCCAGCTGGTTGACAGAGGCAACGATGTTGACGGCGATCAGCGGAACTGACCGGCCACGTAGTCGCCGGCCGGCTGCCGGGTGATCACGTTGAGCCGGTTGAAGCTGTTGATCAAGGCGATCTGCGCCACCAGCGCGAGCAACTGCTCCTCGTCGTAGTGCTTGGCCGCGGTGGCCCAGACCTCGTCCGAGACGCCACCGTTGGCATCCGCGAGCCGGGTGCCCTCCTCGGCCAGCTCCAGCGCGGCCCGCTCGGCCTCGGTGAAGCAGGTCGCCTCGCGCCAGGCGGCGACCAGGTTGAGCCGCAGTTGCGACTCACCGGCGGCAACGGCGTCCTTGGTGTGCATGTCGGTGCAGAAGCCGCACCCGTTGATCTGGCTGCAGCGCAGGTTCACCAGTTCCAGCGTCGTGTACGGGACCGACGACGCGCCGACCACACCGGCCGCGCCGACCAGGTGCTTCATCAGCTTGCCGGCCGCCGGGCTACTGAAGACGTTCAAACGGGCATCCATGACTGGACTCCTCTGTCGTTTTGGTGTGTACACAGTTACGACACGACAGCCCCGCCGACTGTGACTCCGCTGCGAGGTGACCTACGTCTCGCGCGACCGGAACGCGGCGACCTTGGTCCGGTTCTGGCAGGCGGTCGAGCAGAACCGCTGGGTGTGATTGCGGGTCGCGTCCAGGAACAACTGGTCACATCGCTCGGCCACACACCGCCGCAACAGCTCGTACTCCGAACTGCCGAGCAGGATCGCCGCCGCCGTCGCGAACTCGGCCAGCCAACTCGTCGCCACCGACGCGTCCGGCCCCGCGAAATGCAGATGCCAAGGCTCCCCGCCGTACTGCGAAAGCTGCGGCGCCGCCCGAGTCGCCCGCAACAGCTCGTTGAGCTCGCGCGCACTCGCGTCGATCTCCCCCGCGGCCAGCAACGCCAGTACGCCGTACAGCCGGACTCCACCGGCCGCGAACTCCGCAAGCGCCGCCTCGTCCACCACCGGCGACAGGTTGGTGGTCAGCCGTAGTACGGCCTCCACATCGGGGATCGACCCCGCGGCCTGCGCCCGCCCGCGGCTCCATTCCGCCCCGAAGCGGTTACCCAACGCGAGCCCCGCGTCGAGGGATGCCTTCAGATGACCGGTCGCGTCCACCCGCCCAGCCTAGTGATCCGGCTCGATCGAAAGGACGAGCGGTATGACGTGGTGTCGTACCAGGGTCGTACGCGCCGGTGAGCCAACATCCGACCGGGAAACGATGTGTCAGCTCGTTGCCGGAAACAACAATGAGCGCTATGAACCTGGTCCAGAGCCCGACCCGTCCCTGCCTGGGACTGGCCGAGGCCGTGATCGATCTGTCCGTGGTCAGGGACAACGTACAAACCCTGCGCAAGCGCATTCGCCCGGGCACGGAGCTGATGGCGGTCGTCAAGGCCGACGCCTTCAGTCACGGCGCGGTCCATGTCGCCCGCGCCGCGGTCGAGGCGGGCGCGACCTGGCTCGGCGTCGCCCGGGCCGACGAAGCCCTTCAGCTGCGGGCTGCCGGGTTGACCGAACCCATCCTGATCTGGCTGTACGACGCTGCCGAGCTGCTGCTGCTCGCCGACATCGACGTCAGCGTCTCCACCGTCGCCGAACTGCAGCAAGCGGTCTCGGCTCCCAACGTGCGCAACGTCCACCTCAAGCTCGACACCGGCATGCACCGCGGCGGCAGCGCGCCCGACCAGTGGATCGAGCTGACCCGCACCGCCGCCCACTACGAGGCACTCGGCGCGATCAAGGTCCGCGGCATCTGGTCGCACCTGTCGCACGGCGACGAGCTGGACGCGACGCACAGCAAGAAGCAACTCGAACTGCTGCGCACAGGGGTCACCCTGGCCCGCCGAGCCGGTCTGGACCCGGAAGTGATTCACCTGGCCAACTCCTCCGGCGCGCTCACCCTGGACGCGCCGGACTGCAACCTGGTCCGGATCGGGGCCGGCCTGTTCGGCATCGACGAGGTCGACGCCGGTCTCCGGCAGCCGATGCAACTCGTCTCGAAGGTCGCCCAGGTCCGCCGGATCCACGCAGGTGAAGGCGTTTCGTACGGGCACGACTTCGTGGCCGAGCACGACACCACGATCGCACTGATCCCGATCGGGTACGCCGACGGCATCCCGCGGATCGCCTCCGGCCGGGCCGGCGTGCTGGTTCGCGGTGTCCGGCTGCCGGTGATCGGCCGGATCACGATGGACCAGTTCGTCGTCGACGCCGGCGACCTGCCGATCGAGCCCGGCACGCCGGTAGTTGTCTTTGGCAACGGAGATGCCGGTGAGCCGACGGCCGCCGACTGGGCCGCCTGGGCCGGCACCATTCCACACGAGATCTACTGCGGAATCGGCTCCCGGATCCCGCGCCGCTACGTCGAAGGGATCCACCAGTGAAGGTCGTCGTGATCAGTGGCGGAGCCAGTCCGGAGCACCAGGTCTCGCTCGCCAGCGGACGCGGAATCGCCAAGGCGGCCGAGCTTTCCGGGCACAGCGTGGTACCGCTGCTGATCGATGCCGAGGGCAACTGGCAGGACGGACAACACGAGGCGATCGCGTTGCTGCAGGACAGCGACGTCGCGATCCCCGCCCTGCACGGGGAAGGCGGGGAGGACGGCGTCATCCAGGGCTTCCTGGACCAACTCCACATCCCGTACGTCGGCAACGGCGTCGCGGCGAGCGCGGTCGGGCTCGACAAACATCTGACCAAGGCCGTACTGCGAGCGCAGGGTCTCCCGGTCGCCCCGGGGATCACCGTCCGCGGCGCGGACCTTCGCGACCCCGAGGCGGTCGTCCAGCGACTCAAGGCAGCGGGGATCGAGTTCCCCGTCTTCGCCAAGCCGGCCAGTGGCGGCTCGAGCTTCGGGGTCGCGCGAGCCACTGACCTGCAGTCGCTGGCGACCGCCTTGGCCGTCGCGGCCGAACTGGACCCGCGGGTCCTGGTCGAGCAGGAGATCCACGGCCGGGAGATCGATCTCGCGGTGATGGAGTTCCCGGACGGCCGGGTCGAGGTCGCGCCGGCGCTGGAGATCCATGCCGATCCGGATCAGCCGTTCTTCAACGCGGCAACGAAATACGACAGCGGGCGGACGCAGTTCGTCGTACCGGCGCCGCTGGAGGCCGAGCTGACCGAGAAGCTTCGCCGTACTGCGCTGGAGGTGTTCGACGCGCTCGGCTGCCAGGGGCTGGCCCGGGTGGACTTCTTCGTCCCGGCCGACGGCAACCCGCTGGTCAACGAGATCAACACCTTCCCGGGCTTCACGCCGGCCTCGCAGTTCCCGCGGATGTGGGCCGCGGCCGGTATGTCGTACGCCGACGTGATCGAGAACCTGCTGACCACCGCGGCCGCCAAGAAGTCCGCATGACCGTCCTGCTGAGCGACGAGCGCATCACCCGGATACCGGCGATCGAGAGCGGCGAACCGCTGGTCGACCTCTTCAGCCGCGGCATCTCCGCCGAGGGACGCCAGTACGTCCGGGAGTCGCTGGCCGATCGGCTCGCGGTCGCCGAGAGTTTCCTGCCCACCGGGATCCGCTTGCACGTCGTTGAGGGGCTGCGCGCGGTCGAGAGCCAGCAGGAGATCTACGACGGCTACGTGGCCGAGTTGCGCACGCTCAACCCTGGGATCTCCGACGACGAGGTGCACGTCCTCGCGAGCCGGTTCGTCTCGCCGGTCGAGGTCGCGCCGCATGTCGCAGGCGCGGCAGTGGATCTGACGCTGATGGGCGAGCACGGCCCGTTCGATCTCGGTACGCCGATCGACGCGACGCCCGAGCAGAGCAACGGCGCGTGCTTCTTCGCAGCCACCAACATCAGTCGCGAGGCCCGGACCAATCGCGCGTTGCTGGCCGACGTACTGGCTTCGGCGGGGCTGGTGAACTACCCGACCGAGTGGTGGCACTGGTCCTTCGGGGATCGCTACTGGGCGTTCGTCGAAGGGCGCGAGCAGGCGATTTACGGGCCGACGGCGGTGCTGGTCGCCAGCTGAGGCGTGCTGTCAGGTGAGGCGTGCCGTCAGACTGCTTGGTCGCTCGCGTCCTGGGCCATCGACGGCGCGACCCAGAGGCTGTCGGCGGTGCCGCGGTCGAGGTGTTCGGTGTAGATGTCGACCTTGTAGGTGATCACCCGGAGACACTCGGTGAGCTCCTCGATCTGCGCGGCGACCGCCTCCTGGTGACTCTTCAGCAGCGCCAGCCTTGCCTCTTCGTTGCCGGCGCCCTGCCGGACCAGGTCGGTGTACCGCCGGATGGTGTCCAGCGGCATCCCCGACGACCGGAACTTGATGCACATGTCCAGCCAGTCGACGTCGTCCTCGCTGTAGACGCGGCGACCGTTGGCCTCCCGGCGTACCGGGTCGGCGAGGATGCCCTCCCGCTCGTAGAAGCGCAGCGCGTGCACGCTCAGTCCGGTGCGTTCGGAGACCTGCCCGATGCTCAACCCGTCAGCCATGCCGCTCACAGTAGCTGCGGCTAGAGTCAACTCTAGGAGGATTTCAGCCCTTGGAGCGCGGCCAGGGCCAGCTGGACATCTGCCTGGGTGGAGTAGATGTGGAAGGACGCGCGCAGGTTGCCACCCCGGACCGCGGCCCGTACGCCGGCTGCCGCGAAGGCCTCTTCAGCCCCCGGGAGCGAGGTGCTGACGATCGCCGAGTTGCCCGGCGGCAGGCCCAGTCCGGCGCGGAACTCGTTGGCCAGGGCGAGGTTGTGCCGGTGGATGGTCTCGACGCCGATCTCCTCGATCAGCTCGAGCGCGGGGGCTGCGCCAACGAAGCTGAACCAGGCCGGCGACTGGTCGAACCGGCGCGCGTCGTCGGCCAGCTCCATCCGCGTTCCGTAGTACGAGGTGTGGACGGTTCGGCCGGCGTACCAGCCTGCGTGCAGTGGGCGGCAGCGTTCTTGCAGGCGCGGTGAGAGGTAGCCGATGGTCGCGCCGCGCGGGGACATCAGCCACTTGTAGGTGTGCGCGATCAGCGCGTCGACCCCGGCCACGTCGAGCGGCAACCAGCCGACCGCCTGGCTGGCGTCGACCACCAGCAGCGCGCCGATCTCGTTGCATCTGGCAACAACTTGGGCGAGGTCGAGCACGGTTCCGGTGGCGGACTGGACCGCGCTGACGGCGACCAGGTCGATCCCCGGCTGGATCGCCTCGACGAACTTCTCGGTACTGGCCGCGGTCACCTCGACACCACGGTCGGCGTGCACCATCCAGGGGTAGACGTTCGAGGTGAACTCGATGTCGTCCACGAGCACCCGCGACCCGTCCGGCAGCGCGGCCGCGATCGGCGCGATCGCCGCCGACACCGTGCTCCCGACGAACACGTCTTCGGCCGCGGCCCCGACGATCCGCGCGAACGACTCCCTGGCCCGGATGGTGGACCCGTCCCACGGCTCCCAACTGGTGGCCCCGACCTGCCAGTCGTGGAGCACCGACTGCAACGCCTCCCACGCCGGCCGCGGCGGCAACCCGTACGACGCCGTGTTCAACCATCCCGGCTGCGGCTCCCACAACTCCGCGTACTCAGAACTCATCCGACCGCCTCCTGTACTGCGTAGTGCCCGATGTCAGCCCCCAGTGTGACCACACCCCTCGGAACTCGGTGGTTTTCGGGCTGGTCAGCTCGTGCTGGTGAGGCGTTTGCCGGCTGGGTTGAGGACGTGCCAGGTGCCTTTCAGGCCTTCGCCCAGGACGTCGCCAGGGGCTTTGTCCTTGGCGAAGCGGTAGAGCGGCCAGCCGTTGAGCGTTGCCTGGACGTCCTTGTCGGGGCGGACGACAGTGCCGACCTTGGCCTGGCTCACGCCGGCTCCGGCCAGTACTCCGGGTTTCTTGACGTAGACGGGGATCCAGGCGGCCAGGCAGGCTTTGCTGACGCAGACCGATTTCGATGGGTCGCGGCTGTCCAGGACGGACATGTAGAGGGTGAGGCCGTCGGCGTCGACGGCGACCAGGCCTAGGTTCGTCGTACCGGCTTTGATGACTTCGGGTTGTGATGCTGGTGTTGATGGTTTGGCGGTTGGTTTCGCTGTTGGTGGTGGGGTGCTGGGCGCCGCGGCAGGTGGCGGTGGTGCGGCGGCCGGTGGTGCTGTGGTGATGACGTTTCCGGCGGCGGGACTGAGGGCTGCCACCGCGACGGTGGCGCCGATCACCCAGAGCATGGTCGGCAGGCTCTTCAGCATCATGAGGCCTTGAAGATCGCGCCGTCGCGTTGCTCGAAAGCGACTGCGGGTAAGGGATTCTTGGCTGGTCCGGCGACTCGCTCGCCGGTGGTCGCGTCGAACTTGCTGCCGTGGCAGGCGCAGTCGATCGTTCCGTTGCCGACTCCTGTCACCGCGCAGCCCTGGTGGGTGCAGATCGCCGAGAAGGCGCAGATCTTGCCGCCGGCGTCTTTGGTGAGGACGAGGCTTTGGTCCTTCAGGATCACGCCGCCGCCGGCTGGGATGTCGGCGACCTTTGCCAGCGGGGCTGGGCCGGGGGCAGGCGCGTTGGTTGTAGCGGGGGCGCCGGTGGTTGGCGGCGCAGTACTGGGAGCTGGTGCACTGTTGGTGGCTGGTACTCGCTGGACGACGCATCCGGTCATCAGCGCGGCCGCGCCACCTGCGGCCAAGAGGGTTCTGCGTTCCATTGTCTTGTCTCCTGTCAGCGCAGCGGGACGCCGGATTGGGCGAAGTACCAGACCGAGGCTGTCGCCCAGGCGCCGATCAGCAGGGCGAACAGCAGTCCGCCCGAGATCGGCAGGGCCCAGCTCGGCAGCTTGTCGGCTCGCAGCGCGAGCATCTTGGTCGTGAACGCGCCGTAGAAGGCGCAACCGAACAGCGAGTGCAACGCCGTCCTGGTGTCGAACGTGCTGAAGCCGAGGCTCCACAGGCAGTGATAGGCCACCGGCAACGTCGCGACGAACGCCACCGACCCACTCCACCGATGCAGCTGCGACAGCACCGCGGGCGCCTGGCGCTTGACCGGCAACCGCCCGTACATCCACAACGCCGACACCACCTGGAAGACCACCAGTACGACGGCAGCCGTGGCGAGCCAGGCCTTCATCGGCGTCAGGTTCGTGAACCCGACGATCAACGCCAGCGGCCGCCCGGTCGGCGTGTGCGCCTTCCCGTAGAACCCCAGCGAGACCGCGACCAACGCGCCGATCACGGCAAACCCCAGCAAAACAAGGACTCCCCGTACCCCGGACTGCTGCTCCGGCGGAGCCACCACGTCTGTACTCATGTCCCCTCCAACCGTCGTATGAGGGCTATACGTGCCAACAGCCGGACCGGTTCAACGGGAACCGTCGCAAGCGGCGTACCAGAGCGCGGGTGGCTGCTTGACCTAGACAGCGGTCTAGCTCCTAGGTTCTGCGCTAGACCACAGGAGCTAGGAGTTGGACATGCGCTACCGCACACTCGGCGGGACCGGTATCGAGGTGAGCGTGCACTGCCTCGGCACGATGATGTTCGGCGCGGTCGGCAACCCCGACCACGCCGACAGCGCCCGGATCATCCACGCGGCCCTCGACCAGGGCATCAACTTCGTCGACACCGCCGACATGTACTCCAGCGGCGAGTCCGAGGAGATCGTCGGCAAGGCACTGCAGGGCCGCCGCGAGGACGTCGTACTGGCGACCAAGGTGCACTTCCCGATGGGCGAGGGCCCCAACCGCGGCGGCAACTCGCGGCGCTGGATCACCCACGAGGTCGACCAGAGCCTGCGCCGACTCGGCACCGACTGGATCGACCTGTACCAGGTACACCGGCCGGACCCGGCAACGGAGATCGAGGAAACCCTCTCGGTCCTCACCGACCTGGTCACCCAGGGCAAGATCCGCACCTTCGGCTGCTCGACCTTCCCCGCCGAGGACCTGGTCGAGGCGTACCACGTCGCCGAACGCCGCGGCTACGGCAAGTTCCGAACCGAGCAACCGCCGTACTCCCTGGTCACCCGTGGCATCGAGCGCTCCCTGCTACCGACCACCCAACGGCTGAACATGGGCGTCCTGACCTGGAGCCCCCTCGCCTCGGGCTTCTTGTCCGGCAAGGTCCGCCGCGACCAGCCGGTAGACCTCGCCGCTGGACGTGCAGCATTAACCCCGCACCGCTTCGACCCTTCACTGCCGGCGAATGCCTCGAAGTTCGACGCTGTCGAGCAGTTCGCCGAGCTTGCGGCTGGTCTCGGCCGGACGCTGCCAGAGCTGGCGCTGGCGTTTGTGACCGCGCATCCGGCCGTGACGTCGGTGATCATCGGCCCGCGCACGATGGAGCAGTTGGAGGGGCTGCTGGCGGGTGCTGATCTGACACTCGAAGACGACGTCCTGGACCGAATCGACGAGATCGTCCCACCGGGGACGGACCTGCATCACTATCAGTCGGATGGACTTTGGTCGTCGCCTGCTTTGACTGATCCGGCTAAGCGCCGGCGGTTGGTTGGTGATCGGTCGGCTGGTTAGACCGCCCTTGCCTGCGTTTAGTTGGTCTGTCTTGCCGCATTAAGCGCTTGATGGCGTGAGCATCCAGGCGCGGCGAGTTGGCATGCAGCGTCACCCCTTGAGCGGGCGGCCCTGGATGAGCACGCGTGGCACCACCGGTCCGAGCAGACCGGCTGATCCGCGTCGCAGGCTCGGGCCGCGTCAGCATCCAGGCGTTTGCGAGGTGGCGCCCAGCGCCACGAGCCCTCGGCTGGCGGTCGTGGACGGGCCTGCGTGGCACCACCGGTTCAGGCAGACCGGCTGATCGGCATCGCAGGCTTGCCCGCGTCAGCATCCAGGCGCAGGCGACGTGGCGCCCAGCGCCACGAGCCCTTCGGCGGGCAGACCTGCCCGAACACGTACAGCACCACCGCCCTCAGGCAGATTGGCTGATCCGCATCGCAGGCTTGGCTCGCGTCAGCATCCAGGCGTTTGCGAGGTGGCGCCCAGCGCCACGAGCCCTCTGGCGGACGGTCGAGGATGAGCAAGCCGCCACCAGATCGGCTGGTCCGCATCGCAGGCTTGGCTCGCGTGAGCATCCAGGCGTTTGCGAGGTGGCGCCCAGCGCCACGAGCCCTCGGCTGGCGGTCGTGGCACCACCGGTTCAGGCAGATCGGCTGATCGGCATCGCAGGTTTGCTCGCGTCAGCATCCAGGCGTTGGCGAGGTGGCGCCTAGCGCCACGAGCCCTCGGCGGGCGGACCTGCCGGACACGCACAGCACCACCGTTCCAAGCAGACCGGCCGATCCGCATCGCAGGCTTGCCCGCGTCAGCACCCAAGCGCAAGCGAGGTGGCGCCCAGCGCCACGAGCCCTCGGCAGGCAGGCGCGGTCAGCAGGCGTAGGCCCACTGGCCAAGCAGATCGGCTGATCCGCATCGGAGGCTTAGCCCGCGTCAGCATCCAGGCGCTAGCGAGGTGGCGCCTAGCGCCACGAGCCCGGCGGACGGGCGGTGCGGGTGGGCGGGCGCAGGACCACTGCCCAAGGCAGATCGGTTGATCCGCATCGCAGGCTTGCCCGCGTCAGCATCCAGGCGTTAGCGAGGTGGCGCCCAGCGCCACGAGCCCTCGGCGGGCGGCGGGCAGCAGGCAGGCTGCGGGCCGACCACCGAGGAGCCGTCGAGAAGTTGTCGAAGGCTGAACCTTCTAGCCCAGCGAGTACAGATCGCGGCTAGTTCTCAACAGAAGCCCGATGGATCTTCACCACCAGCTCAAGCAAAGTCGCCCGCTCGGCCGCCGTCAGCGGCGCGAGCGTTGCCTTTTCAACCTCCCGTACGACGCCCCGCCCGCCCGCGAGCGCCTTGCGGCCTGCCGCGGTCAGCGTCACCTGATAGCGCCGCCGATCGAGTGGATCGCGAGCACGCGCTACCAGTCGGCCGGTAAGCAGCTCATCCATCAGCCGCACCATGTCGCTCGGATCCACCCCCAGTGCCGCGGCCAGCGCCTTCTGCGCGACCGGCCCGTGATCGTCGAGCTCCGCGAGCGTGGCGTACTGCCAGAGCGTCAGGCCGGGGCGCTCGGCCAGCCGCTCCGCGATCGCGCGGCGGCTCGCTACCGCCACCTTGTGCAGCACGAAGGTGGTCGTCTCCAGCAGGCTCTCCATCGGCATATCGTAGGCTCTGACCAATCGTTGGTATTTACCCACTATTCTTAGGAGTCTTGAATGGACGCTTTCTACCCGCGACTGCTGGTTCGCGATTTCCCTGCTGCCGTTGAGTTCTACCGAGGCGTGCTGGCCGAGTTGTTCGGTGTCCAGCCGGTCAAGGTGCTGGCCGAGGCGAGCTATGCGAACTGGGATCTCGAGGGCCAGACCGGGTTAGTGCTGTTCGGTCGCGCCATGATGGCCGGCGCGGTCGGCACCGAGGAGTTGCCGACAGACGGCCCGACCCAGGACAGCACGATGCTGGTCTTCAAGGTGGCCGATGTCGACGCGGCTGTGCCGGTCCTCACGCAGTACGGCGCTGCCGTGGTCACCGAGGCGCAGGACCGACCGCAGTGGGGAGCCGGCCTTCGCACAGCTCACCTGCGCGACCCCGAAGGCAACTTGCTGGAACTGCAGTCCTACTGAGCGCCGGATGACACCATGACGGTTGGGGTACTGGTCTGACAGCAGCCCCGCCCATAGGAGGACGTATGAGCTTCGACAGACCAGGACTACCGCTCCCCGGCCAGAAGGCCGCGGAAGTGGAAATCGGCGAGGACCTGCGCGCGGAAGGGGTCGAACTGAACCCCGACGGCGAGCTGGAAGGCCTGGACCACCCGGGCACCGTCTCGGCCGGCCCGCAGCCGAACCCGCCGCGCCGCCCTCACGAGGCCGTCGTGGTCCCACCTGCAGAGCAGGTCGAACAGCCCGAGGCCATCGAGACCGACGAGCCAGTCGCGGCCGACGGGCCGGTCGAGGCAGTCAGGCCGGTCGAGGCAGTCGAGCCGGTCGAGGGCAACGAGGCGCACGAGCCGGTCGACGACCCCGCCCACGAGGACCCCGCCACCACCTGACCGCTCAGCCGCGGCGGAATTGGGTGATCGTGACGCCCGGCGCTATCTCGACCTGACCAGTGGCGACGTAGCCGCGGGACAGGTAGAGCGTGGCGGCCGGGGTGTTCGCCGTACCGGTCGAGACCAGGCTGGTACGGCGTGGCTCAAGCACGTCCAGGTGGTCGAGCAACGCGCGACCGTGGCCTCGCCGGGATGCAGACGGGTCGACCACCAAGCGGCTGATCTCGACGGTGTCCGCGTCGGGGAACTCATAGGCGACCGCGGCAACCAGTTCGCCTTCGGAGTACCGGCCGAGCCAGTGTTCCGTGGAGGACATGAGTGTCGCGAGGTCTTCGTGCAGCGGCGGGATGCCGTCGAAGCCGATCAGTTCGGCCTCCACCGCGTACGCCAGGCGCTGCACGACCAATACCCGCTCGGCGGTGGGCTGGTCGGTCAGGTCGAGGGCGCGGATCATCCCATCACGCTAGCAATCGGGCTCCGAGTTGTAGGTTGGCTACGCCTACAAAGCGAAGCGAGGATGACGAGTGGACGCCACGGTCGACCGAGACGCCTGGGGCGTGCCGCACCTGACGGCCGCCGACCCGCTGGCCCTCGCCTATCTGCAAGGCCAGAACGCGGCAACCGATCGCGCCTGGCAGCTCGAGCTGCAGCACCACCGCTCGCTCGGCAGCAGCGCCGCCTTCCTTGGTCCTGAGGCACTCAGCTGGGACACCTTCGCCCGTCAGGCGCGCCTCGACGACACCGCGCAACGCTGCTGGGAGCAACTCGACGGCCACACCCGCAGCTGGATCTCGGCGTACGTCGACGGCGTCAACCACACCCTCCCGGCCGCCGGCAGCAGCGCCCCCGAGTTCGCCGCCACCGGCCTCACCCCGACGCAGTGGCAACCGTGGGCGCCGCTCAGCAACTGGCTCGCGATCCACATCCTGTTCGCCGGCTTCCCCACCAAACTTTGGCGCGAGCACGTCGCCCGCCACCTCGGCGACGACTTTCTCAACCTCTTCAACGCCGAGGGTCCCGCCACCGCCGGCAGCAACGGCTGGCTTATCCCCGGCAGCAAGACAGCAACCGGTACGCCGATCATCGCGGGCGACCCGCACCGGTACGTCGAGAGCCCCGGCGTCTACCAGCAGATCCGCCTGACCTGCCCCGAGTACGACGTGATCGGACTCGCCGTCCCCGGTGTCCCCGGCATCGCGCACTTCGGCCACACCGGCACCGTCGCCTGGGCGATCACCAACGCGATGGCCGACTACCAGGACCTGTACGCCGAGCAGCTCCGCCGCACCGACTCAGGCGTCGAGGCACTCGGCCCCGACGGCTGGCAACCGACTGCCCGGCACACCGAGGTCATCGAGGTGGCCGGCGCCGAATCTGTCGAGATCGAGGTGATCGAGACCGCCCGCGGCCCGGTGATCATCGGCGGCGTCGACGAGTCGCAGGCGATCAGCCTGCGCTATCCCCCGCGCGTCTCCCACCGACTCGGCTTCGAGGCTCTACCCAAGTTGCTTAAGGCAATGACCGTGGAGGACATCGACAATGCCGTCGATCGATGGGTCGAGCCGGTCAACGTGGTGATGGCCGCCGACACCGCAGGTGGTCTGCTGCACCGGACGGCGGGGTTGGTGCCGACGCGTGACAACACCAACCGCCTGCGCGTAGTACCGGCTTGGGAGGCGGCGCACGAATGGCAGGGCTGGCACGACCCGATGCCGCGAGCAACTGTCACCGATGCGATCGCGATGGCCAACAGCCGCGGGATCGCCGAACCGCTCGGCGTCGACTTCGCCGCCCCGCACCGCTACAACCGGATCAGCGAACTGCTGGCCGAGCGCAACGACTGGACCGTCGGCGAGATGCCGCTCATCCACACCGACACCCTGCTGGGCTCGGCCAGTTCGTTGCTCGATCTCCTCATCGACCTCAAGGGCCTGTCGCCCGAGGCAACCACCTTGCGCGAGCAGCTCCTCGGCTGGGACCGGCGAATGGATGCCACCAGCACCCTCGCCTCCAGCTACTCAGCACTCCGCAAGGCCCTGGTACGCCGCCTGGCCGAGCACCCGGCGATCGCTGTACTCGATCAGGACCTAGACCTGCCCGACCTCTTCGTCCCGTACCTCGACACCCTCGCCCACACGTACTTCGCGCTGGAAAGCCTGATCGCCACCGACCTCCTCCCCGAGGTCAACGTCACTTGGCTGACCCAGGAGGCGCTGGAAGAGGTTGCCCACCGCAAGCCACGCGGCCCGTGGGGCGACACCCACCACCTGACCCCGCTGCACGCTCTGCGAGGCCCAGTCTTCGCCCCAGGCGAGGACCACTACGACCTGGAGGTCTCCGGCGACCACCACTGCGTCTGGTCCACCTCAGCCGTGCCGGGCCTCACCGACACCTGCATCCGGGCCTCCGCCGCCCGCTACGCCTGGGATGTTGCCGATCGCAACAACAGCGCATGGATCGTGCCGCTGGGCAGCTCAGGCGTCCTCGGCGATCCCCATCACCACGATCAGCTCCCCCTCTGGCTCCGCGGCGAGCTCACCCCGGTGATCAGCTGAGCCGGCCCTCGTACGTCTCCAGCACCACCTGCAGGCGATCCCGGCGGAAGCGCCCCGGCTGCAGGTCGTAGACCCGGCGTCCCGCCTCCGTCCAGAACCTGTCCGCAGGCACGGCATCGGCCCCGGCCGGAACGAACTTCAGCACCTCAGCCACCGCCGCCACCGCGAACCGCGTCATGATCCCGGCCGCGGCCGGGTCGTCGGTCGGCACTACCGACATCAGCTGATCGGCGACATCGAGCCACTGGCCCGGGTCGACGAGCACCGACGGCTCCGCGCCACCGAAGTTCGGATCAGCACCGGCGTGCTCCCGAGCCGGCAAGCGGAACAGGTACTCCCGGGCGGTCGAGCACTTCTCACACGTCCCGCTGTACGCCGCCACCAGCTCGCCCTCCACCTGGGCCAGCCCGTGCTCCCACTCGGTCTCGGTCGCCCCACAGTCACCGCAGGGCGTCAGATCGAGGTAGACGTACGCCTCATCGCTGGTCCGCGCCACCGGCAGTACCGTCATCTTGTCCTCCCGTCTCGCACTTCTCGTCATCATCGTCGCAGTCGTCATCGTCATGCGGTGGAATGGCGACGTTGGTCGGCGCCCCCAGCAACCGCACCCACGGATCGACCGACATCCACCCGGGAGCCGTCGGCGCCGGCGGTTGGCTCGGCGGCGGGGATGCCACGACCGCCACGTCCGTACGCCGCCCGTCGGGGTCGAGGATTTGCTCGAGCTGGCGGTAGTCGGACTCGAACATCGTCAGATACGCGACCCCCTGCGGCGCGAGCTCCACCGCGAAGCTGTCGCTGACCTCCCCGGTGCGCAGCAGGCGCTGCCGGACCAGCTCCACGTCGTACTGGACCTCGACCCGCACCGTGACCGCGCGGCTCTCCTCGAACCGCGTCCACTCGCGACGCAGCCCGCGGGTGTCGACCGTCTGGTCGGCCAACTGGTCGCCGACGGTGATTCCGCCGCTCAGGCCGAGATCGGCTTCGGAGACCTGGGATGCACCGTCGACGGGGAGCAACCGGCCTGCTGTGATGGTGTGGGTAACTCCCTGCTGGCTGCGGTCCTGTTCCCCTAGCTCCACGTGATCACCCGGTACGCCGATCAGCTTCGCGCCCAGGACGGTCGCGCCGATCCGTACCTCGACTGTCTGGGCGGAGTACCCGGGCCGGGGCAATGGGAGCAGTGTGAAGCCGTCGTCCTGCGCCATCCGGCTGAACGACGCTGCCAACGTCACCGGCGAGAGCAGGCTCTCCAGCTCGGTCCGGTGTGCCCGGGACCCGGCCGGCCCGAGCAGATCCGGCTCGGCCAGCCGGGTCAGCACGGCCTCCCGTAGCTCGTTGCCCTCGGCGCCTTCCGTGAAGAAGATCGGCGGCACCCCGCGCTCGTTCAATGACCTGATCGGCGCGTCCGTCGTCTGCGGCGCCGCCCCGGATCCCGACCCGGTCGAAGCCTCGGGACTCGTGGACGCCGGCACAGGCAGTGCCGGCGCCATCGTCCGGGCCGGGATCAGCTGAACGATCTTGCCGGTCAGCGCGACCGTCGGCCGGCCGGTCACCTCGACCACGAACTGCAGGTCCCGCGCGACCCGGTGCAGTCCTTCCCCGGTCGCCATCCGTTCGATCCGCAACAACTGCGAAGCCGATGTCACCGAACTCGAGCCGGTCCGGTCGGTACCGAGGTTCTCCGTCCGGCCCTCCTGGATCCCGCCCCCGACCTCGGTGCCCGCCGACCGTCCGGCGCTCGCCGTCCGCGACTGGTCGTCGTACAGGTAGCGCTGGACCCGGCTGATCGCGTCGTTGGTGACCCCCAGCGACGTCGGCTGCCCGGTGAACGCCGCCCGGATCCTCACCTGCACCTGCTCCGAGCCCAGCCGGCCAGCCCGGCTGATCGGATAGGCCCGGGTGAAGCCGTCCGGACCGAGCATCTCGTCCAGCCTGCCGACCCAGCGGGGGCCGGCCAGGTCCGCGAACAACGCCTCGGTCAGCATCGGGTCGCTCTCCGGCCCGGCGTCCTGCGCGGTCAGCAAGGACCGGACGGTGTCGAAGAAGGTCACCTCCGTGCCGGACTCGGCGACCGTCGCCGCCTCGACCACACTCGACCCGAGATTCTCCCGGTACTGCGCGGGCAGGTCGACCGCGACCGTCCCGGCCAGGTCGGCGGCCTCGGCGAGGACCAGGTCGAGCTGCGCGGCCTTCGAGCGTGGCGTCGGCCGCTCAGGCGTGAACTTGGCCAGTACTTCCCGCGGTCCGTGGTTCCGGGACAGCGCAGGCAGCGGTTCGTTCGCCGCCGCCGCGACGGACAGCATCCGGCGATAGTCGCGGATCAGCGCGGCGGCAAGCCGGCGATCCAGTTCGAGGTGCCCTTGCAGGTACCGCTCGACGACGTCCGCCAGTTGCGCCGGCGGCAGTGTCAGGTCGCCGTCGACATGGAAGCGCAGGACGTCCCGCTCAGGAATCTCGAACGTGGTCACGCCGTCGACGACCTGAGGCGCGGAACTGCCGGCCGCCACCGACAGCTCGGTCTTCGCCGAGAACAGGTAATGCCGGCCGACCTCGATCACCATTCGTTCGATCCCGGTGGTCGTCTGGCGGGTCCGGACCATCGCCGAGGTGGTGCCGTGCTGCGCCGCCATCGAACCCGTCGCCTGGTCGCCCACCCCGAAGTTCATCGCCGCGGAGCTGCCGGTACTGCGCCCCGCCGACAGGCCATGACTGTTCAGCGCGAGGTTGATCTCCAAGGTCACCTCGTCGGTGAGCCCGAGCAGCACGAGATCGCTGAGCTGCCCACTGATCGCGAGGCTGCCACGGGTCGACGCCACGCGGGCCGACTGGATGACCACATCCGTCCGGTACGTCGTCTGCGCCCACTCCGGATGCGCCAGCAGATGACGCGGGTCCAGCAACGCGGCGAGGTGATGTCGCGCGGCCGGATCCTGGCCGGTCACCTCCGCGGCGAGCGCTGGCAATCCGTTCGTCCGCACGCCGATCATCACGGCTCGGTCGAGCACCTTGTGCGCGACCGGACCTGCCGATACCTGGGTCGGCGCGAGCTCGGTCGACGGCAGCAGGTCGGTGTCGACCAAGACGCGCGCCGACGTACCGGGTGATCCGAGATGCCGGATCCCCTCACCTGGGGCCGCGTCGAGCTCGACCACCTCGAGGCGATGCGGTACCTCGAACACCGCCAGCGGGGACAGTGTCTCGATCAGGCCGGCCCGGTTGACCGTGCCACCGGTGATCCAGCCAAGCGTGCGGCCGAGCGACTGGCGGCCGTAGGAGAGCCCCGACCTGATCGCCGGCCTGCCCGGGGTGTCCTGGCCCAGTCCGAGCGGCGAGGCGGTCCAAGGCAGCGACTTCGACCAACTGCCGGACCGGACGGCGTTCTGCGAGCCGATGTTCAGGACCTCCATCGCCTCGTCGGTCGAGACCGCCACCGACGACGGCGCGTCGGGGTGGATGGCGATCCGCAACGTCAGCGATTCGGTCGGCCCGTCGGTCGCCGCCTTGGTCAGCGTCACCAAGATGCCGCTCTGGACTGCGATGTCGTAGCCGGCCTCCAGTCGACCGACGGACAACTGCGCACGAAGCTCGGTGAGATTCAGCAGTTGCGCCTGCGCCGCGACCGGATCCGAGGTCAGCCGGGTCAGGTCGACGTCGCCGTTGACGTCCAGGGCCGGGAGGAATCCACGCTTCGCCAAGGGCTCGGCGAGTTCGGCCAGCGCCTGCTCGCCGCCGGTGACGTACTGGACCTGGGTCGGCCCGGCAGCGTTGAGCTCACCACTCGGCGTCTCGAGCCAGGTCGGCAACTTCAGCTCGCGGCCTGGCACCTGGCGGCCCTCGCGCGGGTCGCCGCGGAGTACCGGCTCACCGTTCTCGATCAGGGGGTTGCCGTTGTCGTCGAGCACCAGCGCGCTCTTGGCGATCGGCAGGCCGTGCCGGTAGGCGTCCGTAGTACGGAGTCTGAGGAGGGCTTCGGTCTCGCCGGTCACCACGGCCGGCGACTGGCCGGTCAGCGCAAGCGTCACCTGGTGATCCAGCACGAGCCGGTAGCCCTGGGTCGGACCGATGTAGCGCTGGATGCCGATGTGGACCGCGGATCCACCGCCTGCAAGGGATTCCGTGCGGCTTCGGGAGCGACCGGCGGAGGCGGTGGGGCCTAGGTCGAGCTGCTCCTCCCCCAGGTTGCTGAGCGCGTCACCGCCGTAGCCGAGGGTGGTGGCCAGCGAAGTACTTGTAGTGAAGTTCTGCTGGCTGGTCGCGTTGCTGAACCCGAAGCGGAGCCGCTCCTGCCAATGCGAGCTGCTTGATCCACCGACCAGTTCGGTCCGCTCGTACCGGACGGTGGACTTGATCTGCAGGTGCCCGACCGGCCGGCCGGCGACCTGTAGCGGCTGCAGGATCGACTGCTCGGTGCTCTCTGGCAGGCGCGCCGGCAGGTCGTGGTGGATGGCGGACCGGATCTGCTCGTGCAGCAACGCGGACTGGTCGCCGAACTTGCTCAGCTGCTCCGCGAAGGCGGAAGACACCTTGTCCGTCAGACTTTGCAGGCCGTCGAGCGAGGTCAGCACATGGTTCGGCAGGCGTCCGGACGGCGGGGTGCCGCGCTCGACGGTGTCGGTGGGCGCGTCCGTGAGATAGACGTGCGACGACCAGGCATGCAATCGAGCAGCATCGCCCTTGTGACCGGCCGAGACCCGAACATCGGCGAGTCGGGCGGTGGGCTCACCGAGCGGGCGCGCGGTCACTCGCCAGCTCGCCGCCGCGACGATCAACGCCGACTCGCCGCGATTGTTCTCGATCCCACCCTCCAGCCCGTACTGCGCCCCGGTGGTCGTCCGGCTGCGGCCTTGGGTCGATCCGTACTGGAGCTTGGCGCTCAGCAACTGACCGGCCTGGGCGATCCACGAGCTGTCCGCGAAGAGCTTCGTCAACTGCTGCAGCGCGAACGCTCCACTGGTACCAGCCGAACCGTTCTGGGTCAGGCCGAGTCGGCGAGAACCCTGCGACAGCTGGGTGATCGACGTCTCCGTCGTCCGGGCCGACGGATCGAGCAGCTCGGTCAACTCCGACAGACTCAGCTGGAACCGCAGCTCGATCGGGTGCGCGTCGCCGACCTGGATCGTGGTGCCGTCCGTGGTAAGCACCTGCGCGAACTCCGCGGTGAGTCGTTGCTGCAACGCGCCGACCGTGAAGCGGTGGTCGACACCGTTCGCCGCCAGGACCGCGTTCACCCGGTCGGTCAGCGCGGACAGATGCGGCAGCCGGTCGGTCGGCAGCAGACTGGATCGCGCCATCGGCGACGGAGCCAGCGCGGCCTGACTCTGCTCGTACGCCGTCAACCGGGTGGCCAGTCCGGCCACGGCCGCCGCCCGCTCCACCGCAGTACGGGTCGGTGCGTCCAGCAACAGATGGTCGTAGCCTTGGGCAACGATCTCCGCTTGGCGCAAAGCGTTCCGGTACGCCGCCGCACGCTGGTGCTGCCGCTCGATCGTCTCGGTCTGCTTGATGATCTCCTTGCGGGCGCTGTGCTCGCGGAAGTACCGGCCGGTGTCGGCGCTCGCGGCCGCCTTGGTGACCGCCTCCTCGGCCTGACTCAGACGCTGCTCGGCGAGCTGCGCATCGCGTTCCTTCGCCGCCACCCGTGCTCGGAGGTCGTCGATCGTGCGGTGCATCGCATCCCGCTTGCCGGTCAGATCGGCGACATCGAGCTGCAGTTGCTCGACAGCCGACAGGCCTGAGGTCCACGGCATGGCAGGCGGCTGGTGCCCGCGCGCCTCGATCGCCTCGGCCAGCCCGGCCAGGTCCTGGCGCAGCGCCTGCTCGGCTTCGACAGCCTCGGATCGCCCAGCCAGTACTGCGTCCGCCGCCTCCGACCATTGGCGGCTGAGCAGGCGGAACTCGTTCTGCTGCGCTGTCACGCAGGCGTCTTCGGCGTTCGGGTTCTGCTGCGACCGGGCGCGGCTGAGGAGTTGCCGCAGCCGGCTCCGGGGTGCGCTGTTCTCCTCCAGCGCATGGGTGATCTCGTGTACCCAAGCGCGCGTCAGCTGGTCGCCGGCCAAGCCGGGCGCGAACCTGACCAGGTGCGGATCTTGCGCGGTGCCGCCGCGGATCGTCGTCGCGGCGACCCGGCCGGCGCGGACCGGTCCGGGAGCGGCGCGGAAGATCTGTTCGCCGTGTTGGCGGCTTCTGACCTGGATCAGGTCGGATCCGATCTGGTCCGGCTGACCCTCGATCACGCCGCCGAAGTCGCTCTCTTCGGCCGCCAGCGCGGCCTCGACCAGCTCGGCGGTCGTTGCCCGCGGTGCATCGGCGGGTCGGCCGTCGGCGACGAACCTGGTGCCGTCGACTTCCGGCGCGTGGACAGTGTCGCCCTCCGTGCTGGTGGGCTGTGAAGTGAGGAACTGTTCCAGCTGGTGATAGTCGCTTTCGAACATGGTCAGGTACGCCGTGCCGCGCGGTGCTTGCTGCAACTGCACCGGGTCGCCAGAGCGGATCTCGCCGTCGCGCGCTAGCTGCTGGCGGACCAGGTCGACGTCGTACCGCACCTCAACCTCGACGGTGACGGCACGGCCCTTCTCGAAGCGGCTGCGCTCACGTCGTACGCCGCGGCCGTCCGACGTCTGGTCGGCCAGCTGGTCGCCGGCCGAGACACCACCGGTCGTCCCGAGGTCGGAGTTCTCGGCGGAGGTGCCGCCGTCGATTGGGAGTAGCCGGCCAGAGGTGGTGGTGTGCGAGACCGTGTGCTGGCTGCGGTTGACCTCGCCGATCTCGACGCCGTCGACCGGACCGCTGACCAGGCGGGTGCCGACGACGGTCGCGACGACTCGCACCTCGACTGTGCGGGAGGTGTAGCCCGGGAGTGGGAGCCGGAGGATGGCGAAGCCGTCGTCGTGGGCCATGCGGCTGAAGGATGCGTTCAGGGTGACGGTGGAGAGGATGCCGGCCAGTTCTGCGGCGTGCATACGGGCGCCGGCGGGGCCGAGTAGGTCGGGTTGTGCCAGGCGTTCGAGGATCGCGTCGCGTAGATCGTTGCTTACGGCTCCTTCTACGAAGTAGGCGTCTGGCAGGCCTCGGGAGTTCAACGACCCGCTGGACGCGGTGGGGGTCGGTTGGGTTGTGACAGGGGTCGGCTGGACTTCTGGGAGGACTCTCAAGGGAATCAGCTGAACCAGATCACCGGTCAAAGTGACGGGAGCGATCGGGGTCAGCGGCGAGTCCGCGCGGGTGAGGGCGCGACCGGTGCGGCTCCGGGCGGGAACGCCCGTCGCCTCGGGCATCAGCTCGATGGTGAACTTCAGGGCACGCCGGACGCGGTGCTGCCCGTCGAACGTGGCGAGACGTTCCAGCCGGGTGGTCTGCTCGCCGACCGACACCGCGGTGGAGCCACTCCGGTCCGTGCCCACCGTGCCCGACCGGCCCTCCTGCCAACCGCCGTCGAGCCCGGCGCCGACCGATCGGCCGGTCGACGCGCTGCCCGAGCGTTCGCCGTACAGGTAGCGCTGCACGATGCTGACCGTCGACTTGGTGGTGCCGAGCGATACCGCCTCGTCCACGAACTCCGCGCGGATCCGCAGCGTCACCTCCTGCGCGCCCAACCGGCCCGGCTGCGCGAATGGGTACGTGCGACTGAAGCCGTCCGGCCCGAGCATGTCCTCCAGCCGACCCCACCAGCGCTTGCCTGCCAGGTCGACGGACAGTGCCTCGGCCAGCATTGGATCCTGCTCCGGACTGAGGCCGAGCTGCTCGGTCATCAGCTCCCGAACGCGGTCGAGCAATGCCACGTCCCGGCCCTGGTCGGTCACCCTCGCCTGCTCGACCAGGCTCGACCCGAGGTTGTTCTGCAGGTGTTCGGGGATCCGGATGGTCCGCGTAGAGTCCAGCGCGGTCGCCTCGGCGAGTACTAGCTCCAGTTGAGCCGCCTTGCTCCGCGGAGTCGGCCTGCCCGCCTGCGGCTGCAGCTTCTCCAGCAGTACCCGGGCGGTGTGACCAGCCGACAGCGCCGGTACCGGCTGGTTCTCCACCGCGGCAGCCGCCAGCGCCGCGCGGTAGTGCCGGATCACCCCGCCCGCGAGCCGGCGATCCAGCTCCAGGTTGCCGTTCAGGTAGCGCTCGACCACATCCGCCACCTGCTCCAGCGGCAAGGTCAGCTCGCCGTCGAGGTGGAACTGCAGCGCATCGCGCTCGGCGACCTGCAGCACCACCGGCGCATCGGCCGTCACCGGTGTGCCGTCGGCGGTCACGGTCAGACCGGCCACGCCCTGCAACAGGTAGTGCCGGCCGACCTCGATCGTCAGCCGCTCGACCCCGGCGATAGTCATGTCGGTCCGCGAGGTGGAGGACGACGTCCCGTACTCACCCGACGCCGTGCCACCCTGGGCGTCCATCGTGCCGCCGACGTTGACCGAGGTCGATCCACCGGTGCTCTGGCCGGCCGACAGCCCATGGCTGCTCAGCGCGAGGTTGATGTCACCGGCCACCGCATCGGTCATCCCGAGCAGCGTGACGGCGCCGATCCGGCCGGCGATCGCGAGACTGCCCCGCACCGAGATCGGCCCGGCGCCGCGCAGTACGGCATCCGTCCGGTACGTCGTCCGCGCCCACTCCGGATGTGCCAGCAGGTGCCGCGGGTCCAGGAACGCGGCGAGGTGGTGCCGAGCCGTGGGGTCTTGCCCCGCCAGCTCAGCGGCGAGTTGGCGCAGCTCATGCGTGTCCAGGGCGACCAGGGTGGCCCGGTCGAGCACCTGGTCGCTGACCGTGTCGGCGACCAGCTGGTTCGGCGTCACCTCGGTGGACGGCAGCAGGTCGGTGTCGAGCAGGATGCGCGCCGACGTACCGGGCGTACCGAAGTACTGGATCGGCTCCTCTGCTGTGGAGTTGAGCTCGACCACCTCGAGGCGATGCGGTACTTCGAACGCGGCCACTGGCGAGCGGCTCTCGACCAGGGTGACCTGGTTGACGGTGCCGCCGGTGAACCAGCCCATCACCCGGCCCAGGGACTGGCGGCCGTAGGAGAGGCCGCCCTTGACGATGCCAGTGCCGGTCTCGCCTGCGGTGAGGCCGAGCGGCGACGCGTTCCAGGGCAGGGACTTCGACCAGCCGTTGGTCCGGCCGGTCGTGTCGGAGCCGATGTTGAGGGTCACCATCGCCTCGTCGGTGGTCACCCCGACCGCCGACGGCTGCCCCGGCCGGATGCTGACCCGCAGGCTCAGGGTCTCGGCCGCGCGACCGGTTGCCGCCCTGGTCAGCGTGACGACGATGCCGTCCTGAACGGCGATGTCGTACCCCGCCTCCAGCCGGTTGACCGAGAGCTGGGTCCGCAACTCGGTCAGGTTGAGCAGCTGGGAGTGCCGTTCGAGCGGGTCGGTAGACAGCTTGCTGAGGTCCGGATCGCCGTTGGAGTCCAGGGGCGGCAGGAAGCCACGCTCGACCAGCGGATCGGTCAGCGCCGCCAACGCCTGTTGGCCACCGGTCACCTGCTGGGCCAGTCCGGGGCCGGCGCCAGTGAGGCGGCCGGTGGCGTTCGCGAGCCAGGTTGGCAGCTGGAGGCTGCGGCCGGGGACCGGTACGCCGGTACGCGGGTCGCCTCGGAGTACGGGCTCGCCGTCGGTCAGTACGCGGTTGCCCTGCTGGTCGTGGATGAAGGCGCTCTCTGCGACGGGCAGGCCGTGCCGGTAGGCTTCGTTGGTCTGCAGCCGGGTCAGGCCGACCGTATCGCCGGTGACGTTGCCCTGCGATTGGCCGTCGAGGACCACGGTGACCTCGTGCTCGAAGACCAGCCGGTACGCCTGGGTCGGGCCGGTATAGCGCTGGACACCGACGTGGATCCCGACGCCGCCACCGCTCGACGACTCGGACCGGTTCAGCGAGCGCCCGGCGCTGACGGATGGGCCGACGTCGACGGTGGTGTCGCCGAGGTCGGTCAGCACATCGCCGCCGTAGCCGAGCGCTGCGGTGAGGCTCGTGCTGGCCGAGAAGTTCTGTTGTCCGTTGGCGGTGCTGAAGCCGACGCGGACGCGCTCCTGCCAGTGCGCTGTGCTCGGTTGGCCGACCAGCTCGGTCTGCTCGTAGCGCACGGTGGTCTTGACCTGCAGGTGGCCGACCGGGCGCCCGTTGGCCTGCAGGGGGCGCAGGATCGAGCCCTCGGTGCTCTCGGCCAGTCTGGACGGCAGGTCGTGGTTGATCGCCGAATGGATCTGCTCGCGGAGCAGCGATGCGTCGTCGCCGAACTTGGCCAGCTGGTCGCTGAACTTCGCGAAGACTTTGTCGGTGAGGCTTTGCAGGCCGTCGAGAGAGGTCAGGGTGTGGTTCGGGAGGCGCCCGGCGGGTTGGGTGCCGTTGGTGGTGGTGCGGGTGGGTGCCAGGGTTGTGTAGGCATGTGAGGCCCAGGCTCGCAGCCTGGAGACGTCCTTGGCGGTGCTGCTGTCTACCCGTACGTCGGCGAGCAGGTGGTCGGGCTCGCCTAGGTGACGAGCTTGCAGGTGCCAGCTGGCGCGGGCGGAGTACAGGAGAGACTCGCCGCGGTTGTCCTCGACCGCGCCGTCCTGCCCGTACTGCGCGCCGTTCGACGTGACCGAGCGGCCGCGGCCGGAGCTCTGGCTGCCCTTGACGGTGACCAACTCGCCGACGGCGTTGATCCAGGACTGCTCGCCGAACAGTTTGGTCAGCGTGTTGAGCGCGAAGGCGGCGCTGGTGCCGACGTGACCGTTCTGGCTGATGCCGAGCTTGCGGGACGGTTGCGGCAGAACGCCGAGCATCGTCTCCGAGGCCTGCACCGACGGGTCCATCAGCTCGATCAGTTCGGTCACCGACAGCCGGAGCCGCAGCTCGATCGGGTGGGCCCGGCCGATCTGCAGGGTCGCGCCGTCGGAGGTGACCAGCTGACCGAACTCGGCGTTCAGCCGGTGCTGCAGCTCGCCGACGGTGAAGCGGTGGTCGACGCCGTTCGCGATCAGGACGGCGTTGACGCGTTCGGTGAGGGTGGACAGGTGTGGCAGCCAGTTCGTGGGGAGCAGGCTCGACAGGGCGATCAACGGTGGGGCTATGTCGGCCAGGCGTTGTTCGTAGGTGGTCAGCTCGGTCAGCAGGCCGGCTGCGTGTGCCGCCCGCTGCTGCGGGTCCATCGAACGGGCATCGGCCAGGAGGGTTTCATAGCCTTGGGCAGCTTGTTGCAGCTGGTCGTACGCGGCTTGGTAGGCGGCGGCGACTTGGTCGTGCCACTGCTTTACCTCGGCCTGCTTGGCGGCGTCCTGCTGAGCCTGGTGGACGCGTGAAGATCTGCCGGAGTCCTGGTCCTGGGCGGCTTTTGCTGCGGTCTGCTCTGCCTGCTGAGCTGCTTGCGCGGCCTCGGCGGCTTTGGCTTCCTTGGCGTCGATCCGGCGCTGTAGCTCTTGGAGTTGGCGTTGGGTGTCGTTGAGCTGGCTCTCGACCGTGGCGACGAACTCGTCGACCGGGTCGTGGGTGGACTGCTCGATCGGCGCGGTGTTCTCGAGCTGCGGTGCTTGGTGCCCACGTGCCTCGATCGCGGCGGTGAGGCCGCGCAGGTCGTTCTCCAGCGCTTGAACGGTTTCAGCGGTGCCAGTACCAGCCTGTACTGCGGACTGCGCGGCTCGGAGTTGGCGGGTCAGCAGGCGGTACTCGTTGAGCTGCGCGGCGACGCAGGCGTCCTCGGTGCGGGCGGACGGTCGCCGCAGAATCCGGCGCAGGCGGCTACGGGGCGCGGCCTGCTCTTGCAGGGTGTGGCTGATCTCGTGGACCCAGGCGCGGGTGAGCTGGTCGCCGGCCAGGCTCGAAGCGATCCGGACGAGGTGTGGGCGGGTGATGCTGCCGTCGCGGACGGTGGTGGATGCGACGCGGCCTTGCGGGACGGAGCCGTCGACGTAGCGGAAGTACTGGGGGCCGCGTTGGTCGGTTTGCACGACGACGATGTCGTCGGCGACGAAGTCGGGGCGGCCGTTGATCAGGCCGCCGAAGTCGGCTTCGTCTGCGGCGACGGCGGCTTGGACTGCTTCTCGGGCGGAGAGTTGTGGGGTGTCGGTTGGGCGGCCGTCGCGGACGAAGCGGGTGTCGCGGACCTCGGGTGCGTGGACGGTTCTGCCGCGCTCGCCGGATGATGCTTGGGGACTGTCCGTGGCTGGGGTTGTGGTGGGGTTTGGGGTTGTGGCGGGGTCTGAGGTTGTGGCGGGGGTTGTGGTGGTGGCGGGGGCTGTTGTGGTGGTGGTTGCCGGCGCAGCGGCTAGCCGTTGGGCCTGCTCTGCAAGGCGTTCCGCAGTACGACGCAGGGCGGCTGGGTCGAGTGGGCTCTCGTCGGTGGTCTGCGTGGGATCAGTGCGCGGATCCGCCGGCGGGGTGGTCTCCGCCTCGGTGGCCTGCTCAGCGGTGGGCTCTGCCGCAATGGGCTGCGCCGCCGAGGCGGGCTGCTCCGCGGTGGTCTGCTCCGCGGTGGGTTCCTCGACGCGGTGTCTGCCTTCGTACTCGGCATGGTGACGGCCGGACGACTCGTCGGCATGGTGCCGGCCGGTCGCCTCCTCGGCGTGGTGACGGCCGGTCGCCTCGTCGACGCGGTGGCGGCCGGGGGGTGTGTCCAGGGCCAGGTCGGTGATGAGGTCGGCGGCGGTGGCTGGGCCGTGGGTCTCGGTGGCTAGCGGGCCGGTGAGAGTCGGGTCGGTTACTCGGACGGTGAAGCGGTGTGGGTCAGCAAGTGTGCTCGGGCGGGCTGTGCGGTCGATGGTGACCTCGACCTGGTAGCCGCGCTCGACCAGCGAGGCCAGGCCGCGTTCCAGCGCGTTCAGGGCATCGGGATCCGCGACGGTGCCGTCCTCGAACAATGACTGAGCGCCGTTGACCCGGGTGTGGTTCCACTCCAGCACGCCTTCGCCGGCGGAGTCCGACCGATGGTGCCGACCACCCGGGGCGTCAACGACCGGTACCGCGGGTGGCGCCGACTGGAGCGGGATCGTCACCCGGCCGCCCGGTCGGTCGAGTCCGGGCGAGACGCTCAGGACGGGAAGTACCAGGCCGTTCGGTACTCCGGACGACCGCCACAGCAGGTTGGCGTTCTCCAGCGCCTCTTCGTACTGGGTCCGGACCAGCGCGCGGGAGTCGTCCGTACCGTGTACGGCGTGGTGGTCGACGGCCTCCGCGGCCTGCGCCAGCTTCTCGAGGGCGATCAGTCGCTCGGCCAGCAACGGTTTGCCGGCCGGCTCGGCGATCAGCCGGCGGATTGCCTGCTCGACACCGGCGCGGATCTGGTCGGTCAGCCCGACAACCCGGCGGCCGGTTGCCACGTCAACGGTCCCGAGCTCCGGGAAGCTCTGCGTAGATCTGTTGCCGTCGGCAATCGCCTCGAACATTTGGATCTCGAACTGCACCTTCCGCCGGGCCTCGGCGAGCTGGTCGTCGGTGAAGCCGAGCGCCTGCAGCCGATCGACCTCCGCGGCCAGCTGATCGATCCGCTGCAGCGTCTCGACCCGCCTGGTCCGGGCGACTTCGTCGAAGACGCTCTCCGCCCGCTGCGTGGGTACGCTGTCCAGCTCGGCCCGCCGGACGGCAGCCCGGATGTAGTCGGTGTAGTTCCGGTCGGTCTCCAGCGGCTCGACGGTGGCAGTCGCAGCGGCGGTGCCTCGGGTGATTCGTTCGGTGATCTGTTGCGCGCGGGTCGACAGCTGGCCGACCAGATAGCGGCTCAGGGCCTGTTGTTCCAGCAGGTCCGAGCGGTTCAGCGCCTGGCTGGCGAGCACAGGCTCCAGCTGGGTTGAGATGCCGATCTCGGTCCGGCGGAACAGGTACCGCGCGATCGGCGTACCGATGATCGCGCCGGACGCGCCAGCCACGGTCAGGACGACCCCCAGGTCCGGCAGGTCGAAGACCAGGTCCAGGCCGACGGCGCTCAGCGCGCCACCCAGCGACGCGGCGGCCACCTGGATCGTGTACGCCGTCCAGGACGACTGGCCGCTGGGCCGGGCGCCGGCTGGGGCCGCGGTCGGTACCGGCAGTCCTCGCTCATCGGCCAGGTCCGCCAGGTCGGACGGCGCCCCGACCAACTGCTCCAACTGCCCCGCCAGCCGCCGGAACTCGCGCAGCCTGGGCTCGACCGTCTCGGCCAGCGCGGCGATCTGCACGGCCTCCTGCTCGGCGCGGGCCCAGACCTTGCGAGCGTCGTTGGCGGCTTCCTCGCGGTTGATGAAGTACTTGTCGCCCATCGCTCCGGTGACCGAACCGACCAGGCCTGGTCCGACGGCGTTGAGCAGCCCCTCCACCTGCGCGCTGACGTGCTTGGCCAGCTCGGTCGGGTCGACGTCGACGGTCTGCGAACCACCCACGAAAACCCGGCGGGCAGCGGAGGAGACGTTGTCGATGAACTGCACGGCCAAGGTGATCTTGAATGGCGGCGCACCAGGGATCTTCGGGTTGACCTGGGTCACCCCTGGCGCGGGCAGGGCCGCGGGCTCGCCGACCGACCGGCCGGCACGGACGTCGAGAGCCGTCAGCACCCGGTCGAGACGGGTTTGCAGCTCGACCAGTTCGGTGGCGAGCTGGTTGGCGTACAACGCGGGATCGGACAGCCGGATCCGCTCCGTGGCGTCTACCCGGCGTAGCCGGAACTCGAGTTTCTTGACGTCGACCAGCCGTTCGGCCAACGACTTGGCCAGGGCCGAGGACGCGATCACCATCGCGGTCGAGAGGGCCGGTATGCCGACCAGCGTCAGTGCCCCGGAGACCGCGGCGGTCGCGAGCGTCGGGGTCGCGTACCGGATCAGGTAGTTCCGCCATGCGGTTGCCATTGGCAACTTCTCGATGGGTGGCCGAACCGCCTCCGGTCCGTCGAGCAGGCCGCGCAGGCCCGGGTAGTCGAAGCGGCGCTGGGTCCGCTCACCGACGTACGCCGGACGCTTGCCGACCTGCTTCTGCGCATCCAGATAACGCTCGGACAGTGCGCCGGTGAAGGCGTTGATCAGGGTGGGGACCGCGATGCCTACGCCGACCAGCGGGTCGCCGGTGAAGACGGTCGCCGCCGCGCCGATCACCATCGTCGACCAGCCCGAACCGATCACCGCCTTGACCAGGTAGCCGCCGCGGCTGACCCGGTCGTCGCTCAAGGCCTGGCCTCGGTCCTTGATCCGATCGAGTACGGCGCGTTCGTCCTGGTTGAGCATCGAACGCAGCAGCTCGGCGTTGGGTTGCTCGTCGACTACGCCCATCGCCAGGGCGAGTTTGCGGATCTCGGCTTGTACGGCGGTACGGCGTACCGGCTCTGTGGCGGGGATTCGCTCGTCGAGCATCCCTCGCTGGCGCAGCTCGGCGCGATCGCCGGCGTCGGCGGGGCGCTGTACTGCTTGGGTTTGTGGTGCGCTGTCGGGCTGGAAAACTTGTGTGCCGTCCTCGTCGCCGCGGATGATGGCGGCGGATTCGGCGAGTACCCGGGCGAGCATCGGGGCGATCTCGTCCTGGGTGAGTCGGTCCGACAGGAGCAGGTCGACGGTCGGTACTCCGTGCAGCTGGACGGAGTACTCCAGTTGCTGGCCGGGCTGGAGCGGGCCGACCCGCTTCACCAGGCGGAAGGTCTCGCCGGATGAGGTGGTGATCCGGTAGATGCCGTTGCCTTCGGGGTGGATTGCCTGCAGCTCGGCGGCTGTCAGTAGGTCTGATGGGTCTGCCAGTAGTTGGCCGGAGTGGGCACTGACCAGGACCCATCCGGGGACGAACCGCTCTACCCGGTGCGAGATCTCATCTGTGACGACCGTGTTTGCGTCGGTCGTGGTCTCCGTGGTCGGCTGAGTGGTCGGTGCCGCTGCCGAGTCGGTGAGTGTGTCGAGGAGTCGGGCGAGGGTGCGTGCGGAGTACGTCGACCTGCCGGTAGCGGAGTTGATCTCGACGGTGTAGCTGTACGGCGACACCTCTTGCGATGGGCGGGGTGTCCGGGTGATCGTGAGCTCGACCTCCGCACCGGCTGCGATCTGCTCGGCCAGTACGTCCTCGAGTCGGGCGTAGGCATCGAGCTCTGTGACCGGGAAGTCGCTCATCAGCGCACTGAGGCCGGAGTTTCCGAAGAACCGCCACCCCAGTACGCGCCCGTCGTACAACGGACGCCCGGCCCGGGAAGCCAACTCGGCCAGTCGCTCTCGCACTCGAGGCGCGGGGTCGTCCAGTACTCGGGTCAGCCGGGCGATGATCTGTTCGCCGACCTGAAGCGGTCCGCGCGGCCTGATCACCTCGTTGCCGTCGAACACCCGGCTCAGCCGCTCACCGTCGGCAGTCCGCACCGGTCCACCGTCCACCGCAGCATCCCGAGCAAGGTTCGGAGCCGGAGCCGGCGCCGAGGCCGGGACCTGGGCCTGAGGCGGGGCAGGGCGGTCGGTGGCTGTGGGGGTTGGGGCGTTGTCGGCGGGGCCTGGGGTGGGTGGGGTTGGGTCTGCGGGAGGTGTTGGGGTGGTTGGTGGGTCGGTGGGGGGTTCGAAGACGTTTTCGGTGCCGGGGTGGAAGTTTTCGATGGCGCTGGGCTTGAGGGGGACGAACACTTCGCCGGGGGCGTTGCGGAAGGTTCGGGCGTTGGTCCAGATCGTGCGGCCGGCCGGGTCGATGACGCGATACGCGACGGTGATCCAGTCGGGGCGGGCGCCGGGCGGGAGGATTACGTCGTACTCGACGGTGTTGCCTTGTTGCACCCAGTCTGCGAGTTCGTTCTCGAAGTTGTTGAAGGCGCCGCTGTTGAGCTCCCTGTCCTGCGGGAAGTAGTTGGTTCTCACCACCTCGTGGAGGAACTGCCAGGCCAGGGCATGGCCGCCGGAGTCCGTCAGCTCGCCTCTGAGGTGGGCGCGGTGTCTCGCGTTCCGGTCGCTGCGCGGCCGGCCCTGGCCGCGGAAGACCTCGGCGAGACGGGCTCGGACCATTCGCGGGCGGCCCGAGTTCTCCACCAGCCAGCGGGCGAGGTTGCGGCCGTGTGATGTCTCCTCGGTCCAGACCACTTGCTCGGCTTGGGCTTCTGCGTCTGCGGAGACCTTTGGAGATGCGGGGTCGAACCAGCCGAATTCGTTCGACTCCGAGTTGCCGCCCGGCTCGGTCGGTGGGTCGATTGGGCCTTGGGGGCTGTCTGTGCCGGTCGTGCCGGTCGGGTTGTTGGCGCTGGTACTGGTGTGGGTTGGGGTGGCTGGTCGTGGTGTGGGGGCGGTGGGTGGTGTCGCCGCTGCCACGGCGGGGGCTGCTGCTGCCAGTGCTCCGGTTTGTACGAGCTGGGCGGGGGTAGCAGTTTCGCTTGTGGGGATTGAGGAATCGGTGGTGGGGGTTGCTTCGATGGTGGGGGCTACTTCGGCGGTGGGTGTCTCGTCCGTGGTTGGTGTGTCGTCGGTGGTTTCGGTGGGGTTTGTTTGTTGGGCGCGGGTGGGTCGTGGTGTCGCGGCTTCGGTGGTGGTTGAGGGGTTGGTTTGGGAGGTAGGGGTCTGGGTGGTTGGTGAGGTGGTGTGTGGGGATGTGGTTGGTGAGGAGGACGTGGGCGGACCGCTCACGGTTTGGGTGGGGGCGACCGGAGCTTGCGGTGCTGAGGTCTGGGTGGTTGGGGTGTCGGTGCCGGACGTACTGGTGGTTGGGGTGTCGGTGCCGGGAGTGGTGGTGGTTGGGGCGTCGGTGCCGGGCGTAGTGGTGGTTGGGGTGTCGGCGGTTGGGGTTTGCGGGGCGGTTGTCTCGGTAGTTGGTGTGCCGGCGTCCGTGCCTGGGGTGTCGGCGGATGGGGACTCGGTGGTGGGGGTGCCGGCGGTTGGGGTTTGCGCGGTGGGGTCTGCCTGGGTGTTGCCGGGTGCCTCTTGGGTCGGGTCGGACTGGTTGTTGATCTGGTTCGGGTGGGTGGCGTCGCCGGGTGAGACCGTGTTGGTGTGTCCGCCTGGGGTGCCTGATGTTCCGACGGGTGGGCGACCGAGGCCTTCAAGACCGCTAGAGCTATCTCCGTCTGTACCGCCTGTACCCGAAGGCTCGTTGCCGGACGACTGCTGATTTCCACCAGCCTGGTTCCCCGGGGTCTGCTGATTGCTACCCGGTGGCTGTTGGTTGCCCTGGGCATCATTTCCGGCAGGAGACGTGGGGGTGTTGTTGTCGGTCGCGCCAGGATCACCACCCGTACTGCCAGGCGGCCGGGCTGGCGCGGGCGGAGTTGGCCCGGTCGGGTCGGCCGGGCCGACCGGAACAGGATCCGGCACCCGGACCGGGAGCGGGTTGCCGCCCAGATTCTGGATACCCACAGAGGCTCGTTGGCCGAGGTTGCCGCCGGCGTGGACCGCTCCGACCCGGCCGACTGCCAGCGCACCCGCGAGCGGGCCCTGGTTGACGATCGCGTTGCCGAACTCTCCCCAGGTCGGCACCGTCCCGTCGACCAGGTGGGTGGCGGCCACGCTGAGGATCGGGGAGCTGATGACCGTCGTCGGGAACGCGTGGCCGGCCTGGTTCAGGAAGTCACGGCCGGCGCTGCGGTCGCCCAGTCGCAGGCCGTCCGCCAGCCGGTTCGCCGGCAGGGCTCCGAGTCGGCCGATCGGGCTGAGGACCTTGTTCAGGCCTGGGCCACCGGCGCCGGCGATCGCGTTGATCAGCATCTGGTCGGTGTTGATGCCATCCTGATATCCCTGCACGTTGTTGAGGAGGTCCTGGACCAGCCCGGCGGCGACCTCGTCGGCCGCTTCCCGCGTCGCTTCGAAGAGTCCCTTGCCGGCCGCGCCGGCCACCCTGAGCACCGACTGCGGGATGGCCGCCGCCACCGGACGGGCCACCGCGGTGGCGGCCGCGCGGACGACGGCGGTCAGCCGCAGCGCCATCCCTGCCAGGATCCGGGCCTGCCAGAACGCCGCGGCCGCCGCGGGCATCACCAGCGTGGCCGCGAAGAAGAACGCGTTCAGCGCCAGCTCCGACAAGATCGCGTTCCGGACGTTGGCGACCTCGCGCGCGAAGGTGAAACACAGCTCCGCCATGTCCTGGTACGCACGGATCGCGGACCGCAGGTCGGTCAGCGTCTGCCCCGCGTTGCGGGTGTAGACGGCGCCGGTCACGTCGCGCCAGACCGCCGGGATGCCCTGGACCGACTGCTCAGCCTCGGCGACCGAGGTCTCCAGAGCCCGGCCGAGCTCCTGCCACGCCTCGCCCATCTGCCACACCACGGCCTCGTCGGTGGGCGGCCAGATGTTCTCGTCCCAGTAGGTCCGCAGCCACAACCACAACTCGGTGGTCGGCTCGGGAACGCTCACTCCAGGGATCGCATCCGCGCGGCGTCGTCCGCGGCGTGCTGGATGTACTCCGCGACGATCTTGGCGCCCTGGGTGCCCATGTGCTCCAGCAACGGCTTGACGTTCTTCGACAGCTGCTTGAGCTGCTCGTCACTGGCGTTGTAGCTGGCCCGGAAGTTGGTCGACAAGGTGTCGAACCCGGTGTCGGCCTCCCGCTCACCGGCCTCGATGGTGCCGGTGGCTCCCGGCAGCGCGTCACCGAACGGCTTGCCGGACTCGTACAGCCGGCGGAGCAGCGCGCTGGTCTCCTCCGTGTACATGTCGATGTCGCCGATTCCACCGAAGTTGATCGGTCCCTGGCTCATCAGCGGCCTGCCTTCCGGGCGTCGGTGATCGCGGTCAGGAACGGTTCGAACGCGAGCGCCGACGGGTCGTCGCTCCCCGCCGGGAACAGTGCGGGCAACTGCTCGGCCGCAGACTTCTGCGCGTCCTGGACGGCCTCGTTGATCACGTCCCGGATCCGGCCGGCCAGCGCCTCGGCGTCCGGGCTGCGGTACACGCGGGGATCCAGAACCAGCTCGCGGACCTCGCCGTAGAGGCCGACCGTGGCCTCGACCAGCCCGTCGGGCGACTGCGCGGTACCGGTGGTGTCGTCGCTCAGCGCGCGGAACCGCCGGATCTCACGGTCGGCCTCGTCGAGCTGACCCAGCAGCGAGTACGCCGTACCGGGCACCTGATCACGGGAAACCATGTCGCCTCCTCCGTCGCTGAACTCTCGCCACTATCGCCAGCGCGGCCGAGCCGCGGAGCGCCTTGACCTCTTCCGGCCACCCGACCCGGCGAGCGCGCGGGATCGAGCACCCTCGAAGGCGTGAGCAAGAGATCGCGCGTCCCGGCCCTGCTGCTGGCCGCTGCCGCGGTGGCGCTCGGCATGCCGGCGGTACCGGCGTCGGCGGCGCCGCCCCGCGGCGCCTGCACGAATCCGGAGCCGGGCCGCCCGGTCGAGAAGTCGTTGCCCTGGGCCCAGTCCCTGTTGATGCCCCAGCGGGCCTGGCCGTTCAGCACCGGCGCCGGCGTGACGGTCGCGGTGGTCGACTCCGGGGTCGATGCCGACCATCCGCAGCTGCGGCGCAAGGGCAAGGTGCTGCCCGGTCGCGACTTCTATCTGGTCGGCAAGTTGCCGGGCAACTTCGACTGCGTCTCGCACGGGACCGGGGTGGCCGGCATCATCGCGGCCGACCAGATCCCCGGGATCGGCTTCCAGGGCGTCGCCCCCGGCGCCCGGATCCTGCCGGTACGGGTGAGCGAGCGCGAGACCGGAGACGGCGGGCAGGCCGAGCTGATCGACCCGCAGATCCTTGCCAAAGGCATCCGGTTCGCCGTCGACCAGGGCGCGCGGGTGATCAACCTGTCGATGTCCGGCGACCAGGACCAGGCGCCGGTCCGGGCGGCGGTCGCGTACGCCGTCGCCAAGGACGTGGTGGTCGTCGCCGCCGCCGGCAACCGGCAGAGCAACGCCCCAGGCGGACTCCCCTCGTACCCGGCCCAGTACCCCGGAGTCCTCGGCGTCGGGGCGATCGACAACGCCGGCAAGCGACTCGGCCCCTCACAGGTCGGCCCGTACGTCGACCTGGTCGCTCCCGGCGGCGGCGTCCTCACCGCCACCCGGCATACCGGGCACGCGTACTCCGACGGCACCAGTTTCGCCGCGCCCTTCGTTGCGGGCAGCGCGGCGTTGGTGCGGGCGGCGTACCCGAAAATGACTGCTGCACAGGTGATCCAGCGTCTCAAGGCCACGGCGGCACCGGCTCGTGGCGGGGCCGACAGCGCGGAGTACGGCGCGGGCATCGTCGATCCCTATCGCGCTGTCACCGAAGGCATGGCCGGGGTGGCCGCGAAGTTGCCGCCGATGCAGGCGCCGCCGGTCGACCAGCAAGCGCTCGACGCCGCCGCGTGGTGGACCGCTGCCGGGCTCGACGCGCGCTGGATGACCGCGATGGCCGTGGCCGGTACTGCGCTGATCGTCCTGCTCACCACGATGCTGGTCGGCGGCCGGCGCCGTCGCTGGCAGGCGGGCAGATCCTGCCTGGTGCAACGACGCGAACCGGTCGCGGCCGAGCTGCCTCCGGAACGCCTCTTCGCCCAGACCGACTGACGCCCAGCCCGATTGACCTCGTCTGCCCCCAGACGACAAGAAACCCCGGCCAGTGGTCTCTGGCCGGGGTTTCTTGTTCTGCTGATGGTTCACATGCCGGCGGCGATCCCCCGGCAAGTGGCCAGTGTGCTCTGGCCGTCGGCGGCGCACTGGTTCCACGCCGTTCCCTGGCGCTGCTGGTGCTCGGCAGCGTTGAGGGTGCCGTTGACCTCCTGGTGGATGGCCGAGACGGCATCCACACCGGCGCCGTCCATCCAGGCGTTCTCGTGCAACGTCTGGCTGGCCCGCAGATGGTCCTCGGCGGAGAGCTGACGCTGGCTGGACATGTTGGTCATGGCCGAGGCCGAGTCCGCCATCCCACCGAACTGCTGGAAAAGCTCTGGCATGGGTCCTGCTCCTCTCTGATGGTGTTCGGTCGGCCGGTCAGGCCGTCAGCGAGCCGCCCAGCCCGTTCATGGTCTGGACGTCGTTGCTGATGTGGGTGTCGTAGTGGTTGCCGATCTGGCCGATGCTGGTGGACCGGTTGTTCACCCGCTCGTGGTGCGGCCGGACGTTGCCCTGCCAGTTCTCGCCGACCGTGGACGCGGCGTTGTAGCCCGGCCCACGCCACGACCCGTTCAGGTCCATCGTGGTCGCCGCGGTACGGCTGGCGTTGCCCGACAGGTCCTGGCCGTAGACCGAGGTGACGTTCGCGTGGTGCGCGATGTTCTCGGTGAAACCCTGGATGAAGTCGCTCATCCTCTGCTCCTTTCCGATAGTGATACCTGTTCGCCAAGGTAGGGAGCGCTGCCCCGGTGCCACCGCGGACGACACCTTCCTGCCACTCCCGGTCGGCGCCGCGGCGGGAGCGTGATGATCCATGAGGAGCGAACTCTCGTGGAGGTTGACGATGGCAACAGTGGTGGTCCGGCGGCCGACCCGGCGGCCCGCGCCCGATCTGCCGGGCGGCGAGTTGTTGCTGGAGGCACCGCCCGAGGTACCGGAGGCCGGTGGCCGGCAGTGGGCGCAGATGCTGATGGTGCTGCCGATGGTGGCGATGATGGGCGCGATGATGCTGATGTTCTCCGGCAGCATCGCCAGCAGCCTGCGGTACGTGATCTTCGGCCTGTTCGGGCTGGCGATGATCGGGATGATCGTGCTCGCGATCTTCAACCGGGGCACCGGCGCCGGCAAGGTCGAGATGGGTCAGGCCCGCCGGACCTACCTGCGCCACCTGGCTCAGCAACGGCTGCGGCTCGGGCGCGCGATCGACCAGCAGCGGGAGACGCTGCACTACCTGCACCCCGATCCCAGCTCGTTGTGGGCGCTGGCCGGCAGCTACCGGCTGTGGGAGCGGCGGCCGGACGACGCGGACTTCGGCGTCACCCGGATCGGCATCGGCCGGCAAGGCCCGATGACGGCGATCGTGCCGCCGGACACCCAGCCGCTGGAGCGGCTGGAACCCCTTTCTGCGTTGGCATTGCGGCGCTTCGTCTCGACGTACGCGACGGTGTCCAACCTGCCGCTGGCGATCGCGGTGACCGGATTCGCCCGGATCTACCTGCCCGGTGACGAAGTACGGTCGCAGTCGCTGGCCCGGGCCATGGTCGCCCAACTGGCCGCCCTGCACGCACCGGACAACCTGAGGATCGCGGTCTGCGCCGGCGCCGATCGGCGCGACGACTGGGACTGGGTGAAGTGGCTGCCGCACGCCCTGCATCCCGAGCGTACCGACGCGCTCGGGCCGTTGCGTCTAATCGCCGGCTCCATCACCGCACTGGAGGCGATGCTCGACGACCTGCTCGCCGACCGGCCTCGGTTCGATCCCGATCTCGCCAGCTCGACCCGTGGGCCGCAGGTGGTCGTCATCCTCGACGGCGGCGACGCGGACGGCTCGGACCATCTGCTGGTGGGGGCAGGCCTCGACGGAGTCACCATTCTGGATCTGACCTTCCCGCCGCCCCGTGCGCTCGACCCCAGCGCGATCAGCCTCGACCTGTCGGCCGACGGCGACCTGGATGCCGAGACGATGGACGGTACGGAGAGGATCGGCCAGGCCGACACCTTGGATCTGGTCACCGCCGAAGGGTTGGCCCGGCAGCTCGCGCCGCTGCGGCTGACCGCGGGCGCGCACGGCGAACAACCGCTGAGCGCCGACCTGGGCCTGGCCGAATTGCTGGACCTCGGAGACCCCTTCGACTTCGACCCGGACGACACCTGGTTGCCGCGGCCGAGCCGCGACCGGCTCCGGGTCCGGTTCGGGCTGCGGGCCGACGGCCAGCCGATCGAGCTCGACCTGAAGGAGTCGGCGCAGGAGGGGATGGGGCCGCACGGTCTGCTGATCGGCGCGACCGGCTCCGGCAAGAGCGAACTGCTCCGGACCCTGGTGCTGGCGCTGGCGATCACGCATCCGCCGCGCTCGCTGAACTTCGCACTGGTCGACTTCAAGGGTGGTGCGACCTTCACCCGGCTGGACAAGCTGCCGCACACCAGCGCGGTGATCACCAACCTGGCCGAGGAGCTGCACCTGGTCGACCGGATGGCCGACGCGATCAACGGTGAGCTGCTCCGTCGCCAGGAGCTGTTACGGGCCGCAGGCAACTTTTCCTCCTTGCGTGACTACGAGAAGGCCCGGGCCGCCGGCGCCCCGCTGGACGAAGTACCGACCTTGCTCGTCATCTGTGACGAGTTCAGCGAGTTGCTGACCGCGCGGCCGGACTTCATCGACATGTTCGTCCAGATCGGCCGGGTCGGCCGGTCGCTCGGCGTCCACCTGCTGCTCGCCAGCCAGCGGCTGGAGGAGGGCCGGTTGCGTGGCCTCGAGACCCACTTGTCGTACCGGATCGGCCTGCGGACGTTCTCCGACATCGACAGCCGGACGGTGCTCGGCGTCAACGACGCGTTCCACCTGCCGCGCGCCCCCGGTCACGGGTTCCTGCGGGTCGGCACCGAGCAGATGGACCGGTTCCGGTCGGCGTACGTCTCCGGGGTCCATCGCCGGCCGGTTGCGGGCATGCTGCCGCTGAACGGTGAGCAGACGGTCGAGCTGCTCGACTACTCCACCGGGTACGTCGCCGCGGCGGTCGAGGAAGAGGACGACGAGACGACGGCCGATCCCGACGGCGCTTTCGACGAGACGATCGGCGAGAGCCTGATGGACGTGCTGGTCGACCGGTTCGAGGGCAAGGGAACGCCGGCCCACCAGATCTGGTTGCCGCCGCTGGACGAGGCGCCCGCGCTCGGCACGGTGCTGCCGGGCATCCTGGGCGGCCCGACCGTACCGGGCTTCGAACCCGGCCGGCTGACCACCATCGCCGGCATCGTGGACCGGCCGCTCGAGCAGCGCCGCGACCCGTTGCTGATCGACCTGTCCGCCGGTGGTGGGCACGTCGCCATCGCGGGGTCGGTGCAGAGCGGCAAGAGCACGGCGCTGGTCACCCTGATCAGCGGACTCGCGCTGACCCACTCGCCGCGCGATGTGCAGTTCTACTGCCTGGACTTCGGTGGCGGTGTGCTTAGCGGCGTACAGGATCTGCCGCATGTCGGTGGGGTGGCCGGCCGGCAGGACGTCAATGCTGTCCGGCGCAGTGTGATCGAGGTGCTCGGCATCATCTCCGAGCGGGAGAAGTCGTTCGCCAAGCTGCGGATCGACAGTATGGAGACCTATCGCGAGCGCCGCCGCCAGGGTGAGCTGGCCGACCTGCCGTACGGCGATGTCTTCCTGGTGATCGACGGCTGGGCGACGATCCGCAACGACTTCGACGACCTGGAGCCGTTGCTGGCCGATATCGCCACCCGCGGGCTGGCCTACGGCGTGCACCTGATGATCACGGTCGCTCGCTGGTTCGACCTGCGGACCAACATCCGCGATCTGTGCTCGACCAAGCTCGAGCTGCGGATCGGTGACCCGATCGACTCGATGGTCGACCGGCGGGCGGCGGCGCTGGTACCGGAGCACGCGCCAGGACGCGGTATCTCCACCGGGCGACACAACTTCCTGATCGCCGCGCCGCGGCTGACCGAGCCCGACGGCGAGCAGCGCGTCTCCGTCGGTACCGCGGAGCTGGTCCGGACGGTGGCCGCCGCGTGGCCTGACGTCACAGCGCCAGAGGTACGGCTGCTGCCGACCGACGTACCGTACGAGGCCGGAAACGGCGCCAGCTCCCGGGAAGCCGGGCTCGCGGTCGGTGTCGCCGAGCGCAGTCTCGAACCCGTGCTGCTGGACCCGGTGACCAATCCGACCTTCATCCTGCTCGGCGACGCCGCGTCGGGAAAGACCAGCTTCCTGCGGACCCTGCATCGGCGGATCGTCGAGACCTACACGCCCGAACAGGCCTGTGTGCTGGTCATCGATCACCGGCGCAGCCTGCTCGGCTCGGTCGAGGGCGAGCACCTGCTCGGCTACGGCACCGGGCACCAGGTGTCCGCGAGCCTGATCAATCGGCTGGTACAGATCCTGGACCAGCGCCTGCCCGGCCCGGACGTCACCCCGCAGCAACTGCGGGACCGCTCCTGGTGGCAGGGACCGGATGTCTTCGTACTGATCGACGACTACGACATGGTCGCGTCCGGCGAAGGCCACCCGCTGATGCCGCTGCTGCCGTACATCCCCCAGGCAGCGGACATCGGACTGCGGGTGTACGCCGCCCGGCGGACGGGTGGAGCGATGCGGGGGCTGTTCGAGCCCGTACTCGCGAAGATCCGCGATGTCGGGTCCCCTGGCCTGCTGCTGTCCGGCAGCCGGGAGGAAGGCCTGCTGCTGGGCGGGTTGCGGGCTCAACCGCTGCCACCCGGGCGCGGCTTCCTGGTCAACCGTCAAGGCAGTACCCAGCTGATCCAGCTGACGCATCCGCCGGCCGACCTGGATCCGGCCGTCTGACAAGAGGTTCAGGTGCGGCTTCGTCCGCACACCATCACAAGGAGGTTCGATGGCCGACATCGAGATTACCGCGACCGAGCAGTTCACCAACTTCGATCAACAGATGGCCGCACTGGTCAGTGGCTTCGACACCAGCATGGGCAGCGCGGCGGACAAGTCCGCGTCACCGGCCGCGGCCGGCGCCATGGAGGAGGGCAGGCAGTTCATGACCCAGGAGCGGCAGGCCCGCGACACGCTGGCGCAGTTCATGAGCCAGACGTCCGAGGGACTGCACGGGTACCAGACCGCTGTCGGTGCGATCAGCCAGGAGTACAACAACCTGATCGCGCTGAACAACACCACCATGAACGCGTTGCTGCAACCGGGGAAGACCCCGGCCGCCGTCAACCCTATCTTCAACTGGCCGGACGTTCTGCAGCGCCAGGCAGGAGGAAACTGATGGCCGACTACAACGCGAAGTACGGCGTGACCGCCGCCACGACGCTCGACCAGCTCGAGACGGCGGTGAACGCACTGGCGACCGTCGCCGCGGAGGAGCAGCAGCTGGTCGGTCCGCTCAACACCTCTCGCGAGATGTGGACGCGAGCGGGGCAAGGAACGATCGGCGCGGCCGGCGACCTGCGGAAGAACTCGGCGGAGCTGCTGTCGGCCTGGCGCAGTCAGGCCGACTCCTCGCTGTTCAGCTCCGCGGTGGACCGCTCGTCGAACTCCCTGATCGACGCCGGTGGGCGGATGTCGGGTGGCGCGGGTCCAGCGGCAGGCGGTGGGGTGGCGACGCTGCTGGGGCCGGTGATCGAGTACATCACCAGGACCGGCCAGGAAGCCAACCGGATCAAGGGGACGGCGCTGCAGCAGATCCAGACGGCCCGGCAGATCGCGGCGTCGCTGGCCTCCGAGCCTGGCGCGACGGTCGGCGCGGCCGACATCGAGCAACAGTACGTCGAGCAGATCCGTCCGACAGTGGCGGAGCTGGGGCAGGCGCTGAACTTGCTTGCCACCATCTACCAGGGAACCGGGCCTCAGATCGTCAGTACTGCGCAGGGCATGAAGTGGCAGGGGCCTGGTGCCAATGCCGGCGGCCAGCCGGGTGCTCGGGCAGGTGGCGCCGGTACTGGTGGCGCTGGTGCGGGCGGCGGCGGAGGCGCTGGTGGTGGCGGTGCTGGAGCCGGTGGAGCAGGCGGCGGTGGAGGCGGCGCTGGCGCCGGTGAGGCTGGAGCCGGTGGCGCGGGCGGTGGCGGCGCGGGCGGTGCAGGCGAAGCGGGAGCCGGCCCCGGTGGTGCCGGTGCAGGTGGCGCAGATGCTGGTGGAGCAGGCGCAGGTGGAGCCGGCGGCGCGGACACTGAGCTGCCGGAGCTCCCTGGTGGTGGCCTGCCAGGAGGTCTTCCGTCGTTGCCGACTGGCCCTGGCGGCACAGGTCTGGCCGGGCTGCCACCAGTGGCGACGTTGCCGAACCCGAACCTGCCGACACTGCCGACCGGTCCGAACGGCTTGCCGATCCCTCCGGGTGGTCTCCCGACCACCGGGCCGGGAAGCTTCCCCCCGTTGATCCCGCCGATCAACCCGCCCGGTGGGCCGAACAACAAGCTGCCCGCGCTGCCGCCCCTCCCCGGTGCGGGCAACGGCGCAGGCGGTGGCCACGGCAGCGGTGGAGTCGGCGGCGGCGGGCTCGGCAAGAGCCTGCGTGGTGGTCACCTCAACCTGCCGCAGATCGGTGGTACCGACCTGGCGAAGCCGGGTGGTACCGAGCTGCGTGGCGACCAGCCGATTGCACGCGCCGGCGATCAGACCAGCGCGCCGTCCCAGCCCACGACCGGACGAGCACCAGGCGCACCGGCCGGGCTCGGTGGAACCACATCGGGTACTACGGCCGCCGGCGCCGGTTCGGGCGGCGTACCGCCGATGATGCCGCCGGGCAGCGGTGCCGCAGGCGGCGGAGGCGGAGGGCGAGCCGGTAAGCCGGGCGCCGGAACGATCCGGCCGGTCAACCGCAAGCGCAAGTCACAGGACGACGAGACGCCAGGTGTCCCGCTCGGCCTCCGGGGCAAGGCCGGCAAGTCCTTGCCGGGCGGCTTCCCGATGATCCCGGCCGCAAGCCGCCGTCGCAAGGACGAGCGGGAGAAGGTCGACACCATCCAGCTCCTCGACGAGGAGCTCTGGCAGGTCGAGGAAGCCGAGGCCGCCGAGAAGCGGACCGGCCGCCTGGCCACCTGAGCGGTTCGGGCCCCGGGGACACCCCCCTCCCCGGGGTCTGAACTGGCCGCCGATCCAGGCGCGGCAAAAGGAACGGCCCGGCCATCTGAGATGGCCGGGCCGTTCTTCGTTGTCTGGTTGACAGTTGGTGGATCAGGCGACGGGTTGTACTGCGGCGGCGGGATCCAGACCAGGGCCCTGAGGGATGCGGGCTACCAGTTGGGCGGGGATTCGCAGCGGCAGCACGTCGGCGTAGCCGAGCGTCTCCAGCAGCGCCGGGTCGGCCAGCGGGTAGGCGCGGCCGAGGTCGGTGACGATGGAGATGGTTCCGGCCTGGGCCTGGTTCGACGGCATGGCTTCGACGATTGCGGCGGCGCCGGGCTCGACCAGGATCCGGTCGGCCAGGGCGGTGCCCAGTTTGCCGCGTTTGATGGTCATGGTGGCCTGGTCGCGGGACGGCATCGAGGCGTCGATCGCCACGGTGGGGACGGTGTCGCCAGGACGGTACGTCGCGCAGACCGTGCCCTGACCGTTGCGCGGGGCAACGAATTGCGGGCGGGAGCGTGGCGACTGGCCCTCGTCGGCTCGGGTCGACGGCGGTTCGGCGCGGCCCAGGGACAGCAGACCGAGGGGGATCGCGACCGGCGCCTTGCCGCCGTACGCCGCCATGTTCGGACGGTACGCGCGCTGGATGTCGTACTGCAGCGCGGTGATCGGCCGGAGCTTGTCCTTCAGCGCGACGTAGTACTGCTGAGCGCCACTCGACGTGGCCACCACGAACAGCTGCCCGACCCGGGTGGCCGCCCGATCCGGGACGGCGGTGGACGGTTTGCCCACGTCCGCGCTGCTGATCGGCGCGATGGGATCGCCGTCCGGCAGCGCGGCGACGAATGCCGCGCCGACCCTGGCCCACGGTTCCGACCCGAGCGCGAGCCCGACCGTCGTGGTGTCCGACTTCTGGATCCGGTGCCGGTAGCCCTTCCAGATCAGGTACTGATCGCCGGTCTCCATCACCGCCACCAGCATCGCGGAGTCCCCCATCGGCTGGTCCTGGCCGGGTTGCGACCCGACCATCAGGACCGACTCGCTGGTGGCCGCGCCGCTGGCGTCCAGGGCAGGCTCGGAGCACAATGTCCAGCCGCCGGTGAGCAGCCGCTTGCGATCCGGCAGCGCGTCGGGGGCGTCCTTGATCCCGATCAGCGATCCGCGCGGTACGTCGGCCAGCGACCGGCGCGACACCCGGCGCACCTCGCCGTACTTGCCCAAGGCAAGCAAAGCGGAGGCGTAGTTGGTGACCGGGTGCAGATGGCCGTCGACGTACACGAACCGGGTCCCGGTCTCCTTCTCCACCACGACGACATCGCCACCGCTCCAGGCCTTGCTGCCACCGGGCACCACCAAGCCGTAGACGCCGGCCACGACCAGCGCGAGCACGAGGATCGCCGCGCCGCCGAACGCCGCCGACAACGGCCGCTTGAACGGCGGCTGCTCCGGATCCGTCTCCCGGGTCACCAGCGCCGAGGTCATCCGCTGGACGGAGAACTGATGGGCCTGCAGCTGATCCTTCCTGGTCGCCATCTCAGCCTCCCCAGCCCCGGACGGTCCCGTACAGACCCAGTACCGCCGCCGCGACCGGGATCACGGCCAGCGTCACCATGACCTCCAGGATCTCGGCGTACCGGCTCAGGTACGGGCTCGGCCGCCGGCCGCTGTAGCGGAGGCCGAAGAAGACCGCGAGCGCGGCCAGCAGCAGCACGGCCGGTGCGATCACCGCGACCGGATCGACCAGCTCCCGGGTCAACGGACCGAGGATCAGACCAGCACCGCCGACTACGGCGGGGATCAGCAACAACAACCGCTGCTTCACGATCGGATACAACCGGGTTCGCAGGAAGGCCCCGGCGCTCAGCAGGCAGACCAGGATCGTCGCCGACCGCGTCTCGGCCATCACCAGCAGGACCTGGCAGGTGGACAGTACGACCATCAGCCCGACCAGCATCCCGGTGAGCAGCCCGTCGGCGCGGACCACAGCGCCGTACACGTGTTTGCGGGGTGGCAGCGGATCGTCGCGCACCAGGTCGGCCGTAGTACGCGGCAGGATCGGCATCGGTAGCCGCCCGAGCCGCAGCGCCAGCGAGGCGAACAGTGGCGAGAAGCCCAGCAGCAGAGCGCCCAGCATCGCTGCGACGTCCGGCCCGTCGAGCGCCGCCGACGTACCAACCCACCCTCCCAGTACGCCGAGAACGCCGACGCTGACAGCGCCGACGAACAGGACCGCGCCGTCCACGACACCGAGGTAGCAGCCCGCACCGGCGAGCATCAGAGCAGCACTGGCAGCCAGTACCTGCGGCGCGCCGATCGCCGGCCAGCTCTCCGTACCAGCCAGCAACAGCCCTCCTCCGAGTGCCGCGCACGGAAGGCCGATGCCACCGACCATGGCGCCGGCACCCGAGTCACCGACCACTCTGGCCAAGGTCGCCGCCCCGGCGACGAGCAGCAAGGCGGTGATCAGCAGCCAGCCCGCCGGCTCCTGCCAGGGCGCACCGAGTCGCAGCACGGTCGTGATGACCACCAGCAAGGCGACCGCCGCACACACCAGACCAGCCATCCTCGTGTGCCACGGCGACCAGACCGCGCCTAGCCGGCCGGACCCGGAGGCGACGGCGTCGACCAGGTCGTCGTACTCGAGCTCGGGCCACTCCAGCCGGCGCGGGACGAGGTGCAGGATCTCTCCGTCGCGGATCCGGTGCGAGCTGAGGCTCCGGCCGAGGACCAGTTCGGTGCCGTCGGCGCGGCGCAGGACCCAGCCGCCACCGGGAGCGCCCTCGTCGGCCAGCTGCTCACCGGCCTTGGTCAGTACGCCGGGCAGCACCTCGGCGACCGAGGACTGCTCGGGCAGGGCCAGGTCCAGCCGGCGCTGAGGGGTGGCAATGGTGACGCGGAGGAGACCGGTGATGTTCATGGCGCCCTTCTTTTCTTGCTCTTCGGCTCTCCCAGCCTCCGTCGTCCGGCCCGCGCCCGGGGCCGGCTGGCCTTTTCCTGCCGTCCGCCGCAGGCCCCGGCTCCGCGCGCCTACGCTCGGCCGATGACAGAGGAGGTACCGGTGATGACAGCCGAGCCACTGCTGGTGCCGGTCGGGCACGACGCCGGCGCGCGCCACGCGGCCGGCGGCGGGTGTCATCAGATCCGCGCCGGACTGGACCTGGCCGAGCTGCGAGAACCCGAGTACATCGTCTGGCTGGTTGCCCACGGCACCGATGCTCAGGCCCCGGCGACCCGCTCGTCCGTACTGCGGGACGCGACCGAACTGGAGCTGTCCGCGGCGGACGTCACGACCATCACCGACCGGCTGATCGCCGACGGGCTGCTGGCCGAGGTCTTCCCCGAGGCCGACGCCGCCGTCGACTTCGCCCGGCAGCATCAACTGGTGCCCCTGATGCTGGGGCTCGGCCCTGATCCGGAACAGCCGGCGCTGCAGACCATCGGGCTCTACGGCCGCCCTGTCCTGCAGGTCTCGGACGCGGTCTTCGATGTCTGGGAATGGGCGCAGCTGACCCCGCATCTGTGGTTCGCCTGCGAGGACGCGGCCGAGGTCGCCCGGCGGTCAGGCGTGACCGCGCCGCAGGAGGTCGACCCTCGCGGCGTGCTGGCCGGCTTGCTGCGATCGGTGCACGGCCTGCTGTGCTCCCGCGCCGCCTATCTCGATCGCCGGGAGCTCGCCGGATGACCGCGCCGATCTTCCCGGTCGGTCACTACACCGGAGCCCGGGTCGACCACGGCCGGGCCATCCACACGGTCCGGGTCGGCTGGCGTCAGCACAAGCTCGACGAGGACGCGTTCGCGTTGTGGGCGCTGGCGCACGGCGTACCGGAGAACGGGAAGGCTGCCTGGACCGAGGCCGACGTACTCCGCCGGGCCGGCGAGCTCCGACCTGGTGAAGAAGCCGTCACCGATCGACTTGGCACTCTCGCAGCGGCCGGCTTGATCACCTCGGTGGACGACGAGGAGAAGTTCTGCCGGACCCACCGGCTGGGTGTGCTGTTCGTCGGCCTGGGCAACTCCCGGCAACGGCCGGACCGGTACTCGATCGGCCTTCCCGGCCACGGCGCCGCCGCGACTGTCGACTCCAGCACCTATCAGCTGTGGCAGTGGGGCTCGGTCGTCCCGACGTTGTGGCACAGCTGCGAACTCCGCGCCACGATGACGAGCGCTGCCGGCCGTACGACGTCCGCGCTCCAGCTCGCCCCGGAGGTGCTGGGCGACCTTCGGCCCCTGATCGCGAGCGGCTGCGCCTACCTGGACATGGTCGTGACCGGATGACCGGCAGGCGGAGTACGGGCCGGTCCGCCCCCTGGATGCGAAGATGAGTACCGCGATGGCAGAGATCTCACTCAGTGCGCTGGTGCCCCGGGCCAAGGGGCCGGTCGCGTCGGTGTTCCTGATGGCGCCACCCGCTGGTGGGCGGACCACGGCGGTGAAGGTCTACCCGCAGCCGCTGGATCGCCGCACCTACGCCGGGATCGAGACCGAGCAGGCGAAGCTGGCCGGGCTGCGGTCGGCGCGGTCGATCGTGCTGGTGGACTCCCTCGACGAACTGCCCGACGGCAGGACCGGACTGCGGATGGAGTTCTGCCCGCAATCGCTGCCTGATCTGGTCAGCCGCGGGCCGCTGCCGATCGGCGACGTGATCGTGCTCGGCCAGATCCTCGCGTCGGTACTGGCGGAGGCGCACGAGCTCGGCCTGGTCCATGGCGGCGTGACGCCGGCCAACGTGCTCGAGCGAGCGTCGGGGCAACCCGCCCTGAGCGACTTCGGTACTTCGCTGCGGTTGCGGTTCCCCCGGGACCTGATGGTCGACGCGGCCTACACCGCGCCCGAGGTACTGCGGGACGGCGAGCTCTCCGAGCAGGCGGACGTCTACGGTCTGGCCGCCGTGCTCCAGCTGGCACTGACCGCGAGTTCTCCCTTCCCCACAAGGACCGGCGAGACCCTCGACGACGTCGTTCTCCGAGTACTCCGTGAGCCCGCGCCCCCGGTGTCGGGACCAGACGTTCCCTCGGCACTGACCAAGTTGCTCCAGCGCATGCTCGCCAAGGAGCCGCTCGAACGCCCGGACGCCGCCGAGGTGGCTCGGGCGCTGGAGGTGTTGCTGCTGGCTCCGGACGAGGCCGGCAACGACCTGGACTTCGACGACTTCCGCGACGAACTGGCGACGGCCCGGGTCGCCCAGATCCCGCCGCCACCGGCACCGATCAAGAGGTCGGTCAAGAAGGCCGGTCGCCAGTGGAAGAAGCCGTCCAAGTCTCTGGTGATCGCGGCAGCGGCTGTGGTCGCGTTGCTGGCCGTCGTGCCCGTGATGATGCAGCAGCCCGAGCCGAAGCAGGCCGGGCCGGCGCCGGCCCCGACCACGCCACCCATCCCGGTCCCGACCGCCACGGAGTCGTCACCGGTGCCGGCGGTCCGGCTGGAACTCAAGCCGCCCAAGGACAACGGGACCTCGGTGGTCCTCGAGTGGACCAGCTCCAAGCCGCTGGTCTACGCGGTCTACCTGGCCGAGCAGGGCGGCAAGGGCGCACAGACGACGTACAAGGGCCGGGGCACCTCGATGACGGTCAAGGTGATTCCCGGCCTGAAGTACTGCTTCGAAGTACAGGGCACGGATGCCACCGCGATCTACGTCAGCAAACCCCAGCCCATCCGCGGCGCCACCTGCCAGAACTGAGTCCTGTTCCTGCCAGTGGTCAGCAGGCCCGGAAATCGGCACTACTGTGCCCCCATGCGCGCCAGCTACCGGGACGACGCGGCGGCAAGAGTCGACCGTTGCCATCGAAGAATCTCGGCATCCCACGAGCTCCTGCAGCAACTCGCGGTCAGCACCGGGCCGGCGAAGGTCCGGGCCCATCCGACCAAACGTTCCGTTGCGACCGCCCGGCTGGAGTTCGCCGCCGCGGCCAAGGCTCAGGAGCTCCGTACGGCGGCCCTGCAACTCACCGAGGCGGCCTTGGCCGCAGCCATCGCCGTCCGGACCTTCCTGAACGAGGCGGTCGCCCCCGACCGGAAGACCCGGCGCGAGGCGCAGTCGTACGTCCGCAAGCTCCACCGGCTGGCGGCTCTGTGCGAGCGGACCACTCGCGACGCCACCGAGGCGGCCATCGCCGTGCACCCGGTAGAGAGCCGGACGACGGTGTCCGGCAAGCACCGCGGCTGACGCAGCTAGATCAGGCTGCGTACTTCGAGGGCCGCAGCAAGCCTGTCCTGCCACGGTCGAGTGCGTAGACCGCGGCGAAGCTCGCGAACGCCTGCCCAGGCAGACCTCCCCAGGTCCTCGCCCGCCGGCCCACCTGACCACAGCGCCTGATCGACCGCCTCGGCAACAACGCCCAGCCCGTTGCGAGCCTGGTTGTCAGCTACATCGGCTGAAGCCGTAGCCAGGTCGCGCACCGTCATACCCGATGTCACCGCGACGCCATGGGCCCGCAGCCGGTCCCGCGCTTCCGCCCAGGCCCCGACAACAGCAGCAGTCCCAGTACGCCGCTGACGCCGCCAAGCACGGCCGAACTTCAGCAGCGGCACCCCGACCAGCCACAGAAGCAGCAGCGACGCCAGTACGACGAACGCCCCGAGCAGCGGGACATGCAGCCCACCCCAGTCCCGGTCCTGTTCCGGATCCGCGGCCGGCGGAGGTACGACCGGATCCTCGATCTCGTTGATCGGCGGCACCTCGGCGCGCGCCTTATCCGTCACGTCCGTGTCACTACCCGGCACTACCGGCTTGCCCACCTCTGCCTGCCCTGCCGGGTCCAGCGGCCACCACCCGACGCCCTCGACCGCCACCTCGGGCCAAGCGAGCGCATCGCCGTTGTGCACCGTGTACCAGCCGTCTGCATCCGCCTTAGCCGGCGCACGGAAGCCCACGACCAGCCGAGCCGGGATACCACTGTGCCGAGCCAGTACGACGTACGCGGCCGCGAACTGCTCGCTGGTCCCCGGCTCCTTGTCCACCAGGAACCGGCTCAGCTGCGGCCACCCGTGCCCGGTGGGGAGGGGCTGACCAACAGCAAGCTTGTACTGCTTGCGAAGGTAGGTCTCCAGCGCCAGCGCCGTAGCGAAGGTAGCTCGCCGGTCGGCCAGAGCCGTCGCAGCCAGCGCAGGGATCTCATTGGGCACCGAACCGAGGTCTCCCAGCCCACCGGGCGCATCCGCGTCGACACCGGCCTGCAGCAGGTACTTCGCGTCGACGGCCGGCTTGGACCAAGTCAGGTCGTACTTGTCCGGCGCCTCGGGCACCAGCAGCGTGCCGCCGATCGGCTCGACCTGCGGCTCGACCGCACCACTCACCGACGACGGGAGAAGCTGCCCAGGCAGCCACGGACCGGCGAGTCCCAGCAACTCGACCTTCGCCTGCTGCTTGGTCACATCGACGGTCACGTCAGGCCCCGGCGGCAGCTCCGAACCGAGCCGCAGGAAGGGATGACTCGTCGTCCAGTTCGCGCCGTCGAAGTCGTCCAGCGCCACCTGCCGCCAGCGACCGACCGGGTCGGGCGACTGGTAGCGGAAGACCACCTTGTCCTTGTTGCCAACACTCAGCCGACCCGCCAACTCGTCGAGCGGGTTGGTGAGACGGGCCCGCGGAGCAGCCGCGCTCTGGGCCTGCTGCAACGTGTACGGCTGGTGCTTGGTGAAGTCGAGCGCGCTGATCACGAAGCCGCCGAGCACCGCGATCACCGTCACGATCGCCCCGGCCGCCAACGGCGTCAGCGACCCGGTACTCCGGGCCTTGTCGTCGCGGGCAGCTCGATCCGGCAGCAACAGCGCGGCGACCACGAGACCGTAGCCGAGGGCAACCAATACCGCCATGCCGCCGGTCAGCGCGATGTAGAGCTGGCTGATGCCGACCACTGCGAGACCGGGCAGCATGGCGGTCAGCGGCGGAGTACGATCCAGCAGTTCCAGACCCAGCAGGCAGGCCAGCAACACGAGCAGCGGGATGAACAGCACCAGATCGGCGTCCGGCCTGGCGGGCCAGGTGGACTCCAGCGTCAGCTGCCAGGAGGTCAGCCCGCGGCCAAGCGCTCGCACGGATTCGGCCGTCGGCAGGCCGGCCACGGTCGTCGTTCGCAGTACGGTCTCGATGATCGCGAGGACCCCAGCGAGCACGACGAGGATCGGACGCCAGGTCAGCAAAGACGGCACTGCACGGCAGAGCTCGGTGATCAGGTAGGCGACCAGGCACACCGCGCCCACCGGCAGCAGCAACGAGGTCACGCCGAAGACCGGTCCGAAGCACAGGCCTGCGACGAAGGCTGAGCCGAGCACCGCCAGCGTGCGGCGACGGGTGCTCACTCGATCACCCCGCTCCACTGCTGCAATGCTTCCGCGGCGTCCGGGGCCAGGATGACCCGCGCGCCGAGGATCGGCGCGACGCCGTGCACCGGCCCGAGGCCGAGCACGGTCACCGAGCTGTACCTGACCAGCAGCGGCGCGAGATCGCTGGCCGTCCCGTGGACTCCGGTGACGACCACGATCGCTCCACCGCTCGACGGTCCCCTGGTCAGCGACGCGGGCAGCAGCCCCACGCGGTCCTCCGTCCGGGTCGCGATGCAGAGCTCGTCGAGAAACTGCCGGGAGGCCAGCGCGCCGCCCGGAGCCGCCAGGTCGGCGCCGGCCGAGGTCAGCAGCCGGCACCGGTGGCCGGCCATCGAGGCGGCGAACAGGATCGAGGCGACCACCTCGGCCGCCTCCTCAAAGCTTGCTTCAGGCAACGACTCGGCGCGGGTGTCCAGCAGCACGGTGAGTCTGGGCTGGTCCGGGTCGACGAAGTCGCGGACCATCAGCTGTCCGGTCCGGGCGGTCGCCTTCCAGTGCAGGTGCCGGACCTCGTCGCCGACGACGTACGGGCGGACGTCGCGCAGGTCGGACGAGCCGCGCAGCGAGTCGTCCGCGGTCCGGCCGACGTGGTGGTGCCGGGGCCGGCCGGCCACGACGGTGCGGGTGGCGTGCCGCTTGGGATGCACCCACAGGGTGGCGGTCTCGCCGGTGGGCAGGCGGTTCACGGCCAGGCCGAGCGGGTCGGTGCGTTCGAGGGTGAGCGGACCGACCTCGATCCGGCCGCGACGCGAGGTCGGCAGCTCGTACCGGTACGTCGCTTCACCGTCCGGCGCGATCCGGCGGATCCGGACCAGCTGACGGTCGGCGCCGGCCGAGTCGTGAGCGGTGAAGGCCGGCTGCCAGCGGGAGCCGGTGTTGCGGACCCGCAGCGTCGCGAGGGCGGGTCGTCCGCGCTCGACCCGGTCCGGGGTCAGTCCTCGCTGCACCGACACGTGCGGCTGGCGGACGGTGAGGACGGTCGCGGCGATCAACGCGCCGAGGCCGATCCCGCCGAGGGCCCGGAAGAACGGGTAGCCGCCGAATTCGCCCAGCACGTACGCGGCGATCGATGCCACCAGTACCGCCACACCACGCCCGGTCAGTCGCATCGCTACCTCACCAGTCCAGGGTGTTGGACTTGGGCAGAATGCCCGGTCCGGTCGCGGTGACGTAGACCTGGCCCTCGGTGTCGTCGTTGTAGAACTTCTGCACGTCGATCACTCCCTGGGCGTTCGACGTGATCCCTTCCGGGCCTTCCTTGTGCAGCTCACCGTAGTTCGTGGTGTGCCCCTGGAACATGTACTCCGTGTTCGGCTGCAGCCCGGTGGCGCGGATGTGGATGTTGAAGCACTTCCCCGGCTCGCAGACGTCCGGATCGCTGTTCACCGCGGTGCCCTTGCTGATCGTCAGCGTCGAGGCGCCACCGCCCGCGCTGGGAGTCGCGCTGACTGTGGCGATCGCACCGACCAGGATCCGGCCGTCAGGCGCTCGTGTGACGACCGTGACCGCAAAGGTGTAGCGCTTGCCGTTGGTCAACCCCGCCCAGCGGTAGCTGGTCGCGGTGGTGTTCTTCGGATCGCCGTCCTGGCTGATGCCGTAGCGGATCAGCTGACCGCCGTTCAGATTCGGCCGGCTCCACGACAGCGTGACCGCGCCGGTCGACGGCGTCGCCTTCAGCCCGACCACCGCGTCGGCCGCGCCCGCGAGGGTGATCCGTGCGCTGGAGCTTCCGGGGCCGGTACCGACGCGGTTCACCGCTCGCACGGTGAAGGTGTAGGCGCTGCCGTTGGTCAGGCCGGTGATGGCGGCCGTCCGGGCCGAGGCCGTGGCCGGCTTGCTGCCGCCGGCCCAGGAGATCAGGTACGACGTGATCGCCGCGCCGTTGGCGGGCGCCGCGTTCCACGTCACCGTTGCCGATCCGTCGCCCGCCCTGGCGGCGACGGCGCCGGGAGCGCCGGGCCTGGTCGCCACCGAGGTCGGCGGCGGAGTCGAGGGCTTCGGTGACGGTGGGGTGGAGGGCTTCGGGGCCGGCGGCTTCTGGGTCGTCGGCGGCACGACTGGTGGGGTGCTCTTCCGCGGTGGGACGACGGGCTGGGTGCTGGGTGGTTCGACCGGTTGGGTCTTCGGCGGATCCACCGGCTGGGTCTTCGGCGGATCGACCGGCTTCGTCGGTTTCGTCGGTTTCGTCGGAAGGACCGGCGGCTCGGTCGGCTGGACGGCCGGGGGTGGCGTCGGCGGCTGCGAAGGGGGTGTCACGGGCACGACCGGCTTGCGCACGGTCGGGGTGGACGGCTTCGGCGGGACCGGGGTCGGCTGCTCGGCCGGCTTCTTCGCCGGACCGGTCGCCTCCACCTCGGTCACCAGACCGTTGCCATCGACAACCATTACGTGCTCGCCCGCCTGGCTGTCCAGGTAGAGCCGCGAGTCCGCCCCGCGGGTCAGCGTCGGCCGGTCGGCCGGATCGGCGCCGGCCTGCTTCGAGGCCGCCGGGATCTTGCGCGGGGCAGTCTGCTCGACGCCGTCGCGGTCCAGCGTCACCAGGGTTCCGTCGGCCGTGTTGATCAGCGCGAGCCCGTCACCCGACGAGGCCAGCTGCTCGTACTTGCCGGGCTTGAGCTGCCGGACCACCGGCTTGCCGGCCGGATCGGCGCTGGTCAGACCGGCCGTGTCCACCAACTGCAGCAGGTTCTTGCGGGGATCGAGGATCGCCACCCGGCCGGCCACGTCGTCGGCCGCGACGATCGCACCCGGGGCGATCTCCAGTCCGCTGAGCGAAACCACCCGGCCGAGGCCGTCCTTGCTCACGGCCCGCATCTCCCGGGCGGTGGTGTCGACGAACACCGGCTGGTCGTCGACCAGGGTCAGCGAACCGACGTGCCCGCTCGGCAGCTTCGCAGTACAGGATAGCCGGGCCGCGTCCAGCGGCAGCTCACACAGCTGCCCGGACGACAGTCCGTGCACCCACAGCGTCCCGTCCGCGGTCACCACCGACTGGCCGAGCTGACCGTCGGCGACGATCGCGGCCGGGTTCTCGCCCAGCCGGCTGATCTTGCCCGACTGCGGATAGATCGCGTACGCCGCGCCGGCCGCCTCCAGGCCGATCGGGATCTCGTCCGGTGGCGCGGGCAGCGGGTCCGCCACCCGCAGATCGGACTTGGACCACTCAGTGGTCGAGCCCTGGGACAGCACGAAGCCGCTCTTGTCCGTCTCCACCACCCGGGTGCCGGGGCCGGCGCTCGGGACCGGCAACTGGCCGTCGACGGCCTTCGTGTCACCGTTGATGTGGAAGACCGTGCCGAGGGTCCGGTTGTAGACCAGGTGACCGGAGTGCAGGAACTTGGTCCCGGCACTGCTCGTCCCGGTCCCGGACACGGCGATCACGGTCACCGTCATGCAGGCAGCGACCACGCTGGCCAGCGCTGCCCGGCCACGCCAGACTCCGGCCGCAGGCGCCTGCTCGCGGTCGGGCACCACTCGGCGTAGTACAGCGGTGACAGCCTTCATGGCGTTCAAAGTAGGACCCCCGTGTCCAGCTCAGGTACAGATCCGATCCAGGCGCCGCCGGGTCAGCCGACGCTCGCGGTCGGCGCCGGGGTCGCGGCCAGCACCTCGTCGACGACCGAGGACGGCGGCCGCTGGCTCAGCTCGGCGTCGGGCGTGAGGACCAACCGGTGGGCGAGCACCGAGAGGGCGATCTGCTTGACGTCGTCCGGCGTGGTGAAGGCCCGGCCGTCGGTGGCGGCGTACGCGCGGGCGGCCCGGACCAGCGCGATGCTGCCGCGGGGGCTGGCGCCGTACCGGACTGCGGTGTGCTCGCGGGTCGCCGACGCGAGCTTCACGGCGTACGAGCTGATCGCGGGGTCGACGTGCACCGAGCGGACAGCGGCGATCGCGTTGCGCAGCGCCGGGACGTCGATCACCGGGCTGAGCGAGTCCGGCCCGATCCGGCCGGTGTCGCCGAGCACGATCCGGACCTCGGCGTCGTGGTCGGGGTAGCCGATCTCGATCCGCATCAGGAACCGGTCGAGCTGCGCCTCGGGCAGCCGGTAGGTGCCCTCCATCTCGATCGGGTTCTGGGTGCCGATCACCAGGAACGGGTCCGGCACCGCGCGGGTGATCGAGTCGACCGTGACCCGGCGCTCGGCCATCACCTCGAGCAGCGCGGACTGCGTCTTCGGCGTACCGCGGTTGATCTCGTCGGCGACCACGACGTTGGCGAAGATGCCGCCCGGGTGGAACTCGAACGACTCGTTGCCCTGGTGGTAGACCATCACGCCGGTGATGTCACCGGGCAGCAGATCGGGGGTGAACTGGATCCGGTTCCAGGTCGCGTCGATGCTGCGCGCGATGCACCGGGCCAGCGTGGTCTTGCCGAGGCCGGGCACGTCCTCGATCAGCAGGTGCCCCTCGGCGAACAGCGCGGTCAGCGCGAGCCGGACCACCTCCGGCTTGCCGTGGATCACCTTCTGCAGGTTGTCCGCGACCAGCCGGTACGCCTCGCCGGGGGGAATCGTTGCACTCATCAACTACTCCAGGTGAACTTGTTGGACGTGACGGGAGTCTCGCCGTCCGCGGTGGCCACCACCCAGACCTGCTGGCCCGGGGCGTCGGTGGCGAACCGGTCGTCGATCACGATGCTGCCGGACGAGTCGGTGGTCAGGGATGCGCCGGGGTTCGACGGCGTCCACTCGGTGGTGAACGGCTGGAAGAAGTAGGCGGTGTTGGGTTTCAGGCCTCTGCCGACGACCTTGATGAACGCGCAGCCGGGCGGCTCGCAACTCCGCTCGCCGCCGTCACCATGGGTCGTGTCCGCACCTCGCGAGGCCGTCAAGCTCGCATCCGAGCCGGTGTCGCCGCCACCCAGCTTGACCGTCCGGCTCGCGATCTTGCCGGTCACCAGCCGCCCCTGCGGATCAGTGACGACAGCCCGCACGGTGACCCGGTACGTCGCTCCGCTGGTCAGCCCGGTGATCGTGTGACTGGTCGTGGTCGCCGTCTCGCCCTTGCTCGTACCGTTGCCTTGGACAACGTTCACGGCGACGTCGTACCCGCGCAGCGTGCCGCCGTGCAGGTCGGGCCGGGTCCATCTCATCGTCACCCGGTCGCTGCCGGCCGTGACGGTGAAGCCCGCCGGCGCGTCAGGCGCACCGCCGTCGGGCACCAGCCGCGCGGTGCTGCTGCCCGCACCCACACCGACGCGGTTCACTGCGCGCACGGTGAACGTGTACGCGGTGCCGTTGGTCAGCCCGGTGACATTGATGCTTCGTGCCGTCGCCGGCAATGAGCGGCTGCCACCGTTCCAGCTGACCTGGTACGCCGTGATCGCGGCGCCGTTGGCCGCGGCCGCCTCCCAGTTGACCAGCACCGAGGAGACGCCGGCCTTGCCGGACACGCTGCGCGGTGCTCCCGGCTTGCCCGCCTGCACTGCCGGCTTGGTGGGCGGCGGTGGCGGCGGGGTCGTCCTCGGTGGCGGTGCCGGCTTGGTCGGCTCGCTGCTCGGCTTGGTGGTCGTCGGCTTCGCGGTGGGCTGGGTGGGCTGCTCGGTCTGCTTCGGCGGCTTGCTCGTCCGGGGGTTCTGCGGCTTCGGCTGCTCGGGCGGCCTGGTCTGCTCCTCGGTCGGCTGCTGCGTGGGCTGCTGGGCCGGTGGCTGCGTGGGCTGCTGGGTCGGCTGTTGCGTGGGTCCTTGGGTCGGGCGCTGGGTCGGCTTGCCGGTGGGCTTCGACTCGGGCTTGGGCTGCTTCGGCTTCTCCGGCAGCGGGCTGCCCGTGTCGACCGGCGTGACGTCGCCGCTGTCGTCGACCACCATCACCTGCTCGCCGGAGCGGCTCGCGACGTACAGGCGGGTGTCGCCGCCGCGGAACAGGCCGGAGTGGTCGTCCTTGCCGACCACCGCCTTCTTCGACGGCGGCGGGATCTGCCGCTTGGCCTTCTCGTGGCCGTCGCGATCGACCGTGACCAAGGTGTCCGTGCTGTCGTCGATCAACGCGAGGCTGTTGCCGGACGAGGCGATCCGGTCGTACCGGCCGGTGCTCAGCGTCGTCTCGATCGGCGCCGCGTCGGGCTTGCCGGTGGTCAGTTGCGCGGTGTCGATCAGGTGCAGCACATTGCGCTGCGGGTCGACGATCGCGACCCGGCCGGCCACGTCGTTCTGCGCGATCACCGAACTGCCCGGCAACTGCGGCATCGGCAACGCGACCTGGCGGCCCAGCCCGTCCTCGTCCACGCCGTACATCGCGCTGCCGGTGGTGTCGACGAAGACGACCCGGTCGTCACCGATCAGCGTCAGCGCGCCGGTATGACCCTGCGGCGCCTTGGCGGGACAGGACAGCCGATCCGCGTCGACCGGCAACTGACACAGCTGGCCGGTGTCCGTCCGGTGCACCCACAGCGTGCCCGCGGCGGTGACAACCGGCGGACCGAGCGGTACGCCGGGATTCTCCACGGCGGGCCGGTCGCCCATCCGCACGATGCTGCCCTGCTGCCGGTAGATCGCGAAGACGGCGCCACCTGCCGCGAGGCCGACAGCCTGCTCGCCGGTCGGCGCCGGCCGGGGGTCGAGCACCCGCAGGTCCGACTTGCCGAACTCGTAGATGCGGCCTTGCGCGAGCGCGAACCCGCTCTGGTCCGACTCGACGATCTGGGTGCCCGGACCGGCGCCCGGCAGCGGGACCTGGCCGTCGACGTTCTTGGTCGACCCGTTCACGTGGAAGATCGTGCCGAGGGTGCTGTTGTAGATCCACTGGCCGTGTTTGGCGAACTTGAGTCCGGGCGAGGCGTTGCCCGCGCCCGCGACGGCCACTCCGGTGACGACGATGCACACCGCCACCACCGCGGCGAGCGCGGCCCGCGGGCGCCAGCCCTCCGAACGCCAGCCGTCGGTACGCCCACGCCGTCCGGTCCGGGTCGAGCCCGGCTCACGCGGCGTGAAGCGACGACTCGGCACCGTGAGCGGCTTCACACGTCGAGGCTAGATCACACCGGGTACAGTCCGCGTCCAAATCCGGTCCAGTCACCCGGATTCTGCCTGTTCTTCCGGCTCAGCTGTCCGGCCAGGTGAGGTAGTTCGAGGTGACCAGGCCACCTGGGCCGTCCATCGTCACGTGAATCTCCTGACCGACTGCCGAGTTGTGGAACTTGTCCATCTCGATCGTGCCGTCGGCATCGGATCTCAGCTGGTACCCGCCCTTGTGCATCTCGCCCCGCCCGCTGGCGTAGGCGCGGAAGGTGTAGGTCGTGTTCGGCTGCAGGTTGCGGGCGCGCAGGTGGATGTACGCGCACCCGGACTCGCCCTTCGGGCAGTTGGAGTCGGTCTTGTCGGTCGAGTCCCCGTGACTGATCTGGAGTGTCGCGGGCGGCGGCTTGGGTGCCGGCGGCGTAGCGGACCTCGTCGCGGCGGCGCTGGTCAACTGGCGTCCGTCGGGGGTCCTGGTCACCGCTCGTACCTCGAAGGTGTAGCTGCGGCCGTTGGTCAGGCCGGTCCACTGGTAGCTGGTCGACGAGGTCTGCCTGACCGTGCCGCCCTGCGTGACGGTGTAGTGCAGGAGGGTTCCGCCGTTGAGCGCTGGACGGTTCCACGCCAACGACACGGCTCCGGGGGTTGCAGTCGCGGTGAGGCCGGCTGGCTGGCCGGGGGCGGCCGCAAGTGTGATCCGTGCGGTGGAGGCGCCTGCGCCGCTGCCTGCGCTGTTCACCGCCCGGACTGTGAAGACGTACGACTGGCCGTTCGTCAGGCCGGTCACCGTGGCAGTGCGGGTGGAGCCGCTGGTAGTAAGGCTGGAACCGGGCCAGCTGACGACGTACGAGGTGATTGCCGCTCCGTTGGGGGCGGCCGCGGTCCAGCTGACTACGGCTGAGCCGTCGCCGGCCCTGCCGGTGACGCCGCCCGGGGCACCGGGCTTTCCGGCGACAACCGGCGGCTTCGTCGGCGGGGGCACTGTTGGCGGCGGTGTGCTCGGCTTGGCCGGGGGCTTCGTGGTTGGGGGCTGTGTCGGCGGCGTGCTCGGCTTCACCGGTGGCTTCGTCGGCGGCGGCGTGCTCGGCTTGGCAGCGGGCACGCTCGGCTTGGTCTGCCGCGGATTCTTGGTCGGCGGCGGGTTCTTGGTCGTCGGCGCTGACGGTCTCTCAGTCGACTCAGTGGCTGGGTCAGTCGGCTGCTCCGGTAGGCCCTGCTCCGGCGGCTCGGTACTGGCCGGCGGCTCGGTCGGCTTGCTGCTTGGCCGGCCAGATGGCGTGCTGGGCGGCGGCTCGACCGGCGGTGGCGTGCTCTTCGGCGGCTCGACCGGCTTCGGGGTGACCCGGCCGCCACGCTTGTCGACCTGGCCGGACACGTCGACGTCGGTGACCTCACCGTCGAGGTCGACCACCATCACGTGCTCGCCGGCCCGGCTGTCGACGTACAGGCGGGAATCCCCGCCACGGAACAGCACGGACCGATCCTCCGGGCCGGTCTTCGCCTGTGCGGACGGCGGTGGGATCCTGCGCAGCGCGCGCTCGTCGCCGTTGCGATCCAGCGTCATCAACGTGTCGGTGGTGGTGTCGATCAACGCCAGACCGTCACCGGAGGAGGCGAGCTGCTCGTACTTGCCCGGCCGGAGCTTCTTGACCACCGGCGGCGCCGGGGTCCGGCCGCTGGTCAGCGATGCCGCGTCCACCAGTTGCAGCAGGCCCTTGTCCGGGTTGATCATCGCGACCCGGCCGCTGAGGTCGTTCGGCGCCACCAGCGTGGCCGGGGAGACGTCCAGCTGGGCGAACGTCGCCGCCCGCCCGAGACCGTCGTCGTCGACGGCCCGCAGCTCCTTCGCGGTCAGGTCCACCACAACCGGCTGATCACCGACCAAGGTCAGCACTCCGGTGTGTCCCGCCGCGAGTTTCGCACCGCAGGCAAGGCGATCGGCCTGCAACGGCAGCCGGCAGATCTCGCCAGTGGCGACCCGGTTCACCCAGAGCGTCCCGGTCGAGGTCACCACCGGCTGACCGAGCACGCCGTCGATCGACGCCGCCGCCGGCTTCTCACCGAACCGCTGGATCTTCCCGGCCTGCCGATAGACGGCGTACGCCGCCCCGGCGGCCTCCAGGCCCACCGGACGCCCAGCGGCCGGTACCGGCAACGGGTCGGCGACCTGCAGATCCGACTTGCCGAACTCGATCGTGCCGTTCTCGGCCAGCACGAAACCGCTCTTGTCCGTCTGTACCACCTGCGAGCCCGGAGCGGCGCCGGGCACCGGCACCCGCCCGTCGATGTTCTTCGTGCCGCCGTCCAGGTGGAAGACGGTCCGCAGCGTGCTGTTGTAGATCAGGTGGCCCGACTGGACGAACTTCATCCCGGCCGGTGCAGTGCCTGCCCCCGTTACGGCGAACCCGGTCACCGTCACGCACACTGCGACGACGCCGGCGAGCGCCACCCGGCCGCGCCGGTCCCGCGCGCCGACGGTGCCGCCGCGACGGCGGAGGCGACCGATCAGCTCGGAGACAGCGTTCACCCATTCACGGTAACTCCGGCTGTCCAGTACCGATCCAGAACCGATCCAGCCGCTAGGGCTCGGGCACCGCCGGGATCCGGAACTCGAAGATGGCGCCGCCCTCGTCGGCGTTGTAGACCTTCAGGTCGCCTCCGTGGGACAGCGCGACCCAGCGGACGATCGACAGTCCCAGCCCTGATGACCCACCACCGCTGCTGAACCGCTCGAAGAGGTCCTCGCCGATCGTCGGGTCGACGCCCGGCCCCTGGTCGGCCACCGTCACCCGGCCGTCGGCGACCGTCACGGTGACGATCGCCTGGTCGGCGCCCGGCGCCCGGCCGTGCCGCATGGCGTTGTCGAGAAGGTTGCCGATGGCCCGTTGTAGCAGGACGGGATCGGCCCGGACCTTCGTCGGCGCGGTGACCACCGAGATGCGGGCCGCCCCGGCCGGGGTGTCCTCGACGACACCGGCCACCAGCTGGTCGAGCCAGACCGGCTGCATGGTCAGCTGCTCGACACCGGCCGCCAGCCGGGCTCGTACGAGCAGGCCGTCGATGATGTCGCCCATTCGCCCGGCCAGCCGGACGGTACGAGGCAGCAGCTCGGCGCGTTGGGCCGGATCCTGGGCGGCGGTCTCTGCCAAGGCGCGCAGGGCCGCTACCGGCGTACGGAGGTCGTGGGCGGTCTCGGCGAGTAGAACTTCCTGTTGCTCGAGAGCCGCCATCGCGGGCCGGATCGCCCGGCCGGAGAGCCAGTAGCCGGCGACTGCAGCAGCGCCGAGCAGGAAGGCGCAGCTCAACAGGACAACGAGAACCAGCTGATTGTGCTCGCTGTTCTGCCGCTTGAGATCCGTCCAGGCCAGTACTGCGCCCGCGTACTTGTTGCCTCCGGCAGCGAGGAAGGGCTCGGCCAGCACCCGGACCTGGTCGCCGTTGCTGGCCGTGCTGTTGACCACCCGGCGCTGGCCGCTCGACACCGCGTCGGTGGCGATCGCGGTGAGCTCGGCGTCGTCCATCGGCGCGCACTTCTTGCGGCTCTCGATCTTGGCGAACGGCGTCGCCCCACCGGCCAGTACGACGAACTGCGGGCAGTCGTTGGCCAGGGTGTCGCCGTTCACCCGGTCGGCGTTGATGGCGCCGGTGTCGGTGAGCAGCCGCAGGACCGGCGCGGTGACCACCCGCAGACTGTTGTCGGTGGCATCGATACGGCGGTCGGTGTCGAGGATGATCACCAGCGGGGCCAGCACGACCAGGCCGATCGAGTTCATCACGGTGAAGATCGCGGTCAGCCGCCAGCGCAGCCGCCGGAGCCGCTCGACGGACGGGCCCCTCATCCGGCACCACCGGCAGTGGTCAGCCGGTAGCCGCGACCGCGGACCGCCTCGATCAGTTCGGGCTGGCGCAGCTTGTTGCGGAGCCGGCGAATGGTCACGTCGACGACATTCGACATCGGGTCGGCCGCGGCGTCCCAGCAGTGCTCGATCAGCGCTGCCCGCGAGACCGCCTGCTCCGGCCGGACCATCAGGTACTCCAGCACGGAGAACTCCTTCGCAGTAAGGGTCAGCAGGACGCCGGCCCGGCGGACCTCCCGGCGGCCGGTGTCCACCTCGACGTCGGCGTACCGGAGTACCGGCGGGCGGCCGGTCCCGGCGCGGCGGCACAGGCTGAGCACGCGGGCGGTCAACTCGGCCACCGCGAACGGTTTGACCAGGTAGTCGTCACCGCCGTGCTCGAACCCGTCGACGCGGTCGGCCAGGCTGTCGCGGGCGGTCAGGAACAGCACCGGGACCGCCCAGCCCTCCTGCCGCCGACTGCGAATGTAGACGATCGAATCGCCGTCCGGAAGCATCCGGTCGAAGACCACACAGTCGTACGAATTCACCCACAACGCCTCGTCGGCCGCCGCGATGTCGCCGACACTGTCGACCGCGAGCGCGGCTGATCGCAGGCCGGCGGAAACCGCGATCCGCAGGTCCTCGTCGTCCTCTACCACCAATACCCGCACGCTGGGTCCTCTGTGTCATCGAAATGTCATCGTCGACACGGATCGTATGTGTCATGAACGGTCACTCAGCGCACACTCCGGCCCGGATCGCGTTCCGGGTGCTGGGCCCGCTCGAGGTCGACGGACCCGACGGGACCCCGATCGACGTCTGCGGCGGCAAGCCCGCCACCATGCTGACGCTGCTCCTGCTGCACCGGAACGCCTGGGTCAGCACCGACCAGCTGATCGATGCGGTCTGGTCCGGTAGCGAGCCGCCGGCGTCGGCGCAGCGCAACCTGAAGACCTACGTCTGGCAGCTGCGCCGGGCGCTTCCGGACGAGCGGATCGAGAGCCGTCCAGGCGCGTACCGGGTCAGCGTGCTGCCCGGTGAGCTGGACGCCGACGTCGCGGCCGCGCTGTCCGACGAGGCCCGGCGGCTGCTCACCGACAACGCCGCTGGCGAGGCTGCCGCTGTGGTGGATCGCGCTCTCACCCTGTGGCGCGGTTGCCCGTACGACGGCCTGACCGCCGACGCATCGACCGCGGTCGACCGGCTGACCGAGCTGCACCGCTCGTTGCGCGAAGACCTGGCCGACGCCAACCTCGCCCTGGGCCGCCCTGCCGACGCGATCGCGCTGCTCCGCGCGCTGACCGACGAAGAGCCGCTGCGCGAACACGCGTGGACCAAGCTGATGTCCACGCTCCGCGCCACCGGCCGCCGGCACGACGCGCTCGCGGCGTACCAGCGGGTCCGCACCACCTTGGTCCGCGAGCTCGGCATCGAGCCCGGCGCCGAACTGACCATGCTCCACCAGGAGATCCTCAACGAGGAAGCCCCTGCTCCGGCGGCTGCGGAGCCCGCCACAGCTCCAGCCACGGTCATCCAGTCCGACCTCCCCCCGCGGATCGCGGGCTTCGTCGGCCGGGCGGCTGAACTCGCCGCGATCCGCGGCTTGGCCGCGACCACTGGCGTTGCTGTGGTGACTGTCGACGGAATGCCGGGGATCGGCAAGACCGCCTTCGCCCTTGAAGCCGCCGCGACGGTCGGGCTGGAACGACAGCTCTCCCTGGATTTGCGCGCGAGCAGCGGCGAGCAGCTGACCACCTCCGAAGCTCTGGGCCGGTTGATCCGGCGGGTCGGCTTCAGCGGTCCGTTGCCCGTAGCAACTGATGAGCTGGCGACGCTGTGGCGTCAGATCGCGCCTCGGGTCCTGCTGCTGCTCGATGACGTGCTGGACGTGGCTCAGGTCCGAGAATTGTTGCCCAATGCACCTGGTTCGCTGGTGCTGTCGACCAGCAGGAATCGGCTGGCCGGTCTGGATCGCGACCTGGCGATCAGTCTGCAGCCGTTGACCGATCGGGAGACCGACGGGCTGGCGGACGAGGAGATTCTGCGCTGGTGCGGCGGGCACCCGGGAGCGATCCGGGAGCTGACCGATCGGGTGCGTGACCGGCAGCCGTGGACCGCGGCCCGCTTGCTGGGCCGGTTGGACGATCGGGCCGCGCGGGCTCGCGAGTTGGCTGCGACCCTCGCCCGGTTCGACACGACGTACGACGGTCTGCCGGCGCCGGTGCGCCGGTTGTACCGGTTGCTGAGTCTGACCCCTCAGTTCGACGTACGCCGGGCCGCTCGACTGCTCGATGCCGACCAGCTGGAGGTGGAGCCGATGCTCGACGAACTGCTTGACCGGCACCTCATCTCCGAGCCGGCGCCTGGCCGCTTCGCCCTACACCCCGTGGTCCGCGACCACGCGGCCTTCGCGTCCGACGACGAGCTGGTGGCCATCTCGCCCAAGAACCCGAGGGTCGCATGAGGCCCCCGGCCGCGGCGGCCCCCGCACCCGGGCAGGAGGTCGGGTACGCGCCCGCGCCGGCCGCAGTACCAACGGCCACTGCAGTCGGTACTCCGCTCGCCCGCGCCGCAGTACTACGGCAACGCTCCGCGCCACCGGTGGCAGCACCGGCAGCTGCTCCAGTCGCTGCGGCTCAGCTCTCGTACTTGGTGAACCCGCCCGTGACGCAGGAACCCACGGTCGACCCGGTAGAGCTCCCCGAGCGAGCGATCCGAGTGGGACAGATCGTCTGCTGGCAGATCGCCCTGGTGGCGGTCGGCGCAGCTACAGCCGGCTCCCGGCTGGTACTGATCCTCACGGCGCTGGCAGCCGTCTCCTTGATTCTCCTGACCGCAGTACGCATCCGTGGGCTCTGGCTGTATCGCTGGGCCGGCATCCTGCTCGGCTTCCTCTTCCGTCATCGCCGGCTCGACCTGGCCGGCGACCCGGCGATGAACCTGGTCAGCGTGTTCTGCGGCCGCACCTCGGCTCAGGAGCTGACCGTCCGGGAGCAGCCGTACGGCGTACTCAGCAGGCCTGCAGGGTCCAGTGTGGCGCTCCGAGTCGGCTCCGACGCGCAGCACCAGCTACTGCCGCGCTTGAGCTCCTTGGCCGACTCCGCTGACGAGCAGCCAGTCGGTGTGTCGGTGCAGCTCGTCGTCCACACCGGCACCAAGCAGAGTCAGCCCCAGCGCGCTTGGGTCGCAGTGGCGGCCTCCCGAACCCCGGACATCGCCACGGACGAGCAGCTCAGCCAGGTGCTGGCCAACACAGTCCGCCGGCTGGTACGCCGGTTCGACCGGGAGCAGATCGACTGCATGCCGCTCGACGAGTCCGACCTGCTGGCGTCGATCGGCGCACTGGCGCACGCCAACGCCGGCCGGGGGCAGATCCGCGAACGCTGGACGACCTGGGCCGCCGGACCTGTCCTGCAAGTCTGCATCCGGCTCAACGGCTTCGCCCAACTGCCCCGGCCCACTGCCCAGGCACTGGTCGACACGCTGCTCGGCACCGGCACCGGATGCGCGCAGACCTTGGCCGTCACCGTCACGGCACCCGCCGAGACCCACGAACCCGCGCTCCACGACGCCGTACTCCGCATCGCCGCCGCCCACGCGGCGACGCTCGACACAGCCATCACCGTCCTGACCACGCTGGCCCGCTCGTTCGGAGTGGAGCCGGAACGCCTCGACGGGCGGCACACCACCGGTGTCGCCGCCACGCTACCTCTGGGGGTCCCCTTCTCATGACTGTCACTCTGCTGAGCCGTCCCACCGGCTTCCACCAGGTCCCCGCCCAGGACGGCATCGCCGGACTGCTGGCCGACGCCCAGGACTCGGTGATCGCGATGAGCACCCTGACCCCGAGCGGCCCGGCCTTCGGCCCGCGTGACGTGCGCCCGGGCATCCGGTACCGCGCGATCTACCCCGACACGGCCCGTACCGCGCCGACGCTGTGCCGGCACCTCGGGGCGATGTCCCTGGCGGGTGTAGCCGTCCGTACCGTCCCGCTGGTGCCGATGAACGCGCTGATCATCGACAACTCGATCGCGGTCCTCCCGGCCGACACGGCCAACGGCAGCGTCGCAGTACTGCGCCTGCACAGCGTGGTGACCACTGCGACGGAGCTGTTCGAGCGGGTCTGGCCCGACGCCGTACCGCTGGCCGACTGCGACATCCCGGTCGGCACCGATCTCTCGCTGCGCGAGCAGGAGATGCTGCGGCTGCTGGCGCTGGGGGCGACCGACGAATTCGCTGCCGCCCAGTTGGGGATCTCGGTCCGGACGGTGCGCCGGATGGTCGCGCAGATCATGAACCGGCTGGGTGCGCGCAGTCGCTTCCAGGCCGGCGTCAAGGCCGCCGACCGTGGCTGGCTGCTCGACCGGGCGAGCTGATGCCTGGTCCGTTGCCGCCCGGCCCACTGAGGACCGGCCGGGTGCTCACGGTCGCCGCTGATCGGCCCGGTGCTTACCCGACGATCGGCGCCGCGCTGCTGGATGCGCCGGACGGGGCTGCCGTCGCGATCGCGGCCGGCACGTACGCCGAGACGCTCGAGCTCAACGGCCGGTCGATCACGTTGCAGGCCGAGGCGGGGGCGACCGTAGTACTGGATGGTGAGGGAGCCGAGTGGCCGACGTTGCGGGCCGTCGACGGCGAGCTGACGCTGCGCGGGCTCGACGTACGGGCTGGTGACAGCCTCGCGGTGTCGGTCGACCGAACCGTGCTGACCATCGAGCAGTGCACGGTCCGCAGCCGGACCCGGCCGGCGATCTCGGTGCACGCGAGCAACGCCTTCACCATTGACCGGTGCACGGTCCGCGGCGCGGAGACCGGCATCGTGGTCGAGGGCGCGAGCGGGCGGATCCTCGACACCGAGGTCTCCGAGATCTCCGGTGACGGGATAGTCGTTGCCTTGGGCTCCGATCCGCTGATCCGCGGCTGCACGATCAGCTCGTGCGGCGGGCGTGGTGTCTACGTGTACCAGTACAGCCGCCCCGAGCTGACCGACACGGAGATCTCGTCCACCGGCGCCGAGGGGGTCGGGGTCGCGCACGGCAGTACGCCGATCGTCCGGCGGGTGAGCGTCCATGACACCCGCGGGTCGGCGTTCACCTTCTCGCCCGGCTGCGGCGGAACCCTCGAAGGCTGCCGCAGCGACAACACCGGCCAGCCGGCGATGGCGATCGCGGCCGGCGCGACGGTCGAGGTGATCGAACGCGCCGCGGCCCGCCCGGCCGAGGTCGGCGGCCCGCTGGACGATCTGCTCGGCGACCTGGACGAGATGGTCGGTCTGCCCGGGGTGAAGTCCGAGGTGCACGCGCTGGTCGACGAGATCCAGGTCAACGAGTGGCGGCGTACGGCTGGGCTGAGCATCGGCGGTGTGAGCCACCACCTGATCTTCGCGGGCGCGCCCGGTACCGGTAAGACGACGGTGGCGCGCCTCTACGGCAAACTCCTGAAGGCGTTGGGCGTGCTCCCGCACGGCAGCTTCACCGAGGTCTCGCGCCGGGACCTGGTCGGGCAGTACATCGGCCACACCGCGGAGAAGACCGCGCAGGTCTTCGAGAAGTCACTCGGCGGCGTGCTGTTCATCGACGAGGCCTACACGCTGTCCCGCTCGGCCGGCTCAGGCGGCGACTTCGGGCAGGAGGCGATCGACGCCCTGGTCAAACTGATGGAGGACCACCGCGACGACATCGCCATCATCGTGGCCGGCTACACCGGCGAGATGAACGACTTCCTGGACGCCAACCCCGGCCTGGCCTCCCGCTTCTCCAAGACGATCGACTTCGAGAACTACTCCGCCGAAGAACTCCTGCTGATCACCACCCGCATGGTCACCTCAGGCGACTACCTCCTCGACCCGGCGGCAGCCCCGTCCCTGACCGCCTACTTCGACCGCACAGCCACTGGCGCCAACTTCGGCAACGCCCGAGAAGCCCGCCGCCTGGTCGAAGCCATCCGCAAGGCCCAGTCCCAGCGCCTGCGCAAACTAGGCCGCCTGCCCACCACCGACGAACTACGCCACCTCTCCCCCGAAGACGTCACCGCAGCCACCAGCTGACACGTCCCACTCACAACCTCTGTCAGCGGCCCTTGGGCGCCCGGGGGCCGGCGTTGCTCCCGGGCGGGCTCCCTGTGGTCAGCTGGGGACTTTGGTGTCCTTGGCTGAGCGGTGGTCTCGGGGGCGGCGGTCGGCTAGTGATGAGTCAGAGGAGCGTGGGGCCGGGCAGACCGGGCCGCGGCGGATCGGGCCGCCACCTAGCCTCCTGCTCTTCCACTGCTTCTCTTCGTAGTCGTAGTAGGTGTCAACGCCTCCGACAGTCATAGGTGTCCTCCCGGTCGTCCCCCCGGTTACGGCCCCTGCTGACCTTCTCTACAGTCCGTCACCGACCGGGGCGAATACAAGCGATTCTTGAACTACCTACGCCATTCGGACACGGAAAATTGTTTCAGTTCGCGTAAATGCCGACGGTATGTCCTGCCAAACGCACACCGTCCGTGACGATCGCGGCGTCACCGAAGGCCATCACCTGGTACCCCGGTACGTCGGTCAGCGGGACGGTCACCTCGGTGTCGTCGAGGTTCACGATCACCCGCAACGACCCCCGCCGGACGGCCAGCCAGGAGTCGGCGTACGTGACGTCCACAGAGGTCAGGTCGCCGCTGCGCAGGTCGTCGGTGCGGGCCCGCAGGGCGAGCAGGTCGCGGTACCAGCGGAGCAGCTCGGCATGCGGCGCGGCGTCGACCTCGGTCCAGTCGAGCACCGAGCTGCGCCAGGTCTCCGGGTCCTGCGGGTCGGGGATCTCCTCCGCGTCCCACCCGTACGACGCGAACTCCCGTCGCCGCCCGGCCCGGACCGCCTCGGCCAGGTCAGGCTCGGTGTGGTCGGTGAAGTAGCGCCACGGCGTCGAGGCGCCCCACTCCTCACCCATGAACAGCATCGGCGTGTACGGCGAACTGAGCACCAGCGCCGCCCCGATCGCCAACTGGCCAGGCGTCAACGCCGGCCGGTCACCGAGCGCGCGGTTGCCGACCTGATCGTGGTTCGAGGTGTAGGCGAGGAACTCCCAGCCGCTGTGCCGGTCCCGATCCACCGGCCGCCCCCAGTCCTTCCCGCGGAAGGTCGAGTACGAGCCGTCGTGCAGGAACACCTGGGTCAGGGTCTTGGCGAAGACGGCCGGGTCGCCGAAGTCCACGTAGTACCCGGCTCGCTCGCCGGTCAGCAAAGTGTGCAGCGCATGGTGGAAGTCGTCGCTCCACTGCGCGGTCATCCCGAGCCCGCCCTCGGCCACCGGCTCGACCATGCGCGGGTCGTTGAGGTCCGACTCGGCCACCAACCCCAGCGGCCGGCCTACCTCGGCAGACAAAGCGGCAGTCTCCGAAGCGAGCTGTGCCAGCAAATGCTGCGGGCTGTCGTCAACCAGCGCATGGACCGCATCCAACCGCAACGCGTCGAGGTGGAACTCTCCGAACCACCGCAACGCGTTGTCGCAGATCCACCGCCGAACCTCAGCCGACCCCTCGTCGTCCAGGTTGACCGCCGGACCCCACGGCGTCGTGTGCTTCGTCGTGAAATAAGGCCCGAACGAATCCAGGTAGTTCCCGCTCGGCCCAAGGTGGTTGTAGACCACGTCGAGACACACGGCCAGCCCGACCGCGTGACAGCGATCCACAAACCGCTGCAGCTCGGCGGGTCCGCCGTACGGCTCGTGCACCGCGTAGAGGTCGACACCGTCGTACCCCCAGCCGTGCCGCCCGGGGAAGGCCGCCACCGGCATCAGCGAGACGACCTCAACCCCCAACGCCACAAGGTAATCCAGGTGCCCGGCAGCTGCCTCCAGCGTCCCCTCGGGCGTGAACGTCCCCAGGTGAAGCTCGTAGAAGACAGCACCCCGTACGTCGCGCCCAGCCCAGCCTGCATCGGCCCACTCAAAGGCAGAAGCGTCGAAGACCCGGCTGGGTCCATGGACCCCGTCCGGCTGCCAGGGGCTCCGCGGGTCGGGCATCGGGTCGCTGCCGTCGACAGAGAAGGCATAGGACGTCCCATGCCCGGCCGAAGCCACCTCCAGCGACCACCACCCACCGTCGCCCTTCTCCATCTCCAGCGACTCATCCAGAACGAGCGAAACAGTAGATGCAGCAGGGGCCCAGACAGTGAAGGTGTGCAACCCATCAGCTCCTAGTGAGTAGTGCCACTGGCAGTTCGTCCAGCAGGTCATGGATCCGAGCCGCTCCACTACCCACCGAGCGACCGGTCAACACGTCCTTCCAGTCCCCCTCGGGCAGTACGACGGTGCTGTCGCCCCAGCCACCCAAGCGGTACAGAGCGACCGGCAACCGGGTCGCGATCGTCACCACCGAGTCACCCCGGCCGAAGGCGACCGCATGTCCACTGGACGTCGGCAGCGGCTTGTAGCTCCCGACGAAGGCCTCCGGGTTCTGTCGACGCAGCCGCAGCGCCTTCGACGTCACCAGCAGCTTCTCCTCCGCCAAACCGCGCGGCCGGGCACCCGCATCCAGATGCGCCAACCGCTCGATCCGCTGCCCGTAGTCGACCGGCCGACGGTTGTCGGGGTCCACCAGCGACAGGTCTACCAGCTCGGTGCCCTGGTAGACGTCAGGGACACCGGGCATCGTCAGCTGCACCAGCTTCTGCCCGAGCGTCGCCGCCCGGATGTACTGCGCTTGCCCATCGGCAAACTCGCCGATCGCAGCCAGCACGGCCTGATCCCCGAGCACGCCACTGATGAACGACGCCACCAGCTCCTCGTAGTCGGAGTCCGCCGAGGTCCACGTCGTACGCCGCTTGGCCTCCCGCACCGACTTCAGCAGATAGGCCTGCAACCGGTCCTCGGCGATCGGCCCGTTGTCCCAGGTCCCGAAGAGCGTCTGCCAGACCAGGTACTCCGCGGAGCCGTCCAGCTCCGAGTCGCGGTGCTGCTCGGCCATCGAGCGCCACGACCGAACAGCCGCGGTCCAAGCCGCCGGCTGCTCCGACAACACCCCGAGCCGGGCCCGAACGTCCTCGGACCGCTTGGTGTCATGCGTGGACAGCGTGGTCATCGTCCGCGGCCAGCGATCGTTCAGCCGGGCCGAGAACGCGTGGAACTCCTCCGGCGAGACCCCGAAGTGCTCCGGGTCCCCACCGACCTCGTTCAGCGACGTGAGCCGGAACCAGCGGTAGAAGGCGGTGTCCTCGATCCCCTTCGCCATCACCGGCCCACACGTCTGCTGGAACCGCACGATCAGCTCTTGCCGTGCGTGCTCGTCGATCCGGCTCGCAGTACCGGCCTCGCGGCCGAGCAGGAGGTCACGGACCAGCTCCAGCGTCTCCTGCTGGTCCTCGTCCAGGTTGCGCCGAGCCTTCTCGGTCGCGTGCTCCAGCGCCCGGACAGCAGTCGGGTCAGGCTGCTCCCCCGGTACTACGTACGCCCGGTACCGGTCGAAGTTCACCAGCAGCTCGACAACCACCAGGTGGAAGGCTCGGCGGGTGTGGTCGCGCAGCCGCACGTCGTCCTGGCAGATGCGAGCCAGTAGCTCCACGAGACGGTGCACCTCGGCGTACTGGCCGTGCTTGACCACCTCACGCTTCGCCTGCTCCACCACGGGCGCGAAGTCGGCCGGCTCGCCGGTGAGCTCCGAGTGGAAAGCAGACAGCGGCGCTGCGCCGGCCGGGTCGACGAAGAGCCCACCGACCCGCAGGAGTGCGTCGTACCCGGTGGTGCCCGCGCAGGGCCAGTCGCTCGGCAGCTCCTCGTCGCCTTCGAGGATCTTCTCGACCACCACCCACGCGCCGCCCGTGCGCTCGGCCAGGCGACGCAGGTAGCCCCGCGGGTCGGCCAGGCCGTCCGGGTGATCGATCCGGAAGCCGTTGAGCTTCCCCTCGTGCAGCAGAGAGAACAGCAGCTCGTGGGTCGCCTCGAAGACCTCCTGGTTCTCCACTCGAACAGCAGCCAGGGTGTCGACGTCGAAGAAACGCCGGTAGTTCAGCTCCTCGTCGGCGACCCGCCAATGCGCCAGGCGGTACCACTGCTCGGTCACCAGCTCGGCAATCGGCAGGTTCTCGGTGCCGGGACGCAGTGGGAACTCGTGGTCGTAGTACCGGAGTACGTCGCCGTCGACCGACAGCTCCCCGTCGGCGAGCACCTTGCCGATCCGCTGGCCGAGCACCGCCATCAACAGCGGCTGGTTGCCCGAGCCCCAGTCGACATCGAACCACTCCGCGTACGGCGAGCCGGGGCCGTCGCGTAGTACCGACCAGAGGGCGGCGTTGAGCCGTGCGGGCGTCGGCACCGCCACATGATTCGGTACTACGTCCGCGATCGCCCCCATCCGGTGGTCGGCCAGCCGAGTCGACAGCCGGTCGAACGCAGGACGCCCACCGGCCGGCTCGGACAACCTGCTGTGATCGACCACGTCGTACCCGTGCATGGAACCGGGTGCGGCCTGCAGGATCGGTGACAGGTAGACGTGCGAGATCCCGAGGCCGTGCAGGTAGGTGACGACCTCCGCCGCCGCGTCGAAGCCGAAGTCGGCATGGACCTGCAGCCGATAGGTAGCCTGCGGGATCGCCGTCACTGTGCTGCCTGTCGCGGCCTGGTCAGGACGAACATGCCGTGGGCTTCGACCCGGACGGTGCTGCCGGCCGGGTGCTCGTCCTCGTTGACCCGGCCGGTCGGGCGGATGGTGTCCACCAC
>NZ_JBFBNQ010000008.1:492589-548076 GCF_040687575.1 Kribbella sp. NPDC056861 | reverse complement strand
ATATCTCAGAAACAATCAAACTGACTTGAATCATAATTTCTCAAAGGAATCCGAACACAAACAAAGAACAACCCACACCACAAACCAGATAGGCCCATGATGAAGAGGATCGCCCAATGCCGTGAAACGGGATAAAACAAATTCGGCATTGACTTTCGGCACGCTGTTGAGTTCTCAAGAATCGGACGCACACCGCGCTATGAACCTTGCGATTCAAGCTCCGGGGCAACCCGCCAAACATTACTGTTTCGCTCCGGGCCAGTCAAATCGGCCCTTTTCGATCCAGCCACCCCGCGACTCAGCAACCGAAGACCCGCCAGGGGCGTGCTTCAGCTACCAGGACTTTCCGGGGAGTTCGGAGCGACCGGCCGCTTTCGCGTCCCGCACTCGCTCCAACAAGAAGAAGATTACTGAGATTCACGGTGAAGATGCAAATCGAGATCCGGAGCTTGGCCGAACCCTTGCAAACGAGGGGTGGGAGGCCGGCGTACCGGCTCCCACCCGTCGAGTACCGCATCGCTCAGTAGACGCCTCTCGGCGAGTGGCCGCTCGTAGCGGCGAAGTGTGAGGCCCGGGGGTCTTGCACTGAACGACATCAGGTGTAACCCGCTCCCCCGCGTACCTATTCCCGCCCGGTCAGCTCAGCCGGATGCACTCGGTCTCCTCGCCCTCCTGGACGAAGACCAGACCGCCGTCGTCAGTCAGCCGCAGCTCCGAACTCACCCATCGCGCCGCGAACCGGCCGTCTCCCCGCGTCGCGAACCTCAGCGCCGGCTGCTGTCCGAAGACGACCTCGAGCGCGCCATCCGACGCGGTCACCTCCATCGTCAGGCTCTCGCCCAGCCGGTATCTCCCGGCCGCGGCCCGGAGTACTTCCTCGCTGACCTCAGTCCGCTCACTGACTTCGACTGCGTATCCCTCCCACCCGCAATCCTTTGCGATCCGCGCGATCGCCCTGTCGACGAGATGGCTCCCGTTGTCCCCATTGGTCATGACGGCCGCGCCTTGCCCCGTGTCCCGGTACGCGACCAGGTAGCACTTGAAGCCCTTGTTCGATCCGCCGTGACCGAAGCGGCGGCCCCCGTCGCCGAGGAACGCTCCGAGACCCAGCGCATCCATCGCGTCCCACGGGTCAGCGATGGCGACCTGGGGCGTGAGCATCTCCCGCGCCAGATCGGGCGAGACTAGGGCTCCCTCCCTCCCCACGTACGCATCGCGTACACCGTGGGCGAAGGCGACGAGATCGGTCGGCGTCGTCCACAGTCCTGCGGCCGCCAATTCGGGGTACGAGTGCCATCGGCCGGCGACCGGGCGTCCGAACTCGTCGTGTGCCGTCGCCGCTTGGTCGTGGAGCTCTTCCGGTAGCGGCTGCGCAAAATCGCTGGCATCCATGCCCAGCGGTTCCAGTAAGAGTTCGCGCAGCAGCGAGGGGAACGGCGTACCGGTGACGTCTTCGAGGAGTTGCTGGAGTACGACGGTTCCACCGCCGGAGTACCGGAACTGGGTGCCGGGGACGAGATCCACATGCACGCCGAAGGTGTTCGCCGGGCGTACGCCATCGAGGATCTGGACTGGTGTCGGCAGCTCGGCGCCCTGTCGGTACCCCGGGAATCCGGGCACCGTGAGGCCCGCGCTGTGACTCGCCAAATGCCGCAACGTGACGATCGGCTGCCACTCCCCAGCCGACGGCACCTGCCAGGACGTCAGTCGCCGATTGACGTCCTCATCGAGGTCGAGGAGGCCACGATCGACCAGCCGCAGCATCGCGAACACGGCGATCGGCTTGCTGAGCGAGCAAGCCTGAAAGAGCGTGGCGCCGGTGACGGGATCGGCGCGACCGGCTTCGAGTACGCCGGCGCTCCCCCGCTGGACGATCTCGCCGTTGTCGATGACCGCCCAACTTGCCCCTGGAACCTTGAACTCTTCGAGATCCTTCTCGATCTCGTCGCGCAGTCCGTCCAGCAATGCCGTCGCCTCCCAGGTCGATTGCCCTGGAGCCTAGCGACGGCGCGGTGCAGACAGCACGGCTGCGGATACCGGAGCATCCGCAGCCGTGCGACCTGTCAGCGGGACGGTTGTGGTGCCTCACAGTCGATCTTCGGGTTGGCACCGATGTAGTTCAGTGGGCCGGCGATGATCGTGACCACGATCGTGCCGACCTTGGCGCAGCTGGCATTGTCGTTCTTGAAATAACTTCGTTGGCCGGCCGCGGCGAGGCCGATCAACAACCACACGACCACAACGATCGTGATGACGCGAGAACCAGTCGTAGAGGCTCTACGAGTGCGCATGTCCACCTCCTGGCAAGTACGCACCCCCGTGCTTCCCCATTGGTGCCCGCCGGTGACACGGCGGAAACCCTCGGGTCGCTCAGACCTCCGCGACGTCGAAGTACGGCTTGATCTGGGTGTTCACGTAGTTGCCGATGCTGGGTGCGGCCAGCAGACCTGCGTACGTCGGCTGCGGCACCTCGTAGTACTGGTAGACGCTGCCGTTGACGTACTCGATCTCGAGCGTCTCGCTAGCCATGTCGTAGCCCACTGACCGCACACTCGCCGAGGTCACTGCTCGCCGCCTCATCCGCGTTGTCCCTTCGCGTCTCGGCAGCCGACAGTACGCCGTAGTAGGCGTCGACGCCCGGTCAATGCGGGCCAGGCTCGGTGTGGACTCGGCCGGCCGGTTGGGAATCCGCCGGCTGCAGCGCGGCGACTATCCGGGACAGCTCGCCCATCGCCGCCTGCAGTTGGTCGACCAGCGAGTCGTCGATCATCGGGCGCTCAGGCGGCGACGTCCCGACGCTGGCACTGAACCTTGTCTGCACCTCAGCCGAGGCGAGAGTGAGGGAGGTGTCGAGGGCCTCCTGCAGTTGCGGACTCGGGACCATGTCTGGCCGTTTGCGCCACTTGGCCACCGTGCGCGGCGAGATGCCGAGGTGTTCGGCGAACGACTCGCTGGTCAGCCGCAGGGCCGCCTGCAAGGCTCGTGCGTGCCGGCCCGTCCATTGGTCGATGACTGTCATCGGCCCGCTCCTCCCAGCTCTGACGTGATCACTCTGTGCAATCAGATTACGACGATCGAGTGACCTTGTGGGTGCACCTTCAGTGACCTGTGGATACAGCGCTGGTTCATGGTGGAGCGGAGCCTACGAGCGTTGACTGTCGCTATGGACGAGATCAGCGGCAGACCCGCGACGATGCTCCGGCCACCGCGAAGACACCTGAGAGTCGCAGCGGCGGCCGGGCCACGGCGCTTCCACCTCATCCGGCATGTCGACGTCTCAGGAGTGAGCGGCACAGGCGTCGTCGCCGAGGGCGTCGAGTGGTCCGACGGCACCGTCACCCTGCACTGGGGTGGCCGCTATCCCACCACCACAGTCTGGCAGGACGGAATCGACGCCCTGCTGACCATCCACGGCCACAACGGCGCCACCTCGATCCGATGGATGGACAAATGATGAACTCGGTAGGGCCGGCACCTCCCCTGCACCGGCGCCGGCCCTACCGACCCGACGGATCAGCCTTGGCCAGAAGGGTTGTCGCCCTGATCATCGGCTGCATCACTCGCTTGCTCGCGGTGCCCGGACAACTCCGGTACTACGAGCGCCAACGTGCCGTGCTCGCTGTCCCAGCGACGTTCGAGCGCATCGAGTGGGATGTCGTTGGCTGCCGCGGACAGCCGGGTCAGCGTGCCCAGCAGGTCGACACACTGAGCGACCTCACCGGGATTGTTGGCCAACCACCACACCACCGCCGAGCCCGGCGTGGCGAGCACGTCATCGCGGAGATAGGCGCGTTTGTCCTGCTCCAGTTGGCGTTCCAGCAACACGGTCTGGGCCCGCCGTTGCAGCGTGGTGATGTTCTGCAGGTGCTTGAGGTCGGCATCCGGCAGCTTGAGCCGGACCTCGGTCGCCCAGGTCCGCACCTGACCTTTCTCGTCGAGATCCGGCTCGCCGAGCAGGGCCGCGAGGCGGTGCTGGTTCAGCGCTTCCTCCGACGGTTGCTGACCTGCCGCCAACGCCTTGGCCCTGCTGAGCAAGGCATCGACGGCGACACTGCCCAGATCCGCATGCCGAAGCCCGGTCATCACCGGCGACCACTGAACGATCGCGGAGAAGCTGAAGTGATAGTCAGGCGACGCCGACGGAAGCCTCACACCAACAACGGTCCGCGTCGGCGGCGCAGTGAAAACAGGATCCCGATCCGCCGGTTTCGGGGCGGGCGGAGCGGGCGCCACCCGAACCACCGGTGGCTCCTCTTTCCACACCCCCGCCAGCACGACCAACACCACGATCGAAGCCAACGCAGCAACCCAGCCAGGGAAATCCACAGCCATCGCCAGAAGCCAGAACCCCGCCACCACTGCGGCTGCCAGCAGCAGTACTCGTTTGATAGGAGTCATCGTGAACCACCCCTGACCTGCCGCAGATACCCGAGTGTCCCCAAGGCCGCTCGCCTCTCACCCCCGCGGTGATCACCTCACAACAAACCACAGAAAGTCTGCCACGCCTCACACACCGTAGCCACGCAAAGCGTGTCGTTCCTGTGGGTGCGATTCGATCGCTCTGGGGCCGGTAGCCTGGCGCTGCCTCCACAGGCGCCGGACTACCGGGACCTCTAGTTCGTCATTCGGATGAGAACTTTTCGCGGTAGGTCTGCGCCGAGGGCTCGTCGGCGATGGACGGCTGCTGCGAGTTCTTGTTTGGTGTCACGCCGTCAGAGTTTTCGGTGCCGGTGGCGGTGACGGTGCCGGAGATCTGCGGTGCCGATGCTGCCAAAGGCGTTGAGGTAGAGGTTGCAAGCGCAGCTGATGCGGGCTCGGCCCGACCAGGAGCAGGCCGGTCGGATGCGGCTCGATTGGCTGCAGGCAGGTCTGAGCCGGTCTGATCGTCCGTGGGCTGATCGTCCATGAGCTGATCGTCCGTGGGCTGGTCGGCTTCGGGCGCATTGCCGAGCACCTCCGCGTTCCCGTACGTCGTACCGACGTGCTCGGTGCTTGCTGGTTCGGAGGTGGATATTTGGGTGGTCACCGGACTGTAGGTGCGGTCCTCGGCGTTCACCCGCTTGTGGGCCGGGTTCGGGGTGGTCAGTGGTTCGTTAGTTGGAGGCTGGGGACTGGGGGTTGGAGTGATGGGGTCTACGTCGTGGAGTTCGCGGATACGTTGGGCTTGGCTGGGGCGGTTGAAGCGGGCTTCCAGGTTGGCCAGGTAGTCGGCCTTCAAGGAGCGCTCGGGCTCGTCGTGGCCTTCGAGCAGTTTGGCTACTGCTCCGTCGAAGTCGAAGGCGGGTAGTGGTTGCGTCGGCGGAGTGTCCGTGGATGCGAAGATCACTGGGCGGCCGTGGTGCGCAGCATCCTGGCTGCTGATCGACTCCAGTTCTTCGTCGATCGACATCTTGCCGTTGGCCGCGTTCGACAGTTGTCGCAGGTCACCGAGCAAGCCGACGCACTTCTCTACCTGGCCGGGATTTCGGGCCAACCACCAGCTTGCCGCGGAGCCGACCGTCGCGAAGACGTCGTCCTTGAGGTACGCCCGCGTCTCCAGTTCCAGCCGTCGCTCGAGCCGCGCGGTTTGCTCTCGTTGACCAACTTCGACGATCGACCTCAGGTGCTGGCGATCCTCGGTCGGCAGCCTCAGCTTCACGCCTGTCGCCCATACGTGCAGCCGGCCCGTCTCATCCAGGTCCGGTTCGCCCAGCAAGGCGGCGAGACGCCAACTGACCCAACCTTCGTCGCTCGGAGCGTGCAGGGCGCTCACCGCCCTGGCTCTGGTGAGTACAGCATCGACAGCGATACTGCCCGCATCGGCATATCTGCCAGTTGCCGATCTCTCCGACCAGCCGATGGTCGCCGAGAGCTCGAAGTAATACTCAGGCGAGGCCGATGGCAACCGAACGCCAGAGATCTCCCGGGTCGGCTGCGACTCCGATTCTGTTGTCGACGCGGTTGTCAGAGAGCCGTTGAACGTCTGCACTTCCGGCGTCACCTGAGATCGCGACGAAATGAAATCGTTGCCCGCCGAGCTCCGCCAGACGGCTGCTGCCACCAACAGGATCACCGAAGCCCCGATCACCACCCAGCTCGGCCAGTTGATCAACTGTGCGATGACGTAGACGAGGAGTACGACGGCGGCAGCCGCGATCAGTTGTGTTCTGGTCGGTTTCATCGCGATTCTCCTTCGAGGCTTAAGGATAAGGCTGGCTTCACGGCCAGGGCGTCACGGATTGCGTTCTCGACGCCGGCGGCGGCACTGCGTCGCCAGCCGGCCAATTCGCCGCTTGCTAGCCAAGCCCGGTTCGTGGTGTAGAGCTGAGCCAGCAAATCGACCTGGCTGCCACAGAGCTCGAGCATTGCGGCCAGCAACGCGCTCGCTTCGGCCTGGGAATCGTTCGCCGCTGCCAAGGCGTGTTGTTCAAGCCATGGCTGAACCGCCGTACTCCAGTCCGTCGGCGACAGGCGGTCCAGCGCGAGTCGCCAGGTTTCGACAACCTTGATGGCAAGCCGCCGTACTGCGAGAGGCGATGGTCTGCCGGGGATACCGGTCAATCTCCGTGGTGTGACGATGGATCGGCAGAGTTCGCTGTCGAAGCGATCCCGGTCGGTCAGTACGGCGAGGAACTGTTCGAGCGTTCGGTTGTCCTCACACAGCTCGGCGATCGCGGCACGAGCGCTCTGCGCCGTCGGCGACCGGTGGTCGCACAGCCAACGCAGCCGGATCAGCGCCTGCTTGGGATGCCCGACCGCGAGCTCCGTCGCGCAGATGCTGACGAGCAGGCCGCCCAGGCCTGGCTTACCCCGTGGGTTCCTCGACCAGTCGTACAACTTGGAGCGGACCTCGTAGTCAGTTCGCTCGTCGATCAGAACTGTGGTCAGGATGACTCGGGCCAGCCACAGCTCGTCGCGGCCGCGCTCAGACCAGTCCTCGACCACTCCGAAGAGTTCGGGAAGGCTGCCGGTTCTCGCGACCTGCTCGGCGAAACGCCTTGCCACCAACTCTTTGTCCCGCGCTGTCGCGGCCTGCCAGCTTCCGATCCGTAGTACCCAGTTGGAGAACTCGTGCCGCAAGTCCGGGTAGGCATCCCAGAAGTGAGCGAGCACCGCCTGACCGAAAGCAAGTTGCCGAAAGCGAACGCGGCCGATGCCATCGGTCGTGTGAAAACAGTCGAGACCACGAATCCGGTCCGTGATCCCCGGCTCAGCGATCCGATGGATCTCGACCGGATCTGGTAGCCAAGTTCGCGGTGCAGGCTGAGCTCGGCGGAGAAGACTGTGTCGGCTTTGCTGGTTTCGGCCATCGCCGCGGCCAGCAGCAAGGTTCGTTGCGCTACCGAGTTCAGTCCGCCGACGTATGTCGAGACAGCCTCCGTGTGATCGGCCGTTGCAGCCAACGCTGCGCGGAACCAGGTCCGGACATCACCACCGATGTTCTGCTCCCGGGCCTGCCGCAACAGGTCCGCCACCTTCGGAACGTCCCGCAGCGGTAGTTGATCGAGATCCGCGAGATCCGCGCTGTCGACCCGCGAACGCCCTGGTACCGGCAGATCGAACGGCCGGAGGTGCGCCGCCAGAACCTGCCAGCTGTCTGGCCGTTTGATCCGGCAGATCAGTCCCACCAGATCGTCGTGGACCAGCGCGTCCCGATGCGGCGGAATCAGGATGATCAGGCGCGCTTTGCGCTGTTCGGCGATCGCGACGCAGTGCAGCAACTCGTTCTGCAGCGCCGCGAAGGCAGTGCCCTCCTCCACCTCCGACACATCGAGCAGCAGCCGGTCGCCCTCGGTGATCTCATCGGGCGGCAAGCGTTCCTGATCGGTGAAATCGTCCTTGGACAGCAACCGCAGAGCACTCGCCGACCCCACCGACGGCGAGAGCAGGATCTTGGCGGTGGTCCTGCGGCCACTACCCGGTGGTCCGGTCAGGATCAACGAGGTTCCCGGCGACTCGAGCCGCCGTTGCAGCAGGCCGAACCCTTCGGGCCGGACGAAGACCGCACGAAGGTTCTCGATCTCGCTGATCACCGCGTCGAGCCGCGCCGACTTCTGCTGAAGCCGCGTGGCTTCGATCAGTTGCGTGACGTAGTTGTTGAAGACCGGGCCGGAGTTGACTGTCGAGTACTGCAGCAGATGACCGGTACCGGCATGTGTCGGGCCCTGTGAATCCGTCACGATGGCGCCCTGATGAGTCCCGATGTTTCCCACGCCGCCATGTCTGGCGGTCCGGATCATCTGCTCTGGGTCGGGTACGGCGTCCGCCGTCATTGCGGCGTTTCCCGGTCCGAGCGACCGTCCAGGTAGAGATGCCCGGTTCCGAGATGGGTCGGTCCGCTGGAGTCGGTGATGATCGGTCCTGTGCTGGTTCCGATACTGCCCACTCCACCTCGTCGGTACCGCGTGTTGTCAGTGACCTGAACGGCGGGCGGAGCAGCTTCGGCCGGGCCAGGCTCAGCAGGCGTAGTGGCTGTCGCCGTGGAACCGTCCGCCGGCTTACCAAAGCCATGCGTGAGGAGCTCGCCGGATGGCACTGGCACTCGGAGATAGGCCCGGCCCTGGTAACTCTTCACCTGCACCGGCGCCTCGACGTACAGGTCTTTGGGTTCATCGCTGTAGCCGGCAGCCACCGCGTCCTCGTATGCACGGGACGAGACGATCGCGGCGACTCGGGTGATATCGCCCGAGCGGGCCAGCAAGTCGCGGACCGGTTTGCTGTCGAGGAGTCGGTGGAGTTCGACCCGGGCGTCGCCTGCACCGTCCGACACGCTTCCCTGGCCGGAGTCGGTGACCGGCCCGACCGTGACACTGACTCGCATCCGGATCGGTTCGAAGCCGGCCGCGGCCAGCATCTGGCTCCGTCCGGCGAGCTCCGCTTGAAGTGCACCGAGGTACGGGTTCAGCAGGAAGGGCAGGCGTTCGGCCGGCAAGCCGATCGCATAGCCGTCCCCCGTGGAGTCGGCGAACGTGGTCTCGGCCCAGAGCTCCTCCAGGCCGCAGCGAGTGAAGGCGCTCTGCATGATCTCCGGAATGAGCGCATTGAGGTGGCCATGCTGGCGACCAGGCGCGCCGCTGTAGTCCTTCATGTCCACGACAAGCATCGAGCGGTACGGCGGCAGATCGCGCACGCCTGCGGATCCTGCGTTTTGGAATGTGTTCATGGTTTGCCTCCCAGGGCCTGAGAACGTCGGTGTCACCAGGTTTGCGGTGGACGACGACCCGCGTTGTCCGGAATCGGACAATGCGCGGGTGAGCTGTTTCACGAGGTCAGGCTTCGGCCCACTCGCGAAGGCGGGTCAGATCTGCGACCACCAGTTGCGGGCCTGGTCCGAGGGCACCGGACCGCCGGAGCTTTGCCAGCTGGTCGGTGACCGTGCTGCGCGACATGCCGAGTGAGGCGGCCAACTCCTCCTGGGTGAAGGGCACCCGGAGTGGGTCAGCGAGGCCGGGCGGTGCGAACCGAACCATGTCGAACAACAGCTGGGCGATTCGGCGTACGGCGAGGCGGTGGGCCAGATCGACCTGGCGAGTCACTGCCTGGTCGAACTTGCCGGTGACGTAACCACGGAAGGCAGCGGTCAGGTCATTGGCTGTCAGGAATCGTTCGAAGGCCGGCAGCGCGAGGTACCGCGCGGTGCACTGGTCGATGGCTTCGATCGTGGCGGTACGGCGGCCTTCGGCGTCCCCCGCCAGTTCGCCGAGGAGATGGCCGGCACCACGGACGGTGAGCATGAGCTGGGCGCCGTCTTCTGCGCCGGCCAGGACCTTGACCCGGCCGCTTTCGAGGACCAGGACGAAACCGCCGGGGTCGCCCTGACGAAGTAGCGCGCGACCTGGGTTGTAGCTCCGCAAATCACCTGTGGTCAGGAGAATCCGCCAGGCTTGTGGGCCGATGCGGGCGGCGAAGGTTTCGTGATCGGGCTGCTCGAACGTGTCCATGACAGTCCACCCTCCGCGCCTCGACATCCCGCCCCAGGTCGGTCCGAGGACCACGGAAAAGTCTCACATGGGTGACGGAACGTAGCGACGCGTCGCGTGTCGGACGGGTGCTCCCAAGTCAACTGGAGAGTCGAGCAGGTAGGCCGGGCGAAGGGCGGAGCAGGGCGGCGACTGAGAGCCAGGCGGGTCAGCCGACGGAGCCGAACACGTCGGCCCGCTTCCGCCCCTTGTAAGTCAGCCGGCGAGGGAGCGGAGGGCTCGGCGGCTGGGGGTTAGGAGGACTGGTTTATACGGACAGCGGGCGTCGGTAAGGGTTTCGTAGGCGCTGATGGCTCGGGTGGCGGCGTCCCAGCCTTGTTCGGCGGGGCTTTTGCCGAGGCCTCGGTTGCGGATCAGGGCGCCGTAGAATGCGGAGCAGAAGACGGTGGCTTCGTACCAGCCGATGACTGTGCTGGTGCCGATGTAGGTGATGTCGTCCTGGAGGCAGTCGCGGATGGCGCGTTGCCATTTGCCGATGCCGGTTTTGCAGCCGTCGGCGATCACCACGCCGCTGGCGATGCCCCAGGAGCGGTCGAGGAACCAGTCGGCCAGGGCGGTCAGGGAGACCTGGGTCTGGCCGTCGGTGGAGAGGAAGGACGGTTCGTCGCTGTGGTCACCGTGCGCCATCACGTGCAGCACGGTGGACGGGGTGGTCAGGGCGGAGAAGGCGGTCTCGTGGTCGCGGGTGCGGACGAAGTTCACGTCGATCACCGGGCTGTTCCAGCCGGCGTTGATGTTGCTCGTGATGCCTTGGACGAACGTCATCGAGGCGTCGAAGGAACTGTCCAGGCCGAGGTCCACCAGCGTGATCAGTCGGTTCTTCATCGCCCACCCCTCACAAGCTTTCTCTCTTCGGCAGTTGACCTGCCGACCCCCATGATGACCCAGCCCGCCGACAATTCGCTGCCCGCGTCTCGGCTCTCAGTCTCGGCCGCCTGAACTGGCTCCGCGCGGGGTGGGGAAAGGGTTTGCTGGCGGCGTGGATACGGTGGCTAGAGAACTGTCGGCAGCTGCCTGGAGGATCGATGAGCAACGTTCCAACCGTCACTCTGAGCAACGGCGCGGTCCTGCCGCGACTGGGACTCGGGACCTCTCCGATGAACGACGACGATGCCGAGCGGGCCGTAGTACAGGCGCTCGAGGTCGGGTACCGACTGATCGACACCGCGGAGAACTACCGCAACGAGGTCGGCGTCGGGCGTGCGCTGAAGGCGTCCGGGGTGGCGCGGGAGGAACTCTTCGTCACCTCCAAGTTCAACAAGCGGTGGCACAGCGTGGAGGGCGTGCGGACCGCGTTCGACGCGAGTGCGGAGAAGCTTGGGCTCGAGTACCTCGATCTGCTGCTGATCCACTGGCCGAACCCGGATCAGGATCAGTACGTCGACGCCTGGCGCGGGTTGCTGGAGTTGCGCGAGGCAGGACTGGTGCGAGCGATTGGTACGTCGAACTTCAAGCCGGCGCATCTGCAGCGGCTGATCGACGAGACGGGTGTCGCGCCGGAGGTGAACCAGGTGCAGCTCAGCCCGATGTGGGCCAAGTCGGCTGAGCGTGAGTTCCATGCTGAGCACGGCATCGTCACTGAGGCCTGGAGCCCGCTTGGCAAGGGCACGGATCTGCTGGAGCACCCCGCTGTTGCCGCTGCCGCCAAGGCGCATGACAAGACGCCGGGCCAGGTCGTACTGCGCTGGGAGGTGCAGCAGGGCGTCGTACCGATCCCGAAGTCCGCGAATCGCGAGCGCCTTGAGCAGAACCTCGCGGTCTTCGACTTCGAACTCACTGCCGAGGAACTGTCAGCTCTCGCTGCCTTGGACGGCACGGGGTCGACCCAAGCCGACTCGGATCGCTTCGGTCACTGAGCGCAGGACCGGCGCCTGCAGGATTGATTCACCTTGCAGGCGTTGGCCTGGCGTCTCAGAAGTCAGCGGATATCGACCTGTACTCCGTTTTCGGTGAGCCAGGTGACTAGTTGATCGAAGGTGATGTCATGGAGGGAATCGGCGTTCCAGCCGAAGTAGCCACCGCGGCCGTTGATGGCCTCGCCGATCGCGCAGTAGAAGCTTTCGACGTCCGTGATCCCACGGCCGTCGAGGTGGTAGCTGGCGGACGGCGGACGGTCGGGACTGTCCTGGCGATGATGAGCCAAGGCAGCTCCTGACCAGTGGTGCCGGAGTACGCGGTCGTACCTCAACCACAGGCGTGGTTCGGTGGGGCGGCCGACCTGCCAGAGATCCCAGATTGTTCTCGCACCTGCCGGCAGAGAACCGAAGACCGCCGAGTCGAACGTGATGTCGAGCAGGTCATCCCCAAGGTCCGATGGGGAGACAGCTGTCACCGCTCCCTGCAGACCAGCTCCGATCACCTCGCTGACGACGCCTGTCTCGTCCACGCTGTGGACGGCGACGTGGACCTGGCGGCGACGAACGGCACTGCCCGGGAGCGAATCCAGGGCGCGACGGAACGGCGGCTCTGGGCGACACCCGATCAGCTTCGCGACCTGGGGCCCGTCGCTGAATAGCCCGTCGATGTCAGCACAGGCCGCGATCGCCTGATTGTCATCGCTGTTCTGATCGATCAGCAGCCAGCGGAGAGTCATCAGCCTGTCCCCTTGCCGAATCGAGACGTGCTCCGGGCACGCTGCGGCCCCCGGGGGAAGTGGGAAGTTCCCGGGGGCCGTGGCGCTGTCAGCTAGGGGTGGTCAGCTGCAGCCGGAGGTGCTGCCGCAGCCTTCGCAGACGTAGCAGGAGCCGGAGGGGCGCATCTTGGTGCCGCAGGTGAAGCACAAGGGAGCGTCCACCGAGGTGCCGGTGATCAGTTCGAACATTTCGGCGGTGGTGCGGACTTCGGAGGAGACGGGCTTGGCTGCGGCGGCGTCGATGGAGGCGTCTTCCACCTCGACCTTTTCCGTCAGCGGCTCGACCGACTTCAGGGACTCGGCTTCCGAGATCTCGACGGGGGCCGGCTCGTAGGAGCCGGTGTCGAGTTGGCGGGAGCGCTCCTCGGCGGAGTAGATGCCGAGGGCCGCGCGGTCGTCGAAGGACAGGTGGTCCAGCGCCAGGCGGCGGAAGATGTAGTCCATGATCGACTGCGCCATCCTGACGTCCGGGTCGTCGGTCAGGCCGGCCGGCTCGAACTTCAGGTTGGTGAACTTCTGGACGTAGGTCTCCAGCGGCACACCGTGCTGCAGGGCGATCGAGATCGCGATCGAGAAGGCGTCCATCACCCCGGCCAGGGTCGAGCCCTGCTTGCCCATCTTCAGGAAGACCTCGCCCAGACCGTCGTCGGGGTAGGAGCCGGCCGTCATGTAGCCCTCGGCGCCACCGACGCTGAAGGAGGTGGTGCGGGACGGACGCGACTTCGGCAGCCGCTTGCGGGTCGGCCGGTACTCGATGATCTGCTCGACGACCTTCTCGGCCGCGGCCTCGGTCGATGCCTCGGCCTTCTTCGCCTTGGAGTCCGACAGCGGCTGGCCGACCTTGCAGTTGTCGCGGTAGACGGCGAGCGCCTTCAGGCCGAGCTTCCAGCCCTGGAAGTAGACGTCGGCGATCTCCTCGACCGTCGCCGTCTCCGGCAGGTTGACCGTCTTCGAGATCGCGCCGGACAGGAACGGCTGGGCCGCCGCCATCATCCGCACGTGGCCCATCGGCTTGATCGCGCGCTCACCCATCGCGGTGTCGAAGATCGAGTAGTGCTCGGTCTTCAGCCCCGGGGCGTCGACGACGTGACCGTTCTCCGAGATGAACTCGACGATCGCCTCGATCGTCTCCTCGGTGTAGCCGTACTGACGCAGCGCCCGCGGCACCGTCTGGTTGACGATCTGCATCGAGCCGCCGCCGACCAGCTTCTTGAACTTGACCAGCGAGAAGTCCGGCTCGATGCCGGTCGTGTCGCAGTCCATCATGAAGCCGATGGTGCCGGTCGGCGCGAGCACCGAGGCCTGCGCGTTGCGCCAGCCGTTCTTGGCGCCGGTCTTCAGGACGCCGTCCCAGGCGGCCGTCGCGTGCTTGTGCACGTCGGCGTCGATCGGGTGCACGGTGCGGATCGCGTCGTTGGCCGCGGCGTGCTTGCGCATCACCCGGGTGTGCGCGTCCTTGTTGCGCTCGAACCCGTCGTACGGGCCGACGATGCCGGCCAGCTCGGCGGAGCGCTTGTACGACGTACCCGTCATCAGCGAGGTGATAGCGCCCGCCAGTGCGCGACCACCGTCGGAGTCGTAGGCGTGTCCGGTCGCCATCAGCAGCGCGCCGAGGTTGGCGTAGCCGATGCCCAGCTGCCGGTAGGCGCGGGTGGTGTCGCCGATCGCCTCGGTCGGGAAGTCGGCGAAGCAGATCGAGATGTCCATCGCGGTGATGATCAGCTCGACGGCCTTGACGAAGTTCGCCGAGTCGAACCGGTCGTCGTCGGTGAGGAACTTCATCAGGTTCAGCGACGCCAGGTTGCAGGACGAGTTGTCCAGGTGCATGTACTCCGAGCAGGGGTTGGACGCGGTGATCCGGCCCGTCTCGGGGGTGGTGTGCCAGTCGTTGATGGTGTCGTCGTACTGGATGCCCGGGTCGGCGCAGGCCCAGGCGGCGTGGCTGATCTTGTCGAACAGCTCGCGGGCGTCGACGGTCTCGATGATCGAGTTGTCGATCCGGGCCCGCAGGCCGAACTCGCCCTTCTCCTCGACCGCGCGCATGAACTCGTCGGTCACCCGGACCGAGTTGTTCGCGTTCTGGTACTGCACCGAGGTGATGTCGCGGCCACCGAGGTCCATGTCGTACCCGGCGTCGCGGAGGACGCGGATCTTGTCCTCCTCGCGCATCTTGGTCTCGACGAACTCCTCGATGTCGGGGTGGTCGACGTCCAGCACGACCATCTTGGCCGCGCGGCGGGTGGCGCCACCGGACTTGATGGTGCCCGCGGACGCGTCCGCGCCGCGCATGAAGCTGACCGGGCCGGAGGCGGTGCCGCCGGAGGACTGCAGCAGCTCCTTCGAGGACCGGATCCGGGACAGGTTCAGGCCGGCGCCGGAGCCGCCCTTGAAGATCAGCCCCTCTTCCTTGTACCAGTTCAGGATCGAGTCCATCGAGTCGTCGACGGCGAGGATGAAGCAGGCCGACACCTGCTGCGGGGAGGTGGTCCCCACGTTGAACCAGACCGGCGAGTTGAAGCTGAAGTACTGGTGCAGCAGCATCCAGGTCAGCTCGTGCTCGAACACCTCGGCGTCGGCCGGGGTGGCGAAGTAGCCGTGGTCCTCACCGGCCTTGCGGTAGGTCTTCACGACCCGGTCGAGCAGCTGCTTGAGGCTCCACTCGCGGTTGTCGTGACCGACGGCGCCGCGGAAGTACTTGGTGGTGACGATGGTGGAGGCGTTCACGCTCCAGTAGTCGGGGTACTCCACCCCGCGCTGCTCGAAGACGGTCTCGCCGGTCTTCCAGTTCTGCTGGACGACGTCGCGGCGCTCCCAGGTCACGTCGTCGTAAGGGTGGACACCCTCGGTGGTGAAGATGCGATCGATGGTGAGTCCCGCGGGCGCGTTCTTGCCCTTGCGGAACCCGGCCGTCGACCTCTTGGTCGACCCCGAATGGCCGGTCACCGTCTCTGTCATGTTGGCTCCTCGCCTGTCAATGTCGCGGTCTGTCGGGACCGCCCCGTTGATGGTGCTCTGGGTACCGCGGTACTGCTGGTGGTGCTATCCCCGATTTATGTCTTGGACGGGCTCGGTGCCCTCGGGCTCCTTCTCGGCCCGGAGCAGCGCGATCTCCGTCTCGAAGTCGTCGGCCGACTCGAACTGCCGGTAGACGCTCGCGAAGCGCAGGTACGCCACCTCGTCGAGCTCCCGCAGCGGTCCGAGGATCGCCAGCCCGACCTCGTGGGCCGGCACCTCCGGCGAGCCACTGCCCTTCAGCGCGTCCTCGACCTGCTGGCCCAGCCGGGCCAGGGCGTCCACGCCGACGGGCCGGCCCTTGCAGGCCTTGCCGACTCCGTTGATGACTTTTTCCCGGCTGAACGGCTCGGTCGCGCCGGAGCGCTTCACGACCGTCAACTGCATCTGCTCGACGGTGGTGAACCGCTTCTCGCAGACCGGGCACTGCCGCCGGCGGCGGATCGCTCCGCCGTCCTCGGCGACCCGGCTGTCGACCACCCGGGAGTCCACGTGCCGGCAGTAGGGACAGTGCATGGCGGACCACTCCTCCCGTGAGCGTTCACCCCCGTCTGGGGATGAATCTGTGGATCAGCTGGGGACAACTTGTGGATGACCTGTGAGTAACCAACCACTACCTGTGGATGACTTACAGGGGTGTAACTACTACATCTAGGGATGCTACGTCCGGCCTCCGACACTTTGCAAGAACGCTCCGATCTCGCGCGCGTCTTTATGTTTCAACACCCGCGCGGCGGTGTGTACTCCCGCGTGGCGACGCCGCGGAGACCCTTTCGAGGCGCAAAATGCAGGCCGCCGACCGGCTGCGGGCACGGTCCGCCGGTAGGTGAAGATGGAGACATGAAACCGGTCATCCTCGACGTCGACACCGGGCTGGACGACGCCTGCGCCCTGCTGCTCGCCGCCCGGCACCCGGAGCTCGACCTGAAAGCCGTGACCTGCGTCGGCGGCAACGTCGGCCTCGACCAGGTCGTCGTGAACACGCTGACAGTGCTCGAGGCCGCCGGCCGCACCGACGTACCAGTAGGTCGCGGTGCTGCACTCCCCCTGCTGCAACCAGTCCGGACTGCTGCCCACGTCCACGGCGCCGACGGTCTCGGTGACCTCGGCTGGCCACGCTCCACCCGTACTGCGGACGCCCGGCACGCCGTGGATCTGCTGCGCGACGCGCTGCTGGAAGCCGCCAGCACCGGCGAGCTCGTGACCCTGATCCCCTTGGCGCCGATGACCAACATCGCGCTGCTGCTGCGGACCTACCCCGAGGCCGCGGCCGGATTGCGCGAGATCGTCTTCATGGGTGGCGCGGCCGGAATCGGCAACGCGACGGCGGCCGCGGAGTTCAACATCTGGACCGACCCTGAGGCCGCCGCGATCACACTCGCCGCGGCAGCTGAGCTCGACGTGCCGGTCACCATGTATGGGCTGGACGTCTTCTACGACGTGGTGATCCCACTGGCCGAGGCCAAGGAACTCAACGGCTCACCGTCGGCGGATCTGGCCAGGCGGCTCATCGAGCGGCGCAGCGAGCTCTACAAATTGGACGGCGCCAGCATCGGCGACGGCGGCGCGGTGTGCGCCGTGATCGATCCGGACGGACTCACCACCCAGCCCTTCCCGCTGCGGGTCGAGTTGTCCGGCAGTTGGTCGCGGGGGCGCACGATCGTCGACACCCGGGACTGGTCGGGCGATCTGACCACCGACCCGTACGGCGCCGCGCCGCCTGTCGTGCAGGTCGCGACCGCCGTGGACGGCCGGCGTTATGCCGACCTCTGGCTGGCGACGGTTCGGTAGCCGACCGGATTCGGTCACCGGGTTGTTCTGACAAATTCACCGTGATTGCATGGCAAGCGCTTCCCAGTCGATCTCACCAGGAGCTTGCCTTGTCTGCAGCTGCCCAGGACCGTCGTCGTTACGCAGTGGTCGGATTGGGGGCCCGGGCGCAGACTTTCGTGCACGCAATCGCCGGCCCGTACGCCGATCGCGCCGAACTGGTCGGCTTCTGCGATCTGAACCGGACCCGGATGACGGTCCACAATCGCTGGCTGGCCGAGAAATTCGGGACGCCCGCGATTCCGCAGTACGACGCTGCTGATTTCGGGCTGATGTTGACGGAACAACGCGTCGACGTGGTCGTGGTGACGTCGATGGATCGGACTCACGACGACTACATCGTCACGGCGCTCGAGGCCGGGCTCGACGTGATCACCGAGAAGCCGATGACGATGGACCCGGTGCGTTGCCGGCGAATTCTCGCGGCGGCGGAGAAGGCGCGTGGGAGTGTCCGGGTGGCGTTCAACTATCGCTACAACCCGGTGCACGAGAAGGTCCGCGAGGTACTGGCCTCGGGAGCGATCGGGGAGATCGGCTCGGTGCATTTCGAGTGGCTGCTCGATGTGCGGCACGGGGCGGACTACTTCCGCCGCTGGCATCGCGACAAGGCGAATGCCGGCGGGCTGATGGTGCACAAGGCGACGCATCACTTCGACCTGGTGAACTGGTGGATCGGCGCCGAGCCGGTGTCGGTGTACGCCGATGGAAAGCTGTTCTTCTATGGCGAGGCGAACGGGAAGAAGCGCGGGCTGGCGCGCGATTACGACCGTGCCGATGGCGCAGCGGCCGCGGCGGACGACCCGTTCGCGATCAAGCTGTCGGCATCGGAGCAGTTGCGCGAGCTTTATCTCGAGGCCGAGCACGAGGACGGTTATCACCGGGACCAGAACGTCTTCGCGCCGGGAATCACGATCGAGGACGACATGGCGGTGCTGGTCAGGTATTCGACCGGCGCCTCCTTGAGCTATCACCTGACCGCGTACTCACCGTGGGAGGGTTATCGGATCGCCTTCAACGGCAGCGCCGGGCGATTGGAGTTGCTCGTCCGGGAGAACACCTTCGCGACGCCTCCGGAGGATCAGCAGCACGCCACCGCCGTACAGCATGGTGATGCGAAGCCGGGTGAGACCGAGGCGCTGCTGACCTTGCATCCGCTGTGGGAGCCGCCGCAGACGCTGCTCCATGGCGAGCTCGGTCAAGGCCATGGCGGAGGAGACGAGCGGCTGCTCGAGTCCCTTTTCGGCGACCCGGCGGAAGATCCCCTCGGCCGGAGCGCGGATCATCACGACGGCGCCCGCTCGTTGCTGGTCGGGCTGGCGGCCAACCGCTCCTTCGAGACCGGCCAGGTAGTCCAGGTCTCCACGCTGCTCAGCTGATATGAACGAGCGATCATGACCAAGCAACTCAGCACGGACCGGCTGATCATCCGGCGGTTCTCCCCCGCCGATCTCGACGACTTCTGCGCGTACCAGGCTGACCCGCGGGTGCGAAAGCACCTGCCGGGCGAACCGATGGACGTCGGCCAAGTCGCTCAGTACCTCGCAGCGCAGGCTGTTCTGGACGAGGGCCAACTCGAGGCTTGGCATGGCTACGCCGTCGAGCTGGTCGAAACCGGGACGGTGATCGGCGACGTCGGCGTCTATCGCGTCTCGGCGGCGGAAGGAGATGTCGGCTTCCAGTTCCATCCGGGCTTCCATCACCAGGGCTACGGCCGGGAGGCGACCACCGCGTTTCTCGCGTACCTGTTCGAGGATCTCGGCCTGGAGCGCGTCACGGCGGGATGCGACCAAGCCAACGAGGCGTCGCGGACACTACTGGTCAGCCTTGGCTTGCGTCCCCAGTCACCTTCAGCGGACGGCAGTTGCCACTTCGAGCTGTCGCGCGACGAGTGGCTGGGACAGCGCTAGCGGACCGGGATCTGCAGGGTCTGGCCGGGAACGACGTCGGTGGAGCGCTCGAGGTTGTTGAGGTCGGCGATCTTCTCGACCACCCGGGCCGTGTTCTCCCCCGGGTTGGTCTCCTCGGCGATGGACCACAGGGACTGACCGGCGCCGACCTGCACCTGGATGGTGTGGTCGAACTGCGGTTGCGGGTCCAGGACGCCGGCGACGCGAAGGCCGAGGACGGCGACGGCCGCGCCGAAGACGATCACCGAGAGGGTGGTCAGGACGAGCTTGCCGCGGCGGGTCAACTGAAGAACCGAGGGCTCGATGTCAGCGGACCAGGAGCGGGACCGCGACCGGGGGCGTTGGGCCTCCGTCGCACGCCGGGCGACGGCCTCGCGGCCCAGCACCTCGCCGGAGCAGGCGCGGGCCGGGAGGGGTTCGGTGGTGGTACCGGCGATCCGGCGCCGCCGGCGGGTCTCCCCGGGCTGCGTCACCTCGGGCGCCACCACATCCGTTGTCAGGACTCCTGACGCCAGTGCCGCTGTGCTCATCGGATCCTCCAGACCCTCGTTCAGACCTCGTGTCCCGCTGTCGATCTCTGTCTACCTGGGGCCGCCGACAGTTTTCGTCCGGCCGCCTCGTTCGATCAACCCGAACACCTGTTCGATCGAACGTCTGTACGAATGATTAACCGAACCGCACGCTCCACGCAACCATTTCCAACCAGGACACGCCGGAGAAATTCCCGGCCGCCGCCGGCTCCATAACCCGACACGCGAACAAACGTGCGAACCGACACGCCTTCGAACAGATGTTTGAAGAATCTCAGGATTCGGTCTACGGTCTTCTCAGTCGACAAAGCCTGGCCGGTGCCCGATTGACCGGCCCGACCCGAGGAGAAGCCTGACCATGGCCAGGACGCCGAGCGGTTCCAGCAAGGACGATCGCAGTACTGCGGGGTCTGCCACCAAGGCCGCCAAGACCGTCTCCGAGCTGCCCGACGGTCCCGCCGACGCCACCGGGCTGACCCCGCGGCAACGCCGGGTGCTGGACGTGATCCGCGACTCCGTCGACAGCCGCGGCTACCCGCCGTCGATGCGCGAGATCGGCGAGAAGGTCGGCCTGACCAGCTCCTCGTCGGTGTCGCACCAGTTGAAGGTGCTCGAGCAGAAGGGCCTGCTGCGCCGCGACCCTAACCGGCCGCGCGCGATCGAGGTCCGCTACCCGAACGAGGTGGCCGACGTGGCCCGCCGCGGTTCGCTCGGCTCGGTCCGGCAGACCTCGTACGACGAGACCGGCGCCGGCGACGCGCACCCGGCCGCGGTCTACGTGCCGGTGGTCGGCCAGATCGCCGCCGGTAACCCGATCCTGGCCGAGCAGGACATCGAAGAGGTCTTCCCGTTGCCCAAGGCAATGGTTGGCGAAGGCACCTTGTTCATGCTGAAGGTCAAGGGTGAGTCGATGATCGAGGCGGCCATCTGCGACGGCGACTGGGTGGTCGTACGGCAGGAGCAGACCGCGGAGAACGGTGACATCGTCGCTGCCATGATCGACGGCGAGGCGACCGTGAAGACGTTCAAGAAGACCGCGACCGAGATCCTGCTGATGCCGCACAACCCGGCCTTCGAGCCGATCGACGGCAAGAACGCGGTCATCCTCGGAAAGGTCGTAACAGTTCTGCGGCGTGTCTGACATCTCAGACAGCGCGCGGACTCGCGCGTGTCATGTCAGGATTGAGATATGACGACTGTCTATGACTTCAGCGCCACCCGGATCGAAGGCAATGAACAGTCTCTTGCCGACTTCCGCGACCAGGTGCTCCTGGTGGTGAACACGGCGTCGCAATGCAGCCAGACGCCGCAGTACACCGGACTCCAGAAGCTCTACAAGACCTACCGTAAACAGGGCTTCTCGGTGCTCGGTTTCCCCTGCGACCAGTTCGGCCACCAGGAGCCCGGTGACGAGAACGAGATCGCGAACTTCTGTTCGACGATCTATCACGTCACGTTCCCGATGTTCGCCAAGATCGAGGTGAACGGTTCCCGGACGCCGGAGCTGTACAACTGGCTGAAGCGTGAGCAGGGCGGCCTGCTCGGGGGCCGGATCAAGTGGAACTTCACCAAGTTCCTGATCGGCCGCGACGGTGGCGTGCTCGCCCGGTACGCGCCGACGAACACGCCGGAGAAGCTGGCGGACAAGATCGAGGCCGCGCTGGCGGTGCCGGCCCCGAGCCGGCGCGAATCAGGCGACTGAACCACCGGCGGTAGCTGGCATCGATTCCGGACCACGTCTGGAATCGATGCCGTTCTTGTGTCTGCGACAGTGAGTCATCCCCCGTCGCAGCGCAAACCACTTTCTCGCGGCTGACCCGTGCACGTCGGGCTTTACGGTCCTGCCCGAAATCAAGGCTTTGACCTGTAGACGTTTCGGCCATGACCGATTTATGGTCAGGTGATCCGTCGCAGGGAGAACCGCCATGATTCCGCGCCGTCGTTCACTCCAGCGTGCCGTCGAACTGATCGCCACGCTGACTGTCCTCACCCTCGCCGCACCGCTCGCTGCCCAAGCCGGGCCGCCACCACCAGGTCCACCGCCCGGGCGGGTGCCACCACCGCTGTCAGAGCCACTCGCGAAACCGCTCGTCGGGCCGGTGCCCGCGCCACCCGAGGTCATCAAGGACCTCGGCGCGCCCCTGACCTCGCTAACGGTGATGGAGGGCGCTTTCGGTCACGAGCCCGACGGCCGCGACGTCGTCTACGCCGTACCGGCCGGTGAGAACGCCCAGCTCAACGTGGTCGACGTCCACAGCCGACAACTGCTGCGCGCGATCCCACTCCCCGGCGCGGCCGGCGCGTGGGCGATTACCGTCGCGACCGACGGCAGCGTGTACGTCGGCAGTTACTCCAACGCCCACCTATACCGCTATCGCCCCGAGACCGGCACGGTCACCGATCTCGGTCAGCCGGTCCCCGGCCAGTCGTCGATGTACGGCCTCACCTCCGGCCGCGACGGCGCCGTGTACGCCGGGACGTATCCGAACGCCCACGCGTTCAAGTACGACCCGGTGACCAACAAGTTCACCGACTACGGCTCACTGGACCCCGTCCAGCAGTACGTCCGGGCCGCCGTCTACGACCCCGACCACAACGCGCTCTTCGCCGGCCTGGCCACCCCGGCTGCGAAGCTGATCCGAATCGACCTGAACACCGGCGCCAAGCAGGACATCACTCCCCCGGGGCTGACCGCCAAGGACTTCCAGGATCTCGACTACGCGAACAACCGGGTCTTCGGCAATGCCAGCCTGCGCCTGGTCGTCATCGACGCCACCACCAACCAGCAGATCAGCTTCACCGATGCGGAGACCGGCGCCAGGGTCACCGACTACCCGATCGGCGCCCGCGGCGTCTCGAACGCCGGACCCGGCGGCGTCTACTTCACCTACAACACCGCCCTCATCCACTACGACCCGGCGACCGACACGGTCGGCCCGGTCGCGTCCGGCGTCCGGATCACCCGAGGCGCCGCGATCGGCTACGGCTGGATCACCGACAACGGTCAGCCGATGCTCTACGGACTCGGCGGGAACTACTCCGGTGGAACGTGGCGCTACAACCCGGCGACCGGCGTACTGGAGCAGTGGTCGTCACCGTTCCAGTACGTGGGCGCTCCTTTGCAGCACACCATCGCGGATCCCGTGACGGGCAAGATCCTGGTCAACGCCTTCCTCAACGGTTCGACCGCCAGCTACGACCCCGTGACCGCACGGACGACCTTGACCGCTCGGCAAGGTCAGGTCGAAGGCTGGGCCTGGAACTCGGCCAACAAGCTGTACGTCGGCATCTATCCGTACGGCCGGTTGTCCGCCTGGGACCCCAACCAGCCCGAAAGCCCAACAAATCCAAGGATTCTGTTCAGTCTGGTCGACAGCGACCTCCAGAACCGTCCGGTCTCGGTCGTTCCCTCCGGCGACCGCGTCTACCTCGGCACCACCCCCGGGTACGGCGAGTACGGCGGCGCGCTGACCGTCTACACGATCTCCACCGGGACGGTGGCGGTCCATCGCAACATCGTCGTCGACCAGACGATCGCCTCGATCCTGCCGGTGGGGACCTCGGTCTGGGCCGGCTCGAGCATCGAGAGCGGGCAGGGCACGGAGCCGCGTGCGACCGTGGCACATCTGATCAAGGTCGACCCAGCTACCGGCGCGGTGTCCAAGGACGTCATCCCGGTACCGGGCGCGTCCAGCATCACCGAATTGAGCCTCGGCCCCGACGGCAACATCTGGGGGCTGGCCGACGGCACAGTGTTCGTGGCCGACCCGACAACCGGTGAGGTCAGTCGCCGCATCACCGTCTTCACGGCCAGGACCGGCGCGACCGACGGAGCCATGTCATGGCGCGACGGCTACTTGTACGCCGTTGTCGGTGGTCGCCTGTTCGAGATCGACAGCCTGATGGGCACCCAGACCGTACTGCGTGACCGCGGCCTCTACCGCCTGACCCAGGCACCGACCGGCCTGTACTACATGCTGCTCAGGCCCGACGGCTACACCAACCAGACCAACCTCGCCTCCTACACCCCACCGGTCGATCCCTGTCCGAAGTCGGATCTGCGGAAGACCGTCTGGACCGGCAACATCGACAGCCAGGTCGCCAACCGCACGCTGCGCTACGGCTGCACGCTGATCGACGACCTGCCGGATGCCAAGGCCACCTGGCCGAGCCACCAGGCCTACGTGACCGCGGTCGGCAACAAGTCGGCCCAACTCGTGCAGGCCGGCAAGATCACCTACGCGGAGGGATACGCCATCCTGCTGTCCGCCCAGCGGTCGAACGTCGGCCGCTAACGAACGACCGCCGACGGGTCGATGTCGAGACGGAGCCCTCGCCAGACGGGGTGGCGAAGGCGTCCGTCGGCGGCCCACCCCGAGTAGGTGACCTCGGCGACCAGCAGCGGGTCGAGCCAGTGCGCGGCTCGCCGGTCGCCGGCCGGGATGGTCGAGGTGTCGAACGGCGGAGTGTCGAGCTCGAGGGCAGCGAGCTCGGCACCGAGCACCTCCAGCATCGCGAAGTCGAGCCCGGAGCCGACCTTGCCGATCAGCACCAGCTTGCCGCCGGGCTCGTCGTAGGCGCCGCAGTACAGCGAACCGATCAGGCCCTCGCGGTTGCCCTCGCCCGGATGCCAGCCGCAGAGGATCACGTCGCGGGTCAGCACCGGCTTGATCTTGATCCAGTCCGAGCTGCGTTTGCCTGACAGGTAACGCGATCTGCGCCGCTTGGCGACCACGCCTTCCAGCCCGGCCGAGGCCGACAACTCCAGCGCCTCGTCGGCGTCGGCGTACGCCGGGGGCACCTCCCAGAACGGGTCGCCGAGGTCAAGCGAGTCGAGCAGCCCGCGGCGGTCGTCGTACGTTGCCTCTAGCAACGAGCGGCCGGCGTACCGGAGGACGTCGAAGACGCGGACGGAGACTGGCACCTGGTTGATCAGCTGGGCCAGTTGGCGTGGGTCGCGGACGTGCATCCGCCGTTGCAGCAGCCCGAACGACGGCGCCCCGGACTCGTCGAGCGTGACGATCTCCCCATCCAGTACTGCGGGAAGCTCCAACCCAGGCGCTGTCGCGAGTCCGAGCAGCTCCGGATAGCCGCCGGACACGTCGCGACTGTTCCGCGACCACAGCCGGCAGCCGCCCTGGTCGACCTCCGCGATCACCCGGATGCCGTCCCACTTCATCTCGTACGACCAGCCGTCCCCGGACGGCATCGTGCCGAGCGACGCCATCATCGGCAACACCGGCGGCTCGGTCCCGGGCATGGCGACCTGTCCTAGTCCTGGAGTCTCTTCAAGGCGCCGAGCACCTTCTCACGATCGGCGGTCGGCCACATCGGAGGCAAGGAGGCGCGCAGGTAGCCACCGTAACGAGCTGTCACGATCCGCGGATCCAGAATCGCGACGACGCCCTTGTCGGAGGTCCGGCGGATCAGCCGGCCGGTCCCCTGCGCGAGCAGCAGTGCGGCATGCGTCGCGGCGACGGCCATGAAGCCGTTGCCGCCCGCCTCGTCGACGGCGCGCTGCCGGGCTGCCATCAGCGGCTCGTCGGGGCGCGGGAAGGGCACCCGGTCGATGATCACCAGGTTGCAGGTCGAGCCGGGGACGTCGAGGCCTTGCCACAGCGACAGCGTGCCGAAGAGCGAGGTCTCGGGGTCCTCGACGAACTCACGGGACAGCTCCCCCAGCTGCGCGTCGCCCTGACACAGCACCTTGAGGTTGGTCGCCTCGCGGACCGCCGCCGTCGCCGCCTCGGCCGCCCGGCGTGACGAGAACAACCCGAGCGTCCGGCCACCGGCCGCGAGGATCAGGTCGATGATCTCGTCGAACTGCGGCTTGCCGAGCCCGTCGCGATGCGGTGGCGGCAGGTGCTTGGCGACGTACAGGATGCCTTGTTTCTCGTACTCGAAGGGCGAGCCGACGTCGAGCCCGCGCCACGGCAGCGGAGCCGTCTCCGACTCGGGGGTGGTCACCTCGGGGAGTTCGTCGTCGAGCTCCAGCTTGTCGGTGGGGCGCAGCCCCACCTGGCGGGCGATCGCGTCGAAATCGCCGCCGAGGGTGAGCGTCGCCGAGGTGAGGACGACGGTGCGGTCCTTCAGCACCAGTTCGCGCAGCAGCCCAGCGACGGTGAGCGGCGCGATCCGCAGCTCGCGGCCGAACCGGTCCCGGTCGACCAGCCAGACGACGTCCAGGTCGTTCAGCGCGGCGACCCGCTCGGCGACGTCGAAGATCTCCTTGACCGCGCCCTTGGACTGCCGCTTGGCGCCGTCGGGATCGTCGTCCTTGTCGTCGGACTTCTTGGTCAGGTCCGACAGGACCCCGCGGGCCGCGTCGCGGACCAGCCCGGCCGCCTCCAGGACGACGCCGTTGGCGGCCTCGATCCGGCCCTCGCGGGTCTCGTCGAGCGCTGCCCGGAGCGCGTCCGAGGCGTCGATCAGGTCATCGGCGTTGTCGTCGTCGACGAACCGGCGAGCACGCTTGGCGGCCCGCTCGACCATCTGCGGGGACAGCTCGTCGCCGGCCGCACCGGTGACCCGGGCGGGCAGTTCGTGCGCCTCGTCCACGATCACCACGTCGTGCTCGGGCAGGACGGTGCGGTTCTCGAACGCGTCGATCGAGAGCAGCGCGTGGTTGGTGATGACGATTTCGGCCTTGCGCGCCTGCTCCTTGGCCTTCTCGGCGAAACACTCCTCGCCGTACGGGCACTTCTGGGCGCCGAGGCACTCGCGGGCGGCGATCGCGACCTGCTGCCAGGCCTGGTACTGATGCGTCGGCGCGTGGTCGCGGTCGCCGGCCTCGCCGTCGAGGAGCTGCTGCTCGGCCCAGTCGCGCAGCTCGAGCACCTGCTGGCCGACCGGTCCGGCCGGCGGCATGTCGATCAGCATGCCGTCCTCGTCCGGGGCACCCTCACGGATCCGGTGCAGACAGGCGTAGTTGTTGCGGCCCTTCTGGATCGCGTACGACGGGCGGCGCGGCAGCAGCTTCTCGGTCGCGTCGAGCAGGGCCGGCACGTCCCGGTCGACCAGCTGCGACTGGAGCGTCAGCGTCGCGGTCGAGATGACCACCCGCCGGTTCTCCACCGCGTGGATCAGCGCGGGCACCAGATACCCGAGCGACTTGCCTGTTCCGGTGCCGGCCTGCACCAGCAGATGGGATCCGTCGTGCATGGATCCGTTCACCGCTTCGGCCATCTCGACCTGGCCCGGACGTGTCTGCCCACCGATTCCGGAGACCGCGGCCTCGAGGAGTTCCCGCACTTCTACACCCACCGCATCACCCTAGCCGCAGCCCCGGACATTCTTGGAAGTGCGACCGGCCGCCTGTGGACAAACAACTGCCCCGGCCGTCGAAACGGCCGGGGCAGCACTTGAAACAGAGGGATCAGACGACGGCGCCGCGGTCCGGTGCGGCGTCGCGGTCGACCTGCTTGGTCTTGGGCCGCGGCGGCGGAGCCGGGTACCGCTTCTCCAGCTCGACCAGCAGCGGCGCCGCGGTCAGGTTGGACGAGTAGGTGCCGACCAGGATGCCGAGCAGCAATGCGAGGGCGAAGTCGCCGAGCGAGTCGCCGCCCAGGAAGAGCAGCGCGGTCAGGATGAACAGCGTGCTGATTCCGGTGTTGATGGTCCGGGGCAGCACGTTGACGATCGCGGTGTCGATCACCGGGCCGAGGTTGTCGGTCGCCCGCGCGCTGCGGGTCTCCCGGATCCGGTCGAAGACGACGACCGAGTCGTTGACGGTGTAGCCGATGATCGTCAGCAGCGCGGCCAGGAAGATGCCGTCGACCGGTTTGCCGGTCCAGGCGAAGACCCCGACCACGACCGCGACGTTCTGCAGCAGCGCCAGTACGGCGCCGGCGCCGTACGTCCAGCGGAACCGGATGGCCAGGTAGGCCAACTGGGCCAGCAGCGCGACCCCGAGCGCGATCAGGGCCTTGTCGCGCAGTTCGCTGCCGAGCGACGGGCCGATGCTCTCGTTGCGGACCAGTTCGGTGCCGCCGCCGATCCGGGAGATCGACTCGCGGATCTTCTCGGTCTCGTCGTCGGTGATCGTGCCGGTCCGGACGGTGATGTCGTCGGCGCCGGAGGACTGGACCACCGCGTTCGGGTAGCCCGCTTCGGCCACTGCGGCGCGGGCCTGGTCGGGGCTGATCTGCTGGGCGGTGCTCACCTCGAGTAGCCGTCCGCCGGTGAACTCGATACCGAGGTTGAGCCCGCGGATGCCGACGCCGGCCAGGCTGACGATGATCGCGACCGCGGTGATCACCAGCCAGCGACGGCTGTGCTTCATCAGCGGCGGCGTCTTCGCCTCCAGCCAGGTGCGGACCCGGCCGTGGCCGGCGATCCCGCTCAGGGCCGGCCGGTTCAGGACGAACTTGCGGGAGACGATGAACTCGGCCAGCACCCGGGTGACGACCAGCGCGGACAGCATCGAGGCGATCACACCGATGCTCAGCGTGACACCGAAGCCGCGGACCGGCCCGGCGGCCAGGAAGAACAGCAGTCCGGCCGCGAGCAGGGTGGTGACGTTGGAGTCGGCGATCGCGGACAGCGCGTTCTCGAAGCCGCTGCGCAGGGATCTGCGCAGGCCGTCGGTCCGGCCGCCGATGTAGTCCTCACGGGCTCGCTCGAAGACCAGCACGTTCGCGTCCACGGCCATGCCGATGGCGAGCACGAAGCCCGCCAGGCCGGGCAGGGTCAGGGTCGCGCCGAGCAGTGCCAGTACGGCGTACGACATGCCGGCGTAGGTGATCAGGCCGATCACGGCCATCAGGCCGACCAGCCGGTAGACGAAGGTGATGAACAGCGCGGTCAGCCCGACGCCGATCAGGCCGGCCAGCGCGCTCGCCTGGATCGCGTCCTTGCCGAGCGACGGGCCGACGACGCGCTGGTCGATCACCTTGACCGGGACCGGCAGCGAGCCGCCCTCGATCAGCGCGGCCAGGTCCTTGGCGCCGTCCTCGGTGAACGAGCCGGTGATGGTGCTCTGGCCGCCGACGATGCCGACGTTGCAGAGCTGGTTGCCGCCGCTGGGGTCGACCTGCGGGGCGCTGATCACCTCGTTGTCGAGGACGATCGCGACCTGCCGCTTCGGCGTGTTGACCGGCTGGCAGGCGGCCTTGCCGGTGATGGTCGACCAGATCTTGCCGCCGTCGTCCTTGAACTTCATCTGGACGAACCAGCCCTGCGCCGCCTGCTGCGGGTCGATCAGCCCGTCGGCGCTGCTGATCTTCTCGCCGGTCATCGCCGGCTTGGCCAGCGACAGGAAGCCCGGGCCGTTGTCGTTGGGCAGGTAGAGCGTGCCGGCCGCGGGCTTGGCCGGCTTGGTCTCGACCAGGTCGAGCACCTCGTGGAAGGTCAGCTGGGCGGTCTTGCCGATCACCTTGGCCGCCTCGCGCGGGTCCTGCACGCCGGGCAGCTCGACGATGATCCGCTTCTCGCCCTGCCGGGTGACGCTCGGCTCGCTGACGCCGAGCGCGTCGATCCGGCGCCGGAGCACCTCGAGCGACGCGTCGGTGGTCTCCTTGGTGGCCTTCACCGTCGGCGCGTCGCTGGCCTCCAGCACAATCTGCGTGCCACCGCGGAGATCGAGGCCCAGTTCGGGCTTGGCCGTCAGCACGACGTACGTCGACGCCGCGAAGACGAGGAACGCGAACAATGCGCGGACCAGGGACGACCGGGACACAAGAGCCTCCGAAGAGTGGGCACCCAGAGTGTGGGTGTCGTGACACAGAGCATTCCACCGGGAGTGGAACGCACAGTCTACGAACGTACACAAGTCGGCCATCGTGCCCGGGTGTCGCGACCGGGTCGCAGCAGTGTCAGGCCAGTGCCATGGCATCACCGCGCAGCCGAACTGATTGACCAGTCAGGCGAGTAGGCCCTAACTTCTCATCCACTCGCTCCGTAGTCGCTCACGGACCGAGTGTGATCACCCCTCCGCCCCGGTGGGTGATGTTCCTTGAGGAGGAACCCGTGCGTCGAAGCATCCGACTGACCCTGGCCGCCGCCATCGTGCCAGCGATCGCCTTGACTACCGCTCTCAGCACCGCCAGCGCCGCTCCCGCTCCGGACCCCGACGACCGGATCATCCTGATCCAGCCCGCCTCGGCCGACCCCAGCGTGACGCCGGTCAAGGACACTTACATCGTCGAGCTGAAGAAGGGCAGCCAGTTCGGCAAGCTGAAGAGCTCGCTCGGCGTCGCCCCCCAGCGCCAGTTCAGTACCGCGGTCAACGGCTTCAGCGCCAAGCTGACCGGCGCCCAGCTGGCCGCGCTGCAGAAGAGCCCGGACGTCGTCGCCATCTCGCAGGACTTCTCCTACAAGGCGATCGACGCGACCCAGACCAACCCGCCGTCCTGGGGAATCGACCGGATCGACCAGCGCAACCTGCCGCTGTCGAACTCGTTCACCTACTCCCGCACCGGCAGCGGCGTGAACGCCTACATCATCGACTCCGGCGTCGACGCGACCCACCCGAACTTCGGCGGCCGCGCGACCTTCGACTACAACTCGGTCGACAGCAACAACACCGACTGCCTCGGCCACGGCACCCACGTCGCCGGCACCATCGGCTCCACCTCGTACGGCGTCGCCAAGGCGGTCCGGCTGCACGGCGTGAAGTGGCTCAACTGCTCCGGCTCCGGTACGGCGTCCGGCGCGATCGCCGCCGTCGACTGGGTCACCCGCAACGCGGTCCGGCCGGCCGTCGCCAACACGTCGTGGAACTTCCCGGCCAACGCGACGCTGGAGACCTCGCTGCGCAACATGATCAGCTCCGGCATCTTCCTGGCCACCTCGGCCGGCAACACCGGTGGCAACTCCTGCAACCTGCTGCCGCGCAAGATCGAGACCGCACTCGTGACGGCCGCCTCGGAGCGCAACGACGCCCGCGCGTCGTACTCGAGCACGGGTGCCTGCGTGGACGTCTACGCGCCGGGCTCGGCCATCATCTCCACGCTGCCCGGCAACACCACCGGCTCCTACAACGGCACCTCGATGGCCACTCCGCACGTAGCCGGCGTCGCGGCGCTCTACCTGCAGACCAGCCCGTCGGCCTCGGCCGCCACGGTCAAGTCCTACATCGAGAACGCCGCGACCCCGAACAAGGTCACCGGTGGCACCACCGGCGGCACCGTCAACCGTCTGCTGTTCAGCAACGGCCTCTAGTCCGCACCTGAGTACGCCGTACCGGTTCCGCCCCAACCGGTACGGCGTACGCGGCTACTGCTCGCCGTCTTCGTCGATCCCGTGCTCTATCGCGTAGCGGACCAGCTCTGCCCGGTTGTGCAGCTGCAGCTTCCGCAGGGTGTTCTGCACGTGGTTCTCGACCGTCCGGTGCGACAGGACCAGCCTGGTGGCGATCTGCCGGGCAGTCAGCCCACGCGCGACGAGCCGTAGTACCTCTGTCTCGCGCTCTGTCAGCTGCGGCACCTCTGGCCCAGCACCCAACCGCCTGTACTCCCCCAGCAGCAATCCGGCGAGTCCTGCGCTGAAGACCGCGTCGCCTTCGGCAGTACGCCGTACTGCGTCGTCGAACTCGTCCAGCGATGCCGACTTCACCAGGTACCCCGAGGCGCCGTTCTTCACAGCAGCCAGTACGTCGGCCTGCTCGGCACTCGCCGACAGCACCAGCACCCGGGTGTCAGGCAGCGCAGCAGTGATCTCCCTGGTCGCGTCCACACCCGAGCCGTCGCCAAGCTGCAGATCCATCACCACGACCTCCGGGCGGGTCGCCAGCGCGATCCGGATCGCCCCGTCGACATCCGAGGCGGTCGCGCAGACGTCGTACCCGCGGCTGCCGAGGTCCCGCGCGACGCCTTCGCGCCACATCGGGTGGTCGTCGACGATCATCACCCGCGTCATGCCGTTCGCACCTTCATCTCCCACTCGGTTCCCTCGCCCGGAGCGGTCCGGACCGTGACGCTGCCGCCCAGATCGGTGATCCGGCCGCGGATCGACTGACTGACGCCGAGGTGGCCGTCGGACCGTTCCGCCTCCAGCCGGTCCACCGTCGTCCCGACCCCATCGTCGCGGATCGACAGCAACACCTCGGTACCCAGGTCCTCGACCACCACCCAGGCCTGCGCCTGCGGACCGGCGTGTTTGCTCACGTTGCTCAGCGCCTCCTTGACGACCGCCACCAGCTCGGTCGCCTTGGCGGTCGGCAGCAGCACCTGACCGGCCGGCACCACGACGTCCACCCGGGTGGTCGCGAGCGGCAGCAGGAGCATGCACAGATCGATCCGGCCACGGTCGCCAGTGATCGGCCGGGTCGCCATCAACGTGCGCAGGGCGACCTCCTGCTCGGCCGCGAGGGCAGCCAGCTCGACCGCCTCGCCGCCGATCGCATTGCCGCGGCGCTGCACCTGGGCCAAAACCTGGAGTACTCCGTCGTGGATCGAGCGGCTGAGCCTGAGGCGCTCGGCGGTCGCGCTCTCCGCGGCGATCGCGTCGCGCAGTCGCAGCGTCGCCCGGCGCATCGTGCTGGCGGCGTACCCGACGACCAGGCCGGCGACGAGCAGCAGCTGGACGTTGCTGAGGATCTTGGCCGCGTTGTCGACGCCGCGTAGGGACAGCAGCGCCAAGCTGATCGTCGCGGCACCGAGCAGGCCGCCGTCGCGACCGCGCGAGATGGCCAGCGCGAGCACCGGCCCGGCGGCCCAGACAGAGGTCAGCACGGAGGCTCCGGCGCGGATGTCGAGCAGCGGCTGGGCCAGTAGCGTGAGGTACATACAACCGACAGTGACGATCAGATCGGCGAAAGCCAGTCGCGTATTGCGACGGCCCCAATGCCTGCTGTAACCGATCGACGCGACAATCGTCCAAAGGCCCATCACGGCCAACTGAATCACCGCGCCGGACGGCCGGTGAATACCGTCCCAGCGACTCCAGACGCCGAAACAGGCGAATCCCCAGGTGATCGCCCGGAACACCACCAGGGCGCGCCACAGCGGCAGCATCAGGTCGACCGCGTCGCCACGGGAGCGGCCGGTGTCGGCGCGCGAGGCTTCCATGCCGGACAGTCTGCCAACTCACCCGGCCGACACGCTGCGTGGCCCTACTCCAGTGGGTTGAGTGGTCTTACTTATTGCGTACGCGAATGATTCCCCGCAGTTAGCTGGAAATTTCTTCCGAACCACTTCAGGAACGCCGAATTTCCCCGTACTGTCGCGCAGAAGTACCACGCTCGGGGGAGCCATGAACACGTTGCGTCACCATGCGCGACGTGCTTTTCAGTACAGGGAGGGAATCGTGCGCAAAGTATCTGCCGGGCTGTTCAGCCTGGCTCTGGCGACGACGTTCGGCTTGAGCATGGCCTCAGCCGGCAACGCCGCTCAGCCCAAGGCCGCGGGCGCGGCCACCGCGGCCTCCGCGAGTGAGCCCGTAGCGACCTCGGACGAACTGCCCAACCCGCTCGAGGAGAAGCGCCGCGACCTGCGTGAGGAAGCCCTCACCAAGGTCCTCAACGGCACTGCCAAAGCGGAGAAGCGCGGGGCCAGCACCGTCGTCAAGCTGGGCAAGAAGGACGCCGGCGCCAAGGGCAGCCTGAAGGCCGGCAAGGCCGCTGCGTCCAAGGTCAAGGTCGACGAGTACGTCGAGCTGAGCCGCGAGAAGACCGACAAGATCTTCGTCGTCCTCGCCGAGTTCGGCAACGAGCGGCACCCGAACTTCCCCGACCAGGACACCAACGCGGCGATCCCCGGTCCGACGACGTTCGAGGGGCCGCTGCACAACGCGATCCCCGCGCCCGACCGCTCGGTGGACAACTCCACCGTCTGGCAGGCCGACTACAACCGGCAGCACTTCCAGGACATGTACTTCGGTAGCGGCAACTCCGTGAAGAAGTACTACGAGAAGCAGTCCTCGGGCCGCTACAGCGTCGACGGTCTGGTCACCGACTGGGTCAAGGTCCGGTACAACGAGGCGCGCTACGGCCGCTCGAACAACCCGGCCCCCGGTTGCACCGGCAACGTCTGCAACAACACCTGGAACCTGGTCGCGGACTCGGTCAACCAGTGGGTCGCCGACCAGAAGGCGGCCGGCCGCACCACCGCGCAGATCAAGGCCGACCTGGCGTCGTTCGACGTCTGGGACCGCTACGACTTCGACGGTGACGGCAACTTCAACGAGCCCGACGGCTTCATCGACCACTTCCAGATCGTCCACTCCGGTGGCGACCAGGCCGATGGCGACCCGATCCAGGGTGAGGACGCCATCTGGTCGCACCGCTGGTACGCCGGCTTCCCGGGCGGCCCGGCCAACAACCCGATCGGTGGCGCCCAGATCGGCGACACCGGCCTGTGGGTCGGCGACTACACGATCCAGCCGGAGAACGGCGGCATCAGCGTCTTCGCGCACGAGTTCGGCCACGACCTCGGTCTGCCGGACCTCTACGACACCTCGGGTGCGGCGGTCGAGAACGGCGTCAACTGGTGGTCGATCATGGCGCAGAGCCGGGTCAGCAAGCCCACCGACGGCGGCATCGGCGAGCAGGCGGCCGACTTCGGCGCCTGGGAGAAGCTGCAGCTCGGCTGGCTGGACTACGAGATCGTCGCGGCCGGCCAGGAGCGCAAGCTCGAGCTCGGTCCGCACGAGTACAACTCGGGCAACCCGCAGGCCGTCGTGGTGACGCTGCCGAAGAAGGCGATCACCTCGCCGCTGCAGCCCCCGGTGACCGGTACGAAGACCTGGTGGAGTGGCAGGGGTGACAACTTCAACCGGACCATGAGCCGTCAGGTCGCGGTCCCGGCCGGCACCACGTCGCTCACCTTCCAGGCGAACTACGACACCGAGGTCGACTACGACTACGCGTACGTCGAGGTGAACGACGGGAGCGGCTACAAGGCGATCCCCGGCAACATCACCGACCCCGCCGCAGGCAACGGCATCAACGGCGCCAGCAACGGCTGGAAGCCGGCCACGTTCGACCTGTCGGCCTACGCCGGCAAGACGATCGGCCTGCAGTTCCGCTACGCCACCGACACGAACACCGGCGGCTTCGGCATCCACCTGGACGACATCAAGGTGACCAACGGCACCACCACGGTGCTGACCTCGGGTGCGGAGGCGACTCCGGAGGGCTGGACGCTGAACGGCTTCAGCTCGGTCGGGAACACGCTGACCACGCTGTACGACAACTACTACCTCGCCTCGAACCGTCAGTACGTCTCCTACGACGAGAACCTGAAGACCGGTCCGTACAACTTCGGCTTCGGTGCCGCGCTGCCGGACAAGGTGGAGCACTTCCCGCTGCAGAACGGTCTGCTCATCTCGTACTGGGACACCTCGCAGAACAACAACAACGTGAACCAGCACCCCGGTGAGGGCTTGATCCTGCCGATCGACTCGCACCCGACCCCGATCAACCGTCTCGACGGTGGCATCTGGCGTCCGCGGGTCAGCGGCTACGACTCGACCTTCGGGCTCGAGAAGGCTGACTCCTTCACCCTGCACGTGAACGGCCAGGCCAGCTACATCCGCGGCCAGGACGCTCAGCCGCTGTTCAACGACGGCTTGTCGTACTGGTCCGCGGCGCAGCCGCAGAACAGCGTCAAGGTGCCGAACAACGGCGTCAACATCCGGGTGACCTCGACGGACAAGCTCTCGATGAAGGTCAGGATCTCCCCGCGTTCTTGATCACTGACTGACAGACACCAAGCCAGCGGCCCCCGGGGAAACCCGGGGGCCGCTGGTCTGTTCGGTACTCCGTACTCGGTACTGCGCGGTGCAGCGTCAGGCAGTGACCGCGTACGCCGTGAGGTCGCCGGCCAGGTCGGCGTGCACCCGGGCCGTCAGCCTGGTGCCGTCGGCCGTGTGCTCGAGCTGGTCGACCGCGCCCTCGGAGTGGATCCGGGAGACCAGGTCACCCCGCTCGTAGGGCAGCAGCAGCTCGACCGCGACGTCCGGCCGGGGCAGGGCTGCCTCGACCAGGGCACGCAGCTTGTCGATGCCGTCGCCGGTGTGCGCGGACACCACGATCGAGCCGGTCTCCCGGTGCAGGATCGGCGCCAGCGCCAGCGGGTCGGCCAGGTCGCCCTTGTTGATCACGATGATCTCCGGGACGTCCGAGGCGCCGATCTCGCCGAGCACCTCGCGGACGGCGTTGATCTGGGCGATCGGGTCGGGGTGCGAACCGTCCACCACGTGCAGCAGCAGATCCGCGTCGGCGACCTCCTCCAGCGTCGAGCGGAACGCCTCGACGATGTCGTGCGGCAGGTGCCGGACGAACCCGACGGTGTCGGTGAAGGTGTAGACCCGGCCGTCGGACGTGGTGGTCCGGCGGGTGGTCGGGTCCAGGGTCGCGAACAGCGCGTTCTCGACCAGCACCCCGGCGTTCGTCATGCTGTTCAGCAGCGAGGACTTGCCCGCGTTCGTGTAGCCGGCGATCGCGACCGACGGGATCGAGTGCCGGCGACGCTCCTGCCGCATCGTGGCCCGGGTGCCCTTCAGGTCCTTCAGCTCACGGCGCAGCTTGGCGATCTTGGTGTTGATCCGGCGCCGGTCGGTCTCGATCTTGGTTTCACCAGGACCACGGCCACCGATACCGCCACCGGCCGCGCCGACCCGGCCACCGGCCTGGCGCGACAGGTTGCCACCCCAACCACGCAGCCGCTGCTTCATGTACTGCAGCTGGGCCAGCTCGACCTGGGCCTTGCCTTCCTTGCTCTTCGCGTGCTGGGCGAAGATGTCCAGGATCAGCGCGGTCCGGTCGACCACCTTGACCTTCAGCTTGTCTTCCAGGTTGCGCAGCTGGGCAGGTGCCAGCTCACCGTCGGCGATCACCGTGTCGGCGCCGAGCGAGGCGACCAGGTTGCGCAGGTCGGAGACCTTGCCGCTACCGATGTAGGTGGCCGGGTCCGGCTTCTTGCGCCGCTGGATCACGCCGTCGAGTACTTCGGAACCCGCGGTCTCGGCGAGCAGTTTCAGCTCGGCCAGCGAGTTCTCGGCGTCCTCGGCACTGCCGTCGGTCCACACGCCGACCAGCAGCACGCGCTCCAGCAGCAGCTTGCGGTACTCGACCTCGCTGATGTCCGTCAGCTCGGTCGACATCCCGACCACGCGCCGCAGCGCCTGGCGTTCCTCCAGCTCGAGGCCCTCGGTGTTCTCCTCGGCGGAGTAGTCGTGGTAACCCGACGACGAGTCAGTGTCCTCTTCGTCGTCGAGCACGTCGTCCTGGGTCAGGTCGAGGTCGACGTCTTCGGTCTCGTCGTATGCGTTCGTGTGGGTCGTCATATACCTTCCATCGTGGCACGGCTCACCCAGACAGGCGAGCCGATTACTGTTCCAACGACCACGCGGCGTGCTGAATTCCCGTTCAGGCGGGCAGCCAGGCCCGGTCGAACTCCCCGCGGGCGTGCAGCACCGCCGGCCCGGTCAGCTCGAGATGGTTGTCCTCGCGCCAGGTGACGGTCACCGCGCCACCCAGTACGCCGACCCGGTACGTGACCGGAAGGGTCTGGCGGGCGGCCCGGGCGGACGCGACTGCGACAGCGCAGGTGCCGGTACCGCAGGAGCGGGTCTCCCCCGCGCCGCGCTCGTGCACCCGCATGGCGACCTCGTTCGGGCCTTTGCGGATCACGAACTCGATGTTCACGCCGTCGGGGAAGGCCGTGGCCGGCGACCAGCCTGGCTGGTCGCACAGGTTGCCCGGCTCATCGAGCGAGTCGACGAACGCCACCGCGTGCGGGTTGCCCATGTCGACGTGCAGAGCGGACCACTGGTGTCCGTTGGCCTCGACAACCACACCGGCTGCCGCGGGAAGGACCGGTTCGCCCATGTCGACGGTGATCGTGCCGTCGTCGTTCAGGAAGACCTCTTTCACGCCTGCCCTGGTCCCCACCCGGACCGGCTTGTCCCCGGTCAGGCCCGCCTCCGCGAGGTACCGGGCGAACACCCGGACCCCGTTGCCGCACATCTCGGCGATCGAGCCGTCGGCGTTGCGATAGTCCATGAACCAGTCGCCGCCGTCTTCGACGTACGACTGCTTCGAGCCCTCGATCACCCGCAGGACGCCGTCCGCGCCGAGACCGGCGTGGCGATCGCACAGGAAGCGCACCACGCTCGCGTCGAGGTCACCGTGCACGGAGCCGTCGGGATCGGGCAGCAGCACGAAGTCGTTCTCCGTGCCGTGCCCTTTGAGCCAGGGGAAAGTACTCACGAGGTCAAGCCTACGGGCGCTACTTCGCGAGGTCGCAGGAGCCCGTGAAGCGGAGCAGGGTGGCAAGGTCCCAGTGCAGGCTCGGCGCCGACTCGTAGACCTGGATCAGCTTGGTACTGCGGATCCTGATGTGGACGTCCCGCATCCCGGGCCGGGTGCCGGCCACGACGGCCTCTCGCGATCCCGCTCGCACGTGCGGCAGTTCCTCCCAGGTCTTGTCGTACTTCTCGACCAGCATCCGGCCGGTGTCGTCGGGGTGGATCCCGGCGTGCCGGACCACCAGCTTCTCGTTGCCCTGGGGCGGAGAGAACGTCATCTCGGACAGCATCCCGCGTTGCGCCTGGAAGACGGTCACCCGCCAGCCCTTGGGCTTCAGCCCGCAGACCAGGTCGACGCCGGAGCGTTCGACGCCGTCGGCAACCAACGGCACCGGGGCGCCGACCACCTTCACGATCCTGGACTTGTCGATCGGCGGCAGCGGCAGCGGCGTCGGCGAGCCGGCCGCCGGAGCGTCCAGCCCGGCGGTCTGGCCACCGGGAAGCACCGCCCACGCGCCGACTGCCACCAAGGCGACTGCAGTGGCTCCCCCGGCCATCGCGGCGAACTGCCGACGGCGTACCGAGCGCTTGCCTCGGCGCAGGTCGGCCAGCAACTCCTCGTCGGTGAAGGCGGGGTCAGTTCCCGCGGCTGATTCCAGCAGCTCTTTCAGATCCGTCATCGGGCACGCTCCAAGGTCTCCAGCGGTTCGTCGATGAGATCGCGCAACTTGTCCAGGCCACGGGCGGTCTGGCTCTTGACCGTGCCCTGGCTGCAGCCCATCAGCTCCGCCACGGTGGCGGTGTCGAGGTCGCGGAAGTACCGCAGTACGACCGCGGCCCGTTGCCGTTTGGGGAGCTGGGCAAGGGCGTCCAGGACGGTCAGCCGGTCGGCCTGGTCCGGTCCCGGCACGGGGTGGGCGTCGAGCATCTCGGCGGTCGCCGTCTCGCGGCGGCGCCACAGCCGCCGTCGTTCGTCGATGAAGGCGTTCACCAGGATCCGGTCCGCGTACGACGCGGCGCCCTCGGCCTGGCGCACCTTGCCCCAGTGCACGTACAGCTTGGTCAGCGCGACCTGGACCAGGTCCTCGGCCCAGTACGCGTCCCCCGACGTGAGCAGCCGTGCGGTCCTGAGCATCCGGCCGCGATGCGCGGCGACGTACTCGAGGAATTCCTTGTCCTGCGCCCCAGCCATCCGGCCCTCCCGGCCTCGGTGCGATCTCCACCCTGAACTACTGGTCGGGTCGTCGATCGGTTGCACGGGTTCGTCGTACCGTTTCGGCTATGGGTGAGCAGCTGGTCGCGTACTTCTGGGAGCGCGAGGACGCGGACGTGGTGGCGGGGCTGCTGGGCGCCGTCGCGCGGCGGGACCGCTTTCAGGGGGAAGACGACGATGAGGACCACCCGTGGGTGGTCCTCATCCCGGCTGACGCCGACAGTGCTGTGGTGGAGCCGCTGGTCTCGGATCACGACGGGTGGCTCGATGACGGTGCTGCCGAAACACCACCGGTCGAGCCACCCCCGCTTCCTATTGCTCCGAAGAGACTGAAACGGAGTTAGCGCGGCCAGAGCTGGTTGACCGTGCCGGCCGCGCCGCCACCACGCCGCTTGGGCTCGGCGGCGGCCAGGTAGCCGCCTCCGGGCAGTACTTCGAGCGCTGCGACCGCGCCGATCTCGGCGGCTGAGGTGAGCGCGTCACCGGCCGGGACCAGCGTGTGCCCGTACGGCTTGAGGCTGGTGCCGTAGGCATCGATGAACGGCGGCTCCGCGGTCACGGCCGCCGTGTTGCGCTGCGACGCCCGCGGCGCGGCAACGGCCTCGGGCAGGGTCATCCCCCGGTCCAGCCGGTTGGTCAGGGTCTGCAGGACGGTCGTGATGATCGTCGAGCCACCCGGCGAACCGAGCGCGAGGAACGGCTTGTTGTTCTTCAGCACGATCGTCGGCGACATCGACGACCGCGGCCGCTTCAACGGCTGGATCCGGTTCGGGTCGGCCGCGTCGTAGACGGTGGTGAAGTCGGTCAGCTCGTTGTTCAGCAGGAAACCCCGGCCCGGAACGGTGATCCCGGAGCCGCCGGTCTGCTCGATCGTGAGCGTGTACGACACGACGTTGCCCCACTTGTCGGCGGCGACCAGGTGCGTCGTCGACAGGCCTTCGGTGTCGGCCTTCTCGGGCGCCGCGGTCGGGGTCGGGCAACCGGAGTACGAGCCGTCGGGCAGGCCGGGCGCGAACGGCTTGGCCGTGGCCTTCGCCGGGTCGATCAGGCAGGAACGCTCGGCGCCGAAGCCCTTCGACAGCAGCTCCTTGGTGGGCACGTTCACGAAGGCCGGGTCGCCGACGTACTTGCCGCGATCGGCGAACGACAGGGCCGATGCCTCCAGGTACGAGTGCAGGGCCTGCGGCGTCGACTGCTTCGACAGCTTCAGCGGGGTGAGGATGTTGAGCGCCTCCCCGACCGTCGTACCGCCCGACGAGGACGGCGCCATGCCGTAGACGTCGAGGCCGTCGTACTTGATCTTGGTCGGCTCACGCTTGATCACCTTGTACTTCGCGAGGTCACCGGTGGTCAGGTGGCCCGGCATGATCGGCAGCGTCGCGCCCGCGACCTTCGGCGGCGTCTTGACGGCCGTCTCGATCTCCTTGGCCAACGCGCCCGTGTAGAAGGCCGACGGGCCCTTCTTACCGATCAGCTCGTAGGTCTTGGCGAGCTCCTTGTTCTTGAAGACCGAGCCGACCACCGGGGCGTCGCCGTTGGGCAGGAACAACTTGGCCGTCGGCGTGATCTGCGAGAAACGCGCCTTGTTGTCGAGCGTCTGGTTGCGGAACGTCTCGTCGATCACGAAGCCCTTGTCGGCCAGCTCCCCGGCCGGCTTCAGCGCCTTGCCCAGCGAGAGCGTGCCCCACGAGTGCAGCGCCGAGTCCCAGGTCGCCAGCGTGCCCGGCGTACCGACGGAGACACCGGAGGTGACCAGGTCGGGGAAGAACGTGTAGGCCTTGCCCGTGGCCGGGTTGATGAACGCGTCGTTCGGCATCGTCGCCGGGGCGGTCTCGCGGCCGTCGATCGTGTAGACCTTGCGGTCCTTCGCGCTGTAGTAGACGAAGTAGCCGCCACCACCGATCCCGGCGGAGTACGGCTCGGTCACACCCAGCGCGGCGGCGGTCGCGACCGCCGCGTCGACGGCGTTACCGCCGCGGCGCAGTACGGACAGGCCGATCTCGGTCGCGTTGGCGTCGACGGACGACACCGCGCCGCCGAAACCGATCGCGGTGGCGTTCTTGGCAGGTGGCCGCGGCGGGTGATGGCCGCTCTGGGCGGCGGTCGCCGTACTGGCGGTCAGGCCGGTCAGTACCAGCGCTCCCGCGGTCAGGGTGGCGGCCAGGCGTTTCGGTGTCACGGGTCCTCCGCGAAGTCGGCGTACAGGGACAGGCCCTTGCCTACCTCTTCGGAGGCGAGTCCGCCAGTTCTAGCGCGTCCGTCTTGTCAGTTGACCGAGCAGGAGGCCATGAAACGGCGTAGCGTCTCGTCGCCCCAGCCCGCATAGGTGGCCGGTAGCTGGACCAGCAGCCAGCGTTCACCGAGCAGCACCTGGCCGCTTTCGCGGCCGGCGATCGAGCCGAGGTGGAAGACCTTGCCGCCGGCCTCGGTCACCCGGGTGGCAGTCAGGCTGCGAGCTTGCGGCTCGGCCCGGACCTCCAGTCCGTTGTCCTCGCCGAGCTCCGCGGCGCGCAGGTGCGGCGGCGCGAGCAGGACGTGGTCGGTGCCGACCGGCTGCTGTGGCGTCCAGCCCTGCGGGGTCAGCGAGCAGCTGATGGTGTTCCAGGCCTCCTTGTTGGCGACCAGGGAGACGCTCGGACCGGAGTACAGGGAGGCGGAGCCGTCGCCGAACTCCGGGCTCGGCTTAGCGGCGGGAGTCGCGGCCGAGCCGGCAGCGGAGGCCTGGGCGGGCTCCTTGCCGCCGTCGGCGACCTGTGACTGACTGTCGCCCCACCACTTGAGCTGGCCGACGGCGAGCACCGCGGTCGTCGCCGCGGCGATGCACAGCACCCCGGTGGCCCGGCGGCGTGCCTTGATCCGGCGCAGCGCGCGGCGGCCCCGCGCCACGTCCGCGTCCACGTCAGCAGCCGGAATGCCGTCGACCGCCTGGTCGGCGAAATCCGTCAGCAGCTTCTTCAGGTCGTCCACTTCTCAGTACTCCCCGTCGCCGGATCCGTGACCGGGTCATCGGCCATCAGGTCCTTCAGTCGTTTCAGTGCTTTCGCGGTCTGGCTCTTCACGGTGCCCTCGGTGCACTCCAGGATCCGGGCGCAGCTGGCCACGTCGAGATCCTCGAAGTACCGCAGCACCAGCACGGCCCGCTGCTTGGGCGCCAGCTCCAGCAGGGCCTTGCGGACCACCAGCGTGTCCACCGGATCGGTCTGCTCGGGATGCCTCGGCTCGAACGTCTCGGCGGTCACCACCTCGGGGTGGCGGCCGGCCCGGCGGCGCTCGTCCAGGAAGGCGTTGACCAGGATGCGGTGCGCATACGGCCCGGCGCCTTCGTGCCGGATCCGGTGCCAGTGCACATACACCCGCGTGCAGGCGGTCTGGACCAGATCCTCGGCGGTGTACGCATCCCCCGCGGTGAGCAACATCGCCGTTCTCATCAGTCTGCTGCGGTCCGCGACGACGTACTCGCGGAACTCGGCCTCACGGTCACCCCCTCGCATCGACAGCCCCTACGGCATGTCTGATCACTACGTGCAGTAGCGAGCAGTTGCCCGGTGCGGTAGCTCGCCGTGCTGGAGTGAAGGCCTCGATGTCTTTCCATCGTGGCCTTTGCTCCAGTGCGGCGAGGTGCCGTGCCGGGTGACGCGCAGCACGCACGTAGTGATCAGACATGCCGTGCGCCCTCTTCCACCTCGTCTACGTCGTGGGCGGCCGGATGGTTGCCTCGTACTACACGCAAAGCTTGTTCGACAAGATCGGGAGCATCCCAAGGCAGCCAGGTGATCCGGGGGTCCCGGCGGAACCAGCCGTCCTGCCGGCGGGCGAACCGGCGGGTGGTCTGCGCGGTCCGCTCGCGGGCCTCGGTCTCGGACAGCTCGCCCTTGAGCATCGCGATCACCTGCGAGTAGCCGAGCGCGCGGTGCGCGGTGACCCCGTCGAGCAAACCCTTGCCCAGCAGGTCCTTCACCTCGTCCACGAAACCGTTCTCGAACATCCGGTCCACCCGAAGGCCGATCCGCTCGTCGAGCACCGGCCGCGGTACGTCGAGGCCGATCTGGACCCCGCCCGGGTAGATGTAGGTGTGCTCGGGCAGCGTCGCGACGTACGGGCCGCCGGTGAGCTGGATGACCTCGAGGGCGCGGACGATCCGGCGGCCGTTGCTCGGCAGGATCTTCAGGGCGGAAGCGGGGTCGGCGGCAGCCAGTTTGGCGTGCAGAGCCCCGGATCCGTGCTCCTCGAGCTCCGCCTCCAGGCGCTCCCGCACCTCGGGGTCGGTGCCGGGGAACTCGAAGTCGTCGAGGATGGCGCGGACGTACATCCCCGATCCCCCGGCCAGCACCGGAACCACCTGCCGGCTCAGACAGTCGTCTATCGCCGACCGGGCCAACTGCTGGAAGTCGGCCACCGTCGCGGTCTGGGTGACGTCGAGGACGTCCAGCAGATGATGACGTACGCCGCCCCGCTCGGCGGGCGTGATCTTCGCGGTGCCGATGTCCATCCCGCGGTAGACCTGCATCGCGTCGGCGTTCACCACCTCGCCGGGCAACTGGTTGCACAAGGCAACCGAAAGGTCGGATTTCCCGGCTGCCGTGGGACCGACGACGGCGACCACCAGTGACTCGACCATCTTCTTAGTGTGACAGTGCCGCCGACCGGACCCGCGGACCGGCGTGAACTCTGCGACAAGGAACCGGAATCAGGGTTGTGATGACCCCCTGTGTTGGATAGGACAGAGGGTAAGGAGTTACGGTCCGGACCGCATCGCGATTCGGGGGGCCGCAACGCATCGCAGCACCGACTCGGGAGGAACATCAGTGTCGAATCCATTTGAAGAAGGCGCCGACGCCGCCAAGGAAGCGTTCGGCCAGGGCGAGGAGACCGCCGCCGAACTCAAGCGCAGCGGCGGCGACGTCGAACTGAAGCGCAGCGGCGGTGACGTCGAGGTCGGCGGCTCCGGTAAAGAGGGCACCGACTCCGGTGGCGACGTCGAGAGCGAACCGGCCGGCGACGGCGCCTGAGCACCTCCCACACCTGGGGCCCCGTTGGTGGGAAGATCACCGCTAGCTGTCTGTAAGTAGTTCACTACGCTAGGAATGGGAGCCCCACGCGATGGGCATCTTCGACAAGTTCAAGGGCAAGGCCGAGGACCTGAAGGACAAGGCCGGCGACCTGGTCGACCAGCACGGCGACAAGGTCGGCGACGGACTCGACAAGGCCGGCGACTTCGTTGACGACAAGACCGGTGGCAAGTACGGCGACAAGATCGACCAGGGCGTCGACAAGGCCAAGGACGGGCTCGACGGCCTGGACGGCCAGGACGACGACATCGCCAACAAGCCTGCCTGATCTTTCTGTACCCGAGGGCCGCGAGGGGACTCCCCTTGCGGCCCTCGGTCGTTGTCTCTCTAGGGTTGCGGGCATGGAACGGTTTCAGGTGATCCCCGCGGCTTATGTGGCGTTGCGGCGAGGCGACGAGGTGCTGATGCTGCTCCGGGCCAACACCGGCTACATGGACGGGTACTGGGCGCTGGCGGCCGGGCACGTCGAGCACGGTGAGTCGGTACTGGCGGCGGCCGTGCGCGAGGTCCGCGAGGAGGTCGGGGTGGAGATCGACCCGGCGGATCTGATTCCGGTCACCGCGATGCACCGTACTGGTGGCAACGGGCTGGCGATCGACGAGCGGGTCGACTTCTTCTTCACCGCCACCCGCTGGACCGGTGAGCCGCGGCTGATGGAGCCGGGCAAGGCGGCCGGGCTCGAGTGGTTCTCGCTCGACAAACTGCCGGATCCGGTGGTGCCGCATGAGGCGCGGGTGCTGGCCGGTCTGCGGGACGGCAGCATCCCTGCGGTGATCGCGCAGGGATTCGCGTAGTTCGTTTGGCGTTCACTTAGTGCGGACAAAGTCGCTCTAGAGTGCCGGCATGGACGAGCAGCACGAGGGCATGAGCAGGCGACGGATTCTTCAGGCGGGGGCGCTGGGGGCCGGCGTGGTGGCCGGCGGGGCGGTGACCGGCGTACCGGGTGCTGCTGCGGTTGGGGTGCAGACGGCTGCCGGGAAGAAGCCTGATCTGGAGGATCCGCGGTTCACGCTGGCCGTCGTACCGGATACGCAGTACCTGTTCGATCTGGACCGGGGCGATCCGGCGCCGCTGACCGCCACCTTCGAGTACCTGATCGATCAGCGCGGTGTGGACAACATCGTCTTCACTGCCCATCTGGGTGACGTGGTCGAGAACGCGCAGGCCTCGGAGTTCGCGCAGGCCGATCCGGTGTTCGCGGTGCTGGACCGGGCCCGGATGCCGTACAGCGTGCTCGCGGGCAACCACGACATCGACGGCAGCACGGACGACCAGCGCGGCGATACGCCGTACCTGCGGGTGTTCGGGCCGCAGCGATTCCGGCGGATGAGCACGTACGGCGGCTCGACGCCGGACGGTTACAACTCGTACCACGTGTTCCGCGCCGGCGGCCGGCAATGGTTGCTGCTGGCAATGGACTGGCGACCGTCGGATGCCGGCTTCGCCTGGGCCCGCAAGGTGATTGCCGAGCACCCGAAACTGCCGGTGATCCTGACCACCCACGAGCTCGTGTACGCCGATGACGGCGCGGGCGTCGCGCAGTTGTCCGACCACGGCAACCGCGTCTGGGAACAACTTGTCAACGGCAACGACCAGGTCTTCCTGACCCTGAACGGTCACTACTGGCCACCCGGCCGGACGGTCCGGCAGAACGCCGCCGGGCACGACGTCCACCTGCACATCACCAACTACCAGGACCGGTACTACGGCGGTGGCGCGATGATCCGCCTCTACCACTTCGACCTGGCGCGGAACACGATCGACGTCGAGACGATCAACCCGTGGATCCTGGCGCAGAAACCGTCGCGGCGATCCGAGTTGGCCGAGCGTGAGGTCGAGCTGACCAGCGACGTCAACCGCTTCAGCCTGCCGATCGACTTCCCTGCCCGCTTCGCCGGATTCGCGCCGGAGCCGGTGCGGCCCGCTCGGCCGGCTGCGTCCCTGGTCATCCCCGGGACAGTCGCGTACTGGCGGCTGGACGGCCCGGTCGGGTCCCGCGTCGTCGACCACTCGGGACGCGGCAACGACCTGACCCCGGTGCTGCTGCCAGGCTCCCCCGCCGACAGCCTCAAGCCTTCTGCTGAGTTCCACCCGGACCAGCCCGGCCATGCGAGTTGGGTCTTCGGCGGCCAGAAGAATCCGGGTCGCGGCGGGTACCTGCGCACGGCCGACAACGCACCGCTGAACCGGCTGACCTTCCAGGGCGGCTACACCATCGAGGCGTTCGTGAAGCTCGCCGACGACGGGGCCGATCACTCTTGGGAGGGTCTGCTCAGCCGACTCGGTACCGGCGCCGATGCAGGCAAGACTGGTGGTGACACGTCCGAGCCGGTCGTCAACCTCGCCTTCTCCGGCGGGCGGCAGCTCCAATGGGCGGTCTACCCGCTCGACAAGGCCGACACCTTCACCAACTGGGGGCACGAGGAGCTGGCGGGGCGGTGGTTCCACCTCGCGGTAGTCAACGACGGACGCCACACCACTCTGTACGTCGACTCGTCGGAGCTGCTCCGCAATCCATCGACCCGCTCCAACGGCCTCGCCACCGCGGGCAAGCCGTGGCTGCTGGGCGCGAACCACTACGCCAACAAGATCGAGCAGACCTTCGCGGGGCACATCGGCGAGCTGCGGATCGTGGATCGCGCGTTGTCGCTGAAGGAGTTCCTGAACGCCTAGAGGTGGGAGCGGATGAGTTCGCCTTGCGCGGGGAGCAGGGCGAGCTCCGCCGGGGTCAGCGTGACGTTGCGGCCGCGGGCGGCGAGGGCGGCGTCCAGACCGGGCGTCGGGTCGGCGGAGTTGGCGAGGTAGGTCGCGAGAGCCTGCCTCAGCAGGCCCGAGAGTTCTGCGAAGGCGGGGTCGAGGGCGACCTGGGCGAAGATGATCGCCGTCATCGCGAGGTCGAACTCCGCGGGGCCTTCCTCGACGTTGCGCCAGTCGATGACGACCGGGCCTTTCGGGGTGTGGATCACGTTGTAGGGGTGGAGATCCCCGTGCATGACGACGTTCCCCGGGGTGCCGCTCGGGGCGGGGATCGCGTGCAGGCGGCGATGCAGCTCGGCGTGGAGCAGACCCAGGTCGGTGGCGGAGAGGTCACCCGCGATGGCCGCGTCGGCGAGGGTCGGGCCGGTCAGGCGTTCGATCACCATGTCCGGTCCGTCGACCTGACGGACCGCAGGCACCGGGTAGTCGTACTTCGCCACCCAGCGCATGTACTCCGCTTCGTCCCGCACCGGGTGCCCGGCGCGGTAGCGGCGCAGTACCCAGTGGTCGTCGAGGGCGTAGACATCCGCGTCGCGCCCGGACGCGAACGGCTCGGCGCCCTCCGGCAACAAATCTGAGGTCGGCAACTCAGTTGACCTGGCAGCCGCCGGTCGCCGGCTCGAGGGGAGCCGGCTTGCCGATGGCGGGCATGCCGAGCAGGACACCCGGAGTACCGGTCGGCGGCGGGGCGTCCTGGGCTCGCTCCCAGGCGTCGCCCGCGCGCGTACGGCGTACTGAACCGAAGACGTCGGCGACCAGGTGGTGCGGGGCCGCGTAGGTGACCTCGACCGTTGCCATGTCGCCGGGCCGCGGCTTCTCGACGCCCTCGGGCAGCGTGAAGTGGACCAGCCGGTTGTCGCGAGCGCGACCGGACAACCGATGGGTGGCGGCGTCCTTGCGCCCCTCCCCTTCGGCGATCAAGACCTCGACCGAACGGCCGACGACCCTCTTGTTCTCGCCCCAGGCCATCTCGTCCTGCAGCTCGACCAGCCGCAGGTAGCGCTCCTGGACGACGGCGTGCGGTACCTGGTCCTCCATCGACTCGGCCGGAGTCCCAGGGCGCTTGGAGTACTGGAAGGTGAAGGCGCCGGCGAACCGCGCCTGCCGGACCACGTCGAGCGTGCCCTGGAAGTCCTCCTCGGTCTCCCCGGGGAAGCCGACGATGATGTCGGTGGTGATCGCGGCGTCCGGCATCGCGGCCCGGACGTCCTCGATGATCTTCAGGTACCGGTCGCGGCGGTAGGACCGGCGCATCGTCTTCAGGATCTGGTCGGAGCCCGACTGCAGCGGCATGTGCAGCGACGGCATCACGTTCGGCGTCTCGGCCATCGCCTCGATCACGTCCGCGGTGAAGTCGCGCGGGTGCGGCGAGGTGAACCGGACCCGCTCCAGCCCGTCGATCGTGCCGCAGGCGCGGAGCAGCTTCGAGAACGCGTACCGGTCGCCGAACTCGACGCCGTACGAGTTCACGTTCTGGCCGAGCAGGGTCACCTCGAGCACGCCCTCGGCGACCAGCGCCTCGACCTCGGCCAGCACGTCGCCCGGGCGGCGGTCCTTCTCGCGGCCGCGCAGCGCCGGGACGATGCAGAACGTGCAGGTGTTGTTGCAGCCGACGCTGACCGACACCCAGGCGGAGTACGGCGACTCCCGCCGGGTCGGCAGCGTGGACGGGAAGACGTCCAGCGACTCGAGGATCTCGACCTGCGACTCCTCGGCGATCCGGGCCCGCTCCAGCAGCACCGGCAGCGAGCCGATGTTGTGGGTGCCGAAGACGACGTCCACCCAGGGCGCCTTCTTGGTGATGGTGGCCCGGTCCTTCTGCGCCAGACAGCCGCCGACGGCGATCTGCATACCGGGGTTCTTGGCCTTCGCCGGCGCCAGCTGACCGAGGTTGCCGTACAGCTTGTTGTCGGCGTTCTCGCGGACCGCGCAGGTGTTGAAGACGACCACGTCGGCCGGGTCGCCCTCGGGCGCGCGGACATAACCCGCATCCTCCAGCAGGCCACGAAGGCGCTCGGAGTCATGCACGTTCATTTGGCACCCGTGGGTGCGGACCTCGTATGTACGCATAACAGCCACCAAGAGTACGTGGCCAGGTGGACTTTTCCCTACCGGGGATGGGGCGGCTGAAACCCCTGACCGGAGCGGCCCGGTCAACAACAGTAGAACCCATGAACAGTTCCCGCCGTCAGTTCCTCGCCCGTACCGCCGCCGGCGCCACCGTCGTTGCCGGTGGCACCTTCACCGCCAACCACGCGGCCGCCCTCAACTGGCCTGCCGCCACTACCGCAGCGCCCCGGATCACCGCCCTGACCGACGTCACCGTCATCGACCCGGCGAACGGGCGACGCGACCGGCACCAGACCGTCCTGCTCGCCGGCGAGCGGATCCTCGCCATCGGCCGGCACCTGCCCGTCCCGCACGGCGCCACCGAGCTCCGGCTCAGCGGCAAGTTCGTCATCCCCGGGCTGGCCGACATGCACGTCCACTCCCTCGGCGACGAGCACGTGTCGCCACCTCTCTACCTGGCCAACGGCCTGACCATGGTCCGCGAGATGGCCGCCTCCGACCCGACCCTCTACAGCTGGCGCGACCGGATCGACGCCGGCACGCTGCTCGGTCCGCGGATGATCGTCGGCAGCCAGATCATCGACGGCGACCCGACGCTGTGGGACCCCAACCTGCTGCGCGTCCTGGTCGTGCACGACGAGGCCGGCGCGCGGGCCGCAGTACGGCAGGTGAAGGCCGAGGGCGCGGACTTCGTCAAGGTGTACTCGCGACTGAGCCCAGCGGCGTACCGGGCGATCCTGGACGAGGCGCGCCGGCAAGGGCTGACCGTGCACGGGCATGGGCCCGACCAGGTCCCGGTGAAGGAAGTCAGCAAGGCCGGGCAGCGCAGTATCGAGCACATTCACGCGCTCGGGCTGTCGGTGTCGAGCCGGGAGGCCGAGGTACGCCGGATGCAGCGCGCGATCAAGATCGGGACCGGCGACTACAACGGCTGGTTCCGGCAGATGCACCCGATCGAATGGATCGCGGCGAACAGCTACAGCCGGGCTCGCGCCGCTGACGTCTTCGGCACGCTGCGGCGCAACCGGACGCGGGTAACCCCGACGCTGACCATGCACCAGGTGCTGGACACACCCGACTTCAGCGCGCCGGACCCGGCGACGCGGAAGTACCTGAGCGCGGACTCGATCGGCACCTACGACTACGTGATCGAAGACCTCTACAAGGCCAATCGGAGCGCCGAGGAGATCTCGCACCAGCGGCAGATGTGGGAGTACCGGCAACGATTCGTCCGGGAACTCTTCGCCCACGACGTTCCCGTGCTGGCCGGGACCGACACCGGTACGCCGTACATGGTGCCGGGGTTCGCACTGCACGACGAACTGGAGTTGATGGTCAGGGCCGGCGCCACCACCCAGCAGGCGCTGACCACCGCCACGGTCGAGCCGGCCCGGTTCCTCGGGATGACCGCCGACCTGGGATCGGTGCAGCCGCGGAAGATCGCCGACCTCGTAGTACTGGACGCTGATCCGCTCCAGGACATCCGGAACACCCGCCGGATTCACACCGTCATCACCCGCGGGCGGGTCATCTCCCCGGCGATGCGGGCGCAGATGCTCGCCGACGTGGAGTCGGCAGTCAAGAGTTTTGCGCAAACCTCGGGAGTGGCTGCAGGTGGATGCTGCGGAACACGCCCTCCCGGACAGTAACGCCCACTCTCAGACAGACGGTGACGAGGTCGTCACCGTCTGTCGCGCAAGATCGCAGATCGTTACCACCGTGGAACCGGAGGATCGTGCAGGTCACCTCCTGCCTCCGCTAGGTTCTCGCCATGAGCGATTCCTCCGCCGTCGATACCGTGACGACAACAGGTCTTGTCGCCCTGACAGACGTGAACAAGCATTTCGGCGACCTGCACGTGCTGAAGGACATCAACCTGTCCATCGGCAAGGGCGAGGTCGTCGTGGTGATCGGCCCGTCCGGCTCGGGCAAGTCAACGCTGTGCCGGGCGATCAACCGGTTGGAGCCGATCGACTCGGGCTCCATCACGCTGGACGGCCAGCCGCTGCCTCTCGAGGGCCGGGCCCTGGCCAAGCTCCGTGCCGACGTCGGCATGGTGTTCCAGTCGTTCAACCTGTTCGCGCACAAGACGATCCTGCAGAACGTCACCCTCGGGCCGATGAAGGTCCGTGGCCAGTCCAAGGCCGAGGCCGAGAAGACGGCCCGGGCCCTGCTGGAGCGGGTCGGGGTCGCCGCACAGGCCGACAAGTACCCGGCTCAGCTGTCCGGTGGGCAGCAGCAGCGGGTCGCGATCGCCCGGGCGCTCGCGATGGACCCGAAGGTGATGCTCTTCGACGAGCCCACCTCGGCGCTGGACCCGGAGATGATCAACGAGGTGCTCGACGTGATGGTCGAGCTGGCCAAGCAAAGCATGACGATGGTCGTCGTCACCCACGAGATGGGCTTCGCCCGGAAGGCCGCCAACCGGGTCGTCTTCATGGCCGACGGTCAGATCGTCGAGGAGGCCGAGCCGGAGAAGTTCTTCACCGACCCGCAGACCAAGCGGGCGCAGGACTTCCTCTCGAAGATCCTCACTCACTGACCGCCCTGCCCGTCCCCTGAAATCCTGAGCAGTACCGAATACTGGAGGAACGAAAATGCGACAGCGGATCATCGCTGCCCTCGGCATCACGGTCCTGGCCGCAACCGGCCTGACCGCCTGTGGCGACGACTCGAGCGACGGCGGGAGCGGCAGCTCCGGCGGTGGCGACAAGATCACCATCGGCATCAAGTTCGACCAGCCCGGCCTCGGCCTGAAGGAAGGCTCGAACTACACCGGCATGGACGTCGACGTGGCGAAGTACGTCGCCAAGGAGATGGGCTTCGCCGACGACAAGGTCGAGTTCAAGGAGTCCCCGTCGGCCCAGCGCGAGACGCTGCTGTCCAACGGCCAGGTCAAGCTGATCTTCGCGACCTACTCGATCACGGACGCCCGCAAGGAGAAGGTCTCCTTCGCCGGCCCGTACCTGGTCGCCGGTCAGGACCTGCTGGTCAAGGCCGACAGCACCATCACCGGCCCGGACGACCTGGGCGGCAAGAAGCTGTGCTCGGTGACCGGCTCGACCTCGGCCCAGAAGGTCGCGGACAAGTACGCCAAGACCGTGCAGCTGCAGAAGTACGACACCTACTCCAAGTGTGTCGAGGCGCTGTCGACCGGCAAGATCGACGCCGTCACCACCGACAACACCATCCTCGCCGGTTTCGCTGCCCAGGCAGCCAACCAGGGCAAGTTCAAGGTGGTCGGCAAGACCTTCTCCGAGGAGCGCTACGGCGTCGGCCTCAAGAAGGGCGACAAGGAGACCTGCGAGAAGGTCAACACCGCCCTGAAGAAGATGGTCGACTCCGGTGACTGGCAGAAGGCCTTCGACAAGAACCTCGGCACCGCCGGCCTGAAGCTCGACCCGGCGACCAACCCGCCGAAGACCTTCGACGCCTGCGCCTGACCTGTTGACCTGGTGGGGAGGAACCGTCGCCGGTTCCTCCCCACCAGCAGGTCTCGACCCCGAATCCCTGCAGGAGCAGCATGGACGTGATCTCCGAGTTCTTCTCCGAGTACGACGGTCTCGGAGCCTTCAAGACCACCATCTACCTGACGTTGCTGTCCGCGCTGTTCGCGCTGCTGATCGGTACTGTCGTCGCGGTGATGCGGGTCTCCCCCGTGCGCGTGCTGCAGCTGATCGGCACCGGCTACGTCAACATCGTCCGGAACACCCCGCTCACGCTGGTGATCGTGTTCTGCAACCTCGGACTGTTCTTGCAGCTCGGCATCTCGCTGGCTGACCCGAACTCGCCGACGTCGATCGACGACAACAACTTCCGGCTGGCCGTCCTCGGCCTGTCGGTCTACCACGCGTCGTTCGTGGCCGAGGCGATCCGCAGCGGCGTGAACACCGTGCCGCTGGGTCAGGCCGAGGCTGCCCGCGCGGTCGGGCTGCCGTTCCTGAAGACGCTGCGGTACGTCGTACTGCCGCAGGCCTTCCGGGGCGCCATCGCCCCGCTGGGCAACGTGCTGATCGCGCTGACCAAGAACTCGACCGTCGCCTCCGTCATCGGTGTCACCGAGGCGAGCGCGGTGATGAAGGTGATGATGGAGAACCGGCCCGACAAGCTGTTCGTGGTGTTCGGCATCTTCGCCATCGGGTTCGTCATCCTCACCCTGCCGATCGGGATCCTGTTCACCTCGATGTCCAAGCGCCTGGCGGTGAAGCGATGAGTGCCGGAGTTCTGTTCGACGCACCTGGCCCCCGGGCCAAGCGGACGTACGCGACGATCGGCGTCGTCAGCATCCTCGCGCTGCTGGCCGCCCTGTGGTTCGTGATCGCGAAGCTGAACGAGTCCGACCAGCTGACCGCGGAGAAGTGGAAGCCGTTCCTGACCGCCGAGATCTGGACGCAGTACCTGCTTCCCGGTCTGGTCGGCACGCTGGTCGCGGCCGCCATCTCGGTGGTCTTCGCGCTCACCCTCGGCACCCTGCTGGGTGTCGGCCGGCTGTCGTCGGCGGCCTGGATCCGCTGGCCGAGCAGCGTCATCGTCGAGTTCTTCCGCGCCGTACCGGTGCTGCTGATGATGCTGTTCACCTACGCGCTCTACGCCTTCTACGAACTGTTCCCGCCGGAACGGCTCGCCCTGGCCGCCGTGGTCACCGCACTGACCCTCTACAACGGGTCGGTGGTCGCCGAACTGGTCCGCTCCGGCGTCCACTCGCTGCCGAAGGGCCAGAACGAGGCCGCCCTGGCGATCGGCCTGACCAACGGCAAGACGATGCGGATGGTGCTGTTGCCCCAGGCCATCACCGCGATGCTGCCGGCCATCGTCGGCCAGCTCGTCGTGATCCTGAAGGACACCGCGCTGGGCTACATCATCACCTACGAGGAACTGCTCCGGAAGGCAGAGCAGATCGGCAACTACAAGTCGAACCTGCTGCCGGCCCTGATCTTCGTCGGCGCGCTGTACGTGATCATCAACTACTTCGTCAGCCTGATCGCGAACAAGGTCGAACAACGCACCCGCCGCCGCGGCCGCTCGGCCGGCGGCCCGATCGCCCCCGACCAGATCGACCAGGCAGCAGTCGCCGTAGCGGCCGCCTCCGCCAACCAGTCAGGCCACGCCGGCTGACCCAGATCGTTGTCACAGGCACCCATACGTTATGTGTGGGTGCCTGTTTCATTTTCGTCTCAACGGCCGTGACAATCTGCCACTTCCTGCAATCCGCGTCCTCCGCGTGGACTTCAGTAGTTGCCCCTGGCAACACTGCTGGAAAGCACCGACTACGGGAGGAAGCGCAATGCGGATCGGATACCTGGCCGCGGCCACCACACTGCTGGTCGCGCCATTGGTCGCGAGCACACCAGCCCAGGCCGGCACCGACCTGTCGTGGAAATGTGGCGAGATCAGCGTCCACTACACCTTCGACAACGACCAGACCGGCGGCTGGTGGGTGGTCAACGTGTCAATGAACTGCTCTCCGGGCAACTGGCCCAAGCGGTACACCAACGAGATCCGCGATCGGCCGTTCACGAAGTACCACGTCTTCGAACACACCGGGTACGTCAACCGGGGTTACGACAAGACGGTCATCATCGACGCCACCCCGGCGAAGGCCAACAAGTCCGTCTGCGTACGGGCCGGATCCATCCTCTACTTCCCAGACAACCACAACGAGGCCGCCTCGAAGGACAAGGACGCCTGCTTCAAGACCGCCGCACCGTGACCAGCCCAGCCAAGGAGTCAGCCATGCGTACGAAGTACAGAATCATCGTCGCCGCGGCAAGCAGCCTGGCGATGCTGGCGATGGCCCCGGCCGCCGCCCTGGCCACCGAGACGAAGCCCGCCGGCTGGGGCTTCTGCGGCACGACCGACGCCACCTGGAGCACCTCCACCCAGGGCCGCAGCGGCACGGTCACCGTGACCGGTGACTGCGCGATCAAGGCGAACTGGCGAGTCGACATCTACGTCAACGGCGAGTGGTGGGCAACCTCCTCGGGCAAGGTGAACGTCAGCGAGGGCCACCAGCTCCGAACCGCCGTACCGACCATGCCGAAGCCCAACGACAAGCGCGGAAACTACACCTACGCGAAGATCACCTACACCTCCGGCGCGACCTGGAAGAACGTCTGGGAAGAAGACCTCGGCTACCTCCCCTGCAAGGGCTGCACCACCTAGCCGACAACCCGACGGCCGGCGTCGGGGGCCGATAGCTCCTCGATGCCGGCCACTCATCAGCCAGGCACAGCGCCGCCACCTCCGGCTCCCGCAGTAACCCGGCGCCGACGGGGGCACTGTCTGTAGTTCTTGTCTGTAGTTCTTGTCTGTAGTTCTT
>NZ_JBFBNQ010000008.1:344489-492492 GCF_040687575.1 Kribbella sp. NPDC056861 | reverse complement strand
ACTGTCTGTTGCTCTTGTCTGTTGCTCTTGTCTGTTGCTCTTGTCTGTTGCTCTTGTCTGTTGCTCTTGTCTGTTGCTCTTGTCTGTTGCTCTTGTCTGTTGCTCTTGTCCTTTCCCCTGGGTGGCAGGCACCACGCCGCGACACGGGTGCCCGCCCCCGGGGAGGGCGGGGGCGGGCGGGCCAGTTGGGTCACCGGCCGGCTAGTAGATGTTGGAAGGACGGACCATGCCTTCAGCCAGGTCGCCGAAGCCGGGGGCCATGATGGCGCCGGGGTTGCCGAGTACCTCCTCGACGATGGCAGTTTCGGTGGTGATCAGCAGCGCGGCGATCGACGCGGCGCTCTCCAGGGCCGAGCGGGTGATCTTGACCGGGTCCATCACGCCGAAGTCGAACATGTCGCCGTACTCGCCGGTCAGGGCGTTGAAGCCCTGGCCCACCGGGAGTTCCGACACCCGCTTGACGACCTCGTCGCCGTCGTAGCCGGCGTTGATGGCGATCCACCGCAGCGGTTCTGCGAGCGACTGGCGGACGATCTCCCGACCGATCAAGGCGTCACCGGTCAGTTCGAGGCGGTCCAACGAGTCGCGGGCTTGGGTGAGGGCTGAGCTGCCACCTGCGATCACGCCCTCTTCCAGCGCAGCACGGGTGGCCGACAAAGAGTCCTCGACCCTGTGCTGCTTCTCCTTGAGCTCGACACCCGTCGCCGCACCCACGTGGATGACGGCAACCCGCCCGGCCAAGCGTGCGATCCGGAGTTTGAGGTTGTCCTCGTCGTGGTCGTTCGTGGCCCGGTCCAGCTCCTTCTCGAGCTGCCGCAACCGCGCCTCGACCGACGTGGCGTCGCCCGCGCCGCCGACCATCGTCGTACCGTTCTCGGTGATCGTGATCCGGTGACACGACCCCAGGTCGGCAGCAGTCAGCGAGTGCAGGTTGACGCCTGAGTCCTCGCTCACCACCCGTCCACCCAGTACTGCGGCCAGGTCCTCCAGCTCGGCGATCCGGCGATGCCCGAACCCAGGAGCCCGTACGACGACCGAGCGGAACGTGTCGTGCACGTTGTTGCTGACCAGCATCTGCAGCGCCGGGCCGTCGACGTTCTCGGCCAGGATCACCAGGGGCCGGCCCGATCGCGTCACCAGTTCCAGGGTCGGCATCAGCTCCTGCAGCTGGCTGATCTTCTTGTTGGTCAGCAGGATGTACGGATCGTCGAAGACGGTCTCCATCCGGTCCTTGTCGGTCACCATGTACGGCGAGATGAAGCCGTGGTCGAACTCGATGCCGTCGACAACATTCAGCGACAGCCCGTACGCCGGTGACTCCTCGACCGTGACCACGCCGGTCTTCCCGACCCGCGCCATCGCCTCCGAGATCACCGAGCCGATCTCCGGGTCGTCGTTGGCCGACAGCGTCGCGACGTACAGCAGATCGGTCTGCCCGCCCACTTCGGCGGTGCGGTCGAGCAGCGTCTGCACGATCACCGCGACGGCTTCCTCGATCCCCCGGCGCAGCTGCATCGGGTTCGCGCCGCCGTCCACCGCACGCAATCCCTCCCGCACCAGCGCCTGGGCGAGCACGGTCGCGGTGGTGGTGCCGTCGCCGGCCACCCCGTTGGTCTTCATCGCGACTTCCTTGACCAGTTGCGCGCCCATGTTGGCGAACGGGTTGCGCAGCTGGATCTCGCGCGCGATCGTGACGCCGTCGTTGGTGATGGTCGGCGGTCCGGTCAGCTTCTCCAGTACCGCGTTGCGCCCCTTCGGCCCGAGCGTCACCTTGACCGCGTCTGCCAGGGCGTTCACACCTTGTTCGAGGAGTTGCCGGGCGTCGTTGCTGAAGCGAAGATCTTTGGCCATTGTCTTTCCCTTCGGATCAGGAGACCTGGACCGGCGCGGCGCCGATCGGCTTGTCGGCAACGTCGTCGTCGGCGATCCGCAGCTCGGCCGGTACGTCGAGGTTGTAGAGCTTGGCCGCGTTCAGGCCAAGGATCTTGCGCTTGATGTCCGGCGTCAGTACGCCGTACTCCGACTGCATGTCCTCGGGGATCTGGAAGTCGGCGAACTTCTCGACCAGCCACTTCGGCTGCCAGATCGCGTAGTCGCTGGCGAACGTGATCCGGTCCTCGCCGATCCAGTACAGCAACTCGCCGATGATCTGGGCGAAGTACTTGGGCCGGCTGTGGATGAACGGCATCGCCACCGCCAGACCGCCGTACACGTTGGGCTCCTGGGTGGCGATCCAGCAGAAGTCCTCCAGCCGCGGCAGGCCGACGTGCTCGACGATGAAGTTCAGCTCCGGGAACATCGAGGCGGCGTAGTCGATGTCCTGGACGTCGAAGGCGTCCCGGTTCAGCGGGTAGATCGTGGGGCCCTTGTGCACGTGGACGTTCTTGATGCCGAGCTCCACGCACTTGCGCAGGTACGGCTCGGCCTCCGGGTCGGACAGCTTCCAGCCGCGCGACTCGCCTTTCCACTCGGCCGTGTAGAGCTTGACGCCCTGCAGGTTCCAGCGGGCATGGAGCGCCTCCAGCTTTTCCAGACCCTCCGCGCCGTCGCGCGGATCCCAGGCGCCGTTGGTGATGAACTTGCCCGGGTTGTTCTCCATCACGGCGCCGTCGCGCTCGGTGGTGTTGAACCCGTCGACGTAGAAGTCGGTCAGGTACGTCGGCTGGAAGATCGCCTTGTCGACGTAGCCGATCTCGAACAGGTCGTGCAGCAGGTCGTCCTCGGAGTACGCGCCGAACTTCTCCGTCGTCCAGACGTACTCCTCCGGCGACAGGTTGCGGTGGTAGTCGTAGAAGCAGTTGGTGAAACCCTCGCCGTACCGGTTCTTGTTGTTCTCCGGCCGGCCGTTCCAGAAGTGCACGTGACTGTCGACGATGAAGTACTTCTCGCCGTTGCTCTCATACATGGTTGCCTCCCTGGCAGGCAGTGCCCGGGGCCGATGGAAGGCCCCGGGCAGCAAAATCAGCTCTGGACCTCGACGAGGTCGAAGTCGATGTACTCCGCGGCTTCCTCCGGGCTGGAGAAGAGCATCGTCTTGTCGTCGAAATGGACCATTCGCCCGTAGTGGGTGGACATGATCTCCTCGAAGTCGGACTGGTCGAAGTCCGCGCCGAGCGCGTCGGAGATCTCGGCGAAGTCGAAGGTGAGCTTGCCGACCCCGTCGACCCGGATCATCGACGGGTACTCGGTGATCTCCACGTTGTCCTTGGCGCCCATGATCTGGGCCACCACGTGGCCGTTCTGGTTGTTCATCAGCGTCACGCCGCACATGTTGGAGAAACTCCGGTCGGCGGCGCCGAACTCCTTGGTCTCGGTCACTGGTCCAGCTCCTTCGGTACGTCGAGGCCGAGGTCGGCCAGCACAGCGCGCAGCCCGTCCTTGGCCGAGGCCAGCGAGTCGGCGAAGGTGACGACCTTCTCGTTCGGCTGCGACCAGATCGGCTGCAGCTCGTGGGCGGCCCGCAGGCTCTGCGGCACCCAGGTGGCCAGCCACTCGCCCAGTACGGCCTTGTTCTCGGCGCCGTGCTGCTCGTCGCGGGTGAGCTGGGTGAACAGCGCCCGGGTGTAGCCGAGGTCGCGGCTGAAGTCGTTCTCGCCGGCCCCGACGATGGTCGGCGTGATGTAGTCGCCGTTGCGGGCCGAGACCTGCATCAGCAGGTCGGACCGGAACAGCACCCCGACCAGGGACTCGAAGACGATGTTCGTCGCGAACAGCGCCTCGGCCCAGTCGCCGATCGCGGTCAGTCGCTCGACGTTCTCCCGGACGCCCTGCCAGACCGGGTCGGACTGCCAGACCTCCTTGTGCACCTGCCCGTCGAAGTCGATCTCCGACTCGGCCAGGTCCAGGTTGAACAACGCCAGGTCCTGGGCGAAGCGCAGCTTGTGGGCCGCGTTGACGCACATCGCGTTGTTGATCATGTTGGTCGGCGCGGACCGCTGGGCGGCGGTGAAGACGTGCATGCCCAGCCCGTTCTCCGCGTGCATCCAGGCGCCGAGGTTGCGGGAGACGAACTTGGTCCAGGCCGGGTTCCAGTGCGAGTAGGCCTTGGCCCGCTTGGCGTTCTCCAGGCTGAGCCCGATCTGCCGGACGATCGCCGCGTTGTTGCGGTAGATCGTCTTCTCCCACTCCTCGTTCGGGTCGCGGAACTGGTGCCAGTCCGACGAGACCAGCCGGGTCCAGTCCTTCGGGTAGCCGCCGGGCGAGTTCGCGAAGCCGTAGATCCAGCCCTGGGACAGGTGCCGGTCCGGATCGGGCTGGACGTCGAAGGTGACGTCCTCGTACGTCGTCGCGCGGGCCTTGGCCGGCTTGTAGTAGTTGTAGCTGCGACTGGTGGAGCTCGGGAACGTGAGCGCGCCGGCCTCGGAGTCGGTGAACTCCGGGTGCGGGAAACTCCGTTCTTTGGTATCTGCCATCTCGATCTCCTACTCCGCCACCGAAGTGGTGAACTTGTCGTAGTGGATGTGCTCGCGCGGTAGACCGACCATCTCCAGCAGGTCGATGGCCGCATCGACCATCGGCGGTGGGCCGCACAGGTAGGCGTCGCTGCCGGCCAGCCCTGGCTCCAGCCGTTGCACCACCTCCGTCACGAACCCGGTGTGCTCCCAGTCGTCCGGCCAGCTCTCCGACAGGACCCCGACGAACTTGAAGTCCGGCAGCGAGGCGCCGAGCTCCTCGATCTGGTCCAGGTAGAACAGGTCGTCGCGGGTCCGGGCGCCGTAGTAGAACCGCACCGGCCGGTCGATGCCGTCAGCAACAAGATGTCTCAGCAGGGAAAGGATCGGAGCCAGTCCGGCTCCGCCGCCGATACACAGGATCGGCCGGTCGGACGACTTCTTCAGCGTGAAGGTGCCGTACGGCCCGTCCAGCTCGAGTTCGTCGCCGACCTTCAGGCCGCCGTCGAGCAGGCCGGAGAAGTGCCCGCCGGGGTACTTCTTGATCAGGAACTCCAGCGGGTCCCCCGGCAGCGTCGCCATCGAGAACGACCGGTGCGCGTCGTGCCCCGGGATCGCGATGTCGGCGTACTGGCCGGGTTTGAAGGCGAACTTGTCCGGCTCGATCAGGTCCAGCCGCAGCGACACGATGTCGCGGGTGACCGGCTCGATCGCGACGATCCTGGTCCGCAGGTGCTGCAGCGGTACGGCGTTGCGCAGCTCCTCCTCGTCGTAGTTGATCAGCTCGACGGTGAGGTCGGAGTACGCGTGCGACTTGCAGAGCAGGATGTAGCCCTCGTCGCTCTCGTACTCGGCCAGCGCGAACGTCGAGTAGCGGTCCATCTGCACGTCGCCGTCGATCAGAAACGACTTGCAGGCGGCGCACTGGCCCTCCTTGCAGCCGTGCATCAAGGAGATGCCCTGCCGGAAGGCGGCGTCCAGAACGGTCTCGTTCTCGTCGACCTCCATCTCGAGGTCGACGGGTTCGAACTTGACGATGTGTTTGTCACCCATCGACTGCTCCTCATCGGGCTCTGCTGAACGGGTCAAGCGATCGGTGGCGGCGAGTGGTGCCAGGGTTCGCCGCCACCGACCGGCTCGGGGGTGGGGTCAGACCTTCGCCGCGGCCGGCCTGCCGGCCGGGCCGCCGGCGGTGTAGGCCGCGAGGTGGGCCTCCCGGTCGGCGTCGGACATCTCGTTCAGCAGGATGTTCGGGCTGGCGAAGTTGATCCCGCGGACGTCGTCCAGCGTCCACAGCTTCTTCTGGTCGTCGAGATCCAGGTGCGGCTGCGGGATCAGCGTCTTGCCGTCGTCGCGGACGTAGCCGAGGTCCTTGATGATGTCGGCCAGGTCCCGGTTGTGGTGCAGCGTCTCCCACTCGCGGTGCCCGGTGAGCCGGCCCATGTTCGGCGTCGGGCGACCCTCGTACTCCGGCCGGAACGCCTTGATGTCGGTCCAGGCGCAGGTCTCGGAGCAGTACGTGCGCCACTGCCCGTCGACCTTCTCGGTCACCATGTCCTCGCGGATCAGGGCCGGAACCATGCAGGTCCAGCAGCGGTGCGGGTACTGGTAGTCGACGTCCTCGAACGCGATCGGCTTGTTCTTGCCGGGGTACCGCAGCCGGTTGTAGTTCTCCCACCACTTGCCGTACTTGTTGTACCAACCCGGGTACTTGAACTCGAACCAGTCGAAGTCCTCGTCGGTCATCGGGTCGATCCGCCAGTAGTTGACCGGCCAGCCGGTGGCGAAGAACTGCGCCACCTCGTGCACGTAGCCCTTGTTGTAGATCCGGTTCCAGGCCTCTTCGACCAGGTCGTGCGGGATCTTCAGGCCGTACTTCTCCAGCGGGATCAGGTAGCTGCGGTAGTAGTCGTCGTAGATCCAGCGCCGCCACATCTCCGCGTACGAGTCGCGGTCCTTGCGGCGGTCCTTGGTGCCGTACTCGATGAAGGTGCCGATCGCGGCGTCGACGACGCAGTGGTTGTTCCACCAGGCGTAGCGCAGATCGCGCTCGAGCAGCAACCGGTTGTCCTCGTCGGCCAGCGCCATCAACAGGATCGAGTACCCGTTGCTGATGTGGCGTGACTCGTCGGACTGGACCGAGTGGAACACCGTCGGCAGCAGGTAGTCGCCGTTGGCGGCCGCCTCGTCCGGCATCGCGACGAACAGCGTGTTGGTGAACGCGGTCTCGGCCACCACCGTGAGGTAGATGTTGGCCGCGGTGATCGCGTCACCGGTGATGAAGCCCTCACCGAACTGCCGGCCGATGGTGCCCGCGTAGTTGTTCGCGAACGCCTTCTCGGTGATGTCGAACCCGGCCGGGTCGATGTAGTGGTTCATGTAGAGCTTCTTGAGGTTCATCTGGATCGTCGAGTGCCGGACCTCGTCGATCATCTGCACCGCCAGCCCGTTGTGGATCTCCGGGTTCGGCACCGCGTCGATCGCCATCGGCATCGCCCGGGCCGCCGAGATCTCGGGGAACGGGATGATGGACAGGAACAGCTTCTGCCACTCCATCCAGCGTTGCTGGACCTGGCGGAACATGTTGCCGCGGATGGCGCCGTCCATCGCGCCGAAGACGCGGTTGTCCTTCTCCTCCTCCATCGGGAAGTAGGACCGCATGATCTGCTTCAGCGGGTCCTTCTTCGGGGCCTTGTCGAAGCTGTAGTCGGTGCCGAAGCGCGTCGCGGGGGTCGCGAAGGTCGGCTCCCAGGACAGTTCGGTGATCTTGGCGTGCGCCTTGCTCAGACTCTGCCTGCTCACGGTTCGCCTCCTCGGGGTTTCAAGTGCACCGAGTTCACCCCGGGTGAGCCCTTGCGCTTGTCTCAATCTGAGACACAGTGGGAGGACGGCGGGACTTAGAGTGATTGCCAGGGAGGCCTCTGTGGAACGAGCTCACTGGATCGACGCACCTCGAACGGGTCTGCTGCTGCAACAGGCCCGGGACACCTTCTTGTCGTCCGGCGATCTCGATCCCGGACTGGTGCGCGAGTCGATCCAGGCGTCGTGGGTGCGCTCGTCGCGGCTGCAGGTCGACACCGACAGCGTCGATCCCAGTTTTCTGGGGCTGGAGGGCCCGACTCCGCTCGCGCTGAGCGCGGCGCCGGTGCTGAGCGCGTTGGCCAGCGAGCTCGCCAACGAATCGGTGAGCATCATCCTGACCGACCAGCACGGACTGGTGCTGCAGCGGACCTGTCCCGATCCTTCGTTGGTCCGGCAGCTCGACAAGGCCTACCTGGCACCCGGGTTCAGTTACGCAGAGGAGCAGGTCGGCACCAACGGCATCGGTACCACCCTGGAGGCCGGAGTGCCGACGATGGTGACCGGGAGTGAGCACTTCACCGGTCCGCTCGGCGGCTTCGCCTGTGCCGGTGCGCCGATCCACCATCCGGTGACGGGGTCCCTGCTCGGTGTCCTCGACCTGACCTCGTCGGTGGCTCATTCGAACGCTTTGCTGATGTACTGCGCCCGCTCGACTGCGCAGAAGATCGAGCAGCAACTGCTGGCCCGGTCGGGCGCCAAGGAGCTCGCGCTCTTCCGCGACTACCTGTCGGCCTGCCAGCACTCCAGTAGCGGCGTGATCGCGCTCAGCGGTGACCTGGTGATGATGAACAGCCAGGCCCAGCAGCGTTTCGACCCTGCCGACCAGGCGGCGCTGCTGGCCCGTTCGGCAGATGCTGTCGGCGCCTCCGAGCAGTTGACCCTGGTGGCCGACCTCCCGAGCGGCCTGGTGGCCCGGATGGATTACCGGCCGGCCTTCGCGGGCACGCAGCTCGCAGGCGGCGTACTGCGTATTCAGGTGCAGTCGGGTCTCGACGCGACGACCGGGCCGGTGCAGAGCGCAGTACAGGTGATGCCTGGGCTGGCCGGAACCAGTGCGACTTGGCAGCGGGTCTGCCAGGCAGTGGACACGAGTCGGCGCAACGGGTCGTGGATGGTGTTGGAGGGCGAGGCAGGCGTCGGCAAGATCGCGCTGCTGCGCTCGGTGAACCAACTGCGGAACGGCAGTGGCCACTTCCGGGTCATGGACGCCTCTGAGTGCAGCCCTGCTTGGCTGGACACGATTGCGGACGAGTTGTCGGCCGGGGCTGGCTCCCTGGTGATCCGGCGCGCTCACCTGCTCGACAGCGACTCCGTGAGTGGCCTGTCGGAGTTACTGCTCGAGCATGCCGACCAGAAGAGCGGGGTGTGGGTCGCCCTGACGATGCGGAGCGAGCCGCGCAACCCAGAGGTGGACGCGCAACTGCTGCCGCACTTCTCGCACACGGTGGAGGTGCCGCCGCTGCGGCATCACCTCGAAGACATGCACAAGCTGGTCCCGCATCTGCTCGGCCGGCTGAACCGGGGGAACAACCTCTCCATCTCCCCCAGCGCTCTGGCCCAGCTGATGCGGCTCCCCTGGCTCGGCAACGTCGAGCAGCTGCGCCGCGTCCTGCTGCAGATCGCCCAGCAACGCCGCTCCGGCACCATCGAGCTGGACGACCTCCCCGGCGAGTGCCGGGCCACCACTCGCCGCCGGCTGACCCAGCTCGAGTCCCTGGAACGCGACGCGGTCGTCAAGGCGCTGGTCATCCACCGCGGCAACAAGGACAAGGCCGCGAGTGATCTGGGGATGTCCCGCGCCACCATCTACCGCAAGATCCGCGACTACGGGATCAACCTGACGATCTAAATCTGCTTGCTTCGGTGCCGAGTGGCCCCGGAGACTTCCGGGATGACTTCGGATGGGCGTGCCGGGATCGATGCCGGGCTGGTCAAGCGGTTGGTGAAGGCGCAGTTCCCGCAGTGGAGCGAGCTGCCGGTCACGCCGGTGAAGATCGACGGCTGGGACAACCGGACCTACCGGCTCGGCGACTCGATGACTGCGCGGCTGCCCACCGCAGCGGGGTACGCGCCTGCTGTGGACAAGGAGAACGAGTGGCTGCCTCGGCTGGCGCCTGGGCTGCCGGTGGCGGTGCCGGAGGTGCTGGGCAAGGGAGTGCCCGGTGAGGGCTACGACTTCAACTGGTCAGTGCGGGGTTGGCTGCCCGGCGAGACCGCGTCGGTGGATCGCATTGACGACCTGCCTGGGTTTGCGGTCTCGGTGGCCGAGTTCATCCGCGCGCTGCAGCGGTGTGACGCGACTGGTGGGCCGATGGCCGGCGCGCACAGCTTCTACCGGGGTGCTCCGCCTGGGCATTACGACGAGGAGACCCGGCGTGCATTGATCGCCTTGGCTGGGCGAGTTGATGTTGCGGCCTGTACCTCGGTGTGGGAGGAAGCCTTGGCTGCTTCGTGGGACGCGCCGCCGATGTGGTTCCACGGGGACATCGCGCACGGCAATCTGCTGGTCGTCGACGGGCAACTCTCGGCGGTGATCGACTTCGGTACTTCGGGCGTGGGTGACCCCGCCTGCGATCTGGTGATCGCGTGGACGATGTTCTCCGGCGAGAGCCGGGAGGCGTTTCGGCGTACGGTCGATCAGGATGCGGGGACCTGGGCCCGCGCCCGCGGCTGGGCGCTGTGGAAGGCGCTGATCGTGCTCGCTGACGGAGACGCCGAGCAGCGCCACGTGATCGAGGAAGTCCTCAGCTCGACTTGAGCAGGTCCGCACGGGAGGTCGCGTTGAGTTTGCGGAGGACTTTGGCGACGTGTTGCTCGACTGTGCGGGGCGAGAGGAAGAGGACGTCCGCGATCTCGCGGTTGGTGTGTCCGCGACCCAGCAGGCGGGCTACTTCCTGCTCCCGGGGCGACAGCTCTGTGCCGTAGCCGCGACGGCCTCTGCGGGAAGGCGCGGCGACACCGTGGTTGCGGAGCTCGTGGCGACAGCGGGCTGCGTCCCTGGAGGCGCCTAGCTGATCGAAGGTCTCTGCCAGGGTCGCGAAGGCTTCTGCCGCGTTCGGCTCGTCGAGTTCGAGCCGGCAGTGCACAGCGCGCTCAGCGGCCAGTGCAGCGAAGTACGGCGCAGGCAGTACTGCGTACTCCTGCTCTGTCTCCTTGTAGAGCGCAGCAGCGGCCTCGTAGTCGCCATCGCTCGCCGCCAGTTGCGCCCGGCCACAGTGCAGCGCCGCTCGTGCCAGTGGTGCGTCCAGGCCGCTGGTGCAGTCGTCCAACTCCCCCAGCAACTTCCGTACTTCGTCGTCGCGCCCATCCGCGAGCAGTACGGCGACGGCAGCCGGTGTCAGCTCCCCTGCCCACGCCCACACCTGCTTGCGGCGCAGGAGGTCAAGGCCGCGATTCACCGTCTTGAGCGCCGCGGCAGTCTCGCCGCGCGTCAGCTGCATCCAGCCGAGAAGCCCGAAGCCGGCCAGGGCGATCTGCGCGATCGCCTCTGCCGGTTGGTCGATCCCCGTCGCAGCCAGGTACTCCTCGGCCTCGGCCCACTCCCCACGGGCCACCGCCAGAGAGGCCCGCACCAGCGACAGTTCGCTGATCAGCGGGAACAGGTCGCGGTACTCGTCGAGGAGCAGCACCGCCCGGTCGTCCAGCCCGGCCCAATCGCCCATGAACCAGTCCACTCGCGCCTGGGTCGAACGCGCAGTGCTGACGACGAAAGGCGCTCCACAATCGGTGGCGAACTGCAGTCCGCTGCGCAGGAGCTCCGTGGCCTTGCGGTAGTGGCCGATCGACATGCAGGCGTCCGCGAGATTGCAGTGGGCTCGGGCGACGTGACGCTGCTCGTCCCCGGTTCCACCACCGAGCGGAAGTCTGGCGATCTCCGGCAGGACGTCGGGGCTGCCGGTATGCAGCCAGGTGCCGAGCAGGTTGGCCCGCAGGCTCGCGACCACCACCGGGTCGGTCGAGGTCCGCAGGAACTCCTCGGCGCGGTCGGCCCAACGCCGGTTCTCGTCCAGCGAGGCGGTCCCGAGCCAGCACTGAGCCAGTACGGAGACTGCCTTGGACTCCAGGTCCGGCCGATCCAGGAGATCGGGTATCGCCCGCTCGATCTCCCTGCGACCGGCGGAGATCCCGCCCGTGGCCCGGACCATCATCAGCCCGGCAGAGAGCCGAACCTCGCCCCGCACGGCAGGCGACAACCTTTGGTCGGTCAGCAGGCGTCGGAGCGTGTCCAGCGGATCCTGCTGATCCAAACCGGTGTAGGCGACGTTGCCGAGCTTGGAAGCGAGTCTGTCCACGGTCCCTGTCGACTGCTCTGGCTCGGCCAGCAGACGCTGGAGCAGCCGGCTCGCGGTCGAGGCATCACCCAACTCGGTGGCCCTGTCGGCTGCGGCCTCGCCGTAGCGTCGCCAGTCCTCCGTGCGCCCGGCCAGCCGGCTGTGCTCGGCCAACTGGAGTAGCGGCAGCGGAGTCGTCTCAGCGAGAGTCTCGGCGATGCGCCGGTGCAGCGCTTGGCGGTGTGGTCCGGGCAGGCTGTCGTAGACCGCCTGGCGTCCCAGCGCGTGGCGGAAGTCGTAGCGGCCGTCACCCGAGTCACGCAGTACTCCGGCAGCCAGTGCAGACGTCAGCGCGGCACCGACCGCCCGCTCCGACAGCTCAGTCACTCTCGCGATCAGCTCACTGGCAGCCGGGATCCCCAACGCAGCCGTCGCGTAGCTGACCTCGCGAGCCTCGTCTTGCAAACTGGAGAGCCGCTCAGCCATCGCATCCCGCAACAGCGCCGGTACTTCGACATGCTCGAGCGCCCGGCGAGCAGTGCTCCCGTCGACTGGATGCGGCAGCGTGCGGACCGCCTCCTCGATCACGGCAGGGATCCCCGCGGTCCGCTCGTACAGCAGCGCCGCCAGCTCGGTCCCGATCGCATCCACACCCAGAATCCCCGCCGACAGCGACCGAACCCCAGCCAGATCCAGCGGCTGCAGTGAGAGCACAGCACTCGGCAACCCCACCGGTGGCCGGTACGCCGCTCCGAGAGGTGGTCCCGCCGGCAGGTCCTCGCGGCGATAGGTCACCAGGATCGCCAGGTTCTCCGGCGGATCCGTCATCAGGAAGCGCAGCAGTTGGCGAGACCCGTCATCGGCCCAGTGCAGGTCCTCCACCACCAGCAGCGCAGGCCCCGCGGCCGCGAGCAGTTCACGGATGGCGCGGAAGACCTGGTATCGCTCAGTAGCGGGGTCGGCCCCCGGCCAGTGCTCGTCGGGAAGCCGATCGGCAAGCTCCGGAAGGAGCGGACGCAGTACCGACGTGAGTGGGCCGAGCGGAGTGTCGGAGTGGCGCGGGTAGCTGCGGAGCGCCTCGATGACCGCGCCGTACGGGAAGGGCTCGCGCAAGGGCTGGCAGTAGCCAACCATCAGGTGCTTGCCGGTCAACTCCGGCTGGTCCAGCAGTTCGCGGACCAAGCGGCTCTTGCCGATCCCGGCTTCACCCTCGACCAGCGCGACGCCCTGCCCGCCGACCGCGGTAGCAAGCAGGCGCAGCTCATCGGCGCGGCCGACCAGCACCGGTGAACTGGTCCGGGCGAGCCGAGCGATCGGTTCTCCAGTCATCTGCGCTCCCGTGGATGTGGGGCGAGCCTACGTGCGGACAAGCGGCGGGGAAACCGTTTCCGTGTGTCTACGCGCCTGGAGAGCCACTGATTAGACACGTACCCCTACCTACCTGTGCCCGGATTGTTCACCGGCCACCCCGCACCGACAGTGATCCAACCGGCCGTCCACCCCCTTCCGCCCCGGACGGCCGGGACCGAATGGAGAGCTGATGAAACTCCTGCGGATACCGGCCCTGGGGGCCGTCGCATGTCTGGCACTCGCAGTACCAGGTCCAGCGGCTGACGCTGTGACTCCACCAGCACCGAAACCGACCATCCGGAGTGCAGGTGCCCCCGGCACCATCCCGGGCAGCTACATCGTCGTGCTGAAGGACGGCGCCCGGGCCACTGCGTCCAACCTCGCCGCCAAGTACGGCGGCCGGGTCAAGCTGACCTACACGACAGCGCTGCGCGGCTTCTCGGCCTCCCTGACCGAGGCAGAGGCGCTGAAGCTCGCTGCCGACCCAGAGGTCAAGTACGTCGAGCAGGACGGCATCGCCAAGGCAACCGACCGGCAGGCGAACCCGACCTGGGGACTCGACCGGATCGACCAGTTGAAGCTGCCCCTCGACCAGGGGTACACCTACGCGACCAAGGCAGCAGGCGTCACGGCGTACGTCGTCGACACGGGCATCTACAAGACGCACTCCGACTTCGGCGGCCGGGCGACCGACGGCTACGACTTCATCGACAACGACGCGGTCGCCAACGACTGCAACGGCCACGGCACCCATGTGGCCGGCACGATCGGCAGTACGACGTACGGCGTGGCCAAGGGCGTCTCGCTGGTCGGCGTACGGGTGCTGAACTGCCAGGGCCAGGGTGAGTGGTCGCAGGTGATCGGCGGCATCGACTGGGTCGCCCAGAACGCCAAGAAGCCGGCTGTCGCCAACATGAGCCTCGGCGGCGAAGCGAACACCTCCGTGGACGACGCGGTGAAGCGCGCGGTCGCGGCGGGCGTCACCTTCTCGCTTGCGGCCGGCAACGACAACGGCGCCAACGCGTGCAACACCACCCCGGCGCGCGTGCCGGAGGCCATCACTGTGGGGTCCACCGACAACCAGGACAACAGGTCGAGCTTCTCCAACATCGGCTCGTGCCTGGACTTGTTCGCCCCCGGGTCCAACGTCACGTCCACCTGGAACAACGGCGGCACGAACAGCATCAGCGGTACGTCGATGGCGACGCCACACGTCACCGGAGCAGCAGCGCTCTACCTGGCGGGCAACCCGACCGCAGCGCCTTCCGCTGTCGCCTCTGCGCTGACCAGCAACGCCAGCACCGGCCAGGTGAAGAACCCTGGCACCGGCTCGCCGAACAAGCTGCTCTACACCGGCTTCATCGGCGGCGGCACCCCCGAACCGCCCACCTGTGCGGGCGGCTCGTCCACCGAGGACGCTGCGATCCCCGATGCGGGCGCAGCGGTCTCCACCTCGACCACCATCACCGGCTGCGACGGCAACGGCACGTCGACCACCAGCGTGAAGGTCGACATCAACCACAGCTACACCGGTGACCTGCAGGTCGACCTGGTCGGCCCGTCCGGCGCGGTCATCAACCTGCGCAAGGCCGGCGGCGTCGGCTCGCCCGACGGTCTGCACCAGAACTTCACCGCCAACACGTCCGGTGAGAAGCGCAACGGCACCTGGAAGCTGCAGGTGAAGGACGTCTACCGCTTCGACACCGGCACGCTCGACGGCTGGTCGCTGAACTTCGCCCCGACCGCGGCCAACTACGAAGGCGACACGGTGCCGCAGAGGTCCGGTGGGCCGGCCGCCAACTTCGTGGGCGGTCAGGACGCCACCGTCAGCGAGTTCCCGTCCATCATCGCCGGAGTACGGGCCGGCGGCACCCGGCCGCAGGGCCAGACCTGCACCGGTACGGCGATCGCTCCGCGCAAGATCCTGATCGCCGCGCACTGCGCCGACGCGGCCGGCACCAAGAGCTTCATCTACGGCCGGGACGACCTCAAGGCCGGCGGCGGCACCACGGTCGGTGTGGTCGACTACAAGAAGCACCCGAAGTACGTGAACTTCGACCAGGGCTACGACGTCGCAGTGGTCACCACCGACGCCGACATCCCGGTCCCCGGCGGCAAGTACGCGACGTACGCGACCTCGACCGACGCCGGGCTCGAGCGGCCTGGCGCGACCGGCCAGGGCTTCGGCTACGGCAAGAAGGACTTCGACGACAACACGCAAGACGTGACACTGGACAAGGCGTCGCTGCCGATCGTCGACGGCTCGCAGGTCTGCAACGGCGTCGGCGCCGGCTTCAAGCCCGCGACGATGATCTGCGCCGGGTACTCCGACGGGCGGGTCTCCATCCTGCCCGGCGACTCCGGCGGTCCGCTGATCGTCCAGGGCAAGGTGATCGGCGTCGCCTCCTGGAGCCGCTCGGACTTCAAGTGGTACAGCGTCTACGGCCGGCTCACCAACGACATGGGTGACTGGGTCAAGCAGCAGGTCGGCGACGCGCCGCCCACCGGTGACTTCGGGATCGCGGTCTCACCGTCGACGGTGAAGGTTGCCCCCGGCAAGTACATCTCGACCACGGTGACCAGTACCAACGGGACCGGCAGCGGCGAGAACCTGACGCTGACCGCGGCCGGACTGCCGACCGGCGCCAAGGCGACCTTCCAGCCCGAGTCGATCGCGGCGGGCTCGGCCGCCAAGCTCACTCTGGAGGCCGGTACCGGTACTCCGGCCGGCAACCACACCGTCACGATCACGGCGGCGAACTCGGCCGGCAAGACGGCGACCGCCACGGTGACCCTGACGGTCGAAGGCGACCAGCCGCCGACGGGCGACGTACAGGTCACTGCTACGCCGTCCAGCGGGTCTGTCACTCAAGGCCAGTTGGCTCAGACGACCATCAAGGCCTCCGGCGGCACCGGGAACCTGACTCTCACCGCCAGCGGAGTTCCCGCCGGCACCCAGGTGTTCTTCAACCCGGCCACCATCGCCCAGAACGGCGCCAGCAACGTCTGGTTCTTCACCAACTTCCAGACGCCCCGCGGCACCCACTCCATCACCGTCACCGCTCGCTCGGCCGACGGCAAGACCGGAAGCACCACCTACTCCCTCACCGTTCGCTAGAGACAGCTGCGGGCCCTGCCGACGTCCGGCAGGGCCCGCAGTACTGGTTTCAGCGCAGGGTGTTGAAGGAGTCGCGGATGATCTCGATCGCCTCGGTGGTCTCCTCTTCGGTCAGCGTCATCGGCGGCGCCATCCGGAGCACGTTGCCGTAGAGGCCGCCCTTGCCGATCAGCAGGCCGCGGTTCTTGGTCTCCTGCTGGAGCTTGACCGTGATCGCGGCGTCCGGCTTGCCGTCCTCGGGGTTGATCAGCTCGGCGGCCAGCATCAGGCCCTTGCCGCGGACGTCGCCGAGCTCGGGGAACTCCTCCGAGATGCCGCGCAGCCCGTCCATCAACTGCGCGCCGCGCTTGGCCGCGTTGGCCTGCAGGTCGTTGTCGAGCAGGTACTCGATGGTGGCCTTGGCCGCGGTGGTCGAGATCGGGTTGCCGCCGAAGGTCGACAGTGAGTTCGCGCTCAGGCTGTCCATCAGTTCGGGGCGAGCCACGACGCCGCCGATCGCGAAGCCATTGCCGAGACCCTTGGCGAACGTCATCGCATCCGGTACGACGTCGTGCGCCTGGATGCCCCAGAAGTGCTCACCCGTGCGTCCCCAGCCGGTCTGCACCTCGTCGGAGATGAGCAGGATCCCGAACTCGTCGAGCACCTCCTTGAACGCGGAGTACAGGCCGTCGGGCGGTGACGAGAAGCCGCCCACACCCTGAATCGGCTCGACGATCAGGCAGGCGACGTCGCCCGCGGTACCGGTCTCGATGACGTTGCGCAGGTCGTCCACGCAGACCTTGATGTACTCGGCGTCCGGGAGATCCTTGAACGGGCTGCGGTACTGGTACGCGCCGTTCACGTACTGCACGTTGACCGGGGACAGGCTGCTCGCCGACCAGCCGCGGTTGCCGGTGATCGCGACCGTGCCGAAACCGCGGCCGTGGTACGAGTTGCGCATCGCCAGCACCTGGTTGGAGCGGCGCTTCTGGGTGGCGAACAGCATCGCCGCCTCGTTCGCCTCGGTGCCGGAGTTGGTGAAGAAGACCTTGGCGTCCGGGATCCCGGACAGCTCGGCGATCTTCTCGGCCAGCTCGATCTGCCGCCGGATCAGGTACACCGTCGAGGTGTGCGCGATCCCGCTGGCCAGCTGCTCGCGGACCGCGTCGGAGATCTCGGCGATGTCATAACCGATCGCGTTGGTCAGGATGCCGGCGAAAAAGTCCAGGTACTCCTTGCCCTCGCCGTCGGTGACCCGGCGGCCGGACCCCTGGACGATCTCGATCGGCTGCTCGTAGTACAACGCGAGCCAGTTCGGCATGACGGCCTGATGACGCTCCCACAGCTCCGCATGAGTCATGTTCTAAGCAATACCTCATCACCGGGCTCCCCCGCTATCGCGACCTAGCGGTCGCTTAGGGTTGCTCCTTGTGACTATGCCGAGCATTCCGCATCTGGACATCGAGTCGCTGGAGCATTTCGACCAGGTGATCGGGGCCGGGGCCACCTCAATGGGTGGCTGGCGGGTGCAGTCGGTGGACCTCACCGGGCGGTCCGCAGTACTGCTGACGCTGAAGCCGACAGGGTCGCTGTTCCTCGGCTGCGCGCTGGAGGAGACCGCGGCGACCTGGATCCGCGACGGCGGCGGGCTGATCTTCCCCACCATCCCGGAACTGCCGTTCGACCCGTACCGCGGTGTCCTGTACGCCGCTGACGAGCTCTACGCGAACCTCTCGTCAGGCTACGAGGCGACTCCCGACGCCCAGATCTACGCCTGGTCGCGGCAGCACGACGAGCGCGGCGACACCAGCCGCACGCTGGCGGCCGCGCTGCACGACCACTCGATCGCCGACGCGCTGCACGAGCTGCCCGACGGCAAGCCGTGGATCGGCGTGATGGGCGGCCATGGGATCGCGCGCACCGATCCGGCGTACCGGTCGGCCGTGCTGCTCGGCCGCACGCTCGCCCGCAACGGCCTGACTGTCGCCACCGGCGGCGGCCCAGGCGCCATGGAAGCCGCGAACCTCGGCTCCACCCTCGCCTCGTACGACGATGGCGCCGTCGACGCAGCCCTCTGCTCGCTCGCCGCGGCCCCGTCCTTCCGCCCGTCGATCGCCGACTGGGCCTCGACCGGCCTCGCCGTCCGCCGCGACTTCCCCGGCGACGGCGGCGTCTCCATCCCTACCTGGTTCTACGGCCACGAGCCGCCGAACGTCTTCGCCACCTCGATCGCGAAGTACTTCTCCAACGCCCTACGCGAAGACGTCCTGCTCAGCCGGGCCCGCGGCGGCATCATCTACCTGCCCGGCGCCGCGGGCACCGTCCAGGAGATCTTCCAAGCCGTCACCCCGAACTACTACGGCGACGCGGCCACCCAGGTCCCGATGATTCTGGTCGGCATCGACTACTGGTCCGTGACGCTGCCGGTCTGGCCACTGCTCGAGAGCCTCTCCGCGCACCGCGCGATGAGTTCGTCAGTTCTGCTCGTCGACACCGTCGAAGAGGCCGCCGAGCTGGTCAGCTGACTCGGGTCGGCTTGAACTGCAGCTGCGGGTTGGCGTAGGCGTCCTGCGACTCGACGAGCTGCAGCTCGCGCTCCCCCGACTCGTGCGTGCGGGTGAGCAGCTCGAAGACGCTCGACGTCGTCCGGGCCAGGGCGTCCGCGAGATCTCCCGTACTGCGGTAGTGCGCCGTGAAGAGCGCTGCCGTCACATCGCCCGAGCCGTTCGCCTTCATCGGGATGTACGGCGTCTGCACCAGCCACGCGCCGCTGTCGTCGACAGCCAGCATCTCGATCGTGCCGTCCTCGCGGTCCGGGCGCTCCACGCTGGTGACGAGCACTGTGCGCGGTCCAGTCGCTCGCACCAACTCCACCGAGGCCAGCGTGGACTCGAGGGTGTCCGGCTCGGTGCCGGTCAGGAAGCCCAGCTCGAACTGGTTGGGCGTGATGATGTCAGCCGCCGGAACGACCCGGTCACGCAGCAACACGGGGATCGCCGGAGCCACGAAGCACCCGGACTTCGCGTTCCCCATCACCGGGTCACACGAGTACACCGCCGACGGGTTGGCGGCCTTCACCTTCGCCACCGTCTCGAGGATCACGTCAGCGATCCCCTCACCGCCCTGATACCCCGACAGGATCACGTCGATCTGCGGCAGCACACCGCGGTCCTCGATGCCCAGCAACACCTCGCGGACGTCGTCCGGGCTGATCAGCGGCCCGCGCCACGCGCCGTACCCGGTGTGGTTCGAGAAGTTCACCGTGTAGACCGGCAACACCTCGACCCCGATGCGCTGGAGAGGGAAAACGGCCGCCGAGTTGCCCACGTGGCCATAGGCGACCGCGGACTGGATCGAGAGGATTTTCACCTCTCGATCATGCCATTAGCGCCTGAGAGACCGTGCAGGAGCAGTTGCTGGTTGGCGGCGCTGCGACCGGCCAGAACCTGTGGCGCGAACGGCGGCTCACCCAGAGTCGACTGCAGCAGCGGCTCCAGCAGCAGCGGGCCAAGGATCAGGAAGAGCACCTGGTACGGCGCCCAGCGCTCGTCGCCGCCGGTGATCGCACCGGCTGATCGCAGCGCGGCCAACTGATCGCGCGCACCGCTCAGCAGCCGGGAGAACACCCCGGAGCTCAGGTCGCTGCCTTCGAGCAGCAGCCGGCGCAGATAGTCGCGGCGAATGCTGTCGGCGCCGAAGAGTTGCGCGCTGGCGGTGCCGAGCACTGCCATCAACTCGTCACCGGACGCCGGCGTCGCCAGGCTGGAAACCGCAGTGTCGAAGGAGTCCAGGAGGTCCTCGTCGACCGCTTGGCGCAGGCCTTCCTTCGAGCCGTAGTGATGCCGGACCAGAGCATGGGACACCCCCGCCTCGGCGGCGATCGCCCTGGTCGTGGTCGGCTCGAAGCCTTGTCTGGCGAAGAGCTCCAACGCGGCCAGCCGGATCCGCGCCCGGGCTGTCAGGTCCGTGCTCTGGGTCATGCTCGTCAACCTACCGCCGTCGCTAGAGCAGTCGCCGCAAGTAGGGCGTACGGCGTACCAGCCAGGCGATCGCGAAGGTCAGGACTGTTGCTGTCGTGGTCACGGCGGCATAGCGGAGCAATGGGCTCTCCGGGAGGGTCTTGGCGGCGTACTGCAGGCCGACGACGACCGGTACGTGCAGCACGTAGATGGTGAAGGTCAGTGGGGCTGCGACTCGCAGCAGCAGGCTGGGCTTGTCCACCCACTCCCGGAACGCCACCAGCAGGCCGAGTGACAGCGAGACGGCCAGTAGGGACTCAACTGTCGACCAGAGGAGGGAGCCGGTGTTCCAGCCGCCCATTGCGTAGAGGTCGCCTGGGTTGGTTCCGAGGAGCAGGTGGGCGGCTGCGAGCGCAGTACCCGCGGCTAGCCAGTAGTAGCCCGCCCTGCTCGACAGTGTTGCCAGCCAGCCTCGCCGATAGGCCATCAGTCCGGCAACGAAGAACGCCCCGTACTGCGCGACGTCGGCGGGCTCGGTCTGGATGAACTCGAGCATCGGCACCCAGTGGTCGACCGGGTACCAGATCCGGAGTACGAAGGTGCCGAGCGAGACGAGTGCGACGAAGCTCAGGATCGCGGGCGTCTTCAGCGTTTGAGGACCTGCCGCCGCGGGCTTACCGGTGAGAAGCCGATAACCCGTGTAGAGAACGGCGTACGCCAGCAGGTGCTGCAGGAACCACAGATGCGCGAACTGGCGATCCGGCCAGCTCGGGCCGGACCAGCCGGCCGGCTGATCACCGAGCCCCAGGTAGACGTCCAGGTAGTAGTCGGCGAAGCCGAGCGGCGGGTACGGGCGGAAGTTGCAGTAGTAGGCGTACATCAGCACCGGGACCAGCACGAAGAAGCCGAGCAGGATCGGCGGCCCGAACCGCTTGAAGCGCTCGCCGAGGAACCGGCTGGGGCCGTGCCTGTCGTAGGACGGCGGGAACAGATAGGCGGAGACGAAGAAGAACAGGCTCATCCGGAACGCGCCGCTGATCGTCGCGACGGTTGCCAGCACCGGCGCTCTGCCCTCCTCCTCCACGTACCACCAGTCGGCCGGACCGTACGGCTGGCTGGCGTGGTGCGCGATGACGAGCACGATCAGCACGAGGCGAAGGTTGTCCAGGTACGTCAGTCGCTGTCCACTTGGATTGCTCACTGTCCACATGGACAGCAGTGTACGAACGCCAGCAGCCCACCGGGAGATCTATGGCTGAACACCCGGGTGGGGCCAGGGCGGTCCCCTACTTTCCGCTGAGCCGGCTTTCAGCCTCTTCGAGGAAGAGGTCGACCTGCATGACGTCGTAGCCCTCGCGGAAGCGCACCGGGGTGAACTGGACCTTCCGGATCTCGGCCGGTGTGACCGGGCGGTCGACCGGCAGGCCGTTCACTGTCGCCATCACCCGGTCCACGAAGTCGTCGACCTGGGCCATGTCGTAGCCCTCGGCGTACTTCACGGTGGTGAAGAGCGGTGCCTGCCACTGCGGCTGGGACGCCGGCGGTTGGTTGACGACCGAGTCGACGACTCGGTCGTTCGGCACGTCGACAGGCTGGGCCGCGGGGTCCGCCCGCATGCTCTGCGCGGCTTGCTCCAGAAAGTCATCGACCTCGTCGACCGAATAGCCCTCGCGAAGGCGGACCGGGGTGAAGCTCACGTTGCGGATGTCGTCCGCGGTCACCGGCGGACCGGAGTACCGGTTCTCGACGGTGGCCGTCAACCGCTCGACGAACGCGTCGACCTCGGCCATGTCGTAGCCCTCGCGCCAGCGAACGCGCGAGAAGAGCGGCTCCGACATCAGTCCTTGTTGGCCGCGGCCAACTGACCGCAGGCCCCGTCGATCTCCTGGCCGCGGGTGTCGCGGACGGTGGTCGGGATGCCGCCTGCCTGCAACCGGCGGACGAACTCGCGCTCGTCGGCCGGGTCGGAGGCGGTCCACTTCGAGCCCGGCGTCGGGTTCAGCGGGATCAGGTTGACGTGCACCCAGCCCCAGTCGCCGCGGGCCGCGAGCTTCTCGGCCAGCAGGTCGGCGCGCCAGGCGTGGTCGTTGATGTCGCGGATCATCGCGTACTCGATCGAGACCCGGCGCTTGGTCTTCTCGGCGTACCCCCAGGCGGCGTCGAGGACCTCGTCGACCTTCCACCGGTTGTTGATCGGGACCAGCTCGTCGCGCAGCTCGTCGTCCGGCGCGTGCAGCGACAGCGCCAGCGTGACCGGGATGCCCTCGGTGGAAAGCTGGTTGATCCGCGGCACCAGGCCGACAGTCGAGACCGTCACGCCACGGGCCGAGATGCCCAGCCCGTCCGGCGACGGTTCGGTGAACCGGCGGACCGCGCCGATCACGGCCTTGTAATTGGCCATCGGCTCGCCCATGCCCATGAAGACGATGTTGTTGACCCGGCCGGGGCCGCCGGCGATCTCGCCGCGGGCCAGCGCCCGAGCGCCGTCGACGACCTGCTCGACGATCTCGGCGGTGCTCATGTTGCGGGTCAGACCGGCCTGACCGGTCGCGCAGAACGGGCAGGCCATCCCGCAGCCGGCCTGCGAGGAGACGCACATCGTGGTGCGGTCCTTGTAGCGCATCAGCACCGACTCGACCAGCGAGCCGTCCAGCAGCTTCCACAGCGACTTGCGGGTGGTGCCGTTGTCGCACTCCAGGTCGCGGACCTTGGTCAGCAACGGCGGCATCAGCTCGGCGACCAGCTTGTCGCGGGTCGCGGAGGGTAGGTCGGTCATGTCCGCCGGGTTGTCGGTCAGCCGGGCGAAGTAGTGGTTCGACAGCTGCTTGGCCCGGAAGGCGGGCTCACCGAGCGCGGTGACCGCGGTACGGCGCTCCTCTCCGCTGAGGTCGGCCAGGTGCCGCGGCGGCTTCTTGGCACGGCGCGGCTCATCGAAAACAAGCGGGAGGGAGGTAGTCATCGTCTCTCAGTGTCCCCCGCCGCCACCCTGATTCACAAATTCACATCAGTGACCCTGGACACCCCGCGCGCCCCGGCCGTTGGTACCGGCCGGGGCGCGCGAGAGGTGGAGCGATCAGGCCGAGTAGCCCTTCGGCGGGATCAGGGTGGCGAGCTGGTTGAAGGTCAGCCAGTAGGTCGCCGGGCCGAAGCCGGCCGAGTCCGCGATCAGCACGGTGCTGTCGTTGGAGTCGTAGCCGATCACGGTGAAGTAGTGGTAGATCGTGTAGTTCGGGTAGCCCGGCGGGTGGTTGCTCGCGGGAGCGACGATGTTGGCGACGATCGGGTAGTTGCGGTCGATGTCGAAGACGATGTCGTACCAGAGCAGGTCACGCTGCGCCTGGGTCGGCGGATCGTTCGGCATCTCCTTGGTCTCGTACCAGCCGCCGCCGAGGTGCGCGTTCAGCTCGCGGGTGACCTGACCGATCCAGTCGGTGCCGTTGGCGGTGGTGCCGAGATCCGCGGCCAGGTGCGCCTGGCTGGGTGGCGTGATTCTGGCCGACAGCGCCATCGCCGTCGCGGCCGGACCACACCAGTAGCCGGTCTCCTGGTACTGATGGGTGACCGCCAGCGTCACGATCCCCTGCGTCTTGGACGCGCCGGCCGGCACCTTCTTGGCCGCTGCCGCCGCATTGGCCGCCTTCGCTGCGGGACTTCCGGCCTGTACGCCGTTGCTGGGCGTGGCCATCCCCGACAGCGCTGCGGCCGGAGCCGGACTCGCCACGGCCGACGAGCCCAATGCCATCGGCATCGAAACTCCGGCAACCAGGGCCAGACCGCATGCCGCGGCCTTCAACTTCGTCGTCGTACGCCTCCCGAGCCTCACGGGCGGCTGGAACAGATCACTGGACATGTGAGCTCCTCGAGCCTCGACGCGGCGACCTCCGTGGCCGTCGCACATGTCAGTGGATGCCTCCTGCCGAACCCTTGTAAACCCACTCTCCGAGCATGTTTGAGCACCCTCCGCGACCGTTCTTGGGGTGTTTCCGCAGGTCACAGCGTTGTCACCAGGTTTCCAAAGCCGCCGCAGAGCGGTGAAATTCTGACCGAGCGTTTCGACTCAGATCGAATCGAACCCGGGAATGACCTCTCGGACGACTCAGTTACACCTGACATGGACTCCCTCCCCCGTACTGCGCTCGCCGGGGTGCCGTTGTCGATCCTGGACCGGTCCCGGACCCGCACAGGCGAGACGGAGGCGGAGACGCTTCGCGCGACTGTCCGGCTGGCGCGAGAGGCGGAGGAGCTCGGCTACCACCGCTTCTGGGTGTCTGAGCATCACAGCGTGCCAGGGGTGGTCGGCTCGGCCCCCACTGTGCTGGCCGCGGCCGTGGCTGCATCGACGTCGCGGATCAGGGTCGGCACTGGCGGGGTGATGCTGCCCAATCACCAGCCGCTGGTTGTCGCAGAGCAGTTCGGCGTACTGGAGTCGCTGTTTCCTGGTCGGATCGACATGGGGCTCGGCCGATCGGTCGGCTTCACCAATGGCATCCGACGAGCGCTCGGGGTCGAGAAGGACGCTGCTGAGGACTTCAGCTCGCAGGTCCGAGAGCTACTCGGCTACTTCACCGGCACCCAGCAGAACCATCCGCAGGTCCACGCGCGGCCGGGCGAAGACCTGACCGTTCCGCCTTTCGTACTCGCGGTCGGCGAGGGCGCGCTGCTGGCTGCATCGCTCGGGCTGCCACTGGTCATCGCGGGCATCAAAGGCGAGCAAGAACTGCTCAGCCTCCTAGATCGCTATCGCACCGACTTCCAGCCATCCGCCTGGGCCACCAGCCCGTACGTCGTACTGGCGGCGACGGTGGCCGTCGCTGCGACGACTGAGGCCGCGCGGAAGCTGCTGTTGCCGGAGGCATGGGCCAGCGCTTACTCCCGAACCCGTGGCGTCTTCCCGCCGTTGCAGTCGATCTCCTCGGTGTTGGAGCTCGACATGAGCGAGAAAGAACGCGGCTTCTTCGAGCAGTCGCTCAGTGGGCAGATCTACGGCACCCCGGCGGAAGTGGACGCCGCACTGGGCGGGCTGGTGCAGCGGACGGGGGCGGACGAAGTACTGGTCACTACCAATACCTATGACCGTGCCGAGCTGGTCGAGTCCTATCGACTGCTGGCCGAGCTTGCCTCGGAGCGGAGCCTGGCTAGCCGTTGATGCGCTGCTGGAGGCCCTTGCGGACGTCCGGCCACTCGTCGGCCAGGATCGAGAAGACGACGGTGTCGCGCCAGGATCCGTCGGCCAGCTTCATGTGCCGCCTGAGCACACCCTCGCGAGTGGCGCCCAGCTTGGCGATCGCGGCCTGCGACCGGGTGTTGGCCAGGCCGGTCTGGATCTTCACCCGGCCGAATCCGCAGTCCTCGAAGGCGTGCTGGAGCAGCAGGAGCTTCGCCGCCGGGTTGACCTTCGTGCCCCAGACAGCCGGCGCGTAGCCGGTGTAGCCGAGGTGGGTCCGCTCGTTGTGCAGGTCGACGTCGGCCAGGCTCGACGTCCCGACCACTGTGCCCTCGGCACCCAACTCGCTATCGGCGGCGAGGCGGACGACGTACGCGAATCGCTTCTCCGCCGCGGGGATCCAGGTCTCCCGCATGTGCTCGGCGCTGGTAGGCATCGCGGCGAGACCGCCGCCGAAGCCACCGGCGTACACCTGCTCGGAGCCGATCGCGGCGTACAGAGAATCGATGTCGGAGGCAACGAGCCGGTCCAGCCGGACAATGTCACCGGCGAGCGGGCGGCCGTCGGGTGCGCTGGTCATACGGCCAGCAAACCCGGCGGCGCCGGCTACGTCAAACCAGTAGGTGCAGCAACAGCCAGACCGCGGGAGCCGTTGCCAGCAAGGAATCCAGTCGGTCCATCACGCCACCGTGCCCCGGCAGCAGGTTGGACATGTCCTTGATGCCGAGGTCGCGCTTGATCATCGACTCGGCCAGGTCGCCGACCGTCGCGGTCAGCACGGCGATCGCACCGACGATCGCGCCGACCCACCAGTGGCCGTCGAGCAGCAGCACCACCGAGGCGATGCCCGCGCCGATACAGGCGAGCGTCGAGCCGGCGAAACCCTCCCACGACTTCTTCGGGCTGATCGTCGGCGCCATCGGGTGCTTGCCGAACAAGACACCTGCCACGTAACCGCCGACGTCGCTGGCCACCACGACCAGGAAGAACGTCACCACCCGCTGCGGGCCGTCGTCGTCGGGCTGGACCAGCAGGATCGCGAAACCGGCCAGCAGCGGCACGTAGCCGAGCAGGAACACGTTGGTGGTGACGTCGCGGACGAACCCGATCGATCCGCCGGGCATCCGCCAGAAGATCGTCGCCAGCGTGGTCAGCGCCAACGCGATCAGCAGCGCCAGCGGGCCGCCGTAGTACGCCGCGACGAGCATCGCCGTGGTACCGACGAAGAGCGGGATCCGGGACAGCTTCGCGCCACTGTTGTGGAACACCCGGACCAGCTCGTCGACGGCCGCCAGGACGGCGACCAGCACGACGACGACGAACAGAGCCTTCTGCCAGAAGAGCGAACCGATGATGACCGCACCGAGACCGACACCGACCGCGATCGCCGCGGGCAGGTTGCGCCCGGCGCGGCTCGGCGCGGGGGTGCTCTGGTCGACGCCCATCACACCTCGAGCAGTTCGGCTTCCTTGTGCTTGAGCAGCTGGTCGATCGAGTCGACGTACTTCTTCGTCATCCCGTCCAGCCGCTTCTCAGCACTCTTGCCTTCGTCCTCGCCCGCCTCGCCGTCCTTGACCGACTTGCCGATCGAGTCCATCGCGTGCCGGCGGATGCTGCGGACCGAGACCTTGGCGTCCTCACCCTTGGTCTTGGCGACCTTGATGTACTCCTTGCGGCGCTCCTCGGTGAGCTGCGGCATGGTGATCCGGATGACGGAGCCGTCGTTGCCCGGGTTCACGCCCATGTCGGAGTCGCGGATCGCCTTCTCGATGGCCGGCATCGCGCCCTTGTCGTACGGCGAGATGAGCACCGTGCGGGGGTCCGGCACCTGGAACCCGGCCAGCTGCTGCAGCGGCGTCGGCGAGCCGTAGTAGTCCACCACGATGCTCGAGAACATGGACGGGTGCGCGCGGCCGGTGCGGATCGCGGCGAAGTCGTCTTTGGCGACCTCCACGGCCTTCGCCATCTTCTGGTCGGCTTCGCGGAGTGCTTCGTCGATCACGACAATCCTCGCTTCCTCGGGGCCGCGTCGGTGCGGCCCCATCATCCCTTTGGACACTGGCAACCCTACGAATGCTGGTGTACCACTCCACGGACCTGAGCCCGTGTGTTGGCCGTGATCTTAGTGGGTCCGCTACTGACCCGGGGAGACGACCGTACCGATCTTGTCACCGCGGACGACCCGGGCGATGTTGCCCTCCTCGAGTCCGAAGATGACGATCGGCAGCGCGTTGTCCCGGGCCAGGCTGATCGCCGTCGCGTCGGCGACCCGCAGCCCGCGGGCCAGGAAGTCGTCGTACGACAGCTGGTCGAACTTGACCGCGTCGGGGTTCTTCTTGGGGTCGGAGTCGTAGACCCCGTCGACACCCTGCTTGCCCATCAGCAACGTCTCGGCGCCGATCTCCAGCGCGCGCTGCGCGGCGACCGTGTCGGTGGAGAAGTACGGCATGCCGGAGCCGGCGCCGAAGATCACCACCCGGCCCTTGGACAGATGCCGGTCGGCCTTGCGCGGGATGTACGGCTCGGCGACCTGGCCCATCGTGATGGCGGTCTGCACCCGGGTCTCGACGCCCAGTTTCTCCAGGAAGTCCTGCAGGGCCAGGCAGTTCATCACGGTGCCGAGCATGCCCATGTAGTCGGCACGGTTGCGCTCCATCCCGCGCTGCTGCAACTCGGCGCCGCGGAAGAAGTTGCCGCCGCCGACCACCACGGCGACCTGCACGCCGGTGCGGACCACCTCGGCGATCTGCTTGGCGATGGAGTTGACCACGTCAGGGTCGACGCCGAGCTTGCCGCCGCCGAACACCTCACCCGACAACTTCAGCAACACCCGGCGATAGGCCGGTTCGAACGGCGAAGAGGCCGGATTCGTCTCGGTACCCAGGGTTTCCGTCACGATTCCGGCCTCCTCGTCGACTACTGCTTTGACTAGCGGTGGTGCTGAGCCGTCAGGCTCCGACCTCGAAGCGAGCGAACCGCTTGACGGTCACACCGGCTGCGTCGAGGACCGCCTTGACGGTCTTCTTGTTGTCCTGGACCGACGACTGCTCGAGCAGCACGACCTCCTTGAAGAAGCCGTTCACCCGGCCTTCGACGATCTTCGTCAGGGCCTGCTCCGGCTTGCCCTCTTCGCGAGCGGTGGCCTCGGCGATCCGCTTCTCGCTCTCGACCGTCTCGGCCGGGACCTCGTCGCGGGTGGTGTACAGCGGGCGCATCGCGGCGGCCTGCATGGCAGCGCCGCGGGCAGCCTCGGCGTTGTCGCCCTCGAACTCGACCAGTACGCCGACCTGGGCCGGGAGGTCGGCGGCACGCTTGTGCATGTACGCCGCGACCTTGCCGTCGAAGACGGCGACCTTGCCGAGCTCGAGCTTCTCACCGATCACCGCGGCCAGGGCCTCGATGTTCTCGGCGACGCTCTTGCCGTCGGCCAGCTTCTCGCCGAGCAGACCCTCGACGTCGCCGACCTTGCTGGCCGAAGCGTGCGCGACGATGTCGGCCGCGAGCTGCTGGAACTGCTCGTTCTTGGCGACGAAGTCGGTCTCGCAGTTGAACTGGACCATCGCGTTCTCCGCGGCGGCGACCAGTCCGTTGGTGGCGGAGCGCTCGGCGCCACGCTTGGCGGCCTTGGCCGCGCCGTGGATGCGCAGCTCCTCGATCGCCTTCTCGAAGTCACCGTCGGTGGTCTCGAGCGCCTTCTTCGCGTCCATCATGCCCGCGCCGGTGGCGTCGCGGAGCCGCTTCACGTCAGCGGCGGTGTAGTTCGCCATGCCTCGATCTCTCAGTCTTGTGTGGTGCGTCAGCTGGGGGATTGACCGCCCGGCCGGAGCCGGCGGCTGGTCGTCGCCGGGCGCCGGGCCGGCCACCGCAGTACGGTGGCCGGCTCCAGCGCCTGGCAATGACTGGACCGATCAGGCCTCGGTCTTCGGCGCCTCGTCGGCGGCCGGAGCCTCGGTCGCGTCGTCGGCGGCCGGGGCCTCGACAGCAGCTTCCTCGGCGGCGGGAGCCTCGACAGCGGCCTCGGCGGCAGGCGCCTCGACAGCGGTCTCCTCGGCGGCGGCCTCAGCGGCCGGTGCCTCGGCGGCGGGGGCCTCAGCGGCCTTCGCCTCCGTGGTGGCGCCGTTCTGGCTCTCCAGCAGCTCGCGCTCCCAGGCAGCCAGCGGCTCCTCGGCGCCCAGCTCCTCGCCGGCCGCGGCGGCGCCCTGGCCACCACGCGACATCAGACCGTCGGCGACGGCGTCGGCGACCACGCGGGTCAGCAGGCCGACCGAACGGATCGCGTCGTCGTTGCCCGGGATCGGGAAGTCGACCTCGTCCGGGTCGCAGTTGGTGTCCAGGATGCCGATGATCGGCAGCTTGAGCTTGCGCGCCTCGTCGACGGCGAGGTGCTCCTTCTTGGTGTCGACGATCCAGACGGCGGCCGGAACGCGGGCCATGTCACGAATACCGCCGAGGGTCTTGAGCAGCTTGTCGTGCTCGCGACGCTTCTGCAGCAGCTCCTTCTTCGTCACACCGGAGGCCGCGACGTCGTCGAAGTCCAGCAGCTCGAGCTCCTTGAGCCGCTGGAGCCGCTTGTTGACGGTCTGGAAGTTGGTGAGCATGCCGCCCAGCCAGCGCTGGTTCACGTAGGGCATGCCGACCCGGGTCGCCTGCTCGGCGATCGCTTCCTGGGCCTGCTTCTTCGTGCCGACGAACAGGATCGCGCCGCCGGAGGCAACGGTGCTCCGGACGAACTCGTAGGCGCGGTCGATGTACGACAGCGACTGCTGCAGGTCGATGATGTAGATGCCGTTGCGCTCGGTGAAGATGAATCGCTTCATCTTCGGGTTCCAGCGACGGGTCTGGTGCCCGAAGTGGACGCCGCTCTCGAGCAGCTGCTTCATGGTCACGACGGCCATGAGGTTCCTCCTGTCGCGCCCCGGCTCAGCCGGCGACGCCTGTCTCGGTTGTCCGCGACGGACCGGGACGGTCCGCCGCGCCTGACACCCGCGCACACCAATCCCGAACCAGCCGGGACCGAGTGGTGCGCCCACCGACCGCCACCGGGAATCCGAAGTCAGCCTTAGGTATGCGGGCGTGCGAAGTCGTCCCACACAGGTGGGACGCCACCAAAAGTCTACGGGAGACCAGGCACCCACACCTAACCGGCCCCACTTGTCCACAGCCCCGCACATTCCCCGCCCGATCCAGCCCCGCCAACGGCACATTCTCTGTATGACGCCCTTCCTCATCACCCCCCTGCTCGCAGCCGCCCTGCTGACCCCACCCCAGCCCGACCCGCATGCCGTCTGGCCCCTCGATCCACGCCCCGAGATCGTCCGAGGCTTCGAACCCCCACCCAAACCCTGGCTCCCCGGCCACCGCGGCCTCGACCTACGAGGCTCCCCCGGCCAACAGGTCCGCTCAGCCACCCACGGCAAAGTCACGTACGCCGCCCCGCTGGCCGGCCGCGGCGTCATCGTCATCACCAACGGCCCACTCCGCACCACCTATGAACCGGTCAACCCCACAGTCCGCGCTGGCGCCCTCGTCACCCCAGGCACCCCACTGGGCACCCTCTCAGCAGCGGCCTCCCACTGCGCTCCGGCTACGTGCCTCCACTGGGGCCTACTCCAGGCGACTAGTTACTTGAACCCGTTGGCCCTACTTCCCCAACGGCCCATCCGACTACTGCCACTCACCCGGCCGCCCAACAGCATCAACGCAGCCCCAACACAGTCCATCCCGGCGCCACCACCACCGCGCAACCCAACCCGGCCGCACACAGCGACAGCCGCCACCGACCGCGCAGCGGACTCCCCCGCCCCTACCGCGTCGCCCCTGGGCACCTCGGCACCCCACCCCCAGGAAGCTGGACCTCCCACCCAAGGCAACGTCACCTCAGGCGTGCTCGTCGGCCTGGCAGCAATCGCCACCCTCACCGGCAGCCTCCTGATCAGGCGCCACTGATGCCACACCCGACCGACGGCGCCGCGACCACCACCGCGCCACGCCGACCCGCGATCATCACCGTGCCTCGCGAACCCGCCGCGCCTAGCGCCAGCGTGCCCCACCGACCCAACGGATCAGCTCCCCGGGACCCGCGCCTGCCAAGCGTCCTCATCCTTGGACCGCCGCTCAACACCACTCGGCAGCTTGCCCTTGGCCAGATCCGTCAGCGTGGTGTGCTCCAGCACATCCCGCAGGCTAGCCCGCGCCGCGATCCACACCCGCTGCAGCACAACAGCCCGCTCGTTGTACGCGACACTCTCCGGCCGCACCCCCGAGATGCTCACGATCGGACCGTCCACCGCGCGCATCACATCGGCCACCGAGATCTCGTTCGGATCAACAGCGAGCTTCCACCCGCCCGACTGACCCCGCTGACTCGTCAGCACCCCGGCCCGGCGCAGATCCGCCAGGATCCCCTGCAGGAAGCCGTGCGGAATCCCCTGCGCACGACTCAGCTCCTCGGCCGATACCACCGAGGGATCGTTCGCCACCCATCGCTGGGTGATCTCGATCAGCGCCCGCAACGCATAGTCAGACTTCGCCGAAACCCGCATAGTCCGCAGTCTGCCGTATCGAGGGCCGAGGTCAGGCGCGTGGATGCGCTTGTTCGTAGGCGCGTCGCAACCGATCGCCCGAGACGTGCGTGTAGATCTGCGTCGTCGCCAACGATGCGTGACCGAGCAACTCCTGCACGCTGCGCAGATCCGCGCCGCCTTCCAGCAGGTGCGTCGCCGCCGTGTGCCGCATCCCGTGCGGCGACAGGTCGGGCGCGTCGACTGCCTCCATCCGGGCGTGCACGACCCGGCGTACGGTCCGCTGGTCGATCCGTCCACCCCGGCTGCCGAGGAAGAGCGCCGGTCCACTCCCCTCCCGGAACAACTTCGGCCGCGCCCCGTCCAGATACCCGTCCAGCGTGGCTCCCGCCGGTACGCCGTACGGGACCGAGCGTTCCTTACGGCCCTTGCCGAAGACGCGGACCACCCGCCGGCCAGGGTCGACGTCGTCCAGATCGAGCGCGCACAGCTCGCCGACCCGGATACCCGTTGCATAGAGCAACTCCATGATCGCGAGGTCGCGGAGTCCCACCGGGCTGCCGTCATCGGCGGCGACCGCGGCGGCGTCCAGCACCGCCCGCGTGTCCGCCTGCCCAAGAACACCTGGCAGCGACTTGTGCGGCTTGGGGCTGGCAAGCAAGGCCCCCGGATCGGTCTCGATCCGCCCGGTCCGCTGCGCCCAGGCGGTGAACACCCGGGCGGCCGTGGCGCGCCGCGCCATCGTGCTGCGCGACTTCCCGAGGCTCTGTTGCTTGGCCAGCCAGGACCGCAGACCGCGGATGTCCAACCCGCTCAGATCATCGTGACCAAGCCGAGTCAAATGATCGATTAAATCCATCACGTCGCCCATGTAGGCTCGGACAGAATGCTTACTGAGGTCTCTTTCCGCCGTCAGATGCCGTTCGTAGTCAGCCAGTAACACAGTGAAACCTTCCGCGGTGGAAGGCGTCCCGCTGACCTCGTCCGGCACCATGCCCTGACCATGCGGGAGCGGCCGCGGCATCGCAAGCCACCGCGCGGTGGATACCCCCAGGAGGTCTGGCCCGAATCCAACCGGTCGACTACTGTTCGGCCCGATTGCCCTAGTAGCAACGGAGGCACCCCTGACCATGGCCCCCTCAGCGAACGGACAGACCGTAGGCCGGCGCCTGCCGGTCGAGTCGGCGTTCACTCGAGTCGAGGATGCGCGGCACCGTCTGCCGCGCTTGTTCGGTCGTCGCGACCTAGTCGTTCTCGGACTGGGAGTGATGATCGGGTCCGGCATTTTCAGTCTCAGCGGTAAGCAGGCGGCCAATGTCGCCGGCCCCGCTGTGATCCTGTCGTTCCTGATCGCCGCGGTGGTCTGCGTCCTGGCTGCGGCCTGCTACGCGGAACTGTCGTCGACGATCCCTGTATCGGGTAGCGCGTACACCTTCACCTACGTCACCTTCGGCGAGTTGTGGGCCTGGCTGGTGGGCTGGGCTCTGGTGCTCGAGCTCGTCACCGCCGCCGCGATCGTGGCACGCGTGTGGTCGGCGTACTTTCTCGCCACCCTCGACGGCTTCGGCTTCACCTTGCCGGCCAACGTCGCGCAGTACTTCGGGCCGGACGCCAAGATCAACCTGGTGGCGCCTGTGCTGCTGCTGGTGCTGACGGCGCTGATCGTCACCGGCACCAAGCTGTCAGCCCGGGTGCTGACCGTCGTCGTGCTGGCGAAGGTCGCTGTGATCGTGCTGGTGGTCGTGATCGGCGCCATGCACATCGACTTCGACAACTACCGCCCGTTCGTCCCGGACGCGCGACCCGCCCCGGCGACAGCCAGTCCGACCCTGCTCAGCTGGATCCTGGACTCGTCGTTCGGCTCGTTCGGCGTGATGGGCATCTTCACCGCGGCCAGCTCGATCGTCTTCGCCTACATCGGCTTCGACCTGATCGCGACCGCGTCTGAGGACGCCCGCAACCCGCGCAAGACGGTCCCGCAGGGCATGCTGCTCGGTGTCGGCGCCGTCACGATCCTGTACGTCGCGATGGCGGTCGTGCTGGTCGGAATGCGCCCGTCGGGTCAACTGGGTGGCGCCGCACCACTGTCGGAGGCAATGTCGGCGGTCGGCGTCGGGTGGGCTGCGAAGGTGGTCAATCTAGGTGCCTTGCTCGCAATGAGCACGGTCATCGTGGTCGTCTTGATCGCGCAGAGCCGAGTGCTGTTCAACATGGGTCGTGACGGACTGCTGCCGAAGAGCCTGGGCCGGGTCAGCCGGGTCTACTCGTCGCCGGCCCGCGCCGCCACGGCAGCTGGTGTGGCCGCGATTGCGCTGACGATGTACCCGAAGGTCCTCGACCTTGAGGAGCTACTCGTCATCGGCGCCCTGTTCTGCTTCGCGTTCTGTGCCGTCGGCGTGTTGACGCTGCGGCGCAAGGAGCCCAACCTGGAGCGCGGTTTCCGGGTCCCGATGGTGCCGCTGATCCCGCTGCTGTCACTGGCCGCGACGCTGTGGCTGATGCTCAACCTGAAGACCAGCACCTGGACCAAGTTCGGCATCTGGATGGCGGTCGGCCTGGCGATCTATGGCCTCTACGGCCGCTGGCACAGCCGCCTGGCCAACGAGGACAGCTGGGACTTCGACATCGGCGACACCGACCCCGGGACGGGCGGCCTGCAGGCGATCCGCAGCGAGGCCGACACCGGTGAGCTGCGCGCGGTCCGGACACCGCCGAAACCGGCCTCCCGCGGCAAGCACATGCGCAACTGACGTACTGCGAAACCTGACCCCTGACCAGCTCCTGGTCAGGGGTCAGTGCGTTGTGGGGCAGCTTTTCCACAGGCTTTGAAGTCATCCGCGAAATCGGTGCGAACCACGGCAGATTCTTAGTCGGAGGTGGTCATCGATGCGAACCACGAACGCGATCGGGCAGTACGGCGAGGATCTCGCCGCCAGGTATCTCGTGGACAACGGCTTCACGATCCTGGATCGCAACTGGCGTTGCGCACAAGGCGAGATCGACATCGTCGCCCGGGAGCTCCAGACCCTCGTCGTCTGCGAGGTGAAGACCCGGCGCGGACTGAACTACGGCAGCCCGCTGGAGTCGATCACCTACCGCAAGCTCAGCAAGCTTCGCCAACTGGTCGGCCTGTGGCTGCGGCAGCACGACCTCCGCCCCGGCGAGATCCGGATCGACATCGTCGCCGTGCTCCTGCCGCACCGCGGAGGGCCGAGTGTCGACCACGTCAGGGGCGTGGCCTGATGCCGCTCGCCCAGGCGTGGTCCGTGGCGCTCGTCGGGCTGGAAGGCCACCTCGTCGAGATCGAGGCCGACATCGCCCAAGGCCTGCCGAAGACGACCCTGATCGGTCTGCCGGACACCTCACTGTCGGAGGCCCGCGACCGCGTCCGCGCCGCAGTCGTCAACAGCGGCGAGAAGTTCCCCGACCGCAAGGTGACCATCGGCCTCTCCCCCGCGACCTTGCCAAAGACCGGGTCGCACTACGACATCGGCATAGCGTGCGCCCTACTCGCCGCCGCGGGGGTAGTGGACAACCAGCGGCTCCGCCAGGTGGCGATCATCGGCGAACTGGGCCTCGACGGCCGGATCCGGGAGGTTCGTGGCGCGCTCGCGATGACCCTGGCCGCATCCCGTTCCGGCTTCGAGCGAATCGTGGTTCCAGAGCTGAACGCCGGCGAGGCGAAGCTCGTGCCGGGGATCGAGGTCTACGGCATGCGATCCCTACGTCAGGTGCTCGCCCTGCTGCGACAAGCCGAGATGCCCGACGAGGATCCGCCGCGGGCCGAGCCCCGGCTCATCTCCGAGTCGCTCACCCGAGTGCCGGAGGTCGACCTTCACGACGTCCTCGGCCAGCGCGAAGGCCGCAAGGCCATCGAGGCGAGCGCCGCCGGTGGCCATCACATCTACCTGCACGGCCCGCCAGGCTCCGGCAAGACCATGCTCGCCGAGCGCCTTGCAGGCTTGATGCCTGACCTCAGCACCGAAGACTCCCTTGAGGTCTCCGCCGTGCACTCCCTAGCCGGGCTGCTCACCAACGACGCCGAGCTGGTCGTCCGCCCACCCTTCATCGCCCCACACCACACCGCTTCCCTGCCCAGCCTGATCGGCGGCGGCTCCGGCATGCCGCGACCCGGCGCGATCAGCTGCGCCCATCGAGGGATCCTGTTCATCGACGAGGCACCCGAGATGCATCCGCTGACCCTCGACACCTTGCGCCAGCCACTCGAGTCCGGCTTCGTCGAGGTGCACCGGGCGGCGGCCGTCGCGAAGTTCCCAGCCCGCTTCCTGCTCGTCCTCGCGGCGAACCCCTGCCCCTGCGGCCTGGCCGGCATCCCGAACAAGATCTGCAACTGCACACCGCAAAACCTGAACCGCTACCGCCAACGCATCAGCGGCCCGATCAAGGACCGGATCGACATCCAGCGCCAGATCCTGCCCGCCGCCCGAGGCGAAGGCGACGGCGATCCCCCGGAGTCCACCGCCGAGGTCGCCGCCCGGGTCAAACTCGCGCGGGAACGCCAGGCCCACCGCTACCGAGACACCGGCTGGTCGCTGAACAGCGACCTCCCCGGCCCGATCCTCCGCCGTGAGTACCCGATCGACCAGGCCGGCCAACAACTCCTCGAAGACCTGTACTCCGAGGGCCGCCTCACCGCCCGAGGCTTCGACCGAGTCTCCCGCCTCGCCTGGACCCTCGCCGACCTGGAGCCCGCGGGCCCCTCCACCCCGACGGTCGGCCATACCCACGAAGCCTTCCAACTCCGCACCGGTGCCCCACTGACTCCACTCACCGACGCCCGCCCCCTCAGAAAGGACGCCTCATGAGCACTCCGGCACCCTCCCCGACCCGCATCGAACACCCCACCATGGCTGCCCTTTCGCTAGTGGATTCACCGGGAGGCATCGAGGAAGAACGGCTCGCCCGAGCCGGGTTGTCCCGAGTCGTCGAACCGGGAGATCCGGCGGCCGTCTCCGCCTTCGAAGGCATGGAGGCCGAGGAGTTGTGGGCAGCCTTGCACGAGAAGCGCCCAATGTTCGAGCGCTGGAGCGCCCGAGTAGCTGAGGCACGTCCAGAGCTCGACTTGGAGCGCGCTGCCGCGGCCGGAGCACGGTTCGTAATCCCCGGCGACGACGAGTGGCCCGAGCAGGTCGAGGTCCTGGCCGATGCAGGCTTGCAGAGCCGCCGCGGCGGCGTACCGTTCGGCCTCTGGGTCCGCGGACCGTCGCACCTGCGCGAGACCCTCACCCAATCCGTCGCCCTGGTCGGCGCCCGCGCGTGCTCGTCGTACGGCGAACACGCAGCCGCCGAACTAGCCGCCGGCCTCGCCGACGAAGGCATCACAGTGGTCTCCGGCGGCGCCTATGGCATCGATGCCGCCGCCCACCGCGGAGCCCTCGCCAGCGGCGGCCCAACCGTGGCCGTCCTCGCCTGCGGAGTCGACGTCAGCTACCCGAAAAGCAACACGGCCCTCTTCGACCGAATAGCCCAAACAGGCTTGCTGGTCAGCGAACTCCCGCCAAGATGCTCCCCCACCAAACTCCGCTTCCTGGCCCGCAACAGACTCATCGCCGCAACCACCCTGGGCACGATCGTCGTCGAAGCAGCAGTCCGCAGCGGCGCCCTCAACAGCGCCGGCTGGGCCGAACAATGCGGCCGCCAAGTCCTGGCCGTCCCCGGCCCGATCACCTCCCGAATGTCCGAAGGCGTCCACCTCCTGATCCGCGAACGCAACGCCACCCTCGCCACCAACGTCGCCGACATCCTGGAAGCAATCTCCCCCATAGGCACCCACACCACCCCCTACCCCCACGCCCCCGCCACCCCCACCGACAACCTGGACCACGACGTCGCCCGCACCCTGGACGCCGTCCCCGTCCTACGCCCCGCCCACGCCCTCCGCATAGCCACCACAGCCGGTCTAGACCTCGAGACCACCCAGGAATGCCTGGAAACCCTCGCCGAATCCCACCTGATCGAATACACAGAATCCGGCTGGCACCTCTCCCCCACCCACCGCCAATCCCTCTAACCCCACCACCGCCATCCCCATCCCCGCGCGTAACCGCTCACTCGCCTGTCCCCATCCAGCGTCCGCAACCGCCGGCTGCCTCGCACAGCCACACACAGCCCATTCCCCAGCCCAGCGGCGCGCCCGGCCCGGCGGCACGCAGTACAAGCAAGCCCGACCACCGACGCTGCCCCGACGTCGCCCCTGGCGCCTGACAGCAGACCCATTGACAGGGACGTTGCCGACCGGATCTCCGCATGCAGGTAGCCGAGTCGGCGACCTTAGGGCGGCACCCAGCGAAGTACACCCGCGGTAGCTCGGCACGCTGGCCGACTGACAGGCACACGCCCGCGCGTCTCAAGACCTTCGACCTGATTCGGGCGAGGTACTCCGAGCTGGTTGGGCCCGTCACCTCCCGACGCTAGTGGAGTTGGCGGCATGGTCAGCGGGCTTACGAGGTACGCCCCCTCCCGCCTCAGCACCAAGCTCAGCTGACAAAGGTGCTCGCGGCCAAGACACCACCTGGTCCTAGCTCCGGCTCCGAGCCGCCAAGCTTCCGTTCCAGCCGCCTGTCCCATCCCTATCCCCGGCCCTCGCCCTGCCCATCCCCGCCCCAGCCCGTCACCGTCCGCCTTGCCTGGAGTGGAGGGCCGGCGGTTGATTTAGGTGCTGGTGTTGACCGCCGGACGAGTGCGACTGACTTCTGCACGTGTTTGGTGGGGCTTGCTGGTGGCGGGTAGGAGGCAGTCGGGCCGCGGGGCGTGAGGTGGTGGATGAGCTTCAGGTGGGCGAATGCATCAGGTGGTGGGGGAAGGCATCAGATGGCGGATGAAGAAGTGGTTTGCGGGGGCTGCCTCGAACTGGGGGATGCCGGTGTGGCCGCCCATGTTCGCGTGGAGGGTTTTCTCCTTGGAGGCGAAGGCGTCGAACAGGTCCAGGGCGAGTTGACGGTCGTTGCCTTGGTCGTCCCATTGGAGAAGGACGTGGAGCGGGATGGTTAGTTGGCGGGCTTCGTCGAACATGCTGCGGGGGACGTAGCTGCCGGCGAAGAGGAGGGCGGCGGAGACTCTTGGGTCGACCAGGGCCAGGCGGAGGGCGATGGCGAGTACTCCTCCTGCGATGCCGGCTGGGGCGGTGAGTTCGGGGAGTTGCAGGAGGGCGTCGAGGGTGGCTTGCCATTCCGGGACCGATTGGTCGACCAAGGGGAGGATGAGGCGGTTGATGATGTCTTCGGTAACTGGGGTGCCGGATTGGAGGGCTTGGCGTAGGTCGGCGCGGGCTTGTTCGACAGCGGGTAGGCGGCGACGGGTGCCGGAGCCGGGGAGTTCGATGGTGGCGGTGGCGAAGCCTGCTGCTGCGGAGTGCTGGGCTCGGGCTGCGAGGCGGGGGTACATCTTGGGCAGGTCGCCGGGGTGGCCGAGCAGGATCAGCGGGGCCGGTGCAGCCGCGTAGGCGGAGGTCGGTGCAGACGCGGGAGCTGCTGCGGGCACGGAGGCAGACGCCGGAACGGAGGCTGATGCCTGGGCGGGGGCAGAGGCCGGCGAAGCGGCGGAGGTGGGCGCAGCGGCAGAGGTCGGCGCAGCGGCGGAGGTCGGCGCAGCGGCGGAGGTCGGCGCAGCTGCAGGGGCCGACGTGGGGGCAGCGGTGGGTGTCCACAGGATGCCGGGGATGTCGCCGATCGTGAAGGTGCGCTCTAGTACGCCGGCTTCGAGGGTTTGCTCGGAGGTGAACTGCATGGCTTGCCTTTCGGGAGGGCTGTAAACGGCGCTCCCGGGCGAGCTATCGCCGGACGGTGATCCTTGAGGGGAGCGCCCCTGTTGATGGTGCGGTCATGGGGTATCACCTCCTCGTTGGCTTGTGCGGGTCTTCGGGGATCAGGTTAGAGCAGCGCGGGGGCATGCGGGCAACCCGCGCGGTGAGGCGCGGGTTGCCGGAGTACTGCGGGGCCGGTCAGCGGCCGAAGTCGGAGTCTTTGGGGACTTCCAGGTCGGACTTGGCCAGTTCTTCGATGTTGACGTCGCGGAAGGTGACGACCTTCGCGTTCTTCACGAAGCGTGCGGAGCGGTAGACGTCCCAGACCCAGGCGTCGGCCATCGTCACTTCGAAGTAGACGTCGCCGCCTTCGGTCCGGACTTTCAGGTCTACCGCGTTGCACAGGTAGAAGCGCCGTTCGGTCTCCACTACGTACTTGAAGATCCCGACGACGTCCTTGTACTCCCGATAGAGCTGTAGCTCCATATCGGTCTCGTACTTCTCGAGGTCGTCTGCACTCATCGGCTCTCCACTCCGGTGGGACTGGTCACATTCTGTCCCATATCGGGCCGCATACTGCGGCGGACATTCTCGAACCGCCGTCGATGTTGTGGGCACGGGCCGTATTGGTCCAGTGCCGCTTGGTGTTCGGAGGTGCAGTAGCCCTTGTGGACCGCGAAATCGTACTGCGGGTACTCCTCGTGCCAGCGCTGCATGATCCGGTCACGGGTCACCTTCGCGATCACCGAGGCAGCCGCGATACACGCCGCCACCCGGTCACCCTTCCAGACGGCCAGCCCCGGTACGCCGAGACCGTCCACCCCGAAGCCGTCCGTCAGCACGTACTGCGGGCGCAGGTCGAGCAGGAAGATCGCCCGGCGGAGCGCCTCCACGTTCGCGACATGCATGCCGAGCCGGTCGCACTCGGCCGCCTCGATCGAGACCACCGACCAGGCCAGCGCCCGGTCGCGGATCTGGTCGTAGCAGCGGTCCCGCGCCTTGGCGGTCAGCAGCTTGGAGTCGGCCAACTCGGGAATCTGCCCGCGCTTGCCGTCCGGTAGGATCACCGCGGCCGCGACCAGCGGGCCGGCACACGGTCCGCGGCCCGCCTCGTCGACGCCCGCGATCGGGTCGAGACCGACTCGCCGCAGGGCGCGTTCGTACCCGTACAGCCCGGCGTCACGCCGGATGGTGCTGCCGCGCGGAAGTGCGCTCATCCATCAACTCACTTGCCGGTGGAGATCACTTGGGTGGTGGGGTGAGGGAGATCGAGGGTTTGTCCGGCGCCGGACCGGGGGCCGGGATCGCCTTGAAGGTCTCCGGCACGTCGAGTTTGTCGAACCTGTTGGCCGGCCAGACCACCAGGATCGCGCGGCCGGTGACCTTGTCCATCGGGACGAAGGCGGCGTCACCCGGCGCGCCGCCGTCGGGGCCGGTGTCGCTCAGGTGCACCCGGGAGTCGCCCGACTCGGACCGGTGGTCGCCCATCACGAAGACGCGGCCGGCCGGCACGGTGACCTGGAACTCCATCGCCGACGGCGCGTCACCGGGGTACAGGTACTGGCTCTCCTCCAGCGGCTGGCCGTTCACCAGCAGCCGGCCCTTGGAGTCGCAGCAGGCGACCTTGTCGCCCGGCATCCCGATCAGGCGCTTGATCAGGTGCCCGTGGCTGGAGTCCGGCAGCAGCCCGACGACCTCGAAGAACCGGCCGACCGAACCACGCTTCTGGCCGCTCTCCTCGGTGCCCAGCCAGCCGCCCGGATCCTCGAACACGACCACGTCGCCGCGCTCGACATCGGTCAGCTTCTCGACCACGACCCGGTCACCGACCAGCAGCGTGTTCTGCATCGACTCGCTCGGGATGATGAACATCTGGCCGACGAAGGCCCGCAGGATCGACGAGACGATCAGCGCACCGACCACGATCAGCACGAACTCGCGGGCAGCTGCCGCGAGGCCCGAGCGGTGGGCGGGTTTCGCTTTCGTCGCAGTCGGTGTCTCAGTCACTTCTTCAGCCCCGGCTTCTTGAAGGTTTCCGGAGGACGCAGCATCGTCATCCGGTCAGACGGCCAGATTACGCAACAGGCACGGCCAACCACGTTGTCCACGGGCACGAATCCGCCGCCGGGTCCGCCCATGTGCGCGCGGGAGTCCGCGGACTCGGCCCGATTGTCACCCATGACCCACAGTGAACCAGGCGGCACAACGACGCTGAACGGTGAGTTGGAGGGCCGGGCGTCCTTGAGCAGGTACTCGCGCTCGTCCAGGGCGATGTTGTTCACCGCGATCTGCCCGGCCTTGTTGCAGCAGATCACCCGGTCGCCGGCCACGCCGATCACCCGTTTGACCAGGTGACCCTCACCGCTGCGCGGCAGAATGCCGACGAACTCGCCGACCTGGCGCAGCGGACCGGGCTCCTTCGGGGCCTCGTTCAGCCAGTTCGCGGGGTCCTTGAAGACGATGATGTCGCCCCGGTCCACGTCCCGGTGCAGATAACTGACCTTCTCGGCCAGGATCCGGTCGTTGGTGGTGAGGGTGTCGTACATTGACTCCGAGGGCACGTAGAACGCCTCGGCGACAAAAAGCCGCAGGACGACCGTGATGACCAACGCGAGCACTGTCACGGTGGTCATCTCGATCAGCAGGCTCAGCAGCGGATTACGCTGCTTGAGCCTGCGGTGACGTCCCTTGGTGCGACGTGCCCTCCTGGCTGGCGGGCGAGCGCGCGTCGCGGTGCTCGGCGCCATACCGGACCGTCGTCAGTCGACGATCAGGAGGCCGGGATGTTGTCCCGCTTCTCCTTGATCTTGGCGGCCTTGCCGCGCAGGTCGCGCAGGTAGTACAGCTTCGCGCGGCGCACGTCGCCACGGGTGACGACCTCGACCTTGTCGACGATCGGGGTGTGCAGCGGGAAAGTGCGCTCGACGCCGACGCCGAAGCTGACCTTGCGGACCGTGAAGGTCTCCTGCAGGCCGCCACCGTGGCGACGGATCACGACACCCTTGAAGACCTGGACACGGGAGCGGTTGCCTTCGACGACCTTGACGTGCACGTTGACCGTGTCACCGGCGCGGAAAGCGGGGATGTCGTCACGCTTGCTCGCGTTGTCGAGTTCGTTCAGCAGGTTGGTCATCAGGTGTCTCTTCCTCGCGACTGCCACAGGTCACCCGCGAATGCTTGGTGATAAAAGTTGGGTTTGCCGTCACGCGGTGGTCACCCCCTGTGGCAGGAGCACCGAATGGCAACAGCGACCAAGTCTGCCACACGGCATAGATCGCCACGAAATCAGCCGCGATTCCCAGCACCGGACCCAGCGCCGGGCCTCAGCGCCGAATCCCCAGCAGTCGGAGCTCTCAGCGCCGCCGGCGCCGCTTGGCCAGCAGCACCAGCTCGATCGTCTCGGTCTGCCACTCCCGCTTGATCTCGCGGTAGCCGGCGTTCCGGTACAGCTGCAGGTTCCGCTCACTCTCCGCACCCGTGAACAGTTCGTACGTCGCAACCTCGGCGGGCGCGGTCTTCTCGGCTACCTGCAGCAGCTTGGCGGCGATCCCCCGCCGCTGCCAGTCCGGAGCCACCATCAGCCGCGCGATGCGGCCCACTGAGCCGTCGATGGCCAGCTGGACGGACCCGACGATCCGGCTGCCCGCTACGGCCTTCCAGACCGGTCCCAGGGCGAAACGGGCGGCACACTCCTCCAGCGACTCCGACAACGGCGGAATCGACAGGTCGCCATAGGCCTGTCCCTCGGTCAGGAAGGACGCCCGCTGCAGCGTGAGCAACTCCCCCGCATCCGCCTCGGTCGCCGGGAGCAGGCGAACCTGTGACGCCGGGTCGTCCTCAGCAGGCATCGAGCTGCCCCAGGCGGCCAACAGGTCAGGCCTGCGCTCCGTAGTACGGCGTACTGACTCGTCGTGGCGCCACTCGGCGATCAGCTTGTGGTTCCCGGACAGGAGGACATCCGGTACGTCGTGCCCGCGCCACGCCGGCGGCTTTGTGTAGACGGGGTACTCCAGCAGCCCGTGGCCCGAGTGGGACTCCTCAGCCAGTGACTCCGGGTTGCCGATCACACCGGGCAGCAGGCGGGCAATGGCCTCGACCATGACCAGTACTGCGACCTCCCCGCCGTTCAGCACGTAGTCGCCGATGGAGACCTCAGTAACCTGCATCCGCTCCGCAGCGTGCGCCGCGACGCGTGCGTCGATCCCCTCGTACCGGCCGCAGGCAAAAGCCAGCCACGGCTCGGCAGCAAGCTCGTAGGCCAGGTCCTGGCTGAAGGGCTGCCCGGCAGGCGTTGGCACGATCAGGCGGGGCTGAGACGGCCCGTCGGTCGGCAGTACTGCGTCGAACGCCTCTCCCCACGGCTGCGGCTTCATCACCATGCCCGCGCCGCCGCCGTACGGGGTGTCGTCGACGGTGCGGTGCCGGTCGTGCGTCCAGTCGCGCAGGTCGTGCACCCGGACGTCGAGCAGGCCGCTCTTGGCCGCCTTGCCGACCAGCGAGACGTCCAGAGCCGCCAGGTACTCCGGGAAGATCGAGAAGACGTCCAGCCTCATCGGGCCGCGTCCCCTGGCTCCGTCGGGACCACCTCGGCACCCTCGGGGTCGAGCAGCCCGGGGCGGTCGGCCACTGTCACGTACTTCGCGTCCAGGTCGATCTCCGGGACGAGCTCCTCGACCAGCGGCACCAGTACTGCGTTGCCGGCCGGCCTGCGGATCTCCAGCAGGTCCTGCGACGGCAGGTGGATCACGTCGATGACCTCGCCGGCCTCGACCCCGTCGGTGGTGCGCACCTTCAGGCCGATCAGTTCGCGGTCGTAGTACTCGTCGGGGTCCTCGGGGCGCTCGTCCTCGCCGATCTCGGCCTGGACCTCGAGGTTGCGCAGGTTCTCCGCAGCGGTGCGGTCCGGGGAGTCCACGAACTTCACCAGCAGCCGGCCGCTGTGCCAGCGACTCGACTCGACCACCAGGGTCCGCGGCGGGGTCGTGGGGGTCACCAGCCGAGCGCCGTCGGCGAACCGGAGATCCGGGTCGTCCGTCCGGACGATCATGCCGACCTCGCCCTTGATCCCGTGCGCCCGGCCGATACGGCCGACGATCACCAGCACTTGCGGTTCCTACTTTCACCAAAGTCGTAAAGAGCAGTAAAGGGCCGCACCCAGTGGGGTACGGCCCTTCAGGACTGTTCGAGCTCAGCGGCGCGGGCGCCGGTTGAACTCGTCGACGAAGTCGATCCGGACCGACTGCTCGGAGCTGAGCGCCCCGACCACGGTACGGATCGCGGTCGCCGTCCGGCCGTTGCGGCCGATCACCTTGCCGATGTCGTCGGGGTGCACGTGCACCTCGAGAGTCTGCCCGCGTCGCAGGTTGCGCGACCGGACACTGACATCGTCAGGATTGTCGACGATGCCCCGGACCAGGTGCTCGAGCGCCTCGGTCTCCATCACCGTCAGGCCTTGGCGTCGTCGGCCGGCGCGTCGGTGGCGGCGGCGTCGGCGGCCGGAGCGGCCTCCTCGACCTTCGCCTCGGCAGCGTCGTCCTTCTTCTCGGCCTTGTCAGCCTTGTCTGCCTTCGGCTCCGCCTTCTTGGCGGCGGCCTTCTTGGTGACGGCCTCGGTCTTCAGCGTGCCGTGCGCCTCGGCGAGGGCCTCGTTGAAGATCTCCTGCTTGTCACGCTTGGGCTCCTTGACCCGCAGCGGCGCCGGAGCCTCGAGACCCTTGAACTTCTGCCAGTCACCGCTGGCCCGGAAGATGGCCGCGACGGCCTCGGTCGGCTGCGCGCCGACGCCCAGCCAGTACTGCGCCCGGTCCGACTCGACGTGAATGAACGACGGCTCGGCCTTCGGGTTGTACTTGCCGATCTCCTCGATGGCGCGGCCGTCACGCTTGGCGCGGGCGTCCATCACGACGATGCGGTAGTGCGGCGCACGCTTCTTGCCGATGCGCTTCAAACGGATCTTGACTGCCACGTTTGTGGGGTCTCCCTCGGGATTTCATGTCTTGGTTGAGCAACGCACCGGCGTCGTGGGGACAACGGGTGGCCACTCGGATGGGCCTTCCGGGACGTGGAGTTAGAGGGCTGCACGTGATCCGGACGGACTCAGCCCGACATTCTGCCAGATTCGCCCAGTTCAAACCAATCCAGCTGTACCCCAGCCACCAGCAACCCCATCGCTGGGGTTCCCGCCGCCGGCTCCTGCTGTTACTGCGAGGAGGATCGCGAAGAAGTCGCACCTTGCACCAGAGGCCCGGCGGGCGGCAGGGCTCGGCGCTCGGCGGCAGCCAGCAGCAGCCCGGTGGGCGGCCGTGCTCGGCGCTCGGCGGCAGCCAGCAGCAGCCTGGCGGGCGGCCGAAGGCCGGGCACCTCAGCGAGTGGCTGGCGGGCGGCCGAGGGCCGGGCACTTCAGCGGATGGCTGTGATCATGCGCGGAAGGGGGCCAGGGCTGGGAGTTCTGCGATGTAGCCGTCCAGGAGCTGATGGGCGGCGGTTACTGAGTCGATCAGAGGGTGCCAGGCGAGGGCTCGGATGGCGGCGGCGCGGGAGCCTGTGGTGGCGGCTTCGATGGTGGAACGCTCGACGGCCTTCACGGCGCAGACCAGGCCCGCTTGGTGGTCGGTGAACTGGGAGATGGCGAGCGGGCGGGCGCCGTTGGCGTCGACCGTGCACGGGATCTCGACCACGGCGTCGTCGTCGAGGTGGTGCAGGGTGCCGCGGTTGCGGACGTTCAGGATCAGCGAGGCGCGTTCGTTGTGGGCGATCGCTCGCATCAGTGACAGCGCGACCTGCTCGTACCCGCCCGCGGACATGTCCCGCTCGTCGCGCTCGCCCGCGTCGGCCACCTCACGGCTCTCCACCATGTACGTCGCTTCGCGCTCAGCCCGCGTCTTCTGCCACAACTCCAGCGCGTCAGCGGGCTGCGAGGCTGTCTCCGCGTAGAACCGCGACTGCTGCTCCAGCAGGAACGTCCCGCGCGTCTGCTCCACCGCCTGTACTGCGGCCAGCGTCTCGCGGGCGAAGTAGTAATAGTGCAGATACTCGTTGGGGATCGACCCCAGCGACCGCAGCCACTCGACCCCGAACAGCCGCCCCTCCTCGAAGTCGCCGAGCGCGACGGGATCCGCCAGCAGCGCCGGCAGATGATCGACCCCACCCGACTGCAGCCCGCGCAGCCAGCCGAGGTGGTTCAGCCCCGCATAGTCGTAGAACACCGAAGACGCATCGAGCCCGAGCGCAAGAGCAGCCCGTCGACCGAGCCCCGACGGTGAGTCGCAGATCCCGATCACCCGGTCGCCCAGAGACGGGATCATCGCCTCGGTCACCATCCCGGCCGGGTTGGTGAAGTTGATGACCCACGCCTCAGGCGCCAGTACTGCGATCCGCTCGGCGATGGCCGTCGCCACCGGCAAGGTTCGCAACGCGTAGGCGATGCCGCCCGCGCCGACCGTCTCCTGACCCAGTACGCCGAGGTCGAGTGCGACCCGTTCGTCGATCGTCCGCCCTTCGAGCCCGCCGACCCGGATCGCCGAGAAGACGAAGTCGGCGCCGCGCAACGCCTCGTCGAGGTCGGTCGTCTCGGTCACCACCGGCGGATCGGAGTACGGCGCGGCCTGCTGGCGTAGGACGGAGCCGATCGACGCCAGCCGCGAGCGGTCGGTGTCGTAGAGCACCACGGAGGTGATCCGGCCGGCGCCGCGGTCACCCAGCAACGCTTGGTAGACAAGGGGAACCCGGAATCCGCCGCCCCCGAGAATGGTCAGTCTCACGCCAGGATCACCTGTACTCCTGCTTCCAGCAGTTGGGCCCGGGTCGCCTCGTCGGCGTCGGGCTCGGTCACCACCATGTGCAGCTCGGCCGGCTCGCAGACCTTGGCGACACCGTGGCCGGGGAACTTGGTCGCGTCGGCCAGCAGCACCACCCGGTCGGCGGCCTTGATCATCGCCCGCTTCACCGGTACCTCGATCATCGTGCTGTCCATCACCCGGCCGTCGGGGCGGACCCCGCTGGTGCCGAGGAACAGCCAGTCGACGTGGATCTGCCGCAGCGACTCCTCGGTCAGGTAACCGACCAGGGAGCGGTAGCTGCGCCGGACGAAGCCGCCCAGGATGATCAGCTCGATCTGCTCGTCGTTCTGCAACTCTTCCAGGACCGCGAGGTTGCTGGTGACCACCGTCAGCGAGCGGCCGTGCAGATGCTGGGCGACCCGCAGGGCCGTCGTACCGATGTCCAGGAGGACCGACTGCCCGTCGCTGACCAGGGAGGCCGCTCGCCGGGCGATCTGATCCTTCTCGGACGCATGCACGGCACTGACCTCGGCGAACGGCTCGTCACCGCCGTCGACGGCGAGCGCGCCGCCGTACACCCGGGTGAGCCGGCCCTGGTCGTGCAACTGCTCCAGGTCGCGCCGGATGGTGGCCTCGCTGACGCCCAGTTGGGCAGCCAGCAGCTTCACACCCCCGGCCCCGTCGACCCGAAGCGCGCGGACGATCTGATCCTGTCGCTGCTTTGGCAACACCCCAAAACCGTATCATGCAAACTCTTTCATTATCGATCACTCAACTGCAGAGGTATTGCGTAGTTTGATCAAAAGTTCCACACTGTCTGCACGAGTTTGAGCGAGCCTGCAGGAGTGTGCTGGCAATGCAGAACCACGCGATGGATGTGGTCGTGTCCGGCCTGGTCTTCCACGACCTCGTGCTCGGCCTGCCCTCCGCGCCGCGTCCGGGGACCGAGGTCTGGGCCGACGACTCCGCCGTGAGCCCGGGCGGGATCGCCAACTTCGCCGTCGCGCTGGCCCGGCTCGGGCTGCGGACCGGCCTGGCCGCGGCCTTCGGCGCCGACGACCTCGGCGACCGGCTGTGGGACCGGCTGGAGCAAGGCGAAGGCATCGACCTGACTCACTCCCGCAAGCTCGCCGGATGGCAGACCCCACTCACAGTGGCTCTTGCCTACGACAACGACCGGGCACTGGTCACCAGGGGCACCCCGCCCCCACTGTCGGCCGACGAGCTCCTGACCACACTGCCCGCCGCCAAGTCCGTCGCTGCTCACATCGGTCCCTGGCCGAACGAGTGGCTCGCCAAGGCCCGGGCGGCCGGCAGCGTGGTGTTCGCCGACGTCGGGTGGGATCCCGCCGAGCAGTGGGATCCCGCAGTACTCGATCAGCTGGCGTACTGCGACGTGTTCCTGCCGAATGCGGGCGAGGCGATGAGCTACACCCGTACGAGTACGCCGGGCAAGGCACTCGAGCGGCTGGCCGAGAAGGTCCCCCTGGTGGTCATCTCCGACGGTGCCAACGGAGCACTCGCGCTCGACGCGGGCACCGGCGAGCGGGTCGCAGTACCGGCTGTTCCAGTCTCGGCGGCGGACACCACCGGGGCGGGTGATGTGTTCGCCGCCGGCTTCATCGCAGCGACCCACTGGAGTCTCCCGCTGACCGAGCGGCTCCAGTTCGCCGCACTGGCCGCGGCGTTGTCCGTCACCAAGCTCGGCGGCGCCGAGGCCGCGCCGCGCTGGGCCGACCTCGCCGAATGGCACCACCTGCATCCAGACCCATCCCTTGCCGCGCTGATCAGCGCGCACTCCGGGAGCGCCGCGCTGCGCGACCAGTCAGGAAGGTAGAACCATGGAGCTCTCACGTCGGACGGCGCTCGCCGGAGGCTTCGCCGCCCTGCTCGGCGGGACGGTCGTCGGCTGCTCGTCCAGCATGGACCCGGGATCGACGAAGAAGAACGCGACCGGCAACATCGCCCTGTGGTGCTGGCCGGGCGGCCTGGGCAAGTCCGTGCTGGACGACACCATCGCGCACTTCCCCGACCAGCACATCAAGTACTCCGAGGTCGGCGGCGACTTCAAGCAGAAGCTGCTCACCACCTTCAACGGCGGCAGCTCGATCCCCGACATCACCGGCGTCAAGGGCGAGGACATCGCCTCGCTGCTACCGCAGGCCAACCGGTTCGTCGATCTCAAGTCGATCGGCGCCGACGCGATCCTCGGCGACTACCTGGACTGGAAGGTCAAGCAGGCCACCACGCTGGACGGCAAGGTGCTCGGCATCCCGATCGACATCGGCCCGACCGCGCTGTTCTACCGGGAGGACATCTTCACCGCCGCCGGGCTGCCTGGCGATCCCGCCAAGGTGGCCGAGCAGCTGAAGACCTGGGACGACTTCCTGGCCGCCGGAGTGGAGCTGCGCAAGGCCAATCCGAAGGCCCCGATCGTTGCCGACGCCACCGATCTGTACGGAACCATCGTCAACCAGGGCACCGCGCGGTACATCGACAAGGACAACAAGTTCATCGGCGACCAGGACCACATCCGCAAGGCCTGGGACACCGCGGTGAAGGCGGTCACGCTGAAGGTCGACGGCAAGACCCTCGGCGGTACGCCGGACTGGAACGCGGGTCTCGACCAGGGCACCGTGCCCACCGTCACCGGCGCGGCCTGGGTCGCGCTGGACATCAAGGCCGCCTGCAAGACCAGCGTCGGCAAGTGGCGGGTAGCGGCAATCCCGAGCGGCCCGGCGAACTTCGGCGGCTCGTTCCTGACCATCACCAAGAGCGCCGCCGACCCGGCTGCCGCGCTCGAGGTGATCAAGTACATGCTGAGCGCCGACAACCAGGCCAAGGCGTTCGCCGACGCGCAGATCTTCCCGTCCGCGCCGGCCGCCTACGACAAGCCGCAGCTCAAGGCGCCCGACCCGTTCTTCGGCGGACAGACGACCATCGACGTCTTCGGACCGGCCGCCAAGAACATCCCGATCGCGTACGAGGCGCCGCTGGACAGCGCCATCGCCGTACCGTTCACCGACGGCATCAAGCTCGTCCAGGCCGGCAAGAAGACGTCGGACGCGGCCTGGGCGGAGGCCGTCGCGAAGGCGAAGCAGATCGGCAAGCGTCAGGGCGTGCAGTGACGCTCACCGCGACGGCGCCCAGCCCGCTGGCCCGTACTGCGAAACCGCGGCGCCGGCGCGGCATCGCGTCGTACTGGCGGTTCTACCTGGCGCTGTCGCCGTTCTACCTGATCTTCCTCGTCTTCGGCTTGTACCCGGTGGGGTCGACGATCCTGCTCGCCTTCCAGAAGTGGGACGGGCTCGGGCCGCGCACGATGGTCGGGTTGCAGAACTTCGGCTTCCTGATCGAGGACAGCACCTTCTGGCTGTCGCTGTGGAACACGGTCGTGCTGTTCGTGATGTCGACCGTGCCGACGCTGGTGATCGCGATGACGCTGGCGGTGATGCTGCACTCGGCCGTCCGGTTCAAGGGCGCCTACCGGATCGCGTACTTCATCCCGAACATCACCTCGCTGGTCGCGGCGGCGATCTTCTTCGCCGCCGTCTTCAGCACCAACTTCGGGCTGATCAACTCCGGACTGCGGGCGCTCGGGCTGCCCACCGAGGACTGGCTGCGGCAGCCGTGGGGGATCAAGATCGCGATCTCCACGATGATCGTGTGGCAGTGGGCCGGCTACAACACGATCATCTACCTGGCCGGTCTGCAGGCGATCCCGACCGAGCAGTACGAGGCGGCCAAGATGGACGGCGCCGGACCGTTCCGGACGTTCTTCTCGATCACACTGCCGCAACTGCGCCCGGTGGTGCTGTTCACCGTGATCATGTCGACGATCGGCGGGCTGCAGACCTTCACCGAGCCGCAGGTGATGGTGGGCAACGCGGGCGGAACCGGGCAGAGCGGCATGACGGTGGTCATGTACTTCTACAACCAGGCGTTCTTCAACAACGACTACGGGTACGCCGGTGCCATTGCCTTGAGCATCTTCCTGCTGGTGCTGCTGTTCACCGCGATCAACTGGAAGCTGCTCGGCGGAAGGGGACGGTCGTGAACGGATCTGTTGCGAAGGCGCGGATCAGGTGGCCCGGCCTTCTGATGCACGTGTTCCTGACGATCGCCGGACTGCTGTGCCTGTTCCCGTTCTACTGGACGCTGGTGATGGCGACCAACACGACATCGGACATCTACCGGTACCCGCCGAAGTTCACCCTCGGGTCGCAGCTCGACGACAACGTCCGCGCGGTCCTGGAGAACGTGGCGTTCTTCCAGTCGATGGGCAACACGCTGATCGTGGCGGTCTGTACGACGGTGCTGGTGCTGTTCTTCGACTCGCTGGCCGCCTTCACCTTCGCGAAGTTCCGCTTCCCGGGGCGGAACGCGCTGTTCGTGATCCTGCTCGCGACGATGCTGCTGCCGGCCCAGCTGGGCGCGGTACCGCAGTTCCAGACGATGGCGGCGTTCGGGTGGGTCGGGTCGCTGAAAGCGCTGGTCATCCCGGCGGCGGCCAACGCGTTCGGGATCTTCTGGTTGCGGCAGTACTTCCAGAACTCGATCCATGACGAACTGGTGGAGGCGGCGACGCTGGACGGGTGCGGCTTCCTCGGGGTCTATCGGCATGTGGCGTTGCCGTCGGCGCGGCCGGCGCTGGCGTTCCTCGGGATCTTCACCTTCGTCGCGTCGTGGAACGACTACTTCTGGCCGCTGATCGTGCTGACCAACCCCGATCACCTGACCCTGCAGGTGGCGCTGTCCTCGCTGAACCGCAGCCACGGCGTCGACTACAGCATGGTGATGACGGGCGCGCTGATGGCGATGATCCCGCTGATCATCGTCTTCGTGATCTTCGCCCGGCAGTTCATCAAGGGCGCCACCGAGGGTGCTATTCGCGGCTGACCTTCGCGGTGAAGGCAGACAGGGCGACCGCGGCGATGAGCAGGGCGCTGCCCAGGACGCAGGTGAGGACCACTGACGGGGAGCCGCCCAGGGTGTAGGCCGGGATGATGGAGATCATGTCGATGACGGCGTAGGACACCACGGCCGCGGCCAGCCACGATCGCGCCCGCGCCTCGGTGGCCGCCAGGGCGAGCCAGGCGATGGCGGCGGCGAAGACCGGCTCGATCAGGCCGAGCTTGGTGACGGTGAGCCAGGAGATGCCGTCCTCGTGCTTGATGCCGGCACTGATGGCCAACAAGATGCCTGCGGCAACTACCAGGAGTGCGGGGAGTGGCGGGACCGGCCACAGTGGGAGGTGGAGCGGGCGGAGTACGGCGAGGACGAGGGCGACCATCGTCGCGGCGAGCAGGGTGGAGGCGACCCAGCGGGTGGTCTCGGTGTAGGTGATGCCGGCGCCGAGCAGCATGATGCCGTCCTGGACGATCGAGGCGGCGCAGCCGAGCACTACTCCGAGCGCGATCAGCGCGCGGATGGCGGAGGTCGCTGCCAGGGTGGCGACGAGGGTAGCGATCGAGGCGAGGGTGGTGGGGTCGATCCAGCTTCGGTAGACGTGCCAGCCGGTGTTCGATTCGTCGTACCAGAGTTTGCGGCTGTCGGTGGGGCCGGGCCAGTTGATGGCGATCAGGGCGAGGGCGGCGAGGATGAGGGCGCCGATCAACCACCATGGGGCAGAAGGCGATCCGGGAGCAGACGCAGGAGCTGCCGGCTTGGGCTTCGCGGCAACTGGCTGCTGTGTCAGGTCGGGTTGGGGCTTAGCAGTCGGCGGCACAGCTGCCGAGACTGGAGCAGACGCAGGAGCAGTAGCCGGCTCGCGCGTCGCGGCAACAGGCTCGGGTTCTGGGTCGGGCTGGGGCTGGGGTTTGGGCTGGGGCTTTGAAAGTGCCGGTGCGGGTTGAGGCAGCAACTCCGGTGGAGTTGTCGGGAACTCGAGGACAGCACCCTGCTCGGTCAGCTCGACCCACGGCGCGCTCGGCGACGCCTCCGTCAACGCCTGCCGCGCAGCTTCGGCGACCTTCCGGCTGTCGTCTTCGGTCATCCGGGTGAGCGCCAGCCAAGCGGCGTACGCGAGACCCACGTCGTCCCCGAGCAGCCGTTCGCGCAGGTAATCCACGACGCCGAAGCGCGCCGCCGGCAGCGGGCTCTCCATCGCCTGCACCAGCTCAGGCGCCAGCTCCGTCGGCACGATCCGGCGCGACCGGGTGCGGGCGATCAGCAACTCACCCTGGGAGCCGAAGGTCCACATCTGTGGATTCTGATTCGGCGTGACGCGGTGGATCTGATCGCTGACATAGCTCACGAGCTCGGTCAGACCGACCCAGCCGTCGCCGTCGCGATCGGCATCGCCTGACGTCAACCCGTCCACCACAGCACTCGTGAAGACGGACGGTTTCGACGTACCGGAGGCCAACTGCCCGCCCTCGAAGGCGTACTCCATCGCGCTCGACGCCGTGACGACCACGCGTCCGCGCCCGCCGCCGACCCGGTCCTGGCCGGCAAACGCGTCCCGCACCTGCGCCTCGCCCGTAGCCCGCACCACCAGCCCGCGCGGGAAAGCGCCGCCGTAGCAACAGTCGAGGAACAGCGCGATCCGCTGCGCGCGGCTGTCCGCCATCTGCCGGTTGACGAAGTCCGCCGCCACGGCCGTCGAGGCGAGTCGTGTCGGCTGCGTGTCTGCCACCGCCAGGAACAACTCCCCCGCGGCGTTCTTCAACCCATGGCACGAGAAATGCAGCAGGAGCAGGTCTTCCGGCGACCGATCGGCGAAGAAGTCCTCGACGGCGTACCGGATCTCGTGCGCCGACGCGTTCTCCAGCACCTGTACGTCGAACCCGCCGACCGCCGGATCACCCAGTACTCCGGCCAGCGCCGCCGCATCCCGGGCCGGCGCCATCAACCGGCTCAGCCCCGGATCGGCGTACTCCTCGTTGGCGATCACCAGCGCGACGCGAGCCCCGTCCATCTCACGCGTCCGTCCCGGAGTGCTTGCGCACCCACGCGTCCACCAAACGCTGCTGGACCTCGTCACTCGCGCCGGTCAGCTCGAGCGTGTCGCCGTCGATCGAGATCTTCACCGTGTGCGCGCCACCCGACCTGCGCAGCCAGTCCCGGACGACGGCAACCATCGCCCCGACGACCTGCAACCCAGGCGTCAGCGACACACTCAGCAGACCGGCGATCGCGGCCAGCCCACCACGCGTCCCCGGCGGCGCCTCGCCCTCGCGGACCGGCTCGACCGCGCGGACGTCCAAGGCCAACAACTCCTGGCGCAGCAACAACGCCAGCTCTTCCAGCCTGGCCTGGTCGGCCCCCTGCTCGACCACCCCGACTCGTACCTCAGCCCCCATCGCCCCTCCCCATCCCCCAGGCCGACACTCCAACCATGCGCCCGGCCAGCGTCGACTACAAGACGTGACGCGCCCGGACACTAAGCTTCGGGAACCCAGTGGGGCAGTGCGAACGTCGGAGGGACGTCATGGTTGGCAAGCGAGGTCGCGTGATCGGCCGGATCGGACCGGGAATCGTCGGCGAGGTGATGCTTCCGGTCCGCGGTGCCACCGAAGCCTTCTACGCTTATCCCGCGGCCGACGAAGTGATCGAGGCCGGTACCCCGGTGGTGGTGGTCGAGTTCGACCCACCCCGGACGGTCTACGTCGCCCGCGCCATCTGAAACATCTGGTTCCCTGGAGGGGAAATGCTCTGGACGTACCTGGTCACCGGCGCCATCGCGCTGGTGGTCCTGCTGATTCTGTTCCGGATGGTCTGGCGGGTGGCCGAGCCGAACGAGGCGCTGATCATCTCCGGCCTCGGCGCGCACTCGAGCCAGGAGCAGATCAACGAGACGCTCGGCTTCAAGATCGTGGTCGGCCGCGGTACCGCGGTGCTGCCCGGTTTCCAGACCGTCCGCCGGTTGCCGCTCGACATCCGGGCCACCCCGCTGACCGTCACCTGCGTGTCCAGCCAGGGCATTCCGCTGCACATCAAGGGCGTCACGGCGTACAAGGTCGGTGACGACTACGGCTCGATCGCGAACGCCGCCCGCCGGTTCCTGGAGCAGAGCGACGAGCAGGTGATGAGCACGATCCACGAACTGTTCGCGGGTCACCTGCGGGCGATCGTCGGCTCCACCACGGTCGAGGAGATGCTGCACGACCGGGAGACGCTGACCACGAACATCCGCGGCTCGCTGGCCGGCGACATGGAGAAGCTCGGCCTGGTGGTCGACTCGCTGCAGATCCAGGAGATCGACGACGAGTCGGGCTACATCAAGAACCTCGGTCGCCCGCAGGCCGCGGCCGTCGAGGCCGCTGCCCGAATCGCCTGGGCCGAGCGCGACCGGGAAGCCACCGAGCGCGAGCAGGTGGCCGGCGCCGCGAAGGCGGCCGCAGTACGGCAGAGCTCGATCGCCCAGGCCGGCTACCAGGCCGAGGTCGACCAGGCGAACTCGAAGGCCTCGCAGTCCGGTCCGCTCGCCGAGGCGCTGGCCCGCCAGCAGGTCGTGGTGGCCGAGACCGAGACGGCGAAGCTGAACGCGGCGCTGGCCGAGAAGCAGCTCGAGTCGAGCGTGCTCAAGCCGGCCGACGCCGAGGCGTACAAGCAGCGCACGCTGGCCAACGCGGCCCGCGACGCGCAGATCGCCTCGGCCGAGGCGAACGCCCGCGAGGTCACCCTGCGCGGTGAGGCGCAGGCGAAGGCGACCGAGCTGAACGGTAAGGCCGAGGCGCTCGCCGTCCAGGCCAAGGCGATGGCCGAGGCAGCCGGTATCAAGGCGCGCGCCGAGGCGCTGGCCACGAACACCGACGCCGTCGTCGCCCAGCAGCTGGCCGAGGCCTACCCGGAGATCGTCCGGGCCGCCGCCAGCTCGTTCGAGAAGGTCGGCAACATGGTCGTCCTGAACGGTGCCCAGGGCATCGAGGACACCTTGGTGAAGACCATCACGATGGGTGGTTCGGGCTTCGCGCTGGCCAAGCAGCTGATCGACTCGATCTCCGGTACCGGCCAGCCGCCGACGCTCGAAGCGGTGCCGGACGAGACAGCGCGTCCGGAGTCGGCAAGCTAGCCTTTCGACCACAGGTTAATCACTAACGGTTCACCATATCGATCAGTTCCTAAGTCACGAATCCTGCGCTAGCTTGTGAGCAAATCACTCCAAGCGTCGCGGGTTTCACCATCCGTGACCGGTCGCCCCGAAGGACTGATCACCATGCCCCTCAGACGATTGCTAGCCGTGCTGGCCGCTCTCCTGGTCGGTGCCGCCACCCTGGTGGCGGTACCGACCGAGGCGATGGCCGCCCCGAACTTCAAGGCCCCGTTCCCGTGTGGCCAGCGCTGGACCTACAGCCACCACTCGGCCGAGGTCCGCCGCGCCCTCGACTTCGTCCGCGCCGACGGCGGCACCACCAACGGCACCCCGGTACTGGCCAGCGCCGGCGGTACGGCGTACCGGTTCTCCCAGCCCAGTGGCGCCGGCAACTACATCGCCATCGAGCACGGCGGCGGCTGGAAGACCTACTACTTCCACCTCTCCGCGTACTCCGTGGCCAACGGCCAGGCCGTCAGCCAGGGCCAGCAGATCGGCGTCACCGGCACCACCGGCTCCTCCACCGGTCCGCACATCCACTACGAACAACTGCTGAACGGTGTCGGCCAGAACATCGTCATCAACGGCGGCGCGCTCGCCTACCCGGGCTCGTACAACCAGTACTACCTGACCAGCGACAACGGCTGCGGCAGTCAGCCCGGAAAGCCCTTCATGACCTGGGGTTCCGGCATCCGGGTCCGCGCCGATGCCCGGCTGAACGCGGCTGTGGTGGCGACTCTCGGCGGTCCGACCTCGGTCCGGGTGCTCTGCCAGAAGCAGGGCGACACGGTGACCGCGGAGGGCTACACCAACAACTGGTGGGCCAAGCTCGCCAGCCCGGCCGGCTTCATGAGCAACATCTACATCGACGATCCGAACCAGGTGCTACCAGGCGTTCCAGTCTGTTGACCTGAGCCGGACAAGGCCGGGCCCACCCCCTCGGGGTGGGCCCGGCTTCTCATGTCAGGCAGTGTGCAGGCTCAACCCGTAGGCGCCGAGGATCTCGTTGATCGGCTGGAACCAGGTCTGGCCGCCGCTGCTGCAGTTGCCCCAGCCACCCGACGTCACGCCCTGGGCCTGGTCGCCGGTGATGAAGGAACCACCCGAGTCGCCGCCCTCGGCGCACACGCTGGTCTTGGTCGCTCCGTAGAACAGCTGGCCGTTGCCGTAGTTCACGGTCTCGTTCTTGCCCTGGATCGCGCCGCAGCGCCAGTGGGTCGTCGACCCGCTCCGGCAGACCGACGAACCGATCGGGGCCTCCCAGGAGCCGCGGACCAGCTGGTCGCTGACCTGACCCCAGCCGAGCACTACCGGCACGGTCCACCAGCCGCTGTCGACCTGGACCCAGGCGTAGTCGTTACCGGGGAAGGACGAGCCGCGGAAGACTCCTTGGTTCGAGCCGTCCCAGCCACGCGTCCTGGCGCCGGCGCCGGAGCAGTGCCCGGCCGTGACGTACCCGCCGTGCACGGAGAAGCCGATCGAGCAGCGGACGTTGCCGGTGTAGTACGGGTCTCCCCCGACGGTGCCGGCGGCGAAGGTCTGCGGCGCCTGCGCAGCGACCTCCTGGACAGTCACCGCTCCAGCCTTGGCCACCTTCGCCACGAAGGCGTCGACGGCCGCAGAACGCTTACCTGCTTGGACACTCACGACAACGCTGCCGGTCTTCGGGTCAGCCGTCCAGCCACTCACTGCAGCCGGAACCGCCTTCCCCGCCAGCTTGTTGACCGCAGCCTGCCGCTGGTCGAGCTGCTTCGCAGTAGCCGGTACTACGGACGCCTCAGCACCAGTAGCCCGTACTGCGACCGCTGCGGCCGAGGTGGTCACACCGACCACCAGCTTCTGCCGCGCAGCGTCGTACCAGGTGCCGCCGAAGGCAGCTCCCGCAGCGCGCTGTGCAGCCGGGACAAGCTTGGTGGCGGCGAGCTCGGACTTGAGACGTTCCTTGGCCTGCTGCTCGGTCAGACCGAAGTCGGCCTGCATGGCAGCCAACTGACCCGGTACTGCGTGCCGCTGGTCAGCCTGGTCGGGGGTGGCCGCGATGGCCTGGGTCGGGACGGCAACCGCGCTCGCGACGAGCACGGCGACAGCTAGAACCTTCATGGGGTCTTCCTCACCTTGGGGCGGAAAAGGCGGTGAGAGCGCTCTCGAAACTGAGAGTGGCTTGATGGACACGTGGCGTCAAGAGCTGATGCCGACGTTGTCAACCTTTCGTCGAACCGGCAACCGCTATCCCCGCTGCGAGCTGTCCGGAAGCGGTCAGATCCCGAGGTGGGCCAGCACGGCCAGCACCCGGCGATGCCCCGATTCGGTCGGCGGCAGGTCGAGCTTGAGGAAGACGTTGCCGACGTGCTTATGGACGGCGCCTTCGCTGATGACGAGCTTCTCCCCGATCGCGGTGTTACCGAGGCCCTCGGCCATCAACGCGAGCACCTCGCGTTCCCTGGGCGTCAGGCGCTCCAGCGGGTCGCTGCGCTTCACCATCAGCTGGCTGACGACCTCGGGGTCGAGAACCGTCCCGCCGGCCGCGACCCGGCGTACGGCCTCCATGAACTCATCGACCCGGGAGACCCGGTCCTTGAGCAGGTAGCCGACCCCCTCGGTCCCGGCGGCCAGCAGTTCGGCGGCGTACACCTCCTCGACGTACTGCGAGAAGACGAGCACCGGGAAGCCCGGTCGGAGCCTGCGGGCCTCGATCGCCGCCCGAAGTCCCTCGTCGGTGAAGGTCGGTGGCAGCCGCACGTCGACCACCGCGATGTCCGGCTGATGCTCAGCCACAGCCTTGGCGAACTCGTCGGCGTTACCGGCGACAGCTGCCACCTCGAAGCCCGAGTTGCCCAGCAGCAGGCCGAGGCCCTCGGCAAGGATCGGGTTGTCCTCCAGGATCACTACGCGCACGGCAGGATCACCTCAACCGTCGTCGGGCCGCCAATGGGGCTCTGCAGCTCTATCTGACCGTCGATCGCTTCCACCCGGTGCACCATGCCATGCAGCCCGCTCCCCCGGCCCAGCAGGTCCGCCTGCTCGTTGACCCGGGCACCGCCGATACCGTCGTCGGTGATGGCCAGGTAGAGCTTCGGGCCGCGCCGCTCGAGCAGTAGGTCGACATGGCCGGCGGCGGAGTGCTTGGTGATGTTGGTCAGGGATTCCGCGACCACGAAGTACGCAGCGGCTTCTACTGCGGCCGGTACTGCGCCGAGCTCACCTACCCGGAGCTCCACCGGAATCGGGCTGCGGGCGGACAGGGCCGACACCGCACCAGCCAGGCCGCGGTCAGCCAGGATCGGCGGGTACATGGTTCGCAGTACGCCGCGGAGCTCGGTCATCGCCTGCTCTGCGCCGTCCCTGGCGTCGTCGAGGATCTTGGCGGCCTTCTCGGGATCTGCCGCCATCGTCTGCTTGGCAAGGCCGATCCGCATCGCCAGCGAGACCAGCTGGGCCTGCGTGCCGTCGTGCAGGTCCCGCTCGATCCGGCGCAGCTCGGCACCGTGCGAGTCGACCGCACCGGCCCTGGTCCGGGTCAGCTCCGCCACTCGCTCGTTGAGGAGGGCCGTCTCCAGTTGCGCGGCACTGGGCGCGAGTACGCCGAGGGTCAGCCGGGCGTGCCAGCGTGCGGTAGCCGGCGCCACCCAGCCGAGCAGGCCGAGGCCCACCAGGATCTGCGCTGGACCGAAGACGAGTGCCTTCCACCAACTGTCGACCGGTACGCCGAACAGCGTGAAGCCTCCCGGGTCCAGCGGCCACAACACCATGGCAAGCACCGCAGACGGCGCAGCGAACACGGCGCAGACCGCGATGACCAGCTCGGCTATCACCAGCGGGGGCAGCAGCAGGAGACTCGTACTGCGCCAGAACGACTTGTCCTTGAACAGGGTGACCACATCACCGGACTGGCGGGCCAAGGCATCGGGTAGTGGCGTGGCCGCCGGCTGCTGCAGGTAGCGCGCCGCGCGGTCGCGCTCGCTGTTGGCGAGCTTGACCAGCCCCGCCGTCGCGTCGGGGATCAGCCAGCCCAGCAGCAGCCCGAGCGGAGTCGCCGCGAGCAGCACGATCCCCCTGAGGTACCGGATGAACAGGTAGCCGCAGGCCGGGACACCCCGGGCCAGGATCTTCGTGAGCATCGCAGGAGCCTTTCCGTCGTCGTCATTATCGATCCTGACGGAACGGGCGGGCTACGTCGGTACAGCAGGCTCTACTGTTGCCGGTGGCCCGGGACCCACCGCGACGGGATCCCGGACCGCCGACGCGCTCAGCAGACCGGTACGCCGGGGAGCTTCGGGTTCGGGTCGGCGATGTAGATGTTGGACATGTAGCCGCCCTGGTCGCGCAGCTTGGCCCACCAGTTGTTGCTGGTGCCCTCGGCGTTCACCGTGTCGCCCTGCTTCTGGCAGGTGACGAACACCTGGGTCGGGCCGGCCAGGGTGGCGACGATCGAGGCGGTCAGCTGCGGGGCGCTCCGCACCCGGACGCCGCTGCCGTAGGTAGTGAAGTTGTAGGTCGGCGGGTTCGGGTTACCGCCGTTCACCAACTGCATGTAGTAGGTCCAGTTCCAGTTCGGACCGGGGTCCGTGTGGGTCTGGTTCGGCAGCTCGGAGTGACCTCTGATGTGCGCGCGGTCCTTCGGGATGCCGCGCCGGTCGGCGATGTTCCTGACCACTGCCGCCGATGAGCGGTACATCGCGTCGGTGAACCAGGACGGCTGGTCCACGAAGCCCTCGTGCTCGAGGCCGATCGTGTACGGGTTCTGCGACCCGACGTGCCAGGCGGTGTCCTTCTCGGCCACCATCTGGGTGACCTGACCGTCGCTGGACCGGAGTACGTAGTGCGCGCTCACCTGGGCCGAGGCGTTCTTGAACCAGCTGATGGTGCCGGCGTACGAGCCCTGGGTGACGTGGATGACGATGGTGGAGATGGCCTGCGTCCGGCCGACCCGGTAGTTGGACGTGCTGGCCGCGCTCCAGATCGCACCCGGGAAGTCGACCGCCTGGGTCGAGGTCGGGCTCTTGACGCCGAGCGGAGCGACCTTGGCGTAGGCACCGCGGTTCGGGGTGACCGCCTTGGGCGCCAGACCCACCGCGCCGACACCGGCGCCGATGATCCGGTAGACCTCGTCGGTGTAGAGCCGGCCGGTCGGGGCGTCGGCGGAGTGCGAGTACTGCGCGATGACGCTGTACCACTGGGCGACGTCCTTGCGGGACTCCCCCGTCAGGCCCGCCTGGTCGGCGTACGAGTCGAGGACGGCGGCGGCGCCGGTGATGTTGGCGGCCGAGTCCTTGGCGAGCTTCTCGACCGGCAGGCCGGTCAGCTTGGCCGCCTCGGACATCGTCGGGTTCTGCGGGTTGCTGACCAGGTGCATCAGGCCGTAGCCGTTGTCCTGGCTGGGCTGGCCGTCGTGACCGTCCAGGTGGGACTCGGCGTAGCCGATCCCGACCAGCACCTCCCGCGGTACGTCGTACGTAGTGCTGGCGGTCTTGAAGGCCTGCGCCAGATCGCCTGGCACGGCAGAGCCGGTCTGCGGGGCGGCCTGCTCGGGAGCTGGGGCGGCAGTGCTGGGGAGCGCGCCGCTCAGCGCGATGGCGCCGGCGGCGGCTGTGGCGAGCAGCGCGGTCAGTCTGGGCACTCGGGCGGTCTTACCCATGGGGGTTCGTTCCTTCCCTTGCGACGTCCGCCGCGCCTCCCGCGGCGTCCGTCCCACCGAGGGGCGTCGGCAGGTGCGATCACCGTAGGGCACTTTCTTCCGCATCGACCAGTAGTTACGTGAATTTTTCCCGGTCACCGGGTGAAATTGTCCGGTTACTGCCATCATCCTGGCAGTTTCGGAGTCAGGGACGGTAGACGCGACCGCGCAGAACGATGAACTCGGGGTGAGCCAGGACCGTGGGATCGGCCCGCGGGTCCTCGGCGTAGACGACGAGGTCGGCCGGGTTGCCTGGTGACAGGTCGGCGGGAGCGCCCAGCCAGCTGCGGGCGGCCCAGGAGCCGGCGGCGAGGGCCTGCTCGCCGGACATGCCGATGGTGGTGAGCGCCTGGATCTCCTCGGCGATCAGGCCGTGCCCGAGGACACCACCCGCATCCGTCCCCGCATAGACCGGTACTCCGGCGTCGACGGCGGAGCGCAGGGTGTCGAGGCGACGGGCGTAGAGGTCACGCATGTGGTCGGCGTACCGGGGGAACTTGCCGGCGGCCTGGTCGGCGTACTGCGGGAAGTTCTCGAGCTGGATGATCGTCGGGACGAGGGCGACTCCGCGGGTTGCCATCTGATCGAGCAGGTCGGGCTGCAGGCCGGTGCCGTGCTCGATGCAGTCGATCCCCGCTGCCAGCAGGTCGGGCAGAGCGTGCTCGCCGAACACGTGGGCCGTCACGCGGGCGCCCAGCTCATGGGCTCTGGCGATGGCCGCAGTGAGCGCGTCGAGCGGCCAGCACGGGGTCAGGTCGCCGGCGTCGCGGTCGATCCAGTCCCCCACCAGCTTGACCCAGCCGTCGCCGCGGCGAGCCTCCTGCTCGACGTACGCGACCAGCTCGGCCGGCTCGATCTCCCAGCCGTAGTTGCGGATATAGCGCTTGGAGCGGGCGATGTGGCGGCCGGCCCGGATGATCTTCGGCAGGTCCTCCCGCTCGTCGATCCAGCGGGTGTCGGCGGCCGAGCCCGCGTCGCGGACCAGCAGCGCGCCGGCATCACGGTCGACGACCGCCTGCTGCTCCTGGACGTCCCGCTCGACCGCGCCGTGCTGATCGAGGCCGATGTGGCAGTGGGCGTCGACCAGGCCGGGCACGATCCAGCCGCCCGTGCTGACGGTGGTGACGTCAGTAGTGGCGGGCCGGTCGACGACCAGCCCGCCACTGAGGTGAAGCTCCTGCTGCTCACCGGCCGGCAGAACCGTGCCGGCGAGCCGTAGTACCCCGGCGTTGGTCGTCATACGGCGACCGTAACCGGGAGTGGACTATCCGTGCGAGCCGCTGCCCTGGGTGCAGGGAGTGGGGTTCGTCTCGGCGGCGCAGGGCGAGCCGGACGGGGTCTCGGTCGGGGTGGGCGTATCGGTCGGAGTCGGGGTGGGGGTCGGCGTCGGCGTCGGAGTGGGCGTCGGCGTCGGGGTGGGCGTCGGAGTCGGCGTCGGCCGGTCGGTCGGCGGGTTCGTCGGCCGGGTGGTCGGGCGCTCGGTCGGCGTCGCGATCGGGTCCGGGATCGACGGCCTGCCGGTGGTGACCGGGATCGGCACGCTCGGCTTCGCGGTCGGCGTCACGGTGGTGGTGTCGTCCGGAACCTCCGGCACCTCGCGCGGATCCACGTTCGACTCGACGTTGCCGGTCGGCTTGGGCGTGGCCAGTTTGCCGGTGAGGTTCGGCACCAGGACCGCGCTCTTGCTGTAGACCCGCATCCACCGCAGTACGGTGGCGACGAAGTCCTTGGAGTGCTGGTAACGCAGCAGCGCGGCGACCAGATCGCGCGGGCGCTTCAGGTCGTCACCCTCGGAGCACAGGTAGATCGCCACCGTGGTGACCGAGTCGTAGACGTTGTTCGGGTTGCGGAAGACGTCACCGTTCCCGTCGGCGCCGAACTCGGTCCAGACGCCCGGGATGATCTGCATCGGGCCGACCGCGCGGTCCCAGACGATGTCGGCGTCGTACCGGCCCTTGTCGGTGTCGGCGACCCGGCCGTTCCCGCGGCGGCCGTTCAGCACTGGTCCGAAGAGCTTGCCGCGGGTGGTGCCGGCCACGTCGACGCGACCGCCGGAGGCGTGGTCGGACTCGACTTTGCCGATCCCGGCCAGCAACGGCCAGGTGAGCCCACAGTTGGGGCGGATCACCGCGAGATTCGCGGTGGCCCGGCGATAGGCGGGGAAGACCCCGCGGGGGATGCCGTTCACGGCACCGGGTCGTCCCGGGCGGACCACGGAACGGCCGTCGGTGGCACCCTGCACAGGCACATCGGCCCGGGCAGGTTTGTCCGATCCGATCCGGCCGTCCACTCCTGGACGCTGGGGGACGATCATGGTCAGTTCGTCGAATTCACCGCTGTTCAGACCGGCTCCAGGCGAAGGAGCGACCGGACTGTCCGCCGCGAGCTCGCCGGAGGCACCGGCTCCGCCCGAAGCCACTGTCACGATCGCCCCTACCAGCAGGGGGGCCGTGCACAGTGAAGCGATGATTATTTTGACCCGACGGTTTCCACTACGGGTTAGGCGCATAGTTCCCCCAACGACCCATGCGCCAGAAAGTTACCGAGGGACGACGGAAAGTTACCTGAGCCATGAGCCCAACGGTCCCGGTTCTGCGCCGAACGGGCCTGCGCCACGCTCACCAGGCGGCGGTTCGCCCCGGCTCATCACGAGGGTCGATGGGAAATCTTAACGTTCCCGACCTGTTTTCCGGCCGCTGACGGGCCTCAGAAGGCCCCAGCGGGCCCTCTGGGCGACGCTCAGGCCGGAGTCGTCTCCGAGGCTACCGGAGTGCTCTGCGACGTCGGAGTGGGCGTCGGGGTAGGCGTCGGCGTCTCCTGCGGAGTGGTCGACGGAGGCACGGTGCAGCTCGGGTTCGGCGCCGGGGGCTCGGTCGGCGGCGGGGTCGGCGGCGGCGTCTCGTTCGGACCGCAGGGCGTCGGCGGCGCGGTGGGCGGCGTCGTCGGCGGGGTGGTCGGAGGAGTGGTCGGCGGCGTCGTGGGAGGGGTGGTGGGCGGCGTCGTCGGCGGGGTGGTCGGCGGCGTCGTCGGCATCGTCGGCCGGGTGGGGATGGTGGTCGGCGGGGTGTTCTGCGGCGTCTTCGGCGGCGTCGTGGACGGCTTCGGCGTGGTCGGCTTCGGCGTCGTCGGGTGCGGCGTCGTCGGGACCGGAGTGGTCGCCGGGGTGGTCGGCGGCGTCGTCACCGGAGTGGTGGTGGTCGGCGGCGTCGTCGGGTCGTTCTGGACGTTGCCGTTGTCATCGGCCGGCGGGGTGATCGGGTCGTTCGAGTCCGGGATGTTCACCGTGGTCTGGCTGTAGGTCTGCATCCAGCGCAGCACCTTGGACACGTAGTCCATCGAGTGGTTGTAGCGCAGTACCGCCTGGACCAAGCCCTGCGGATCCTTCAGGTTCGCGCCGCCGGAGCACAGGTAGTCGCCGGCCGCACGGGCCGCGTCGTAGATGTTGTGCGGGTCCTTGACGCCGTCACCGTTGCCGTCGGCACCGAAAGCCTTCCAGGTGCCCGGGATGAACTGCATCGGGCCGACCGCCCGGTCCCACTTGCTGTCGCCGTCGTACGCGCCCTGGTCGGTGTCGCTGATGGCCGCCATTCCGGGGCCGCCGTCGAGCACCGGGCCGAGGATCTTGCCGCGGGTCAGGCCGGCCGTGTCGACCCGGCCGCCGCTCGCGTGGGCGGACTCGATCTTGCCGATACCGGCCAGCAGCGGCCAGGTGATCCCGCAGTTCGGTTGCGCCGCGGCGAGGTCGTTCGCAGCCTTCTGGTACGCCGCCAGCACGGTCCCCGGGATGCCGGAGACATCGCCCGGCGCGCCGGGGGTCGGCTGCTGGACGCTGTCCACCGCTCCGGTGACCGGTACCTCGATCTGGGACTTCTGCTCGGTCGCGATGCTGCCGTCGACGCCGGGAGCGTTCGGGACCTTCTGCGCGAGCTCGTCGAAGACGGAGTCCTGGCGCGGCTGGCTCAGCGCATGGGCGTCGACAATGAACGTGTTCGACGTCACACCACCGGCCACGAACGCGGCGACCAGGACCGTCGGCGGCGCAAGACAGACCCCGACAGCGGTCAACTTGCCCCGCCACGTGTCAAGGTTGCTGAACTGCTGCCTCATCCGAACCGTCCTCACGACTTAGTTCGCAGTACCTGTACCTCGGGCGTAGCAACGATCTTAACGGTCCAGCGGTTCTGGACAAGCGGTAACGGGAAGTCCGATCACCCGGTGAAGGACTTCCTGACCGAGAGTCACTTGTCGCCGAGCAGCTTCTTCAGGTCGTCCGGCAGCTCGAAGTTGCCGCCCGCGGCGCCGCCGCCGAAGGCCGCCGGGAGCTGGCCGGCAGCCGGGGCGGCCGGCTCGCTCTGGGCCGGGTTGCCGCGCTTGGCCGGGTTGCCGGAGCCACGCTTCGGCTTGGTCTTCTTGGCCTGCTGCTTGCCCTTCTTGCCGCCGCTCATACCCGGCATCCCGGGCATTCCCGGCATCCCTGGCATGCCCTTGCCGGACGCCATCGCGGACATCATCTTGCGGGCCTCGAAGAACCGCTCGACCAGGCCGCTGACGGTGGCCACCTCGGTACCGGAGCCGTTCGCGATCCGGAGCCGGCGGGAGCCGTTGATGATGTTCGGGTCGGTCCGCTCGGCCGGGGTCATCGAGTGGATGACGGCCTCGATCCGGTCGATCTCGCGCTCGTCGAAGTTCTCCAGCTGGTCCTTGAACTGGGCCGCGCCGGGCAGCATGCCGAAGATCTTGGTCAGCGGGCCCATCTTGCGCACCGACTGCATCTGGGCGAGGAAGTCGTCCAGGGTGAAGTCCTTGCCGCCCTTCTTCTGCAGCTTGGCGGCGGTCTTGGCCGCCTCCTCGGCGTCGAAGGACTGCTCGGCCTTCTCGATCAGGCTCATCACGTCGCCCATGCCGAGGATGCGGGACGCCATCCGGTCGGGGTGGAAGACGTCGAAGTCCTCGAGCTTCTCGCCGTTCGAGGCGAACATCACCTGCCGGCCGGTCACCTTCGCGATCGACAGCGCGGCGCCACCGCGGGCGTCACCGTCGAGCTTGGACAGCACCACGCCGTCGAAGCCGACGCCGTCCAGGAAGGCCTGCGCGGTGACGACCGCGTCCTGGCCGATCATCGCGTCGACGACGAACAGGATCTCGTCCGGGGTGACCGCGTCGCGGATGTCCGCGGCCTGCTTCATCAGCTCCTCGTCGACACCCAGCCGGCCGGCGGTGTCGACGATGACCACGCTGTACTGCTTGGTCTTCGCCTCCGCCATCGCCTGCCGGGCGACCTCGACCGGGTCACCGACGCCGTTGCCCGGCTCCGGCGCATAAACCGGTACGCCGGCCCGCTCGCCGACCACCTGCAGCTGGGTGACCGCGTTCGGCCGCTGCAGGTCCGCGGCGACCAGCATCGGGGTCTGGTGCTTGGTCTCCTTCAGCCACTTCGCCAGCTTGCCTGCCAGGGTGGTCTTACCAGCGCCCTGCAGACCCGCGAGCATGATCACCGTCGGCGGCCGCTTGGCCATCCGCAGCTCACGCGTCTCGCCACCGAGGATCGTGACGAGCTCCTCGTTCACGATCTTGATCACCTGCTGCGCCGGGTTCAGCCCACCGCGCACCTCGGCGCCCGCGGCCCGCTCCTTGACCGCCGCGATGAAGTCCTTCACCACCGGCAGCGCGACATCCGCCTCCAGCAGCGCGATCCGGATCTCCCGCGCGGTCGCGTCGATGTCGGCATCGGTCAGCTTGCCCTTACCGCGCAGATTCTTGAAGGCGGCGGACAGGCGATCAGAAAGCGTGTCGAACACGAGAAACAGTCCGTTTCTTTCGAGAGAGCAGAAGGACCCCGAGCGGGATACCCCCGGGAACCCGGCAACTCATCAAGTCTACCGGCCACCCCCGCCGCTCCCACGCCCACCGGACCGCCCCTCGCTAGTCTGCTGGCGCGATGACAGGACCGACGGAGGTGACCGACCATGCTCGGCGATGAGTTCGGGACGCAGTACATGAAGGCGTTCGACACACTCCAACTCACGGTGATGGAGCACCTGCTCGTCACCCAGCGAGAGTTGCAGACGCTGGCGAGCACGGTGACCGACGACGCGGAACGCGAGCGGGCCTTCGAGAAGGTGCACCGGCTGCCGGAGTACTTCGGCCTGAAGCCGGCCAGCCTGGAACGGCTGGAGGCCGAGATCGTTCTGCAGTCCGCCGACCTGCAGTCGGGGACCCGGGAAGAACGGCTGGCGGCGATCTCGGCGGTCGGCCGGAAGATCCAGGAGATTGCCGACCGCGCCGGCGACGACGCTCACCAGATCCGGTACATGACTCGACGCCTCGACGCGATGGAACGCGACATCGAGTTCAGCAACTACCTTCCCTGGAGCGACGACTACGACCAGGGACCGCCTGCGGGACCTGCTGATCGATATCGTGAGGCCGGACCCGCCTGATCGGTAGGGGTAGGCGACTCGAGAGGCTTCGATGGACTTCAACGGGTTCAATATCGAGTACCAGGCGGTCCGCGCGCGGCTTCGCTCCGAGACGTCCCCTGACGTCGAGAGCGCTCAGCAGTACTTGCGGGAGCTTGCTGCCGGACTGCCCGCCGGCAACGACCAGCAGGTCGCTTCCCGATTGATCGACGGCCTTCCCGTTGCGATTCTTCCGCCGCCACCGCCGAGCCGCGACATGCTAGAGGCGCGCGAGTTGCTCAACGAGGCCGACTTCAGCCGCGGTACGACCCAGGAGCGGGTCGCCGAGATCGATCGGGTCCGGAAGAAGATCTGGGCCATCGCAGATCGCGGGGCCACCGACAGCGCCGCGATTCGCGGTCTCACCCGCTCTCTCGACAGAACGGAAGAAGATCTTGTCGAGGGCTTTCCCTGGGACGACCCGACGCCTGACCAGCCGGCCGGAACCTGAGTCGTGGCGAGCAACGAGGGCATGCTGCGAATCGAGCCTTCGTCCCCGGCGTACCAGGAGGTCGCGCGGCTGTACCGAATCGCCCAGGATCTGCATCCGGGCGGGTTGGACCGCTGGAACGGCGAGCTGTACGCACGCTTCGACGACAAGTGGGGCGGCCTCAGCCGAGACGGCACCCTGAGACTCAACCAGGACCTCGTACTCCGGCAGCTCACCGGCGGCCGACTCAGCGACAGACCGGATCTGCAGGCGCAGGCGCTGGCCACGGTGCTGCACGAGTCCCGGCATGCCCGGGCGGAGTTCGACGCGCCCAACGAGCCGAACGCCTTGCGGCAACCGCGATCCGTCGACCTTGACGAGGGCCTCGTCGAGCTCAGCACGATGGAGGACTTCGCGACGTTCGCGCAGCAGGCCGGATACGACGCCGTCCCGCAGCCGACGCCGGAGTACCCCGGTGCGGTGCACGCCGCCGACGCGCTGCTGGACCGGGCGTCCGGCCCGGCCGGACGGACGCAGACGCTGACCGAGCTCATCGACCAGCCGGTCATGATGCGCTGGGACGCCGTCGCCGACAGATTGGTGCAGAACGAACTCGCCGACGTCGTACCGCCGGATCCCGCTCACCAGCAGGCAGCCCGAGCCCATCTCGTCAACAAGATGGCGGTCGAGAGTTGGGAAGGCCTACGCGACCGCCCGGACGGCGGTTCCACGGTTGCCGCACTGACCAACGCCGGCCTGGATGAAGGCGTCCAGGACCTTCGTGAGCACTACCGGAGCTCACCCGAGACTCCGCACCCCGCGAGAAGCCCCAATCCCCACGCTCAGGCCGCGGTGAAAACCGAGCACTCGCCCGAGCAGGCCCGCGTCGGCGCGCGGGGGCAAGAACAGACGGTTGATCTCAGTAAGTTGCCGCCGCCGGATGCTGCTACTCGGGTTGATTCGCCTGGGCAGCAGACCGGGGACATGCGGTTCCTGAGTGGGCAAGCGCCGGCGGCGCAGGCGACTCGGCATGCGCCGGTGTTGGGTGACGGGGCCCGCGGGGCGGGGGCGCCGCAGGTGGCTGGGGTTGGGCGGCGGGTGCCTGGGGAGCGTGGGCGGGACTAGGATCTCCTAACCGAAGATCAGATGATTATTGGTTAGGTGGGGATCGTGGCCGGTAGCAGAGTGGTGTTGGACGGACCGTCGAATCTTGGCCTCAGGCCGCCGGTGGCGGGAGCGGTGCCTGGGTGTTACAAGTTGGCGGGGGCGCTGCGGGATCAGGGGTTCCTGGCGAGGATTCGCGCCGAGGACGGTGGGTGCGTGACGCCGCCGCGGTACGACCGGGGTGACTGGAAGCCTGGGGACGGAGTCTTCAACGCGGCCGCGATGGCGCAGTACACGGTGAAGCTCGCCGACCGGATCGGGAAGCTGGTCGATGACGGCAAGTTCGTCGTACTGCTGGGCGGGGAGTGCAGCAATCTGCTGGGGCCGGCCGTTGCCTTGAAGCGGCGAGGACGATACGGGGTTGTCTATCTGGACGGGCACTCCGACCTGCGGACCGTGGACAACGACCAGTACGTCGGGGCCGCGGGCGGCGAGGCGCTCGCCTTGGTGACCGGGCGCGGGCAGGACGATCTCACCGATCTGGACGGACTCAAGCCCTACGTGCGAGACGCCGATGCGGTGATGCTCGGCTATCGCGAGGACGAGGCGTATCTGGAGACGATGCGCGAGGCGGGCATCCGGGACTGGTCGGCGCTGGCGGTGATCGAGGATCCGGCGGGGGCGGCGGCCGGAGTACTGGAGCACCTCAGAAGCGACGAGCTGGACGGCTTCTGGGTGCACCTGGATGTGGACATCCTCGACGCCGAGGTGATGCCGGCGGTCGACAGTCCCGATCCGGGCGGGCTGCAGCACGAGCACCTTCGCGAGCTGCTCAAGCCGCTGCTGGCTTCGCCGAAGTGCGTCGGGTTCGACATCGGCATCTTCGATCCGGATCTCGATCCGGACGGCCGGTACGCCGCCGAGCTCACCGACACCTTGGTCGATGCGCTGAGCTGACGAGAAAGGGCACTGCCGGCCGGAGTGGCCGTCCGGCCGGCAGTGGGTCCAGTGGCCCGTCAGCTGAACGAGACGGGGATGTAGACGTCGCCAGTACGGTCGCTCGCCGCGAAGTGGTCGCGGCGGCTGACGATCGCGCAGGTGATGTCCGGGTCGCTGCAGTCCAGGCCGGAGTTCACCTTCTTGATCCGGAGCTGCGCGGTGAAGGTGCCGTTGGCCGCGATCGGGTACGCCGCGCTGCCGCCGAGCGGGTTGTTGGTCACCCAGGCCGACGGGCCGACCGTCGTACCGCCCTGACCGTCGCCACCTGCGCACGGACTGGGCTTGGTGCCGTAGCTGTAGTCGGACGGTACGGCGCACAGCGCCACGTAGTACCCCTGGGCGGGGTTGTAGCCAGTGCCGGTCACGGTGATTGTTTCGCCGGCGGCGGCCAGGCCGGTCGCGTTCGAGGCGGTCAGGGTCTTGCCGAGGTTGCTCGCACTGCCGGGTGCGGCAGAGGCTGGGGTGACCAGGCCGACAGCCAGCACGGTAGCGGTGGCGACGGTCAGGATGATCCGGCGGAGCTTGGTCATCTGGGCGGAGATCCTCTCTCACGACTTAGGTTAGGTTTACCTAAGTTCTCCTGCTCAGACTAAGGGTTACCTAAGTACTACGGGAAGTGGGATGCCTCACTCCCCCGAGGTCAGCGCGGCGTGAGCCCGGCGAAGGCGAGCTCCAGGATCAGGTCGAGCTGCTCCACCGACACCGGCCGGGTGTGCAGCAGGAATCGGTAATACAGGGGCGCGTAGAGCAGCTCGACGATGTCCGCCGCGGCGACGTCGTCCCGGACCTGACCCGCCTGCTGGGCCACCTTCAACCGGTTGGCGCAGTGCTCGACGCGGGGCTGGACGATGAAGTCGACGATCGCCTTGGCGATGTCCGGATCGCTCTGGGCCGCCGCGATCAGCCCGCTGTTGTACCCGGCGGAGACCGGATCGTTGAACACCTCGACGACCTGCGTCATCTGATCGCGCAGGTCAGCGACGATGTCGCCGGTGTCGGGGAAGTCGTCGCTGGCCCGGGCCCGGTCCCGCAGCGCCTCGAGCAGGATCGCCGCCTTCGACGGCCACCAGCGGTAGATCGTCTGCTTGCCCACGCCGGCCCGTTTGGCGATGCCCTCCATCGTCACCTTGGCGAAGTTCTGCTCCTGGCACAGCTCCAGCGCCGCGGTCAGGATCGCCTGGCGGGATCGCTCGTTCCGCCGGTCCGGATTCGGTTCAGCCATGCCTCGATCTTACACAAGACGAGACGGCCCGTCTTGACAGCGCATCCACCGCCTCTTAACTTTGGAACGAGACGAGACGTCTCGTCAACCAAAAGGAGGCCGTCGTGTCCGCAACACCGACTCGCACCGCCGCCACCGGCTTCGCGGTCTTCGGCAGCCTGCTGATCGCGATCCAGGTCCAGCACCACGTCTGGTCCTCCCCACTGGACGCAGACCTCCTCATCCGGGCCCTGATCGGCCTGGTGATCGGCGTCTTCTATCTCGTGTACTGCGCTGACCGGGCCCCAGGCTGGATCGCCGGCGTTCTCCAGTTCTCCGGCCTGCTCTGGGTGGCGACGCTGTTCGCCCCGCGCTCCCTATCCCCGCAGCAGCTCCCAGACGTCCTCATCCCCCGTCTGCTCATCGCGTTGCTCCTGATCGCACTCGGCTTCGCCGTCAACCAGCGAAGGCAACTGCCGCGCCGGGCCGGACACGCCGCCTTCGCGCTCGCCGTGCTCAACCTCGCGCTGGTCCCCTCGCCAGGCGACCGGCGCCCCGTCGCGACGATCAGCCTGGCCCTGCTCTGGACCCTCTGGGCCGTCACCGTGCGGCTTACTCCCAGTACGCCGGCGTCCCATGCGGCTCGGCGGTACCGAGGATCCGCGGCACTCCCCCAGGCCAGACCTGCAACACGATGAGGAACTCCGACTTGTCCTCCGGCGTACGGCGCATCGGCTCCAGGCACAGGTGCGCCAGCGGAGCCGTCTCGGTCGCCTTGGCGCCCAGTGCCGCGATCAGGGCGTCCCCGGCCGTCTGCTCCTCCGGTGAGAGGTACTGCCACATCACCGAGTGCCAGATGACCGTGACATGGCCCTCCGACAGCTCCAGGTTCCGCAGGAACGACAGCGCATCCTCACGCCTTACGTCGGCCGGCACCTTCCGCGCGACCTCCAGTGCGCCCCGCAACCGATCCAGACGGGCAGTCATGTCCGGCCACACGTACGACGTCAGCGTGAGTGCCCCGTCCTCACTGAGCGGGTTCACCGGAGCAATGTCGCTGCCGACCCGCTCGGCGATCCGCAGAGTCCCGGGGACGACAGGACGCCCGGACCACGCTTCCTCCAGCACCACTGGGCTGTCCGCCACCCCGACAAAGGACCCGTCCGCCAGGTTGTAGCGGAAGTGGTCGGCCCGCAGGTTGAGCCCGCCACTCGCACCGATCTCGAACAACCGCACGGGAAGCGGCACCACCTCCGCCAGCCGCAGCAGTCCGCCGTACAGGGCAGTACTGCGACCAACCTCGTTCGTCTGGGGCGCCTGGGTCAGCAGGTTGCGCAGCTCGGGTCCACGCGAGACCAGTACCTGCTCGAACGCCTCCCACCCCAGTACTGCGTCCCACTCGCCACCCACGCTCGGGTAGAACGCAGCCAGCTCAGGCGCCGCCCCCGACAGCACCAGCCGATGTACTGCGCCCAGCAACCGCAACGCGATCGCCGCATCCGCGGGTGCTGACTCAAAGCCCGCCAGCACCCGGGTGGACGACCCACCCAACTCGTAGTCGTCCACCAGCCGCCGCAACACGTCGGCGTACATCGGTGAGCCCAGTTCCTCGCAAGCCGCGGCCTGCCACTGCAGTGCTGCTACAAGATCCACCCGACCGACACTAGAAGGTCAGACGATCCAATATCGACTTGGCCGTCGTGCGGGCGTCCTCGTCCTCCAGCGGCGAGCCGTTGCTGTCAGTCAGGTAGAACACGTCCACGCACTCCGCGCCAAGAGTGCTGACGTGCGCCGACCTCACGTCCGCTCCAGTTGCGGCTATCGCGGCAGTGACGTCGTAAAGCAGTCCCGGCCGGTCATGTGCCCGCACCTGCAGCACAGTGGCCGTTTCTGATGCCTCTAGCAACAAGTCGACTCTGCTGGCAGCACTCTTCCCGCGGACGGCCGACTGGTCGCGCGCGGCCAACCGGCGGGCCAGATCGCTGTCGTCGCGCAGAGCCACAGCAAGCCGGTCCCGCAACCGCACCGGGTCCGGCGCCGAGCCGGCCACCGACCACTGCGAGATCCCCAGCCCGTCGACCGACGTAACAACAGCAGCCCGTACTGCGAGCCGCTCCACCGCCAGTACTCCGGCAACAGTCGACAGCGTCCCCACCTGGTCGGGCACAGCCACGTTGACCCGCACATCACCCCGGTGGTCCGACACAGTCACACCAAGGCGTCCCACGCCAACCACCTGGTGCAGCTCAGGCACGGGGATCGGCGGCGCATCGGTCCACAGACCTGCCCCTCCCCCAGCCAGCTCACCACGCACGCGTCGAGCCAGCTCACCCACCAACCGCAGCCGCCACGGCGATGCGGCCGCAGGACCGGCAGCGCGCGCATCGGCGTACGTGAGAGCTTCGAGCAGGTCCAGCGTCTCGGTGTCACCCACGATGCCCGCGACGAGATCCACGGTCATCGGGTCATCCAGGTCGCGCCTGGTCGCCACCTGAGCCAGTACCAGGTGCTGCCGGACCAGCAGCGTGATCGTGTCCACGTCAGCTTCCGGGAAGCCGAGCCTGCGAGCCAGGGAGGTCGCGATGACAGCCCCCGTAACGCTGTGATCGCCTTCGACCCCCTTGCCCAGGTCGTGGATCAACGCGGCGATCAGCAGCAGGTCGGGACGCCGTACGTCGCGGACCATCTTCGAGGCTTCGACACAGGTCTCCAGCAGGTGCCGGTCGACCGTGTAGCGATGCACCGCCGACTGCGGCGGGCGGAACCGGACCAGGTCCCACTCCGGCATGATCCGCGTGATGTACCCGGCCTGGTCCAGCGCTTCCCAGACCTCAAGCAGCCCTGTCCCCGCTCCAAGGAGCGCGCATAGCAGTCGCCGAGCCTCGGCGGGCCAGGGCTCCGGCAGTAGCGCGGCAGAGCTCGCCAATCGCCCACAGACCGCAGGCGACAGCACTAGCTCTCTGTCAGCCGCGACAGCCGCAGCACGGAGTCCCAGAGCCGCATCACGCTCCGGGCGGGCATCAGGCATCAGGACGACCTCGCCCTCGTGCTGCCCAACTCCCTCGTCCAGTGCCAGCAGCAACGGCCCACCAGTGCGGTTACGGCGTCGCGAGCGAGGCGGACGGGCCATCAGGCTCTCGATCCGCCGCCACGACACGTCACACACGTGCGCCAACGTCCTGCCGGTCGAATAGATGTGTCGCAGCAGGGCGTCGCGATCCGGCAGTCCGAGCCCGGCAGCAACCTCGCCGGCCACGTCTGCGACCACCCGGTCGGTTGCCCGGCCAGCAACGGAGTGCAGCTCGTCCCTGATGTTCAGCAGGTCCAGCCGGGCCCGCTCCACCACCGGGTGCGGTACGTCGATCAGCCAGGAGGCAACCAGGGCACGCAGTACGACGGCGTCACGCAGTCCGCCGTACGCCTCCTTGAGGTCAGGCTCGGCAAGGTGCGCCATCTCCCCCACGGTGTTCGCGCGGTCGCGGCACGCCTCGGCCAGGGCGGGCAGCCGTGTCTTCGCAGTACGGCGCCAGTCGGCCATCAGCACCGACCGCAGCTGCAGTGTGAGGTGCGAGTCGCCCGCCACGTGCCGTGCGTCCAGCAGCCCCAGCGCGACCCGTACGTCGTCCGCGGCGGCGCTCTGGGCTTCCGAGACCGTCCGGACGCTGTGGTCCAGCTTGGTCCGCGAATCCCACAGCGGGTACCAGATCTGGGCAGCCAATTCGTCGAGCTTCGGATACCCCTCCGTGTGCAGCAGCATCACGTCGAGATCGCTGTACGGCGAGAGCTCCTCCCGGCCGTAGCCGCCGACGGCGACCAGGGCGACGCCCTCGGTGGGAACACCGAGGGCGTCGCATGCCTTGGAGAGGAGCAGGAACAGCAGCGCGTCGGCCTCTTCGGCACGCGCGCGCCGCTGTGCTGCTCGGTCCACCATCTAGAGGGCGTCTCCGTCGGTCTCGCCCGTCCGGACCCGCACGATCGACTCGACCGGAACGACCCAGACCTTGCCGTCGCCGATCTTGCCGGTCTGCGCGGCCTTGACGATCACGTCCACCACGTCGGCGCCGTCACCGTCCTCGACCACGACCTCGAGCCGGACCTTCGGCACCAGGTCCACCTCGTACTCCGCGCCCCGGTAGACCTCGGTGTGGCCCTTCTGCCGGCCGTAGCCGCTCGCCTCGGTGACCGTCATCCCGGTCACCCCGAACGTCTCCAGCGCGGCCCGGACGTCTTCCAGCTTGTGCGGCTTGACCACCGCGGTGATCAGCTTCATACCTTCGCACCTTCCTTCTCGGCCGGGTCGGTCTCGACCTCGGCGTCATCCTTGACCACAGGGGTGCGGATCACGGCAGCGCCCCGCAGGCCGGAGCCCGCGGCCAGGAAGTCGTACGCCGTCTCGGCGTGCTCCGCCTGGTCGATTCCGGCGACCTCGTCGTCCTCCTTGAGCCGGAAGCCGATCGTCAGGTCGATCAGCTTGGCCAGGATGAAGGCGACCACGAAGGAGTAGACGCCGACGATCAGGTTGGCCAGCGCCTGCCGGCCGAGCTGGTCGACACCGCCGCCGTAGAACAGGCCGTCCACCGCCGACGGCGCCGCCGCCGAGCCGAGGAAGCCGATCCCGAGCGAGCCGACCAGACCGCCGACCAGGTGCACGCCGACCACGTCGAGCGAGTCGTCGAAGCCCAGCTTGTACTTCAGCGAGACCGCGAAGGCGCAGATGCCACCGGCAACGAGGCCGAGGATCAGCGAACCGATCGGGGTGAGCGCGCCACAGGCCGGGGTGATCGCGACCAGACCGGCGATCGCGCCGGAGGCCATTCCCAGCGTGGTGGCCTTGCCGTGCCGGATCCGCTCGATGATCAGCCAGCCGACCACCGCGGCGGCGGTGGCCGCCTGGGTGTTCACGAAGGTGACGGCGGCCGTCGTACCGGCGCTCAGCGCGGAGCCCGCGTTGAAGCCGAACCAGCCGAACCACAGCAGTCCGGCGCCGAGCACCACCAGCGGCAGGCTGTGCGGCCGCATCGGGTCCTTGCGCCAGCCGACCCGGCGGCCCAGCACGATCGCCAGGGCGAGCGCTGCCGCACCGGCGTTCACGTGCACCGCGGTGCCACCGGCGAAGTCGATCGCCTTGATCCCGGTCCCGATGAACCCACCGGGGTTGTCACCGTCGAGGAACCAGACCGAGTGCGCGACCGGGAAGTAGACCAGCGAGGTCCACAGCGCCACGAACACGATCCAGCCGCGGAACGTCGCCCGGTCGGCGATGGCGCCCGAGATCAGGGCCGGCGTGATGATCGCGAACATCAGCTGGAAGACCACATAGGCCAAGGTCGGGATCGTGCCGGTCACCGCCTCGGGGGCGATCAGGCCCTTGAGCCCGACGAGTGAGAAGTTGCCGATCACTCCGCCGTTGTCACCGCCGAAGGTGAGCGAGTAACCGACCACGATCCACAACACAGTGACGACGGCGATGGTGATGGCGCTCATCATCATCATGTTCAGCACGCTCTTGACGCGCACCATTCCGCCGTAGAAGAAAGCCAGGCCCGGTGTCATCAAGAACACCAGGGCGGCACTGACCAGAACCCAGGCGGTATCGCCGGCGTTGATCTCCATCAACGTCATCCCTTCCATCGATCTGGGGGTGGCCGGCCTCCTCAGTCGGGGAGCTCCACAGCACCGGGGAACCCGCGCACGGCCACACCGCAAACGGTGTCGGCGCGCCGTTTCAACCGATCGGTCCTGATGTTTCCGGGATGTGACAAAGCACTTCCTTAAGTGACATCGACGTGACATCGCCCACTTTGTGGCACTCTGGCCTGACCACACGGCTCACAGCCGCGCCACTGTGACCGTCCGAAGCTGGGGAAGTACGAATGGGGACCGAACACGGGGACAGGCCACGTCGAGGCAGGCCGCGGGATCCGGACGCAGAGCCGAGGATCCGCCGGTACGCCGTCCAGCTGCTGCTGGAGCGTGGGTTCGACGGAATGACGGTGGACGACGTGGCCGAGGCGGCCGGCGTCGGCAAGGCAACGATCTACCGGCGGTGGGCGAGCAAGGAGCTCCTCGCCAACGACGCGATGGCCGATCTGTTCGACATCGAGATCCCGGACGCCGACACCGGCTCGATCGAGGGCGACCTGCGCCAGGTCTACCGCGACGCGCTGGTGTTCGTGAACAGCAAGGAAGGGGTCGCGCTGATCCGGCTCGCGATCACCGAGCTGAACCGCGACGAGCAGTTCACCGCGTTCTACCGGAACTTCCTGCAGCGCCGGATCGCCCTGACGGCGGCCGCGCTGGAGCGGGCCCGGCAGCGCGGTGAGCCGATCCGGGCCGGGGCGGATCCGGTCCTGATGGTGCAGTGGCTGGCCGGGGTGCTGATCCTGCGGACGATGACCGGTGAGGCGATGCCTGCCGTCGAGGACGCCGACCACCTGGTCGCGATGACGATGAGGACGCTGGTGGAGTAGCGCCGCCGGCTAGCGCAGACCGGGCCCGAGGGCGACGCCGTCGACCTCGAGCTCGGTGACGCGCCGGACCTGGCCCGACTTCACGTTCCAGGCCAGCAGCCAGTCGGTGACCTGGACCAGGGCGGTCTGGCTGTCGTACCAGCCGAGCAGGGCACAACAGCCCGGTTCGCGGATCCGGTCCGGTGTCATCCGGCCGGGGTTCGGGACCGCCGCCGGGGTCTCGCCGAACACCAGCAGCCGGTCGTCGAGCGGCTGCAGCGGCGAGATCGCCGCGAGCACCTGGGGCCGCGACTCGGCGGTCGGCACCTGCGGCAACTTGCTCGCGACGAACATCCGCCCGACCGCCGCGCCGCCATCAAATGTTTGTCCCACCCAGGCGTCGACCGGCAGCCGCGGATTGCTCACCTCCGCCCAGCCGTTGTTCCCGGCGTACTGCCGCAGCGCCACCTGCCCCGCCACCCCGTCCAGCCGGTACGGCGTGGTGGCGTCGTCAGCGTTGTTGCTCGCGGCAACACCGTCGATCTCCGGCGGCTGACTGCTCTCCAGGTCGACATCCAGCCGGTACGCCGCACCGGGGCCGCTGACCAGCAGCCGGGTGCTGTTGGCCAGCCACGAGACGCTGCGGATGTCCTTGGCGGGCAGGGCGATCAGCCGGCCGTTCGACGTACTGGCGTCGATCACGTAGACGGCGCCCGGCTGCGGGAAGGCGACCAGCTTCCCGTTCGGCGCGATGGATCCGGCACTGAGCGGCTGGCCGGTCGCGATCGGCTGCAACGCCCGGGAGGCCCGGGCCCAGCGGGAATCGGAGCTCAGGAAGAGCGGCTGGAAGGAGCCCTCGGCAACTGCCAGGATGACGGCGGCGACGTTGTCGATCGGTCTGGCCCGCAGGTCGTCGGCCTTCTCCGGAACGCGCAGCAGATCGCCTAGCGGGGTGGAGACCCGGTCGAGGAAACGTTCGCTGCCGCCGGCCGGGGCGTTCCAGAAGTCGATCCCGGAGATCTGGCCGGCAGGCGGAATGGAGCCGGGCAGGCTCGGCCGCTCGTCAGGTGGCGTGAAGGCGCTCTTGCCGCCACCGAGCGTCATCACCAGCACGCCGATCAACACGACCAGCAGGAAGGCCAGCAGCCCGGCGATGATGCTGCGCCGCTGCCGACGGCGGTGGGCGACACCGCCCGCCCAGGCCACGTCGGCGAGCTCCGGCTCGGGCAGCCCGTACGACGCCCGCTCGAGCAGGATCGGGACCTCGTCGCGTTTCACCGGGAGTCCCGCCCGGTGACGTCGCGCCAGTCCGCGGTCCCCAGCTCCAGCCGGAACCGGCTGACGGCGGTCATCCCGTTCGCATGGACGGCGGAGTGCGACATGCCGAGGATGTCAGCGGTCTCGAACTCGGTGAGCTCCTCGAAGTACAGCAGCACCAGTACTGCGCGCTGCTGCGGGCTGAGCGCCGCCAGGGCGAGCTTGACCGGATCCTCCTCCCCCTCGAAGACCTTGGCCCGCGACCACCGCGACAACGCCGCCCGGTACAGCTCGCCGAGCACGAAGGCATCCGGGTCGTCGGCTTTCCCCCACCGCAAGGACAACCGGGTGAAGGCGTGCAGCAGTTGCTCCTCGGCCCGCTCTGCGTCGCCGTACACCAGGTACGCCGAACGAAGCCATCTCCCTTGCCGCGCATCGACGTACGCGGCGAACTCCGGGTCGACTGTGTCGCGCATCCACCCTCCCGAGAACCATTCAACCTCTCAACTACCCAAAACGGGACGGTTGTGACCGCACCAGTCGCGCCAACTTGGGTTGAAAGGCCGCCAGCAGAACAGCCAGTACCCCACCGCTGACCCAGAGTCCCGCCGGTCCGATTGCGGCATAGACCTGAGTGCCGGCCAGCGGCGCGACCGCGGTGGCCACTCCCCAGCTGAGACCGTACGTCGCCAGGTAGCGGCCGCGCGCGTGCTCCGGAGCGATCTCGGCAACCACTGAGAGGGCCCTGCCGATCAGCAGCAGGTCCCCGATGCTCCAGACCACTGCAGCGGCCAGGAAGGCCGGCAGGGTGTGAGAGAAGCCGTTGCCGATCAGGCCGGCTCCCAGCAAGACGTAGCCCAAGGCCATGGCCCGGAAGTTGTCCAGCGATCGCAGGCGACGCAGTACTGGTTGGGCGGCGATCTGGGCGATCGCAGACACCGCCAGCACCAGGCCGATGCCGGAGGGTGAGAGGTGGCGATCGAGCAAGGTGAGAGGAAGCGCGAACACGATCACCATCGCGAGTACTGCGAAAACGGTGCCCGAGGCGAGCACCCACAGCAGCCGCCGATCGCGCCAGACCCCTGCAGCCGCTGGGGCCGCCTGCACCCCACCCGGGAGCGCTATCGCAACCAGTACCGCACAGGCCAGACAGCTGACGGCATCGGCAACAAATAGCCACCGCAGGTCCCACTGCCCGAGCCATGCCGCCAGCAGCCCGGCAACCACACCCGCTACCGCCATCACCGCCCCCAACAGTCCGTACGCCGCCGGCCGCTCCGCGGGCTCTGTCACGTCCGCGATGATCGCCTGGCTGGGCGGCTCGTAGATCTCGAACGCCAACCCCAGCACCACCACCGCCGGCACGGCCGACCACAGACTCCCCGACGCCGCGATCCACAACTGCCCGACAGCGCACCCGACCAGGCCGAGCACGATCGTCGCCCGCCGCCCCAGCCGATCAGCCAGCAACCCGCCAACAATCCGCGACGGTAGGGTCGCCAGCCCGAACGCCGTCAGCACCAGCCCCGCCTCCGCGACGCCGGCCCCCAGCTCGACCGTCAGCACCACCGCGAGGAACGGCAGCGTGAAAGCCCCCAGCCGGTTCACCCCACGCGCGACCACCAGCACCCAGACAGCCGCAGGTAACCGGCGATGACTGGCAAACTCGGTATGGTTGGTCACGATGACCGACCCTACGAAACAGCGGAGTGACCAGTCAAGTGAACTTCGATAGTCACATCCTCAATGTGCTGACCGCCGCCACGGCTCTGGTGAACCGGCTGACCGCCGGCCACTCCGGCGGCGCGCGGTACGCCGTACCGGCCGATCTCGCCGGGGCCACCGCCGACGCGCTCGGCGACGACGGCAGGCCGAGGCCCGAGGTGAGCACCGCGCAGGCCAAGCAGTTGGCGGCAGTGGCGGCCAGGATGCGGGTGGTCTTCGAAGCCGCACACGGCGGCGACACGGACCGCGCAGCCGAGGAAGTCAACGCACTCCTGCTCGACACCAATGCCAGGCCTCAACTGGACCGCACCGGCTCCCCCGGCTGGAACCTGCACTTCCACGGCGCCGACGACACCCTGGCGAACGGGTGGGCCGCAGGCTGCGCGGCAGGTCTCGCCATGGCCCTCGGCAGCGACCTCGTAGGCAGGCTCGGAGTCTGCTCCGCGCCGGCCTGCGACCGGGTGTTCGTCGACGCCTCCCGCAACAGTGCGCGGAGGTTCTGCTCACCTCAGTGCCAGAGCCGGGTCAAGGCCGCCGCCCACCGCGCTAGACGACAGACGTCGTAGCGACAGCGCGGTACGCCTCGACTGCCAGGCGGGTCTCCTCGCCGATCAGGTCGGCGTTGATCACCGTGGCGGCCGTGAGGCCCGCGGCGGCCGAGTTCATCACCTGGGTCATCGGGTCGGTGACATTGCCGGCCACCCAGACGCCCGGGACAGCAGTCGCTCCGATGGGGTCAGAGTCGACCGCCTGACCGAAGACAGCTCCCATTGCTTCCCGTTCGGTCGGCTTGATGCCCAGATCCGCCAGGAAGTCGGCCCGCGCCTCCAGCTTCGTCTGCACGACCAGGGCCTGGCGCGGAATCACTCGCCCGCCCTCCAGCCGCACCCCGCTGAGCTTGTCAGCGGTGACCTCCACCGCCTCGACCTTGCCTTGCACCACAGAGATCCCCCGAGCAGCGAACTCCTCCCACTGCTCCTCCGTCGGCTCCAGTACGTCGTTGAGGAACAGCGTCACGTCCGCGCTCCACTGCCGGAACAGCAGCGTCTGATGCCCCGCCATCGGCCCGGTAGCCAGTACGCCGATCGCCTGGTCGCGCACCTCCCACCCGTGGCAGTACGGGCAGTGCAGCACATCCCTGCCGAACCGCTCGGCCAGCCCGTCGACCTCAGGCAGCTGGTCGACCACACCAGTAGTCACCAGGAGCCTCCGAGCCTCCACCGCCTCACGCCCGGCCAGCTCCACCACGAACAGACCATCCGGCCGCCGCACCCGGGTCACGGTGTCGATGACCACCTCACCGCCGTACCCGGTGACCTCGTCGCGCCCCAGCGCGTAGAGCTCGGCAGGCGGCACCCCATCGCGGGTCAGGTAGTTGTGCACGTGCCCGGCCGCCGCGTTGCGCGGCGTGCCGTTGTCGACCACCAGCACCGACCTGCGCGCCCGGACCAGCGCCAACGCGCCACTCAGTCCCGCGGCGCCGCCGCCGATCACCACCACGTCGTACCGCTTCATCTTCTGCTCCTTCGTCGTCGCCCGATCTCCTCCGACCTTCCGCCGAGTTCTCGATTTTGACAAACTTCTTTGCCAGAATGGCAAGATGGAACCCGATCTCGACGACGTCCTCGAAGCCGTCGGCCCCCGGCTGCGCGCGCTCCGGGTCGAACGCGACACCACCCTGACCCAGCTCTCGGAGACGACCGGCATCTCGGTCAGCACCCTGTCCCGGCTGGAGTCCGGCCAGCGCAAGCCGACCCTCGAGCTGTTGCTGCCCCTCGCCCGCGCCCACCAGGTGCAGCTGGACGAGCTGGTCGACGCTCCGCCGACCGGCGACCCGCGGGTGCACGCCAAACCGTTCAAGCGCCACGGCGCGACGATGGTGCCGCTCAGCCGGCGGCCGGGCGGCCTGCAGGCGTTCAAGCAGATCGTCCCCGAGGGCTGGGGCGGCGACGACGTGGAGCAGCGCGTGCACGAGGGCTACGACTGGATGTACGTCCTGTCCGGCCGGATCCGGCTGGTCCTCGGCGACCAGGACTTCGTGCTGCGCGAGGGCGAGGTGGCCGAGTTCGACACCCGCGTCCCGCACTGGTTCGGCAACCCGGGCCCGGGCCCGGCCGAGATGCTCTGCCTGTACGGACCGCAGGGCGAGCGGATGCACGTCCGGGCCCGGTCGAAGTAGTAGTAATCTCCGGCGGTCACCCTAGGAGAGGACCCTGTCCGTGAGCGTTGCGTTGTTCACCCTCGGCGGCACCATCTCGATGGCCGGGCAGAGCCGGCTGACCGGCGCCGACCTGACCGCCGCGGTACCGGAGCTGGGCAGCCTGCCGGTGCCGCTGGAGATCCAGGACGTCGAGGCGATGCCGAGCGCCAACCTCACCCTGGCCAAGATGCTCGACGTGGTCGACGCCGCCTCGAAGGCGATCAGCGACGGCGCGACCGGCGTCGTCGTGACGCAGGGCTCGGACACCCTGGAGGAGACCGCATTCCTGGTCGACCAGGTCTGGCCGCACTCGCAGCCGTTCGTGCTCACCGGCGCGATGCGCAACCCGACCCTGGCCGGCTCCGACGGCCCGGCGAATTTGCTGGCCGCGGCCCGGGTCGCCTGCTCGCCGGCCGCCCGCGACCTGGGCGCGCTGGTCGTCTTCAACGACGAGGTGCACGCGGCCCGTTGGGTCCGCAAGACCCACAGCACCAGTACTGCGACCTTCGCGTCGCCCAACGCGGGACCGATCGGCCAGGTCGTCGAGGGCCAGGTCCGGATTCTCACCCGCCCCAGCCGGCAGGACGGCGTACCGGGTCGGGCGGAGCCTGCGGACCTCGATGCCGCGCAGGTGGCGCTCTACACCGTCACCCTGGACGACGACGGCGTACTGCTGAAGGGGCTGGCCGACACCCATCAGGGCCTGGTCGTAGCCGGGTACGGCGTTGGCCATGTGCCGTCGGCGCTGGCACCGGTACTGGGCGAGCTGGCCGAGCGCATCCCGGTCGTGCTGACGTCGCGGACCGGCGGCGGATCCGTCCTGCGCAACACCTACAGCTCGGTCGGCTCCGAGTCCGACCTGCTCGACCGCGGCCTGATCGACGGCGGTTTCCTCGACCCCTACAAGGCGCGGGTGCTACTGAGGTTGCTATTGGCAACGGGTGAGGGTCAGGACGAGATCATCGGCGCTTTCGGCCAGCATCACTGACCTCGGCCGCCTTGGTGGTCAGGTAGTTGCGTTCCGGCAGGCTGGTGGTCCGGCGGGCCGCCGCGGTGAAGTGCGCCGCGGCGGTCTCGTACTCGCCGAGCATCTCGAACAGATGCCCGCGGACCGCGTCCAGCCGGTAGTGCCCGGCCAGCTTCTCGTCGAGCGGCGGCAACAGGTCCAGTCCTGCCTGCGGACCTGACACCATCGCCTGCGCGATCGCCCGGTTGAGCGTCACCATCGGGTTGCCGGACAGCTTCTCGAGCAGCCCGTAGAGGCCGAGGATCTGCGGCCAGTCGGTGTCCTCCGGCCGGGCCACTTCGTCGTGCAGCGCGGCGATCGCGGCCTGCAGTTGGTACTCCCCCAGCGGCGGCTGGTTGAACGCCTCGACCGCCAGCGCGACTCCTTCGTCGATGAACTTCTTGTTCCACAACGACCGGTCCTGCTCGGTCAGCGGAATCAACTCACCCGCCGAACCGGTTCGGGCCGGCCGCCGCGCGTCGTTCAGCAGCATCAGCGCCAGCAACCCGGTGACCTGGGCGTTCTCCGGCAGCAACTCGTGCACCGTCCGGGTCAGCCGGATCGCCTCACCGGACAGGTCGGTGCGGTGCAACTCGTCGCCACTGCTGCTGGTGTAGCCCTCGTTGAAGACCAGGTAGAGCACGTGCAGCACCTGCGCCAGCCGCTCCTCGTCCTGCGACAACTCGAACGGCAGCCCCTTGAGCTTCTGCTTGGCCCGGCTGATCCGCTGCGCCATCGTTGCCTCAGGCACCAAGTACGCCGTCGCGATCTCGGCCGTCGTCAGCCCGCCGACCGCGCGCAGCGTCAGCGCGATCGCCGAGGACGCAGTCAGCGCCGGATGGCAGCACAGGAACAACAGCCGGAGCGTGTCGTCGTGCTCCTCAACCTCCTCGGCCGGCACCTCCCGCTGCGCCGCCAACTCCTCGCGCTTGCGCCGGGCCTGTTCCTGCCGGATCTCGTCGATGAACCGCCGCGACGCCGCCTGGATCAACCAGCCTCGAGGATTGTCCGGTACGCCGTCAGCGGGCCAGGTGCGAGCAGCCGCGATCAGCGCCTCCTGCACGGCGTCCTCGGCCGCGGTGAAGTCGCCAGTACGCCGTACCACCGCGCCGAGCACCTGCGGCGTCAACTCCCGCAGCAGATCCTCGAGCTTCGTCCCCGTCACACCTGTCACGGTAGCGGCAACTAAGCTCCGGGCATGGCTGGGGACAAAGTACGTGCGTTGACGTTCGGCGAGGTTGCGGAAGAGTACGACCGGGTACGGCCGACCTATCCGCCCGAGCTGATCAAGGACCTGCTCGCCTACTCAGCACCGGCCACGGCGCTGGAGATCGGCGCTGGTACCGGCAAGGCGACCGTCGCCATCGCGTCCACCGGCGTACAGGTGCTGGCGCTTGAGCCCGACCCCGCCATGGCCCTCGTACTACGCCAGCGCGTGGCCGGGCTCGAGGTGAACATCGCCATGGGGACTCTGGAGTCCTACGAGCCGGAGGAGCAGTTCGACCTCGCCTACAGCGCCCAGGCGTTCCACTGGACCGCCCCGGAGACCCGCTGGACCCGTACTGCGGCTCTGCTGCGTCCCGGCGGCTCACTCGCGCTCTTCTGGAACCGGGAACGCCTGGCAGATCCTGCCGTGCGCGCAGCGGCCAGCGAAGCTCTCGGCGAGCATGACCTGGTCCACAAGACCGACTGGCCCGACTCGGAGTCGCTGCAACCGGACCCCGAGATGGCAGCGCGGCCGGAGTTCACCGACTTCAAGCAACAGGCTTACGCGTGGGAGCGCACGCTGCCGCGGGAAGACTATGTGGCCAACCTCGGCACCCAGTCGGCGTACCTGATGCTCGAGGACGAGGAGCGCGACGAGATCCTCGACGGGCTGCGCAGTGTGCTGCCCGACCCCGTCACGCTCGAGATGGCGACCCTGCTTTACCTCGCCAAAAAGGTCTAGTCGAGCAGATCTAGTCGAGCAGGGCGTCGACGAACTGCTCCGCGTCGAACGGGGCCAGGTCGTCGGCCCCTTCGCCGAGGCCGACTAGCTTGACCGGCACGCCCAGCTCCCGCTGGACGGCGATCACGATGCCGCCCTTCGCCGTACCGTCGAGCTTGGTCAGCACCAGGCCGGTCACGTTGATCACCTCGGCGAAGACCCGGGCCTGGGTCAGACCGTTCTGCCCGGTGGTGGCGTCGATGACGAGCAGCACCTCGTCCACCTCGGCGGTCTTCTCGATCACCCGCTTCACCTTGCCGAGCTCGTCCATCAGGCCGGTCTTGGTGTGCAGCCGGCCGGCCGTGTCGATCAGCACGACATCGGCGTTCTCGTCGATGCCCTGCTTGACCGTGTCGAACGCGATGCTGGCCGGGTCGCCGCCCTCAGGTCCCCGCACGGTCCGCGCGCCGACCCGCTCGCCCCAGGTCTGCAACTGGTCGGCAGCGGCGGCGCGGAAGGTGTCGGCCGCGCCGAGTACGACGTGCTTGTCCTCGGCGATCAGCACTCGGGCGAGCCGGCCGACCGTGGTGGTCTTGCCGGTGCCGTTCACGCCGACCATCAGGACGACGGCAGGCTTCCCGTCCTTGCGCTCGACGTTGAGCGAGCGATCGAGGGTCGGGTCGACCAGCGCGATCAGCTCCTCGCGCAGGATCGTCCGGGCCTGGTCGGCGGTGACGCCCTCGACCCGAACCCGGGTGCGCAGCTTCTCGACCAGCTCCTGGGTCGGCGCCACACCCACGTCAGCGGTGATCAGCGTGGTCTCGATGTCCTCCCACGCCTCATCGTCCAGCTTGTCGCGGGACAGCAGCGCGAGCAGACCCTTGCCCAGCGAGCCCTGCGAGCGCGCCAGTCGGGCCCGGAGCCGGACCAGCCGGCCCTGAGCGGATTCGGGCTTCTCCAGCGTCGCGGTGGCCGGGCCGGCCGCGGGAGGCTCCGGCAGTTCGGTGTCCTCGAGCGTCCGCTTCGGCGTGTCCCGCGGCTCCTCGGCGTCGTCGCCGACCTGGGGCTCGGTGATCTCTCGCGTCGGCTGGGCGGCAGGCAGCTCCGCCTTCCGGCGCCTGGAGACGACCAGACCGGCCGTACCGGCGACCAGGACGGCGGCGATCACGGCGATGATCGCGATCAGGGCCTGGTCGGTGAGCAGGGTGACTAGCTGAGGGGTCGACACGCCCCCATCCTTACAGACCTCCCGATCACCGCGGGGCTCCTCCCCCGGCTGCCCGGCTGGCTTTAAGGAACTCTGAAGCACCCTGACCAGGATGAGCGCCAGAGCCGGTGGACCTGCCGGCCACGTTCGAGGGGGAGCTCATGATGCAGATCAGGAACAGGGCGACGGCGATCGCCGTCACCGCAGTCGTACTGACCGCCGGCGGCGCTGTCGCGTATGCGGCGATTCCGGACTCCAGCGGCCAGGTGAACGGCTGCTACACGACCAACAGCTCGATCCTGGGTCCGCCGAAGGGCTCCCTGCGGGTGATCGACTCCGCCGAGCGATGCCGCGCGGGTGAGACCCCGATCACCTGGAGCCAGCGGGGCCCCGCCGGTCCCGCCGGCCCGGTAGGTCAAACCGGGGCGACGGGGGCGACCGGCGCCACCGGCGCGACTGGACCGACCGGTGCGACGGGGGCCACCGGCGCGACCGGGCCGGCGGGTCCTGCCGGCGCCGACGGGTCACCGCTCTGGGCCGTGATCGACGACGGTTTCGACGGTCAGGGCCCCACGGTCCGGGTGGCGAGCGGCAGCCACGCCATCGGCGCGGAGTTCACCTCGAACGGCACCAGCCTGGTCGCGTTCGACCGGAACATCAGCCAGTGCGCCATCCAGGTGACGGCAAAGGTCAACCATCCCGCGATCAGCGCGCGGCCGTCCGACACCGACGGCACCAAGGTGCAGGTGGGGCTGTTCGAGAACGACCTCCTCGTGAACCGCCCTTACTCGATCACCGTCTCGTGCTGACCTGAGCTCAGTCACGGGACAACACAAGGGTCTGGGACGCGGGCGGCGCCTGGGCGGGGCGGTGGGTCAGCAGAACGACGGTACGGTCGCCAGCGGCGGCGTACAGGTCGTGGAGCAGTTGGCTGCCGGTCTCCTCGTCCAGGTGCTCGGTCGGCTCGTCCAGGACCAGTACGTCGTGGTTCGCGAGCAGCAGCCGGGCGAACGCGAGCCGCTGCCGCTCTCCGCCGGACAACCGGGCCCCGTGCTCGCCCACCATCGTGTCGAGCCCGTCAGGCAGTCCGTAGACGAACTCACCGAGCCGGGCCCGGTACAGCGCCGCCCACAGCCGCAGGTCGCTGGCACCGGGCTTCGCGAGCAGCAGGTTCTCCCGGATGCTCGTGTCGAACACATGGCTCTTCTGCGTCAGCAAGCCAATCGCCGACCGCACGTCATCCCCTGCAAGCTCGTTGAGCCGGACGCCGCCCAGTGCGACCTGACCGCTGGTCGGCTCCAGGAAGCGCAGCAGTACGGCGGCCAGGGTGCTCTTGCCGGAGCCGCTCGGGCCGGTCACCACCACTCGGCTACCAGCCGGAACGGTCAGGCAGACATCCCGGAGTACGTCGTGGCCGTTGTAGCCGGCATTGAGGTGGCTCACCACCAAGTCGCGACCAACTGGAAGCTCATGGGGGACAGCCGGCTCCGCTACCGGCGTAGGAGTGGTCAGCAGATCCTGCACCCTGGTCAGCGATGCTTTGACGCGAGTGGCGATCTGCGCCGTGGCAGGGATCCCGCCGAGAGCGTCGGCAAGCGCCAGCGGAGTCAGCACCAGTACTGCGAACACTGGGCCCGAGATCTCAGCGCTACTACCAAGCACCAGCCCGGCCACGCTGGCACCGCCGACACACAGCACCAGCAATGCGTTGCCCAGGCCCGCACTCCACGCCGACCGCCGCTCAGCAGCCGCCAGCCGAGCATCAGCAGCCGCAAAGGAAGCCAGTACTGCGTCCGTCGCGTTGAAGGCGATCAGGTCAGCAGCAGTCAGCAGCGTCTCGGTCGCACTCGCCGCAACCTCTCCCCTGTCGCCAGCGATCGCCCTCTCGGCCCGCCGGGCGCTATAGGCCGTCAGCCACGGCACCACGAGGCAGGCAAGCCCCACGGCAACCGCCACCGCAGCCCCTGCGGTCGGCAGCAACACCGCGATCAAACCGACCGTCGCAAGAGCCGTGACGCTTGCCACCAGCAACGGCAGCACCACGCGCAACCACAGGTCCAGCACCGCGTCCACGTCGAGCAGCAACCGCGCGAGTAGATCCCCACTCCGCACGGAGCCCAACCCGGCCGGTGCCAGCTCCTCCAACCGACCAGTGATCCGCGCCCGCGTCGCGCCCAGCACGCGGTAGGCGGCATCGTGAGCAGCCAGCCGTTCCACGTACCGGAAGACGCCGCGTCCGACTCCGAACGCCCGCACCGCCACGATCGCCACCAGCAAGGTCAGAACCGGCGGCTGCGCGGCAGCCGTCGTGATCAGCCAGGCCGATGTGGCCAGCAAGCCGATTGCCGACCCTGCTGCGAGAACCCCAGCCAGCACGGCCAGTGCCAATCGCGGCCGGACACTCGGCTCCGGCTTCACCAACTGCAACAGCCCAATGCTCATGCCAGCACCAGCTTCTCTGCTCGAACGTTGACGACCCGATCAGCTGCGGCGAGCAGGGCCGGTCGGTGAGCGACCAGGAGGACCGTGCGGCCGGAGGCTCGCAGGCGGCTGACTACTGCCGCTTCGGCCTCCGGGTCGAGTCCAGCGGTCGGCTCGTCCAGCAGCAGCACCGGGGCGTTGGTCACAAGCGCTCGGGCCAGCGCGACCCGTCGCCGCTGACCGCCTGACAGCAGCCGGCCGCCTTCCCCGACTTGCTGAGTGAGGTCGAGCTCTGACGCGCCGGCCTCAGCCAGCGCACGCAGTACGTGGTGGTCTGTGGCGTCTGGACGACCCAGCCGCACGTTGTCGGCGATGGTGCCCGTGCGGAGCCCCGGGCGTTGCGGCACCCAGGCGAACTGCTCCCGCCAGCGCTCCGGCGTGAACTCATCGGCGGCGCTGGCTCCCGCCACCACCACCCCAGACTCCGGTACGACGAAGCCCAGCAACGCCGCCAGCACAGTGGACTTCCCTGCACCACTCGGCCCAGCCAGGGCAACCACCTCCCCCGGCCAGAGCTCCAAGTCAAACCCCGCCAACGCGGGCTCATCCCGGCCCGGGTACCGCACTGTCACGTCGTGCAGCCGCAACGGCGTCACCCGCAGATCCGGTACGTCGACCCGCTCGCCCCGCTCCGGCAGCGGCGTCTCCAGCACCCGGAAGACCTCCTCGCTCGCTGCCACCCCATCCGCACTCGCGTGGAACTGCGCACCGACCTGCCGCAGTGGCAGGTAGGCCTCCGGCGCCAGGATCAGCACCAGCAGCGCCGTCTCCAGTCCGAGCTTGCCGTCGATCAGCCGCAGCCCGACGCCGACCGCGACGAGCGCCACCGAGATGCTCGCCAGCAGTTCCAGCACGAACGACGACAGGAACGCCAGCCGCAGACTCTTCATCGACGCCACCCGATGCTGGTCGGTCACCCGCCGAACCGCGCCCACCTGTCCCTTGGCCCGCCCGAACAGCTTCAGCGTCGGCAACCCGGCCACCACGTCCGAGAAGTGATGCGCCAGTACTGCGAGCGCATGCTGCCGCCGCCGGCTGTGTGCCTGAGTAGCCCAGCCGACCAGCGCCATGAAGATCGGGATGAGCGGCAGCGTCACCACGACCGTCCCGGCGGCGATCAGGTCCCCGGTCGCCATCCAGCCCACTACCCCGGCCGGTACGGTCGCGGCGAGCATTAACTGCGGGAGGTAGCGGGCGAAGTACGGGTCGAGGTCGTCTAGTCCCTTGGTGAGCAAGGTGGTCAGCGCGCTGCTCCGCTCGCCACTGAGCCAGGCAGGACCCAACTTGAGCGAGTGCTCCAGCACCTGTCGCCGCAGGATCGACTTGACCGCTGCGGCCGACCGCTGCGCCACGACCTCCTGCACCCACACCAGCGCAGCCCGCGCCACCAGCACTCCTACCAGCAGCCAGGCGACCTGCCCGACGCCCTCACCCCGCAGTACTACGTCGGTGATCCCACGTGCCAGCAAGACCGCCTGCACCACGATCAGCAGGCCGGTCGCCACCCCGATCATGACTGAGGCGACCAGGAACACCCGAGCACCCTTGGCTCGCCTCAGCAACCGCGGATCGAGCGGCTTCACGACACTGCCACCCGCTGGCGGAACACCCAGTAGGTCCAGCCCTGGTAGAGCATCACCAGCGGGGTGAAGATGGCGGCGATGACCGTCAGCACCTTCAACGTGTACGCCGAGGAGCTCGCGTTGGTGACCGTCAGGCTCCACGCCGGGTCGAGCGTCGAGGGCATCACGTCGGGGAACATCGCCAGGAAGAGCGAGGCGACTCCGAACGCGATCGCCGCCGCAGTGCCGGCGAAAGCCCAGCCTTCCCGCCCAACCCGATTGGCTACCAGCGCAGCGACAAGAGCGACAGCGGCAAACCCCGCGACAACTACGGATCCGGTGTCACCTTGCATCCCGTGCGCCCACACCAAGAAGCCGACCACCAGCACCGCCGCGGCCAGCCCCGTCGCTGCCGCCATCCGGTTCGCCCGCTCGCGCAGCTCGCCCGTCGTCTTCAGCGCCAGGAAGATCGCCCCGTGCGCCACGAACAACGCTGTGAAGGCGACTCCGCCCAACAACGCAAAGGGATTGAGCAGCGTCCCAAGACTGCCCACGAACTCGTGCGAGGCATCGATCGGCAACCCCCGGACCAGGTTGGCGAAGGTGATCCCCCACAGCAGCGCGGGCACCAACGACCCCACGGTGATGAGCGTGTCCATCCGGCTGCGCCACGGCAAGTCGTCGCGTTTGCCGCGGTACTCCAGCGCCACCCCGCGCAGGATCAGCGACACCAGCACCGCGAACAGCGGCAGGTAGAACCCGCTGAAGAGCGTCGCGTACCACTCCGGGAACGCCGCGAACGTCATCGCCCCGGCGACGATCAGCCAGACCTCGTTGCCGTCCCAGACCGGCCCGATGGTGGTGATCACCGCCCGCCGCTCCGGCTCGTCCCGGCCCAGCACGCGGAGCAGGATGCCCACCCCGAAGTCGAAGCCCTCGAGCACGAAGTACCCGATCCACAGCCCCGCGATGACGAGGAACCAGACCGTCGTGAGTTCCATTCAGTTCACCCCTAGTACGCGAAGGAGAGCGGCTTGGCGGCCTCGTCGTCCGGTGATTCCTCGGGCGGGTCACCCGGCGCCGGCGAGGTACCGGCGAGCCCGGCCCGGATCGACTTGAGCATCAACTTCACCTCGACCACCCCCAGTACGCCGTACAGGAGGGTGAAGCCGATCAGCGAGATGAGCACCTCGGTCATCGTGGTGCCGGGCGAGACCCCGGCCGAGGTGGGCAGCAGCCCGAACACCAGCCACGGTTGGCGTCCGGTCTCGGTGAAGACCCAGCCGAAGACGTTCGCGAGCAACGGCAGCAGGGGCAGCGGCACCGCCAGCCAGATCAGCAGCCGATGCGGCGCCCGCCCCTTCCTCGTTGCCCAGAGCAACAGGACGGCGATGGCGGCGGCCGACATGCCGACCCCGATCATCAGCCGGAAGGTCCAGTAGGTGAGCGGCACGTTCGGCTTGTACGAGCCGGGGCCGTAGAGCTTCTCGTACGACGCCTGCAGGTTGTCGATGCCCTGCACCTCGCCGTCGAAGTGCCCGGTGGCGAGGAAGGAGAGTAGGTAGGGCACCTTCACGGAGTACAGCTCGCGCGATCCGTCGAGGGTCCCGACGGTGAAGATCGAGAACGACGCCGGCTTCTCCGACTCGTACAGCGCCTCGGCCGCGGCCATCTTCATCGGCTGCACCTCGGTCATCACCTTGCCCTGCTGGTCACCGCTCAGCGCCACCCCGGCGCCGGCCACGATCACCATCACCGCGCCGAGGCGCAACGCGGTACGGAAGGCGCCGGTGTCGACGTCGGGCCGGCGGACCAGGTGCCAGATCGCCACCGCGGCGACGAACGCGCCGCCGACCATGAAGGCGGCGAAGATCGTGTGCGGGTAGGTGACCAGGACGACCTTGTTGGTCAGCACCGCCCCGATGTCGGTCAGCTCGGCGCGGCCGCGCTCGGCGTTGTAGCGGAAGCCGACCGGGTTCTGCATCCAGGAGTTGGCGGCCAGGATGAAGTACGCCGAGAGCTGGGTGCCGAGCACCACCATCCAGATGCAGGCCAGGTGCACCTTCTTCGGCAGCCGGTCCCAGCCGAAGATCCACAGCCCGATGAACGTCGACTCGAGGAAGAACGCGAGCAGTCCCTCCAGCGCCAGCGGGGCGCCGAAGACGTCGCCGACGAAGCGCGAGTAGTCGCTCCAGTTCATCCCGAACTGGAACTCCTGGACCAAGCCGGTGACCACGCCCATCGCGATGTTGATCAGGAACAACTTGCCGTAGAACTTGGTCAGCCGCAGGTATTTGTCCTTGCCGGTCCGGTACCAGGCGGTCTGCAGGCCGGCCGTCACGGCGACCAGCGACAGCGTCACCGGGACGAAGAAGAAGTGGTAGACGGTGGTGATGGCGAACTGCCAGCGGGCCAGGTCGAGCGTGTCCATCGGAGCCCTCCCGGGCGATCTACGACGTTACGTAGTAGATGCTAGCGCAGATCTACTACAACGCGTAGTTATACTGGCCACATGCCCCCCGACGAGAAGGCTCCCCGCCCCCTTGGAGACCTCGAGCGGCTGGTGATGGAGCAGCTCTGGGCCGCCGACGGCGCGCTCACCGTGCGCGAGGTGCACGAGCGGCTGTCCGGCACCCGGGAGCTCGCCTACACCACCGTGATGACCGTGCTGGACCGGCTGGCGAAGAAGCAGCTGACCGAGCGCGAGCGGGCCGGCAAGGCCTGGCAGTACAAGGCCGCCGCGCCGCGTGAGGAGATGGCTGCCGACCTGATGCGGGACGCGCTCGACCGGGCCGGCGACCGGCGCGAGGCGCTGGTCAGGTTCGTTGGGCAGGTCAGCGACGAGGAGGCCGCGCTGCTCCGCGACGCGCTGGCCCGGCTGGAGGAGCGGGAGGGGTGATCACTCCCCTGCTGCTCGCCGCCCTGGCTCTGGTGCTGGCCGGGCCGGTGCCGGCGTTCATGGCTCGGGCAGCCTGGCCCTACCTGATCCCCCGGGCGGCTGTTGCGTTGTGGCAGTCGATCTCGATCGCAGCGGTGCTGGCGGCCTTCGGGGCCGGACTCGCCTTGTCTTACTCGACCGCAGGTGAGCCAGGTGAGCCGCGGTTCGACCCGTCGTCGGCTCGCGACCTGGCGGCGGCGCTGGTGCTCGCTCTGACCGTCATCGTGGGCCTCCGGCTGGTGTGGTCGTTCGGGCGAGTCGCTATCGGGACCAGAGCGCGTAGGCGGCGACACCGGGACCTGGTCGACGTACTGGCGACACCCGATGGGCTGATCCCTGGTCTCCGGGTGCTGGCCGAGGAGACGCCACTTGCCTACTGCCTGCCAGCGATCCGGGGCTCCCGGGTGGTCGTGTCGGTGGGTGCTCTCGACAGACTCGACGACGGTGAGCTCCGCGCAGTACTGGCTCATGAGCAGGCGCATCTACGGGCGCGGCACGACCTGGTACTGGAGGCCTTCACCGCACTCCACCTGGCGTTCCCCCGGTTCGTGCGGAGCGATGTGGCGCTGGACCAGGCCCGCACGCTGGTGGAGCTACTCGCCGACGACGAGGCGCGTCGCCGCAACGGTCCGCTGCCGCTGGCCCGTGCACTGGTCGCTCTGGCCGGCTCCCCAGCCCCGGAAGCCGGCCTGGCCATGGCGAAGTCCGCCACGGTCCTCCGGGTCCAGCGCCTCGCCGACCCTGCTCCCAACGCGTCCCTGCTGTCTGCCGCGACCTATACCGCCGCCGTGCTGCTCCTGGTCGTCCCAACCTTCACCGTCGCCGCACCCATCGTGAAGGCCGTCGTCGACGCAGTCAGCTGACAGGCCGGTAGCGCAACAGGACCCCGTTGGTCGCCCACGGCCCGGCGTCGATCAGGTCCATCGCGAACTCCCCTTGGGGGAACACCGGCTTCCCCGCGCCGATCACAGTCGGGCAGACGCGCAACTGCACCTCGTCAACCAACCCAGCCGCCAGCAGCGTGTGGAAGAGCGAAATGCTCCCCCACAACACGATGTCCTTGCCGTCCTCGGCCTTGAGCGCGGTGACGTCGGCGACGGCATCGGTGACGACCTCGCCGGGCTCCCACTCACCCCACGGGGCAGCGTCCAGCGTCGACGAGACCACCACCTTGCGCAGCGCGTTCAGCCCCGGCGCCAGCGGATCGGTTGCCGTCGGCCAGTAATCGACGAAGATCCGGTACGTCGCCGCGCCGAGCAGCATGGTGTCGACACTCTCCAGCAACGCCAGGTTGTCCTGATCGTCCTGGTCGGTCACAGTGCCGAAGAAGTCGAGCGAGCCGTCCGCGGCGGCGGCGTACCCGTCGAGGGTGACGAATTCCTGGAAGATGAGTCGTCTCATCCCAACCAGGTTAGTGGCCTATCCCCTTACCTTCACCTCGTGCGACTGCCAGCAGGACGAGCCCTGACAGGACCAGCAGAATGACCATGGTGATGACGAACGTCAGCACTGAATTACTTCTCCCCGTTGCGTTGCCGTGCAAAGAACCTCACACCGGGTGCGACGAACTCAGGAGTCGAGAAGTTCCCCGAAGGCCTTGGCCACCTCGTCGACCCGCCACTGCAGCGTGCCGGGGGTGACGACCAACTCGGACCACGACCAGCCCGGGACGTCGGCGGCGCGCCACATCCAGCCGAGTGACTCGTGCGTCGCCTCCATCCGGCGTACTGCGGCGAGCTCCATCTCAGCGGCCGGTCGCGGCGCGAAGAGCCGGAACGAGTTGGTGTGCGGCGGCTCGGGGAAGACCCGGAACCCCTTGTCCTGCAAGGCTTTCGCCAGCTCGACAGCACGCTGGTGAAGGTCGCCCATCTGCGGCAGCACGGTCCGCAAACCTTCGCGCGCGGAGACGGCGTACGGGAAGAGCGTGTAGACGTTGCCACCGAGCCGCCGCTGCCAGCGGCGTACCTCGGCGATCACGTCCTCCGGTCCGGCGAGCGCAGCTCCACTCAGCCCGCCCAGGCCCTTGTAGAACGACACGTAGACCGTGGAAGCGAGGGCGGCGATCTCTGCCAGGCTGTGCTCCAGGTACGGCGTGCTCTCCCACAGGCGGGCGCCGTCCAGATGCAGCGGCACCCCACGCGCGTCGCAAGCCGCAGCGAACACCACCAGCTCGTCCCAGGTCGGCAGCACGAACCCACCGTCCCGCAGCGGCAGCTCCAACGTGACAGCCGCCAGCTTGCCCGGGATGGCCGCCAACTCGTCCGGCCGCGGCTGCCGCGGCTCGGACGTCATCCGCTCCAGCCGCAGGTGGTGCACCTCTTCCAGCGCGTTCAACTCGTGCACCAGCAAGTGCGACAGCCCGTGTACTGCGACGCGCTGCGTCCCGGCGCGGTCCGCGAAGACTCGGAGTACAGCCTGCTGAGCCAGGATCCCGGTGGGCACGAATACGGCTGCCGGCTTGCCGAGCAGCTCGGCAACCTCCTGCTCGAGCAGCGCGACCTCACCACCGTTGCCGTAGCCGTCCCGCTCGTCCTCGGTCGCCACGTCGGCGAGCGCCCGCAGCGCATCGGCCGACGGTAACCGGCGACCGGACAACCAGCGAGTGCACTCGGCGGCAGCTGCCTTGCGGCGCGCGCCGAGATCTTCGGTGGTGTCGGTGGTCGGGTAGTTCACGCTGTGCATCCTCAGACCGGAGTGGTGACCACGTGCTCGCCTTGGACAGTCTTGATCTCGACCGACTTCACCTGGTCGAGCGGCACCAGTACCCCGCCGCCGAACCGGCTACCCTCGCGAGCAGCCTTCTCCGAGATCACCCAGCTACCGGCAACGTAGACCTTGCCGGCCTTGTCGGTCACCAGCATTTCGCAGACGGCGCCGGCCTTCATGTTGGTCAGCTGCACGTTGACCCAGGCCCACCCGGCCCGCGGCTCGACAGTGGTCGCCATCGTCACGTTGGTGGCCTTGTCGGTCGCCGTCACCTGCTTGGAGCCGGCCGGCGGCGTAGTACTGGCTACTTCGACGTCGACGGACTGGCGGCCGATCACTACGCCGCCGCCCAGCGCTCCGGCGATCACCACGACGGCAGCGGCGACCAGTAGCCACGGCGCTCGCTTCCGGGAGCCACCGGCGGCATGCGCCGGACCAGTGTGAGTATCTGCGGGCGTCTCGACCGCTGCGACCGAGCGGACCTCGCGCAGCGTGCGCTGCAGCAGCAGGTCGCCGTCGACCGGCGGACCGTCCAGGAACGCCTCGGGCGGCACCTCGCCGAGGAACTCCTTCATCTCCTCGAGCTCGGCCAGTTCGTCGCGCGCCTCGACGCAACCGGCCAGGTGCTCTTCGACCTCGCGAACCTCGTCCGGCTCCAGCCCACCCAGCACGTAGGCGCCGAGCTGCGAGTGATCGTGCTCGCTCATCGGGACACCTCCGCTTCCGGTCCGGCCATCACCGTGCGGAGCGCTCGGAGGGCGTAATACGATCTCGATTTCACGGTACCCGGCGGGAGACCGAGCTCCTTCGCGGCCTCGGTCACGGTCCGGCCCCGGTAGTACAGCTGCACCAGGACCTCACGGTGCTCGGCCGACACCTGGTCGAGCGCGTCGAGCACCACCATCGTGTTCACCACCGACTCGGAGTGATCCCCCTCGACCGGCGGACGGTCCTCGACCTCGGCCACCTCGGCAGGCCGAACAGCGCGCGCCCGGGCCCGGTCGGTGACCAGGTTCCGCGCGACCGTGAGCAACCAGCCCCGGACCGATCCCTTGCCGGCGACCAGGTCATCGGCATGCTTCCACGCCCGGACCAGAGTCTCCTGTACTACGTCCTCCGCGGCCGCGCGGTCGCCGGTCAACCGGGTCGCGTAGGCGAGCAGAGCACGACCGTGCTCGGCGTACAGCGAACGGATCAACGCCTCGGCCGCGTCGGGCCGGCGGTCCGTGTCAGCCACCGCGGTCCTCCCGGCCTCGATCAACGTGGTCGATCGTACGATAGGGGATCTGCGCGCGACGGGCACGGCAGGGCCCCAGCCGGGACCTCGCAGTACGCCGGTCGCTTCCATTGGACGGATCAGTACCCGTAGCCGTCGCCGGAGCCCGACGAGACCTCGGCGGTGATCTTCTTGCCGTCCGCGCCGACCACCCACCAGATCCCGCCGACCGCCTGCCCCTTGGCGTCCCCGGCCTTGCTGTCCTGGGCGAACTGGTAGAGCGGCAGTCCTGCCAGCGTGACCTGCTTGCTGCCGTCGGCGCGCGCCACGGTGCCGACGAGAGAGGCGTCGACGCCGTCGAGTTTCGGCGTACCGGATCCGGCGAGTACCGGCGGCCACTTGGCGGCGCACTCACCGGCACAGTTGGACTTCGACGGGTCGGCGGTGTCCTTGTCGAACACGTAGAGCGTCCGACCGGTGCCGTCCACAACGACCTTGCCGAAGTTGCCGACCTGCGCCGTAGCCAGCTTGCCTTCCGCCGATTGACTGGCGTTGTTGACCGCAGCAGCAGGCTGCTCGTCGCCACCACCGCAAGCAGTGAGAGCAGACAGCCCGAGAACGGCCGTACCGACGACGACGGCGAAGCGCTTCATGATCGATCTCCCTTGACTGGTTGACGTTCGACACCACCCACACGGACGGCCGAACGAATCGGTTCAAGGAGAAACGCTGGTTATCTTTGCGTCATGAGCACTCAGGAAAACCTGCCCGCAGCTGTCCAGCGCGTACTGACCGCCGTCGACGACCTCGACGCCGGCGCCTTCGTCGCGGCATTCGCCCCGGACGGCTACGTCGACGACTGGGGCCGCCAGTTCCGCGGACCGGAGCAGCTCCGCTCCTGGAGCGACGCCGAGTTCATCGGCAAGAACGTCAAATTCACCGGCACCGAGGTCTCCACCCCGGGCAACCCGCTCACCATCGCCACCCAGGTAGGCGGCGACGGCTACAACGGCCCGTCCCACTTCACGTTCGACGTACAGAACGACCAGATCGCGTCGATGACCATCACAGCCTGAAGTAGGCTCCTCGACCGTGACTTATGGGTGGGGACCCGGCGAGGGTGACGAAGGATCCGGACAGTGGTGGTCCGACGAGGGTGTCAACCTGCTGATGGGCGTCGGCCAGTACGACAAGGCGAGGACGGCGATCTATCGGGTACTGGAGAAGGACCCGGCGGACGTCCGGGCCCTCTGCGTGCTGATGCGCTGCCAGTACGCCCTGGACGAGCCGTCGATGCAGACAGCGGCCGAGATCACCCGGCTCGACCCGGCCCACGGCTGCGCCTGGATCCATCGCTCGTTGCTCTACGAGGACGTCGAGCAGTGGGCCGAGGCGGAGTCGAACGCCCGCGAGGCGATCAGGCTCGACCCGCAGCGCGTCGACGCGGTGACCCGGCTCGCGGTGCTGCTCGTCGCTCAGCCGGATCGCCGGAAGGAAGCCCTCGAGGTCGCCCGCGAGGCGGTCCGGCTGGAGCCGGAGAACACGAAAGCGCTGTCCATCCTTTGCTATGCGGCTCTACCGCTCGGCAAAACCAAGGAAGCGGAGAAGGCGATCCGCGCCGTCCTCGCCCTCGAGCCCGAGAACGGCTGGGCGATGCAACGCCTCGCGGTGATCAAGGTCGAACGCGGCCAGTACGACGAGGCGCGCCGCCTGCTCAAGGCCGGGGTGGCCGCCGACCCGACGGACGAGGATCTCCGCGAGGCCTACGAAAGCTTCGAGCGGCAGTTCTACGGCTCCCCGGCACGGGAGGTGCTCACGACCGTCAGCGGACTCACCTGGTTCGGTCCGCTGTCCGATCCGGACTGGCGCAAGGCTAAGCAGGCTCGGATTCGCGGATTCGTTGAGAGATCACGGTTGATACTCCGTCGCCTCTCATCGTGACGCCGTAGAGCGCGTCGGCGACCTCCATGGTGCGCTTCTGGTGGGTGATGACCAGGAGCTGGCTGTTCTCGCGGAGCTCTTCGTAGATCTGCAGCAGCCGGCCGAGGTTGGTGTCGTCCAGGGCTGCCTCGACCTCGTCGAGGATGTAGAACGGCGACGGGCGCGCCTTGAACAGGGCCACCAGGAACGCCACCGCGACCAGGGAGCGCTCGCCGCCGGAGAGCAGCGACAGGCGCTTGACCTTCTTGCCGGGTGGGCGGGCCTCGACGTCGATGCCGGTGTTGAGCATGTCGCTGGGGTCGGTCAGCACCAGCCGGCCCTCACCGCCGGGGAACAGCCGGCTGAAGACGTGCTCGAAGGCGATCTCGACGTCGCGGTAGGCCTCGGTGAAGACCTGCTCGACCCGGTCGTCGACCTCCTTGACGATGTCCATCAGGTCACGCCGCGACTTCTTCAGGTCCTCGAGCTGCTCGGCGAGGAAGCGGTGCCGCTCCTCCATCGCGTCGAACTCCTCCAGCGCCAGCGGGTTGATCCGGCCCAGCTGGCCGAGGGCCCGCTCGGCGGCCTTCAGCCGCTTCTGCACCTTCACCCGATCGAACGGCTCACCCTCGAGCTCCAGGGTGTTCTCGTCGCCGTCCTTGACCAGCGGAGGCACCAACTGATCCGGCCCGTACTCCGCGACCAGCGCCTCCACCTCGGTGCCCAGCTCGCCGAGCGCCTTCTCGTACAGGGCCTCCAGGCGCATCTTCTGCTCGGCCCGGGCCAGCGCGTCGCGGTGCACGGTGTTGGTGAGCTGCTCCAGCTCGCTGCTCAGGTTGCGGGTGGCAGAGCGAGCCTGCGCCAGCCCCTGCTCGCGTTCGGCGCGCTGAGCCTGGATGGCCGACCGCTCGGTGGCTGCCGCCTGCAGCGAAGTCTCCAAGCGAGCCAGGACGTGCCCAGCCGCCAGGTGAACCGCCTGCGCGGCCTCGGACTGCCGAGCCCGCCGGGTCGCCCGGGCGATGGCACGAGCCCGCGCCTCCCGCTCCTGGCGAGCCGCACGCTCCAGCGAGTCTGCACGGCCGGACAGTGCCCGGGCCCGCTCCTCAGTGGTCCGCAGCGCGAGCCGCGCCTCCATCTCGCCCGCACGACCGGCCTTGGCCGCCTCGGCCAGGCGGTCACGCTCAGCCGGGTCGGGCTCGTCGCCGTCGTCATCGCCGTACTGCTCGACGTCGCTGAGCCGCTTCTCCAGGTCAGCAAGGCCGGACAGGTTCCGGTCGCGCTCCTCCTCGGCCGCAGCGATCGCCTCAGCCATCCGCTGCGCCTCACCACGGGATGCCTTCGCCAGCGACCCGAACTGGGCCAGCTGCTCAGCGACAGCCGCCATCGACGCATCCGACTCGTGCAGCCGGGCCAGCGCGATCTCGACGGACTGCTTCTGGCTCTCCCGCTCGCGCTCCATCTGCGCCAGCTCGAACCGCAGCCGCTCGCTGCGGGCCGTGGCCTCGATCAGCTTCTCGGAGGCCTCGTCGACCGCCGACTGCACCTCGATCAGGCTCGGCGCCGCGTCAGAACCGCCGTACGCGAAGTGCGCACCCAGTACGTCGCCCGCTCGGGTGGCCGTCGTGATGTCGGGCAGGTGCTGCACCAGGTCGCGGGCGGCCGGTACGTCCTCGACCACGGCGACCTTGCGGAGCAGCCGGCGCAGCGCCGGGCGCAGCGTCTCGGGGCAGTCGACCACATCGACCGCGTACGTCGCGCCGCCAGGCAGCGAGGGCCAGCTCGAGTAGTCGTCGGCTGGGGCGTCTCCGAGGAGCATGCCCGCGCGGCCGAGGTCGTGTTCCTTCAGGTGCCCAACAGCATTGAGCGCGGCCTGCGTGTGCGTCACCGCGACCGCGTCGGCAGCCTCACCGAGCGCTGCGGCGATAGCGGTCTCGTAGCCGGCGGGAACACTCAGCAGCGCGGCGACGGAGCCCATCAGACCGGTGATCTGTTCGGAGGCGGCCAGCAGCGCGCCGGCGCCGTCCTTGCGGTTGAGGCCCATCTCCAGAGCGTCCTTGCGAGCGGTCAGCCCGGCTCGCTCCCGCTCGGCGTCCCGCTCCTCGGCGCGCAGCTTGGTGAGGCGCTCCTCCAGCTCGTCCAGGACGCTCTGGGCCGCCTCGTACTCCTCGTCCAGCCCACGCTCACCGGCGTCGAGGCCGGCCACCTGGGTCTCGAGCGCGGTGAAGTCGTGCTGCGCCTTGGCTGCGCGCGCCTCGGCCTCGCTCCGGTTGCTGGCCAGCCGGCCGATCTCGGACTCGGCGGCGGACGCGCGGCTCTTCAGCGCGTTCACCTGGCCGGTCAGCCGGGCCATGCCCTCACGACGGTCGGCGGCAGCGCGGATCAGCGCCGCGATCCGGCGCTCCTCCTCGGCGTGCTGGGACTCCAGTTGCTGCCGGTGCTCGATCGCCTGCTGCAGCAGCTCGGAGTGCACCTCGACCTCGGCCTCGATCTGCGCCTCGGTCTCGCGGACCCGGGCCGCCTCCAGCTCGAGCTCGTCGGGGTCGCGCCCACTGCGGGACTCCTCGGCCTCGTCGGTCAGCGAGCGGATCCGGTCGGCGGCGATCCGGGCGGTGCCCTTGATCTTCTCGCCGAAGCCGGACAGCGAGTACCACGTGTCCTGCGCGGCCTGCAGAGCCGGTGCATCGGTCCGGAGCGCGTCCTCCAGCTCGGCTTCCATGTCCCGCGCCTCGCGCAGGGCCGCCTCGAGCTGGGACCGCTTCTCGGTCAGGGCCGCCTCGTCCTTGAGCTCGGCCTCGAGCGCGGACTGGGCCTGGACGATGTCGTCGGCGAGCAGCCGGGAGCGGCCGTCGCGTACTTCGGCCTGGATCGTCACCGCCCGGCGCGCCACCTCCGCCTGGCGTCCGAGCGGCTTCAGCTGGCGACGGATCTCGGCGATCAGGTCGCCAAGCCGGTGCACGTTGCCCTCGGTCGACTCCAGCTTGCGGAGCGCCTTCTCCTTGCGCTTGCGGTGCTTCAGAACACCGGCCGCCTCCTCGACGAAGCCGCGGCGGCCCTCGGGGGTGGCGCGCAGGATCGAGTCGAGCTGGCCCTGGCCGACGATGACGTGCATCTCGCGGCCGATTCCGGAGTCACTGAGCAGGTCCTGGACGTCGAGCAGCCGGCAGCTCTGGCCGTTGATCTGGTAGTCCGAGCCGCCGTTGCGGAACATCGTCCGCGAGATGGTGACCTCGGCGAACTCGATCGGCAGCGCGCCGTCGGTGTTGTCGATGGTCAGCACCACCTCGGCGCGGCCCAGCGGGGCCCGGCCGGAGGTGCCGGCGAAGATGACGTCCTCCATCTTGCCGCCGCGCAGGGACTTGACGCCCTGCTCGCCCATCACCCAGGACAGGCCGTCGACGACGTTGGACTTCCCGGAGCCGTTGGGCCCGACGATGCAGGTGATCCCCGGCTCGAAGTTCATCGTCGTGGCCGACGCGAAAGACTTGAAACCCTTCAGAGTCATGCTCTTCAGGTACAAGGCAAAGCTCCCAACCCGTGGAAAAGGACAGACGATACCGACGGAACCGTCGTAACTGCTCGTGACGCTGCCGCTACCCGGGGGAAGTAGTTCCGCGATCCACTGTACCTACAGGGACTCGCCATACCGACAAGAAACGCGGCGGAGGCCCGGACGGGGGCCGCCGCCGTGTGTGGTGCGGTGGGTGAAGGTAGTACGGCTTTGGTCGGTCAGACCGAAGCGGGCTCGCGCAAAGCCTCGTCCACTGTCAGTAGACGACCGTCGTGTACGGCTGCGACCAGATGGTCGTTCTCAGCCTGCAGGCGCATCACGTGCGCCTCCAGATCGGCGACACGCCGGTTGAGCAGACGTACCTGCTCGAGCATGCGCGGGTCAGTGCCTCCAAGATGCCCTAAAAGAGCCTTGGCCATTGTGCTGTCCTCCGGAAGGGTTCTGGCAATGGGCGCCCCTGGTCCGCGGAGCGCAATTTGTGTGCCGTCTTTCAGGGTGACACCGGGATCGGGTTGGGTCAACCTGGGCTACTTTAATTAACGATTTCGCGCTCACCACCGGGCGTGTCGCGGTACCGGCTGACACTTCGGGCAGCGGAACGAGGACCGGTTCATGAACGCCTCGCGACGGATCGGACGGCCGTCGCGCGGACACGGCGAGCCTTCCTGGCCGTAGACCGCGAGACCCCGCTCGAAATAGCCGGATTCCCCGTTCACGTTGACGTACAGGGCATCGAAGGAGGTCCCGCCGACGGCCAGCGCTTCCCCCATCACCGCCCTGGCATGACCGAGCAATTCCCTGGCCTGCAAGGGTTTCAGCGTCTCGGTCGCCTTCGCGTAGTGCAGCTTCGCACGCCACAGGGCCTCGTCGGCATAGATGTTCCCGACACCGCTGACCAGGGTCTGGTCGAGCAACGCGCGTTTGACACCGGTCTTCTTCCGCCGAATGGCGGTGACGAACAATTCGTCGTCGAACAAGGGATCGAACGGATCCCGGGCGATGTGCGCGATCTCCCCCGGCAGCTCGGCGCCGCCTTCGGAGTACGACAGACCGCCGAACATCCGCTGGTCGAGAAAACGAATCTCACCGCGGTCGTCGGCGAAGCGGATCCGGATTCTGAGGTGCTTGTCGTCCGGCGCTCCGACCGGCTGGACCCGGAACTGCCCACTCATGCCCAGATGGGCCAGTACGGCGTCCCCGGACTGCAACGGCAGCCACAGGTACTTCCCGCGCCTGGCCGGGGCAGCGAACGTCTGCCCCTTGAGGATGGCGGCGAAGTCGTCCGGGCCGGCCAGATGCCGGCGGACCGGCCGCGGGTGCAGCACCTCGACGGCGTCGATCGTCCGCCCGGTGGTGAAATCCGCGAGTCCGCGGCGAACGACCTCTACCTCAGGGAGCTCGGGCACCCCGGGCTCAGGGTTGCTGAGAGGGGTCGATGCTGTCCGGATGGGCTGCTCTGAGCGCCTTCCAGGCGGTCTCGGCGGCCTGCTGCTCGGCTTCCTTCTTGCTCCGGCCGATGCCGTGCCCGTAGGTGTCCGAGCCGATCCGCACCCGCGCCTCGAAGGTCTTGGCGTGGTCGGGACCGGACTCCGCGATGACGTACTCCGGCACGCCGACGCCCAGCTGCGCGACCAGCTCTTGCAAGCTGGTCTTCCAGTCCAGGCCGGCACCCAGCCGGGCCGACGACTCCATCAGCTCGTCGAACAGGGTGTGCACCACGGAGCCCGCGACCTCGAAGCCGCGGTCCAGGTAGACGGCGCCGATCAGGGCCTCGACACAGTCGGCCAGGATCGACGACTTGTCCCGTCCACCGGTGGCTTCCTCGCCACGGCCGAGCCGGAGGTACTTCCCGAGCTTCAGCTCGCGAGCAACCCCCGCCAGCGCGCGCATGTTGACCACAGCGGCGCGCAGCTTGGCGAGCCGGCCCTCGGAGAGGTCCGGATGGTTGCGGAACAACGACTCCGTGACGATGACGCCGAGCACGGAGTCCCCGAGGAACTCCAGTCGCTCATTGGTCGGCAACCCACCGTTCTCGTACGCGAACGAACGGTGGGTGAAGGCGTGCTCCAGCAAATTGTCAGCCAGCGATACACCGAGCCGCTGGTTCAGCTCGGTGTAGAGCCCCCCACTGGGGATTGACTCGGTGTTGGCAGAGTTCACTGGGTTGGTGCCGTTTAGCTCTCGACGACCTGGCGACGCTCACCCTTGGCGCCGTACTGGCCGCAGGTGGGGCACACGGTGTGCTGCAGGTGCTTGGCGCGGCAGGCGGGGTTCACGCAGGTGACCAGCGAGGGCGCAGTGGCCTTCCACTGGGCCCGGCGGTTCCGGGTGTTGCTGCGCGACATCTTCCGCTTCGGAACGGCCACGGTTATGACTCCTCGGTTCGGCCGGGGGCTTGCGACCCGGCCGGCTGGCTGGTGACTTGGTGAACAGCTTTCAGGTACTGCTATTTGGTGCAGGTACTGCGTACTACGGTCGTTCGTCCTGCGGAAGCAGGCCCTGCAGTGCCGACCAGCGCGAGTCCACATTGTCCTCGTGCTGGTGACCGGGCTCCTCCACCAGGCGCACCCCACACTCGGGGCACAGTCCCGGGCAGTCGTCCGTGCACAACGGCTGGAACGGTAGCGCGAGCACCACCTGATCCCGCAATGCCGGCTCGAGGTCGATCAGATCGCCCTCCATCCGGCTGGCCTCGTCCGGCTCGAACTCGCTCTCCGGGTAGACGTACAGCTCCTGGACGTCGGCGAGGAACTCGTCCTCGACATCGACCAGGCACCGTGCGCACTCCCCGACCAGCCGGCCACTGGCCGACCCGCTGACGAGAACCCCCTCGACCACCGCTTCCAGTCGCAGATCGAACTGGATCGGGTCGCCCTCGGGGACGCCGATCACGTCGATTCCGAGATCTTGCGGTGCCTTGGCCGTGAAGGAGACTTCGCGCTGGGACCCGGCGCGGCGAGACAGCTCGTGGGTATCGATCACGAGTGGGGACCGCGGGTCCAAGGTGCTCAGAACATCCCTTTCAGGCGTAGGCAGGCAAAAACTCGGTCTCAACAAGACCAGTGGACAACATTACCAACTCTCCAGCGTCTGACCCAATTCGGGGCAGCTCTGCGCGTCGTCAGGGTGTCGCTAGAGCGCGGCGAGCAACTTCGCGTGCACGGTCGGCGGCAGGAAATCGGCCACCGGCCCACCGAGTTTCGCGATCTCCTTGACCAAACTCGACGAGATGAAAGCGTTCTCCGGCGCGGTCGGCAGGAACACCGTGTCCACTCCGGACAGCCGGTGGTTCATCTGCGCCATCTGCAGCTCGTAGTCGTAGTCGGCCCCCGACCGCAGCCCCTTGACGATCACACCGGCGTTCTCGGCCCGGCAGTAGTCGACCAGCAGCCCGTCGAAGGTGCCGACCCGCACGTTCGCGTACGGCGTGACGATCTCGGTCAGCATCGCGATCCGATCCTCGACCCCGAACAACCGCTGCTTCGACTGGTTCACGCCGGTCGCGACGATCACCTCGTCGAAGGCGTCGGCGGCCCGCGCGATCACGTCCAGATGCCCGTTCGTGGGCGGGTCGAAGGTGCCGGGGAACACAGCCCTACTCATGCCGGTGACCGTACCAAAGCCGGGCCTCGCCGTACTTGCGATCGCGCAGCGCGGCGAAACCTTCGGGCCACTCCCACGGCTCGCGCTTGGCCCGCTCGACCACCACGATCGCGTCGGCGGCCAGCCAGTCGCCGGCCACCAGCGTGGTCAGCACATCCTGCAGGTCGGCGGTCTCCAGCTTGTACGGCGGGTCGGCGAAGACCAGATCCACCGACCCCTCCAACTTGGGGCCAGAGGCAACCTTCTCGACCAGCCGGGTGAGCAGGGTCGCGCCCGGCAGCCCGACCGCCTTGATATTGGCCGCGATCACCTCGGCCGCTGTGCGATCCGACTCGACCAGCACGACCTGCTTGGCCCCACGCGACAACGCCTCCAGCCCGACCGCACCGGACCCGGCGTACAGGTCGAGCACGCGGAGTCCGTCGAAGCTGCCGAACTCGGCTTCCAGGGAAGAGAAAAGCGCCTCCCGGACCCGGTCGGCGGTCGGCCTGGTTCCGATGCCAGGCGGTACGCCGATCCGCCGGCCGCCGGCCACTCCCCCGACGATTCTTGTCACGTTTTCTCCAAGTAGTCGGTGGCTTCGGATTCCAGCGCGCTGCGCACGAAGGAGCGCAGTACGGGGTACTCCGCGAGCTCCGCGTCGACCGAGATGATCGAGTTCGCGACGTGCCTGGCGGTGAGGATGATCTCCTCATCGCGCAGCACGCTGAGCAGCTTCAGACTGCTCCGGCGGCCGGACTGCGCCACCCCGAGGACGTCACCCTCACGCCGGTTCTCCAGGTCGATCCGGGACAGCTCGAAGCCGTCGCTGGTGCCTGCCACGGCATCGAGCCGGGCCCGCGACGGCGACGCCGGCCAGGTGTCGGTGACCAGCAGGCAGAGCCCGGGGACCTTGCCCCGGCCGACCCGGCCGCGCAGCTGGTGCAGCTGCGAGATGCCGAACCGGTCGGCGTCCATGATCACCATCGTCGAGGCGTTCGGCACGTCCACGCCGACCTCGATCACGGTGGTCGCGATCAGCACGTCGACCTCGCCGGCGGCGAACCGCGACATCACCGAGTCCTTCTCGTCGGCCGGCAGCCGGCCGTGCAGGATCTCCACCCGCAGGTCGCCGAGCACCTGCTCGAGCACCTCCGCGACCTGCGTCACCGAGATGGCCGGCCGCGGCTTGCCCTTCGCGCCGCCCTCGTCCTCGGCGCCGGCCGCGAACTCGCCTTCCTCGTCGCCGGCGTTCTTCACGTCGTCGCCGATCCGCGGGCAGACCACGTACGCCTGATGACCCTTCGCGACCTCCTCGCGGATCCGCTCCCAGGCGCGCTCCAGCCAGGCCGGCTTCTCCTTGGCCGGCACCACCGAGCTCGCGATCGGCGACCGGCCGGCCGGCAGCTCGGTCAGAGTGGAAACCGCCAGGTCGCCGAAGACCGTCATCGCGACGGTCCGCGGGATCGGCGTCGCGGTCATCACCAGCGTGTGTGGAGTCGCCTCGCCGGACTTCGCGCTCAGCGCCGCCCGCTGCTCGACCCCGAACCGGTGCTGCTCGTCGACCACGACCAGGCCGAGATCGGCGAACTGCACCTTGTCCTCGAGCAGCGCGTGGGTGCCGACCACGATCCCCGCGGCGCCGCTGGCCGCGTCCAACATCGCCGTACGCCGGGCTGCCGCGTTCAGCGAACCGGTCAGCAGCCCCACCCGGGTCGCATGCTCCGCGCCGCCGAGCATGCCCTGCTCGGCCAGCTCGCCGAGCATCTTCGTCAACGTCTTGTGGTGCTGGGTCGCCAGCACCTCGGTCGGGGCAAGCAGCACTGCCTGGCCGCCGGCGTCGACCACCGAGAGCATCGCCCGCAGCGCGACGACGGTCTTGCCGGAGCCGACCTCGCCCTGCAGCAGCCGGTGCATCGGGTGCGGCCGGGCGAGGTCGGCGAAGATCTCGTCGCAGATCTCGTCCTGGCCGTCGGTCAGCTTGAACGGCAACCGCTGGTCGAACTCGTCCAGCAGACCGCCGACGGTGCGCTGACGCGGTACGGCCTTCAGCGCGTCGGTGACGGCCCGGCGCTGGGCCAGGATCGTCTGCATCACCAGCGCCTCCTCGAACCGGAACCGCTTCTGCGCGACCTCCCAGTCCTTCTCGGTCTCCGGCAGGTGCACCTTCTGCAGCGCCTCGCGCAGGCCGATCAGCTTCTCCTGGCGCCGGATCAGCTCCGGGATCGGGTCGTCGACCTCCTCCAGGTTGTCCAGGACGATCTTCAGGCTGCGCTCGATGGTGGCCGTCGGCAACTTCCCGCTGGCCGGGTACAGCGGCCGGAACGGCTTGGCGCGGCGCTCGATCTCCTCCTCGCTGAGGTCCTCCTCGTCCAGGATCTCGGTGCCGGGGCCCTTGAGCTGCATGATGTCGCGGAACATCGTCACCTCGCCCCAGAACAGCGCGGCCGTCCCGGCGGTCAGCTTGTTCGCCAGCCAGGGCTGGTTGAAGAAGGCCAGCTCCAGGTCGTTGCGGCCGTCGGTGACCACCACCTTGGTGATCGTCTTGTGCCGGCGGAACTGCTGCACCTGGTCGGGGTGGATCTCCTGCTTGGAGTCCAGCGACCGGACGGTGACCTTCTTGACCCGCCCGCTGACGGTCGCCTGGTCGCCGACCTCCAGCTCGTCGAACGGGGTCAGCTCGCCCTTCTTCAGATACCGCCGGGGGTAGTGCCGCAGCAGCTCGCCGACGGTCTCGATCCCGAGCACGTCGGCGAAGGTCTTGGCCGTCTTCGCCCCGACGAAGTCGCGGAGCTTACGGTCGATGTCGGTCTTCATTCCACCCCGATCAGCAACGGGTACCTGGTCTGACCTCCGTCGTACACCACGACGTCGACATCTCGGCGAATCCGCCGCACGTGCCGCACCAGCGCCTCGACCAGTTCCGGGTCCGCGTCCTGGCCGGTGACCACCGTCATCAGCTCGCCCCCGCCGCCCAGCAGGCGGTCCACGACCCCGGTCGCGGCGGTCTCCAGGTCGTCGGTGATCAGGCTGAAGTCGCCGTCCACCACGCCCAGCGCGTCGCCGATCCGGCAGGTGCCGGCCATCGTCCAGGCGTCCTTCACGGCGATGGTGACAGCACCGTGCCTGGTCTGCCCAGCGGCGGCCGACAGCTGGACGACAGCGTCGTCGAAGCTTCGCTCAGGGTCGTGTACGGCGATCGCCGCGAGCCCCTGGACCTGGGCGCGGGTCGGGATCACTGCGACCCTGATCCCGTCCTGCCGGGCCGCCGCGGCCGCTGCCTCGGCGACACCGATGGAGTCGCTGTCATTGGGCAGCAGCACGATCTCGGGCGCGCCGGAGCGCTCTATCGCCTTCAGCAGCTCGCCAGTCGAGCACCGGCGACCCGGGCCGCCCTGGACGACTACTGCGCCCGCCTCGGTGAACAGCGCGGCCAGGCCGTCCCCTGCCGCTACTGCGATCACCGCTCGGTTCGGTACGGGTACGCGGTGGGCCATGTCGGCGAAGTGGGTGACACGGATCCGGTACGGCTTCCCGATCCCGATGCCGAGCTCGATGGTGGCGCCGACGTCGTCCGTGTGCACGTGGACGTTCCAGAGCTCGTCACCGCCCACTACGACCACCGAGTCGCCCAGGCCGGCCAGCTGCTTGCGGAAGTCGCCGATCTGCTCGTCCGGAGCATCCAGCAGATACATCACCTCGTACGCCGGTCCGTCGGGGTCCAGGTCGGTCCCGGCCTCCCCCGGCATTCCTGCTTCTGGCGGCGGCACCCGCGCCGGTACGCCGGTAGTCGCGGCCGGTGCTCGCCCGGACAGCACCGACTCCATGGCCCCCAGGATCACGACCAGCCCGGCGCCACCTGCGTCGACGACACCTGCGCGGCGCAGTACCTCCAGCTGCTCGGTCGTCTTGGTCAGTGCAACCCGGGCGGCCGCTACAGCTGCCAGGCACACCTCGGCGAGGCTCTTCCCCGCGTTAGCCGCCTCCAGAGCCGCATTGGCCGCCTGCCGGGCGACGGTCAGCATGGTGCCCTCAACCGGCTGGGCCACAGCGTTGTAGGCAGCGTCAGCCGCAAACCCGAGCGCATCCGCGAACGCCGCGGCCTCACTCATCCGCGCATCCGCGAGCACAGCTCGCGTCTCGCTAGCGCGAGCCGCCTCGCCCTCGGAGGTGGAGAGGCGGGCCAGCCGCTCCGGCGGGAGGTTCTCTGCCAGCCGCATGCCACAAGCGCGGACCAGCTGTGACGTGATCACTCCGGAGTTGCCTCTTGCGCCCAGCAGCGCCCCCCGACCGAACGCCTGGACTGCCTCAGCGAAGGTCAGCTCACCGTCAGGCAGCGCGTCGCAAGCTGCTTCCCAGGTCAGATAGAGATTGGTGCCGGTGTCACCGTCCGGCACCGGGTAGACGTTGAGCTCGTCGATCTCCGCCCGGGCCCGCCCGAGCTCGAACAGCGCAGTACGGGCCCAAGCTCGCAGTACCGCCGTCGTCAGCACCTCTCCGCGCACATCCACGCGGGGAAGGCTAACCGGTACGCCTACTATGTGGCGTGCTCGCTTCGCTCTTCTCGGTGGCTACCGACAGTTATGACCTGGCGGTCTGTGAGATTCGCGACGAGTTCGGCGCCCGGGTGAAGGTCGAGCGGGTCAGCGGTGATCTCGGGCGGGTCGTGGAGAACGGTCCCTCGATCGAGGAGCTGGCTGCCGCCTGCAACGACGGGCGGATCGCGTTCATCCGGCATCTGACCACCGAGCTCGGGAGCTTCGGCGTCAGCGAAGTACCTCCGGCGCATGAGCTGGTCGAGCTGATCCTGGCCGAGCTGCCGCGCCACCCGCAGGCGCTCGCAGTACAGACGTGGACGGACGGCGCCAGCAGCGGCGGGTCTTACTACCACCTGCTCGAGGGCCCGCTGAGTGAGCGCGGGATCGAGGTCGGCCGGGCGGGTCACGAGTACGTCGTGTCCTGCTTCGCCTCGAAGAAGAACGTGCTGATCGGCCTCAACCGCCTCGACCTCAGCCTGTCGGACTGGCCCGGCGGCCGGATGCGGCTGGCCCGCTCGGACGATCGGGTGTCGCGCTCGGAGTTCAAGCTGGAGGAGGCGATCGAGACCTTCGCGCTCGACCTGCCCTCCGGTGGCAAAGCCCTCGACCTCGGCGCCAGCCCCGGCGGCTGGACCCGCATCCTGCGCCAGCACGGCCAGGAGGTCTGGTCCGTCGACCCCGGCGATCTCGACCGCCGGGTCTCCGCCGACCGTGGCGTCCACCACGTCAACACCACCGCCGGCGAGTTCTTCCGCCGCAACCAGACCCGCTTCGACGTCGTCGTGAACGACATGCGGATGGACCAGATCCTCAGCGCCCGGGTGATGCTCGACGCCATCCCCCACCTGCACCGCGACGCCCTCGCCGTCGTCACCTTCAAGGGTGGCGGCCGCAACCCCCTCGACGCACCCCGCCGGGCGATGGACGTGCTCCGCAAGAACTACACCATCCAGGCCGCCCGCCAGCTCCACCACAACCGCAACGAACTGACCGTCATCGCCCGCGCCCGCTGACCTCGCCGGCCGCACAGCCAACGCCAGCGGGAACAGCAGTAGGCGGAACAGCAACAGATGGGTAACAGCAGTAGGCGCCCGGGATGATCCCGGGCGCCACTGGTCCCTACACGGAGGTCGGCCTACGAGAGGCCGGAAGCTCTAGCCGACGACGCGCTGAACCTTGCCCGCCTTGATGCAGGAGGTGCAGACCTTCAGCTTCGTGGGCGTGCCCTTGATGACCGCGCGGATCGGCTGGATGTTGGGGTTGAAGCGACGGTTCGTGCGAGCCTTGACCCGACGGATCATCGCGCCCTTGCCGAGGCGGGCAACGCTTTTGCCGAACATCGGCTTCTTGTCGCAGATATCGCAAACTTTAGACATGATTCTCCGTGTTTAGGGTCGAGACGCCGACGGACCATGTTACACAGCACGTGATGCGTCCACCAATTCGGTGTCAGCCGAGGTCGGCAGCTGTTAGCCAGGCCACATCTTGGGCCGACAACTCCACCGACAAGCCGGGCAACGAGGTCCGCGTCTCGCTGAGCTGACGCGGTCCGATCAACGGGAACACCGGGTACGGCTGGTTGAGCAGCCAGGCCAGCGCGATCGCCGTCGCACCCACACCATACTTGGCCGCCAGCTCCTCGGCACGCCGGAGTCGCTCGAAGTTCGCCTCGGAGTAGAAGCAGCGCGCCAGTTCCTCGTCCGAACGGTCCTCCGGACGAGCCCGTCCCGTGAAGAATCCACGCGCCTGACTCGACCACGGGAACAGCGCGACCTGCCGCTCCCGCAGCCATGCCTGCGACTCGTCGTCGCTGACATGCCGGCAACCGGCCCACGGTACGTCGTACGCCCGCGCCAGGCTGAGGTGGTTGCTCAGCAACGTCAACGGCTGCTTGCCCTCCGACGCCGCATACGCGTTGGCCTCGTCGAACCGCGCGGTCGACCAGTTGGACCCACCGAACGCCTTGATCCGCCCGGCCTGGAAGTGCGAGTCCAGCACGTCGACGAACTCGCCGACCGGAATCTCCTCGTTGTCCCGGTGCATCAGATAGAGGTCGACATGGTCGGTCTGCAACCGCTCCAGCGACTCGAACAGCTGCCGGGTGATCGACTCCGGATCGCAGTACGGCGTGTGCGCGCCCTTCCCGATCACGACCACGTCGTCGCGGTTGCCGCGCGTCTTCATCCACTGCCCGAGCAGCTTCTCGCCCCGCCCGCCGCCGTAGATGTACGCCGTGTCGAAGGTGGTCCCGCCGCGCTCGACGAAGTCGTCGAACATGGTCGCGGCGTGCGGCAACGTGTTCTGGTTGTCGACGCCCATCACCAGTCGCGACACCGGCTTGCCGAGGCCGGCCACCTCGCCGTACGTCATCGGCGCGTCGGTACGCCGTACCAGCGGCCGCCCGGTGATCGTCGGGATCACCGCGTCGTCGCGCTCGCTCGAGTACTGCTGGCCGATCAGCTTGCGCCACTCGTCCTGTACTTCGAGGTTGCCGAGCGTGTCGTCCCACGACATCTCCGGCGCCTGCCGCTGCTCGATCGCCGCCGCGACCGCATCGGCCTCGGCCGTGTAGATGAAAGCAGGCTCCGCCGAGATGTCCCGCGGCTCCTCCCCCACCTTGTGCAGCGTGACGTGGGTCGGCTTGCCGTCCCCGCCGAACCACGGGTCCTCGATGATCAGGTAGCCCTCGCTGCCCAGCACCCGGACCCGGTTCTCGTCGTCGAGCCGCACCCCCGTGCTGACCTGAGCGGTCATCCCGGAGTCGAAGAAGAGCGTCGCGACCGACCACTCGTCAGCCCCGGTCTCCCCGACCTGACCGACCGCGGTCACCGCCGCCGGATCGGCGTACGGCGCCCCGATGGCCGCGCCGGCGATCAGCCGCGCGTACGAGACCGGGTAGCCGCCGACGTCGAGGATGCCGCCGCCGGCCAAGTCGTCGGCGAAGATCCGGCTCTCCGGGTTGAACGCGGTCCGGAACCCGAACGACGCCTGGATCTGGTGCACCTTGCCGATCGCGCCGTCGCGGATCAGCTGGGTGACCAGCTTGGTCTGCGGCAGGCAGCGGTACATGTACGCCTCCATCAGGAAGACGTCGTTGCGGATCGCGGCCTCGATCATCGCCGCCGCCCAGGACCGGTTGATCGCCAGCGGCTTCTCGCAGAGCACGTGCTTGCCGGCCTCCGCGGCCTTGATCGCCCACTCCGGATGCAGCGGGTGCGGGGTGGCCAGGTAGACCGCGTCGACGGTGTCGTCGGCGAGCAGTGCGTCGTACGACGCGTGCCGATGCGGGATGTCGTACTTGTCACCGAAGGCGTCGGCCGAGTCCTGGCTGCGGCTGCCGACCGCGGCCAGCTCACCGGTCGCGGACGCGGGGATCTGGCTGGCGAACCGGGAGGCGATGTTTCCTGTCCCCAGGATTCCCCAGCGGAGTTTGCTGTTCTGCACAGAGGGTTCCCCTCATCGAGGTGCGGTCAATTGGGTCAGAACTTCATGGCGCCGGCGGCGATGTCGGCGATGAAGTGGCGGCCACCGATCAAGAAGACGCCGATCAACGGAATCACACTCATCAGGGCGCCCGCCATCACCATGCTGTAATCGGTGCCGTAGACGCCGTTCAGCTGCTGCAGGGCGACCTGCAGGGTGAGTTTGTTCGGGTCCGTCATCACGATCAACGGCCACAGGTAGTCGTTCCAGACGTTGATGAAGGTGAAGATGCCCAGGAACGCCAGCCCGGGCCGCAGGACCGGCAGGCCGACGGTCAGGTACTGCCGGAAGAAGCCGGCGCCGTCGACCTTCGCGGCCGAGATCAGCTCGTCGGGGATCGCGCCTTTGGCGTACTGGCGCATCCAGAAGATGCCGAACGCGTTCGCGGCGCCGGGGATGATGAGGGCCTTCAGCGAGCCGATCCAGCCGAACTCGGCCAGCGTCACGAACTGCGGCACCAGCGCCAGCTGGGACGGGATCATGAAGGTCGCCAGCAGGATCCCGAACAGCAGGTCACGCCCCGGGAACTCGTACTTCGCGAACGCGAACGCGGCCAGCGAGTCGAAGAACAGCACCAGCACGGTGACGCCCAGACTGGCGATCAGCGTGATCAGCATCGACCCGAAGAAGTCGATGTTGTCCAGCACGTTGCCCATGTTCTCGAACAGGTGCGAGCCGACCAGCAGCTTCGGCGGGTAGGTGAAGATGTCGGAGGTGGTGTTCGAGGCCATCACCAGCATCCAGTAGAACGGGAAGATCGAGACCGCGACGCCGAACATCAACACGACGTGACCGACGACGGTACGGATTCTCTCAGTGCGCATCGGTCAGCTCCCTCTGTTCCGTAGCCTTCTCCGCTGCCTTCTCCTGGGCGATCTTGGCGTCGATCCGGCGAGCGGCGCGTTTGGTGATCCGCTCGTCGTCCTTGCCGCCGATCAGCCGCCAGTTGATCACCGAGAACAGCACGATCAGGATGAACAGCGCCCAGCCGATCGCGGCGCCGTACCCGAACTGGTGCTGGCCGAACGCACTGTCGTACAGGTACGAGACGATCGTCAGGCCGCCGTCACCGGGACCGCCGATCGCGCCACTGCTGCCGAACAGCACCTGTGACTCGGTGAAGATCTGCAGCCCGCCGATGGTGGAGGTGACCGCGGTGAACAGGATCACCGGGCGCAGCAGCGGCACGGTGATCCGCCAGAACGTCTGCCGGGGCGAGGCGCCGTCCATCTTGGCGGCCTCGAAGACGTCGGTCGAGATCGCCTGCAGGCCGGCCAGGAAGATGATCGCGTTGTAGCCGGTCCAGCGCCACACCACGATGCTGGAGATCGCCACCTTGATCCCCCACGGCGCGCTCAGCCAGTCGATCTTGTCCACCCCGATCGACTGCAGGAAGGCGTTCAGCAGGCCGAAGTTGTTGCTGAAGACCGAGCCGAAGACCATCGTGACGGCGACCACCGAGGTGATGTTCGGGACGAAGTACGCGATCCGGTAGAAACTGCGGAACCGGGTCGCGTTGTGCAACGCGTTCGCGATCACCAGGGCCAGCAGCAACATCGGAACGGTCGAGATCACCCAGATCACCAGGGTGTTGGTGATGGACTTCCAGAAGCTCGGATCGCTGAGCAGATAGCTGTACTGCTCCAGCCCGACCCACTTCATCGTGCCGATGCCGTCCCAGGAGTGGAACGACAGCCAGATCGAGAAGAACACCGGGAACGCGCCGAAGATCGCGAACAGAACGAAGAACGGCGACACCGCGGCGTACTGCGGCAGCGCTCTGCGGTATCTGCTCGGCGGCCGCTCGGGCGCGTCGTCGGGGCGCGAAACCACGCCGGTACTGCGGATCGCGTCGCTGACGGCCATCTCAGATCGCCCCCGCCCGGGTGAGTTCGCGGTGGATCTGCGTCTGCGCGTCCCGCCAGGCCTGGTCGGACGACTTGCCGGCCACCTCGACGTTCACCAGTTCGGCGGCGATCGGCGACCGGATGATCGTGTCGTAGGGACTGAAGTAGGCGCCCGGGTACTTCTTCGCGGCGTCGGCGAAGACGTCGACGATCCGCTGACCGCCGAAGAACGGGTCCGGCGCGGTGAGCCGCGGATCGGTGTAGCTGGCCGGTGTCGACGGGAACAGCACCGGATCCTTGAACGCCTCGGCCTGGTTCTTGGCCGACTCCAGCCAACTGATGAAGGCGAACGCGGCCTGCGGATCCTTGCAGTACTTCGTGATCGCGAGGAACGAGCCGCCCCGGTTGCCGGCGCCGCCCGGGGTGGCGCACACCCGCCACTGCCCCTTCGTCTTGGGAGCAGCGTTCTTCGGACCTAGCTGCGCCCACCAGACCGCACCTACGTACGCGACAAGCTGACCGTTGGTGACCACGGCATTGGCATCAGTACTGCCCGACTGCGCGTTGGCCGACAACCCTTCCTTGACGACCCGGATGGACAGCTCCCAGGCCTGTTTGATGTGGTCGCCGTCGCCGAGGTACTGGCCCTCCGGCGACATGAAGCGCTTAGGGAGCTGGGCGATCGCGTAGTCGAAGACCGAGGTGATGTTGTCGGTGATCGCCGAGCCGGGCACCGCCTGCTTGACCTTCTTGCCGAGCTGGATGAAGCCGTCCCAATCGGGCGCAGCAGCCGCGACATCGGCGGGCTCGGTCGGTACTCCGGCCTTCTCGAAGAGGTCCCGGCGGTAGAACAACGCGGTCGGGCCGGTGTCCATCGGGTACGCCATCATCTTGCCGTCCGGCGTGATGCCGAGCTTCCACTTCCAGTCGAGGAAGTCGCCCTTGAGCTTGTCGGCGCCGAGCTCGTTGAGGTCGTGGAACTGGTCGGCGTTCGGGAAGTAGGTGGCGACGTCGTCGTTGATCGCGATGATGTCCGGCACCAGCGACTTGCCGGCCAGCGCGGTCAGCACCTTGGTCTTGTAGTCGCCGCCGATCCGGGTCATCGACAGCCGTTTGCCGATCGCTCCCGGGATCGCCTGCTCCGCTTGGCCGATCAGGGTGTCGTTCACCGAGCCGACCCAGGTCCACATGCTCAGCTGGTCGGCGGCGCCGAGCGAGCTGCGCGATCCACAACCGGTCAGTCCGGTCGCCCCGGCCGCTGCTCCGGCGCCGAGCACCAGGAGCTGCCTGCGTGTCACTGTCATGAACCGCCTCACCTACGCCTTCACTGGAAGGGGGAGTACTGATGTTCATTTCCGCGAGAAGTTGTCCACAAATGTTCGGACATGGCTAAGGTAAGCGCATACCAACTGAACCGGTCAAGGGCCTGGCCCCGCCCTGGACCCGGGCAGTTCGAGCGCGACGGCGGCTGACAGGATGGGTGGCATGCCGCTCGAGACGATCGATACCGTTCTGTTCGACGCCGATGGAGTGATCCAGCGGGGCACCGTGGACTGGCGACTGGCCCTGAGCAGCTACGTGCCGGTCGGTTCGGGCGACGACTTCGTGAACGACCTGATGGTCTCCGAGCGGCCGTCGATCGCCGGCAAGGGCGACTTCCGCGAGGCTGTCGCCGAGGTGCTACAGCGCTGGTCGGCGACCGGATCGCTGGAGAACGTGCTGCAGCTGTGGCGCGAGTTCGAGGCCGACCAGGTCGTCGTCGGGTGGATCCAGCAGCTGCGCGCCGCCGGGATCGGCTGTCACCTGGCCACCAACCAGCAGGCGTTCCGCCGGGCGATCATGCACGACGAGCGGCGCTACGGCGACTGGTTCGACCAGACCTTCTACTCCTGCGATCTCGGCCTGGCCAAGCCGGATCCGGCGTATTTCAAGGCGATTCTGACCGCGGTGGACCGGCCCGGCTCGTCGGTGCTCTTCATCGACGACAACGCGGACAACATCGAGGGCGCGCGGCAGGCCGGCGTACATGCCGAGCTGTACGACCTTGACCAGGGCCCCGAAGTACTGCGTGAACTGCTGGGGCGTTACGGGCTGACCGTCACCGGCTGAGGTCTGGCCGGACGCCGGATCAGTAGCAGAATCACCAGTAGCGGCAGGGGAATCAGGAAGGCGGCTCGCAGTTCGAGTACGCCGGCCAGCGCCGCCAAGGCAGCCGGAGCGAGCAGGATCGCGACACCCGACGCGCAGGCGCTGAGCGACGAGAGATGCGCCGGACTGACACCAGGGATGGAGATCAGGTCGGCGAGCACGATTGGGTACATCGTCGCCACGCCCAGACCTGCCACACCCAGCCCGATCGTCACCGGCACCGGGGTGTCGAACGCGGTCACCAGCACGGTCCCCGCGGCAGCCAGTACTGCGCCCGGCAGCAGAGCCGACACACGCTCGACCTTGACCGGGCCGATCACGCGACCGATCGCCATCCCGATCGGGAATGCGCTGGCCAGCAAGGCCGCCTTGCCGGCGGGGAGATCGGTCGCGAGCATCCGGGCCACTGCCCAGATGACGAAACAGAACTCCACTGCCACTGCCAGCACGACGCGCGACCAGCCGCCGAACACACTCCCCCACGGCCTGCGCGCGGTTCCGCCGGTCATCAGCGAAAGATCACCGGCGCCTCCGGCCACGACGATATTCACTGCTCTCTCATCCGTTGTCGGTGCTCGGTACGAGCGCGTCAGCGGGACCAGCAGCACCAGCGGGATCGCCGCCAGCAACATCGCCAGCCGACCAGTGGGCCCGATCGAGTCGAGCGTGCCGATCACCAGCGGCGCGAAAATCCCCGTAGTACTGGAGATCGCGTTGGCCCGCGCGATCCGGATCGCAGCGCGCGGACCCGACAGCATCAGCGGCACGACGAGGATCATCAGCGCGCCGCCGAGACCGACCAGCAGGCCGCCGACCAGCGCGACCACGAGGTTGTGGGCGACAGCGAGCAGGACCGTGCCGATCGCGCAGACGAGCGCGCCGGCTCGGAGTACGGGGAGTTTGGCGTCGGTCCGCAAGACGAACGATCCCGCCGCCGCGACGACCAGCAGGCCGACGGCGAAGGCGGATGGCAGTACCGCGAGTCGGTCTGTCGACTCGTCGAGATCGCGGGCCAGCAGCGCCACGCAGGCACCGAGCCCGGCGATCGCGAAGCCCAGCCCGGCCAGCGACAGCGCGCCCAGCACGTCGGCAGACGTACCGGTCCGCGGCTTGTCCTGCACCTGGGTCATCCCGGCGCGCCATCCAGCTGAGCCGATAGTTCGTGCAGGTCAGTCAGGCGGAGGTCACCGTCGAGGCCCTTCAGAGCAGCCGTCATCGCGCCCGCGGCCCGGCCCGCCTGCAGCCCGACCTCGGCATCCTCGACAACCAGGCAGTACCTCGGGTCGACCTTCAGCAGTTCGGCGGCGCGCAGATAGCCCTCGGGATCGGGCTTGCCGCGGCTGATGTCCTCGATCGTCACCAGCAGCGGCGGCTCGATCCCCGCAGCGCCGAGACGCACCTTCGCCAGCCGGTGATCCGCGCTTGTCACCACCGCCCAGGGAAGTCCGCGGCGCTCGATAGTCGCCAGCACCTCCGCAGCACCAGGCGCAGCGCTGACACCGACCAGGTCGTCGTACTGGAGCTCCAACTGGCGATCAGCGGCGACCCGACGTGCTGCCTCCGACAGTCCCGGCAGCATGCGGTCGGCAGTGGATTCCGCAGGCGCGCCATGAGCCTGGGAGAGCACCTCGTCGGCGTCCACGCCGTACTCGCCGGCCCAGGTGACCCAGGCCCGCTCGACAGCAGCGTCCGAAGTGACCAAAGTGCCGTCCATGTCGAACAACACGGCTCGCAGTTGCCGCAACTCCATCGCCGCCTCCATTAAACTCGTACTCCGAGCATAAACCCGAGGGGTCCCATGACGGCAAGACGTGGCCAGTGGCAGACCGCCGCCGACGTACTCGGCCAGGTGGCCCGCCGACCCGGCCTCACCCGCGCAGCGGTCGCCCGCGAGCTCGGGCTGAGCACCAGCTCGGCTACCGAGGTCACTGCGCGTCTCCGAGACCTGGAGCTGCTCACTGAGACTCCAGCGCCCAGCCAGGGCCGCGGCAGGCCGACGACCGTACTGCGCCCGCATCCGCGCGGGCCGGTGGTCCTGGTGATGGAGCTGCGGCAAGCCGACTGGCGAAGCGCTGTGGTGACGCTGGACGGCGTACTGGTTGATCAGGAGTCGAAGCGCCACCGGAGCCGTCGGCCGGACGCAGTACTGGCTGCGCTTCAGGCAGGTGTGGGGAGTGCTCAGGCGAAGTACGGGGATCGCTTGCTGGCTGTCAGCCTGGCAGTGGCAGGCACAGTCCGGGCGGACCATCTGATGCAGGCACCAGTCCTGGGGTGGAGCACTGTCGATCTGAACCCGGTCGTGGCCGGCACGGGTCTGCCGCTGCTGGTCGGGAACGACGCAACGCTCAGCGGGGTCGCCGAGGCGCGCATGGGGGCAGCGGCTGGAGCGGGGACTGCTCTGCACCTCATCGTCGAGGTAGGGATCGGCGGCACGCTGATCATCGACGGAAGCCCCGCCAGCGGAGCTACCGGCGCCGGCGGCGAGTACGGGCACATCCCCTTCGGCGACCGCAGCCGTCTGTGCCCCTGCGGAGCACACGGCTGCTGGGATCTCGAGATCGACGGCCGCGCTCTCGCAAGGCATCTACAGGAGCCCGAGCCGGATGACCCCTACAACTACGCCGAGGCCGTGCTCCAACGGATCGATGAGAGCCCGGTCGCCGCTGCCGTCGGCAAGGTAGCTGCAGCACTCGCCACCGGGATCGCAGGACTGGTCAACGCCCACGACCCCGAGGTGGTCACCCTGGGCGGCCTGGCCATCTCCCTGAGAGCCGCCGCCCCCGATGCCTTCGCGACCGCCTACTCCGAAGGCCTGATGACCTTCCACCGCGCCGCACCGCCCGCAGTACTCGACTCCACCCACCAGAAAACCGGCGTACTCCGCGGCGCCGCAGCCCTAGGCCTCGACCACATCACCACCGACACCGCCCTGGCGACCTGGGCAGAACGAACGACCCTCTAACCCGCTCGACAGCTCGCCCCACCCATACTCACGTCTCAGTTTGAGCGTTGTGCCCACCCAAACCACTCGCGGAGGGCGCAGGTTGCTAGCTGATCCACCTTTCTTCGGGGCCAGCGCCTCGCCCCACCCGTGCGCACATCCCGGGCTGGAGCGTTGTGCCCGCCCGAAACCACACCGGTGTCAGCCGCGACGCGTGTCCGAGCCACCTTGCGTCATCCTCGACGCGGCGCAGCGGCGCTCAGCCACCGCGACGGAGCTCGCCGCGATTGCGCCGACCTCACTCTCAGGCGAGCTCAGTCTCGACCACTCGCCGCCGGATCCTCAGCCTCGATCTCACTACCCTCGACGAGCTCTTCGGCCGTCTCCTCCACCACCGGCTTCGGGGCCGGAACGATCGGCGGCTCCAGCACCGCGAGGATCTTGATGATGTCGTGCCGATGATGCTGGATCTCATGCGCCGTATGCCGAATAACCCACCCCAGCGGCCGCGGCGCCACCACCGGGTAGTTGTACAACCCGAGCTTCCCCAGCTCCGGCGGCGTCAGCACCCGAGCAGCAGCACCGAACTCCCGCGCGAATCGCATCAACGCGGCAGCGACCTCCATCGGATCCTGGTCCTCGTACTTCGCCTGCTTCACCCGCCCGGTCCGGTCCATCGGCGCGTAGACCGGCCGATCCTCCGCCAGGCACTGGGCGATCCGGAAGCGCTGCACCTCCAGCACATCGCGCACATGGCACGCGTACTCGATCGCCGACCACACGTCCGGCTCCGGCCGGATCCGCACGACCTCGGACGCCTTGCCGGCGGCCGCCTTCGTCAGCGCCATGCTGCACTCGGCCGACTGCCGGATCAGCGTCGTCACCGTGCCCTGCAGGTCACCGGTGCTGTAGTTGAAGCCGCATTCGTCGCACAGCCCGTCCACCGGGGGGCGGCTCTTGTTCACCTGTCACTCACTCCTGTTTCGAAACTGCCATGCGTGATCCACCGGCCCGATCCCACCACCGAGCGCGAAACCCTGAGCCACCGCCCCGCTGATGTACTCCTTCGCGGCGCCGACAGCAGCCGGTACGTCGTACCCGCGGGCCAGGTACGACGCGATCGTGCTCGCCAGTGTGCACCCGGTGCCGTGCGTGTGCCGGTTGTCGGCCCGCGGCGCACTGAATTCCTGCCGCACCCCGTTTCCGTGCAGCACATCAACGGCCAGCGAACCAGAGTCATGCCCGCCCTTCACCAGCACCCACGAGGCTCCCGCGTCGAGCAGCACCTTCGCCGCCAGCTCACGATCCTCGACACTGCGCAGCTCCATGCCCGCCACCGGGCCGAGCTCGGTCAGGTTGGGCGTCAGCACGGTCGCCAACGGCACGATCTCCTCCCGCACCGCCACCATCGCATCCTCGGCCAGCAACGCGTCACCGTGCTTGGACACCGAGACAGGATCAACCACCACCGGTACGCCGTCCGGCAGCGTCCGCAGCAGCCCGGCCACCACCCGCACCATCGCGACCGACGCGAGCATCCCGGTCTTCACCGCGTCGACCCCGATGTCGTCCACCACGCTGCGGAACTGCGCCACCACCTGCTCGTGCGGCAGCTCCCAGGCGCCCTGCACGCCCAGGCTGTTCTGCGCGGTGATCGCCGTCAGCACACTCATCCCGTGCACCCCGTTGGCGAGCATCGCCTTCAGGTCGGCCTGGATCCCAGCCCCGCCGCCGGAGTCGGACCCGGCGATGGTGAGCACCCTCGGCGGGGCGGCGTTCATGAGGACTCCTGCGTGATCAGTTGCGGAAATGGGCATGCCCGGTGCCACCTGAGTAGCTCTCCCCGTCCACGGTGACGGTCCCGGCCGGCCACTTGTCGTTGCCTACAGCAACAGTGCCGACGACGGTCCAGCCGTCCGGGACGTCAGCCGGTTCGAAGGTCGCGACCAGGGCGTGGTCGTCGCCGCCGCTCAGCACGAAGGCGAGGGCATCCACCCCGGTCGCCGAAGCGACCGCTTGCAGCGGCTCCGGGATCGTCAGGGCGGCCGAGCGAACATCGATCAGCACGTCGCTCGCGACCGCGATGTGGCTCAGGTCGGCGATCAGCCCGTCGCTCACGTCGCACATCGCCGAGGCGCCCGCGAGCGCGGCCCGCACCCCTTCGGCGTACGGCGGTTGCGGCCGGCGATGTGCCTCCACCACCGAGCGCGGCGACCGGAAGCCCCGGTTGAGCACGGCGACGCCGGCCTCGGCCCAGCCCAGCCGCCCGGCCACGGCCACCTCGTCGCCGGGGCGCGCGCCGGAGCGCAGTACCGGCGGGCGGCCGTCGAGGGAGCCGAAGGCGGTGACACAGACGACGATCTTGTCCGACTGCACGGTGTCGCCGCCGACGATGCTGACGCCGAGCAGCTCGCACTCGTCGGCCAGACCCTGGTTGAGCTCGAGCGCCCAGGCGGTGGGCAGGTCGGCCGGCCCGCCGAAGCCGACCACGATCGAGGTCGGCCGGGCGCCCATCGCGACGATGTCGGCCAGGTTCTGCGCGGCGGCCTTGCGGCCCACGTCGTACGCCGAGGACCAGTCCTGGCGGAAGTGCCGGCCCTCGACCAGCAGGTCGGTGGTGATCACCATCCGGCCGTCCGGCACCGCCACCACGGCCGCGTCGTCGCCCGGTCCGACCAGGACGTCCTCGCCCTGCGGAAAGCTCTTGGTGACGGCTTCGATCAGGCCGAACTCACCGGTGCTTCCCAACGTCTCTGTCACGTCAACAGACCTCCCATATGCCTCGGTGGAGTCTAGGCGGTACGGTGACCGAGCAACGAAGAGTACGCCCGGCCGCGCTGCAGTACTGTGGCCTGACCAGCTGAGGACGACTGAGTGGAGAACGACGTGGTGGTCCAGGCCTACATCCTGATCCAGACCGAGGTCGGCAAGGCCGCCGATGTCGCAGCACAGATCGCCGAGGTCCAGGGCGTGACCCTGGCCGAGGACGTCACCGGTCCGTACGACGTGATCGTCCGCGCGGAGGCCCGGAACGTCGACGAACTGGGCAAGCTGGTGGTTGCCCGGGTGCAGAACGTCCCCGGCATCACCCGCACGCTGACGTGCCCCGTAGTTCACATCTGAGCCCGATCGCCGCAGCCGACGGCCGGCGCGCCCGCACCCGGGTCGCGCTGGCCGTCGCTGCGCTCGTTGTCTCAGCGGCCGCCCTGGCCGGCTGCAGTCCCGGGCCGGCCAAGCTCGCCGTACCGTCACCTGCGCCTGAGGTCGCCGACGCCTGCACGCAGCTGATCCAGGCGCTGCCGGCCGAGGTGCTCGACGCCGAGCGCCGCAAGACCGAGCCGGTCAGCGCGCTCACCACGGCGTACGGCGATCCGCCGATCGAGATCACCTGTGGGGTGGCGCCACCCGCCGGGATGGCCCAGGCCCAGTCCCAGTGCTTCGAGGTGAACGGCGTCGGCTGGTTCGCCCAGGAGGTGACCAACGGCGCGATCTTCACCACGATCGGCCGCAAGGTCTACCTGGAGATCGCCGTCCCGAAGAAGTACGCCCCGGAGGCGAACGCCCTGACCGACGTCTCCGACACCGTCAAGGCCCACAACACCCTCATCACACCCTGCACCTGACTCTGTTCGAGAGTTCCTGGTGAGTGCATGTCCGGTTCCTGTTGAGGGCATCGACGTATCCCGTGAGAGGCACCAGAGTTGGTGCCAGACGACGGGAGACCCAGATGAAGTACATGATCCTGACCTACGCCTCGCAGCAGGACTACGACGGCATGGCAGGCAAGGACAACGACAAACCTGCCTGGACCGGCGAGGACTTCGCCGCGATGGGCGCCTTCATGGAGAAGTTCAACAACGACCTCGCCGCCTCGGGTGAGCTGGTCGAGACCCGCGCCCTGGCCGCGCCGGTGCTGACCCGCCGACTCGGCTCGAAGGAAGGCGCCGCGGTGGTCACCGACGGCCCGTACGCCGAGACCCAAGAGGTGCTGGCCGGCTACTGGATCGTCGAGTGCGACAGTTTCGACCGCGCCACCGAGATCGCCGCACGCCTGGCGGACACCCCTGCCCCGGAGCACGTGCGAGCCACCGCGTACGCCGACGTCCGGCCGATCGTCGAAGGCCAGGAAGACCTGGTCGGCTGACCCACCACCGGTCCGTCGGTCCGCCGGTCCGCTGACGCGGCTGACCTAGCTGACCTAGCTGACCCGGCTGACACGCCGACCCGCCTGTCCGCCGACCCGCGACGTGCTGACCCGCTGACCCGCTGACCCGCTGACCCGCTGACCCGCTGACCCGCTGAAGGAGAGTCTGATGGCCGAGTCCGTCCCCGAGGAGCTGCTGCGCGAACTGGCGCCGCAGGTCCTCGGGGCGCTCGTCCGCCGGTACGGTCACTTCGACACCGCCGAGGACGCCGTCCAGGAAGCCCTGCTCGCCGCCAGCCAACAATGGCCGGCCCAAGGCACACCGGACAACCCGCGCGCTTGGCTGATCACGGTGGCCTCTCGCCGACTGACCGACCTGCTCCGCAACGAGCAGGCCCGGCAGCGACGCGAAGACACCGTCGCCCAGTGGATTCTCCCGAGCGACTGGCTTGCCCCACCGGCAGACACCTCCACCACGGCCTCCGCAACACCCTCCGCCGAGCAGCTCATACCCAGCGAGGGAGGTGTCGCCGGCAGCCGTACGGCGGATGCCGACGACACCCTGATCCTGCTCTTCCTCTGCTGCCACCCCGCGCTGTCACCTGCCTCGCAGATCGCACTCACTCTCCGCGCAGTGGGTGGTCTGACGACCTCCGAGATCGCCCGTGCCTTCCTCGTCCCCGAGGCGACGATGACCCGGCGAATCACCCGCGCCAAGCAGAGCGTCAAGGAGGCCGGCGCCCGCTTCTCCCTCCCACCCGACCGCGCCGAGCGCCTGGACGCAGTCCTCAAAGTCATTTACCTGATCTTCAACGAGGGCTACGCCAGTACGGCCGGCCCGACCCTGCAACGCGTCGAGCTGGCCGCCGAGGGCATCCGGCTGGCCCGGCTGATCCACGCGTTGCTCCCCGCCGACAGCGAGGTCGCCGGACTGCTCGCCCTGATGCTCCTCACCGACGCCCGCCGCCCGGCCCGCTCCGGCCCGACCGGCGAGCTGATCCCGATGGCAGCTCAAGACCGCTCCCGCTGGCTCAGCACCTCGATCGCCGAAGGCGTGGCCCTCATCACCGAGGCGCTCCCCCGCGGGCCGGTCGGCGCCTACCAACTACAAGCCGCCATCGCCGCCGTCCACGACGAGGCCCCCTCCTGGGAAGACACCGACTGGCCCCAGATCGTCGCGCTCTACGAGGTCCTGCTCCAACTCACCGACAACCCCATGGTCTCGCTCAACCACGTAGTCGCAGTCGCGATGGCCCACGGTCCCCACCAAGGCTTGAAGCTTCTGGCCGGCATCGAAGACGAGGGAAGCCTCGCCAACGATCACCGGCTCCACGCGGTCCGAGCCCATCTCCTGGAGCAATCCGGCGATCCAGCCGGCGCGCGGACGGCGTACGAGCTGGCCGCGACACTGACCACCAGCCTTCCGCACCAGCGATACCTCAACACCAAGGCCGCCGCCTGCCAGTAAGTCAGGCGTCAGACCACCCAGGGCCCGGCGGTGAAGTCGGCCAGTCGCGCCCGCATCCGTTCCCGCGACACACCCTCCTGACCGCGCAGACCGCGCTGACCGCGCTGACCGGCAAGGTCGTTAAGGTCGGCGGCGGGCTGCTCGATCAGAGCAAACCCATGCCCCTACTCGATTGCCGCTCAGTCACGACGAGGATCCAAGGATCGCGTCACCGACAGCGCTGCGCGCTCACTGACCGACCACCGCGGGCCTTCCGCACTCTCCTGCACACCAGCCCGCGAGCGATCACCACGCCCGCTGCCCAGGAGAGTGCCTCCCACAAGTCAGCGAAGCCCGGTCGGGCGGGTCATCGCCAGGGTCAGCAACCGGTCGACCAGGCCCTTGTAGTCGACGCCGGTCTCGGCCCACAGCCGCGGGAACATGCTGGTCGGGGTGAACCCGGGCATGGTGTTGATCTCGTTGATGATCACCTGCTGGTCCGCGTCCAGGAAGAAGTCGACCCGGGCCAGCCCCTCGCCCTCGATCGCGTCGAACGCGACCAGCGCCTTCTCCCGGATCTCGGCCGCGATGTGCTCCGGCAGCTCGGCCGGCACCGACAGCGCGGTGTACTCCTCGCCCTCCGGCAGGTACTTCGCCTCGAAGTCGTAGAAGTCGTGTCCGCCACCGGAGACCGAGATCTCACCGCAGACACTGACCTCGGCCGGACCGCCGTTGAGACCGCCCAGGACGCCGACCTCGATCTCGCGCGGGCTCTTCGCGGACGCCTCGACGATTACCTTCGGGTCGTGCGCCCGCGCCTCGGCGACGGCCGCGTCGATCTCCTCGAAGCTGTTCACCTTGCTGATCCCCAGGCTGGAACCACCGCGGGCCGGCTTCACGAAGACCGGGTAGCCGAGCTTGTCGACCGCGTCCCGGCAGGCCCGCGGGTCGCGGGTCCAGTCGCGGTCGCGGATCACGACGTACGGCGTGACCCCGAGCCCGGCGGCCTCGAAGACGACCTTCATGTAGTGCTTGTCCATGCCGACGGCGCTGGCCAGCACACCGGAGCCGACGTACCGGATGTCGGACATCTCCAGCAGTCCCTGCAGCGTGCCGTCCTCGCCCCACGGGCCGTGCAGCAGCGGGAAGACGACGTCGACCTCGCCCAGCGTGCTCGGCACCTCGCCCGGCTCGCTGACGATCAGCTCACGGTCGGCGCCGAACAGCACCGGCAGCGCGGTCACGTCGACCTCCGGCAGCTTGCCGTCGGTGATCGACAGCCGCTCCGGGTCACCGCTCTCCAGCACCCAGTGGCCGCTGGTGGTGATCCCGACGGGTACGACGTCGTACTTGTCCCGGTCGATCACCTGCAGCACGTTGGCCGCGGTGACGCAGGAGATCGCGTGCTCGCTCGACCGGCCGCCGAAAACAACCGCGACCCGGGGCTTGCTTTTTTCTTCTTTCGAGTACTGACTCACCGACTCGACGATAGCGGCAGTTCAGGGCGGCTTTGACCAGGGTTTAGTTAAGACCTCTTCAGATCTCGGTGAGTGATGCCTGGTTCACCGCCTCATTCGGTCAGGTGGATCGCCCGGGCCGGACAGAGCAACGCCGCCTCCCGAGTGGCGTCGTACTGGGCGGCCGCCGGGGGCTGCAGCAGGATCGCGACGCCGTCCGCGTCGCGCTGATCGAACACGTCGGGGGCCGCCAGCACGCACTGGCCGGCCGCGACGCAACTGTCCTCGTCGATCTTCACATCCATCATCGAGCTCCCCTTCCGCTCAGCGGTCCCAGGTGACGGGCAGCGCCGTCACGCCGTACACGAGGGTGTTGTCCTTGAACTTGATCTCCTCGAACGGCACCGCCAGCCGCAGCGACGGGATCCGCCGGTAGAGGCGGGTGTAGACCTCCTGCAGCTCGATCCGGGCGAGCTGTTGCCCGAGGCATTGATGCGGACCGAAGCCGAAGGCCAGGTGCGCGGACGCCTTGCGGGACAGGTCGATCTGGTCCGGATCCGGGAAGGCCACCGCGTCGCGGTTGCCGGCCGACAGCGCGGCGACCAGGTACTCCCCCGCCTTGAGCGTCTCGTCGCCGATCGGGATGTCCTCCATCACCTGCCGGAACAGGCCGAACTGGATGACGGTCAGGTAGCGCAGCATCTCCTCGACCGCCGTCGGAGCCAGCTCCGGGTTGGCTCGCAGTTCGTCGAGCTGGTCGGGGTTGCGCAGCAGCGCCAGGGTGCTGAGGCCGATCATGTTCGCGGTGGTCTCGTGACCGGCGATCAGCAGCGTGATGCCGATCGAGACCAGCTCGGGCACGGTCAGCGGGTTGCCCTGGTCCTCGGCGCGAGTGATCAGCCGGGAGAGCAGATCGTCGTCGCGCTGCGCCGTTTTGGCGAGCACCAGCCCGGCCATGTACTGGTTGATCTCGTCGCTGACCCGCAGCACCTCCTCCTCGGGCCGATCGACCGAGACGAGTACGGCGGAACGCTCCTGGAACTCGGCGCGATCGGCGTACGGGACACCGAGCAGTTCGCAGATCACCAGCGACGGGATCGGCAGCGCGAACGCCTGGACCAGGTCGACCGGGCCCTCGCTGGCCAGCATCGCGTCGATGTGGTCCTCGATCAGCTCCTGGATCCGCGGCCGGAGCGCCTGCACCCGCTTGACCGTGAACTCGCTGGTGAGCAGCCGACGCAGGTGCGCGTGCCGATCACCGTCGTTCTGCAACACCGACCCCGAATCGACCTGCCGCTCCAGATCCGCCTCCGGTACGACGTGCGTCGACGGTGCCAGCCGCGAGCTCAACCGCCGATCGGCGAGCACCGACCGCACGTCGTCGTACCGGCTGAAGACCCAGGCGTCGACACCGGCTGGAGTGGAGACCTTCGCCAGGCCCTCGGTCTCCCGCAGCGTGGTGTAGCCGGTGGCCGGGTCGAACGGGCAGCCGGTCGGACGGGCCACGGGGAAAGACATCTCGGTGGTGTCGGTCATTGACCAGGTCCTCGTTTCGGTGGTTTGAGCAGGAGAAGAAATTGGTAGTAACTACCATATGGCTGCATGAGCCATTTGAACTCGCCTGTCGGCGCGTCGCGGGGCGTGTACGCTGCCCGCACGTACTGGACCGGCGTACGAGCAAGGGGCACGGCCATGGGGCTTCGCGAGCTGAAGCGGGAACGCACCCGCCGGCTGATCTCGGACAAGGCGTTCGAGCTGTTCACCGACCACGGCTTCGGCCGGACCACGGTCGAGCAGATCGCCGCGGCGGCCGAGGTGGGGCCGAGTACGCTCTACCGGTACTACCCGACCAAGGAGACGCTGGTCCTGGAGTTCGTCGAGGACAGCATGTTCGGGGCGCTGAACTGGTTCCGCGAGCAGCCCGCCGAGCTCGACCTGCCGGACGGCCTGCAGAGCGTGATCGAGCTGGTGCTCGACCAGCTGGAGCGCAATCCTGACCGGGTCCGGGCGGTGTACGAGCTGGCCGGGCAGACGCCGTCGGTGGGCGCGCGACTGGCTGAGGTGACCTGGCGCTGGCGCAACGAGCTGACCGTCGAGCTGACCCAGCGACTCGCGGGCGACTCGGTCGAGTTCACCGCCGCGCTGGCCGCCGGCACGGTGATGAACATCATCGAGATCGTTGTGCAGACCTGGGTCGACAACCCGGACGGCACCCAGGTCAAGGACCTGGCGCACGAGGCGATGGGGCTGTTGCGCGGCGGCGGCATCCCGCTCCCGACGGCGTAGTACTCGGCAGGGACAATCAGGGGCATGACCCCTGACCTGGATCCCTCGACCGTCGTCGTGCACGCCGGCCGCCCCGCCCGAGTGCCTGACGCGCCGCTGGGCGAGTCGCCTGTCTTCAGCTCGACGTACATCGCCGGCGGGAACAGGGGTTACGGCCGATTCGACAACGACGCCTGGGCCGCACTGGAGACGACACTCGGCGCCCTCGAAGGCGGCCGGGGCTTGAGCTTCGCCTCTGGCATGGCGGCCGCTGCCGCGGTCTGCGATCTAGTGCCGGTCGGTGGACGCGTTGTCGCGCCGCAGCACGCCTACAGCGGAGTACTGGCCCTACTGGACCAGCAGGCGGCAGCGGGTCGCCTCACTGTCGATCGGGTCGACATCGCCGACACTGCCGCCGTGTCGGCCGCAGTGGTCGGCGCAGACATGCTGTGGGTCGAGTCGCCGACCAACCCGGCCATGGAGGTCGCCGACATCCCAGCGGTCGCCGCAGCAGGCCGTACTGCGGGCGCCACGGTCGTGGTCGACAACACCTTCGCCACTCCCCTGCTGCAGCAGCCGCTGTCGATGGGCGCGGACATCGTGATGCACTCCGCGACGAAGTTCATTGCCGGCCACTCGGACGTAGTACTGGGTGCTGTCATCACTGACTCCGACGAGCTGTGGTCAGCCCTGGAGCTCCGCCGCCGAAGCCTCGGCGCGATCCCCGGCCCGATGGAAGCCTTCCTGGCCCTCCGCGGCCTCCGCACCCTGGCCCTACGCCTCGAACGGGCCCAGTCCAACGCAGCGTTCCTCGCCGCCCGCCTCCTGGACCATCCCCGCGTCTCCCTGGTCCGCTACCCCGGCCTCCCCACCGACCCCGGCCACACCCGAGCCGCTGCCCAGATGTCCGGCTTCGGCGCCATCCTCGCCTTCGAACTAGGCGGCGACGCGACCGGCGCCCAACGAGTCTGCGAATCCACCAGCCTCTGGGTCCACGCCACCAGCCTCGGCGGCGTCGAATCCATGCTCGAACGCCGCCGCCGCTGGCCGATCGAGGTCCCCACCATCCCCGAAGACCTGATCCGCCTCTCGGTAGGCATCGAACACCCCACCGACCTCTGGGCCGACCTGGAGCAGGCGCTCAAGGCCTGAATACCCCGCGGCTAAAATCACTGAGATGTTGACCATCTGGCAGCAACCCTTCGCCCTGGCCTGGGAAGCCTTGCAGGCCAAGAGCTTCCCCGTAGGCGCAGTACTGCTGAACCCAGCCGGCAACATCGCCCTCACCGGCCGCAACCGCAGCAAAGAACCCGCCGCCCCGGCCAGCCAACTGGCAAACACAGCCCTCGCCCACGCCGAGGTCAACGTCCTGGCCCAACTGCCTCCCGGCAGCCACAGCGACTGGACGATGCTCACCTCGCTCCAGCCCTGCCTGCTCTGCCTCAGCGCCCTCCGCCTCGCCCAGGTCGGCAATGTCACCTACGCCGGCGCCGACCCGCTCTGGGACGGCTGCGCTCAGGTCCCTTCCCTGCTGCCAGACCTGCTGTCCTCCAAGTGGCCGGTGTCGACCGGCCCAGCGGACGGCATGGACGGCGTCTGGGGCATCCTCCTCCCCGCAATCTGGTACGTCGCCTACAAACCCGCCGTCGTCGCGGCACCGAGCGACCTGTTGCCCTGGGCAACAGTCGAGCTCGCCCGCGAGTGTGTCACCGCGGGCATCCTCGACTCACCCTCCGGCGCCGCGGCCTACGACCTCGCGTCAGCGCTTCTTCATCACCGAAGCTGAGCCAACCGTGATCAGGCAAAGCACCACCGGAAGAACGAACGCGAGGTTCAGCGGCATGAAGTGAGCCAGCGCACCGATCACCGCCGGCCCAGCCAGCAGGCCGACGTACCCGAGCCCGACCACCTTCGCCATCAACGCCCCCGACGCCCGCGGATCGAGATTCCCCGCCGCAGTGAACAGCTGCGGCACCCCGCCCGACAAGCCAAGCCCGAAGATCGCCCAGCCAACCAGCGACACCGGCACCCACGGCACCACGATGACCGTGGTCAGACCGATCGCAGCCAGTAGAGCGCCGTACCGGACGATCGCCACCGGCCCCACAACCGCCGCGACCCGATCAGTGGCGAACCGCCCGATCGTCATCGCGACAGCAAAGGCGCCGTACGCGTACGCCGCAGTACTGGTCGACGTCTCGAGCACATCGCGAAACTGCAGTGCCGCCCAGTCATTCGCGACCCCCTCCGCCAGCATCAGCGCGAACGCCAAAGCACCAAGCTGCCAAACCAGCTTCCTCGGCGGCGCGACCCGCTCCGGCTCGTCAACGGAAGGCGTCGTCTCCACCTCCGGCTCCAGCAAGAAGCGGCTGACAGCCAACGAAACAACGATGACCAGCACCCCGGCCGCGCTCAACGACACAGCAGTCGGCACCTCGGCCTTCAACAACGCAGCCCCGATCAGCGCAGCGATCGCCCCGCCGATCGACCACATCGCGTGGAACGCAGCCATGATCGGCCGCGGATACGCCCGCTCGACCACCACCGCCTGCGAGTTCATCGCCACATCGATCGACCCGTTGCCGAATCCGACCGCGACCAACGCAAGACCCAGCGTCCACCAACTGTCAGCCAGCCCCGGCCCGAACAACGACAGGCCGAGCAGTACTCCGGCCGCCGGCACCAGCCGCCGTTGCCCGACCCGGTCAGCCAGCGGCCCCGCGACCTGCATCCCGATGAAGGCCGCGCCGCCCAGCACGAGCAGCAGGAAACCGAGCGTGCTGTGCGAGATCCCCGTCGCGTGCTCGATGTTGGGGATGTGCACGACCCACATGCCGACCGAGAAGCCGTTCAGGCCGAAGTACGTCCAGGTAGCCACCCGGGCCGCGCGAGGCGGCGCGCCGGCGGTGGTGTCGATGCTCAAGAAAGCCCTTCCAGGGTTGGTTCCACGACCTCGACCAGTACTCCGCGCTGCGCGAGCAGCGTGCGGGACTCTTCGGGCGCGGCGGAGTCGGTGATGATCAGGTCGGCACGGTCGGCCGGGCAGACGTAGGCGAGCGCGGCGCGATCCCACTTGGCGCCGTCGGCGAGCACCATCGACCGGGTCGCCACCGCCATCGCCTGCTGCTTCACCTCGGCGTCACCCAGATCGAACGCGGTCATCCCCGCGTCCAGACTGAACGCGCACGGACTCAGCACCGCCACGTCGAACCGCAACGCCTTGAGCGAGGCCAGCGCGAGCGGCCCGACCAGCGCCAACTCCCCCGCTCGCGGCTCGCCACCCGGCAGCAGCAACCGGACGCGCGGAGCATCGATCAACTCCTGGGCGACCTGCAACGACAGCGGCATCACCGTGACGGCCCGATCGCGGAGCAGCTTGGCGACCTCGAGGGCCGTCGTACCGCTGTCCAGAACGATCGTCTCGCCGTCCTTCAGGTGCTCGACGGCAGCCCGCGCGATGGCCCGCTTCGGCCCCAACTCCGATGTCGCCCGGGCGGCGAACGGCGGCTCGATCCCGGTCGGCATCGCGGCCACCGCACCGCCGTGAACGCGCTTCAGCACGCCCTGCGCGGCGAGGTAGTCGAGGTCGCGCCGGACCGTCATGTCCGAGGCGCCGGTCGCCGTCACCAACTCGGCGACCCCGACCCGCGGAGCAGCCATCAGCCGCTCGACAATGACCCGCTGCCGTTCCGTACTCTTCACAAGGAAAAGTTATCACCGAAATGTTCATTCAAACAATCAAGATGTTTGAATGATGGAACCCGATGTGGGGTTGACGTAGTGATCGAGCTCCGCCAAGCCCGGTACGCCGTGGCCACGGTCTTCTGTGTGCACGGCGCGGTGACAGGGTCGTTCGCGACCCGGGTGCCGTGGATCCAGGACCACGCGTCGGTGAGCCCCGGGCAACTCGGCCTGGCCCTCGCCTTCCCGGCGATCGGCGCCTCGCTGTCGATGCCGCTGGCCGCGCGCATCAGCCATCGCTTCGGCAGCCGCACAGCCCTCCGCGGACTGATCGCACTCTGGACGCTCGCCTTGGTCCTGCCGTCGCTCGCGCCCAGCCTCGGGACTCTCTGCGCCGCGCTCTTCGTGTACGGCGCGACTGCGGGCATGGCCGACGTCGCGATGAACGCACTCGGCGTCGAGGTCGAGCAGCGGCTCGGCAAGTCGATCATGTCCGGCCTGCACGGCCTGTGGAGTGTCGGAGCGCTGATCGGATCCGGCCTCGGCACGATCGCCGCCCACCTCGACGTGAGCGCCCAGCTCCACCACGCGGTAGTGGCCGCAGTACTGACTCTGGCCGGGATCACCGCCTGCCACTGGGTGCTGAACCTCTACCCCACCGAGGACGAGGAAGCCCCACCACGCTTCGCCCTGCCGCCGAAGTCCGCCTGGCTGATAGGCGCCGTCGGCTTCTGCGCGGTCTTCGCCGAAGGCGCCAGCCTCGACTGGTCCGCGGTCTACCTACGCGACGTCCTGACCACCTCGGCCGGAGTCGCCGCAGCCGCCACCACCGGCTTCGCGCTGACCATGGCCGTAGCCCGCATCGCCGGTGACGCGGTCGTCGACCGCTTTGGCGCGGTACGAACAGTACGAGTCAGCGGAGCAGTAGCTACCCTCGGCGGCGTGCTAGTGGTGATGGCTGGCCACCCCTGGTCGCCATGGCCGGCTTCGGCCTACTGGGCCTGGGCATAGCCGTAGTAGTCCCCCTCGCCTTCGCCGCCGCCGGCCGCACCGGCCCCAACCCCAGCCAGGCCATCGCCGGTGTAGCAACCGTCACCTACACTTCCGGCCTGATCGCCCCGTCTGTCATCGGCGGCATAGCCCAAGCCAGCAACCTCACGGTCTCGTTCATCCTGGTCACCGTGCTCACCGTCGGCATAGCCGCGTTCTCTGCAGTACTACGCCCTGCTCCGGCCCACTAGCTTCCGCCCGCCTACTAGGTTCTGCGACATGTCCCTCTCCGGCACCAATAGCTACCGAGACGCAGGTCCGCTACCACCCCTCGTCTCGGCGGCAGTGGCCCTAGCCGAGGAATTGGGCTTCCCCCAGTCTTGCCGCGTCGAACAAGGCCGCCTACTGACAGCCCTCGCAGCAGGAGCAACCACCACGATCGGCGAAACCGGGACGGGTTGCGGAGTCGGGTTGGCTTGGCTGATCAGCGGACGGCGTACCGGCGTACGAGTGGTCAGCGTCGAGCGAGATGCCCATCGTGCCGAACAGGTTGCCCAGTTGTTCACCGACGTACCGGACGTCGAGATCCTGCACGGCGACTGGACCTTGATCGCCGAGCACGCACCCTTCGACCTCCTGATCGTCGACGGCGGCGGCAACGGCAAACAAGGCCCGGCAGCCAACCCCGAGCAACTCCTGCATCCCGCCGGCACCATCGTCATCGACGACTTCACCCCACTAAAGGAATGGCCGCCGCTACACGCAGGCCAACCCGACCAAGCCCGACTCCACTGGCTCGAACACCCCGCACTCCTGGCCACCGAAGTCCGCCTGGCACCAGACCTGTCGACGATCGTCGCCACTCGCCGCCCCAGCTAGTACTACGGCCTCCCGGCGTGCGGGACCGCCACCTCAACCGTGGAAACCACACCAGTCCGCTCAGGACTCAACATGTGCTCAAAGCCGCGCCACTGCGCGCTGAGCATGAAGAGCGTGGTGCCGTCGGGCCCTCCGAGCATGCAAGAGAAGGCCCCTCGATCCAGGTCGACCTTCTCAAGCACCTCGCCGCCCTCCCGCACCCGAACGCACCGCTGAGCCGGCACATCGGCGTACCAGATTGCGCCCTTGGCATCGAGACAGATCCCATCGGGATGCCCCTCCCCGAGGTCGGCCCACACCCGGCGATGGCCAAGACTGCCGTCAGACGCGATGTCGAACGCAGTAAGACAACGGCCCTGCGACTCCGCAACGATCAAGGTCGAGTCATCCGGCGTGATCGCCATCCCGTTCCCGAACACGATGCCATCGGCAACCTGTCGGACCTGCCCGTCAGGCGTCACCACAGCAATCACTCCAGGCCGCGAGAAGTCGAACCACCCGCCGTCCACGAACACGTTCCCGCGAGAGTCGACCACGATCTCGTTGAAGATCTCGGCGATCCCGCCCAGCTCAGCCGCAGCGACGAGTTGACCATCGACGTGGCGGAACAGCGTCGTACCGGCAATCACCAGCAGCGTCCCGTCAGGCGTCCAATCGATCGAGAACGGAATCGTCTCCGCCGGCACGCTGACCACCACCTCGCGACGACCATCCGCGCCGACCGCGAGCACCTCACCGGTCCCCCAGTTCGCCAGCCACAACCGCCCGTCATGCCAACGCGCCGATTCGCCGTACGCCAGCCCGTCCACCACAACCTGCACCATGTCGATCTCCTTTTATCTTCTGTACGAAGACGCCCGGCGCTTTTCGACATCACCCACGACGAGCGGTCACGATCGCGTAGTCGTTGGAGACCTGGAAAGCCTCCCGATCCTCGTTGATCTCCCGTACCGCGGCCAGCAACCGCCCCTGCAGCTCAGCCTGCAACTCAGCGCCATCGGGCCTCGATGCCAGCGCCTGCGCCGCACTCACTGCCATCGGATGCCGCGCCGATTTCGCCAGATACTCCTCAGCCGACTTCGCCGTGAGCCGCATCGACCGCCGCTCGACCTCCACCATCAGCCCGTACTTCGCGAAGGCCTCCCGCAGCGCCGCCTCGTCATGCCAAGCCAGCGGCTTCGGCGCCCCAGGCTCCGGCGCCGGCCCACCACCGAAAACCTCACCCATGAACCGCCCCGCGACATTGTTGATCGTCATCATCGACCCACCAGGCACCCACGACGTCAGCCGAATCACCCCGTCGGGCGCAGTCACCCGAGCCATCTCCGCGATCGCCGCATCGGCATCCGGCGCAAAGATCACCGCAAACACCGACACCAGCAGATCCGCAGTACCGTCCTCAACCGGAATCGCCCCCGCATCACCAGCCAAGAACTCCGCCTGCACCCCACGCTCGGCAGCCCGCTCCCGCGCAACCTCCACCAACCTGGCCGCCGGATCAACCCCCGTCACCACAGCACCACGCGCGGCAGCCAGCAGCGCAGCGTTCCCCGTCCCACACCCCAGGTCGACAACCCGCTTCCCCGCCAACGGCTCCGACATCGCCACCACAACCTCAGAGACCGGCAGCAACGCCTCCCCCGTCGACTCGTACTCCCCAAGACTCCAGTCAAGCTCCACAACCACTCCCTACCCTGCACTCCGTACCCGGCACTTCTTTGCGCCCAGCAACCAGGCAGAACCAGTAGACCACCACGCCGCCACACATCTCCTGCCCTCCAGCGCTTGCAGTTGACACTGTGTGAAGTCGGACAGTGAAGAGGACATGATGAACATCGGAGAATTCGCCCGGCTCGGCGGTGTCTCGACGCGCATGCTGCGCCACTACGACGCCCTCGACCTCCTCGTCCCCGCCCACGTCAACACTCACACCGGCCGACGCTCGTACTCCGTGACGCAGCTGACCACACTCAACCAGCTGCTCGCCCTCAAAGGCCTCGGCTTCACCCTCGACGAGGTGCGAACCCTGCTCCACGAAGGCATCGCCCCCGCGGAACTCCACGGCATGCTCCGCCTCCGCGAAGCCGAACTCGAACGCCAGGTCCGCCATAAACGCCACACCCTCGACCGCGTCCAGGCAAGACTCCGACTGATCGAGCAGGAGACCCCCATGACCGTCACCCTCAAACACCTCGAACCAGTCACCCTCGCCGCCCTCTCAGCAGAAGCCCAAGACGCCAGCCGCCAACAAACCGGCGCCGTGGTGCAAACCCTGTTCGACCAGGTCATCACCCAGATGGAAGCAGCCCACGCAGACCGCACCACCCCAATAGCCCGCTACCACCCAACCCCCAAGGCCGCCACCCACCCAGACACCCCCACCCCCGGCACCACCCCCAACCCCGGCACCAGCAGCGCCAGCGCCAGCGGCGACGACAGCGGCAGCCGCAGCGGCAGCGGCAGCGGCAGCGGCAGCGGCAGCGGCAACCACAACAGCCGCGGCGACGGCGACGGCAGCAGCGACAGCAACGGCGTGACCGTTAAAGTCACCGCCGGCTACGCACTCTCAGGCGAACCAATCCCCGGCCTCACCAACCACGTCCTGCCCGCGACCGAGGTGGCAGCCGTCATCCACCACGGCCCGATGACCACCATCTCCACCGCCTACCAGGAACTCGCCCGCTGGGCAGAAACCACCGGCCGAGCAACCTCGACCTACATCTGGCGTGAGCACTACCTCGAAGCCGACGGCGAGGACCAGACCAACTGGATCGTCGAAGTCCAACTGGAACTCACCTGACTCCACCATCGAAAGAACCTCGATCCGTACCCCGACCTGCGCACCCATCCCCACCACGGGCAGGATCTGCCCCATGGGATGGGAAGCACTCAAGCAATGGGGTGACGACGTCGCCAGGATCGAACCGCTCGCCGGCGGAGTCGTCAACGAGGTGTGGAGCGTGCATCTCAACGGCCAGCGAGCAGTCGCCCGTCTCGGCGCCCGCAGTGATGCTGATCTCGCCTGGGAGGCCGACCTGCTGCAGCACCTAGACCGTCAAGGCCTGACGGTGCCGGTGCCGATCGCCACCACAACTGGCCAACTGTTCGTTGACGGTCTGATGGTCATGTCCTACGTGGAAGGCGAACCACCCGAGACAGAGACCGACTGGCGTCGCGTCGCCGACACACTGCGCCAGTTGCACCGGTTGACGCAGCACTGGCCGCAGCGCCCAGGCTGGCGTTCGTCGACCGACCTGCTCCACGCAGACACCGGTACAAAGATCGACCTCAACGCGATGCCTGCTGAGGGCGTCGCCCGCTGCCGAGCAGCCTGGGCACGACTCGCCGGCCACCAGACCTGCGTCGTCCACAGCGACCCGACACCAGGAAACATCCGCCTGACCGCCGATCATGTCGGCATCATCGACTGGGACGAGTCCCACGTCGACGTCGCGGACCTCGACCTGCTGCTGCCCTACAACGCCGCCGCCCTCAGCGAGACCGCACACGACATCGCCACCCAAGCCTTCACCGCCTGGGACGCCGCCCGCTGCTGGGGCCACGAGTTCGCCCTGCAACAACTCGCCGAAGTCAGAGCGGTCTGATCGGCCCTCCACCGCGTAAGAGGCAGCACGCTGCCTCGGCCCGAGCCCGCGGCCGAGCAACGCGCACCGAAGTCAGAGCAGTCTGTTCACTCGACCGGTCAAGCTGATGAGGTCCGGGACTGTTCAGCCTGGCTCTGACGACGAGTCCGGCTTAAGCCTGGCTCTGACGACGAGTCCGGCTTCAGCCTGGCTCTGGCAACGACGTTCGGCTTAAGCCTGGCTCTGGCAACGACGTTCGGCTTAAGCCTGGCTCTGGCAACGACGTTCGGCTTAAGCCTGGCTCTGGCAACGACGTTCGACTTGAACATGGCTCTGGCAACGACGTTCGACTTGAGCATGGCTCTGGCAACGACGTTCGACTTGAGCATGGCTCTGGCGACGACGTTCGACTTGAGCATGGCCTCAGCCGGCAACGCCGCTGGGGGAAAGTTCAGTCCTTCTTCACGGCGGAGATGTCGACGCAGACGATGCCCTTGTTGCCGTCCTGGTCAGCGATGACAGTCATCGAAGGCGCATTGCTGTCATCGACGACGGTGCCGCCCGCGGCAACGGCGGCGGCGATCCGCCGCTCGGCTGTTTCGGGTGCCACGTAGACCTCGATATGGAACCGCTGACGCGAGGTCTCAAAATCGTCGCCGTCGCCGTCGCCGAACCACAGGTTCGGGACTCGTCCCAGGGCGTCCCGGATCTCGTCACCGGGTGTCCCTCGACCCTGGGCGTCGGCGTTCCCGGTCAGCAGGGCGGCCCACACCGGGGCGATGGTGGCGGAGCTGACCGTGTCGAGACCGAGCTCGAGGTCGCTGACCGAAGCCGGGTCGGCGGCGAGCTCGTGGTCGGCGGCGATCTCGGCAATCCGGCGGGCTAGGTCGACGTCCTGCTGAGTCACCCATTCGATGACGTACTCGGTACCGTCGTCGTCGCGGTAGATGGCGTCGTCCGTGACCAGCTTGAGGTCGACGTACCCGTTGCCGATCGCCACGCGCGGATGGTGGCCGAGCAGGTCGCCCGCCTCGGCCACTGCGGCGACGAACCGTGCGCCGGCACTGAAGTCATCGATCACGTACCGGGCATGCAAGCCCTGGGCGAGCTTGCGCCAGTCCGTCAGGTTCTCGGCCGCGATCTGCTCGCCCCTCAGCATGTCCATGAACGCGGACCCTACCCGTGATTCAGGCCCCCGATGAGTAGCTGAGCTCTCCCGCACGATCTTCACCTCGGCCACCGTCGCTGGGCGGCTTCCTGATCGACTCGCCCCGGCCACCGTCGGTGGACCGTTGCTGGGCGGCTCTCTGGGCGACTCGCCACTGAGCTAGCGGGCCTGCGTCCTGGTCGGCTTTCCGCCGAGTGCTCGGTATCACGGAACAGCAACCGCCGCCACAACCCGGCCGCGCCGCCGTCCTCGTTCGCCCCGGACCTACCGCCGGTCTCGAACTCCACCACACAGCCCGGCTCGCCAAACGACATCCGCACGGCGGCTGAGGAGCCGGAGGACTCGATGACCAGGTCGGCGGCCTGTCCTGTACGTCGACCAACGCAACAACCGGCGCGCAGAAGAGTCCAATCACCTAGTCGGTCAGGGTGCGCATCTCGTTGGACCGGAAACCGGCGACTCGATTCACCGGGTGGGAGGCAGCCCGCGACCGAGGCACCGAGCTTGCAAGCAAGCAGCTCACCGGGATCCGGCGCGCGCCCTAGCCCGAAGGCATCCGCGTCTTCTCCGCCACTCCAGCTGACAACTACCAGCTAGAGCGCGAGCCTTACCTGCACGGTGCGGCACTTCGTGGAGTGCCGCACCGCCAGAACTACCACCTGCGATACCACGCGAAGCTACAACCCGAGGCCGTCGCATGGAGCCAAGACCCGGGACGGCTGCACGGAGCTACCACTCTGCATTGCCGCGCGGAGCTACCACCCGCGACGGCTGCGCGGAGCTATCACCCTGAGCTGCCGCGCGGAGTACTACCCGAGGCCGCCGTGTGGAGTGCTACTTGTCGGTGGCGAAGGCGTCGTCGAAGGAACCTTCCGGCTTGTCGAAGGCGAGCTTGCGGATGACGTCGACTGCCTCGGCGGCGCCGACCTTGCGCTCCATCCCGGCGTCTTCCCACTCGACCGAGATCGGGCCTTCGTAGCCGATCGAGTTCAGGACCCGGAAGCAGTCCTCCCAGTTCACGTCGCCGTGGCCGGTCGAGTAGAAGTCCCAGCCGCGGCGCGGGTCGCCCCAGGGCAGGTGCGAACCGAGGCGGCCGTTGCGGCCGCCGCCGACCCGCATCCGGGTGTCCTTGCAGTCGACGTGGTAGATCCGGTCCTTGAAGTCCCACAGGAACGCGGCCGGGTCGATGTCCTGCCAGACCATGTGGCTCGGGTCCCAGTTCAGCCCGAACGCCTCGCGGTGACCGATCGCCTCCAGGGTCAGCGTGGTGGTCCAGTAGTCGTAGGCGATCTCCGACGGGTGCACCTCGTGCGCGAACCGCACGCCGACCTCGTCGAAGACGTCGAGGATCGGGTTCCACCGGTCGGCGAAGTCCTGGTACCCGGCGGCGATCCGCTCGGCCGGGACCGGCGGGAACATCGCGACGTACTGCCAGATCGACGATCCGGTGAAGCCGATCACCGTTTTCACGCCGAGCTTGGCCGCGGCGCGCGCGGTGTTCTTCATGTCCTCGGCCGCCCGTTGCCGGACGCCCTCGGGATCGCCGTCGCCCCAGACGCGGGCCGGCAGGATCGCCTGGTGCCGGAAGTCGATCGGGTCGTCGCAGATCGCTTGCCCGACCAGGTGGTTGGAGATCGCGAAGACCTGCAGACCGTGCCGCTCGAGGATCTCGTGGCGGCCGGCGATGTAGTCCGGGTCGTCGATGGCTTGCTGGACGTCGAAGTGATCGCCGGAGCAGGCGATCTCGACACCGTCGTAGCCCCAGGACGAGGCCAGGGTGCAGACCTCTTCGAAGGGCAGGTCGGCCCACTGACCGGTGAACAGGGTGATCGGGCGTGGCATGTGCAGGCTCCTCGGTTCAGTTTTCGACAGTGGTCCAGGCGCCGTCCGCGGCAGCGGACCGCAGTACGGCGTCGACGAGATGGGCAGAGCGGGCACCGGCCGCGAAGTCCGGCAGGCCGTCCGGTTGATCGCCGTCCAGCGCGGCGGCATAGGTATCGGCGACGAAGGAATCGAAGGCGTCCTGATAGCCCTGGGCGTGACCGGCAGGCAGCCGGTTGACCCGGGCAGCCGGCGGGCTGAGGGTGTCCGGATCGCGGGTCAGCAACTGGCTCGCCGCGCGACGCCCCACCCACAGGCGATCCGGGTCCTCCTGGTCGAACCCGAAGCTCGACTCCGTCCCGGAAACCTCCAGATACAAGCGGTTCTTGCGACCGGCCGCGACCTGGCTGACGACCACCGTACCGACGACACCAGCCGCAGTACGGAACTGCGCCGTCGCCAGATCCTCGGTCCGTACTTCGACGCCGCCGCGGTTCGCGCGAATCGTCCGCGTCTGGGCGCTGACATCGGCGATCTTGTCGCCGGTCACGAACTCGGTCAGGTCACACCAGTGCGAGCCGATGTCGCCGAACGCGCGCGACGGACCGCCGGCGGCATCGTCCACCCGCCAGTTCTGATCGTTCTCACCGGCCAGCCAATCCTGCAGGTAGCTGCCGTGCAGGCTGGTGATCTGCCCGGCCTCCCCCTCGGCGATCTTGGTCCGCAGCTCGCGCACCATCGGGTGGTAGCGGTAGACGAACGGCACAGCGGCGACCCGATCGGCCTCCAGCGCCGCAGCGAGCAACCCAGTCGCGTCCTTGGCCGAGGTGGCCAGCGGCTTCTCGCAGATCACGTGCTTGCCCGCCTCGAGGGCTTGCAGGGTGACCGGCAGGTGGGTGTTGTTCGGCGTGCAGACGTGGACGAGATCGATGTCCGCGGCAAGCAATTCGTCCAGGGTCGCGAAGCCGCGCTCGGCGCCAGACGCCTCGGCCGCGGCCTCCGCTCGCTCGGGGCTGGACCCGACCGCGCCGACGATCTGGGCCCCCGCCACGAGGGCGGACCGGCCGTGCACGCGACCCATGAAGCCGCCACCGACGATCCCGACTCTGAGCTTGCGCGCTGCGTTGGACATGGCCGCAACGTTATGTGAAACTTTTGTCTCCCGTCAAACAAAAGTCCACCACCGAACGGCGGAAGTCTCATGGCCGACGATCTCAGCACCACGGCAGCGGAGCCGGATCCCCTGCTGCAGTTGCTGCTGGACGGCGAGCCCCGGACCCGCAACCAACTGATGGATCTGACCGGACTGGCGCGATCCACCGTGACCGGGCGGCTCGAGATGCTGGTCGCGCAGGAGTTCGTGGTGCCGCACGACGCAGCCGAGTCGACCGGCGGCCGCCCACCGGCGCGCTTCCGGCTCAACCCGGCTGCTCGACTGGTGCTGGCCGCGGACGTGGGCGCGACACATCTGAGTGTCGCGCTCGCCGACCTGACCGGCGACATCCTCGACAGCACCACCAGCGCGCAGAACATTGCCGCCGGCCCCGAAGCTGTCCTGAGCGCCCTGGCAGATCAAGCACGCGTCCTGCTGGACCGCCACCCGACCGGCAAGCTGGCTGGTATCGGCGTCGGTCTGCCCGGCCCGGTCGAGCACCTCACCGGCCGCCCGATCCACCCGCCGATCATGCCCGGCTGGGACTCGTACGACGTCGTCGGCCGACTCACGCAGGAGTTCGGCCACCCGGTCCTGGTCGACAACGACGTGAACCTGATGGCCCTCGGCGAGCACGCCAAGCAGTACCCCGACGTCGAACACCTCCTGTTCGTCAAGGTCGCCACCGGGATCGGCGCCGGAGTGATCAGCGGCGGTCGTCTCCATCGCGGTGCCCAAGGCGCGGCCGGCGACATCGGCCACATCCAGGCCCCCGGCCACACCGAGCTCTGTCGCTGCGGCAACACCGGCTGCCTGGAAGCCGTCGCCTCAGCCGCCGCGATCGCCGCTCGGCTCAGAGCGGCCGGCCTACCTGCCGAGACCAGCCAGCAGATCGTGGACCTGGTCCGCGCCGGCAACCCCGTCGCCATCCAAGCCGTCCGCCAGGCAGGCCGCGAAATCGGTACCGTCCTGGCCGCCTGCGTCAGCCTGCTCAACCCATCGGTCCTGGTGATCGGCGGCTCCCTGTCCCAAGCAGGCGACCACCTCCTGGCCGGTATCCGCGAAACGATCTATGCCAGATCGTTGCCCCTGGCCACCACGCACTTGGAGGTATCTCTCTCCCACACCGCGCACCAAGCAGCCCTCCACGGAGCAGCCGCCTTGGTCCTTCAGCACTCGCTGGGCTTGCGATGAGCACCCCAGACCGCTCCGCGCGTACAGCGAAAGCGACGACCCTCGCGCGAGGAGCAGCTGACTGGCTGCTCGACAGCGTCCGCCACCTGGGCGGAAACGGGCTGCAGCGCGTGTACGGCGTGGTCGGCGGTCCGGACGGTCACTCGGACGGCGGCACTCTCGACCTCGAAGACCTGTCGCTCTATCACGGGCTGACCGGCATAGTGCTCGCGCTGCAAGAAGCTGCACAGCACTTCGATGACGATCGCTATCACCAGGCAGTCACGGTCGGCGCCGACGAACTGGTGGCCCGCATAGACACCATCGAGGACTCGTCGCTGTACTTCGGTCTGGCAGGCGTCGCCGCCGCTCTGCACTCCCTTGGCCGGCACGACGCGGCATGCCAAGCGCTCGACCGGGTCCGGGATCGCTTCGACGGTCAACGCTGGGGACCGATGTTCGAACTCTTCGCCGGCAACGCGGGCATCGGGCTCGGCGCATTGTCCGCCGGCGACCTGGATCTTGCGGTCGCTGCCGTGACGCCGTACCTGACAACGGCCGATCGGACCGAAGGCGGCGTGAACTGGCCGGTGCGTCCGTCCCCGCCCCGGTCCCACCACATCGCGCACGGCACGCTGGGCATCGTCTACGCACTGGCCGCCATCGGTGACGCGGCAAGCCGCCAAGACCTGATCGACCTCGCGCTCGCCGGAGCAGCGGATGTCGTGAGCCGCAACGAGGCCGGTCCTGACGGCTTCCTCGTCCCGCACTCCGACCCACCGCACCGGCCTGACCTGATCGAGCGATACAGCATCGGCTGGTGCAACGGTCCTGCAGGCGACGCGCAGGTCTTCAGGCTGCTCGCGCGAGTGACCGGCGACCCGGCGTGGATTCAGCTCGATGACTCTTGCTGGCAGACGGTCACACAGTCTGGTGTACCGCGCCGGATCCGGCCGGGCTTCTGGGACAACCATGGGCGCTGCTGTGGAACCGCAGGCGTGCTCGCCCTGGCCTGCGACCGAATCGTCGAGCGTGCTGACAGCTTCGCCTTCGCCGACCTCCTCGTCGACGACCTCGCGGCTCACGCGATCGTCGACGAAACCGGCGTGCGCTGGTCGAACCACGAACACCGGGCGGTTCCACCGGACCTCGAGCCACGCCCCGGCTGGGCGATGGGCAACGCGGGCATCCTTCCCGAGTTGCTGCGCTACCTACGGCTGAGCGCAGACGACGATTCCAGCAGACGCGGCCGACCTGGTGCATCAGGTCGTCCAGATCGAGATCCTCTCCTCGACCGTCGCGGGGTCGGAGTGGATGTGACCTGGCTGCACCATCACGACTTCCTTGGCCGCGACTGAGTAGCCGGCCGTGTCGAGCTTCTGCTCAGCCGTGATGTCCTGCTTCGGGTCGTACAAGGCGTCCCGGTCGCGGGATCAGCCCCAGCGCTCCCGGGGTGGGACGGGGTGCCGTTCGGTGCGCTGCTCGCAGCCCGGCGCACAAGCCGTCCCGGATCGCGACATCAACCCCAGGGCTCCCGGCACAC